>NZ_VZOW01000008.1 GCF_008801835.1 Cupriavidus pauculus | reverse complement strand
GTGCGCCTGCCATGCGCGAAGGGGGAACGTTTCCTGCCCGCTGATCGCGTCACTACAGGGTGGAGCAAGCTTGGCAGGTTCGGCTATGCCTTAGCGTGCTTTATTTTCCGTTTTCTGAGACGACCCCAAGATCGACGACATGCTCGATGAAGCGAAGGTCGAGCATGGCGTCGCGAAGGAGCTGATTGCGAAGATTGAAGGCGGAGAGCCGGACATGCTGGACGCCAACTACAAGGTGTTGACCGAATACGTCGGCCACCATGTGGAAGAGGAAGAAGGCGAACTGTTTGGCGCCGTGATCAAGGCGAAGGTCGATCTGCGCGAGATCGCCACACAACTGGAAGCCCGCAAAACCGAGTTGCTTGGCGAACCCGCATAAGCGGCCACCTTGGCAGTAGCTGTGGCCCCTGCGATGCGCGCGGCGTGACGCCCGCGCGTCGCAGGGTTCCGTCGTCATGCCCGCGGTCGCGCGCGCGTGAATCGTTGCTCGATCACCGGCGTGCCCCATTGCTGCCCTTGCGCTTCTTCAGCCAGGCGGAAGCCCACCGATTCGTATAAATGTCGCGCGGCATCGAGACCTTTAAAGGTCCACAAATACGTCTCGTCGAAGCGCGCATCGACAAACGCCATTGCCCGTTCAATCAGCCGGCGCCCGATGCCCGAGCCGCGCAGTGAATCGTCGACGATAAACCAGCGTAAATGCCCAACGCGGGTCGTGGCATCGCCATCGATGGCCACCGACGCCAAGAACCTGCCGTTTTCAACATAGAGCCAGAGCGCGCAGTCGGAATTGGGCAAAGACTGCGCAAACGTCGCCAACTCCGTCGCTACCTTGTGTTCGAAAAATACGCCGAAGCCCCAGTGTTTTGCGTAAAAGCGCGCATGCAGGCTTGCCACGTCGCCAATACAACCGGGCTGATAACCCTCCACGATGCGGCCCGTTTCCGCGCGGGCGTCAAGCGACGCTTCACCATTGTTATCCAGCGCCAGCGCATCGGCGTAAAGCGACATCGACCTGACCAAGGTGCGCTGATCTGCCGGCGCCAGCCGCCGCAACGCATGAGACACCTGGTCGGTCGCAAAGGCGTCGATGCGTCGTCGCAAGTCCTGGCCCGCATCCGTCAGATACAGCTCGGACGATCGTCCGTCCTGGTCCGATGCTCTTCGTGTAACCAGACCGCCTGCTTCGAGCTTGGCGATCTGACGGCTCGTATTCGACTTGTCCAGCCGGAGGATATTGGCAAGGTCGCGCGCCTGAATGCCCGGGGTCGCGCCGATTTCGATAATGGCATGCACTGCCGATGGCGCGAGGTCGCTGTTTGCCAGCGTACTGCGCATAAAACCCAATTCACGGACCAGTTTGCGCGAAAACTCCCGTAATTCCAGAACGGTTTGCTCGCGCGATTGTGCGGGGGTATCGACAAAATCCATAGCGGGCGGGCTCCGATCTATTCGCTTGTTTGGCTGCTATTTGGTTGCGCTACGCAACCAATATAATTGCGCTTCGCAACTTTTACAAGGAACCGCTAGTTCTGGTGGCGGGCGCGACTTTCAGCGTCTAGCCAGTTAAAAGCTCGCTCAGGAAACCAGCACCTTGAAAGGCAGTGCTGTCACATAGCGCAGAAATTCGACGATATGCGTGCGGTGCAGCCAGACGTCATCGAACACGGCAAAAGCGCCGAGCCAGGCCGCGGCCACAATGATCAAATCGCACCGTCCGCTCTTCCACCAGTTCAGCGAGTGACGGCGTGCGATCCAAGGCACACCTAGCGGATTGGGCCAGTCGGCCAGCAGATGCATGACGCCGCCGCATGCAAAGCCAAAAGCCGGTGCGGCGAGCGCATGCGTGCCAAGCGCGTGATAGGACCAAAGCAACAGGCCGATCCAGATGACACCCCAATGTGTCCAGCTGCGATGCGTAATCCATAGCCGACGGGACTTCGACCACCATGCCACTTCCATCCAGTCTGGCGCGGTGGCGCCCGGCAGCGCGGCGACAAAGCCGGCCACGCTCGCCCAATGCCATGTTCCCGCGCCGTGTCGCGCGATGACCGCGGCAGCGATGAAGGCGGCCGCCCATCCGGTGGCGTGGTGAGCTTTGCGCGAAGCCATGATAGAACTGCAGCAACGTGGGCCGTGGTCGATGAAGGGCCGCAATCTTGGCAGAAGCGCAAGCCAAACGCCAGTGGCGAAGCGCGACAAAATGCAATGAGGGCAGACGGATTTACCGGATATTTCGCGCGCTCGGACAGACCAGGAAGGGAAATTGCCAGTCGGTAAGCGGCAATTTTCACGTAGAAAGACGGGCGGAATTTCCGCCCGTTCTTTTATGCGTCGGCACGTCGGCCGATCAGTCCAGCGTGATGTTTTCGCGCTGGATCACCACGGCCCAGCTTGCTTCTTCCTTTTCGATCCGTTTGCCGAAATTCTCGGGATCGACCATCACGACGTCGCCCTGCTGGCTGAGCGCGCCCTTTGCCTTGGCGTCTTCGAGCACACCGCGCGCAGCGGCGTGGAGCTTCTGAACAATCTGCGGCGGCGTACCGGCCGGCGCGAGCATGCCAATCCAGAACGTAGCGTTGAATGGCGCGATACCGGCCTCTTCCACAGTGGGCACATCGGGCAACTGCGTCATGCGCCGCGTCGAACTGACCGCAATCGGCTTGAGCTTGCCGCCCTTGATCTGCGGCAGCGCGCTCCACGTGTCGAACGCCGTATCGAGTTCACCGCTGATCACCGCCATTTCCGCCTGCGCCGCGGATTTGTACGGCACATGAGTGGTGTTGATCTTCGCGCGGTTGTTGAGCATTGCAAAACTCAGATGCGCGATGTTGCCGGGGCCGGCGGAGCCGTAACTGATCTTTCCCGGATTCTGCGTGGCAAAGCGAACCAGATCGCCGACCGACCCCACCGCGTTCTTCTGCGACCATTCCGGATTCGTCACCAGAATGAACGGCGCCTCCAGCACCAGCGTCACCGGCGCAAAATCCTTGGCCTTGTAGGTGCCCTTTTTGTAGATATGCGGATTGATCGTGATGCTGCTGGAATTGGTCACCAGCAGCGTGTATCCGTCCGGCGCGGACCGGGCCGCTTCCGTCACGCCGATCAGTCCGTTGGCGCCCGCCTTGTTCTCGACCACTACCGGCTGTCCGAGCGCTTTGGTAAGACGTTCGGACAGCACGCGTGCCACGGTGTCAGTGAACGATCCCGCCGGAAAAGGCACGATCATGCGGATCGGCTTGGCGGGCCATTGCGCCGTCTGCGCCGTGGCCGCGCTGGACAGTATGGCGGGAATGGCCGCCATTGCGGCCAGTGCCAGTCCAATTTTGCGTCGTTGCTGGTTCATGTTGTCTCCGTATTCTGGTGTTGCCTGGAAGGATCTGATCGTCCTGTTTGGGGTTCGCCCGAGCGCGGATTCGCGCAGCGCGGGCTTGGTTCTGCGCTATGCGGTCGCTTTCTGGCGCTTCGGCCTGGCGGTTTGTCCTGTGACGCCGCGCCGCTCCAGATCGGCAAGCCGCTCGCCGTCGAGTCCCAGCACACGGCTCAGCACCTCATCGGTGTGCTGGCCGAGCGTGGGCGAAACATGCCGCATCGGCATCGGTTGTTGGCCGATGCGAAACCACGCCGTGCTGGCCCTATACGCGCCGACATGCGCTCGCTCGACGTCGCGCCAGAAGCCGCGCGCGCGCAGATGCCGGTCCTGCAGCACCTGCCACATCGGCCGCACCACGCCCGCGGCGATACCGGCCTCCTGCAACTGCTGCATGGCCGTCTCCGCATCGCGCGTGCCGCACCACTGCGCGATGGCGGCGTCAATGCGGTCCTGCGCAACCCGGCGGCCTGCCGCGTGCGCGAGCTGCGGATCGTCGGCCAGAGCGCCACCGCCGATCACCGCGCACAATGCCGGCCACTGCGCATCGCCCACGCTTAGCGCGATCCACTCGTCCTCGCCAGCGCAGCGGTAACAGCCATGCGGCGCTGCCATGGGATGACGATTGCCCTGCCGCGGCGCGACTGTGCCGGTTACCGATTGTTCGATGATGAACGGTGCAGCCATCGGCAGCATGGCTTCCACCTGCGACAGGTTGACGTGCCGGCCGCGGCCCGTGCGCTGCTGTTCGAACAGCGCCAGCAGCATCGCCGCACCCGCGTTGAGGCCGCCAACCGGGTCGCCATACGCATACGACGTCATCGCCGGCGGTCCATCCGGATGTCCCGTGTACAGCGGCAGGCCACTGGCCTGTTCCAGCGTGCCGCCGTAAGCGCGGGTATTGCTCCACGCATTGCCAAGCCCAAACGCCGGCATCGACAGCATGACCAGCCGCGCGTTGCGCGCGCGCAGCGCCTCGTAGTCGAGCCCGAGCTTCGGCAGCACCTCTGCCGAGTAGTTCTCGATCACCGCATCGGCATGCGCCACCAGATCGAGCAGCAGCGCCTTGCCTTCGGGCTGCGTCAGGTCCAGCGTGATGCCGAGCTTGTTGCGGTTCATCAGATGGAAATTCGAGTTCTTTTCATAAAGCCTGTCGCGATAGAACTCCTCGGTGAAATGTGCGCCGCGCCACCAGTCCGGGTACGCGGTGCTTTCCACCTTGATGATTTCCGCGCCGAAATCGGCCAGCGTGCGTGACGCAAGCGGTCCCGCCCAACCCATCGTCAGATCGATCACGCGCATGCCCTTCAGCGGCGCCCGATCGTCTGACGCACGCGCCAGCCGCCGCGCGGGAACGCGATCGAGGCCCGACGTGCGGTACAGCCGATCGTGCTCGCCCTTCGACGGCGCGCGCCCGCCTGGCAGCGGACCCGCATCATCGAGACGCAACGGCACCACCGGCCCTTCGAACACTGAATCGCCAGCTTGCACCGGAACAAACGCGCCGCGTTGCCGATGCACATCCTGGCGCAGCAACTCGTCCATGGTTGGAACGATGACCGTGGGATGCTTCATGCCGCCAAGCAGTTCGAACCACTGCGCTGCCGTGCGCGACCGGAACGCGGGGATCAGTAGCGCGTCGATTTCATCGGCGCGTGCCATGCGATCGGGGCCGCTGGCGTAACGTGGATCGTTCGCCAGGTCTGGACGTCCGATCGCTTCGCATAGCGCCTGCCACTGCGGCAACGTGTGCGTGAAGATGCCGATCCAGCCTTCGGCGGCCTGATAGATGCCGGCGGGATGCGTGCCGCAGAACCGATTGACGCCCAGCCGCCGTAGCGGATGCCGTTTGTCGGGCACCATGCCGGCTTCCATTTCGACCACGCTCAGCGCGCATTCGTGCACGCTGAGCACGTAGCGCCGGCTGCCATGCGCAGCCCCTGCCAGCGCCGCCACCGCAGCGGAGAACGCGGAGAGGCCAGCCGCAATCGCGGTCTGCACGTCGTGCGGCATGTGCGGCGGCCCTTCGACCGGGCCGCTGCCATGCACCGCGCCGGCCAGCGCGCGACACACCGATTCGGCGCCCGCATACTCGCTGTAAGGGCCGTTCTCGCCAAACCATGTCAGGACGATTTCGATCGGCACGTGGCCCGCCGCGTCGGCGGTCCGCCATACCGGCCGCGACAGCACCGCGACGCCCTCAGTCAGTGCGCGCGCGTCCAGCACCACATCGCAGGTCTGGGCAAGCTGCGCCAGCCATGCGCCATCGTCTGCGTCGCCCTCGTGCACGGTGATGCTGCGCTTGTTGGTGTTCAGCCATGCGAACAGCGCGCTCTCGGGCGGCGCCGCATCGGACGTGGCCACCAGCGGGGGCATCTGCCGCCAGGCGTCGCCCGCCGCGCTTTCGGCCTTGATGACCTCGGCGCCGAAATCGGCAAACAGCTTTCCCGTGTAGGCCAGTGCAGGCCCTGCGCCGATTTCAAGCACGCGCAGCCCTGCCAGCGCCAATTGCGATGGATCCGGATTTTTCTGGGTCATGAAAACCTCGTGGCTCATTGCTGGCTCGGTGGTCATTGCGCCTGCGGCTACCATGCGTCGACGAAGCCACGGCGCGCGCGGCGGCCGCGCACTTCCGCCGATGCGATGCCTTGTGCAATCCATTTGCGCGTTTCGGCAGGATCGATCACGGCGTCGATCTCCACGGCTGCAGCCGTGTTGATGGCGTGGCCACGCTCGTACGATTGCGCCACCAGCTTGTCGAACAACGCCTTGCGCTCCGGGCCGTCCGGCAGCGCCTCCAGTTCCTTCTTGAAGCCGAGCCGCACCGCGCCTTCCAGCCCCATCGGTCCGAATTCACCGGTCGGCCAAGAGATCGTGAAGCTCGCCGAGCGGAATCCGCCGCCCGCCATCGCCATCGCGCCAAGCCCATAGCCCTTGCGCAGCGTGACGGCCAGCAACGCGACGCGCAGCTTGGCTGCCGTCAGGAACATGCGCGATACATGGCGCACCTGCGCGCGCGCCTCCACGTCGGGCCCCACCATAAATCCCGGCGTGTCGATCAGCGACACGATCGGCAGGCCATGCGCATCGCAAAGCTGCATGAAGCGCGACGCCTTGTCAGCCGCATCCGCGTCGATTGCGCCGCCCAGGTGATACGGATTGTTGGCCATGACGCCCACCGCCTGGCCCTCCACGCGCGCCAGCGCGGTATGGATCCCCGCGCCAAATCCGCCGCGCAGCATCAGCACGCTACCGGCATCGGCAATGCCTTCGATCGCCTTGCGCGTGTCGTAAACGCGCAGCCGGTTCTCCGGGACCACATGACGCAGCTGAATGGGGTCCGGCGCGCTCCAGTCGGCAACCCGTCCCTGGAACATCGACAGGTAATGGCGCGCCACGCGCGTGGCCTCGGCCTCGTTTTCCACCAGCACGTCGATGACGCCGTTGGCGTACTGCACCGGCGCGGGTCCGACGTCTTCCGGGCGAAAAATGCCAAGCCCGCCGCCTTCGATCATGGCAGGACCCGCCATGCCGATATTGGCGGATTTGTCGGCGATGATCACATCGCAACATCCAAGGAAAGCGGCATTTCCGGCAAAGCATCGGCCCGACACGATGCCCACCACGGGCACTTGGCCGCTCAGTTCGGCAAACGCCGCAAACGACGGCTGGTACAGACCCGACACGGACGGATAGTCAATGTCGCCGGGGCGGCCACCGCCGCCTTCGCCGAACAGCACCAGCGGCAGTTCGTCACGCAGCGCCACCTCGACAATGCGATCGGTCTTGATATGGTTGCGCTTGCCTTGTGTGCCTGCCATCACGGTGGCGTCATAGGCCATCACGGCGCTGCGCGCACGATCCTTGCCGAACAGGTCGCCGTTGACGCTGCCCACGCCGGTGATCAGCCCATCGGCGGGCGTATTGGCGATCAGGTCCTCGCGGGTACGGCGCGTAGCCTGCGCCGCCAGCGCCAGCGCGCCGTATTCGACAAACGTGTCGGCATCGCACAGGTCCGCAATATTCTCGCGCGCCGTACGCTGATTGCGCGACCGGCGTCGGGCTACCGCGTCGGGACGATTTTCATCGTAGAGATAGGCATGGCGATCAAGCACACGCTGCAGATCCGCGCGGATGGCCGCTGGATCGTGGCTCTGCGCGGTATCGGCGGCAGCGCCATCGGCATCGGTCTGCTCCAGTACGATCAGCACCTGTTTTTCCGACGCCAGCGCGTTCTTTTCAAGCCGCAAGTCAACGACGCGGCCGGCGCATTCGGCAGCAATCGCATGCTCCATCTTCATGGCATCGAGCACCGCCACGGTTTGCCCAGGCTTGACGATGTCGTTCAACTGCACGGCAATCTCGACAACGCGGCCCGTCAGCGGCGCGCGAACGGCCACCAGCCCTTCGTCGATCTGCTCCTCCGGCTCGGCGGCGCGCGGCGCGTGCGCCGCAGCCTGGCGCACCGCACCGCCGAGCAGTGCGTCCTGCGCGCGGCCCGCGTGGGCAATCGACTGCGCGGCTGCGGCCAGCTCCGGCAAAATCGCTTCGAAATGCCGCGTATGAATATCCTGCGTCAGGAAATCGTCGCGCTGCACAAGCGCGCGCAGCAAATCCAGATTGGTAGGCACCCCGACAATGCGAAACTCCGCCAGAGCGCGCTGCAGCCGGCGCACCGCGGCGTCAAACTTCGGCGCAGCACTGCTAACGATCAGCTTGGCCAACAGCGTGTCGAAATTGGGCGACGGCTCGTAATCGGCATAGGCATGCGTGTCCACGCGCACGTCAGGCCCCGTCGGTGGATCGAAACGTTCAAGTCTGCCATGGGCCGGCCGCGCAAGGCCCTGCGCATCGGTCATCTCGGCGTTCACACGGACCTGAATTGCAAAGCCACGCGGCAGCGGCGGCGAAGCGGGATTCAGACCCAGCTCCGCCAGCGTGCGCCCCGCGGCCAAGCCGATCTGCAGCGCCACCAGATCGACGCCCGTTACCTGCTCGGTGATTGTGTGCTCGACCTGCAGGCGCGGATTGGCTTCGATAAAGACGAAATTCTTCTGCTCGCCATCTTCGGTCTCTTCGACCAAAAACTCGAAAGTGCCGAGACTGCGATAGTTGACGCGGCGCGCCAGGCGCAGCGCGGCCTTGATGATTTCGTCACGCAGATGCGGTTGCAGCACCGGGCTTGGTGCGATTTCCACCAGTTTCTGAAAGCGTCGCTGCAACGTGCAGTCGCGCTCGCCCAACGCGATGACCTGCTCGCCGTCGCCGGCAATCTGGACTTCGATATGGCGTGCGCGCGCCACCAACCGCTCTGCATACAATGCATCGACACCGAATGCCGATGCAGCTTCCGAGCGACAGCGCGCATAGGCTTCGGGCAAGCCGTCGCGGTGCCGGACCACGCGCATGCCGCGGCCGCCGCCACCGCCCACGGCCTTGATCACCACGCCCGCGCCGCCCTGCGCATCGAAGAATTCTGTAATGGCTTCCAACGATGCGCCACCTGGCGTCGCGGGCATGACCGGCACATCACCGTCACGCGCCAATGCCAGTGCGCGGCCCTTGTCGCCAAACAACGCCAGCTGTTCCACCGTCGGACCGACAAACAGGATGCCGGCATCGGCGCAGGCTTGCGCAAAATCGGCCCGTTCGCTAAGAAATCCATAGCCCGGATGCACGGCGTCGCATCCGGACCCTTTGGCCGCTGCGACGATGCCTTCGATGTCGATATATGCAGCGGGGCCGGCGCCATCGAGCGCAACGGCTTCGTCGGCCAGGATGCGATGAAGCGCGCTTGAATCGTCCTGCGAATAGACCGCCACGGTGCCAATCTCGAGATCGCGCGCCGCGCGCAGTACGCGCAAGGCAATCTCCCCCCGATTCGCAATCAGCAATTTTTTCAAAACAGTCTCCTTATTTATTTTGGAATGCAGTCACGCTCAATCGATTTGGCGACGGCCGCTCAGGGCCGGATGCCGAAGCGGCTGATGCCAGGCTCGCGCAGCGGCGCCGCGAGATTGGCGAACTCGCAGAGCAACGCGCGCGTATCGCGTGGGTCGATGATGTCTTCGATGACAAAGGCCTCGGCGCTGCGGAACGGCGATGTCAGGCTGCGCACGCGCTGTTCTATCTCGGCACGCTTTTGCACCGGATCGTCGGCGCCTTCGATTTCGGCCTTGTACGCGACGTCGAGCCCGCCTTCGATCGGCAATGCGCCCCAGTTGGCCGATGGCCACGCGTAGCGAAAATTGAAACGTCCCATGTGCTGATGCGCCGCGGCGGCCACGCCGTAGGCGCGTCGCACGATCACCGAGCACCACGGCACGGTGGCTTGATAGACCGCCGCCAGCGCACGTACGCCATCGCGCATCACGCCGGCCTGCTCGGCTTCGATGCCAATCTGGAAACCGGCGGTATCGACCAGATTGACCACGGGAAGATGGAAGGTCTGCGCCAGATCGACCAAACGCGTGAATTTCTGCGCCGTCGCGCCATCCCAGTTGCCACTGTGGAACGCAGGATCGCTGGCAATCAGTGCGACCGGCCAGCCGTCGATGCGCGCCAGGCCCGTGACGATGGCCTGCCCCCAATGCCGGCCGATCTCGAAGAACGAATCGGCATCGACCAGCGCTTGCACGATCGGGCGAATCTCGTAGTCGACGCGGCCATCGCGCGGAATCGCCGACAGCAGCCATTCGTCGCGGCGCGCCGGGTCATCGCCGCTTGCCATGCGCGGCGCCAGTTCGTGCACTGATCCCGGCAGGTATGACAGGAACTGGCGCGCCCGCGCGAACGCTTCGTGCTCGGTGGCCACCTCGTCGTCCACCACGCCGTTGCGCGTATGGATATGGCTGCCGCCCAGCGCATTCCTGTCGACAGGCTGGCCGCTGCGCGTCGCGATTGACGGCGCACCCTCGCTGAACAGTTGCGAGGTCTCCTGCACCATCATCGAATAGTGACTGGCCGCCACCCGCGCCGCGCCCATGCCAACCACCGAACCCAACGCGAGCGACACGACGGGCACCGTCGACATGTTTTGCACGACATGCTGCCAGACCTTCATGGTAGGCAGCAGCGTGTGACCCTTGATTTCGATATTGCGCACGCTGCCGCCGCCACCGGTGCCATCGACCAGGCGCACCATCGGCAAGCGCAATTCGTGCGCCATCTTTTCGGCGTGGATCAGTTTTTCTCCGACCGCGCCCTCGTTGGCTCCGCCCCTGACCGTGAAATCGTCGGCCACCAGCACCACAGGTCGCCCGTCGATTTGCGCGCGTCCGGTCACCAGATTCGATGGCTTCACGTCCAGCAGCCGGCCGTTGCTGTCATAGCGACCACTGCCGCTCAGGCCGCCCACTTCGCGGAACGATCCGGCGTCGGCGATAGCCGCCACGCGTTCGCGCACGCTCAACCGCCCTGCGGCCTTGTGGCGCTGCAGTTTTTCCTCGCCACCCATGCGGTCGGCCAGGCGGCGCCGATGGGCCAGTTCGTCGATCTCGGGCTGCCAGCTCACGGTGTCTCCGTTTTTGTTCTTGGTGTGTTCACCTCTAGAACACCGCACAACCCGTGCCAGCGTGGCGCATGCTGCGCAGCTCTTGATTTCATTGAGGATTCCAATCGGCGCCGCTATGATGTCCGCCATAACGACAAAAAGTGTCCGCAGCATGGACACTGACAGGAGACAACGGTGTCCTCGGAGACAACACATCCCGCCTTATCGCCCCCCGCGCTTGGCGCCCTGATCCTTTCACGCGATGGCGCGCAAGTGGCCGCCATCGGCGTCTGCACTGATCCCGTTACGGCACGCGCTGCGCAAGCGGCCTGCGATCATGCCGCCCACGCGGCCGACGGCCGCCGTCTGTTCCCCGTCGATGCCGGCACGCAGCGCTACATCGGGCTGTCGCTCGAAGACGATGCGCATCGGGTGATCCTCGTCCACGCGATGCACGCGCAAGCGGTGCTGTTTGATCTGCTGGCAACCGTCCCCTTTGCGGGCGCGATCCTCGACCACTTCCTCAACGATCCCTACCACGCCATCACGGTGGTCGATAAGGACGGCCGGATGCGCTTCCTGAGTCCGGTGCACGAGAAATTCCTCGGCCTTGAACCAGGTGGCGGCATCGGCCGTCATGCCGCCGACGTGATTCCGAACTCGCGATTGCCGCAGGTGGTCGCCAGCGGCAAGGCCGAAATCGGGCAGTTGCAGCAGATGAATAACGGCGACGCGCGCGTGGTTAACCGCTTTCCGATCCGCCACGACGGGCAGGTGGTGGGGGCGATCGGACAGGTCATGTTCAAGGGACCGGACGCGCTGATCCGCATGCATGAAGAGTTGTCGGCATTGCGCTCTGAGGTGGCGCGCTACCAGCGCCAGTTCGACGGACTGCGCGAAGCGCCGGCCACGCTCGGACTGATTGGCGAAAGCGCGCCAATGCAGCGCCTGCGTCGCGAAATTCATACCGTGGCGCGCCTGGACGTGCCGGTGCTGATCCTCGGCGAAAGCGGCACGGGCAAGGAGCTGGTGGCGCGCGCGATCCATGCTTCGGGGATCGAACCCGTCAGCGAGCGGCCGCTGGTCAGCCTCAACCTGGCAGCGCTGCCGGCCACGCTGCTCGAATCGGAACTGTTCGGCCATGCGCCGGGCGCATTCACGGGCAGCCGCCGGCAGGGCCAGGCCGGCAAGCTCGAAATGGCCGCAGGCGGGACGGTATTTCTCGACGAAGTGGCCGATATCCCGATGGAAATGCAGGTCAAGCTGCTGCGCGTACTGGAAGACCATATGGTCGAAAGGCTTGGCAGCGGACGGCCAAAGCGCGTCGATTTCCGGCTGGTATCCGCCACCAATCGCGATATCTCCGAACTGATTGACGCTGGCCGCTTCCGCCTGGATCTCTACTACCGGATCAGCGGCGTGGTGTTGCGCATCCCGGCGCTACGGCAGCGCAGGGAAGATATTCCCGCCTTGTTGCAGCATTTTGTCGATGCCTTCTGCGCCCGCAACGGCATGCCTGCGCCAAGGATTGACCACGACGTGGCGCGTTATCTGGCCGGCCAGCCGTGGCCCGGCAATGTCCGGCAACTGCGCCAGCGGATCGAGGAAGCGCTGGTCTTTTGCGATGGACGCACGCTGCGCGTGGCCGATTTTGCGCGCGGCGAGGCGGCCCGGAACGGCCCGGCAAGTGCCGGGATGCTCGACGAAGCTACCGCGCATCCCACCCCAGCCGCGTTTGCGTCCAACACCGTGCAGCAGCAGCCGTTGCGCGCGTCGTATGCCGATGACGGCGGTGCCGACATGAGCGAACTGGCCTACGCCGCGGTCATCGACGCCATCGCACGACACGGCGGCAACAAGAAGCGCGCCGCCGAGCAGTTGCGGATCTCGCGTTCGCACCTGTACAAGATCCTCGCGCGCGGTGCACCGGGCGGTACCGCGCATGGGGACGCCTAGCGGTTTTGCATCGCTACGGTCAGGGCGAATGTGAAAAGAGATCGCGCGAAGGGATGGACGGCGCTCCGTCCGCGGCGCTAACATGCTCTGGCCGATTAACCGGGGAGATTTCATGCCGCTGCGCCGCCACGTAAGCCAACTCGTTCTGCTCGCGGCATTGACGCCGCTGTTTCAAGGACATGCACAGACCCCGCCGACTTCATCGTCGGACGACGCCGCGATCAACGACGCGATCTCCGATGCCGTGCGCGGCGGCACCCAGCGCTTTCAGCCTTCCCCTTCGCAGCCGATGTCGCTCGACGAACAATGCAATCGGCTGGCCCAGCAAATCGGCCAGGAGCCGCGCCGCAGTTACCGGCCGTCGGGCGCACCGGTCGAGAACAGCCAGGGCAACGACATCACCACCGTCGAGCGCGACCGCACGCGCAGGCAGCTGCAGCGCGTATATCAGGACAAATGCACGCAATAGGGACACTGCGCAACGGCATCGCGGCCGATTCGCTGCAGACGGCACAGAATCTGACGCTAATGAATATCGCCCTCCACTTTCGCATTTCAGAACGGGCGATGAATAAAAACGCGCGATGCACTGCAAAGGAGTTGAAAGGAGTAGAGTCGGGAACGTGGATGCTGGTATCGAAAGGCGATGCCAATCCCTAAAACATTTCCGCCATGACCCCTGCTACCGCGCAATCCAGTTTTCTTTGCACGCTTACCGTAGATGGCCTCGGACTTCCCTACCATGTGGCTGTCAGCAGACATCCGCTGGCTATCCGCTTCACCAGCTTCATAGGCGCCTGCCGCCGCTCGTTCGCGATTCTCGGTCCCGACGAAGTTGTCGCCGACGAAGCCACGCTCTCCACCGAAGGGCTATGTCGGATCGCGATTGGCCAGGTCATGCGCGACATCCTGTATGACAAGGCCGGACAGGGCGACTATGTACTGGACCTTGCCACGCCAGCCTGGGACGGCGCCCTTCGCGTGGTGGCAATGGGCAGCAGCGGCCGCGCCGTTCAGCATCGTCGCCAGGGCGCCATCGCAACCGGATCGCAGACGGCATAGGAACCGGCGGCCCGGAACCGAACCGCCTTTCCGACAGCGCTGACACGCGAATCGTTGCGATCGAATTTTGCGGCCAACGTTTGCAACCAACCTTCGCGTCCGACTTTTCCCGCCAACCTTTTCTGCCGACAATTTCACAGACGCCGACGCCGGACGCCGCGGCGTCGCGCCCATTGCGGCACCCCTTACAGCGCCATCGCCAACCAGATTGCCAGCGCGCAACTGCCAGCCGAATCGCTCGGCAATTTGCCAATCGCATCGCGAGGCGATAACCCGGAAATCCGGATCGCGTGATTGGCCTTGGATCGATTCAGGACAAATTAGCGACACTCACCACTCTGTTTGCCAGAAAAATTACTGTGCAGGCGAGATTTTTTTTACTGTTCGCTGCTACACTCCGCCTCCATCGAAAATCACTCTATGGAGAATATCCGCATGGCCATCAAGAAACTTGCAGCAACGCCCGTCAAGCGCGCAACGAAGAAAGTTGCAGCCCCGGTAAAGAAGGCAAGCGCCTTCGACCGCGAAGTGAAGGCTGCCCAGAAGCAACTGGACAAGCTGCGCGCAGAACTGGTCAAGCAGGTTGCTGCCGGTAAGAAGGCCATCGTCAAGGCGGTTGCCGACCTGAAGAAGCTGAAGGAATCGGCGCGCGCCGCAGTCGTGGCAGAAAAGGCCGCCGCCAAGGAAAAGGCTGCAGCCGCCAAGGCAAAGGCCAAGACGGCAAAGACCGCCAAGGCAGCCAAGCCTGTGAAAGCCGCCAAGCCGGTGAAGGCAGCCAAGGCGCCGGCAAAGACCGCCAAGGTGGCAAAGCCCGTGAAGGCTGCCAAGCCCGCAGCCAAGGTCGCGAAGGCGGCCAAGCCGCAAGCCGCAGCCAAGCCGGCCGCGAAGCCGGTGGCAAAGGCACGTCGCGCCAAGGTCGCGCCGGCTGCAGCACCGGCCGCCGACACCGCAGTGGCCGCCTAAATCAGCGTCTGCGCGGGTCCCCGGCCATCGTGCCGACGGCCCGCACCGCCAGCCTTCCCAGAGCAAGGCTGGCTGATTTGACAGATCGCGCCTCGACAATCATTGTCGAATTCGAGCCCCCGCCAGCAATGGCCGGGGCTCGTTGCATTGGCGATGCGTGCGAGAATGCCGAACTTCGACATTCGAAAAAGCGGGATCGCTCATGTCGCAAATCAGGGGCGCAGCCCCCGGGGTATTGACGCTGGCCCCGACCGTTTCCTCCGACGCCGTCGGGCCGGACGCACCCGAATTCTCCATCACGCTACGGCACGTCAGCGTAACGCTGCCCGACGGCCGCGCGCTGCTGCATGACCTCAATGAAACCTTCCAGTGCGAGCGCGTCGGCCTGCTCGGTAGAAACGGCACGGGCAAAAGCGTGCTGGGCAGGACGCTGGCCGGCCTGATTTCGCCCGATATCGGCCAGGTGGTGCGCCACGGTGCGATTGCATATGTGCCGCAGGAAATCGTGCCCGCCGCGGGCGCGACGGTGGCCGATGTCGCCGGCCTGACCGCTTTGCTCGATGCGCTGGAACGCATGGAAAGCGGCGCGCCGCTTGCCAGCGATTTCGATCTGCTCGATGGGCGATGGACCATACGCGCCAGCCTGGGGCAGGCATTGGCGGACAGCGGGCTGGGCCATTTGCAGCCGCACGATCTGGCTGCATCGCTGAGCGGCGGAGAACTGACGCGCGTGGCATTGGTCGGCGCATTCCTGGCCGACGTGCAAGGCCTGGTGCTTGATGAACCGACCAATCATCTCGACCGCGACGCCCGCCGCTGGCTGCATGAGCGCCTGCAACGCTGGACGGGCGGCCTGATTCTGATCAGCCATGATCGGGAACTGCTCGACGCGATGGACCGGATCGTAGAACTGGCGCCGAATGGACTGCGCAGCTACGGCGGCAACTACACGCTTTACCTTGCGCAACGCAGCGCGCAGGCCGCTGCCGCGCAAGCATCGCTGGACCATGCGCGCGCCGAACGTGCCGCCGCCGAACGCGCACTGCATCGCCAGCATGATGCGCAGCAGCGCCGTGCCGCGCAGCAATCGCGCAGTGCGAAGGACGCCAATATCCCCGGCATCGCGATGGGCCGCCGCAAGGATGGCGCGCAAGCGTTTGCGGGACGCGAGCGGCTACGCTTGCAGGACACGCAGGCCCGCTTCGATGACGCGGTGCAACTGGCGGCGCGCCGTGTCGAAGCGGACCGGGCCGTCGCGCTTGTCCTCCCCGGCACGGCCATTGCCGCGGGAAAGCGCGTGATTTATCTGGAAGACGCCGTCGCGCCGTTTCCGCAAGACAGCGCGGCGCTGAGCATGACGCTCAACGGGCCGGTACGCGTGGCGATCACGGGGCCCAACGGCTGCGGCAAGACCACGTTGCTGAAGATGCTGGCCGGCACCATCGCACCGGTTTCGGGCATTTGCGAAACCAGCGTGCGCAGCGCGTGGCTGGACCAGCAAGCCACCAGCCTGCTGCCGCCGCAGTTGTCCGTGCTCGATCGCCTGCACCAGTTGCGCACGCCGCTGCCCGATGGCGTGCTGCGCAGTCATCTGTCATTGCTGGGATTGCATGCCGATCTGGTGCGCATGCCATCTGGCGCCTTGAGCGGCGGCGAGCGGCTGAAGGCCGCGCTGGCGTGCGTACTGTGGAGCAACGACCCTGCGCAGCTTCTGCTGCTGGACGAGCCGACCAACCACGTCGATCTGGAATCGAGCCAGGCCATAGAGCAGGCGCTGGACGATTACCCCGGCGCATTGATCGTGGTATCGCATGACGCACGCTTTCTTGAGTCGCTCAGGTTGACGCATCGGCTGGAATCGAACGGCAGGCAGTGGCGGCTCATATCGGCCGCCGACACCGGATTCTGATCCGCGCCGCTAGCGCCGGAACCACAGCAATGACAGCGTGCCCGCCGATATAAGTAGGACGATGGCGGCCGCGGCCAGTAGCGCGCCTATCTCGGTCTCGCGGCTTTCCAGCGCAAAGCGCGCGCTGAGCTGCTGGTAGACGCGGCTCAGGTCCGCCGCCGATCCGGCCTGGAAATACTCTCCGCCAGTCATGGTGGCCAGCGCGCGCAGGGTGGGCTCGTCGAGCTGCATGAAATAGGACAGCCCCGGCTCGGACGGCGCGCCCTGGCGCGCGCCGAATCCCACCGTATAGACCCGCACGCCGCGCTGCATCGCCAGCCGAGCCGCTTCGAGCGGATCGGGCCCGGTAGTCCGGCGGCCATCGCTGAGCAGAATTACCGCGCCATGCCGGTACGAGCCCGGCTGCGCCGGCGCGCGCTCCGCGCGCCGCTTGCGCAGGGCGTCCGCGGCCGCCGCTTCGTCCAGGGGAACCGCCGGCCGGCCCGAAGACGCGGCTCCGCCGTCGAACAGGATGGCCTCCAGATCGATACCGTCATCGGGAAACAATACGGCCAGCGCCTGGATCAGTCCGCTGCCGGTAGCGGTGCCGCGCTGCAACTGAAAGCGGTCGATCGCCTCGAGCATGTCGCGCCGGTTGTCGGTGGGTGGCAATACCACCGTGGCCGTTGTGGCGAACGAAACAATGCCAAGCCGCACGCGCGCCGGCAGCCCGGCAATCAGGTCGCGGGCCGACTGTTGCGCGGCCTGGATCCGCGTGGGCGCCACGTCGGTTGCCTCCATGCTGCGCGATACGTCCATCGCCAATACTAGTGTGATGGCGTCGGAAGGCAGAGTAATGGTGGCGACGGGCCGCGCACATGCCAGCAATGCCGCGCCCAGCGCCAGCAGAAGCAACAGGGGAGGAATATGGCGCCGCATGCGTTGGCGCGGGCCAATCGCTGCGCGGGCCAGCGCCAGGCTGGCATAAACGAACGCGCCCTTCTTGCGTCGCGCAAGCAGGTACACGTAAGCGGCCACCAGCAGCGGAAGCGCTAGCAGCAGCCAGAGCATTTGCGGCCAGATGAACTGCATGCTCCGCTCCTTGGCGCATCGGTGAGACGATGGTACTGTATTTTGCAGAGCTGGACGGACGTCGGGAGTTGCGATGAAACGAGTGACGGTCTTCGGTGCAGTCTTCACGGCGCTCGTGCTGGTCTTCGTCGCTGGCGCCGGCGCAGCATGGCTTCTGCAGCCAAAGCCCCGCGCACTGACGCAGGCCGATATCGACGCGGCCGTTCTCCATACATTGCAGACAAAGACTCTCCCGGCACGCAGCGCACGCGCCGCCGAAGCCGTGCGCGAATCGGTCGTTGAAATTTATACCCACGACAAGCAGACGGTGGTCGCGTCGAATCCGCGCAAGCATCGGCGTGATGCACCATCGACACGCCCGAAGGCGTTGCCGCGGTCGCCTGCACCGCCACACGAGGACCAAGCGAAGGACGAGTCGCCCGAGCGCAAGGGTCAGCCCGACGAAGATGGCGGCGACGATCACATCGGTTCCGGCGTGGTGGTGACCGACGACGGCGTGATCCTCACCAGCTATCACGTCGTAGCCAACGCCAGCCGCGTCGACGTGAAGTTTCACACTGGCGAGACCTCCGAGGCCACGCTGCTGCAGGCCATCCCCGAAAAAGACCTGGCTGTGCTGAAGGCCCGATCGTTGCCCGATGACCTGCCCGCGGCCACGCTTGGATCGAGCCGCGACCTTGTGCCGGGCTCGGAAGTGGTGGCCGTCGGCTTTCCGTTCGGCATCGGCCCGTCGGTGTCCGCCGGCGTGGTTTCCGGGCTCGATCGCCAGTTCGTCTCTCCCGATGGCAAGCAAACGCTTCAACACCTGATCCAGTTCGACGCGGCGGCCAATCCCGGCAATTCGGGCGGCCCGCTGGTGAATATGAGCGGCGAAGTGGTCGGCATCGTCACCGCCATTCTCAGTCCCGGCAAGGCGGGCACCTTCATCGGTATCGGCTTTGCAATGACTATCGAAAGCGCGGGGGCCTCGATCGGATCGTCCCCATTCTAGGAATTGCCCTTTCTGAATCGCCCACCCGCTTTACTAACAGGAATCGACGCCCATGAACGACCAAGCGACGCATGCCGCCAACCAGGCCGGGCTGATGGAACGCCTGCTGTACGAAGTAAAACGGGTAGTGGTGGGCCAGGACCACTTTCTCGAACGCGTGCTGGTGGCGCTGCTGGCGGGCGGCCACCTGCTGGTGGAAGGCGTTCCCGGCCTGGCCAAGACGCTGACGGTCAACACGCTGGCGCGCACCATGAGCGGCACCTTCAAGCGGATCCAGTTCACGCCCGATCTGCTGCCCGCCGATCTCGTCGGCACGCGCATGTACAACCAGGCCAGCGGCGAGTTTTCCACGGTGCGCGGGCCGGTGTTCGCCAACCTGCTGCTGGCCGACGAAATCAATCGCGCGCCGGCCAAGGTACAGAGCGCATTGCTGGAAGTGATGCAGGAGCGGCAAGTCACCATCGCTGGAGAAACGCATCTGGTGCCGTCGCCGTTCCTGGTGATGGCCACGCAGAATCCGATCGAAACCGAAGGCACGTACCCGCTGCCCGAAGCGCAGGTGGACCGCTTCATGATGAAGGTGCTGGTCGGTTATCCGAGCGAAGAGGAGGAAGTGGTGATCGTCAACCGCGTCACCGGCCCGCGCATAGAGGTCAACCCGATCGCCACGCCCACTCAGTTGGCCGACCTGCAGAAGCAATGCCGCAAGGTCTATGTCGACCCGGGCCTGGTGCAGTATGCGGTGCGCGTGGTAGCCGCCACGCGCCGGCCCAGCGCCTACGGCGTGGCGGATACCGACCGCTACCTGTCCTTCGGCGCCAGCCCGCGCGCCACCATCGGCCTGATCGAAGGCGCGCGGGCGTTGGCGTTCTTGCGGGCGCGCGATTACGCGCTGCCGGAAGACGTGATCGATCTGGTGCCCGACATTCTGCGTCATCGGCTGGCGCTGTCCTACGAGGCACTCTCCGACGGAATCAGCGCGGACCAGATCGTCACGCGCATCGTGCGCGCACTGCCCGCACCCGAACGCCCGCTTGATTCCCATGTTCGCGCGACTGTGGCCTAGACGCCGGACGGCGCACGAACGCCCGCAGCAGGCCGCGGCATCGCCCGACGCCCTCGCCGCGCTGCCCGGCACCGGCCTTAGCGCAAACCAGACCGAGGCGCTGGTCCGTCGCCTGGAATGGACGGTCGTGCGCCGGCTCGATGGGTTGCTGCAGGGTGACTGCCGCACGCTGTTTCGCGGCTTCGGCATCGATCTGGCCGATCTGCGCGAATATCATCCCGGTGATGACGTGCGCCATATCGACTGGAATGTCACCGCGCGACTGCAGATCCCGCATGTGCGCGAGTATCAGGAGGATCGCGAAGTTGCCGTGTGGTTCCTGCTGGATCTGAGCGGATCGATCGATTTCGGATCGGGCACCACGCGCAAGCGCGACATGCTCAGCGATTTCACCGCCGTGATGGCGCTGCTGCTGACGGGCTACGGCAACCGCGTGGGCGCGGTGCTCTACAGCGGCACCGGGCACGGCGTCACCGCCACGGTGCCCGCGCGCGCGGGGCGCCGCCACCTGCTGCATGTGCTCGATCGCATACGCGGCACGTCGGCTCTATCGCCTGGCGAGACGCATCTGGCCGACCTGCTGGACACGGCCAGCGCCATCGTCAAGCGGCGCTCGGTGGTGTTCGTCGTCTCGGATTTCCTCAGCGCGCCGGGCTGGCAAGCCGCGCTCGACAAGCTGGCGCGGCGCCACGAGGTGGTGGCGGTGCGGCTGGTCGACCCACTGGAGACCGCCATGCCCGATCTGGGCCTCGTGGTGATGCAGGATGCCGAAAGCGGCGAGCAGTTGCTGGTCGACACCCATGACCCCTCCTTTCGCAAACGCTTTGCCGCAGCCGCCGAGGCGCGCGAGGCGGAACTGCGCCTGGGGTTCGACCGGGCGGGCGTCGATTGCCTGACCCTTTCCACCTATTCGCGCCTGGATCTCACGCTGCTCCAGTTTGCGCGGGAACGTCGCCATCGCCAGGGCGCCATCCGGGGCACGCCGTGATCGACGCCGTCAGCCGTCTGCCCACCTTCAGCTTCCTGTGGCCAAACATGCTGTGGCTGCTGGCGTTGGCGCTGGTGTTGGTGCTCGGCTATCTCTGGCTCGACGCGCGGCGGCAACGCGCGGGCGCCGCGCAGCCCCACCTTCCGCCTGCGTACACGCACGCGGGCCGCAAGCCCGACTGGCGCCGCCACATCGGACCGCTGTTGGCCTTGTCGGCGCTGATTGCGCTGCTGGTGGCGGTTGCCCGGCCGCAGGCGGTGCTGTCGCTACCGTCGCGCATCGACACCGTTATCTTCGTGATGGACCTTTCCGGCAGCATGCGCGCGCAGGATATCAAGCCCAGTCGCTTTCGCGCTGCCCAACAGGCGGCGCACATCCTGCTCGATGCGCAGCCGGCCGGCGTCAAGGTAGGCGTGGTGTCGATAGCGGGCACCGCTGCCGTTGCGCAGGCGCCAACGCGCAGCAAGGACGACGTCGCCAAAAGCATCGAGCGGCTTCAGGTGCAAGGCGGCACCGCGCTCGGCAACGGCTTGCTGGTGGCGCTATCGACGCTGGTCCCAGAGGCCAGCGTGGACGCCACGCTCCTGATGGGCGACGACGACACCCCAATGCCGACGCGGCCAACTACGGGCGACGGCGCCACCCCATTGCCGGGATCGTTCGCATCGGGCGCGATCATCGTCTTTTCCGATGGCGAGAGCAATGCCGGACCATCCGCAATGCAGGCGGCGCAGATGGCCGCCGACTACGGCGTGCGCATCTACACCGTAGGCGTTGGCACGACCGAGGGCGTAGTGCTGAAGGCCGACGGCTGGTCGTCCCGCGTCAGGCTCGATGAAGCCGTATTGAAGAAGATTGCCGACACTACCGGCGCGCAATACTTCCGGCTGGACGACGCCGCTGGCATGAAACAGGTTTACCGCGCGCTGCGCACCACACTGGCATTCGGCAAGCGCGACCAGGTTGAAATCACCGCGCTGTTCGCTGCCGCCGGTGCACTGCTGGCGGCCTTTGCGGGGTTGCTGTCGCTTTGGTGGTTTGGCCGCGTGCTCTAGCCGGCAGCCGCGCGGCTATACTGCGCGGTATTCGCCAATTCGGATAGCCCCTTGTGAGCACACGCCAGAGCCACGCGCCTCACCGCGACGACTACGATTTCACCGAGCAGGTTGGACATCTGCTGCGCCGCGCGTATCAGCGGCATGTGGCGATTTTTCAGCAAACCATTCCAGATTCCCAACTGACCGCCGGCCAGTTTGTGGTGCTCTGCGCCATTCAGGCGCATACCTCTTGTTCGCTCAGCGAGATCGCGCGCGCGACGGCCATCGATCAGGCCACAGTGCGCGGCATCATCGAGCGATTGAAGTCCCGCGAGCTGATCAAGGTATCCCATGACGCGCGCGACCGCCGCAAGGTGGTGGTGCTGCTGACACCGGCCGGGCAGGCGCTGATCGCCGACGTGGTGCCGTTTGCGCAGGATATCAGCGAACGCACCATGCGCGGGTTGAATCCCGCCGAACGCGTCGCCCTGCTCTATCTGCTGCGCAAGATGAGCGATCTCGACGACGAACCGGCCGAAGCCGCCCAGGACGCCGACAGCCCCGCCGACTGACTGCGCAGTACCGGCAGCGCTCGCTACGCCCGGGTTCCGGGCGCATCGGGCCGCACCCCACGCGCCAGCACCAGTCGCCGCATCGAGCGGCCCGGTGCGCGCCCAGGCGCCGCCCCGCATCGTACGCAGCGCCTTGCCGATGCAAACCACTTCCCGCTCCGACCAACCTCCTACGAGGTCGCCGCTCGCCATCGTTATCTTAGAGATCGAATAATAGTTGACAAGCCGTTGGCAGGCGCTAGTATTACGCCATGTACTTCGATATCTAAGTTATTAGAAGTGCGGCAACCACCATTCAGGAGCCAACATCCATGTATGACATTTTCGCCACGGACAAGTTGATCGACCTCTGGCTGACCGAGGACATCGGGATCTGCGATCTCACCGTTCACACCATGATCGAGCCCGGCGAGACCGGCACGTTCTGCATGAACGCGCGCGAACCGATGCTGATCGCCGGCATCGACGTGGCCGCCCGTATCTTTTCGCGCTACGACCCCACCCTGTCGCTGGACGTGCGCGTGGCCGATGGCGACAAGGTGGAAAAAGGCGCCGTGCTGCTGAACGTAAGCGGCAACGCGCGTAGCGTGCTGACCGCCGAGCGCACCGCGCTCAACATCATGCAGCGTCTGTGCGGCATCGCCAATCACACGGCGAAGTATGCCGAAGCGATTGCGCACACCAAGGCGCGTCTGATCGACAGCCGCAAGACCACGCCGGGACTGCGCGCGCTGGAGAAGCACGCGGTCACGTGCGGCGGCGGGCTGAACCATCGCCTGAGCCTGGACAATGGCGTGATGATCAAGGACAACCACATCGCCGTGTGCGGCAGCATTGCAGCGGCAGTGGCGCGCGTGCGCCGCAAGCTGCCGGTGCTGACCAAGCTCGAGGTCGAATGCGACCGCCTGGAGCAGGTGCATGAAGCGCTGTCTGCTGGCGTCGACGTCATCATGCTGGACAACATGTCGGTGCCGGACATGAAGGAGGCGGTGCAGATCGTTGCCGGCCGCACCAAGGTGGAAGCATCAGGCGGCATCCGCCTGGAAACCATCCGGGCCGTGGCCGAAACCGGCGTCGACTACATCTCCACCAGCAAGATCACGCAGTCGGCCCCTGCCGTCGATATCGGCCTGGACGACGCCTGATCCGCGCGGACGCTCCGCAAGATCGCGCCTTCTACCCGGGAGGCTTTTCCCTTCGATGGCATGGCCATCGAAGGGCTTTTGCGCTGGCCGCATGAACAGGGGCTCCGCCCCACGGCCAGCGGCGGCGGCGTCACAGGTCGGCCAGCAGCCGTCCCACTTCCTGAGTGGATGGCACGCGCCGGCCGCGCTCTGCCAGCGCCATCTCATCGGCTACCAACCGCTGCGCGATCGTAATCAGCACGCGGCGCGTGGTCAGCACGTCCTCCTCGCTCACCCCTTCCACGCTTAGCGTGTTGACCTCCGTGGCCAGCGGCTCCAGCTTGCGCCGTAGCGCGCGTCCGGTCTTGCTCAGGAACACGTGCACCTTCTTCTTGTTGCCGGGCAGGTGCGTGCGTTCGACATAGCCCAGCGCCTCCAGCGCCTTGACCGCGGCGAACGTGGTGGGCTCTGTGACGCCGGCACGCTCGCTCAGCTCCCGTTGCGACAGTCCGTCATGACGCCACAGGATCCGCAGGATGGTCCAGTGGCCATACGACACCGAATGCTCGGCCAGTCGCAGCTGCAGCGCGCGGATATAGGCGCGCGCGGCGTCCTTGACCAAATGCGCAAGGCGTTCCTCTTCGATTTCTGCTTCAGGCGTCAGCGTGACGGGGCTATCCAGCTTCTTTTTCGTGGCCATGGTTTTTGACAGGCGATAGGCGTAGGCAGCGCACATGATAGCGCCTTGCGCGCGGCGTCGCCGCCACGCACGCGCGCGCCCTCGATGTAGCGCTCACTACATCAGTGCGCGATGCGCGTTGTCGATGCACGCGGCACCGTCAGCGCGCAGGCCGGCACTGCGCGTTTTCCCTGAGAAATCCCTCAATCCCGCGTACACACTGGATTTCCGGGCGCTGGCCCGCCCCTTGCATTAACTTAGACATCGAACTTCTCTTGACAGGCCCGGGACCGGTGCTAGCATAGCCCTACAACTTCGATGTCTAAGTTAAATATGAACGAGACCGGCACATTCTTCCTGGTGGTAGGGCCCAGCGGCGCGGGCAAGGATTCCCTGATCGACGGTGCACGCGCGATTCTGGGCAATGGCTATCACTTTGCGCGGCGCGTGATTACGCGGCCCAGCGGATCGCCTGGCGAGGACCATGAAGGCGTGTCGGACATCGAGTTCGCAAGACGCCAGCAGGCAGGCGAATTTCTCGTGATGTGGGACGCGCACGAATTGCGCTATGGCTTGCCAACGTCGCTGACCGATGCGCTGGCCGCCGGAACGCATGTCATCGCCAATGGCTCGCGCAGCGTGGTGGCGGAACTGTCGGCGAGCCTGCCGCGCTTTTCAGTAGTGCTGGTGACTGCGCCGCAGGATGTACTGGCCCGCCGCATCGCCGCACGCGGCCGTGAATCGGGCGAACAGGTGGCCCGGCGCGTGGCACGCCAGGCTGCGCCTCTGCCGGACGGCGTGGCATGCATAACCGTGTCGAACGACAGCACGCTGGAGGTTGGCGTGGCGCGTTTCGTCGCAGCGCTGCGGCAGGCGGCGCCCTCGTCCGTCTGCCTTGCATCGGCGCCCGCCGATAGCGCACCCGCGAGCCGCGTCAATCTGCGGGCCAAGCTGCGCGGCGAAGCACTGGACGAAGCCGCCTATGTTGGCGTATTGCGCGATGCAATCGCCGGCCGCTACAGCGACGCCGAGCTGACCGCGTTCCTGATCGCCGCCACGGGCAGCCTGAACGACCAGGAAGTCGTGGCGCTGGCGCGTGCGCGCACCGCATTTGCCACGCGCATCGAATGGGATGAGCCGTTGGTGGTCGACAAGCATTCGATGGGCGGTGTGCCGGGCAGCCGCATTACGTTGATCGTGGTGCCGATCGTCGCGGCGTACGGATTGGCGATGCCGAAAACGTCGTCGCGCGCCATCACCTCCGCTGCCGGCACCGCCGATGCCATGGAAACCGTGGCGCGCGTCGACCTGACGCAGGAAGACGTGCGACGCTGCGTGACGCTGGCGCGCGGCTGCATCGCCTGGAACGGCCGCCTGAACCATTCCGTGATCGACGACGTGATGAACCGGATCACACGCCCACTGAGGCTCGATTCGCGGCGCTGGGCCGTCGCATCGATCCTGTCGAAAAAATTTACGGCCGGCGCCACCCACGTGATGGTCGATCTGCCTTATGGACCGGACACGAAATTGGCTTCGCATGCCGACGCCTGTGAGCTCGGGGCCCTGTTCGAGCGGGTGGGTGCCGGACTTGGCATGAAGGTGCGCGCACTTGCCACCGATGGCAGCCGCCCCATCGGCCGCGGCATCGGTCCGGCCCTCGAAGTCCGCGACGTAATGCAAGTGCTCGATAACGATCCCGATGCGCCGGCCGACCTGCGCGCGAAGGCGCTGCGCTTCGCCAGTGAAATTATCGCTTTCGACCCGCGCGTGGGTAACGCCGAGCAAGGCATGCGAATTGCGACTGCGCTGCTGGATGAAGGCAAGGCGAAAGCGGCATTCGAACGTATTGCCGTCGCGCAGGGCAAACGGCCCGCACCAGTGATGCCTGGGGCGCATACGCATGACATCGTCGCGCCCTGCGCGGGCCGCGTGCAGTCGATCAACGGGCTGCGCATCTCCGGCGTTGCACGCGCAGCGGGCGCGCCGCGCAGTGCCGGTGCAGGCGTCGACCTGCTCTGCACGATTGGCGCGCATGTGGCGCAGGGCCAGCCGCTGTATCGCATTCACGCCGATGACAACGCGGCGCTCGATGCCGCACTGGTCCAGGCCAGCGGCGAGTGCGACCCGGCGGTACGCATTGTTCCCGATTGACCGGTCTTTACCTTTCCTTCACCCTAACCGACGAGGCTTATCCATGAGACCCCTATCCGTCGTCAGCAGTCTGGCATCGCTACTGTTTGTGGCTGGCACCCTGGGCACCCTGCCCGGCCGTGCCGAAGCCAACATCGCGAGCACTTTCCCGCAGAAACCGATCCGCATGGTGGTCACGTTCCCGGCCGGCGGCGGGACGGACGTGCTCGCGCGCCTGATCGGCGCCGACATCAGCAAGGCGCTGGGCCAGCCCGTGGTGGTCGACAACCGCCCCGGCGCCAGCGGCAATATTGGCGCGGAGTTTGTCGCGAAGAGCCCGGCGGACGGCTACACGCTGCTGATCGTCAACAGCAGCTTTGCGATCAACCCCAGCGTGTTTCGCAAGCTGCAATTCGATCCGAAGTCCGACTTCAGCGCGGTGATCACCTTTGCCTCGGTGCCTTCGGTGATCGCGGTGCCCTTCCAGTCCAAGATCCGCACCTTCAGCGATCTGGTGGCGGCCGGCAAGAGCGCATCGCCGCCTAGCTATGCGTCGTGCGGCAATGGCACGCCCCAACATCTGGCCGGAGAACTGCTGAAGGTATCGGCAAAGATGGAAATGCTGCATGTGCCGTACAAGGGCTGCGCGCCCGCGATGGCAGACGTGCTGGGCGGACAGGCCGATGTCAGCGTCAACACACTGACCAATACGATCCCGTACCTCAAGAGCAACAAGCTGCGCGCGCTGGCGGTGACTTCGAAAGCGCGCTCGCCGTTCCTGCCCGATGTGCCAACCGTCAGCGAGCTTGGCCTGCCAGGCTACGACGTGGACCAATGGTTCGGCATTCTGGCCCCCGCCAACACGCCGCCCGAGATCGTACAGAAGCTCAACGCGGAAATCGCCAGGGCCATCGCCAAGCCGGAAATCAAGGCATCGCTCGCACATCTTGGGTTCGCCACGACCACCAGCACGCCAGCGGAATTCCAGAAACTAGTGACCAACGATATCGATCGCTGGCAGAAGTTCGCGACCAAGATCAACCTGCTCGTCGACTGATTTACCGGGGACCCGCCGAGGCTTCAGCAGGCACACCCCAACTCCCCTTTTACTGAATCGCTGCTACGCGGGCGCTAGCCGGCCCCGTGAGAGTGCGTTCGTCCCTGCGTCCTGACATTCGGTCTTCAGGCGCTGGATGCGTGCGCGCTGCTCGCGGGGCAGGCACCCGATTCCAACCCCATTGCAAAGAAAAAAGAAATGAGCCAACCACTTCGCCATTCCATTCCGCATCTGGCCCTGGCAGGCGCGGCCATGCTTGCCGCGCACGGTGTGCAGGCGCAATCGTCGGTGACGCTGTACGGCGTGGCCGATGTCGGCGTCGAGTTCCTGACCCATGCCGATGCCAACAACCGCCGTCTCACGCGCATGACGTCCGGCAACCTGTCGGGTTCGCGCTGGGGCATTCGCGGCACAGAAGATCTCGGCGGCGGCCTCCAGGCGCTGTTCGTGCTGGAAAATGGCTTCGATATCGACGCCGGCACCGCGGCGCAAGGCGGCCGCCTGTTCGGTCGCCAGGCGTTCACGGGGATCTCTTCGCAGTACGGCCGCGTTACGCTGGGCCGGCAGAACAATATCCTCTACGACATCCTGATCAACTACGACGCAATGGCGGTGTCGCCGCGCTACTCGATCTTCACGATGGATGCGATGACCGCGGGCCGCTATGACAACACGGCGAAGTACGTGGGCAAGTTTGGCGGCTTCACGGTCACGGGTCTCTATTCGTTCGCGCGCGGTACGTCGTTGTCGGGCGGCGCGGTGGCCGGCGAAGTGCCCGGCGACCCGAAGAGCGATCGGGCCGTCAGCGGCGGTGTCGAATACAACGTCGGCAAGGCGGGCATGACGGTGATCTACGACATGCAGCAGGGAACCAGCGGCATCGCGGGGCAGAACACGTCGCAGAAAGATCAGCGGCTGGCGGTTGCCGGAAGCTATTCGTTCGCCAAGGCGAAACTGTTTGCGGGCTATCGCTGGTTCAACGGCAACCTCGGCGCCACCGCAACGGTGCCGTCGCGCCGGGCGGACTTGTTCTGGATTGGCGCGGGATATCAGCTGACGCCCGCGCTGTCGTTAAGTGCTGCGGGATACCTGCTCAACGACCGGCGTGGCAACGGCGATGCGTGGAGCGCTTCATTGCTGCTCGACTATGCCTTCTCGAAACGCACCGACGTGTATGCGCAGATGGCCTACATCCGCAATGACGACGGCGCACGCATCGGCCTGAACGGCGCGGCTACGTCAATCGGCCCGGCTGGGACCAATCAGTTCGGCACCGTGGTGGGCATCCGGCACAAGTTCTGACAGTGGCCCTCTGCCGCGCGCGGCAGAGGGCCACGCCCACCGCATCAGGCGAGGGAAAGCGCAGTGGCGCAGCCTTGCCTGACCGCCTCGGGGGTAAACGGCGCGCGCGTAAATCGCACGCCGGTGGCGTCGAACAGCGCATTGGCAATGGCCGGCGCACCGGGCAGAGATGCCGACTCTCCGGCGCCCAGCGGGCTTTCTTCCTGGCGCGGCATCAGCAAGACTTCGATGTTGGGCACATCGGGAAAGGCGATGATCGGATAGCTGCCCCACTCGCGGCTGGCCACGCCCTGGTCGTCAAAACGCACCTGCTCGCGCAGCACGCGGCTCAGGGTCTGCACCACATTGCCGTGGATCTGATGGCGCACACCATCCGGGTTCACCATCATGCCGGTGTCCTGTCCCACGCACAGCCGGGTCACCCGCACGTTGCCGCTGGCGGGATCCACCTCCACATCGACGATCCACGCCGCCCACGCCGCACCGAAGCCCGGAAACTTGCTGTGCACGTAGCGGGCATACGCAATACCGCGCCCGCGCAGCAGCCCATCGCCGTCCGGCTGGCCGCGTGATCCGCGTGCACCTTCGCGCCATTCGGCCGCCTGCGACAGCGCAACCAAGAGTTCGCACGCACGCGTATCGGGCAGATGCCGCAAGCGGAAGGCCAGCGGATCGGCGCCGCAACGATGCGCCATTTCATCGATGAAGGACTCGTGTGCGAACGTATTGGGCAACGCGGACACCCCACGCAGCCACGACGCCCGGGCGATGGCCGGGATGTCGTCGCACGCGATATCGAGCGACGCGTAGCCATAGGCGGGCACCGCAGTGCGATCGCCCATTTCCAGCATGCGCGGCGTGGCCGGCAGGCGCCCGGTCAGCAGCAACGCCAGCACCGGCGCATCGTTGGACGGATAGCGTGTCACGAACTGGTAGGCCGTCAGCGCGCCGTCAGCATCAGCGCCGCCGCGTACGTCCATCAGCTGTGCCGCGCCTTTCGGTTCCCAAAGGTGTTCCTGCTCGCGCGTCAATTGCACGCGTACCGGCCGACCCACCGCGCGCGACAGCAGCACTGCATCAGCGCATACGTCGTCGGCGCAGTTGCGGCCGTAGCAGCCGGCGGCCTCCATGCGCACGATTTCGATCGCGCCTTCGTCGAGCCCGGATAGCCGGGCCATGTCGATGCGGAGCACATGCGGATTCTGCGTGCCCGACCATAGTGTCAGATGATCGTCGCGCCAATCGGCAACCGCGCACGATGGCCCGATCGATCCATGCATCTGGTAGGGCCAGACGTAGCTGCGTTCGATGCAATGCGCGGCTTCGGCCAGCGCGGCCGTGGTGTCGCTGGTCTGGAGCAGCTGACGTCGTCGCGCCGGCACGGCGCGCAGCGCGGCTTCGGGCGTGTTGAGATCGGCGAGCGGCGGCACCGCCTTCCAGCGCACCTTGAGCCGGCGTGCGGCCTCGATTGCCTGCTCCTCGCGCTCGGCCACCACGCCAACAAAATCGCCTTCCACATACACGCGCACGACACCGGGCACCGAGGCAATCGATGTCTCGTCGATACCAATCAGACTGGAGCCGACGAAAACGCCGCTGTCGCGTCCCGCATAGGGCGGCCGTATAACGCGGCCGTGCAGCATGCCGGGCACGCGCACATCGTGAACGAACGTCAACTCGCCGGTTGCCTTGGCCGGGATATCGACGCGCGGCGCACTGCGCCCGACCACGCGATACTGCGCGGCGGGCTTGGTCGGGACATCATCGGCAAGCGGCAGTTCGACATGTTCGTCGCGCAGCAGCGCCGCGACATCGATCGGGCCGCCAGCAGCGCGCGCCACCAGCCACGCGCGCGCCTGCGCCGCGGCGCGGCGTAGCGGCAACGCCGAAATCTGGATCGATGCACTGGCAATGGTCGGGCCCTGATTTGGCGTGGCCTCGGTATGGCCCAGCACCATCGTCACGGCATTGGCTTCGACTTCGAGTTCCTCGGCGACGATCTGCGCCAGCGAGGTGCGAATGCCCGTGCCGAGATCGACGTGTCCGTTGAAGGCGAGGATCTGTCCCGACGCCCGGATCGCCACGAAGATATCGGGCAGATCGGAAATGAAATCCGAGGCGGCCCCCGGCTGGCCCGGCGATGGGCGTGGCGCGGCGGCCGCCGGACGCGTCACCAACAGTACGCCGCGCTCCTGGAACAACGCTTCGCGCAATGCACGCGGTGTTTGCGATGGCTGTTGCATCGATCTTCCTTCACTGCCGCGCCGCTGCGCGGCGCACGGCTATACTGGCAACGCGCTGACGGCCCACGCGCCGGCGCATTGCTGGAATTTGTTCGAACCTGTCGGAAACCATCCCCAACTCGGCCCGCATGCCCAAAGACATCACCACCGCCCGCGCCCGGCCCGGCACCCGGGCCCGCCAGGCCCAGGACACGCGCGCCAAGATCCTCAAGGCGGCCACCAAGGTTTTCGCCCAGCACGGCTACGACGGCGGGCGTATCGAGCGCATCTCGTCGCTGGCCAATACCTATGACCGGATGATCTATTACTACTTCGGCAGCAAGGAAAAGCTGTTTATCGAAGTGCTGGAGACCATCTACCTGCAACTCAACGAGGCCGAGCAGAAACTTGAACTCGATCCCGAAGACCCGCTCCGCGCGCTGACGCAACTGGTCGACTTTGTCTGGCGATACTACCTCGATCATCCCGAGTTCGTCGCCATTCTCAACAGCGAAAACCTGAGCCGGGCCCGTCACGCCAAAAAGTCGGTACGCCTGAACGAAATCTCGGCGTACGCGCTGTCGGTGCTGGACGGCATCCTGGCGCGTGGTGTGGGCGCCGGCGTGTTTCAGCCTGGTCTCACAGCGCGCGACGTCTACCTGATCATCGCGTCGCTGGGCTATTTCTACAACTCGAACCACCACACGCTGAGCGCCTTTCTGGGCGAGCCGATCATGAGCGAGGCGGCCATCGCGCATTGGCGTGACGTGATGCAGCGCACCGTGCTCAACGCCGTGTGCCACGGTGCGCAGATCCCGGCCGCAGAGACCGGCCACGTGCGCCGGCCACGCGGCCGCCCGCGCCGCGCGATGTCCGCCTAGGCCGCCGCCGACGCCACGCGCGGCACCGCTCCGATCGACGCGAGCGCAGCGTCGCGCGTCATCACGGTTGCGTACTTCTGCTCCATGTCGAACAGGTTCGCTTCATGCGGACCGATGGCGCGATCGCCAACGCAGTCGGACAGCACCAGCGGACGAAAGCCATACGACATCGCATCGACGACACTGGCGCGCACGCAGCCGCTGGTCACGCAACCGGCCACCAGCAACGTCTGCACACCACGCTGCGCCAGCCATGCCGCCAGCGAAGTGCCGAAGAACGCCGACGGCACAGTCTTGCGCACCACCAGCTCGCCGTGTGCGGGCGCCAGCTGCGGCACGATCTGGCTGGTGACGCCGTCCTCCTTCAGCGTCAGCATGCCGGGCACCTTGAGCGTGAAGATGTTGTGATCGGCGTCGTCGTCGGCAAACACGATGCGACTATGCGCGATCGGCCAGCCCAGCTTGCGCGCCGTGGCCAGCAGCGGCTGGGTATTGGCGATGGCGTCTGGAATATTGCCGCCGCCGAACACCGCCGGATCCGCAAAGCCGTTGACGAAATCGATGATCAGCAGCCCGTAAGGCGCCTTCGGCTCCATCGCGGTGCCAAAGCCCTGGCGACGATAGGTTTGTACTTCATCATGCATGAGCAGACTCCTGGCTGGCATGCGCGCCGCCGTCCAGCACCTTGCCGGCGGCCACCACCGGCTCGCCGTCGAGGCTGACGGTGCAACGGCGCAAAGGAATGTCGATATGGCAAGCGGTGGTGCGACTGCCGCCCGCCTCGTTGTTCGGTCCGAACGAGCAAAGGAAGTTGCCTTCGAAGGCGCGCGCGTCCATGCCGATGGTGGCCTCGCGGTCGTACATCGCCAGCGTGGACCAGCGCGCGCGTGGCTGCAGGCCCCAGCCGATATGCGACATCGCGTACGACTCCGGATCGTTGAACGACGCCATGTAGTCGGCCAGCAGCTCCGCATCCAGACCGCCTTCGATAGCGGTGACGTAACCGTTCCGGAGCGTGACGTGGATCGGCTCCTGCACGTAGGACTTCATCGGCAGCAGGATGTCGCCTCGGTCCAGCACGAGGTGGCCGTTGGTACCGCCTTCATTGGGCCACGTCAGCACGAAACCGCTGGGCCAGTGGTCCCAGCGGCCGGGCTCGTCGACGAAGCCGTACTCGCTGATGGCCGGGAATTCGCCCAACGCGCAGTGCAGGTCCGTTCCCGCTTCCGATGTGATATGCATGCTGCGCGCGCGCCCAAGCCGCGCGGTGGCGGCCTTCACGCGCGTGCGGTCCGCCTCGGTGGGCACTAGTCGCGCCAGCACTTCGGGCGGCTCCACCGCCAGCAGAATCTTGGTGCCGGCCGACAGGATGTCGTGCTGTTCGGGCGAGAACAGCAGGGTCATCAAGTCCAGCACCAGATCGCTGGCCTTGAGCGCGGCGATGGCGGCACGATTGCCGGTCAGCGGCGTGGTGCCGAGATAGGCCAGCGCATCGCGGCTCAGCGCCTTTTCGCCATTGACCGGCGGAAGATCGAGCCGGTTGACGATGGCGCCCATCGACGCGGCAGCCACCAGCGCGGTGCGCAGCGTCTGCGGGTGCGTATCGGCGCCGGTCAACACCGTCACCGTCTGGCCCGCTTCAAGTTTGGACAGCGTGAGAACCTGCTTCCATGCGCAGGTCAGGTCGTAGTCACTGACAGCCATGCTTGGCTCCTTGCGGTGAGTGCTCAGTCTGTGAGCGGTGCGCCGAGAAATTCGCCGAACGCCTGATAGAAACCTGGCTCGTTGTCCCACGGAATCATGTGGCCCGCGTCGGGCACGCGCACTTCTTGCAAACCGGGACGCAGCGCGCGCAGTTCCTCCACATCGGCCGGCAGCACCACATCGCCGCGCGCCGCGGTGATCAGCAACGTCGGCACGCTCACGTGCGGCAAATCGGCGTGGATGTCATCGGCATGGAAACCTTCGAAACTCGCCAGCATGGCGCGTTCATCGCACGTGTGCAGCCATTCGGCGCGCAGCTGCCGCTGTTCCTCGGTCCACGTGGGGCAGAAACGGCGCATGCCTTCGGCGTCGGTGCCCTGCACGGCAAGGCGGATCGAGTCTACATACCAGGGCAACTGCGCGGGATACGGGCGACGCCCGGGTCCCGACACGGGCGGGTCGACCATTACCAGGCGCGTCAGTCCGGCAGGCGACGAGCGCGCCGCGCGGATGCCGATGCGTCCGCCCATCGAATGGCCGACGATCTGGAAGCGCGCCAATCCCAGCGCCTGGGCAAACGCGATGACGTCGGCCGCCTGGGCATCGAGACTGTAGTCGAGCGTGTCGCCGGCCGAAGACAGGCCTCGGCCGCGCACGTCCAGCACATAGGTATCGAACTGCTTGCCGAACTGCTCGCCGACAAAGCCCCAGGTGATGGCCGGGCTGGTGATGCCGGGCACGATGATGACCGCATCGCGACCGGTCCGTGCGCCGCCGTAGCGCAGGTAATGCTGGCGGATGCCGTTGGCGTGCACATTGCCGCCGTAGAGAAAGGTGCTCATCGATGGCTCCGTTCAGTACGCGCCCGACAGCAGCGTGCCGCCGCCCGGCACCACGGCCTCCAGATCGAGTTCCTTGAGCAGTGCATACGTGGTGGCGATGGCCGCGGTGATCACCGGCTTGCCGGTCATGGCCTCGACCTTTTCCACCACCGGCAGCGACGGCATCTGCACGCATGCCGACAGTACGACCGCATCCACATCCTTGGTGTTCATGGTGGCAACGATGCCCGGCAGTCGCGACGGATCGTGCCGGCCGACTTCGAGGTTGTCCGGGATCTCCAGCGCGCGCCATTCGACCACTTCGAAGCCTTCATGCTCGATGTAATCGACCACGAGTTCGGTCAGCGGTTTCATATAGGGCGCCACCAGCGCAATGCGCTTGGCGCCGATGACCTTGAGCGCATTGACCAGCGCACCGGCGCTGGTCACCACCGGCGCGCTGCCGCCGTTTTCTTCGGTGCGCGACTTCAGGCGCGTTTCCGACGTGCGATGGTAACCGCGCCCCATCGACATGATCGCGACCAGACAGGCATAGCCGAGCACATCCACGCGGGCGTCGCTCAACTCGAGTGCGCAGCGGTCGGATTCGGCGTCCATGGCGGCCAGTTCCTCCTTCTTGACCGTCTTCATGCGCATGCGGCTGGAATGAAACGTGAAGCGCTCGGGACGCACGAGTTGGCGAGCCGCCAGCATGGCCGGAATCTCGGTCTCCATCGTGGTGTTGGAACTGGGGACGATCTGTCCGATCCGGAAAACTTTCTGCACTTGTCACTCCATCGTCTGTGTCGTTGTCTACCCACTCGCCCTGCGGCGCGGGACGCATGGCGCGCGGCTTGGCGCCCTTCCGGAAAATTCTAGTGTACACACCTTATTTTTACAACAACCATTCATTCTGGAAAACCCGCACTCATTCAGTGCCCTCTGAATGAATCAATCCCTTTAATGGCGCATTATTTCGCCATTTATGGGCATCCACCGGATGTGTCGATTAAATCGTCAGGGTTTTCCACTAGCACGGCAAAACCATTCTTTACTTGGAAATTTATGGTGTGTACACTCGATTTCAACGTGACAGACCAACTCAGGAGAGACGTCGTGCAAGGCAATACTCGAATTGCAGTGATCGGTGCGGGCCTGGGCGGGACGGCGGCAGCCGCCCTGCTCCAGCGTGCAGGGTTCAATGTGAAGCTGTATGAGCAGGCGCCGGCCTTTTCGCGCCTCGGCGCGGGCATCCATGTCGGGCCCAACGTGATGAAGATCCTGCGCCGCATCGGCATCGAGGACGCGATGAACGCGATGGGTTGCCATCCGGATTTCTGGTACAGCCGCGACTGGAAGACCGGCGAGGTGATCGCCCAGATTCCGCTTGGCGACTACGCGCTGTCGCATTACGGCGCCAGCTACCTGACGGTGCACCGCGGCGATTTCCACGCCTTGATGACCGAGGCCGTGGAACCCGCGCGTCTTGTATTCAACAAGAAGCTCGAAAGCGTCGAGGACCTCGGCGATGTCGTAAAACTGACGTTTGCCGATGGATCTGTCGAGGAAGCCGATATCGTGATCGGCGCCGACGGTGTCAATTCGCGCATCCGCGAGCACCTGCTCGGTGCGGAGCCGCCCAAATACACCGGCTACGTGGCGCACCGCGCGGTGTTCCCGATCTCGCGCGTCAAGGGCTTCACGCATGACCGCTGCACCAAGTGGTGGTCCGACGACCGCCATATGATGGTCTACTTCGACACCAAGCAGCACGACGAGATCTACTACGTGACCGGCGTGCCCGAGCCCGAATGGGACATGAGCAAGAGCTGGGTTCCCAGCAGTATCGAGGAAATGCGGGCCGCATTCGACGGATGGCACCAGGGCGTGCAGTCGCTGATCGAAGGCACCGTCGAAGTCACCAAGTGGCCGCTGTTGGAGCGCGACCCGCTGCCGCTGTGGAGCCGCGGCCGCCTGGTGCTGCTCGGCGACGCTTGCCATCCGATGAAACCGCACATGGCGCAGGGCGCGGCAATGGCCATCGAGGACGCCGCGATGCTGACGCGCTGCTTCGTCGAAACGGGGCTGAGCGACCACGCCTATACTTTCGCGCTGTACGAGGCCAATCGCGCTGAACGCGCCAGCAGGGTGCAGAAGGTGTCGCACGACAACACGTGGCTGCGCACCAACGAAAATCCCGACTGGTGCTTTGGCTATGACGTGTTTTCGGTGCCACTGCGCGAGCCGACGGCACGGCCCGTGCCGGCTGCTGCCTGACCTGTAATCCAAACGCCCCCAACCACCGATGACCGCGCCCCGCCCCCTGAAGTTGCGCGTGAACCGGAACACACACGACGTATGTGTGGATCCGCAAACGCCGTTGCTCTACATCCTGCGCAATGACCTGGCCTGCAACGGCCCGAAATACGGGTGCGGACTGGGCCAGTGCGGGGCGTGCACGGTGCTGATCGATGGCGTGGCGGCACGCTCGTGCGTCGTGCCTACCGGCGCGGCGGTGGGGCGCGCCGTGACCACGCTGGAAGGACTGGGCACGCGCGAGGCGCCGGATCCGGTGCAGCGGGCGTTTATCGACGAGCAAGCCGCCCAGTGCGGGTATTGCCTGAACGGCATGATCATGAGCACCAAGGCGCTGCTCGCAGTGAATGACGACCCAAGCGACGACCAGATCCGCGAGGCGCTGCGCTTCAATCTGTGCCGCTGTGGCACGCACATGGAAATCCTGCGCGCCGTACGTCGAGCGGCTGTGCTGGTACGCGAGTCGAGCGCGGCGCGCGAGTTCGAGACGCTCCGATGAACGCCCGCACACGCGAATCGGTACCTCTCGCGCTACCGGCGGCAGCGCTGTCCGGATATGCCGTACGGCCCGCCGATGGGCCTGCCCGGCTGGAGCGCTTCGACGCCGCTGCCGCGCGCCGCTGCGCGGGCGTGGTCGATATCGTCGTGCGTGGCGACTTTCTTGGTGTGGTGGCTGCCACGCCGGAGCAGGCCCGGCATGCCGCGGCAGCGTTGCGGCCCGTCTGGCAATCGGCCACCACGTCGACGCTGCCAGCGGCCCCGCATGTCCAGCGCGTGGCTTCACACGGCGATGCCGCCAATGCGCTCGCGCGCAGCGCGCAGCAGGTGGAGGCCACCTATCGCTGGCCATTGATCAGTCCGCGCCCCGACGCATCGGGCGCCGCCACGGCCGACTGGCGCGATGGTGAACTTCACGTATGGCTTGCCTGCTCCCAACCTGGCGCGCTACGCATCCATTTAGCGGCATTGCTCGGCATCGCGGAATCCCGCGTGTCGATCGTCTGCGATGCGGACCCGCCGTCGCATCACGATGACTTCTGCGCACAGCAGGCCGCTGCCGACGCAGCGCTGATGGCGCACGCAGCAGGACGCGCGGTGCACGCCACGTTCCATGCCGCGGATGCCGGCATGCGCGGTCCGAAGCTGACACTCGACGTCGCCAGCGCGCTGGCCCCGGAGGCGGTGTACCGCGTTGTCGCGTCGGCAACGCACCAAGGCAGCGTTCCGCTCGCGCTCCAGCAGATCGGCGTCGTGCCGCCATTGGCGGACGCGGCGCAGATTGACCCAAGCCTGGTCCCGCCCTATGCCGTCCGGCACCTCGATGTCTCGGCGACATTTCCGCTCGATGTGCCCGTTGATATTGCTGCGCGCGGCCATGTCTTCGCTCATGAATCCCAGCTCGATGAACTGGCGACGCAGTCGCAGCTGGACCCCGTGGCACTACGGCTGCAATGGCTCGACGATGCCCAGGGCATCCAGTTGATCGAACGAGTGGCCGCGCAATCCGGCTGGCAAGGGCCGCTGCAAGGCCATACGCACCCGGACACCGGCATTCGCCGCGGACGTGGCTTTGCCTACGCCAGCGTGATCGATATCGAGAACGGCCGCCCAGCGCGCACGTGGTCGGCATGGGTGGCGGATGTGGAGGTCGACGGGCGAACCGGCGATATCAGCGTCACGCGCGTCACCGTCGGGCACGAGCGTGAGGCGCGCCAACCCGACGCACAGCCGCACCCTACCGCGCTGCGCGACGACGTGACCACCGCTACACGGCAACTGATGGCAGGCGGCCGCAGCTATGACGATTGGGGCGCGGGTGGCGCAGCCGAAGACACCGAAGACACCTTTGCGCTGGCCGCCCAGGAACCCGGCCACGCACTTGCCGCGCAACCGCGCGTCGAGATCGTTGGCGCGCTGGCGGGGGGCGCGGCGGCAACGCTGCCGGCCGCCGCGGCCGTGGCTAACGCGATTCACGATGCAACGGGCGTGCGCCTGCGCGAGCCCCCGTTTAGCGCTGGCCAGATCCGGCAAGCGCTGGCCGATCAATCCGCGGCACGTGGCCAGCCGCCCAAGCGGCGCTGGCTGCTGGCCACGCTGGCACCGTTGACCGCCTTGGCCGGCCTGTGCGCGACGGTCATGCCGTGGCGGGCGCCCATCGCGCCGGTGGCGCCGCCCGAAGCCGGTTTCTATTCCGCCGCCACGCTCGAACGCGGACGACTGGTGGCAGCCGCCGGCGATTGCGCGGTGTGCCACACGGCGCCCGGCGGGGTCCGCAACGCCGGCGGCCTGCCGCTTGAAACACCGTTCGGCACCGTCTACAGCACGAACATCACGCCCGACGTCGAGACCGGCATCGGCAACTGGTCGTTCGCGGCGTTCGAGCGCGCAATGCGCGAAGGCATTCATCGCGACGGCCGGCACCTGTATCCGGCTTTCCCGTACACCGCCTTTGCAAAAATCAGCGATGCCGACATGCAGGCGCTGTATGCCTATCTGATGGCGGCCGAACCGGTTGTGTCCCGGCCGCCCGAAACACGGCTCGATTTCCCGTTCAACCTGCGTCCCGCACTGGCCGGATGGAACGCGCTGTTCCATCGCAACGAGCCGTTCACGCCCGACGCGAACCGCGCGGCACTGTGGAACCGTGGCGCCTATCTTGCCGAAGGTCTGGGACATTGCAGCGCCTGCCACTCGCCGCGCAACGCACTGGGCGCCGAAAAAGGCGGCAAGGCCTATCTTACCGGGGGAGAGGCCGAGGGATGGGAAGCGCCGGCCTTGACGGCACTGTCCAAGTCGCCACTGCCGTGGACCGAGGAGGATCTGTTCCAGTACCTGCGCACGGGATATGCGGCGCGGCACGGTGCGGCCGCCGGCCCGATGGCACCGGTCGTCGAAAGCCTGCGTGAGCTTCCGGAAAGCGATGTGCGGGCGATCGCGCATTACGTGGCGTCGTTCGGCACGGCGTCCAGCCAATCCGCGGACGAGCCGGATACGACGCAGGTTGCTGAGGTGGAAGCGCGCAGCGATGCCGCAGCACTGCGGCTTTCAGGCGCCACCGATCGCCTCTATCAGAGCGCGTGCGCGGTATGTCATGAAGGCAATGCCGGCGTGCCGCAGTTCGGCGTCAAGCCGTCGCTGGCGCTGAACAGCAATCTGCACAGCACGCGGCCAGACAATGTGATTCAGGCGGTGCTGCACGGCGTATCGGCGCCGCCGCACGCGGGTATCGGCTATATGCCGGGCTTTGCCGACAGCCTCGACGACGCACAAGTCACGCAGCTCGTGCATTACCTGCGCGACCGCTTCGCGCCGGACCAGCCGCGCTGGCATGGCGTGGAGGAGACGGTCGCGAAGATTCGCAAGCAGTCCACGCATTGAGGACGCCGTGCGTTGCAATGATGCGCTGGCGCACCACAAAAACGCGGGCGCCAGCAGCAGACGTTTGGAAGTGAAGCAGTAGAGAGAATCGATGCCAAATCGATCGCATGACGGCTGGCGCGGACCTTGCGAGAACAGCGAGACCGCCCGGCACGGCCAGATCTCGGGTAGACAAACCACGGCGGACACGCCATAAGGAGCGACAATGCAATCCCCGTATCACGACCTCGCAGCTGCCCTGCCCCCTGCGGCGGCTGCGACCCCACGTTCCGAACGCGCGGCGCATGGCGCGTCGTCTGCGGCCGTGTCGCTGGAAAGCGGCATCCGCGCTGCGGGCGTCGGCAAGTTCCAGTACCGTCTGTTCGTGATCTTCGGCCTGGTGTGGTTGGCCGATGCAATGCAGGTGCTGTCTATCGGCTTCAGTGCGCCGTCGATTGCCAAGACGTTCGGCATCACGGTGCCGCAGGCGCTGCAGACCGGCACGTTCTTTTTCGTGGGTATGCTGATCGGTGCGTTCGTGTTCGGGCGCTTGGCAGACCGCATCGGCCGCCGGCCCGTGCTGATGATGGCTGTGGTCATCGACGCCGCGTGTGGCGTGGCGTCGGCCTTCGCGCCGGAAATGGCATGGCTGCTTGCACTGCGCTTTCTGACGGGCATCGGCGTGGGCGGCACGCTGCCGGTCGACTACACGATGATGGCCGAATTCCTGCCCAGCGACCGCCGCGGCCGCTGGCTGGTGCTGCTCGAATCGTTTTGGGCCATCGGCACGATCTGCCTGGCGCTGCTGGCGCTGGCTGCACTGTCCTACGGTGATCAGGCTTGGCGCGTGATCTTCCTGGTCACCGGCGTGCCGGCGCTAATTGGCGTGGTGCTGCGCTTCTACATTCCCGAATCGCCGATGTTCCTGAATCGAAACGGGAAGTCCGACCAGGCGCGCAAGGTGCTGGAGCGCGTGGCGAAGGTGAATGGCAACAACGTGGAGATCCCGCCGCTGCAATCGGAAGCCGCCGCGCCGAAATCGATCTTCGCGCTGTTCTCGGGAAGTTTCCGCCGACGCAGCATCGCGTTGCTGGTGGCATGGGCGCTGATCTCGATCGCCTACTACGGCGTATTCGTCTATCTGCCCATCAAGCTCAGCGCGGAAGGCTTCGGCTTCATGCGCGGGCAAGTGTTCCTCGTGGTGCTGGCCATCGTGCAACTGCCGGGCTTTGCATTGTCGGCCTATGGCGTGGAGCGCTGGGGACGCAAGCCGACGCTGATCGGATTCCTGCTGCTCAGCGCGGTCGGCTGCATGCTCTATAGCCTTGGCACGGCGCCGACAGTGGTGATCGGATCGACGCTGCTCATGAGCTTCTCGCTGCTTGGCACGTGGGGCGCGCTGTACGCCTTTACCCCCGAGGTCTATCCCACCGACCTTCGCGCCACGGGCATGGGCACGGCCGGCGCGGTCGCGCGTTTCGGCGGTCTGTTCGCCCCGGCGATCATCGCGCCGGTGATGGCCACGCACTTCACGCTGGCACTGGTAATGATTTCCACCATGCTGCTGATCGGCGCATTCGCGATTGGCGCGGTCAACGTCGAATCCAAGGATCGCGCGCTCGATTGAGCGACGGCGTCTGCCGGCTCGCCTCAGCGCGGGCTGGCGACGAAGCAAAACGATTGGCCTCGGACGGAGGCGCGGAACGTGTGTCATACAGCGCTTCCTCAACGGAATCGTCGTATCGCGCGTCGGTCGCCCCGCATGATTCGTCATCGGACGCAGGCGACCGCCAAAAAAGATATCCCGTTGCCGCTCGATTAAGAGCGTATGCTGGGCGCATCATCGAAGCGACATCAGGAGATGCACCATGGCAAAGAGTCAATTGCGCGGCAATCGCGAAGCCAAGAAGCCCAAACAGCCGAAGAAGCCCGTGCTACCCGCCAGTCCGTTTGGTGCGGTGCACTCGCGCGTCGGCAATGACGGCGTGGGCAAGAAGAAGTAATTTCAGCGGGGCGCAGCATCATGATCTATCGCCACACCGAACGAACGTTCCGCGGGCTGCCGCTTACGGCGGAACAGCAATCCGTCATCCGCCACTATCAGCACCAGCGGCAGCGACTCGGAAAGCCGTGGAACACGCCGGAACTGGACGAGATGATCGAGGATATGCTGCAGCCCCCTGGCGTCGACGACGACGGCGAATCCGATGTGATAGCCCAATCATCGGCCGTTGCCGAGCGGGCCGCCGGCTTTGTCGACCAGGATATGGAACCCGTTGAAGCCTTTGAAGAATGGCAAGCGGCGATGGAATCCGAAGCCATGAAAGGCGACAAGCGCTGATCCCGCATGGCGCACCGGCGCCGACCGACGCGGCCGCGTGGCACGGCTACCACGTGGAAATGGCTTTTGTCGTGAACACCGGTAATTCAATGCCCGCCGCCGCATCGGTCATCGGTTCGATGCTAACCAGCGGCGCTTTCGATTCCACTCTGCCAAAGATCGCCGCGAACGGCATATCGGCGGCATCGCGGCCGGTGCCGATGCGCAGCAGCCCCGTGGGGATCGACACACCAGATGGATCGAACAGATACCACTGGTGGGACAAATACACTTCCACGACCGCATGGAAATCGGGCGGCCCAGCACCGGGGTCCGCACCATAGTCGAGGCTGCTTGACATGCGTGCCGGGATACTCAGCGCCCGGCAGATCGCAATCATCAGATGCGCAAAATCCCGGCATACGCCCGTGCGCTCCACCACAGTATCGACTGCCGACGTGCGCTCGTTGGTGGACCGCGAAAGAAACCGTACATGATTGCGCACCCATTCCCGAATGGCATATACGCGCGCATAGCCGCGCGGCATCGCGCCGAACTCCCGCATCGCAAATTCCATCAGGCAATCGGACTGGCAATAGCGGCTCGGCGCCAGATACGGCCAGACATCGAACGGCAACTCTGCCACCGGCACTTCGGATAGCCGCTCGCTGTCGTCGAGGCGATGATCGATGTCGACAACCGCCTCGTACTGGATCGCGATCTCTCCCTTCGGCAACTGCATCCTGAGCATGCGGTTGCACAGTACAGGGTCCGTAAAACGGTCAACGCGCGCCGACGGCGGCAACACCAGTTTCTCGCCGACGACAAACTGCCGGGATGTTTTGGCGGCCTCGATGTTCAACAGGAAGTCCACCTGAGGATCGATGACTTCGTAGGCGAGGCTCACCGAGTAGCGCAGACGGATCATTGCGGCCCTTATGTTCACGGCGATCGGATGAAAGAGACGGATGCGGCTTGCCGCGAACGCCTGGGGTCCAGTGTAGTGCGAGGACGTTCTCCGCGCGCATCGCCGGCCGAATGAATAAGACTTATGGGCAGCTCGTTTGTAAGCCATCCGCCGCCTATACTGAAAACGCGTGGCGGGCGCGAATCCCGGTGGTTCGCGCCCCGCCCCCACTCGTTTCCGGGCATTCCCCCTCGACGACGTCTCGGACCCGTGACTCCATTTCCGTCACGCATGGGGACTTTCGGAAAACGACATGCCAGATGCCGCGCGGCGACCGATGCTCGCCCGCTTCCATATATTCCCCATCAACGCCTGCTTCGGGTTTTCAGCCACCCGGCCACTTGTCGCTTGCCCGCGCGGTCGACGCGCGATGCGCGCGATATCGCCGGGCGTCACCCGTCGAGCGGAGGTCACCCCATGAAAGCACTGCTGTATTTCCAACTCGACGATATCGCGACCGCCCGCACCCTCATCACGCGAATCGGCGAGCTGGACGAAACCTCCACGCATCACGCCGAACCGTGGTTTGTGAGCGCAGATGGGCAACCGGTAGACGGATTACCGCGCATCCATGCCACGCATACCACCTATAGCGATGAAATCGCGCTGGCCGCGGCGTGTGCCGGGGCCATCGTCAGCACGCTCGCGGTATTTCACTACGGGGTATTTCACGGCACGGGATCGATGCTCCTTGCCTACGCGGGAGGCCTGACGCTCGGCGCCATGCTTGGGTGGTGGATTGGCGCGCTGGCAGGCGCCAAGATCGAGCGCGCCGGGCTGCGGCGCCAACGGCGCCAGTTGATGCCGGGTCAGATGGCGATGGTTGTGCTGTGCGCCGCGGAATCGCGGGAGACCGTGCGCGCGCTGGTTTGCGAGCAAAGCGGCGTGGCCGAAACCGATGCCCCGATGCCGCACGCCAGATGGACCTTGTGGAGCGCGTGACTACGCATGGCCGACTCCATATCCGGATCGACGCGCCAGATCGCAACGCTTCTCTAGCGCCAGAATCCCGCGTGCGGCGCGGCCGCTTCCTCTTCCAACATCGGGCCCACCACGGCAATCTTGCGCTGGCCGCGCGCAAATACCTCCCGGCACGGCAGCGCAAACGTGGGGTTCTCGGCGTGGTCGCCGGTGAGATTCAGCAGCGCATGCTCCGACAGCGCATAGACCACGCGGCCGATTCCTGTCCAGTAAACCGCTCCCGCGCACATGCAGCACGGCTCCGCGCTGGTGTACAGCGTGCAGCGCGCAAGTTGCTCGGGTGTCAATGCACGCGAGGCGGCAGCCACGGCAACCAGTTCGGCATGCTGCGTGGGATCGCCTTCCGGCGGCATGGAATTGTTGCCCGCCGACGTGATGATTTTGCCCGCCTCGTCGGCCACCAGCGCGGCAAACGGATGCCGGCCGCGTTGCCGCGACTCATACGAGAGCGCGATCGCACGGCGCAGCAATTGAAGGTCGAGCGGCGAGACTGAATCGGCAAGGTCCGCGTGAGTCGTCATGCAAAGCTCCTGTCACTGAGGCGGGATAACGGCGGTCGGTCATCGACCGTCAACGATGTTGCGTCGGATCGCGACGATGCGGCATCATCCCCCCAAACTTATGGGTACGACAAATCAGGAGACATCGATTTTTTCGATGGAACGCGCAATGCCATTTTCCATGGACCAGCTTCAGGTATTTACCGTCGTGGTCGAGACCGGGTCTTTTTCCGCAGCCGCGCGACATCTGGGAAAGACGCAATCGACCATCAGCAGCGCCATCGCGAATCTCGAGATCGATCTCGGCGTGACGCTGTTCGATCGCACCAGCCGCAATCCCGCGCTTACCCAAGCCGGGCGCACCTTGCTGACGGAAGCCCACGCCGTGCTCGAGCGCTGCCTGTCGCTCGGAGCGCACGCCGCCAGCCTGGCTGACGCCAATCCCGCCGAACTGACGCTTGCGATCGAAATTCCCTACAACACGGTGATGCCGGTACTGGTCGACTTCGAGCGCGAGTTTCCATATGTCGACCTCACGATCCGCAACCCCACCTATGGCGATGTCAGCGATCTGGTGAAACGCGGCGAAGCCAACCTCGGGGTCGCCTTCGCGCAGCCCGGTTATCCGCCGGAACTCACTTTTGTCCAGCTCGGCAAGCTGATCATGGCGCATGTCACCCATCCCGCGCACCCGCTGGCCAGCCTCGATGCCGTGACCTTTGCGGACTTGCACGCCCATCGACGTCTTGCATTCAGCGCGCATGCCGACAAGCTGCCCACCACCGAATATCTGCGGGCCACCCGCACCTGGCAGGCCGAAAGCTATCTTGCATTGATGGAAATGGTCAGCAACGGTCTTGGCTGGGCAACGCTGCCACGCCAACTGATCCGCGAAGCGCTTGCCAAGGGCGAGCTTGTCGAACTCCAACTGGCTGCCTATCCGCACACCGACTGGCTAGTGGGCGTGGACCTGTTATGGCGCGCCACTGGCCAATGCAGCCGTGCAGAGCGCTGGCTGCGGCAGCGCTTCCAACAGCACATGATTTTCGAGGTCGGTGCGGGCGGACAAAAGACAGTCCGATGAGCAGCTCCAAAGTCCGGCGTTTACTTCGCATGCAAACCATATATACTTCGCATGCGAACTTAACATTGGAGAAATCGGATGGCTTCGGAGATTCAGATTGAACAGGCTGGCAGCGTACTGACCATTACGTTGAATCGTGCGGACAAGAAGAACGCGCTGACGAATGCAATGTACGGGGCGCTCGCTGATGCGATCGAACAGGCCGCGCACGACGACGCGGTGCGGGTGATGCTGCTGCAGGGGGAAGGCGACAGCTTCACGGCTGGCAATGACGTCGGAGAGTTTGCTGCGATTGCGTCGGGCATGCACAGTGGCGAGCGGCATGTGCATCGGTTCCTTCATGCGCTGGCGAAATCGGCCCTGCCGATCGTAGCCGCCGTGCATGGCAAGGCAGTCGGCATCGGCACCACCATGCTGCTGCACTGCGACTACGTCCTGCTGGCCGAGGATGCCGAACTGATCACGCCATTCGTCAATCTTGCGCTCGTACCGGAAGCGGCGTCGAGCTATTTGCTGCCGTTTCGCATCGGACACGCGCGTGCGTTCGAGATGTTCGCGCTCGGCGGCCCACTCGACGCACAGACGGCCGTGGCATGGGGGATCGCAAACAAGGTCTGCAGCAACCAGACGCTGCGCGCCGATGCACGGCGCGTGGCCGAACAACTGGCCGAGAAGCCCGCCGGATCGCTGCGCGCGATGAAGCGGCTGATGCGCGAGGCGGAAGCGTTGATTTCGCAGATGGATGCCGAGAGCGCCGTATTTCAGGAGCGCCTGGGCAGCGCGGAAGCGAAGGAAGCGTTCATGGCCTTTGCACAGAAGCGCAAGCCGGATTTTTCGAAGATCGCCCAGCGCTAGGCATTGAGGCAAGGCGCGTCAACCCGGCGTGAGCGAAGCGCGTTTGCGCCGGGCACGCGAAGAAAGGCACCACTGCCTTCAGCCCTCGTCAGCCACCGGGAACTTGGTCTGCAGGCTGGTCAGCCACCGCGCTACCACGTCGATCTCGGCCTCGGTGAAGCCGTCGGTCAGAATCTCGTTCAGATCCTTCATGCGGGATTTGGAGCGCTGGCGCGCGAGTCTGCCGGAATCGGTCAGCCACAGGCGCGAGACGCGGCGGTCGGCATCGTCCGCGCGGCGCTCGATCAGGCCGGCCTTCTCGGTACGGTCGGCCAGCCCGCTCATGCCGGGCGCTCCCAGGTCCAGCGCGGCCGCGGCCTCGCTCATCAACGCGCCGTCATGGGTGCCCAGGTAGAACAACAACCCCGCTTGCGCGGCCGTCACCCCGCCAGTGGCCGCGCGCGCTTGAGAAAAGCGTTGCAGGCGGCGCTGGCCGACATTCATCAGATAGACGAGCCGATGTTTCATATTTGCGCTGGACGAGGATGCCGGTGAATTGATTCGCATGCGAATCATATCATCGCCAGTGCGCCACGAGCTGTCTCTGTGTGGAAAGGTGGGTTATCGGACGGCGCTCTGGCCGCCGGCGTCAACGATGCCCAGCGCCTCGGCCTTGAGGACGAAATCGGCGAGCGAACGGGCGCCCATTTTTTTCATCGCCTGCGCGCGGTGGATCTTTACGGTGATCTCGCTGAGCTGCAATTCGGCGGCGATCTGCTTGTTCAGCAGGCCGCGCACCACGTAGGCCATGATTTCCTTCTCGCGCGGCGTGAGTTCGGCGTAGCGTATGCGCAGGTCCGCCTCGCTGCGATGCGCATGGCGACGCGCCACATCACGCGCCAGCGCGCTTTCCACGGCGTCCAGCATGTCCTGATCGCGAAACGGCTTGGCCAGGAAGTCGGTCGCGCCGGCCTTCATCGCCTTGACCGACATCGCGATGTCACCGTGGGCGGTCATGAAGATGATCGGGATCGGCATGTTGCTGGCGGCAAACTGCTCCTGCACGGCCAGACCGCTCTGCCCCTTGAGTCGCACATCGAGGATCAGGCAACTGGGCGCGTCCGCCAGCGGCGCGGCCATAAAATCGGCCGCGCTGGAGAAGGCCGCCACCTGATAGCCGACCGAGCGCAACAGCATCGACACCGCCGTGCGCATCGATTCGTCGTCGTCCACCACGTACACCATCGACGGATGGCTGCCGGAAAAAGCCGCAGTATTCATGGATTCACCTTCGTTCCGAAGCGGCAGCCCCATATGAAAGCTGGCGCCTGGCTGGCCCGGTTTTGTCGGGATGCCTCGCTTGCCCGGCGCGCCTGTCGCGGGGCGTTCTTATGGGCGGCGGGACAGCGACCCCGCCAGCACGCCTTCCAGGCAGTCCTGGATTTCCGCGCCGACGACGGGCTTGCACAGAAAAGCCACGGCGCCGGCGCGAAGCGCCTCACGCCGAATGGCATCGGTGCAAAACGCGGTGATGAATATTACCGGAACATCGCTGCCCCGCGTATTCAGAATCCGCAGCATCTCCAATCCACTCATCACCGGCATCTGGATATCCGAAATGATGCACGTGACCGGAGTGGCTTCATTGGCGTCCAGGAAATCCTGCGCGCACGCGAAGGTCTGCGCCTGCCAACCCAGTGAACGCACCAGTCGGGAAGTCGCAGCGCGTATGGAATCATCGTCGTCAACGATCGCGACGATCAGGTTCTTGGCCAAACCGGTACCTCACTACTGTCTTGTGCGGCCATGTTAACCACCTCGGCCCACGCCCAACACTATGCCTTGGTATAGGAGGCCGGCAAGGCCGCCGTCGATGGCCGTGCATGCACCCTGCGTTGGACCCCGGTCATACCTTGGTTTAATGCCGCACTACCCAGTCGGCAATTGTGTGCAACCCGCGCCGCTTCTACGATCTGGTTAATCGACACGTCAGTAGCCGCCAGGGGAGCTTGTAATGACACATGCATCGACCATAGAACCTGAACTGCCCGCGCCCCTCCAGCGCGGGATGCGCCGTTCGGGTGCAACGCCAGGCAGGGTCCCGGCGCCGGCACCAGGCTTTGTCCAGCGCGAACGGCAGTGGCGCCAGCCCCCGGGCGCAGCGTCGCGGCAGGACGCCATTGTGGTGTCGCGCTGGACCAGCGACGGCGACGCCCCGGTATCGGTGTCCCACCCCGGCGATCCCGAGCGCCATTGCATCACGCTGGTGCTGCGGTCCACGTCGATGCGGCTGGTATGCGGCGGCAAGCTGATCCTCGACGGACGCGTCAGCGCTGGCGCCATCCAGGTCACCGCCCCCGGCACGGCGGCCAGCGCCGTTTATGGCAGCGCCAGCGATGTCCTGCACCTGTTCGTCCCGCAAGCGGTGCTGGACGCGTGCTATCTGGACCAGTTTGGCGAAGAGCCCGACGATGCGGCGCGCATCGACGATCCGTCCCTTTACGCCGATCCCGCGCTGGAGCGGCTGGGCCAGGGCCTGGCCGTCGCGCACGCGCAGGACCCGGGGCTGGGCCGGATCTTCGCCGATAGCGTGGCCATGGCGATCGTTGCCCGCGTGGTGGCAAACCATTTCCAGCGCGCCGCATCGGCCGCGCGCGCGCGCATCGCGCTGCCCCAGTGGCGTCTGCGCCGTGCGATGGAATTCATCGATGCCAACCTGGCCGCACCGATCGGGCTTGCCGACATCGCACGCAGCACCGGCCTGACGCGCATGTACTTTGCCGCGCAGTTCCGGCTCAGCACCGGCATGCGGCCGCACGAGTACCTGGTGCGCCGGCGCATCGAACACGCGCAGGACCTGCTGCGCCATGGCCGCGGCAGCATGCTTGAAGTGGCAATGCATTGCGGGTTCCGATCCCAGGCGCACTTCACCACGGTGTTCAAACGGTTTGTCGGTCACACGCCCTACTCGTGGCGTGTCAAGGTCACCTCTCACGCGGAGCCCTCACATGGTTGATACCCTGACTGCGCGGCCCAGCCGCCGCGAACATGCCGAAACCCACGACGCCGCATGCCATGCGTGGCTCCATACGATCGCCCTGCTGCATCCGCAGAGCGCGTTGCGCGCGTCGTGCACCGGGGACGGCGCCCACGCGGCGCGCGCCCACGCGCCCATCGTCACCGTCATCGAACGACCCAGCGCAACCACGGCGGTAGTGAGCTGGCGCGATGCGACGCACTGCCGCTACGGCGCACAGGTCTGGACGCTTGGCCTGGCGCGCGCGGCCGGCGTATGCGCGCTGACCGGCCAGCCGATCGCAAAGGCCGACACCGTGTACCGGCCGCAACGCACCCGCACGCCCGCGCTCAATGCCGACGCCATGATCCGGGCTCAAGCCATGCACGAGGCCTGCCTCGTTATCGCCGCGCCTACGGCGCGCTGACGCACCATCTTTACCCTGCCACGCGCCGCCGGACCCAGAACGGCGGCCGCCAGGCCCGCCATGCCATCCACGGCGCGGCCGCCGAACCATCCAGCATCCCGACCGATGCGATATGGCCCATCATGGCGCATCATCGACGGCCGGGATTTTGCCGCACGACGATACTTTCAAAAATGCCCAGACATCACTCATACTTTCATATGATTTATCGAGCAGTCATTCAGGGCTAGTATTGGCTGCGGAACATGCCCCGGTACCGGGTGCGTGACTGCAAAAACAAGCAAGAGGTGAACGGCAGGGGCATGTACAACGCAACCACCAATCGGCTGCTTTTCGCTGCATCTGGCGCGCTGAGCGTCTGTGTGTTCGTCATCGACGCATTCACGCCTCTGGATTTCGCCGTCGCGGTGGTCTACGTGCTGGTGATACTGTTGACGGCGCTGACCGGATCGATCCGTGCCACGCGGATCGCCGCGGGCGCGGCGTTGGTGCTGACCGTGATCGCGTATGCGTGCTCGCCAAATCCCGACACCGATCATGGCCAATTGGCCCGCTTCCTGTTTGCCCTGCTGGCAATCGGCACCACCACGCTGCTGGCTCTGCGCAACCTGGCCGACATGGAGCGCCGCCGGCGCACCGAGGCGGCGCTGGCACGCAGCGAAGCGTTTCTGGCCGAAGCGCAGCGCCTGAGCCATACCGGCAGTATCGCCATCCGCGTGCCGGCGAATTCGATGGCATGGTCCGACGAGACCTATCGCATCTTCGACTACCCGCGCGGCGAGAAGCCGCATTTCAGCATGGTGCTGGCGCGTGTACATCCCGACGACCTGGCCGAAGTGCAGCGGGTCCACGGCGCCATGCTGGGCGGCACGCCTTCCGTGGACCTGCAGCATCGCCTGCTGATGCCCGATGGCGCCACGCGATATGTGCACCTGGTGGCGCGCCGGACCGGCCCGATGGGAGACCAGCACGACTACGTAGGCGCGCTGATGGATATCACCAACGCCTTCCACACCCAGCAGGCCCTGCATCGCACCATGACCGAACTGGCGCATGTATCGCGCGTGACGACGCTGGGCCAGCTTGCCGCATCGATCGCCCATGAAGTCACGCAACCGATGGCGGCCATCGTCACCTGCGGCGGGTCTGCGCTGCGCTGGCTGCAGCGTGCGCAGCCGGAGATTGCCGAGGCGACCGAATCGATCGAACAGGTGATACGCGACGCCACGCGCGCCAGCGACATCATTCGCCAGATCCGCGCCTTGGCGCAGAAATCGGAACCGAAGTACGTCGACATCGCGGTCGACAGGCTGATCGCCGATTCGCTCGAGCTGGTGCGCCGCGAACTGCAGGACCACCAGGTAGCGGCGATCGTCGATCTCGATGCCGACGACGCGCGCATCTACGGCGACCGCACGCAACTGCAGCAGGTGCTGGTCAATCTGATGGTGAATGCCGCTCAGGCGATGTCGAGCGTGGCGGGCCGTCGCCGTTTGACGCTGACCAGCCGGGTGCTGCCCGGCGACACCGTGCTGGTGGTGGTCAGCGATACCGGTCCTGGCATTCCGGCGCAGGCGATGGAACGGCTCTTCAATGCGTTTTTCACCACCAAGGCTGACGGCATGGGCATGGGGCTGTCGATCTGCCGAAACATCGTGGTCTCGCACGGCGGCAGCATCGAGGCCGAATCGCCGCCGGAAGGCGGAGCAAGGATCATCGTGCGCCTGCCGCTGCGTACCGCGGACGACGAGCGCGCGGAACAGGCGGCAGCCTGACTGCCGGTCCGATCGCGCCATCCCGATACCGGAACTGACTGCACGGTCCGACTGCGCAATTTCACGTCACCGACCATATCGCCGTGACATAGGCCATCGCGCAGCTTGCCGCGCACAGGCCACACCACGCGGCCCCCAGTACGAACTGCGACGCGAGCCGGCGGCCTGTCGGCCGCGCTGGCCCCTCTGCGCCTGCGGCGAGAGGGGCGCCGAACTCCAGCTCCTCTATCATGCCGGCGCGTTGCCCGGAGGCGCAGAGACACCGCTCAGATCCTGCCCGGTGCGAATGAAGCGCCCTTGATCGGCAGGCGACACGTTATAGCGCGCGCCTTCGGTGTACACATCGCGTGCACGGTCGATGTTGTACGTCTGGTGAGCTTGCGAGGCCTGATGCTTGGCTGGCTCGGCAGCGTTTGCCATGCCCGAGGCAATCGCACTGACGGCGGCAATGCCGCATGCCACGACGACTGGCAGAATGTGTTTTGCAATCATGGTGAACTCCTGAATGCCATCTCATCTGTGAAAGGCGGGCTCCATGCCGGAGCCTCCGCCGGGGCCTGCGGCGCAAGCCCGTGAACACATGGTATGCAGGGCCGTCACGCAGCGCATTCGTACCTCGGTTGTTCCCCAATAGTCGATTTGTTGGGACAAATCATGCTTTGGTTTGATGCGCCGGCTCGACGAATGACCGGGCTTCCGCAAAACCCACCGTCGCCGCTTTTGCCGCACCCGTTGCAGTCCCACGGCAACCATTGGTGCGATCGCAGCGGCGGCGGCATCCTCGCCGTTCTCCAGCGCTCGCCTGTCAGGCCCCCAGTGCTCGCTTTCCGCCTGCGGCAGGCTTGACCGATTTCCCACGTAAAATCCGGCGGCGGCCGCGATCCAACTCGGCGCAATGTCTTTACATTTCCGATGTACGTCGACCTCCTCACCCTTTATCTGCTTGCCACCGGCACACTGCTCGCCAGCGCCGCGATGATGTTCTGGGAGCAACGGTCCAATCCGACGCGTGGCAGGTCGCTGCGGATTCTGGCCGCGGGGTTCGCTACGCTGGCCCTGGGCTGCGCCGCCGCGCTGATGCGCCGCAGCCTGCCCGGCGTGCTCGGATCGGCCCTCTGCAACCTGATCATGCTCAGCGGCTATCTGCTGGTGCTGGGAGGCGTGGCATCGCTGCGTGGCCGGCAGTACCGCACCGCGTCGCTCGCCGTGCTGGTGGTCATGGCGTTGGTCTGGGCCGTTTCCGGCACACGCTGGCAGGACCTTGTCTGGTTCCATGTCAGCGCGCTGCCGATCGGGCTGATCAGCGCGATGACCGCGTGGGAAATGTACAAGTGCGATGCGATGAAGCCGCTGCATGCGCGCCACATCATCGTGGCGGTTACCAGCGTGCACGCATCGTTCTATGTCGCCCGGACATTCGTGCTGCCGTGGCTGGTGGCGCAATACGGTCCGGCGCTGCAATCGATGGCCAGTAAGATCACGGTGTATGAAGGGGTTCTCTATTCCGTTGTCCTGCCGATGGCGCTGCTCAAGCTGATCCGCGAGGAAACGCATCGACAGCTACTGTTGGAAGCGCAAACCGACTATCTGACACGGCTTGGCAATCGCCGCTGGTTCTTCGAACACGGTGCGCGCCTGGTTGACAGTCGCGGCGGCCGGGGTCCGCTTGCGGTGCTGGCGTTCGACCTCGACCACTTCAAGGCGATCAACGACGTATACGGCCACGCAATCGGCGACCGCGTATTGAAGGCGTTTGCAGATATTGCACGGGGCGTGATGGGCGAAGATGCGGTTTTCGCACGGATCGGCGGAGAAGAATTTGCCGCCCTGCTGCATGCGGACAAGGCGCGCAATGCAAAGGACGTCGGCGAAGCCGTGGCGCGTCGTTTCGCCGAGGCCATTGCGCAGCACGTCGACGGCATGGACGTCCCCGCCACCGTCAGCATTGGCATGGCGCTTTACCAGGACGGCGTGCCGATGCTTGCCGATGGACTTGCCGCCGCCGACCGGGCGCTTTATCGCGCCAAGGCGCTGGGCGGAAATCGTCTCGAATTTGCAGAAGAATCAGAATCGATAACCGCATAGCGACCGATTTGCGAAGCGGAAATGGTGGCATGCCGGCGGCGAATTCACGATTATTCGCAGGCATTTTCACCGCATGCGTCAAGTAAAATCCGCAAAAGCGTTGCAGCCACCCACCACAACGAATTTTCTAATATCGCGGCGAAGTTATTCTAAATTCTCATCGGTACGGCGTTGGGAGAACATAGCGCATCTCATAGAATGGGTGCCGTTCGCCATGCTCCGTTTCCGTTCCGATCGCTTCGACCTCGTTGTGCATAGCACGCTTATCGCCGCCGCATCGCTGTTGCTCGCGGCCCCGCCGATGGCCCTGGCGCAAACCGCCAAGCCCCCCGCCGCCGTCAGCAAGACCGTGCCGCCCGGCCCCGTCGCGGGCACCAGCATGCCCGACTCGTACATTCGCAACCTCGCGAAGATGGCTTACGTATGGGGCTGGCCGCTGGTCAATCTGCACAACCGCCATCTGGTTTTCTCCAAGGTTCCGGAAAACGGTCTCGGCGATGGCGTGCTGCCGGTGGCGCCGCTGAATTCGCTGACCATGCTGACCGATTACATCAAGCCTGAAGAACGCGCGGTGGCCACGCCGAATCAGGATGTTGTCTATGGCTTCGGCATTTTCTCGCTCGATAAGGGACCGGCCGTATTCCAGGTGCCCGATTTCGGCAACCGATTCTGGGTATATCAGCTCGGCAATCAGCGCACCGACACGCTGGGCGGCGTGGGCAAGATGTATGGCTCGAAGCCCGGCTTCTACATGGTAGTGGGCCCGGACTGGAAAGGCACCGTGCCCAAGGGCATCAAGGCAGTGTTCCGCTCGCCGACCAATATCGCCTACATCATTCCGCGCGCATTCCTGGACGACACCGCCGAGGACCGCAAGGCCGTGCAGCCGCTGGTCAGCCAGATCATGGCGTATCCGCTGAGCGAATATGACGGCAAGATGAAGAGCAAGGACTGGTCGAAGATGCCGACGCTGGCAGACCCGGCCGGCGGCAAGCAAGGTAGCGGCGCCGAGACCCAGTGGGTCAAGCCGGAAGCATTCTTTGCCGAGCTGCCCGCCGTGATGAAGGAAGTGCCACCGCAGCCGGGCGAAGAAGCGCTGTACGGCTGGTTCCGCTCGCTGCTGGACGCCGCCGCAAAAGATCCCCGCATCGCCGAAACGCTGAAGCAGGCCGCCATCGACGCCGACAAGGAAATGATGACGGAGATGCACCAGTACTCGCGCGCCGGCGTGCCGGTGGGTAACGGTTGGGTGGCACCGATGAACGGCGCGGAATTCGGCACCGACTACTACAGCCGCGCCGCCGCCGCGAAGGCCAACATCTTCGTCAATCCGCGGCGCGAATCGGCCTACTACGGCGCCGAATACGACGGCGACCAGAAACGTCTGAACGGCGCTTCGTCGTACCAAATCACCTTCGCCAAGGGCAACCTGCCGCCGGTCAATGGCTTCTGGTCGATGACGCTCTACGACAAAGCGCACTTCTTCGCGCCCAACGCGCTCAATCGATTCTCGCTCGGCACCAAGAACAAGGATCTGGTGTACGGCGCAGACGGATCGCTGACGCTCTACGTCCAGCACGAGCGCCCCGCCGCGGACAAGGTAGCCAACTGGCTGCCGGCTCCTGCCGACGAATTCGAGCTGTTTTTGCGCGCCTATTGGCCCAAGGAGGACATCCTGAAAAACAAGTGGGTGCCGCCGGTCGTCACCAAGGTGCAATAGGTGTAATAGGCCCGATAGGCGTTGTTGGCGTAATGGACCGACGCGGGCTGGCGCCAAAGGCGCGGGCCCGCAGCATTCCGCGCCGATATGCCTGGAGCTTTGCGTCGCACCGTCCGCCCATTCACGATTCGCGCTTCATGCGCATTTCGTCTTTCATTCAACGGAACCCAAGAATCATGCGTACACCCACGCCGTTTTCCATCTCGCTTGCCGCCGGTCTGCTCGTCCTGGGCCTGAGCGCCTGCAGTGCCCCGACCCAGAATGCCACGCCGTCGCCAGCGACGTCGGCGGCCACCAAGGCGCCCGCCACGGCAGCCGTCACCGACGAACAGATCGTCGGCGCATGGAGCTACCTGTACGGCCGTTATCTGGTGCTGCAGCAGGAAAACTACGATATCAACGTCGAAAAAGTGGGCTACAACAAGATCAAGTACAACCCGCTGGGCTCTGCAGAATTCGTCAATCCGAATCTGGACGTGGCCTATCTGGAAGCGTGGATTGCGGCCGATAAGGATCACGCCGTGATCCTCAACGTACCGCACGTGAAAGGCCGCTACTACACCGCGCAGCTGCTGGACGGTTGGGGCGAGGTCATCACCAACATCAATGAACGCACCTTTCCCAATCATCCGTCCGGCAAGTTCGCACTGGTGATCAAGGGCACCAATCCGCCGATCCCGGCTGGCGCGCAGAAGATCGAACTGCCGTCGGCCAAGACCAAGATGCTGGCGCGCGTGGAGCTTCAGCGCAGCCCCGCCGTCGCGCAGAAGCTGCAGCGCGAGTTCACGCTCGACGTGCCTGCCGGCATCCAGATCGAGCCGCCGCTGCCGGTGCCGAAGTTCACGGCGCACGCACCAATCGGCGGCGCGATTTTCGATAACCTCGACGCGGTGCTGGCTTCGTACCCTGATGCCATGCCGAAGGCGCCCGCCATGCAGGCCGCCGCACGTCAGGTGGCGGCCTACCGCAACAGCAGCGACGCCGCACGCGCCCGCGTCGACGAAGTAATCAAGTCCAAAGCCGTGCCGGAATTCCTGTCCTACGCCAAGGGCTTTGGCACGCAGAAGGACGGCTGGTCGGTGAGCTACGTCGCCGGCAAGTTCGGCGACGACGTGCTGGCGCGCGACATCGTCAACTACGGCGGGCTGTGGGCCAACACGATCAGCGAAGCGATCTATTTCATCGGCCTGGCCGACAGCGACAAGCAGCCGCTGAACGGCAGCAACACGTACGAAATCCGCTTTCCCAAGGGCGGCATGCCTGACAAGCACGTCAATGCCTTCTGGTCCGTCACGCTGTACAGCGTGCCCGACTATCGCGTCGTGCCCAATCCCGCAAAGCGCTACAACCTCAACAACCATTCCGGGCTGAAGGCCAATGCAGACGGCAGCACCAGCATCTGGCTGGCGCCGACGCGACCCGCCAATGCGGCCGAAAGCAACTGGCTGCCGACGCCCCCGGGCAAGGGCTTCTCGCTGAACTTCCGCACTTACGTGCCGAAGGCGGAAGTGCAGAAGGGCGAGTGGTTCCCTGCGCCGATCCGGCGCGTGAACTAACTGTTCGACAAAGCGCGCCTGGCAGTCGCCCGGCGCGTTCCACATAACCCGGCCAGCCGCATCGCGCGCTGGCCGTATTGAAGAAATCGATGAACTTACGCTGCGCCGTTGCCGCCACCCTCGCCGGCTTGACCTTGCCTGCCATGGCGCTTGCCGATGGCCCGTCCGCGGACGACATGAATGCGTCCAACAATCCGCTGTCGCCGATGGTCACGCTGAATCTGCAAGACCAGTATGTCGGCCGCTCTTATGGATTGGACGACAAGGAGAGCAACGCGGTGCTGTTGCGCGGCACGCTACCGCACAAGCTGTTTGGCTTGCCGCAGATCCTGCGCTTCACCATGCCCGTCGCCACGTCGCCGAACGTACCCCCCAGCGGCAGCCGGACCGGCCTGGGCGACCTGAACCTGTTTGACCTGTTCCTGACCAAGGCCGGCGGTGTCGAACTCGGCATCGGCCCGCAGTTGACGATTCCCACCGCCTCGCACGATCAGACCGGCACCGGAAAATGGCAGGCCGGCCTGGCAAGCGTCGTGATCTCTCCGCACAAGTGGGGCCTGCTCGGCGGCCTGGTCACGTGGCAGCGCTCGTTTGCTGGCGATGGCAATCGACCATCGCAGGACAATGTTTCCGCGCAGCCGTTCGTGATCTACAACCTGCCCAACGCCTGGTATCTGCGCAGCACGGCAACCTGGAATTTCGACGTCAAGCGCGGCAACTATTCGGTGCCGGTCGGTATCGGCGCCGGCAAGATCTGGAAGTCTGGCAAGGAGACCTACAACGTCTTCGTGGAACCGCAATGGACGGTGGCGCACGACGGCGTGGGCGTGCCCAAGTTCCAGGTATTCCTCGGCCTGAACGTGCAGTTTCCGCTCTAACGCGCGGCGACAGTACTCGCGGCTTCAGAGGACAGAAACCACCGCAACCGGCCGGGCGTGGGCCCGCCGGCTACTAGGGCGAGTGACCTGGAATCAGTTCAACGATCCCGGATCGGAAGCCGTGCGACGTTGCTTGGCCTTGGCCACGAAATACGCGCCCACCTGCCGCTGCGTCACGTAGCCCTTCTTCTTGGTGTCGATCTTGTCGAAGTTCTTTGCCACTTCCGGCATGCCGGCCTCTGCCTCCTGCCGGGTAAGCTTGCCGTCGTTGTCGGCATCGGCCTGCCGGAATTTCTCTGCAAAGGCCGCCTTCATTTCCTGCGCGTTCATGGGCTTGGCTGGCGCCTGTTGAGCCTGTGGCGCCGGTTGAGCTTGTGGCGCCGGTTGCGCCTGTTGAGCCAGTGCGCCCCACGACATCGACGCCAGCGTTGTCACGGCAAACAGCAATGCGGTCTTCTTGATCAGCACGGTTGTCTTCTCCCTGGATGGAATCACGCGCGGCAGACTGCCACTGTCCTGCCGGCAGGTTGGCACACCAACCTTCCGACTCTATTGCAGTTTTTGCGCGCAGGGGTAATGAAGTTTTGCGACGCGGATCTGAATTGTTTCTGCAGACACTGACCGCACCCCGCATTGCAGCGCAGCGAAAACGGCCGCATGCAAATGCCGCCGTGCGCACGTCGACACGCCCGGATGCCTTGTTGCGCCGCGCAGTTTACGATGCCAACCGCGTCGTCGCCCTCAGGTCGCGCTGATGCCCTTGCTCTTGACGATAGCGCTCCAGCGGTCGAAATCCTTGTTGAGGCGCGCCTGCATCTGCTTGCCGTCCTGGAACGATGCGATGGCGCCGGCGCTGATCAGTTTCTGTTGCAGCTCCTTGTCATTGCCGACGATCTCGCGCGTGTCGCTCGCGATGCGGTCGACAATGGCCTGCGGCGTATCGAGCGGCGCGATCAGGCCGCCCCACGAATCGAAGTCGAAACCCGGAAAGCCTTGCTCGGATACCGTTTTCACACCGGCGAGCATTTGCCGGGCGTTCGGCGAACTCAGCGCGATCGCCTTCAGTTTGCCAGCGCGGATATGCGGCAGCGCGGCCACCACATCGGCAAACATGATGCCAACCTGTCCGCCCAGCAGATCGGCCACCGCCGGCGCGCTGCCGCGATACGGCACGTGCAGCATGTCGAATCCGCCGAGATCCTTGAGCTGCTCCATCGCCAGATGCCCGAAGCTGCCCGTGCCCGAGCTGGTATAGCTCAGCGGCGTCTTGCTGGCCTTCGCAAAGCGGATCAGGTCCGGCAGCGTCTCCACGCCAGGCACGACGCCAGGATTGATGACGATGGCCATCGGCAATACGTAGACGGTGGCCACGGACAGGAAGTCCTTCTTCACGTCGTATGCGTTGGTCTTGTACATCAGCGGCGCCAGCAGCGCGGGCATGCCGAACATCGACAGGTTGTACCCGTCCGCGGGGCTCTTGATGAACTGCGCCGTGCCGATGGACCCCGATGCGCCGGGCTTGTTTTCGATGATGACCTGCTGGCCAAGGCGCTCGGACAGCTTCTGCGCCACGATGCGCGCTGCGGTGTCGGTCGGGCCGCCCGCGGGAAAGGCCACCACCATCTTGATGAACTTGTCGGGCCATCCGGCCTTGGCCATCGCGGCCGGCATCATCGCGGCTAGCGACGCGGCAGCGCCTGCCTTGAGTACGTGTCGGCGGCTCAGCAGCTTGGTCATTGTCTTGTCTCCTGTCGATCGAAAAATTCTGGTGGTCAGATCACGCCTTTGGCCTGTAGCGCGGCGATGGCGGGGTCGTCGAGTTGCAGCAATTCCTTGAACACTTCGCGTGTGTGCTCGCCCATATGCGGCGGCGGACGGCGCACCGGCATGCGTTGTCCATCGAACGCATATGGCGGTGCCAGTACCGCCTGCGGACCGGCTTCGGTGTCGTCGAAGCGGTGCAGCAGGCCGGCCTGCGCGGTGCGTTCGGACTGTAGTGCTTCGAGCATGCCGAGCACTTCGCCGCAGGGGATTTGCGCGGCCGTCAGACGTTGCAGCAGATCGGCGCGCGTGTGCGTGCGCAACGCCTCGCGCACCTGATCGAGCAGGATGTCGCGATGCGCCGAGCGCGCGGTGTTGGTCGCAAAGCGTTCGTCCTCGGCCCACTCTGGGCGGCCGATCACCTCGCGGCAAAAGCGCTGGAACTGGCCATTGTTGCCAACGGTGATCACCAGTGGACCGTCCGCGGCCTCGAACACGCCATAAGGCACGATTGACGGATGGGCATTGCCGAACTTGGGCGGGTCACCGGCCTTGAGCAGCGCCTCCATGCCGTAGTACGACGTGATCATCAGCCCGCTGTCATACAGCGCCATCTGCACGTGACGTCCGCTGCCGGTCGACTGACGCGCATAGAGCGCAGCAAGGATGGCCTGCGCGGAGTACATGCCGGTAAACATGTCGACGGCGGCCACGCCGAATTTCAACGGGCCCTGCCCTGCTTCGCCGTTGGTCGCCATGACGCCGGATTCACCTTGCACGACGAGGTCGTAGCCGGGGCGCTGCGCCTCGGGCGTGAATCGCGCGTAACCGGAAATCGAGCAATAGACCAGGCGCGGATTGATCGCGCGAAGCTGCTCGTAGCCGAGTCCCAGCTTTTCCGCGCCGCCAACCTTGAAGTTCTGGATCACAACGTCGCTCTGGGCGGCAAGCTGGCGAGCCAGCGCCAATCCTTCCTCGTTCTGTAGATCCAGCGTGACCGAGCGCTTGTTGCGATTGGCGCTATTGAAGTACGAGGTGTTGCGCGTGCCGATTCGAACGCCCCAGTCGCGCGTGTCGTCCCCGCGCCCGGGATGCTCGACCTTGATCACGTCCGCGCCCAGATCGGCCAGCGCCATCGCACACATCGGCCCGGCCAGCACGCGCGACAGGTCCAGCACGCGCACGCCGGCCAATGGCAATGGCAGCGGCGGCGCACCTACAGGTTCTTGATTCATGCCTTGTCTCCCCGGCCCAGACGTTTCCTGAGCGGAGGTCCGGTTGTTTGATTGGGGAGAGATTGTCCATATGTTATTTATGTTTGACAATTGCAACGACTTTTCACGATATATGCACACTCCGAGTTGACAATGGACTTAAATGCACTGTCCCTGCTGGTCGACATCATCGAGGCGGGCAACCTGAGCCGCGCCGCAAACCAGTTGGGCATGAGCCGCGCCAATGTGAGCAAGCGGCTCAATCACTTCGAACGACAACTCGGGGCGGAACTGCTGCGCCGCAGCACCCGCCAGCTCGAACCCACCGAACTTGGCTGGCAGTTGTATGAGCATGGCCGCGCCATCCGCCACACGTTGCAGGCGGCGCAGGAATCGGTGCAGAGCCTGGGCAAGCGCCTGAGCGGCACGGTGCGCCTGAGCGTGCCAAGCGGCTTCGGCCAGCACACGATGTCGGCCTGGTTTATCGAATTCATGACCATGTACCCGGCGATCACGCTCAATGTCATCTTCGACAACGACATCGAAGACCTGATCAAGGGCGCAGTCGATTTTTCGATCCGCGTGATGGGCGAAACGCCGACCAATGCGGTGGCGTGCAGCCTGGGCGATGTCGATTACGTGGCCTGTGCAACGCCACAACTGGTCAGTGAATACGGCATGCCGCAAACGCTCGACCAGTTCCGCGACCTGCCGCTGATCACCTCGGAACTGACGGGCCAGAAACTCCATGTGGCGGGGCGCGCCGCCAGCGCAGGGGGCCCGCCGCCGATCCGGCCGCGCCTGATGTCGGCGAATTTTTTCTTTCTGCGCGAAGCCATCCTGCAGGGGCTTGGCGTGGGCCTGGTACCGCAATACATGGTGTCGCAGGATCTGGCGCGCGGCACGCTGCTGCGTCTGCCGCTGCCCGCGCAGGACCTCGCCTTCTTGCGCACCACCATGTACCTGCTCTATATGCCGGCGCGCTATCAGACGCGCGCGGTTACCACGCTGATCGCATTCCTGCGCGACAAGGCATCGCGCGCGCCGATGACTCAGACCGCAGCGGCTGCGGACGAAAACACCGGATCGTCGGCCGGAGGGGACGACCGCCCCGCATAGTGCCCGGCCATGAAATCGATGAACGCCCGTGCGCGCGGCGTCAGGTGACGCGTATGTGGATACAGTGCGTAATAGTGGCTGGTACCGCTGCGGTGTTGCGGCAGGACCCGCACCAGTGCGCCGCGCGCGATTTCCGCGTGCGCCGTGTGGGCGGTGAACGCGGCGATGCCCGCGCCGGCAAGCGCCGCGGCGTGCAACGCGGGAATCGCGTCGCTCGATAGCGCGCCACGCACCGCCACGCGCTCGGTCTTGCCATGGTGATCCACCAGCGTCCACTCGCCGGCGCTGGCTGCGCCAGTGAACACCAGCAGTCGATGGTTCGATAGGTCCTCGACCGATTCAGGCGCACCGTGCTGCGCCAGGTATCCTGGCGAGGCCACCAGCACCGTGTCGGACACCGTCAACACCTTGGCCATCAGGCTGCTGTCGGCCAGCGGCGCGCTGCTGATACGCAGGGCCACGTCGAAACCACCTGCCACCAGATCCACGAACTGGTCGCTGCATGACATCTCGAGCGCGATGTCGGGAAAGCGCTCGCGAAACGCGGGCAGCCAATCCTGCAATTCCAGCGTGCCGATCGCCAGTGGCACGCTTACGCGCAAGGCGCCGGCAAGATGCTGCCGCTCGTCGGTCATGGCCAGCGACATCGCCTCCACGCGCGCGAGGATGTCTACGCTGTACTGGTAGTAGCGCTCGCCGGCCGCGGTCAACGCAAAGCGGCGCGTATTGCGGTTCACCAGTTGCACGCCCACAGACGCCTCAAGCTGCTTGAGCTGGCGCGAGACCGTGGAATGCGACATGTCGAGTCGTTCGGCGGCAGCCGAAAATCCCCTGGCTTCCACCAGACAGCAGAACATCCGCATCGACTGCAACGGGTTCATGGCGTACTCCGCTTCGGAAACAAAAAACGCCCCTTGGGGCGTATCGCACATCTCGCACAAATCGACGACAGCGCGTCGTGTCAGCGTAGCGGCAGCCGCGTGATGTCGGCAGTGGTCATCACATCGCCAAACGTATCTTCGATTTCCGCCAGCGCGGCGCGATGCAACGCGTCGCTGTTCACGGTCTGGCCGTTGGCGCGCGCGATATCGCGCGTGGCGGAGGCGTCGGATGCTACCACAACGTGATAGCCGAGCGGCACCGCATCGCGCGCCGCGCCGGCCACGCAGGCATGCGTCATCAGGCCCGCCACGATGATGGTTTTCACGTTCATCGCCTTGAGCCTGCGGTCGAGATCCGTGCTGGCAAACACGCTCACCGTTTCCTTCTGCAGCACGATGTCGCGCGCGCGCGGCAGCATGCCGGGCTGGAATTGCACCGTGTCGCCGTCGATCGCGAACAGCGGCGAACCGGCCGGCGCCACATGCTGGATCTGGAACACCGGCATGCGCGCGGCATCGGCAAATGCCACCAGCCGTTGCACGTTTTCCAGCGCGCGGGGGCCGTCGGCGATCGGCATCTTTCCCGAGAAGTACTCCTTCTGAAAATCGACGACAATCAGCGCCGTCGATGCGGGATCGAGATGATCGACCGGCGCAGCGCCCAGCATTGTGCGAATGGTGGGATGCTGCGGTGTGGACGGCCCAGCGTGCGCCGCACCGCTGGCAACCGCCGCCAGCGAAAATCCTGCGGTAGCGATCTTGAAATAGCGAATCAAGCTGAACGTCATGGAACAAGCTCCTCGTGGATGGCAATGCGAGGCGCCAGTCTAGGTTTGCACCGGTCCCGCAACAACGGCGCGGCCCGCACAGCAGTTGTTCGGCGCGCGCACAGGTGCTGCGGCGCCCCAGTCGGATGCCAGTGCCGCAGCCTACGGCGACAGTTCGCCGAGCATGGTCGGAATCAGCTCGGACACGGTGGGATGAATGGCCATGGTGCGCGCCAGTTGCGTGTACGGCGCATCGGCAGCCATCGTGGCAAGAATCGCGTGCACGGCCTCGTCACCGCCGGGGCCCAGGATCGCGGCGCCCAGGATGCGCTGCGTATCGGCATCCACCACCACGCGCATAGACCCCTGCGCCTCGCCCTTTTCCACCGCACGCGCCACGCGCGTCATCGGACGCTTGCCGATACGCACGTTGTGCCCCGCCTGCCGTGCCTGCGCCTCGGTCATGCCGACGCGTCCCAGCGGTGGGTCCGTGTAGAGCGCATAGACAGGAATGCGGTCGGCAACCGAGCGATGTTCGCCATCGAGCAGATTGGCCGCGACGATCTCGAAATCGTTGTACGCCGTGTGGGTAAACGCGCCGCGTCCATTGCAATCGCCGAGCGCCCAGACGCCCTCGACACTGGTACGCAGTTGGTCGTCCACCACGATGTAGCCGTGCGCATCGGTGCGGATACCTGCGTTGTCGAGCCCCAGGTCATCGGTGTTCGGCTGGCGTCCCACCGCCACCAGCACGTCGCTGCCGATCACCGCAGGCTCGCCAGCCTCGCAGTCGACGCCCACCTCGACGCCTTGTGCATGCGGCCTGACCGTGATGCAGTTCGCGTCGGTGCGAATCGTCACGCCTTCGGCCTCGAGTATCTGCCGCACCTGCAGCGATACCTCCTCGTCCTCGCGCGCGATCAGCCGCGCACCGCGTTCCACTACGGTGACGTCCGCGCCGAAGCGCCGGAACATCTGCGCGAATTCCAGGCCGACATAGCTCCCGCCGATCACCACCAGATGGCGCGGCACGCGAGCCATCGACACCATGTCGACGTTGGTCAGGTGCGGCGTCTGCGGCAAACCGTGAATCGCTTCCGGCACCGACGCACGTCCGCCGACATTGATGAAAATGCGCTCCGCGCTGAGCGTCTGGTCGCCCACGCGCACCGTGTGCGCATCTTCGAAACGCGCGTGGCCGCGTATCAGCGTGGTGCGGGGCATGCCCTCGATCCAGTGCGTCAGACCATTGCGGCTATTGGCGACGATGCCCTGCACGCGCGCACGCACAGCTTGCATGTCGACGCGCGGCATTGCGTCGAGCATCACCCCATATTCGGCGGCGCGCGCCGCCATGCGCGCCGCATAGGCACTCGCCACCATGGCCTTGGTCGGCGTGCACCCCACGTTGACGCAGGTGCCGCCCACCAGATCGCGCTCGATCACGGCGACCGACATGCCGGCCGCGCTGAGTCGACCGGCCAGCGCGGGCGCCGCCTGACCGGTGCCGATCAGGATGGCGTCAAAGTAATCGGAAGCGGGCATCGAACACTCCGGCAGATGGTGGTCGATCGATTATAGGAAGCGCCATCACGCGCGTCGGTTTTCAGCGGGAGCCGGGCTGAAAGGCCGACGGCGGTGCGCCCAGCGCCTTGCGGAACATCGTGGAAAACGCGTTGGGGCTGTCATACCCGAGGTCGAGCGCGACGGCGGTGACCGAGTTGCCCGCCGCCAGGCGCGACAATGCCGCCAGCAGGCACGCCTGCTGGCGCCACGCGCCAAACGCCATGCCCGTTTGCTGCCTGAACAACCGGCTGAAGGTGCGTGGACTGATGTTTAGCTGCCGCGCACAGTCGTCGGGCGACATACGGATGTCGGGCCTGGCCAGCAGCGCGGCGCAAAGCTCGGCCAGTTGCGGATGCCTTGGCATCGGCGCAAACAGCGGCAGCGTCGGCGCGGCAGCCAGTTCGTGCAGAATCAGCCGCATCAGCGCGCCATCGCGGCTCTGCGGGCGGTAGTGGGCCGGCACGCCGGCCGATGACAGCAGCAATTCATGGAGCAACGGGCTGACCACCAGCACTTCACAACCGTCGAAGGGTCGCGGCGACGCTTGCGGCAGCACGTAGACACTGCGCGTGCTGACGCCATTCATTCGTACGCGATGTGGCGTCTCGGGCGGAATCCACACGCCCGTATACGGCGGCACCACCCACGCGCCGTCGTCGGTCCCAACTTCCATCAGCCCGCTCATGCCGTAGAGAAACTGTGCGCGGCGGTGACGATGGGTGTCCAGCATCGTGCCAAACGCATAGTCGGTACCAATGGCCAGCGCCGCGCAAGGGCTGTCGTCGACGCTATCGAGAGCGATGTTGAGCATGGGGGGCGATCCGCTCGGGTTGGCTGAAGAACGAAGATTATTGTCCATCATTCGCAGGCCGGCCAGCGCCGCAGCGTCTATCGTGACGGCTCGAAACAACTTGGGAGACGCTATGTATGCGGTATTGCTGGCTTGCGGTGGCTTGGCGGGTGTGACGACCGTGCTGTTCGGCTTCGGCGGCGGCTTTGTGGTGGTGCCACTGCTCTACGCCATGCTCAGGACACTGCACGGTCCCGACAGCGCGGCAGGTGCCGCGGCCATGCACATCGCGGTGGCAACCTCCACATGCGTGATGATCTTCGGCGCGTCGCTGGCAACCTGGCGCCATCATCGCGCGCGCAATGTCGACTGGAGCCAGGCACGCATGCTTGGCGGCTATATCGCCGTGGGCGCGGTGCTTGGTGCTGCCGCCGCGACCTGGCTCAGCGGCGCATGGGTGCGCTGGGCGTTTGTCGGCTATTTATCAATCACCATCCTGGACAGCACGCTGCGCCCCGGCTTCATGATCGGATCGAAAGAGGCTGCGGCGCCGATGTCACGCGGCGCCACGGCCGCCATCGGCGTCGCCATCGGCACCATCGCGTCGTTTCTGGGCGTCGGCGGCAGCGTGATGACGGTGCCGCTGATGCGGCGACGCGGCGCAACCATGACGCAGGCCACTGCCATGGCCAACCCGCTGTCGCTGCCGATGGCAATCGCCGGCACAGTCACCTATGTCGCGCTGGCATGGCGGCAGGGTGCCGCGCTGGGCCCCGGCCACGCGGGCTATGTCGACGTGCTGGCGTTTGCCACGCTGGCGCTGGGATCGTGGGCCGGCATCCGGCTGGCAAGTCAGTTTATCGGCCGGATTCCTGACCGCATCCATGCGATTGTTTATGTTGCGCTGCTGGCCGTCGTGTTGCTGGTAATGCTGCTGGTCTGAGCGCGACCGCAGTCATTGCACCGGTGCCGCGTTGCGCCGCGCACATTCGGCCGCGGCCCAGTCGAGAAGAACAAGTGCTGGCAATTCTTGGGGGGATTATCGGAGCCTCGTCATGTCGCTTAAAAACGCGACGCTTCGCAAGAAGCGCCGCGTTTCATGGTTTCGTCAAACGCCTGGCGGTTAATAGCATTATTTATCCCATTTCCGAAACAGCGAATCCCAGCGCAGAGACTTCACATTGCCCTACCGAAGCGCCATCATCCGGGGTTATCCAAAAATCGAACGAGTCTCCCCATGATCGAGCGTCGTTACGGCGCCGTGGCCTTGTCGGCCTGCGGCCTGATTGTTCTTGTCTGTCTGGCCGCCACACATCGCCTGTCGTGGTGGTGGGCGGCGGCGCCGCTTGCGCTGTGCCTGTTGGGCGTGCGCGACATGACGCAGCAACGCCATGCCATCCTGCGCAACTACCCGATCTGGGGTCACGCACGCTTCTTCCTGGAGTTCATTCGCCCGGAAATCCGGCAGTACTTTATCGAGGACGACACCTCGGAGGCGCCTTTCTCGCGCGCGCAGCGCAGTCTGGTGTACCAGCGCGCCAAGAACGAAGTCGACAGCCGCCCGTTCGGCACGGAGTTCGACGTCAAGCGTCCCGGCTACGAATGGATCAGCCATTCGCTGGCGCCCACGCGCATCGCATCGGCCAATTTCCGCGTGACGGTGGGCGCCGACCGTGCGCAGCCCTATTCGATGTCAGTGTTCAACGTGTCCGCGATGAGCTTTGGCGCGCTGTCCGCGAATGCGATCCGCTCGCTCAATCGCGGCGCCAAAATCGGCGGCTTTGCGCATGACACGGGCGAGGGATCGATCTCGCCCTATCACCGCGCCGAGGGCGGCGACCTGATCTGGGAACTGGGGTCGGGATACTTCGGTTGCCGGCGCGCCGATGGCAGCTTCGATCCCGAACTGTTTGCGCGGCAGGCGGCCGACCCGCAGGTCAAGATGATCGAGGTGAAGTTGTCCCAGGGCGCCAAGCCCGGACACGGCGGCGTGCTGCCCGCGGCCAAGATCACGCCGGAAATCGCCGCCACGCGCGGTGTGCCGATGGGCGTCGATTGCGTTTCGCCCGCGGCGCACAGCGAATTCTCCACGCCGCTGGAATTGCTGCAGTTCGTCGATCGTCTGCGCAACCTGTCTGGCGGCAAGCCCACCGGTTTCAAGCTGTGCATCGGCCATCCGTGGGATTTCTTCGGCGTGGTCAAGGCCATGCTGGAATCGAACATCCTGCCGGACTTCATTGTCGTGGATGGCTCCGAGGGCGGCACCGGCGCGGCGCCGCTGGAGTTTGTCGACCACATCGGCGTGCCGCTACAGGAAGGCCTGCTGCTGGTGCATAACACGCTGGTCGGCGCAAATCTGCGCAGCAGGATCCGCATCGGTGCCAGCGGCAAGCTGATCAGTGCATTCGATATCGCACGCACACTGGCGATGGGCGCGGACTGGTGCAACGCCGCGCGCGGCTTCATGTTCGCGCTGGGCTGCGTGCAGGCGCAGAAATGCCATACGGACCGCTGCCCGGTGGGCGTTGCCACACAGGATCCGGTTCGCCAGCGCGCCATCGTGGTGCCGGACAAGGCGGAACGCGTGGCCAACTTCAATCGCCACACCGTACATGCGCTACAGGAACTGCTGCAGGCCGCCGGCCTGCATTCGCCGGCGGAACTGACGCCGCATCATATCGTCAGGCGCGTATCGCCGAGCGAGGTCAAGCCGATGTCCGAGTTGTTCGATTTCCTGCAGCCCGGCGATCTGGTCAACGGCAACCTGCGCTTCAGCCTGTGGGAGAAATACTGGCCGATGGCGCGGGCCGATCGCTTCGGCATGCCGGCCTGAGCGGCCGGCGCTCAGAATTCGCGCAGCAGCCAACCGCTGATGTACGCGAAATATTCGCGTAGCCACGCGTTATAGCGCAGATAAAGCGGTGTGGGCGCGGCGACGCCAGTTACGGCGGTCAATCCGGCCTTGCGTGCGATGCGCTCGGCGCGCATGACATGAAAATCGCTGGTCACCAACAGCAGCGGCGCGTTCGCGTCGATGCCTTGCGCAGCCAGCAACTGGCGACTGAACCGCAGGTTTTCGTCGGTGCTGGTGCTGCGGTCCTCGCGCAGCAGCCGTTGCGGCGAGATCCCGCGCGCGACGAGATAGTCCGCCATCACGTCGGCTTCGCTGCAATGCAGGCCGAAGTCCTGACCACCGCTTACGACGACCGGAATCGCAGGCATCCGCTGTGCCAGCGCGAGCGCCTTGTCCAGCCGCGCCGCCAGCGTGGGCGACGCCGTGCAATGCGGCGTGCCCGATCCAAGCACGACGATGGCCGCCGCATCAGTAATGCGTTCGGCCGGCGCGTCGATGCGGCCGCCGATGAAACGGAAGAACAGCGCCACCGTCGCCAGGCAGACGGCAAAGCCAATCCAGCCTGCGCGCCACAGCCATTGCCTCTGCGGCCGCGCGGCTCGCCAGCGCGCCAACGCGTGCCAGCGCCACGCCAGCCACAGCGCGGCCACGCCGATCAGCGCCGGCAGCACCACGCCGAAGTTGAACAGCCCCAAGCCCATCAAGGCAATGGCGTCGCCAAGCAGCACCACGCCCAGCAACGCCATCGTCCACTGCCACCCTCTGAAGCCCATCGCCAACCTGTCCTCGCGAAATCAGTCAGGCGACGATGCTACAACCGATCGGCCATCAGGCAGCCAAAAACTTCAGCACCGCTTGCGTGAAACCGTCCACCTGCTGCAGGTTCGACAGATGCGCGGCGTACAGCTCCACGTACTGCGCACCGGGAATGGTGTCGGCCAGATAACGCCCATCGGCGGGCGGCGTGGGAATATCGCCCGATCCGGCAATCACCAGCGTCGGCGTGACGATGCGCTGGATCTGCTCGCGCAGATCGGAATCGCGCACCGCCAGGCAATTGGCCGCATAGCCGCGCGCGTCGGTAGCACCGAGCATCGTGCGCAGGTGCTGCACCAGTTCCGGCTGCTGCGCGGCAAAATCGGGTGTCAGCCATTTGTCGACCACGGCAGCGGCAATCGATGCCACGCCATCGCGTTGCACGGCTGCGGCGCGGTTGGTCCAGTTTTCCGGCGGTCCAATATACGCGGCGGTATTGCACAGGATCAGCTTGTTGAGGCGATCCGCATGGTGCAGGCCCAGCCACATCCCGGTGATGCCGCCCATCGACAGGCCGCAGAAATGCACACGCGACAGCTTCAGGTAATCGAGCAGCGCGATCACGTCGCCGCCCAGTTGCGCGATGCTGTACGGCCCCTCGGTAACCGACGACTGACCATGGCCACGCGTGTCGTAACGCAGCACGCGATAGTGCTGCGTCAGCGCGGCAATCTGCGGCTGCCACATCTCGAAGCTGGTGCCCAGCGAATTGGACAGCATCAGCACCGGCAGACTTTCGTCGCCATCGAGCCGGTAATGCAGCGTGACGTCGGAAAGCTCAGCAAACGGCATGGCGATCCTCTCCTCAGTTCTGGGCGATTGCCGAGCCGTGCTGCGCCAGCGCGGTGACCTTCATTTCCATGTACGGATAAAGCGGCAGCGCAGTCAGCAGCGCGTGCAGCTCGTCGGCGTCCTTGACATCGAAGATGCTGACGTTGGCGTACAGGCCGGCCACACGCCACAGATGACGCCACTTGCCTTCGCGTTGCAGTTGCTGCGAATACGCCTTTTCGTCAGCCTTGATCTTCTCTGCCACTTGCGGGTCGAGCGATTGGGGGATACGGACGGTCATTTCAACCATGAACAGCATGGCAGGCTCCTATTGGATCGTATGGATCGTGTGGATCGGGGGACGACGAAAACATCGGGACATCAGACGGTGGCCACCGGCGTGACCGGCGATCCCATCGCGCCGGGCAGGCGCAGGGGTGGCGCCGACAGAAAGAAGCGATGACGGCGCTCGGCACGCAGCCACGCCGCCAGGTCGCGCAGATACCAGAGCTCGCCTAACGGCAAACCCAGTTTGAAAAGGCAATGGTGATGCAACGGCAGCATTGGCACCGGGCCCTTGTCTGCCGCCACCGCGCGCGCCGGAAAGCGCTCCACGGCATAGTTGTCCGCCGCGATGGCTGCGATGCCCGAATCGGTGATCCATTGCAGCAGCCGCTCGTCGCGCCCGTCGAGCGCGCAGCAACTGTTGTGCAGCAGCTCGGCGTCCGGCTTGCCGGCCATCTCGACCAGCATTTCGGCAAACCCGGTGCGCAGCACGAGAACATCGCCGCTGCCGACCGACAGGCCGTCTGCATCGATGACACGCATCAGGTCGTCATAACCGACCGTGCGGCATTCACGGCCATAGTGCTCGGCCAGATCGACCAGCACGCCGCGGGCCTGGATGCCATGCGTGGCGAATGTCTCGATGCCGAGCGCGTCGGCGTGGCTGTGATCATGCCCGCACGGATGCGCCGCGAATGCATCGGCTTCCGCGTAGTCCACCGGGCCGACGATATCGGTGTTGGGGCGAAAGCCGTTGTAGTAGACGCGTTCGGCCACACCATCGCCGTCGGCGTCGAACAACGCGCCAACGTGCGCCAGGGAGTCCCATTGCGTCGAGTACTGCATCGACAGCAGTACCTGGTCGTCGCTGAGCACATCGAGCGCGCGCGGATCGACCTTGGCCAGCGGAAAATTCACATAGGCCACGTCGTCTCGGAACGTCGGGCGCAACACCGGCGGATGGCGGCGCGGATTCAGCACGTTGCCGCCCGGCAAATCGAGCGGCAGCGACAGGCAGAACGTGCGGCCGGTGCGGATTTCCTGCGCGGCCGCGCGCACGCGCTCGGCGGTGATCAGATTGAGGCGGCCTAGCTGGTCGTCATCGCCAAAGTCGCCCCAGTTGGCGCCTTCGGGCCGTTGCTTCCATCGTTTCATGACTGCCGTCCGCGCTTCAGATGTGGCAAACGCCGTCCAGATAAGCCTTGCGCCAACGCACGATCTTCACCTGCGCAAACAGGTCGGCCGTATGGAAGGGATCGCGCTCGATAAACGCCTGCGCGGCCTCGCGAGAATCGACGTCGACGATGTAGACGCCGCCGCCGCCATCCGTGCCGTCGTCGTTGAGCTTGGCGCCGCAGGCCAGCAGCAGCGCCTTGTTGGCCGCGAGGAAATCGAGATGCGCGGGCCGGTTGGCCTGGCGCACGTGCTGATGATCGGGCTTGTCGAACGTCTCGATGAAATACGGCATGCGAAAGTCTCCTTGTCAGTTGGCTGCGGTATGGCGGTACGACGCTACGTCAGTGCGTGAGCATGCCCCAGGCCAGCAGCGCCACGATGTAGATCGCGCCTACCCAGAACATCATGATCACGGTGTAGCCCATCACGTCCTTGAGCTTGAGCCGGGACAGCGCCAGCGCCGGCAGGATCCAGAACGGCTGCACCAGGTCGTTCCAGGCATTGCCCAGCATCACCGACATCGACGTCTGCGCCACCGAACTGCCGATGGCCTTGGCCGCGTCGATCATGAACGGCCCCTGGATCACCCAGTGCCCGCCGCCCGACGGCGCGAAGAAGTTGATCACGAACGAGCTGACCAGCCCCCAGAACGGCAGCGTCTGCGGCGTGGCGATATCGACGAACACGCGCGAGATGGTATCGACCAGTCCCGAGCCCGCCATCACCGCCATGATGCCCGCATAGAACGGATACTGCAGGATGATGCCCGAAATCGTCTTGATGCCTTCGTTGAGCTTGGCAACGTAGTTGGCGGGCGTGCCCAGCAGCAGCACGCCGATAAACAGGATCAGGAAATTGATCAGGTTCAGGTCCAGCGTGCCGCCCTGCGTGAAGTACAGCACCGCGTACGCCATGCCGCACAGGCCGATCAGCAGGCTCAGCACGCGGCTGTTGTTCATGCGAGCGGCCAGCGTGTTTTCGATGCCCATGCTATGGCCGCCTGCCGCGGGACCGTCTTCGGCGATATTTTCCTGGCGGATTTCCACCACGTCGCGGGTATCGCGCGGGTGCAGCATCGCATTGAGCAGCGGCAGCGTGACGATCACGGCGAGACTGGTCAGCAGCATCGGCGTCGAGAAGATCGTGTCCTTCAGCGCGATCACGCCCATCAGCTTTTCCATCGGATGGCCCGGCGTGGAGATCAGCACGGGAATACTGGCCGACAGGCCCAGTCCGTACATCGTGAAGCCGCTGTACGCCGATGCGATGATCAGCGGGTAATGCACGCCCTTGACCTTGAGCGCCAGCTTGCGCGCAATGATGCCGCCGATCACGAGACCGAAGCCCCAGTTCAGATAGCTGCCGATACCGCCCACCAGTGTGGCGACGATGATGGCGCCGCGCGGCGTCTGCACGCGTGCCACGATGCTGTCGAGGAATCGGTCCACCAGCGGCGCAGTGGCGAGCACATAGCCCATCGCCAGGATCACGGCCATCTGGGTGGTGAACGAAAGCAGGTTCCAGAACCCCTTGCCCCAGTTCATGATGACCGCGCTGGCGCCCTGGCCTTCCACCAGCATAGCCATCACCATGCTCAACAACGTGAGGCCGATGGCAAATACAAAGGGGTCCGGCAAATACCGGCGCATCAGTTCCGTAAAGAACCCGGCGACCTTGTTCAAGGCGTGTCTCCTAAATTCGAAATGACCGCATATCGAACCAGCGTTCTATATGCGAACGTCTTCTATGCAAGGTCGGGAGCGTAAGACTTCGTAGGACGCAATGTCAAGGTGATAAACCGCCGCATTAAGCTCATTGAAAGCAATGATTCGATGTTGCGATGCAGCGCAACACAGGCAACGCGCGCATGAAAAAAGCCCCGAAAACTTCGGGGCTGGGGGATTTTGCGATGCATCAATCGTTAGGGAAGCGGCATCAGCGCATAGCCGGTATCCGCACAGAACAGAGCGCGTTGAAAGGTTTGGCCGATGAGCGACTGGGGTGGAAGCGGTGCAATCGGCGTGCTGGCAGCGAGTGGCATCGTCATTCGGATCGCGATGTCCGCACGCGCAGCCGGTTGTCGACGTCCTTCACGCCGGCGACATGGTCTGCAATCTCCTCGATGCGCAACTTCTGATTGCGGTCGCGCGCCTCGCCGGTCAGGGTGACCACGCCGCCCGCCACGTTCACCTCTACCTCGCGCAGGTCCAGACGCGCGTCGTCGGCCAGGCGTTCGCAGACGTCGTCGCAGATACGTGCGTCCGCACGTTCGTATCCCTTGGGCCAGACCGGCCGGGATCGATATGGCGCATCGTCGTAACCCCGGTCGGATTCGCGCGGCACGCTCGCCGGTCGGCCTCCAATGCCGGGCCGATGACGCAAGGCGCCGTCCTCGTGCCGATCCTGCCAGTTAACGTCCGCTGCGCGATGCCAGCTGGCGCGGCCCGGCGCCGTGCGCAGGCCATCGTCGTCGGCGATGCCGTAGGCGGCTGGCGACACGCGCGCATGCGCGTCGGGATGGCCGACCCGCTCGCGCCGCGTGTCCGCCCACGGGCGCGGGTACGATTCGGGACCACCGAAATCTTCGGTCTGGTCATGAACGGCGAAATCGCTGCCTTCGTTGCGCACGCCGGGGCGGAACCATCGATTGTGTGTGGACATGGCGATCTCCAGTATTCGATGGCATCGATCGCGGATTTTTCGATGCCTACTGTCGCCAGCCGCACGCAAATTCCATTCCTCGCCAGATGCGACGCTGACGGCACCTGAGGCACCTGGCCCGGCCCGCGCCGCATGTAGGTTCGATTCGTCGTGGAAGATTTACTGGCGGGGCGGCAGCGGCACATCGCAACCACCACCTCGCACCGCACTCTGCTTCAACGCCATGGCCGATGCGAGCCGCCATCGCGCCCATCCCTTCTATCGCGCCCTCAGCCGCCTGACCGCCCAGTCGCCCGCGCCCTGCACACCAGTTACCAGCGCAATCAGGATCACGATCACGATGGCCATGGTGGTCGTGTCGAAGCGCTGGTAGCCGTAGCGGATCGCCAGGTCGCCCAGTCCGCCCGCGCCAACCGCGCCGGCGATGGCCGATGCGCCGATCAGCGACACGACCGTGATCGTAAAGCCGCCGATGATGCTGGGCAGCGCTTCGGGCAACAGCACATGCCAGAGAATATGCCGCCGCTCGCAGCCCATTGCCTGCGCCGCTTCCACCAGTCCCCGATCGACCTCGCGCAGGCTCACTTCGGCGATACGCGCAAAAAACGGCGTGGCGCTGATCGCCAGCGGCACCACAGCTGCCCACACGCCGATCGTGACGCCCACCACCAGCCGCGTAAACGGCAGCAAGGCCACCAGCAGCACGATGAACGGCGTGGCCCGGAAACCGTTCACCAAAGCGCCGATTACCCGATGCAGACGCGGCGCGGGCCGTAGGCCATCCGGCGCCGTCACGATCAGCAGCAGCGCCAGCGGTAGCCCGGCCAGCACGGCAAACGTGGCGGACGCCGTCACCATGATCAGCGTATCGAGCAGCGCCAGCCACAATCGCTCAAGCGGCATCGCAGACATAGCCGAGCTCCGTAATGTGAGCATCCGGCACAGCCGGAAGCGCGGGGGCGCCTTCGCGCGACACCGGGACCGCCACGCGTAATGTCCCGAGGGTATGGCCCTGGATGCGGTCGATGCCGCCCTGCAGCAGCCGGACGCCGGCACCCAACGCATGCAACAGCGCGGCCAGATCTGGAGCGCGGTGCGCGCCGGTCATGCGCAGTTCCAGTACGCGATGCCAGTTGCCGGGACCTTGCGGCGTCGCGTGGAGTGTCAGGTCGTCGGGCGAGCGCGCCGCCATGGGCGCCAGCAGCGCGCGCGTGGCATCGTGGCGCGGATCGCCGAACACCTGCCAGACCGGGCCGCATTCGGCGACGGCGCCCGCTTCGAGCACCAGCACCGTATCGCAGATCTCGGGGATTACGCGCATCTCGTGGGTGATCAGCACGATGGTGATACGCAGGCGCGTGTGGATATCGCGCAGCAATTGCAGAATGGCATGCGTGGTTTCCGGATCCAGCGCCGAAGTGGCTTCGTCGCACAGCAGGATGGCGGGCCGGTGCACCAGGGCCCGCGCAATCCCCACGCGCTGCTTCTGCCCACCGGACAGTCGGCCCGGATAGCTGTGCGCCTTGTGTTCCAGCCCAACCAACTGCAGCGCCTCTGTCACGCGCTCGTCGATCTGCGCGCGCGGCACCCCTGCCACCTTGAGCGGCAGCGCCACGTTGTCCCATACGGTTCGCGCCGACAGCAGGTTGAAGTGCTGGAAGATCATGCCGATGCGTCGCCGCAAGGCCACCAGATCCTTGCCGGCCAGCGTGGCGACGTCGACGCCATCGACAAGAACCCGACCCTGCGTCGGCGTCTCCAGGCCATTGATGGTGCGTAGCAGGCTCGATTTGCCGGCCCCACTGCGGCCAATGATGCCGAAGATGGCCCCCGCCGGAATATCGAGGTCGATATCGCGCAGCGCGTGCACCGGGCCGGCCGCGCAGGAGTACGTCTTGCCCAACTGTTCGAAACGGATGGCGCCGGCGTGCGCTTGCGCCGTGGCCCTCGCGTGCGCCGCAGCGCGGGCTGGCGCGCGCGCGGCGGCGGGTGCAGCGGCCCCATCGCGCCGCAACCATGCCGGGGCGCCAAACATGGCGTCGTTCTGCTTCATTTGGTCCACGGCAGGCTGTAAAGCTTGTCGTTATTGGCAAACGACGCGCTCAGCTGTTTGCGCACAGCCGGCGATTGTTGATAGATGCGGACGAACTGCGCCACGCGCGCGTCGTTGGCATTGTTCTCCCGCGTCACGAAGCGAATCGCAAAATAGCTGTCGTCCAAGCCGGAATACAACAAGCCGGCCCCGGCGATCTGCGGCTTGCCCGCGTTGACGAAGTGCGCCGGATAGCCTTGCGCCAGATCCACATCGTCGAGCGCCCGCACCAGTTGCGGCCCTTCCACCTCCACGAAGCGGAGCTTCTTGGGATTGGCGACGATATCGTTGACGCTGCCGCGCGCACCCACGCCATCGCGCAACCGGATCAGCCCAGCCTTCTGCAATAGCAACAGCCCACGCCCCTGATTGACGGGGTCATTGGCAACACCGACGCGCGCGCCTTCCTTCAAGTCCTCGAACCGCTTGATCCGCGCCGAATACAGTCCGATATTGGGCAGCACGCCCACCGCCACGCTGCGAAACCGGTAGCCGCGCTCCTTCACGGCGTTGTCGAGAAACGCTTGGTGCTGGAAGTAGTTCAGGTCCAGATCGCCGGCGGCCAGCGCAACGTTAGGCGTGGTCCAGTCGGTGAATTCCACCACCTTGACGTCGAGCCCCTGCCTGCGGGCCTCGTCGGCCGCCACTTGCACGGAATCGGCCAGCGAGCCCGGCGTGACACCGATCGTCAGCGGCGCGGCGTGCGCGGCGCCCATGGTCAGCGTGGCCAGCCACGCAATCAGGAAACCCTTCTTGAGCATGATGAGCGAATCGATGGTTGCAGAGCGCCCATTCCAGCATGGCGGCGTAGCCATCGCTACGAACGATTCCGAGCATGCTTAGTCGGGTTGGCGCGTATATCGATAGGCGCGGGCGCGCATTAGAATGGCTGGCCCTCGCTCCCAATGCCCCGCCGCCCATGATTCCATCCGTCTTTGCGCTGCACAGCCGCCTGAAGATGCAACACCTGCGCCTGCTCGTGGCCATCGAAGAGCGTGGATCGCTGCGCCAGGCCGCCGACGCGCTGACGCTGTCGCAGCCGGCCGTGAGCAAGATGCTGCAGGACATGGAAGACCTGCTTGGCGTGGCCCTGTTCGAGCGGCACGCGCGCGGCCTGCGCGCCACGCGCTTCGGCGCAGCCGCCACGCGTTATGCCAAGCTGGTTTTTTCCGACATGGCGGGGCTGCGCGACGAACTGGTGGCGCTGGAATCGGGCAAGACCGGCCGTGTGCGCGTGGGCGCGGTGATGGCCCCCACGCCGGGCCTGCTGGCCAGCGTGATCCGCCGCCTGAACCGCGACCACCCGCAGCTCGAAATATCCGTGCAGGTGGACACCAGCGACGTATTGATGCCACTGCTGGAGCGCGACCAGCTCGACATCGTGCTGGGCCGCGTGCCCGAAGGGTGGGACAGCGCGACCGTCGATTTCGAGCAGCTCGGCGACGAAGGCCTGGCGATCGTGGTCGGCCCGCAGCATCCGCTGGCCCGCAAACGCAAGCCACAATTTGCCGAACTGACGCGTTACCCGTGGATCATGCAACCACGTCCAAGCCCGATGCGCGCGCTGCTGGACCGCTCATTCGAAGACGCGGGCGTGGCGCCTCCGCCATCGACGATCGAAACCGCCGCCGTGCTGATGACCACCTCGCTGCTGATCGACAGCGAATTGATCGCCGTGCTGCCCGAATCGGTGGCGCACTATTACGCACAACTGGGCGCATTGACGGTGCTGCCGCTGCCCCTGCCGATCAAGCTTGGACCATTCGGCATCATCACGCGGCGCGGCCGGCCGATCACTGCATCGATGAGCTTGCTGGTTGATACGCTGCGGAATAGCGCGGGTTGATCGGAGTGGCGTGGTCGGCCGTTTCGCCGTCGCTTGGTGGCACTGGCGCGCTTTCGGGCGACGCGACCGCGACCAATTGGCGTGGCAGCAAATATCCGCCACCATCGATTCGGATAAAACCGGCGCGCGAATCATGCACGTACCGATCGAAGAATCGGATCAGATTCGCGGACAGTTCGGGCGGATTCAACCACGCCTTCCAGTACGCCAGTTCATCTGCGGAGAGCGGTTCGTTTGTCACGCGTCGCCCGCCCGCCGTCTCGATTGTGCGCAGGTATTCGCTGCGGTCGGTGTTCCAGAGCTGGGTCAGATAGGAACGCCAGTTCATCGTATCGGCCTCGACCTTCAGGCGTCCGTGGTACTGCTGGATTCTTTGCAGTGATTCCTGGATTTCGGGATCCGTCGAACACATGTTCTCGTACAGCTCGCACGGCGCGTGGCCAAAGCGCACCTTCAGCCAGCCATAAAAAAGACGCATGTGCCGAAAGACCTGATCCTCGATCCCGCTGCATCGGCCAATCGTGGCCATGTATTCATCGAACAACGTTTTGAGCTCTTCGTCGTATTCGAAGAGCTCGGCGGTTGTTTTCGCCAGATCCGTGGGCGGTGTGAATGGCACCCCGCACATGACCGCCTCCAGCCGCATGCGATTCAACGCAAGGCGGCCGAGCAGATCAGATCGACCCTGCTCATTGGGACGATAACCGCCGCCAATATCCGAGTGCACGCCGGGAAAGACCAGCTCGTCGCAGCTTGCGGCTGTATCGCCCACCGGCGTCAGCGGGAAACAGGCACGCAGTTCGTGGCCCGAGACAATATGGCAGCAGCGCTCGACCTGTTCGGGAATATGCACAAGCATGTCGCTCAGGTTGTGCGCGGGCAGGCCCACCGATTCCACCGTGTCGAATAGTCCGAGAAAGCGGATATGGAGCGGCGCGGACTCTCCGTCCAGTGCGGTCCCACACGGCCAGTGCGGCACACCATCCTTCATCGTGCATTTGGCAAGCAGCCGGTTGACGAACGCGCGTGCCAACGTCGCACCGCGCGAGAAACCGAATACGGCGATGTCAATGCGGGTGACTCGGTGGTTGGCGGTCAACGCAAGACTCATGTCCTCCTCAGCTTTTGATAGGCGTACATCCCAGCCCAGACCAGCACCGCCGCCAAGCACCTCGCTATCGCGCAGCCTTTCCCACCAGGTCGGATCGCTCGCATTGAGCGGCGTGCCAACGCCGGGGTAGTAGAAGTCGTTGATAAGCGGATCTTCGCTCTTCTTCACATGCCCCAGGTAGAGGCGAGCGACGTTGGACAATTTGTTCAGTGGCTCATCAAGATCACGATTATTTCCAGTGCCGTCAAAAAAGAAGCTGAACCAAGGCTGCTCCTCACAGGTCGCGCATGCCTCGAAGTCTCCGTCGTACAGTCCGATCATGGTTTCAACCGTCCTCGCAAACGACTCGTGGGAGTCTGTGAACCAGTCCTGCATCTTTATTCTCCTTTTTGGCGCATCACGCGCGGGCCTGTAAAGAGCAATTTGTCGACACGCGGATATCTCGCCCCACGGGGATCGTCTCCGGGAATAAACTCCGCCTCCACCTCATGAGCTGGGAAAAATCTCACGATCAGATAGCTGTGCCGGCTTGCGCTCCTCGAGACTTGTCCCGTGACAACGACGACCCGTTCATACGTTCTCCACTGCGACTTGTCCTCCTGACGCCCGCCCACACGCCAGACCACCTTGACGGTCTGACCCACGCCCGGCATCAAGCCACAGCACTCCTGCCCCGTGGTTCCCCCACGGGAGAACTCCCGAACCAAAGCCCCGGTCACTCCAGTGCGCTTTCCGTCGACCGTTAGAACCGAGAAGTCATAGATAAAGTCCTCTGTATAGTTCGCGGCCCACGCTGCTGCCTCTACCCAACCGCGGGGTTGCCCGATGGCACATCCACCCAACATCACCAGCAAAACCGCCACTGCGATCGCCTTGATAAATCCCGTCATGCCTCTCCTTTCTTCGCGTGATTGAGATCGTCCTTGTGCATGACAACGGCTTGTCCGAACTTTCCGAAGTAAATTTCCAGCACGCCGGATTTTTCATCATTGGGAAGCTCGCCCTTGACAACAAGCTCCAGCCGATGCGGCGTACACATGGAGCGTCCCGACCCATATGCCGTGGACACGTCCCACCTCAGGGTCAGCTTGTCGCCAGGAAGCGGCGACAGCACGGCATCTTTATCGAGCGTGGACTCGCGATGTGGGCTGCCTTCGATGCTGCCAAGGAACTGGCGTTGGGCGTGCCTGGGTAGTTCAATAACCAGGCCGTAAATCGTTCCACCTGTGTCATTGACGATGCGAGCGCGCAGTCGGACGTGTCCGGCTTTCTTCATTGCGGCTTGTCGGGCGCATATCTCGCTAGCCTCGACACGCTGCCGCGCAGTGGCAGCGAGTTCGCTCCAGACCTCATGGTGAACATCGCGGTACGCCTTCTCCAGCGGCTGACTCCTCGCCGCCGCATCGGTCAGCAGCGCCTGAAGGCGCGGATGCTTGTCGTAGTCCACCTTGAAGCGCAAACCGTAGACCACAAACGTCTGCACATCCTGCTTTCCGGCCAAGCCGTAATTGAGCGCCCGGTCGACCAGTGGCTCAATTTCCGCCAACTGCTCGTTGTGGGAAGGTATGCCTGTCAGATTCAACCGGGTTTTCCGCAACCATGCATGTACCTGTGCGGGCATGGCTGCGCGCTGCAACGCAGTCACCACGTCGGCGGGAACAGGAAGCGCCTCCCATGGCGTCGGGATCGGCAGGCTCTCGCCCGCCAACTCCACCAATGAACGGTGCCGATCGAGCATCCACCAGGCGTGAATGGGGCCGAACATATAGCGGCGTGTTGCCTCGGGCAGCCGTTCATGCAGGACCCTCAGATGAGATGGTTGATAGAAGAAAAACCAAGCATCTTCGTCGTCCGGACCCAGACGCGCATGCAGCAGCGTTTGTAGGTGTTCCACCAGCCCGGCCATCTGATGTGGCGACCATATCCACGTCACATGCGATGTATTGCGGGTGCTGAGGCCCAGCAGATTGACAAACGCATCCGCGGCAGTCGGCGCGTGCGCAGAAAAACTCGAGACAGTCAGCGTGCCGGTGCTGCGCAGGTCCGGCATCGCCAGCAGCACCGGCCCCGTCGCTTCAAGCCCCTCCAGACCCGAGCCGGCATAAAGCGGCATGCGTTGCAGCGGCGCTAGCCACCGAGATCGGTCCGGGACCTCGTACCAACGCAGAGCAACCGGATCAACCAACGCATACAGGTTCGCCGGTGTGTCGGCAGCGACAAGATCTCGATGCTTGGCGCGGAAGCGTTCCAACATCGCATTTTCGTAGTCCAGGTACTTCATCAGAGTTCCAGCTTTGCAAACGGGGTTCCGGAACGGCTCTCACGTAATGCACATTGCGCGGCTTGCGGCTTTGGCAGTACGGGCAGCGTGGCCAGCCTCTCGGACGCTGGGCCCTGCTTGCTCCAGGCGATGCATTTCTGGTAGATATCGCCGGGCGTACCGCTCTCGATGCGCCCCGGTGTAATGCGAATGTACGAGCCGCCCGCGCCGATCCAGACTTCTTTCGCCGCCGACAACACCAGCTTGCCGTCCTCGCTGCTGATGGTGACGTCCTTCAGTGCGGTCAACGCCATCGCATCGCCCTGTGCCTGTATTTCCACCTTGCCTCTGCTCGCGAAGAGTTTCATGCCGAGCTTCTTCGTGAAGAGTGAAATCCCATTGCCCGCGGCAACTGCAAACTTGCGCAATACACCGATGTCGGCATCGCCGCGCGCCGTTGCCATGAGATTGTTTGCAGCGCTCACCTGCAAATCCGCACCGGAAACCAGCGCCATGCCCGCAGGTGCGCTCGCCAACAGGCCAGACGCCTTGAGTTGCTTCAACGTGTCGGCCAGAAGCGCTTTTTGCCGCGCGCAGTCGTCGGCCAGCGCGTTGGCGGCCTTGGCGGATCTCGACAGCGCCTCCGCTTGCTCGAGCGCCTCTTGGAGGAGCTTCAGGGCGGCATCCATGTGCAACTGATGACCTGCCGCGCCGGGCTGATCATCCGCACTCAAAAACAGCCCCTTCCCGCCGCGAATCGCGCCCCAGCCAGATGTGCGCAGCTCGAACCCATCGCCGCGCTTCTTCTTGGTATGGTCGACCAGGTAGCCAAGATTCAATTGCGTCTTGCCGTATTCGGTAGACAGCTTGATGCCTTCCTGGCCTTCCCAGTCCTCCATGCGCAGCTTGTTGTTGCTTTGCGTGCGGATGACGTTGCGCGACAGCCATCGGTCCCGGTTTGTGATCGGGTCCGGGTGGCGACTGTTGTGCTGCACGTGCGCGATGTACGGCTTGTTCGGATTGCCGTCGCGGAACGCCACGTCGACGTATGTGCCGTCAATCAGCGGGAAGTGGAAGCCGGTCTGCCTTGCGCCGGCGAACGGCTTGGCGAATGCCAGCGGCACACTCTCCGCGCCCTTCGGCCATGTGTCGAAATCGAAATCGAAGCGGACGATGTAACGACCGTCCTGCGTCAGGTACGCATACTTGTATTGGCCTGGCGACGTGATGCGCGCGCTCAGCGTCCCCCCGATGCGCGGCCATTTCTCCTCATCGATCGGCAGGCGGAAACGGCGGTCGCACGGGATGGCTTTGTATGTGTTGCGATAGGCCGCATCGCGCGCGCCGGTGTGGATCACTTCGGTGATCGTCTGTTCGTGCGGCGCATCGGGCAACGGCTGGTCCATGCGCAGGATGCGCGCCGGGCACAGCGCCAGCACGTTGGTTTGCCCGGTGTAGACAAGTTGCCCGGCAAACGTGGCCTCATGACGCAACTGCGCCTCCCATTTGGCTTCGTCGAAATCCAGCGCGTGCGCGCCGTAGACATACGATTCGCCATAGCTGGTTTTCTCGGTGCGCGCGACGTTGGCCTCGCCGGTTACGCGCTCCCACGCCTTGTCGGGATTGAAATCCGCCACGCGGAACGATCCGGGCATGGTCCGCGCGTGCGTCTCCAGCGCGAAGATCGCCTCCCTTCCCGATTCCAGCCCCGCTGCCTCCCGGTATGGCACGCGCAATTCCGGCAGGTAAATGTAGTGATCGATGTCGTCGCCAAAGACGATCAACTCGCCAAATTTTCCAGGCGTGAAAAAGCAGTAAATGCCCGATTGCTCCATCAGCAGACGGATGTAGTCCCAATCGGACGTCTGGTGCTGCATGCGGAATGCCAGTTGCGGATATTTGCGCCGCAGGCGGAATTCGAACTGGTGGCCTCTCAGCTCATGCCGTCGCAGGATCGCTTCGATGATTTCCGGGACGGTGCAGCGCTGGTAGATGCGGCTGGCCTGCGTCAATCGCAGCCGCGCGACCAGTGGCTCGATGACGATTTCATAACCGCAGAAATCCCGGGTCTTGCGGGTCTGCGAGAAGCGGGTGATGCAGCCGGCAAAGCGGCGGGGTTCGGATCCATCGGAAGGATCGATCAGGAACGCGGCTTGCCGCCCGAGATAGTCGGCGCGATCGAGCATCAGCGGATGCGTCAGTTGCACCGTCACGACATAGGGCTCGCCTAGCCGCTCCACGGCCTCGAACGACACCACCGACAGTGCCTCGGCGCTGGCTGTGCCGGGGACCTTCAGAAAATATGCCTGATGCCTCGACAGTCCCGCTCGCACGGCATCGTTGAAATCGCTGAGATCCTTCCCTAGATCCGTCATGCGCTGGCTCCGTTGTGGATGTGGTCGCGCGAAACGCATTGGATATTCCTTCTTCAAATCCAATGCTTCGCGCGCCAAACCTTAGAGCCTTTTTCATCGATGCAAACTGCGCACTTACGAGATTTTGTTAGTCATCAATTTTTAATTAAAATAATCAAACATTTATGCCGGCATTATTATTTCCAGCATCCCGTTTTTGCGCCACGCCCACGCGCCCTTCACCCACAACGCCCCACCGCCCCCTAACGCCCCCATCGCAGCACCAGCGGATCGAGCTTTCGGGCGATCCTGAGCAGGCCCTCGCGGGTTGCCGGATGCATGGGCTGCAGCGGATGGCGCACCGCGTCTGACCGGATCACGCCGCCTTCCTGCATCAGTACCTTGGCGGTGGCCAGCCAGCCCTGACGATTCTCGTAGTTGATCAGCGGCAGCCACTGCTGGTAGCGTTCGGCGGCGCCGTCGGCGTCGCCATGCTGCCAGCGATCGACGATCTGCCGGATGCCGTCGGGAAATCCCGCGCCCGTCATTGCACCGGTCGCGCCCGCCTCCAGATCGGCGAGCAGCGTGATGGCTTCCTCGCCATCCCATGGACCGACGATGGCGTCGCCGCCCAATTCGATCAGATCGCGCAGCTTGGCGGCGGCCTGCGGCACTTCGATCTTGAAGTAGGACACGTTGTCGATTTCTCGGGCCATGCGCGCCAAAAACGGCGCCGACAACGTGGTGCCGCTGACGGGCGCGTCCTGGATCATGATCGGGATATCGATGGATGCCGATACGGTGGCGAAGAATTCGTAGATGGCGCGTTCGGGCACGCGGATGGTTGCGCCGTGGTACGGCGGCATCACCATTACCATTGCGGCGCCGGCATCCTGCGCCGCGCGACTGCGTTCGGCGCAGATCTTCGAGCTGAAATGCGTTGTGGTGACGATCACCGGCACGCGCCCCGCCACATGGTCGAGCGCCGTGGTCATCAACAGACTGCGCTCGTCGTCGCTGAGCACGAACTGCTCCGAGAAATTCGCCAGGATGCATAGACCGTGCGAGCCCGCATCGATCATGAAATCGATGCAACGGCGCTGGCCGTCCAGGTCCAGTGCACCATGTGCGTCGAAAATCGTGGGGACTACGGGGAATACTCCGCGATAGACCGGCGTCGTCATGCTGTCTCCTTGTGATGTCTGGGCGCAAATATACGGCGCGGGCAGTGCGGCCGTATATTGAAACGTTGCTATGCGGCGATCACTCCTGGTTATCGCCGCTTCAGAAAAGGTCAGTATTCGTTCGGCACTGATCTCCGTATAGTGGCTTCACGCAGCGACAGACTGCATACGACGGAGACAACCATGAAAAGATGGATGGCTAGCGCGCTGGCCAGCATTGCGGCGTGCGGCCTGGCAATGCCCGCCGCCCGCGCCGACGACACACGGCCGATTCGCATGATGGTGGGCGCTGCGCCAGGTGGGGGCACCGACGTCATGGCGCGCATCGTGTCCGACAAGCTCGCCGCGATCCTCAAGCAGCCAGTGGTGGTGGACAACCGGCCCGGCGCGTCGAACACCATCGCCGCCGATATCACGGCCAAGGCACAGCCCGATGGCAACACGCTGCTGATGGGCGTTTCCACTTCACAGGCCATCGCGCCACATCTGCTCAAGCTGCAGTTCAATCCGCTCAAGGACTTGGCGCCGGTGGCGCTGGTGGCGCAGGTGCCCAATGTGCTGGTGGTAAACAACCAGGTGGCGGCGCGCGACGCTGCGGCGCTGGTGGCGCAGATCCAGGCCAATCCCGACAAATACCGCTATAGCTCATCCGGCGTAGGCAGCACCCAGCATCTGGCCGCGGCCGCATTTGCACACCGCATCCACGGCAAGATGCTGCATGTGCCCTACAAAAGCAGCGCCAGTGCACTGGTGGACCTGATGGGTGGACAGGTCGACATGAGTTTTGAAACCATGCCGTCCGTCATCAACCACATCAAGGCGGGCAAGCTGCGCGCGCTGGCGGTCACGTCCAGCACACGCTCCGCGCTGCTGCCGGACGTTCCCACGCTGGCCGAAGCTGGCGTGCCGGAAATCCAGGCCAATACCTGGTACGGCGTCTACGCAACGGCCGGCACGCCGCCGGCCACGCTGCAGCGCATCAGCGCCGCCATGACGCGCGTGATGAAGGATCCGGACACCATCCGCAGGCTCGGCGAAGTCGGCGCGGTGCCGGGCACACTCGATCCCGCGCAATTCGACGCATTCTCACGCAGTGAATACGCGCGCTACGGCAAGCTGATTGCCGAACTCGGCGTCAAACTCGACTGAATCGACTGACTCGACTGCTCATGACACATCGACCCCGTATTGCCATGGTGCTCGGCGACCCTGCCGGCATCGGCCCCGAACTGATCGCCCGGCTGCTGGCCGATCCGGCTGCCGCGCAGGCCCGCATCCTGCTCATTGCCGACCGCGAAGAATGGCGGCGCGGCATGGCGGTGGCAGGCGTTGACCTGTCGCTGCCTGAAGTGGACCGCCCCGGTTTTCACGGCACGGAAGCGGGGCCGCGCCTCTATCACTGGACGCTCGACGACATCCCGGCGTACCCGCGCGCCATCGCCAGCGCTGAAGGCGGCCGGTATTGTCTCGGCACGCTTAAAGTGGCGCTTGGATTGGCGCAGGCCGATCAGGCCGACGCGATCCTGTTTGGACCGCTCAACAAGAGTTCGATGCATGCCGCGGGCATGGGTCACAACGATGAATTGCACTGGTTTGCCGAACAGCTCGATTTTCATGGGCCATTCTGCGAATTCAACGTGCTCGACGGCCTGTGGACGTCGCGCGTCACGTCGCACGTGGCGCTCAGGGATGTACCGGCCATGATCACGCCGGAGCGCGTCGGCGATGCCATCGACCTGATCGACCACGCATTGCGCCGCGCGGGACTGTCGCGCCCGCGCATCGCGGTGTGCGGTCTGAATCCGCATAACGGCGACAACGGCGCTTTCGGGCGCGAGGAAATCGACGTGATCGAGCCGGCGGTAAAGCGCGCCCAGGCGCGCGGGGTGGCGGCGCAGGGTCCCTTCCCTGCGGACACGATCTTCCTGAAGGTGCAGGGCGACGCCGCGCAACGGCAGTTCGACGCCATCGTCACGATGTATCACGACCAGGGTCAGATCGGCATCAAGCTGATGGGCTTCTCGCGCGGCGTCACCGTGCAGGGCGGCCTGCCGGTGCCGATCACAACGCCCGCGCACGGCACCGCCTTCGACATCGCGCAGCAAGGGCGCGCAAATCCCGGCGCGACACTGCAAGCGTTCCACCTGGCCTGCCAGATGGGTGCGCGACGCCTGGCGCAAACGCAGGCCAGCGCCGCCTGATCCAATTTTCGAAAGAGGCATCACACCATGAAGATCACCAACGTCCGTGCGCGCGTATTCGAATGGAAAGGCAAGACGGTGCCGCCGCAAGCGCATTTCTGCACCAATGCCACCGATTTGCTATTCGATCGCGGCGATGCGATGGGGTCGTTCCGCTTTCACGGCTGGCTGGTAGTCGAGGTGGAAACCGATGACGGCCATGTCGGCATCGGCAACTGTGCGCTTGCGCCGCGCGTGGCCAAGCAGATCGTCGACCAGTATCTGGCGCCGATCGTGATCGGTCAGGACCCGTTCGACAACGAATACCTGTGGCAGAAGATGTATCGGCGCACCCACGCATGGGGCCGCAAGGGCATTGGCATGGCCGCCATTTCGGCCGTCGACATCGCTCTGTGGGACCTGATGGGCAAGGCCACGGGCAAACCCGTGTTCAAGCTGCTGGGCGGCCGTACCAAGGAAAAGATCTGGTGCTACGCGTCCAAGCTGTACAACAACGATGACCGCGACGCCTTTTTGGGCGAGGCGCAGCGCTACCTGGACCAGGGCTTCACGGCGATGAAGATGCGCTTCGGCTATGGGCCCAAGGATGGGCCAGCCGGCATGCAGAAAAACCTCGAACAGGTGCGGCTGCTGCGCGAGCTGGTGGGCGACAGCGTCGATATCATGCTCGAATGCTATATGGGCTGGACGCTCGAATACGCGCGCCGCATGATCCCGCGCCTGGCGGAATTCAATCCGCGCTGGCTGGAGGAGCCCGTGATCGCCGACGACATCGAAGGCTATGCCGAACTGAAGAAGATCAGTCCGTTTCCGATTTCCGGGGGCGAACACGAGTTCACGTCATACGGATTCAAGGATCTGCTGGAACGCCGTGCGGTCGATGTGATCCAGTACGACACTAATCGCGTGGGCGGCATCACCGCCGCACAGAAGATCAATGCCCTGGCCGAAGCGTGGTCAGTGCCCGTGATCCCGCATGCGGGGCAAATGCATAACTACCACCTGACCATGGCGTCGACGGCATCGCCGATGTCGGAGTATTTTCCGGTGCACGACGTGGAGGTGGGCAACGAATTGTTCTACTACATCTTCAAGGGCGACCCGGCGCCGGACAACGGCTTTCTGCAGCTTGACGACAACCTGCCGGGCCTGGGCCTGACCTTGAACGACGCCTACCTGCCCGACTTCGACATCATCGAGTAAGGGGCAGCGTCAGCGGGGCGCGCTGGCGCGCATGCCAGCCAGCATGGCCGCGGCAACACGCCCTGCGCAACGCTATCGCACCGGGCCTTCGCGCGGCCATGCTCGCTTGACATGGGCGCGCCCGCGATGCCCATGTCAACCAAGTTTGCTTCAGGCCGACTGCACGCGATAGCGCTCGAGCCAATGCGCATACGGCGCGGGCAGCACCCACGACGGACGTTCGAGCCCAAGCTTCAACGCGGTCTGATACGGCCAATGCGGATTGGACAACATCGCGCGCCCCACCATCACCAGATCCATCTGACGCTGTTCAACCACGCGATTGGCGATCACCGGATCGTCGATGCCCCACGCCGCGGCCACCGGCAGGCCGGCCTCGCGGCGTACACGTTCGGCCACCGGGGCCAGAAACGCCGGGCCCCAGGGGATCTGCGCATCCGGCGTAGAAAAGCCGACGGTGACGTTGAGCATGTCGAGCCCGCCTTCGCGCATGGCGCGGACCAGTTCGATCGATTCGGCAAGCGTCTGCGCGTCATTGCCGTCGTACTCGATCACGCCGAAGCGCGCGGTCAACGGCAGGTTTTCCGGCCACACTTCGCGCACCGCCGCGAGGGTTTCCAGCAGGAAGCGGCCGCGGCCGATGGCGTCGTTGCCGTAGGCATCGGTGCGCGCATTGCCGTGAATCGAGAAGAAGCTCTGCGCAAGGTAGCCGTGCGCGAAATGCAGTTCCAGCCATTGGAATCCGGCGTCGCGCGCACGACGCGCGGCGGCCACGAAATCGGCCTGCACGCGCGCGATATCGTCGAGCGTCATGGCCTGCGGCACCTTGGGCAAATTCGCGCCAAATGGCTTGGCCGACGGCGCGATCGGCGTCCAGCCGCGCGGATCGCCATCGGGAATATGGTCGTCGCCTTCCCACGGCCGATTGGCGCTGGCCTTGCGGCCGGCGTGGGCGATCTGAATGCCCGGCACTGCACCGCCGGCCTTGATGGCCGCTGCAATGCGCGCCATGCCCTGCGCCTGCTCGTCGTTCCACAGCCCTGTGCATCCCGGCGTGATTCGCCCTTCCGGCGATACGGCCGTGGCTTCCACGATCACCAAGCCGGCGCCGCCGCGCGCGAGGCCCGTGTAGTGGGCCAGATGCCAGTCGTTGGTCAGGCCATCGGTGGCGCTGTACTGGCACATCGGCGGCACCGCGATGCGGTTGCGCAAGGAGACGTCTTTCAGACGGAACGGCGTGAAAAGCGCTGGAGTGGTCATATTGCGTGTCCTGAGAGTTGCTGTGCAGCAAATGGTACGGCGACACGCTTATAATGAAAACCACCTCGACGTTATCGATTCGATAAGATTTCATTATGCTCAATCCGCAATGGCTGCGCTCGTTCGCCACGCTGGCGCAGGCCGGCAGCTTCACCGGTGCCGCTGATGCGCTCGGCCTCACGCAGGCCGCCGTCAGCCAGCACATCCGTCATCTGGAAGACGCACTCGGGCCGCTGCTGATCCGGCGTCCGCGCGCGCTGGAACTGACACCGGCCGGCAAGGCGCTGCTGGAATACTGCGGCGACATGGAACTGGCCAACGAGCGCCTGCGCGCACGGCTGACCGAGGATGGCGAATCCGGCGTGGTGGGTCTGATCACCCCCGGCAGCATCGGGCTGTTCCTGTATCCGCGCTTACTGGATCTGCAGGCCAAGGTGCCGGGGCTGATCGTCCGGCATCGCTTCGCACCGGACGCGGAGGTGCTCGAAGGCGTGCTGCAGAACCGTTTCGACGTGGGCCTGGTGTCGCTCAAGCCAGACGATCCGCGTCTGGCGGCAAGCCCGTTCAGCGAAGAAGCGCTTGAACTGGTGTATCCGGCCGGCGAGCAAGTGCGCAGTTGGGAAGACCTGGAACGGCTCGGATTCGTCGATCATCCCGATGGCAAGGCAATGGCGAAGCGGCTGTTGAGCCGGCATTTTCCCGGCAATCCCGGCGTGCAAACGCTGCCCTGCCGCGGCTTCAGCAATCAGGTCAGCCTGATGCTGGAGCCGGTGGCGCGCGGCTTCGGCTTTACCGTCATTCCGCGCTATGCACGCCAGGCCTTTGCGCAGCAAGCGGCGATCGAGGTCATGAACTGCGAGATGCCCGTCATCGACACGCTGTGGCTGATCCGCCGTTCCGAATGGCAGTTGCCGCCCCGCGTGACACGCGTGGTCGACTATCTGCGCCAGCAGGTCAATGGCGGCTGACGCACGCCGTTGCGGCGTCGCTGCGTCACCTCAGCGACGGCCGAGCCGGGCGATCAATGCGGCGTGGGCCGGATATGAACGCGCCAGTTGCGCCGTATCGGCCAATTGGAATTCACTGAACTCGAAGCCCGGCGCGACGGTGCATCCCGCCAGCGCATAACCTTCGGTGCCCGCGCGGCGTTCGGCGGCGAACCAGCATCCGGCCGGCACCACGGCCTGGAACACCGCGCCCGGCTGCGTGAGCGGATGCCCGAGCCGATGCGTGACCAGCGCGCCATCGGGCATCAACACATGCACGTCGATGCCGTCGCCCGCGTAAAAGTGCCACGCCTCGTCGGCCCGGATGCGATGCCAGGCGGACCACGCATCGTCGCACAGCAGGTAATAGATGGCGGTGGATGCGGAGCGTTCCGCGCCGTCGGCCAGCCGCGTGACGCGCGCCGCATCGCGATAGGTCTCGCGATAGAAACCGCCCTCCGGGTGCGGCTCGAGTCCGAGTTCGGCAATCAGGCGGTGCTGGGGTGCGGCGGCGGCATGGGTCATGGCTTTCGATATTGGGTGGTGCAATGGCCCGAACCTTACCGCAAACCGGATCCATCGCCGCGCAATGCGAAAGGCCGGCAGGCATGCGCGGCGCCCAGGATGTCGCAGCCCACGCGCAGTCCACACAGTGCAGAAAACGCCAAGACGGCGCTTGCCGCGCCGCGTTAGTCTCATGGAGAATGCCGCCAAAACGCCTGATGCGGCACGGCCTACGTTATTTTCCGATCGCCCACACCCGCCCTATTGCTGTCTCGTCCACCAATGCCCCGCCCTGTTCCCGCCTGGCTGCCAGCCATGGCTTTCGTGCTGATCTGGTCCACCGGCTTTATCGTCGGCAAGGCCGTGGTGCCGGTTGCCGACACCAGCCTGTTCTTGCTGGCGCGGTTTGCGCTGGCCGCGACGATGTTTGCCGTGGTGGCGCTGGCGAGTCGTGCCGCGTGGCCCGCGCTGCATCAGGTGCCGCGCCATCTGCTGGCCGGCGCACTGATGCAGGGCGTCTACCTGTGTGCCGGCTATGGCGCGGTGGCGCATGGACTGTCGCCGTCGATCATGGCGCTGCTGGGCGCCCTGCAGCCGTTGCTGACCGCGCTGCTGGCGATCCCGCTGCTCAAGGAACAGCCGTCGGCACGCACGTGGCGCGGGCTGGCGCTCGGCGCGCTCGGCGTGGGTCTGGTAGTCTTGCCCGCAATGCGTGCCGGCGCGCCGCATGCGGTATCGCCGTGGATCGTATCGATTGGCGTGCTTGCCATTCTTTCCATCACCATGGGAACGCTCCTGCAAAAAACCTCGATTGCCAAGGCCGATATCCGTGCCAGTTCGGCATGGCAGAACACTGGCGCGCTGCTGGTGGCGGCGGTGGTTGTCGCTGCATCGGGCGGGCCGGCCGCAATGCGCTGGCAGACCGGACCGACACTATGGCTCGCGCTGGCGTGGGCCGCCGTGGTGTTGTCGGGCGCGGGCACATGGCTGCTGTTGGGACTGGTGCGTCGCGGACAGGCCGCCAATGCCGCGGCCCTGATGTTCCTGGCGCCGCCCCTTGCAGCCGTGCAAGCTGCGGTGCTGTTTGGCGATCGCCTCGGCCCGGTCCAGTGGCTGGGTATGGGTGTGGCGGGCGTTGGCGTGTGGCTGTGCCAGACCCCGGGGAAACCGCGTCATGCCCAAGCTCGTTGAGCACGCCTGCCCTTTGGTGGAACCGCGCCGCTATCCACGGCGGCCGTTCGGCCATGCGCACGACTATCACCAGTTGCTGTTTGGCGTCGATGGCGAAATCGAACTGGAAATCGACGGCCATGCATACCGCGTGGATGACCGCCACGGGCTGGTGATCCCTGCCGGCGCCCACCACCTGTGTGCGGGACTGACCGACAACCTCCAGCTCGTGGCCGATTTCCCCGCCAGCTCCGTGGCGCTGCCCGCGCGGCTGATGTCGCGGCCACGCTTGCTGCCGATGGATGGTGCGTTCGCCTCGCGCGTGCGCGGGCTGGCCACCGCGCCGCGCGCGCCCGTCGCCCCACGGCAATACGCCTGGCAACATGCTGCCGTGTTGGCCGGTGCGATATCCGCGATGCTCGGTCTCGACGATGACCGGGACGATGCGGCGCGCTTTCCGGTGGCGGCGATCGACAGTTATCTGCGCGCGCACCTCTGCACACCGTTGCGCGTGGAAGCGCTAGCGGCGCGCGTCGGCTGGGGCGCACGCCGCTTCCATACCCTCTTCTGCCAGGCCTTCGGCGACACGCCGCATGGCTACCAGACGCGCCTGCGGCTGGACCAGGCCGTGCAGTGGCTGATGGCAGGCACCATGCCGCTGGCGGATATCGCCATTGGCGTCGGCTATCCCGATCAGACCACCTTCACTCGCGCCTTCTCGCGACGCTTTGGTATGCCGCCCGGCGCGTGGCGCAGCGCATCGGCGTGACGCCGCTGACACGCGCAACTTTTACAAAGAAAAGTAAGCCGCACACGGCGTCGTGGCGTTCGCAGCCAGCAATAGCGTGACGCCGGGGCTCTGACGCTCGCATGCTGGCGGCGTGCGCGCGCGGCCAGGGCGCTTTCCTGCGTGTTATCGGGCCTACCGGTACGAAACTTGCGCAGCGAACCTTTCGCCATGTCGACCCAACCCGATATTCCCCCTGATACCCCGCTATTGCGTCCGGGCCACAATTGCTGGCGCGTCGACCCTTGCCAGCGGCTTGCCATGCTGGTTGATGCCGACGCGTATTTCTCCGCGCTGCGCCACGCATTGGCGCATGCGGAACACACCGTTTTCATTCTTGGCTGGGATATCGACAGCCGCATGCGCCTGTCGGCCGACGACCCTGCCGACGGCTTGCCGGTGGAACTGCGCGACTTCCTCAACGCGCTGTGCAAGCGCCGGCGCGGTCTGCGCATCTACGTGCTGAGCTGGGATTTTGCGATGGTGTTCGCATTCGAGCGCGAGTTCCTGCCCGCGGCCAAGCAGCATTGGCAAGCGCATCGGCGTCTGTCGTTTCATCTCGACGGCAACCATCCGGCTGGCGCTTCGCATCATCAGAAAGTGGTCGTGATCGACCATCGGCTGGCATTCGTCGGTGGACTCGACCTGACCATTCGGCGCTGGGACACGCATCATCATCTGGCCGACGACCCGCGTCGCGTCGATCCAGACGGCAAGCCCTATGCGCCGTTCCACGACGTGCAGTGCATGGTGGAAGGCGCCGCCGCGGCTTCGCTGGGCGAGATGGCGGCACAGCGCTGGCGCGATGCAACGGGGCGTCATCCGCGCGTGCCCGATGTCAGCCGTATCCATGGCACGTCGAACCTGTGGGACGATACCGTCGCGCCCGACCTGACCGATATCGATGTAGCCATCAGCCGCACGTTTCCCGCGCGGGACGATGCGCCTACGATCGATGAAATCCGCGAGTTGTACGTCGACGCGATCGCCGCCGCCCGGGACGGCATCTATCTTGAAAACCAGTACTTCAGCTCCGGCCTGATTGCCGATGCCTTCGCCGCGCGGCTGCAAGAACCGGACGCGCCGGACATCGCGCTGGTGTCGCGCCGCACGGAAAGCGGGTGGCTCGAAGAGGCCAGCATGGGCGTGCTGCGCGCGCGGCTGTATCGGCAACTGCGCGCCGTCGATCCGCGCGAGCGATTCCAGCTTTATTGCCCGCATATACCGGGGCTGGGTGATGCCTGCGTCAACGTCCATAGCAAGGTGATGGCCGTGGACGACCGCCTGCTGACCATTGGCTCGGCCAACCTGAGCAACCGGTCGTTTGGGCTCGATACCGAATGCAATCTCGCGATCGAGTCGAACGGCGATCCGCGCATTGCCCACGGCATCCGTGCGATGCGTGACCGCCTGCTGTGCGAGCACCTGGCCGTCACGTCCGATGCGCTGGCCGATGCAATGGCCGCGCACGGGCGTCTCAACGACACGCTCGCGGCGCTGCATCGCCCCGAAGGACGCACGCTGCAACCGTTCGCGCCGACCGTGCCGGCCGACATCGATGCGGCACTGCCCGACGCCACGCTGCTCGATCCGATGGAACCCATCGACACCGATCAGATCATGGCCGAGTTCGTCAGCCACGAAGCACGGCCGCGCGTGGCCAGCCGCGTGGCGATGCTGGTGGCTTTCCTGCTGGTGCTGGCGGGCGTGGCGTTTGCCTGGCGGTATACGCCACTGCGCGAATGGGCCGATTTCCGGCATTTGCTGGCATTGGTGGAGCGCGTCGACGACATGCCGCTGGCACCGTTGGCCATGTTGGGCGCCTACGTGCTTGGCGGGTTGGTGATGCTGCCGGTGACGGTCCTGATCGTTGTCACCGTGGTGGTGTTCGGGCCGCTCTATGGCGGGGCAATCGCGCTGGGCGGCACCGTCGCCAGCGCCGCGGCAGGCTATGGCGCCGGACGCATGCTGGGCCGTAACGCGGTGCAGCGCTTCGGCGGACGCCGTCTCAACCGCCTGAGCCAGCAGGTCAGCCAGCACGGCCTGCTGGCGATGGTCGTGCTGCGGCTCGTGCCCGTCGCGCCATTCACGCTGGTCAATCTGGTGGTGGGCGCGTCGCGCATTCGTCTGCGCGACTGCCTGCTAGGTACCGCGATTGGGATGTCGCCGGGCATCATCCTGTCCGCGTCGCTGGTCGATCGCATTGCGGCCGTGGCGCGCAATCCTGGCGCAGGCACATTCGCGCTGTTGGCACTGGTGCTACTGATTCCGGCGGCGGTCTGGTGGATCCTGCGGCGGCGTCGCCAGCGTCGCGAAGCATCGACGGCGCACGCTCGTACGGCGCGCGGCCAGGCCTCGGACGCGCGCCACTCGCACTACCAGGGCGCGCCGTCTGGCAAGGGGGCCCGGTGAATGCGCCGGCTGCGCATCCGCGCATGCTGCATGCCGATATCGCAGTGGCCAGCTACAACATCCATGGCGGCGTGGGCACCGACGGCCATTTCGTTCCCAATCGCATCAGCGACGTGATTGCAGAACTGCGCGCTGACCTGATCGCGCTGCAGGAAGTGGAAACGCGCGCGACGGGATTCGACATGCTGCGCTTTCTTGCGCAACGCACCGGGCTTCATGCGATTCCGGGGCCGACACTCGTGCGCGACGACGGCGACTACGGCAACGCGCTGTTGTCGCGTTACCGGCCGATGCAGGTTCGGCATATCGACCTCAGCGTCAAGGGACGCGAGCCGCGCGGCGCGATCGACACGTGGCTCGAATGCACGGCAATCGAATCCGGCACCTTCGCGCTGCGCGTCATTGCCACGCACCTGGGGCTGCGGCCCAGCGAGCGCCGCTGGCAAGTGCGCAGGCTGCTGACTGCGCTGGCCGAAGCACCCGCGCAACCGACCATCCTGCTCGGCGACGTCAACGAATGGTTCCTGTGGGGCCGTCCGCTGCGCTGGCTGCACGCATATTTCGAACGCACGCCTCACGTTGCGACGTTTCCGTCGCGCTACCCGCTGCTCGCGCTCGACCGCATCTGGACGTCCCCGCGTGCGCATCTGCTGGGCGTTTCAAGCCACCGCAGCGCGTTGGCTCGGCTGGCGTCAGATCACCTGCCTCTGGTGGCGCAGATGCGGCTGACATCACGATAGTGCGCGCGGCACACTGCGGCATCCGCAAGTCTGCAAGCGATATCTGGTGCGCCAATCAACGGTCTGACCACGCAGAAGCATCGTTGCACCGCAACGCGCACCGCCTGCGCACGCGCGCATGGCTTGGCCCGCATGCTTTGCCGCAGGGCCGCAATACGGGTATTTCGCTAGAGCCCAACGCTAGATCGCAGCATGGCGCCTGCCTATACTGGATTCGCACCGTGCAAGCGATCGCGCATGCACGCGTGTGCCCCAACAACAACGGGCAGGCGAAGGGCGACCTCGGGAGGACGCCGCGAAGGGCCAAGTCATACTGCCTGCCCATGAACAGGAAAGTGGAGATGGGCATGCCCAGCGAACAGTTCCTTGCTATCCAGGAAACCCGCCGCTCGGGGTTACGAGCCCTGCGCGCGGCACTGCTCGAAGTACACAAGGAAGTTATCGGTTATGACCGTGGCCAGTATGAAAGACTGCACGGCCCGATTCCCGCAGGGCAATTTGTGCAGCTCGTCACGGAAGAATCATTCTTCCGCTGGCTCGATCCGCTGTCGCGCCTGATCATCGAAATCGATGAAGAACTCGATGGCGACGAACACCACGACGAGACTTGCCGGGCCGTGGCAGGCGCTACGCAGAAATTGTTCAGCGAGCGCGGCGACCAGACGTTTCGCAAGCGCTACCAGGAAGCGCTGCAGGACGAAACGGCAGTGACCGTGGCGCACGGCCGACTGATGTCGGTGATCGGGCAGTTGCGTCAGTTGCCGTAACGTCGCTCACTGCACCGATGTAGAGGTGGTGACGATGGCGGTGTCGCCTTGGGTGAGGTGCGGCACGTCAGGCAATGACGCCGGGCGCTGCACGGGCACGCACCTAGTGATGCCCTCCGCCGCCACGCCCACCCCCTCCTCCGCGGCCGCCGCCGCGGTAGCCACCGTAAGCGCCGCCATATCCACGGTACCCGCCGTAACCGCCGTAGCCGTGGTATCCGCCATAACCGTGGTATCCGTAGTAGCCGTGGTATCCGCGATAGCCGTAGTAACCGCGATAGCCGCCGCGATACCCGTAGTAGCCGGAGCCGATCCACACACCGCCATACACCGGCCATGGCGAATATCCGTAGGGATAGCCATATGGGTAGCCGTAGCCATAGGGATATCCATATGCGTAGCCATACGATGTGGCCGGATAGTAGCCGCTCGATAACGTGCCGGCATAGCTGGCGCTGTCGTAGCCATATCCATATCCATAGCCGGATGCGACGTCGTAGCCGGGATATGCCACGCAGCCGCCCAGTGCCAGCACGCTTGCGCCCAGCAGGCCCGTCATCCGGCCACGAATGCCACCCATGATTTGTCTCCCGCGTGTCTTTGCCGAGGTCATGACGACGACCTTCCGTGCTTGGACATCGTACGTACAGAAACGCTCCTGAATTAAGGGTAATCCGATTTAGAAATCAGAATCGTCTAATTACACTGCGAGCCACCCATGCAATATGGGTGACCCAACCGAGTTTCGGGGGATACCCCTCCCTGATACTCATTCTTCCGATGCCACGTGGATCCCCGCCCGTGGCATCTTTTTTTTCGGCATGCCAGAGCCGGCTACAGGCCCTTTTCCACCATATCAATCACGCGCTGTCCAAGCAGCGAAGCCTGTTCTCGTGCGTGCGCGCGCAGCGGCCCGTCGATCAGCAGCATCGCCAGACCGTGCACGGCGGACCACGCGATGTATTCGGCGCCAGGCCGCCGCGCCGGCGGAAGCATCCCGGCCTCCACCCAGAGATCCAGTGCCGAGCCAAGCAACTCGAACGGGTTCATGCCGCTGTCACCGGCCTTGGCCGGATCGACGTCGCCCTCCACCTCGTCCGGCGTGGAGAACGCCGTGCGAAACAGTCCGGTTTCGGCCAAGGCAAATTTCAGATATCCCGCGCCCACCGCGCGCAGGCTGCCGCGCGCGCGCTCCTGGGGAGAGGCGTCGCCGGGGATCGATGACAGTTCCGACTCCATGGCCAGAGCCAGCCGCGAAAGCGCCGCCGCGCGCACCGCCTGCAGCAGGTCCTGGCGGCTGGCAAAGTGTCGATACGCAGCATTGGGCACCACACCGGCGCGTCGCGTGGCCTCGCGCAGCACAATGGCGTCCGGGCCGCCGTCGCGGGCCAGATCGATACCGGCTTCCAGCAAGGCGCGGCGCAGGTCTCCGTGTCGGTATGTGGTGCGCGTAGGCGGTGTGGCGGCGACCGTGCGGGTCATGTCGGCTCCTATGTGAACGTCGTCCACAATTTTCCTGGCATAATAGTAGACAGTGTACACAAATGCCGCATCGCGTGACGGGCACCGCCGCCGTCAGAGAATCGGCGCGAACAGCTTGGCCACGTGCATCGCAACGCGCAGCAGCGCGGGCGAATCGAGGAAGTCGTCGCGGCCGATCTGGCGGGCCTGGGCGAAATCGGCCTCGAGCATGCGCGCCACGTCGGCGGCAAACGCCGGATGCGCGGTCATCACCATCAGTTCGAAGTTGAGCCGGAACGACCGGTTGTCGAGATTGGCGGTGCCCACCGCAGCCGCCTCGTCGTCGATCAGGATCACCTTCTGATGCAGGAACCCGGGCTCGTAGCGATACACCTTCACGCCAGCGCAAATCGCCTGGTACGCGTAGATGGTCGACGCCGCGTAAACCACCAGATGATCGGGGCGCGACGGGATCAGGATGCGCACGTCGACACCACGCAGAACGGCCAGCCGCAACATGGCGGAGACCGCTTCGTCCGGCACGAAATACGGCGACGTGATCCACAGGCGGCGGGTGGCGGACTGGATCGCCTCGACAAAGAACAGCGAGCAGGTTTCCTGCGCGTCGGCCGGCCCGGACGGCACGATCTGGCACACCATGTTTCCGGTCGGGCCCGGCGGCGGCATCATCAGGTAAGGCACCTCGCGCGCGGCCCAGTACCAGTCCTCGGCGAATGCCATCTGCAGATCGAGTACCGCTGCGCCGCGGATCTCGATATGGGTGTCGCGCCACGGCGATAGCGGCGCGCGCCGACCCAGATATTCGTTGCCGACGTTGTGCCCGCCCACGAACGCGCGCGCTCCGTCCACCACGACCAGCTTGCGGTGATTGCGAAAGTTCAGCTGGAAGCGGTTGACGAAACCCGGATGGGTCGAGAACGCACGCGCCTGCACGCCGGCCTCGTGCAGGACACGGATATAGCCACGGCCCAGCGCATGGCAACCAATGCTGTCGTACAAAAAATGGACCTTGACGCCGGCGCGCGCGCGCTCACACAGCCGACGCTGCAATTCGCGGCCGAGCGTATCGTCGTGAACGATGAAGAACTGTACGAGGATCTGCTCGCGCGCAGCGTCGATGGCGGCGAAGATCGCGTCGAACGTGGCCTCGCCGTTGATCAGCAGGCGCACATCGTTGTTGTTCAGGCAAGGGATGCCGGTGAGCCGCGGCAGCGCGCGCATGCACGCCTGTGCCGGGGCATGCACGACGCTCGCGCGCAGCGCCTGGCGCCCCTGTTCGTCCATGCCGAGCCGGATCTCGCGCATGCGATCGTTATTGAATCGTCGCGCATTGACGTAGCCCTCGAAGCGGCTGCGGCCGAAGATCAGGTACGGGATCAGCGCGAAGTACGGCATCATCACCAGCGATCCCGCCCACGCGATGGCGCCGGGCGCGGTGCGCACCGTCATCACGGCGTGCAGCGCCGCCACCATGCCCACGATGTGGAACGTCAGCACGACTGCGGCAATCACGCTAGGAGTGAACATAGACGACCGGCACCGAGGGCGCCCGGACAACAAGGGCCTCTATTCTGGCATAGCGCGTCACTTCGTCGCAGTGCGCAACGACGCATCGCGCAAACCATGCCTAATTTTTAGTCAGGCCGGGCGGCACCCCGCCGCACCGCCGCGCCAGCCGAGATTTCGCAACGGTTATCCACAAGATCTGTGGATAAAAATTCTTCCATCCCTACCCGTTGCATTACGACGTCGAGGCAGGCCATTTAAGGGAACCGCGATTGTTGATGGTATGGCCGATGGCTACGCTGCAACGTGTTTGCCCATATCAATGCATTTCGCCTGTTCGATAGTTTCGTATGAATGCCCAAGCTAATATCGCGCTGCTGGCCGGCCGCGCCTCTCCCCTTCAACCGATGCAGGAACTGTTGTCCATCGCAGGCTTCAAGTGCAGCGCCTTCCAGGCCGGTCGAGACCTGATTCATGGTCTGGGCCACGACAACTACGACATGCTGCTGATCGATCAGGAGCTGCCGGACATCTCCGCCATCGACGTGATCCGCGCGGTGCGCGCGGTGCGCAATCGCGATGTGCCGATCGTCATGTTTTCCGGTGAAAGCAGCGACGACGACATGGTTGAAGCACTGGACGCCGGCGCCGACGACTACGTGGTGCGCCCGCTCAGCGCGCGCGTACTGCTCGCGCGCATCGCGGCGCTGCGCCGCCGCATGGCCGGCACGCGGCTGCGCGGCCAGATGCCGCTGCGCGCGGGTCCGTATGAACTGAACAGCCCGGGCCGCTACGCGACGCTGAACGGCGAGCGCATTCCGATGACGCCGAAGGAATTCGACCTCGCCATGCTGATGTTCTCCAACGCCGGCCGCATTCTTGCCAGCCCGCGCATCGAGAACACGATCTGGGGCCATGACCTGCCGCCCGATTCGCGCGCGCTCGCGGGACTGGTTTCACGCATGCGCCGCACGCTCAATCTATGCCCGGAGAACGGCGTCACGGTCTCCGTGGTCTACGCCAAGGGCTATCGGCTCGACATCCTCGACAACGCCGCACGCGAAGAGCTCTCCGTGACCCGCCAAATGCCTCACCGCCTGCTGCCATCGGCCGGCCGCTAGCCGCTAGCCGCTAGCCGCTAGCCGCTAGCCGTTAGCCGTTAGCCGTTAGCCGTTAGCCGTTAGCCGTTAGCCGTTAGCCGTTAGCCGTTAGCCGCTAGCCGCTAGCCGCTAGCCGCTAGCCGCCGAACGTCAAACGTCAAGTTCTCCCTGCGCAGCCAGCTCGGCCATGTCGACGATCACCAGGCCATGCGCCAGACGTTTGGCGCGACGCTTGGCAACCGCCGCGGCGGCGCCGATATGCTGGCTGCCCAGCCTCAGCGTCGCCATCGCTTCGGCCCCCACACGGACCACCCCAACCGCCATGGTCACCGGTGGATGGAACACCGGGCGACCGAAGCGGTCTTCCCCGTGAATGCCGCCCGCCACGCGATCCGCAGCCGCGTACATCGCCAGCGCGCCGTCATTGAAACGCGCCATCGCATCCTCAATACGCTCGCGCCAATCCAGACCCTGATAGAGCACCAGGAAATCGTCGCCGCCGACGTGGCCGAGAAAGTCGCGCGCCGCATCGCACGCCTGCGCCAGGATCGCAGCCGCGCCCTTCAGTAGCTCGTCGCCTTTCCAGTACCCGTAGCGGTCGTTGAACGGCTTGAAATGATTCAGGTCGACGTAGCATGCATGAAACGGACTGCCCGCCTCGATCAATCTGTCGATGTGCTGGTTCAACAGGATATTGCCGGGCAGGAAAGTCAACGGGTTGGCATAGCGCGCCGCCTCCATGCGCACTTCGGTGATGGCGCGCAGCAGGTCCGCGCCGGTGCCCAGACCGACGTAGCGGTCCGCATCGGTAATCACGAAGCCGTCGGCCAATGCGCGCGAATGCTCGCCCGCAAACAGGCTCGCCATATCGTCCAGCGTCACGCGTCGATCGAAACACAGCGGCGCCGGATTGGCCAGCGCGATGCATGCCTTGCGTCCGTATAGCTCACGATGAAACGGCGTGGCGTAGCGATCGATCAAACTTTGCCGGTTGATCAGCGCAAGTGGCCTGCCACTGTCGTCGATCACCGCCATCGCATGCAGGTCGGGATGCGCATGAAAGCGCGCCAGCACCTCGTTGTTGGACGTGTGCGCACTGACTGCCGGCGCGGGACGCAACAACTGGCCCGCGGTGATGCCGGAGCGTCCCGTGCGCAGCGTCTGTGGAAACACTGCGATCTGGCTTGAATCGAGCACGGCACGCACCTGTGGCGACGGTTCCAGCGGCGGAGACAGCGCAGGCCGTCCGAGAAAGTAGCCCTGCCCCGCCATCACGCCAAGGTCGCGCACCAGCGCCAGCTCCTCGGCGTCTTCAATACCCTCCGCGATCACGCCGCCGCCCAGTCCATGCATCATCCGCAGCACGGCACGCAACACTTCAAGCCGCCGCGAACTGGCGCCGATACCGCGCACCAGCGACTTGTCGATCTTGACGAACTCCGGCGTCAGCTCGGCCAGCCGATCGAGATTGGCATGACCGGTGCCGAAATCGTCCAGCGCGTATTGCAGGCCCAGTTCGGTCAGCACGCCCATGGCCCGCGCAAAGCTGGTCGCGTCGCCGACCGCGGTCTGCTCGGTGACTTCGATCACTACGCGTGATGGCGCGATGGCGGCGCGTGCGTCGGGCGCGCCGTTCAGCCCAAGCAAAGCCGCCATGCCCTGGCCTTGTCGATCGAGCAGATGGCGCAGCGTCAATGGACTGAAATTGAGAAACAGCTTGCCCGGCAAATGCAGCGCCGCCCACGACGACAAGGCGGTGTGCGCCGCGGCGGTTTCCAGCGCCACGGTCGTGCCCGCGGCCTGAGCCATGCGGAACAGCGCATCGGGGGTGGCGTGCGCGGAGCCGGCGGGCCCGCGAATCAGCGCTTCATAACCAAGCACGTCGCCGCTCGCCAGGGCGACGATCGGCTGGAACACCGCGTGCAGCGGTAGCGAGCGCACGTTCTCATCGAACATGGCCGACTCGGGGGCGACGGTAAGCATGGAAAGAATTCAGGCCGGATAGCGGCCCACCTGCGCAATTTCGGTTCGCACCAGTGATGTCGGGCAAACCAGGGAATCGGGGCTCAGAATGAAGCGCGCGTCATTTCATGACAAAACTATGTCGCCCGTATGACAACCTGCTTCGCCCCGGCGCGTCACGCGGGCGTCACATGGCTGAACGACGATCACGCTGCACCGCAGCAGGACCATGCCCCGCGATCGTCCGACGCGCCGATCGTCGAGAGGCCGGCCTGGCGCGGTGCATCGGGTCATGTATGCCGGGGCTGCGCCCCGAAGGAGTCTTACTCGTGTTGCGAGCCATCAAGCTTGGGTTGCCGGGACGGCGCGGCAATTCCGTATGGCAAAGACTGGCGCGTCTGCCGCTGGTGATGCGGCTGTCTGCCGCCTTCGTGCTGATTTACGCATTCGGCGCCGTGGTCGGGCTGACCGGCATCGTCAACCTGATCGAGCTGAAACGCGATACCGACACGCTGTATCAGCGCGATATGCGCGGCGCGATCTCGGCCGAACGCGCGCAGGCGGAACTGGCCAAGCTGGGACGTGCGCAGCTTGCGCTGACACTGGCCACCAGCGGCGCCGAGCGCGATACCGCCGCGAGCGACATCGCGCAGGCGATGAAGAAGCTCGACGAAGCGGTCGATGGCGTGCGCAACGCCGCCCCGCAACAGGCGCAGGCGCTGCAGAAAGAGCGCGCCGCCGCGGGCCGGATGATGAATGACTACGTCACCCTGATCCGCAAGCAGCCACTCGACGCCTTGCAGTTCGACGCGTCGGTGTCGATCGACAGCCATTTTCTTGGCGAACAACTACAGAAGCTGGGTGCGCTGGTAGAAGGCACACGCACCGCCTTGGCGAAGCAGGCCGGCGATACGGTCGCGGGCGTCGCCGCGGCGCAGCTCACCGCGCAGACGGTGATGGCCGCGCTGCTCGTCGCCAGCCTGGTTGCCGCGGCGCTGCTGGCCTGGATCGCGGCCCGCAGTCTGACGCGCGAACTCGGTGGCGAACCGCGTGATGCGGCAGCGGTCGCCAATCGCATCGCCGGCGGCGACCTGACCGCCCGCATCGCGTTGCGCCCGCATGATCAAGACAGCCTGCTGTTCTACCTGTCCGGCATGCGCGATCAGCTTGCCGGCGTGCTCGCACGCATCCAGCAGTGCGCGCACGAGATTTCGGCGGCCAGCGACGGCATTGCCGATGGCAATCGCGCTCTGGCCGTGCGCACCGGCACGCAGGCCACTGCGCTGGCCGAAGCCGCTGCCAACGTGGCGCGCCTTATCGCACTGATCCAGCAGGCCCACGAGCAGGCGCAAGAGTCCAGCGACATGGCCAGCCGCGCGCGCGGCGCCACCAGTGCGGGCATGGCCGCGGTGCGCGACATGAGCGGCGCGATGGCCAACGTGCATGCGCAATCGCGGAATATTTCCGAAATCGTCACGGTGATCGAAGGCATCGCGTTCCAGACCAATATCCTGGCCCTGAACGCCGCCGTGGAAGCCGCGCGCGCGGGCGAGGCCGGCCGCGGCTTCGCGGTGGTGGCGCAGGAGGTGCGTGCGCTGGCGCAGCGCAGCGCCACTGCCGCGCGCGAAATCGGCGGCATTATCGGCGAGGCGGCCAAGGAGATCGGTCGCGGCGCGGAATTGAGCGGCCGCGTGGAGACGGCGATGAGCGGCATCGAGGCGGCGGTCAATCACAGCCACGCACTGGCCGAGGCGCTGCGCACCCTGGCCGACGATCAGGCCGCCGGCATCCGCATCGTCGGCGATGCGCTGGCCCGCCTGGAAGAGACCAGCGCGGACAACGCCAAGCTGGTCGATGAGGTCAGCGATCAGGCGGCACGCCTCGATCACCAGGCCGCGGCGCTTGAATCGGACGTGGCGCGCTTTCATTTCTAGTATTGTCGAGACGATTTTTGCCGCACTGCCGCAAACGGCCTCCGCCGCCCATCGTGCCCGGCAGCGACGCGCTGCGTTTCACGTCTTGCGCGTAAGGCGCTCAGCTTTTTGCGCGCGCCGCCGTAAATACGGTCAGTCCGATCTGTTGCGATGCGTGCCGTGGCGCCCAGCGCCTTGGCACCGCCTGCCGACGCGCGCGGCGCGCAGGCGCAATCGGACGCCGATCAACGCCAGCGCGGACCACGTCGACAAGCATGCTACGAAAGGTTGTACAGGACGATCTGTCGTTCCAGGAGGATTTCGAGGCTGCCGGCCGGGACTGGGCGCCGCGGTTGAAGCCTTGCGGCACATGCCACGCCTGCGAGCAGCCGGTCGGCAAGACCGACCTGTTCTGCGGCATTGCCTGCCAATACGCTTTTGAGCATTTCGAAATGCAGTTGCTGCAGAAGCGTTGAGTGCCGCGTCGCGGCGTTGTCTCGTCGTCCGGGTGTGTCAGGACGAAGTACATTTCCTTTCAAATTCCTGTCAACCGGCTTTGCCGATCGCCCGTTGAGGCGAACATCATGGCGGCATCCGCACGCGAACATCGGCTCGGAAAGCCAGTCCTGACGCGGCAGATGTGTCCGGCCGAAACAATCGCGAGCACGGGGTAACCGGCATTTACGAATGGCGGCTGCAAGTTACACAACTGTTTCACTTGCGCACATTTTGTGTCCCCTTTCTCACGCAAAAGCCGGATACGCTTGATTCATCCCATCACCGATTGACCACGAAAAATCATGTCTGAACGCCTCATCATGCTGGACGTACCCGGCGTCCTCTATTCGGACCGCTCCGCTGCCCGTCTTGGCGGTACGCCAACCTCGGGGACCCTGCGCGACGTCAGGTTTTTCGATCCGATCGCGCTTGGGTTTCTGCGTCGACTGTTCGGCATCGCCGGTGCGCGGGTTGTGGTGTCCGACGCGTGGCGCCGCGGCACGCCCGCAGCGATCTTCCAGCAGTTGGACCTGCAGGTGGAAGGCATGACCCCGGCGGTGGCCGGTGGCCACGGCGCGGAGATCGACGCCTGGTTTGCCCAGCACCCGGCGCCGGGCGCGTGGATCATCGTGTCGGCGGCGCCTGCCGCATCGTTCAGCGCCGAACAGCGCAAGCATCTGGTGCAGGTCGATCCCGCCGAAGGCCTTGCGGTCGACAACTTCCGCCAGGCGCTGGATCTGCTCGGTGTGGCCTGCCCGTCCACCGTTACGCCGGATTCGCGCGTCGAACCCGGCCTGAAAGCCAAGCTGCGCCATCTGCAACGCCTGGCGCGCGAAGCTCCGGAACGTTTCATGCCGGCCCCCGCCGCCGCCGAGGCGCGCGAACAGGCCATGGCTGTGGCCGTGGCCAGCCTGACCGGCAAGCAACTGACGCCCGCCCCGATCCACGCCTGAAAGTACGGCGCGCAACGTCGCGAGACGAACAAAGGCCGCAACCATTCGTTGCGGCCTTTTTCGTTGGCAAACGCAGTTCGGCGCCTGACGCCTCAGCCGTTGACGTTCGATACGTCGACCTTCAATAGTCGACCGTCATCGACAGCTTGAACGTGCGCGGATTGCCCACCACGAGGTAGCCGCCATACGACGACGCCCAGTAGTCTTTGTTGGCGACGTTCTCGACCGACGCGCGCACCGTGTAGCGCATCTGCGATGCCTTGAACGCATAGCGCGCACCCAGATCGAAGCGGTGCCATGACGGCAGGCTGATGGTATTGGTGGCATTGGCCTGCTGCCGTCCCGTCTGGATATAGCGCCCCGAAACCGTCGCGCCCGCCAGGAACGGCAGATCGTACTCGGCGCTGGCGGTCACCGTGTAGTTCGGCACGCCCACCGCCTGTTTGCCTTCGGTTGCCGCGTTGCCGGTATTCGACATCTTCGTGTCGATATAGCCGACGCCGCCTAGCAGGCGCAGGCCGCGCAGCGGTTCGCCGAACACGCTCCATTCCACGCCGCGATTGCGCTGCTCGCCAGCCACCGAAAATACGTTGTTGACGGTGATGCCGTTGGGCTGGCGGATCTGGAAAAATGCCAGCGTGGTGCCGAAGCGGCCAGCGTCGTACTTCACGCCTGCCTCGTCCTGCTTGGACTTGATGGGCGCGAAAACGGCATCGCGATTGAGCGCCGTGCTGGGCGGCGTGGGGCCCTGCGTCAGACCTTCGATATGGTTGTAGTAGACCGACAGGTTTCGCAGCGGCTTGACCACCAGCCCGAACATCGGCGACGTGGCCGCATCGCTGTACGGGGTGACCGCGTTGGTGTTGTACGCATAGGCGCGGGTGTTGATCACCTGGCGGCGCACGCCTGCGGTCAGCAGCACGCGATCGTCCAGGAACGACAGCGTGTCGGAGATCGACACGCCATTGAGGTTTGTGCGCCCCGTGGTCTGCGGATCGGTCATGCTGCTGCGCGCAATCGACGTCACCGGACGCGCGACGGGCGGCGCGTCATAAAGATTGGTCGGATAGCTTGCCGACATCTCGTACGCCGAGCGCTTCTCCTGCTCCAGTCCGGACCAGCCGAGATTGACACTGTGCTTGATCGGCCCGGTGACAAAGCGTCCGCGGATCCCCACCTCACCGCTCGTGGTGTCCTGCTTGAGCGGCACGGACAGTCGGTACGCCGTGCCGAATCCGGTGTTGCCAACGGTGGCGCCCCCATAGTTGCCCATCTCGTTGGTGTGATGCATGCCGAAGGCGGCGTACGCGGTCCAGTCCCGGGTGATGTCGTATTCGCTGCGAATCGTGCCCCACGTATCTTCGAGCATCGAGTTGGTCCAGTCCTGCGCGAAGCTGGAACTCGCCTTCGGCACCGGCGGCAGCGCCGTGGTGCCGGACGCCAGGCTGATCGTGGCGCGCCCTTGCTGCACCATCTGGCGCTGGTAGCCAAAATCGGCGTTGACGCGGAACTTGTCGCCCTGATAGTCGAGGCCGACACTCAGCAAACGCTGCTGGCGATCCTCCTTGTCGATCGGCGTTTCGCCGCCGCGCGCCATGGCGTTGACACGCACGCCGAATTGCCTGGCATCGCCGAAGCGACGTCCGACATCAATGGCGCCGCCCACCTGCGCGTTGCTGGTGTAGTCGATGGTGGCCTGCGTGATCGGTGCGGCAGTCGCGTATTTCGGCACGAGATTGATGCCGCCGCCAATCCCGCTGCCGGTCGGCGACACCCCATTGAGAAAGGCACTGGCACCGCGAAACGTCTCGACGCGGTCCACCGCCTCGGTAGCGGTCAGCTGACGCGGCGCAATGCCGTACAGGCCATTCCAGGCGAGGTCGTCGCCGGCCAGCTGGAAGCCGCGCACCATGAATGTTTCAGCGAAATTGCCGAAGCCGTAGCTGGTGCGGATGAACGGATCGTCGGCCAGCACGCCGGCGATGCTGTGGGCCTGCTGGTTCTGGATCGCCTGCGCCGTGTACGACGTGATGCTGAACGGCACATCCATGAAATCCTGATTGCCCAGCACACCAAGCCGTCCCCCGCGCGCCACCTGTCCGCCCGCATACGGGGCAGGTGTCTGGTCGGGCGACGCTTCGGCGCGCACCGTCACAGCCGGCAAGGCCGACGACGGGGCTGCCTGGACAGATTGTCCGGGCGCGACGGCGGCTTCTTGCGCGGATGCCAGCGAAGGCAGAACGCCTGCCGCAGCCAGCGCCGTCATCAGGCAACCGCGGCGCATCGGGGAAAAACGCGAATCGCGCGAACGTGCGCGAAGATCGGCAAACAACAAGTTGACACTCCCAAAAAAGAAAAAAGGCGCCCCGCGCCGCGTCGATGTCGCGGCGGCTCAGGGGCATGACCCGTCTCTACCCGAGTGAAGGCATTGCTCTGGCGGCAATGCTCGAAGGTGTTGCTACGGCTGCATCAACCATGGCGACGCGATGGAGGCGACGACGCCCACCGCGACGGATGCGCGCGCAAGGCGCGGTGTGGCGTGGGGCGTCCACGTCAGGGCGCCGACCACGGTCAGTGCGCCCACGGTCAGCAACCCGGCCCAATAGATGACGCCAAACGCCCAGCCTTCGGCCAGTACGCACGCCGCCAGCGCCAGGGCCAGCGCCAGCGCGCCCTGACAACGCAAGCGCGCAACGCGCGCGCCGGAGAGCTGCGCGCCGCGTCCGAACAGATCCGCATGATGGCGATCGATGGCGTGCGCGAGCCATATGAAGCCGCCGACGGCAAACGCCGCACCCGCCACGCAGGCGGGCCATACCGGCACAACCGGCAACGATGCGGCGCCGCTCATTGCGATACCTCGCCCGCACTGCGCATGGCGCGCGGCGCGCCTGCCCGAACAGGCGCCGCGGCATGCTTGCCCAGCATCCAGGCTGCCGCGCCCAGCGCGATGCCGAGTGCCAGCACCGTCAGTTCGAATCCGGCCAGCACGACGGGTCCGTGCACCAGGGTCACGCCGAGATGCGTCGATGTGGTCAATGCGTTCAGGACCGGCACGGCCACCAGCAGCACGGCGCCCGCCGCCAGCAACACGCGCCACATCGCGCGCGTGGGCCGCCATTGCGCCAGCAGCGCGGCCAGCGCCCACGCACCGAAGAACGCCTGGATCTCGGCGTCAGGCCGCTGCGCCAGATCGATTGGCAGCAACCGGTTGGCCCAGAAATACGCGCCAAAGGCGATCGGCAATCCGGCAATTGCGCCCAGATTGAGCGCCTCGACCAGTCGCAGGCCGAATGGCGTACGTCCCGTCTGGGCAATGATCCTGGCATGGCTCTGCCGCGTCTTGACAGCCCACAGCAACGCGCCCGTCGCCACCATCAGCGCGCCGGCGAGGCCGGAGGCGAAGAACAACGCGCGCAGCAACGGCGGCGCGAAATGCGCGACGTGCAAACCGACCATCGTGCCGCGCGTGACATTGGCCGGTCCCTGTGCGTCGCCGAGGGACGCCTGCAAGGCGCCGGTGGCGCCGGCAAACACCATCGTCGGCGCGGCCGTATTGATATTGCGGCCCGCATCGCGCGTGATCGACACCACGGCGTTGGCCCGGTTCGGCTGGTCGACGGTGATACGTTGCGGCGGCATCCCCTGCCAGTGCGTGACGGCCTGCGTGAGCATCGGTTCGATGGGCGCCAGCGGCGCGCTTTCCTTCGACGGCTTGACGCGCGGCGCGCGCGTTGCAAGCTCGGCGTTGAAGGCTTTCTCGTCGCCCTGGTAGACGGCCTGGATACCCCATGGCATGTACAGAAACAGCAGCGTGACCAGCCCCGTATAGGTAATCATCAGATGGAACGGCAGCGCCAGCACCGCCACGGCGTTATGGGCATCGAGCCAGGACCGCTGGCCGCGGCGCGTGCGGAACGTAAAGAAGTCCGCGAAAATCCGCCGATGCGTGATCACGCCGCTGATGATGGCCACCAGCATGAACATCGTGCAGAAGCCGATGATCCAGCGCCCCCATACCGCTGGCATGTAGTGCAGGTCGAAATGCAGTCGGTAAAGGAATTCGCCGCCGCGGGTCTCGCGCGCGCCGGGAATCGGCGCACCGCTGGCCGGATCGAGCGTGCGCGAGACCAGCCGCGCCCGCGCGGGCTTGCCCGCGTCTTCCGATGTGGCGGGACGCACCCAGAACAGCGAAATCGCCGGGTTGCGCGCGTCGGGGAGCGAGAGGAACCAGCGCTCCGCATGGGGCGCCTCGCGTTGCAGATAGGCGTAGGCGCGCGACGCGGCTTGCGCAGGGCTGGTCTTTTCGTTGAGCGATGCATGGAGTTCCGGCCGCATCCACAACGAGATTTCATCCTTGACGTAGCTGGCCGTGCCGCTGCAAAACACGAGGAACAACACCCAGCACACCAGCAATCCGGACCATGTGTGCAGCCACGCCATCGACTGGCGCAATCCCTGGCCTTTGCGAAGCATCGTCATCACGCGCCACCCAAGGTGGCCCAGCCCAACGCCAGCACGACGCCCGACACGATCAATCCCGACCAAGCACGCCAGGCGCTATCGGCCGCGAACACCCAGATCGCGGCCAGCGCAAACCACGCGAACGACAGCAGCGTGGCGGTCATCACGGCCTCTGCCCGTGCCATGCCGGCCCATCGCACCAGCGCCAGCGAGAGGCAGCCAGTGGCCAGCGCGGCCACGCCGTAGCCGCCCAGGATGGCGGCCACCGCGCGCGAGGCGACCGCAATGCGATAACTGGCCGGGATGCCGTGCTTCATGTCTGGCTAAGTGTCGAGAACGAGTAGACGCATATGATAAGCGTTCTCATCTGCATTGTCTGCAGCGGCATTACGACACGCGTCCCCCATCACAACACGGCCGGTGGCATTGCGGGCATCGCCATTTGCTGCGATGCCGCCGTCGGACCGCTGACGATATTCGCACGTTTTTCAGTTTAAATTCTGCATCGCAGAATTACGATTCTGTACTGCGGTTGACACTTACGTGAAAACGATGGGACGATCCAAGCCATCGAATACCGGCGACCCCACGCCGGAAGTTTTACCCGGAGACCTCATGCGCAGTACCGCCGCACCCGCTGGCCAGTCACGGCCCGCGTCCGCATCGCCCACCCCTTCAGCATTCCAGCCCCAATTCGAACGTCTGCACCAGACCATGGCGCCATGGGTCGCCAGCGATCCCGAACGCATCGCCATCATGGACGCGCATCGCGCGATGCGTTACGCCGAACTCGACGCCGCCGTGCGCGAGACCGCCGAAACCCTGCGCACGCTCGGTGTGCGTGGCGGCGACCGCGTGGTGCTCGTCACCGAAAACAGCGTTGGCTGCGCGGTCATCCTGCTGGCGCTCAGCGCCATCGATGCGTGGTCGGTGCCGGTCAATGCGCGACTGTCGGCGCGCGAGATCGCAAATATCGTCGAGCACGCCGGCGCGCGCGTCACGCTGTATCTGGACAACGATTTCGCCGAGGCGCGCGAGCATGGGCTGGCGCGCGGTGCGCAGTGGGCCGAATGGCCGCACGTGGGCCGGCTGCTGGTAGGCGCCGTCGATGAGGCCGCCACGCCGGAAGCGGTCGAAGCCGATCCGCGCAGACAGGTGGCCGCGCTGATCTACACCACAGGCACTACGGGCGCATCGAAGGCCGTCATGCTGACGCATGCCAACCTGATGTTCATCGGTCATTCCAACCGCCTGCAATCGCGCGTCAGGCCCGGCGATCGAGTCTATGGCGTGCTGCCGATCTCGCACGTCTACGGCTTGTCGGTCCTGCTGGTCGGTCCGGTGTCGAACGGCGCGACGGTCTATTACGAGCCGCGCTTCCGCCCGGAAAAACTCGCCCGCACGCTGCTTGACGAACAACTGACCGTGCTGCACGGCGTGCCGGCGATGTACGCGAAAGTGGTCGAATGGAGCCGTGCCAACGGTCAATCGCTACGCACGCCGTCGCTGCGCATCGCGCAGTCTGGCGGCGCCCCGCTGACCGCGTCGCTGAAGGCGGCCTTTGAGGACGCATTCGGCATCGTGCTGCACAACGGCTACGGCATGACAGAGACCTCGCCGACCGTATGCCAGACCCGCGTGGACAATCCGCGCAGCGACTGTTCGGTCGGCCCGGCCGTGCCCGATGTGGAGATCCGGCTTGGCACGCCGTTGCCGGACGGCAGCGGCGAGCTGCTGGTGCGCGGCCCGAACGTGATGAAGGGCTACTATCGGCGTCCCGACCTGACCGCGCAGACCATCGACAGCGATGGCTGGTTGCACACCGGCGATCTGGCGCGGATCGATGCCGATGGTGCGGTCAGCATCGTCGGGCGTTCCAAGGAAATCATCATCCATTCGGGTTTCAACGTGTACCCGGAGGAAGTCGAGCAGTCGCTCAATGCGTTTCCGGCGGTGCTGCAGTCAGCCGTGGTCGGCCGCGCCACCGAGGGCAACGAGGAAGTGATCGCGTTCGTGGAAGTGCGCGGCGGCATGACGCTGGACGAGGCCGCATTGCGCGCGTTCCTGCGCGAGCGTCTGTCGCCTTACAAGATCCCCGCGGAAATCCGCACCGTTGCGCAGTTGCCCGCCGCACCATCGGGCAAGATCCTCAAGGCTAAGCTGCGCGAGCAGCTTGCAGCCGGCAACATGTGAGCGCGCCATGGCAGACCATCCGATCGACCGCACCGGCATCGCCGCAAACGATATGACCGACCTTAACGATACGACGCCCGCCATCGACCCCGCGACCGCATCCGAGTCCGTGACGGCGGCTGCGAAGAAGGAAAGCAAGCGCAAGGAAGACCGTCACTTCGTCACCGCGCTGGCGCGCGGACTGGACGTGCTGGCGTGCTTCCGCGCCTTCGACAGCGAACTTGGCAATGCCGAACTGGCCCAACGCTGCGGACTTCCCAAGTCGACGATTTCCCGGCTGACGCACACGCTGACCGAACTCGGCTACCTGCAGGCGCTGACCGATCCCGTGCGCTATCGCCTGGGCAGCTCCGCGCTGGCGCTGGCACCGGCCGCCCAACAAGGGGCGGACGTGCTGGCCGTGGCGCGCCCCTTCATGCAGGAACTGGCCGATCTGTCGCAAGGCGTCGCATCACTGATCGTGCGCGACCGCGGCCGTATGCTGATCTACGAGAATTGCCAGGCCGAGAGCTATCTGACGCTGCGCGTGCCCGTTGGCAGCCGCGTATCGGGCCTGAACACGGCAGCCGGGCGCGCCTATCTGCTGGCGCTGCCGGCGTCGGAACAACGTCAGGCGCTCACCGCGTTCCGCACCGATGACAAGGTCAGCGCGGCCATGGCCGAAGGCGTGCTGTCGAACTGTCGCGACGAATCGCGGCGCCTGGGCTGCACCACGTCGTTCGGCGAATGGCTGCCGGACATCAACTCGATCGCGCTGGCATTCCGGCCCGGACCGTCGCTGCCGCCGATGACGCTGAGCTGCAGCGGCCCCAACGCCGTGGTGCCGCCCGCGCATCTGCTGGACAAAGTGCGCCCACTGCTCCAACAGCACATCCGCAAGATCGAGGCCGCGTTCGGCGTGGCGGCCTGACAGCCAGACCCAGACGCATCGCGCGCCGAAGCCCCGCCGGGCCGGCGCGCGATGACGTTTCGTGGTGCGTGGTTCGTTGTTCGTCGTTGAATCGCTGATCGATGGGCGCGGGTCAGAGCAATCCCTGGTCGTCGGGATTGTTGTGCGGCCGTTCTTCGTGCTTGCCCGCCTGGCGGGCCTCGAACCGGCCATGCAGGCTGTTTTCCAGCTTGCCGCCGAGCCGCAACAACAACAGCGCCAGCACCAGCGAGAACACCACGATGACGTAATAGCCCGCGCCAGCCGCAGCGCCCAGAATGGCCGCCAGCCAGATGCCAGCCGCAGTGGTCAGTCCCTGCGGCTTGTCGGAATTGCCATGGCGCGCGATCACGCCCACGCCCAGAAAACCGATGCCCGTCAAAAGCCCCTGGAGCACGCGCGACATCGCATCGGGCGGATGCTGGTTGAGCGCAACCACGCAGACGGCAGCGGCCGCGCCGAGCGACACCAGCCCGAGCGTGCGCATGCCGGCGGCCTTGCCGTGCAGGTTGCGGTCCAGGCCGATGATGGCGCCGGCCGCCAGGCCGCCCACCAGCCGCAGGAAAAGTTCGAGCGAAAATTGGTCCATGGCGCAAGCTTAGCGCGCCGCGCATCGACATGACAGAGGCAAACCGCTGCCGATTGCCGTACGATGCGATTTTCCCGGCTTTCACATCACCGCCCTGCCATGCCCCATCTCGTTATCGAAATTACGGAAAACACGCGCCTGACCTGTTCCCAGGAAGAATTGCTCGACGAGTGCAATGCGGCGCTGCTTTCCAGCGGACAGTTCCAGGAACCCGATATCAAGTCGCGCTGCGTGACGCTGACCACCTACCGCCAGGGCACGGAACAGGCCGAACGCGCGTTCGTGCATGCCACGCTGCAAATCCTGGACGGCCGCGAGCAAGGCGTGCGCAAGCAGCTCGGCCAGTTGGTGGTCAACGCGATTGCGGAAATGGTGCGCCCCGGTGCGGCCGACCAGACCGTCCAGATCACCGCTAACGTGGTCGAGATGGAACGCGCGACGTTTGCCAAGCAGGTGATCGGCGGCTGATTCGGCTCGGGGCCTTTTGCGGCGCTTCGAGAGCGCCGGCGGAGCCGGCCTCGGATACCCCGCGCCTCAGGTCACCGGCGCCGGGTTGAACAGCGCCAGCGAGTTGTACAGGCCATGATGTTCGGCCCATGTCTTCTTGCGGCCGCTGGCCACGTCGATCATCAGGTGGAAAAGCTCCCAGCCCACATCCTCGATGGTGGCTTCACCGGTGGCGATGCGGCCGGCGTTCACGTCCATCAGATCGTGCCAACGTCGTGCCAGATCGCTGCGCGTGGCAACCTTGATCACCGGCACTTCGGCCAGACCGTACGGCGTGCCGCGCCCCGTAGTGAAGATGTGCAGGTTCATGCCGGCCGCAAGTTGCAGCGTGCCGCAGATGAAATCGCTGGCGGGCGTGGCCGCATAGATCAGGCCCTTGGTCTTGACGCGCTCGCCCGGCGACACCACGCCAGAGATCCGCGCGCTGCCCGACTTCACGATCGATCCCATCGCCTTTTCCACGATGTTCGACAAACCGCCCTTCTTGTTGCCCGGCGTCGTGTTGGCGCTGCGGTCGGCGCGGCCGCGAGCGAGGTATTTGTCGTACCAGTCCATCTCGCGGATCATTGCCTCGGCCACTTCGGGCGTGGCCGCCCGCGAGGTGAGCTGATCGATGCCGTCGCGCACTTCGGTCACTTCCGAGAACATCACCGTGGCACCGGCACGCACCAGCAGGTCCGTGGCAAAGCCGACGGCCGGATTGGCCGTCACACCGGAAAAGGCATCGCTGCCGCCGCACTGCACGCCGACCACGAGTTCCGACACCGGCACCGTCTCGCGCCGGCGCGCGTTGAGCGCCGCCAGATGCGTCTCGGCCATCGTCATGATCGACTCGATCATCGACGCAAAGCCGACGTGCTTGTCGTCCTGCAGGCAGACCACGCCTACCTGCACTTCGCCGGCACCGGTCTGGATCGGAATCGTGCCGGGCGGCAGCAGCCGTTCTGGCTGCAGTTTTTCGCAGCCCAGGCTCACCATCATCGCCGTGCCGCCGAAGTTCGGATTGAGTGCGATATTGCGCAGCGTGCGGATCGGCACGATGGCGTCGGGCGCGTCGATCGCCACGCCGCAGCCGTAGGTGTGCTCCAGGCCGATCACGTCGTCGACGTTCGGGTATTTGGGCAGCAGTTCGGCCTTGATGCGGCGCACCGCAAAATCGACCACGCCGGACACGCATTGCACCGTCTCCGTGATCGCGAGGATATTGCGCGTGCCGACCGAGCCATCCGGATTGCGGAAACCCTCGAAGGTATAGCCTTCCAGCGGCGGCAGCGGATCGGGCACGCGCGTGCCGATCGGCAGATCGGTCAGGCCCGGCGCCACGGGCATCTCGATCACGCGCTCGTTGACCCAGCTGCCGCGCGGCAGATCCTGCAGCGCATAGCCGATGGTCACGTTGTAGCGTGTAATGGCGTCGCCCTTCTTCAGATCCACCAGTGCCACCTTGTGGCCTTGCGGCACGCGTTCCACGAGCGTCAGGCCGCAGTCGAACACGGCGCCGGCGGGCAGGCCGCCGTCGTTGGCGACGATCGCCACGTTGTCGTTGGCGTGGATCCGGATGTAGAGCGGCGGGCGTTCGGCCGGTTGGGTCTGCGCGTTTTGTACCGACAAATCCGACATGATGGGAATTCCTTCCTTATTGGGGGTGCTTCAGTTCGACGCGGCGGATGTCCTTGACGATCACCAGATAGCTGAGCACGGTGACCAGCGCGTTGACGCCGACGAAGACGAGCGCGCCGTTGAACGAACCGGTGGCGCTCAGGATATAGCCGATCACGATGGGCGTCACGATACCGGCGATATTGCCGAACGTATTGAAAATGCTGCCGGCCAGGCCGATCACTTCCTTGGGCGCGGTATCGGCCACCACGGCCCAGCCGAGCGCGCCGATGCCCTTGCCGAAGAACGCCAGCGCCATGATGCCAACCACCAGCCATTCCGCGTCGACGTAGTTGCACGCGATCATCGACACCGACAGCAGCATGCCGGCCACGATCGGCACCTTGCGCGCCAGCGTCAGCGAATGGCCGCGACGCAGCAGCGCATCGGAAATCACCCCGCCCAGTACGCCGCCCAGGAACCCGCAAATGGCGGGCAGCGACGCCACGAATCCGGCCTTGAGAATCGACATGCCGCGCGCCTGCACCAGATACACAGGAAACCACGTCAGGAAGAAGTACGTCAGCACGTTGATGCAGTACTGGCCCAGGTAGACGCCGGCCAGCATGCGATTGGTCAGCAACTGCCGCGCGTAGAACCAGCCGGCCGGATTGGCGCCCTGGCGTGACTTGCCCTCGCCTTCGCCCATGTGGATCAGACCGCCGCCCTCGGCAATGTGATCGAGTTCGGCCTGGTTCACCCCCGGGTGCGCGGCGGGGCTGCGCATCACCTTGAGCCACACCAGCGCCAGTAGCATGCCCATCACGCCCATCCACAGATAAACGTGATGCCAGCCCCAGCTATGAACGATCCAGGCCATCAGCGGCGTGAAGACCACCGCAGCAAAATACTGGGCGGCATTGAAGATCGCCGATGCGGTGCCGCGCTCCGCGGTCGGGAACCAGCTCGCCACCACCTTCGCATTGGCCGGAAAGGCCGGGGATTCTGCCAGGCCCACCGCAAAGCGCAGCGCAAACAGCACGGCGATGGCCTGCCCGATTCCGGCAAACACGCCGATCCAGCCCTGCAACAACGTGAAGAAGGACCACGCAAAAATGCTGAACGCATAGATGCGTCGCGCGCCAAAGCGGTCGAGCAGCCAGCCGCCCGGAATCTGTGCGATCACGTAGGCCCAACTGAAGGCGGAAAAGATGTAGCCCATCTGCACCGCCGTGAAACCAAACTCCTCGCGCATCGCGGGGCCGGTGATCGACAGCGTGGCACGATCCGCATAGTTGATCGTGGTGACAATGAAAATCAGGGCAAGGATCCAGTAGCGGACGTTGGTGCGGCGGGTGTCGGCTGACACCGCTGCGCTGGGATTGGATGTTGCGGTCATCTGGGTCTCCTCACAGTCGGCGGGCCATGTTGCGAAAATGCGCAGCCGCCCCTCTGTGATATGTCGTCGTACGACTAGGATTATAAAGACGCGGTTCCCCGCATTGCAGCGCGCGTTTACCCTAAGGCGGTGCAAAGCGCCGCGCTCCGGTGCATACGATCTACCGGAAATCTTTCATCTTCCTTGCGATCCGGCTTGGCTGCTGGCCGCAAGGGGATGACACCGAGGCGTCGCGCAAGCGCTCCAGGCCGTAGGATCTGGATGCACCAACCCGGGGTTTTCCCTCAATTCATCACCATCCGCTTGCGTGCATGAATCGATAGTTGTACGATGACTTATCTCGAAACATCCCACACGATGGCACGAGGTATCAAGCGCCTTGTTCCACACCAACCATCATTCGCCATGTGGCGATCAGGAAGAGCGACATGACTACACCGCAAGAACTGAAGCAGATCATCTCGGAAGGACTGCTCTCGTTCCCCGTCACCGATTTCGACGCGCAGGGTAACTTCCGCGCCGACACCTATGCCAAGCGCCTGGAATGGCTGGCGCCGTACGGCGCGTCGGCCCTTTTTGCCGCCGGTGGCACGGGCGAGTTCTTCTCGCTGACGCAGCAGGACTATTCGAACGTGATCCGCACTGCGGTGGAAACCTGTCGTGGCAAGGTGCCGATCCTGGCCGGCGCCGGCGGCCCGACCCGCGTGGCGATCGAATACGCGAAGGAAGCCGAACGTCTGGGCGCGCATGGCATCCTGCTGATGCCGCATTACCTGACCGAGGCCAGCGAAGACGGCATCGCCAACCATATCGAGGAAGTCTGCCGCGCCACCAAATGCGGCGTGATCGTCTATAACCGCGCCAATTCGCGCATTGGCGCGGACCTGCTGGCCAAGGTGGTCGACAAGTGCCCTAACCTGATCGGCTTCAAGGACGGCGTGGGCGATATCGAGGCCATGGTGCGCGTACGCCGCAAGCTCGGCGATCGCCTTGCGTACCTGGGCGGGCTGCCGACTGCCGAAGTCTACGCCGCTGCCTACAAGGCGCTCGGCGTGCCCGTGTATTCGTCGGCCGTGTTCAACTTCATCCCGAAGACGGCCATGGAGTTCTACCGCGCCGTGGCCGCCGACGACCACGCCACGATTGGCCGCCTGATCGACGACTTCTTCCTGCCGTACCTCGATATCCGCAATCGCAAGCAAGGCTATGCCGTGTCGATCGTGAAGGCCGGCGCCAAGCTGATGGGCCACGATGCGGGCCCGGTGCGCGCGCCTCTGACCGACTTGACCGCCGAAGAACTGGACAAGCTCGACGCGCTGATCCGCAAGCTCGGACCGCAGTAAGCCTTGCCGGTCGCCCGGTGTTGAAGAATTGAGAGCCGACGATGTCGGCTCTTTTTTTGCACCATTGCCGACCACCGGTCTGCACCATGGCGCAGCAGGCGATGCGCCATGGCGGTGAAAAGCATCGTGCGGCGAGCGATTTCTGGCGGCCCGGGCGGCTGGCCCGAAACCTGCGTTATCGATACCCGAAGAGTAGAAGCGTTCAACCGCCCTTTCCTTTCCCGAAGGAAGGCGGCAGGAAATTGCTCTTGATGTCCGTGCCCGCGCCGGAACTCGAGAGCCTGAAGCATCAAGCGTTCCCCGTCGGCCGGACCTGTTCACCTTCCTGAACCCGGAACGACATGACCAACACCTCCGTATCCCTCCACGAACTGGCCCGCGAATCGCGCATGGGCGCGCACGGGCACGAGACCGACGCGCGCGAAGTACGGCGCATCGACCTGTCGGATTTTGCCCAACGCAAATCTGAAATTGCGGACCAACTCTGGAACGCCGCGGTCGATATCGGCTTTTTCCAGCTGGAGAATCACGGTATCGACCTGGCAGCCGTGCGCAATGCGTTTGCCATGACCGAACAGTTCTTTGCACTGCCGGACGCCGTCAAGGCCCAGTATCCGCTGCAGAAGGCCAACAACGCCGGCTGGGAATCGCGCGCGCAGATCAGGCCGTCCACCGGCACGCCTGACCAGAAAGAGTCGTACCAGATCACGCGTCCGCATATGGCGCCGTTGTGGCCCACCGAGGCGGAGCTGCCGCATTTCCAGGCCACCATGCTGGCCTTCGAACGGCAATGCTGGGAGGTCGGCATGAAGGTGCTGTCCTGCTTTGCCGACAAGCTAGGATTCGACGCCGATTTCTTCACGCGCGCCCATGATCCCGCCGCGCCGGACTATCAAAGCACGCTGCGGCTGCTGCACTACTACGCCATTCCGCCCGAAGCGCAGGACAAGCTCGACCTCTGGCGCGCCGGCGCGCATACCGATTTCGATTGCCTGACGCTGCTGTTCCAGCGCCAGGGACAAGGTGGACTCCAGGTGTGCCCCGGCAAGGAAATGGAAGCGCAGGCGTGGACGCCGATCCCGCCCGACGAAGACGTGATCACCTGCAATATCGGCGACATGCTGATGCGCTGGAGCGACGACCGCCTGCCGTCGAACTTCCATCGCGTACGCAATCCTGCGCCGGGCGAGTACATGGGCCCGCGTTACAGCCTCGCGTTTTTCTGCCAGGCCAATCGCAACGCCATCATCGAAGGGCCGTCGGCACGGTATCCGGCGATCACGGCCGGCGATTTTCTACGCCAGCGCGTAGCCGCGAACTTCAAGGCGTACTGACGCTTGCCCAGGTTGTGCGGCGGCGCGGCGCCATGCCTGCGCAACACCGCCGCCGGGCTGCGGCCCCGCCCGCGGCGTTGGGGCGAAATTTCCGATCACCGCGCCGCACCAAACAAAAAACCCCGCGCTCTTGCAAGCACGGGGTTTCAAGCCGCCCGACTCCCACCGTGTGGGTGCCGGGCTGGCGACTACCAAAGTATCGGGCGATCAGGCCGCGGCGTCCTTCAGCTTCTTCAGCGGGCGCACCTTCACCTTGACGCTGGCCGGCTTGGCCGGGAACCAACGCTCTTCACCCGTGAACGGGTCCTTGCCGAAGCGCTTCTTCTTTGCCGGCACTTGTTGTGCGGTGACCTTCAGCAGGCCCGGCAGCGTGAATTCGCCAGCGCCCTTCTTGTTCAGCGCGCTAACGATGGTGTTTTCGAGATGGGCCAGCACCGTCTTCACGGCCTTGGCTTCGAGCTGGGTTTGCGCCACGAGGTGAGCGACCAGGCTCGACTTGTTGAAGGTGTCCTTCAGCGGCTTCGGGGTCGGAGCAGCGGCGGGAGCAGCCTTCTTGGCCGGAGCGGCGGCCTTCTTTGCGGCAGCCTTCACAGGTGCCTTGGTTGCTGCGGCCTTCTTGGCGGCAGGCTTGGTTGCAGTCTTCGCGGTCGGTTTCGCTTTGGTCGCCATATCGATATACGAGAGTTGAAGATTAGAGTCCCGGCTGCTTGCAACGCCAGCGTTTGCAGCGTTGCGACTGTGCTGGCCGGCACGCACTGAATCATAGCGGAAACGGCCAGAAGTAAAGGGGTTTTCTCACGTGGCATCGGTCAAACCAAGTGAAAACCCCGGGTTTTGTCGCTGGTTTGCGTCAGCAAACACGCCAAGACGCCTGACGTCCCCCCACTTTCGCGTGTGTCAGGCACGCGCTGCCGCGAAAAATTCCCTCGCTCAATGCGCGTGCGCGACCATCGCTTCGCGTGTTTCGCGCGCCAGTCCCATTGCGAAAGCGGCTTCCGCCACGAGGAAAAGCGGGCCGACGATCAGGCCGGAAAGGTCGTCGACGAAGGCCGGCTTGCGCCCTTCGAAGTAGTGGCCCACGAACTGAATCACCCATCCAAGCAAGAACAGTCCGATGCCCGACAGCAGCCACGCAGCGGTGGAAAGCGCTGCGATGCACGCGCCCGCCCAGACGAAGACGGCCAGGATGGCTGCCATCGCCAGGCCGAATCCGAACGACAGACGCAGATAGAACAGACACGACAGCGCGTAGACGATCATGGCGGGCGACAGATACCACGCGCCATCGCCCAGCGGCCATTGCGGCCGGCCCAGCAGCGCCGTGACGGCCAGCACGATCATCGGGATGCCGATGAAGTGCGTCAGCACGTTGCGCGGATCGCGATGATAGGCCGCGTAGTTCGACAAATGATCGATCAGGGTTTTCACGGGGCGTCTCCTTGTTTTCGGGGCCACGGCGTCATGCGTGAAACCCCGCCGCGCGTGCGGTTTTGATGTGGGCCTATATTAGTGATGCCGCGCCCGGCCGCAAAGGCCCCTGACGCCCGTTCGAGCCGCCCCACTATTTCTGCCTATTTATCATGCTGCCCGCCGACGAGATTCCCGCATTGACAGATCCCCAGCGCGCCGCCTGGTTGCAGCGCATCGGCATCGACGCCACGCCAGCCCCTACCCTGGCCGCGCTCGACGCGCTGATCGCTGCGCACCTGACGCATATTCCGTTCGAAAACCTCGATGCGCTGACGGGAAGACGCGTGGACATCGACCTGCCGTCGGTCTTCCGCAAACTGGTCGACGAACACCGCGGCGGCTACTGCTTCGAGCTCAATACCCTGTTCTGCGCCGGGCTGAAATCGCTGGGATTCCACGTCACGCCACTCGCCGCGCGCGTGCGCTGGAACGTTCCCGACACCACGCCGACCGGGCTCTCGCACATGCTGCTGCGCGTCGATGTGGCGCACGAAAGCCATATCGCCGATGTCGGCTTCGGTGGCCCGACGCCGGATTTTGCGCTGCCGTTGTCCTTGCCGATCGACAGGAATGCCGGTTATCGGCTGCAGCCCGCGCCTGCATCGACCGCCACGGGCGGTGCGGCATTTCATACGTACGAGCTTGCGGTACGCGTCGCAGAGGACGCGCACGACGACCAGGACCCGCCCGACCGCACGACCGCTGACGCTGCAGATAGTTGGCGCGCGATGTACCGGTTCGACCTGACGCCGCAGCCGCAGATCGATTTTGTCGCGCGCAACTGGTACGTCAGCACGCATCCGGACAGCCATTTCACACAGACGTTGATGGTGGCGCGCACCGACCACAGCGGTGCGCGGCTGTCGCTGGCGAATGGCTGTCTGGCCGAGCGCCGCACCGATGGTGCGGTGCGCAGGACGCAACTGGAATCGCCCGATGCGGTCATTGCACTGCTGTCGGAGCGCTTCGGCATCCGTCTGGACGAAGGCTTGCGCGCCGCACTGCAGGTGCGCCTTCGCGCCCTTCTGGCAGCGTCGGACTAGCGCGCTTGCACCGGGGCCGCCGGGATCGCGTCGCCCTGCGGTACGCGACATGCATCGCATGAATTGCCGGCAGAAAGTTTGCTGATACAGCTTGCCGCGCACGTCTGCGGCTGTGGACTGGACGCGAGCGCCTGCCCATAATGTCCCGGCCAATTCACGAATCAGGCAGCGGCATGTACCGCAGCCACCCACCTGGAGACACGCATGTCATTGTTCGATCTGTCGGGCAAGGTTGCCATCATCACCGGATCGTCGCGCGGCATCGGCCGCGCCATCGCCGAACAGCTTGCCGTGCAGGGCGCGAAGGTCGTCATCTCGTCGCGCAAGGGCGAAGCCTGCCAGGAAGTGGCGGACGCCATCAACGCGCAGCACGGCGCCGGCACGGCGCTCGCGGTGGCTGCCAATATCTCGTCCAAGGAAGCACTGCAGCATCTGGTCGACGAAACCAATCGCGTGTTCGGCAAGGTCGACGTGCTGGTCTGCAATGCGGCATCCAACCCGTACTACGGCCCGATGAGCGGCGTCTCCGACGATCAGTTCCGCAAGGTGCTCGACAACAATGTGATCTCGAATCACTGGCTGATCCAGATGGTTGCGCCGCAGATGATCGACCGGAAAGACGGCTCGATCATCATCGTGTCGTCGATCGGCGGACTGCGCGGCTCGCCGACGATCGGCGTCTACAACGTCTCCAAGGCCGCCGACTTCCAGTTGGCGCGTAACCTGGCAGTGGAGTTCGGGCCGCATAACGTGCGCGTGAACTGCATCGCGCCGGGACTGATCAAGACCGATTTCGCGCGTGCGCTGTGGGAAGACCCGGTGCGCTACAAGCAGTCGACCGAAAACGCGCCGCTGCGCCGCATCGGCGAGCCGGTGGAAATTGCCGGCGCCGCGTGCTTCCTGGCATCGGCGGCCAGCACGTTCATGACCGGCCAGGCGCTGGTCGTCGACGGAGGCGTCACCATCTGAGCTGTTTCTTGCGGGGAGGCCATGCATGTCGCAACAATCGCAGCATCCGCAGCAACTTCCGCAGGCCGGCGCAGGATGGCCGGCCATGTCGATCGCCGAAGCCCACGCGCGGCTGACCGCGCCCGGCGCGCCGTTCGAAACCGAGACGCGCGTCGTGCGCGGCATCCCCACCACGGTCTGGAAGAACGCGCCGCCCACGCTGCGCGATCTGTTCCTGATTGCCGCGGCGTGGGGCGACAAGACGTTCGTGGTCTATGAGGACGAACGCGTCAGCTATCGCGCATTCGCACTGGCCGCCACCGCGCTGGCGCATCAGCTGGTCAAGGACGGCGTGCGCCGGGGCGACCGCGTGGCGGTGGCAATGCGCAACCTGCCCGAATGGCCGGTGGCGTTCTATGCCGGGCTGCTTACGGGCGCGATCGTCACGCCACTGAACGCCTGGTGGACCGGCCCGGAACTCGAATACGGGCTGACCGATTCAGGCAGCCGCGTCGCCATCGTCGATTACGAGCGCCTTGACCGTATCCTCGAACATCTGCCTAACTGTCCGGCGCTGGAGCGCATCTACGTGTCGCGCGCGCCCGCGGACGCGCGCTTCGACGATCCGCGCATCGTGCCGCTTGCGGGCGTGATCGGCGAATCGGACGCATGGCCGTCCCTGCCCTCGCAATCGCTGCCCGCCGTGCCGCTGGATCCGGACGACGACGCCACGATCTTCTATACCTCGGGCACCACCGGCCGCCCGAAAGGCGCAGTCGGCACCCATCGCAACGCCAGCACGGTTGCCGTATGCGCGCAGTTCAGTCCCATGCGCAACCTGCTGCGGCGCGGCGAGCCGATTCCGGAACCCGATCCCAATGCGCCGCAGAAAGGCATGCTGCTGGCCGTGCCGTTCTTTCATGTCACCGGTTGCATGTCGGTGCTGAACGGGGCGCTGGCGTCGGGCAGCAAGATCGTGCTGATGTATCGCTGGGACACGCTGCGCGCGATGGAATTGATCGAGCGCGAGCGTTGCACCGCCGCTGGCGGCGTGCCGACGATCGCCTGGCAGATCATCGAGCATCCGCAACGAGCCGAATTCGACTTATCGTCGCTGGAGAACATCAACTACGGCGGCGCGCCCGCATCGCCGGAACTGGTGCGGCGCATCCAGGAAGCGTTTGCGCACGCCGCGCCGGGCATCGGTTGGGGCATGACCGAAACCTCCGCCACATTCACCAGCCATAGCGCCGAGGAATACGTGTTTCGCCCCGACAGCAGCGGGCCCGCGCTGCCGATCGGCGAGATGAAGATCGACGACGGCTTCGGCAACGCCCTGCCGCCCGGGGAAATCGGCGAGTTGATGGTGCGTGGCGCCAACGTGCTGCACGGCTACTGGAACAAGCCCGAGGCCACCGCCAAGACATTCGTCGATGGCTGGCTGCACACTGGCGATATCGCGCGCCTCGACGAGGAAGGGTTTCTCTACATCGTCGATCGCATGAAGGACATGCTGATCCGCGGCGGCGAAAACATCTACTGCATCGAGGTGGAAAGTGCGCTGTATGCGCATCCTGCCGTGATGGATGCGGCAGTGGTCGGCATCGCGCATCGCACGCTGGGCGAAGAGCCAGGCGCGGTGGTCAGCCTGAAGCCCGGCGCGCACGCCACTGAAGCGGAATTGCAGGCATTCGTGCGCGAGCGGCTGGCGGCCTTCAAGGTGCCGGTACGGATCATCGTGCGTGACGAGATGCTGCCGCGAAATCCCAACGGCAAGATCCTCAAGTCGAATCTGCGCAAGCTGTTCGAGTAGGCGCGCCCGCGCCGCATGCGGCGCCCGGCTCCATCGCATGGATCCGGGCGCCGCCGTCGCTCACCGCGTTGGAATCGGCGTTGCGGCGGGCACCGGCACCGCCGTCACGGCATTCTGCGGACTGCCGCTGACGATACGGTCGGAGTAGGTCAGATACACCAGCGTGTTCCGTTTGCGATCCACGGCGCGCACTACGTGCAGCGTCTTGAACAGAATCGACATCCGCTCTGAAAACACGTCCTCCTGCGCCTTGAGCGGCCCCTTGAAGGCGATCGTGCCCACCTGCCGGCAAGCGATGGACGCCTCCGGCGGGTCCTCGGCCATGCCGAGCGAGCCCTTGATGCCGCCAGTGCGCGCCCGCGATACGTAGCAGGTAATGCCTTCGACCAGCGGATCGTCGTACGCCTCGATCACGACCTTGTCGGAGCCGGTCATGCGGAAGTTGGTGGAGACGCTGGCGATTTCCTCGGCATGCGCAACGTCGGACAGCGCCACCGATCCGGCCATCATGCCCAACACGCCAAAAACGCAAAACGCGCCCCTCATGCCGAATCCGCCGGGCCGCACGGCAAGCTTGCGCATCATTCTGTCGTCGCTCCCTTGATTTCGTCGTGACGCTTTTCCATTTCCTGGCGCAGCGCGCGGCGTTGCTTGGCCGCTTCGAAACGCTGGCGCTCCACCTCGTCGCGCGGCTGCAGCGGCGGCACTTCAGCCGGCGTGCCGTTGTCGTCCACCGCCACCATCGTGAAATAGCAGCTGTTGGTATGCCGCACGACCTTGCTGCGAATATTCTCGGTCACCACCTTGATGCCGATTTCCATCGAACTGCGGCCGGTGAAATTGACCGCGGCCAGGAAGGTCACGAGTTCGCCGACATGAATCGGCTGGCGAAACACCACCTGGTCCACCGACAGCGTCACCACGTAGCGGCCGGCATAACGGCTGGCGCATGCGTAGGCCACCATGTCGAGGTATTTGAGAATGGTGCCGCCGTGGACGTTGCCAGAGAAATTGGCCATGTCCGGCGTCATCAGCACGGTCATGGAAAGCTGGTGGGACAGATCGTTCATCGCAGAAAATCCAGAAATCGAGCCTGAGGCGCGGGCAGTGTAACTCGACGCGCGCGCAAATGGCGTGCCGAATGCTGCAATCGCGCGGCGGGCATCGATAAACCGGTATTGGAACGATGCACCGACGGCGGTTCGGAATGGATCGCCCAAAAAGAAAAGCGGCCCGTCAGGCCGCTCTCTTTACTGCTGGGACACGATGCGCTTACTTCTTCTTGTTCACGGCGTCCTTGAAACCCTGGCCAGCGGAGAACTTCACCGTCTTGGCGGCCGGAATCTTGATCGTTTCGCCGGTGCGCGGATTGCGACCGGTACGGGCTGCACGCTTGCCCGAGCTGAAGCTGCCAAATCCTACCAGCGTAACCGAGTCCCCCTTGGCCACTGCCTTCTTGATACTGTCCAGCGCAGCGTTCAGCGCGCGCTCGGCGGCGGCATTGCTGAGTTCTGCTTCCGCGGCGATGGCCGATACCAGTTCACCTTTATTCATGGCTGATTTCCCTTGTTGGTCGTCGTCACCGAACCTTTATGCCAGCTGGCAAAAGTCCGATCGGCGCAGTCTAATCTGCCCTTTGCGGCTTGGGCAATCCCTAGTGGCACCGAAGCAACGAAAACTGCCGGAAATCGTTCTCTGACAAGACTTAGCGGGCGTTTTACCCCTTTATTTGCCCGATCGGTTCGTCACTTTTGGCGCGGTTGACGCATCGAACGGCGCACTTCGTCAAGGCGACAGGAAAATGGCGTTTGCGCCACGAATGCGCAATTTTCATGTGCTTGGACACCCACATGAGGCGCAACGCACAAATGCCCGGATTCGGTGCGAAAAACCATGGCGCACCGAATTGGTTCTGCCGATGACTACCCCATGCATCGTTTTGGCGAATCGATGCGGACGGTTATCGGCCACGGCGCCAGAACCGGCAGGCCGCCACCGCCGTCCATGGTCCCCGAACACCCCATGCAGGTGCGCCGCGCACCGTCTTTGCGCGCCAATCCCCATAAAGGACAATTTCTGGAACGGTATTTGCTTACTCATGCGCCCATTTTGAGCATGAGATCACAATGGACAACTTGAAGACTGGCACGGATGCCTTGTTCATCCTGCTCGGCGCAATCATGGTGCTGGCGATGCACGCAGGGTTCGCCTTTCTAGAACTGGGTACCGTGCGCAAGAAAAACCAGGTAAATGCGCTCGTGAAAATCCTGGTCGATTTTGCGGTATCGACGCTGGCGTATTTCTTTATCGGCTATACCGTGGCGTACGGCGTGCAATTCTTTGCCGGCGCCGAAACGCTGGCGCAAAAGAACGGCCATGAACTGGTCAAGTTCTTCTTTTTGGCTACGTTTGCGGCGGCCATTCCCGCCATCATTTCAGGCGGCATCGCCGAACGCTCGCGTTTCAACCCACAGCTGATTGCCACCTTTGTTCTAGTGGGCTTTATCTATCCGTTTTTCGAAGGCATCGCCTGGAACAATCGCTTCGGCATTCAGGACTGGATCAGCGCCGTGGCAGGCGCACCGTTCCATGATTTTGCCGGTTCGGTCGTAGTGCATGCGGTCGGCGGCTGGATCGCGCTGCCTGCGGTGTTGCTGCTCGGTGCGCGGCGCGGGCGTTATCAGAAGGATGGCCGCATCAGCGCACATCCGCCGTCGAATATCCCGTTCCTCGCGCTCGGCGCCTGGGTGCTGGCGGTCGGTTGGTTCGGCTTCAACGTGATGAGCGCGCAGACCATCGACAAGATCAGCGGGTTGGTGGCGATCAATTCACTGATGGCGATGGTCGGCGGCACGCTGGCGGCATGGGCCGTGGGGCGCAATGACCCCGGCTTTGCGTACAACGGCCCGCTGGCCGGGCTGGTGGCCGTATGTGCCGGCTCGGACCTGATGCACCCGCTGGGCGCATTGATCACAGGCGCCGTGGCCGGCGTGCTGTTCGTCTACATGTTCACGCTTGCACAAAATAAATGGCGCATCGATGACGTGCTGGGCGTCTGGCCGCTGCACGGCCTGTGCGGCGCGTGGGGCGGTATCGCCGCCGGCATTTTTGGCGCGAAGGCGCTGGGCGGCATTGGCGGCGTATCGTTGCTGGCGCAATTGATCGGCACACTCATGGGCGTGGTCATTGCACTGGCGGGCGGCGCCGTGGTCTACGGGGCGCTCAAGAAGCTGGTGGGAATCCGGTTGGATCCGGAAGAGGAGTTCAACGGCGCGGACCTGACGCTGCACCGCATTTCCGCCACCGCGGAGCGCGAAACCAACTGGTAACCGCATGGCGCGCCACGCGCCAGGGACACGGTGATCGTCAAGGAAAAACGGCTGGACATGAGTCCGGCCGTTTTGCTTTCCATTCACAAAGATTGCCTTGAAGTTTCATGGCGACGCGCCCAATAATGCCCTTGCCCGTTCCGAAACGCCGACACACGCGTGTCTCGCGATCCTGACATTATCAGCAGCGTTTGCTCTTTCGCTGTCCGTGATTCTTCCCTGCCCGTTCATCACAGGAGCGTGTCCCATGGATACCACCTCACTGCAAAGCATTCGCGATGTCATCTACGGCTACGCCACCGTATTCGGCATAAAGGTCCTGGCGGCCCTGGCGTTCTGGGTCGTGGGCCGATGGCTGATCCATTTCGTGGTCCGTCTGGTCCAGAAATCGCTGTCGAGGCAAAGCGTCGATCCCACGCTGCTGCGCTATGTCGGCTCGATCGTGACGGTCACGCTCAATGTCGTGCTGGTGATCGGCATCCTCGGATACTTCGGCATCCAGACCACCACCTTCGCCGCACTGATTGCCGCGGCGGGCGTGGCGATCGGCATGGCGTGGTCCGGCCTGATGGCCAACTTCGCGGCCGGTGCATTCCTGGTGGTGTTGCGTCCGTTCAAGGTCGGCGACTTCGTGACCATTGGCGGCATCACAGGCACGGTGCGAGAAATCGGTTTGTTCTCGACCTCGATCGACACGCCTGACAATGTCATGACCGTGATCGGCAACAACAAGATCTTCAGCGACACCATCCAGAACTTCAGCGCCAATTCGTATCGCCGCGTCGAACTGAAAGCCCAACTCGCCGGCACCACGGACGCGATGGCCGCGATTGCGCTGCTCAAGGAAAAAATCGCCGCGATCCCCAACGTGCTAAGCGATCCGCCGGTCGACGTGGAGATCCTGGAATTTACGCTGGTGGGCCCGGTGCTGGCCGTGCGGCCGCATTGCCACAACGACCACTACTGGCAGGTGTATTTCGATACCAATCGCACCATTCGCGACAGCTTCGGCCAGGCCGGATTTGCCGCGCCGATGCCCGCGCAACTGGTGGTCATGCAAAGCGCGCCTGCCGTGTCGATCGCGCCTGTCGAGCCCGCCAACCAGGCCGCGTGATGGCATACGGGACGACATAACGGACGGCATAACGGACGGGATAAGCAACGAAGAGCCGGCGCGGCGCAACGCATGCGACGCGCCGTGCCTGACGTGCATACCGGCCGATGTGCCATGGACCTATGCGGCAGGACGGGGCCTGTGTACGCCGGCCCGGCCATAGAGGCGCAACAGCACCGCGCCGCTGCCGCAGATCGCCATGACCACGGCCAGCGGCAACGCCGTGCCGTCGTGCCACAGGCTCACTGCCGCACCGGCCAGAGTGCCGAAGCCGAACTGCAACGTGCCCATCAGCGCCGAAGCCGTGCCGGCGCGATGACTCTGGTGCGCCAGCGCGAGTGCCGACGCATTGGGCGTGATGCAGCCGAGTCCGGCAAGGAATACGAAGAAGCAGAGCAGCAGCACCGGTAACGATGCCACGCCCGCCAGTGCGGTGGCCGCCAGCACCAGGCCCGCCAGGCATGGTGCAAACAACGCGTGGCGCAGCACGTCATCGAGCGCGCGCGCCCGCACCAGCCGCGCGTTGACCTGCGACATTGCGATCAGGCCAAACGCGTTGGCGCCGAAAACGAAGCCGTAGTGGGAGGGATCGATGCCATGCAGTTCGATCAGCACGAACGGCGAGCCTGCGATGTAGGCAAACATGCCACCCTGCACGCATCCCGCCGCCAGCGAATAGCCGAGGAATTCACGATCGCGCAGCAGCTCCCAATAGCTGCGCAGCACCGTACCCGGATGCAGGGTGCGGCGTCGCTGCGGATCGAGCGATTCTTCCATGCGTGCATGCACCAGCCACAGCAGCAGCACCGCCGCGCCGGCATGAATCCAGAAGATGGCGCGCCATCCGCTGGCCGCCAGCACCGCGCCGCCAATCAGCGGAGCGAGGATCGGCGCCAGGCCCATCACCAGCATCAGCGACGAAAACGCACGCGCGGATTCACGCGCCTCGAGCCTGTCGCGTATCACCGCGCGCGACACGACCAGCCCGGTGCACCCGCCCAGCGCCTGCAGAAAACGCCACAGCATCAGCGATTCGACGCTCGTCGCCATGGCACATCCGGCCGCTGCCAGTCCGTAGAGTGCCAGTCCGATATAGAGCGGCGCCTTGCGGCCAAAGCGATCGCTGATCGGCCCGTAAAAAGCCTGACCGATTGCCAGTCCCACCAGGAACGTGCCCAGCGTGAGCTGTACCTGGCCGATATCTGTATGCAGATCGGCAGCCAGCGCTGGAAAGCTGGGCAGATACATGTCGATCGAAAGCGGCGCGATAGCGGTCAGCGACGCGCAGATCAGCAGCCAGAGGGGAAAGCGCGCACTGGAAGGCGAGCTTGTCGAGGACGTCATGGGGGGAATCCGCAAAAGGCAAGACGCAATTGTTGCATAGCACGCCAGCGCGTTGCGGCGCGCCCGTCAAGTCGTCCGAAGTAGCGTGGAAAATCCGCTGCACAGCGTCTGCACGCGCGGCAACTTGGGTGGCGTGGCTTTCACGTGCAGCGGGGTGGAGGGTACAATGCGTGCCTGTCGGGACGGATGTCATCCAGTCCACGGAGTCAGACGCATCGCGGGCGACGGATCATCACGGGACCGTCCCCGGCACCGTTATCCCGCATGACCATACGACCCAAGCCGTTTATCGCTACGCTGAGCCTGGTTGCCCTTGCAGCCTTGCCGTCGCTGCCCGCAAGGGCCGCGCCGGGCAGGCCGCCCGCTGTGGCATCCGCACCGTCGCCCGCGCCCGTGGTGGTCGACGAAGCCGAAGCACTGCCGCGCATGCTCAAGGGCGCCGCCACCGGCCAGAACACCGGCGGCGCCGGCGTCCCCGAACTGCTGCGCAATACCAATCGGCCAGACAGCGTGCTGGCGCGCGCCTGCCGTCAGCTCAACGATGCGCTGCCCATGGAAATCGATGGCGAAACGCGTCTGCGGCGTTGCCAGTCGATCCCCGGCAAACACGTCCTGTTCCAGCTCGAACTGACCAACTATCGCGGACCGATGCTCGATCTGGCCAGCTTCGAGGTCAGCTATGCTGCGCCGCTCCAGCGCAACATCTGCGCCAATCGCGACGTCGAAATTCTCACCAAGCTTGGCGTGAGCATGATGTTCCGATATATGACCCGCAACGACCGTGGCGAACGCCGCGTCGGCGACGTCTATATCAACGCGCCGATCTGCGTATCGGCACTGCGATAAATCGCCGAGTCGTTTAAAACTTTGCGGTTCTTATGCCAACGGCTTCCGGATAGTCGCGCCCAATAAAAAAGGCAAGCACCCGGCTTGCCTTTTCTCTGAAAGCGCCCCTGCGCGCTTATGCCGCGCGTGGTCGCAATGGCAACACGTTGGGCGCGCGGCGCATCAGCACCCGTGTCTCCTTCCACGCCGCATCGGCCAGCGGCGAACCCCAGACCAGTTCGTGTAGCTTCGACAAGGCAAACGGATCGCCAAGCAGGATGTGTTTCTGCGCTGCGGACAGCGAGTTCGGGCCGTTGGTCAGCGCGTGCTGCACCAGCGACGCGTGCTGCATGCGCGCGGTCTGCGGCTGGATCGTGCGCGCGCTGGCAGTGGCGCACATCAGCGCATTGGCTACTGGGTCGACCACTGCATCGACAAACTTCGGCGGCTCCTGCGCGCTCTCCACATGCTGCTGCGTCTCGACGATTTCTCGCGGCACGACCGATTCTTCGGGAATCATGAACAGGCCGGCTCGGCGTGCGGCGCGTCCCAGCGACACGCGCGACAGCATCACCGAAAGCGGAATCGATAGCGCCAGCGAACCGACGATTGGCAGCAGCCACCAGATGAAACCCGGGCTGAGCCAGTACACGCCAGCGCCCCACACCAGACCCAGCACCGTGTGCCAGCCATGGCGACGGAACGCTTCGCCCCAGGTGGTCTCCGCGTCTTCGCGCGGGGGCGACTTCCACGAGATGCCCCAGCCGCTGTACGCGGCAATCACGAACTTGGTGTGGAACAGCATGCGCGTGGGCGCGAGCAACGCCGAGAACGTCATCTCGATCAACATGCTGAGGAACAGGCGGACCACACCGCCGTACTGCCTGGCATCCCTGAGCAGCAGGATCACGCTGGCCAGCTTTGGCAGAAACAGCAGGGTGGCCGTGGCCGAGAACAGCGCAAGCGCCTTTTCCGGATGCCATTCCGGCCACGTCGGAAACAGCTGGTAGGGCTTGGTGAAATACTCGGGCGGCACCAGCGCGTGCTTGGCCAGCGCGGCCGTCGACAGCAGCAGGAACAGGAACCACAGCGGCGCCGACACATAGGCCATGATGCCGGTGAGGAACACCGCGCGGTGCACCGCGTGGAACCCTTGCTTCATCCACAGCCGGAAGTTCATCAGGTTGCCCTGGCACCAGCGCCGGTCGCGCTTGACTTCGTCGAGCAGGTTCGGCGGCAGTTCTTCGAACGAGCCCGGCAGATCATAGGCGATCCACACGCCCCAGCCCGCGCGGCGCATCATGGCCGCTTCGACGAAGTCATGCGAGAGGATCTCGCCGGACAACGGCCCCTTGCCCGGCAATGGCGCCAGCCCGCAGTGCTCCATGAAAGGCTTCACGCGGATGATGGCGTTGTGGCCCCAGTAGTGCGATTCGCCCAGTTGCCAATAGTGCAGGCCCGCGGTGAACAGCGGCCCGTAGACGCGCGTCGAGAACTGCTGCACGCGGGCGTAAAGCGTGTCGCGCCCCACTGCCAGCGGCGCGGTCTGGATGATGCCGGCGCCGGGATTCGCTTCCATCAGCCGGGTGAGCGTGGCCAGGCACTCGCCGCTCATGACGCTGTCCGCATCGAGCACGATCATGTAGCGATACTTGCTGCCCCAGCGGCGGCAGAAGTCCGCGACGTTGCCGGTCTTGCGCTTCACGCGGTGGCGGCGCCAGCGATAGAAGATCCGGCCGAACCCGCCCACTGCGCGGCAGATCTCCATCCACGCATCGTGTTCGGCGGTGCGCAGGTCGGGATTGCCGCTATCGGACAACACGAAGAAATCGAAATGCTGCAGTTCGCCCGTGCGCTCCAGCGATTCGTACGTCGCGCGCAATCCGGCAAACACGCGCGTCACGTCCTCGTTGCAGATCGGCATGATGACTGCGGTGCGCGCGTCGGCGGGGATCGGCGCATCGCTGGCTGCGGTGCGCGATATCAAATGCCGGTCGCCGCCCTTTAGCAGCACAAGGAATCCCATCATCGCCGTCCAGAACCCCGCGGACACCCACGCGAACAGGATGGCGAACAGCGCAAGAATGGCCGCTTCGAGCGGATCGGCGCCGTGATAGGGCAGCACCTTGGCCATGAAATAGGTGGCCATGATGGTTTGGACGACTACCAGCGCAAGCAGGAACCAGCGGCGATGCGAGCCGGCCGGATGCCATTTGCCTTCGGCATCGGGGCCGTCGTGCAGCGTATCCCAGGTTTCGGGCACCGGCGGGCGGCCGAGCATGCGGCGCCACGCGTTGCGCAGACCGCCCCAGATGATGTGCGGCGGCCATTGCCGCGGCACCATCGACGCGCGCTGCGGCTCGGGACCGGTGGCGACATGCACGGTGCCGTCGTCGCGCCGTTGCAGCAACGGCTTGCCGTCGACCTGCGGATTGCCGTAGGCCATCGTGAAGCGGCGTCCGACCGATGCGTATGTGGCGCCGCCCGGCGCGTTGCCTTGGTTCAAAGCGTTCGCGTCCTTGTCCTTCGGATCGCGCCCAGCCAGGCGCGTCTGCAATTCAATCATGGCCGATGGCACCTCGATCCCTTCGGTCGGGACGCTCGACATCAGCGACTTCGGGGTATCGGCCAGCAACTCGCTACGCAGTTCGGGCGAAGCCGGCAGCCGATCGACATATCGCTCGCATGCTGCCGCCGCCTGGGCCGGGCGCTGCTTTAGCCGGGGGGTAAGATGTAGCTCCATGTCTCGGATAGCGTTGTATTGCCGTTGCGAAGATAGCCGCGCAACTCAACCGGCTTGTTCTCGTCCTTGCGCCGCATGAACATCGTCATGCGCCAGCCACCCGTGGCCTCATTGCGCTGGACCGTTGTCTTGAGCACTTCGCCATTGGCGTCCGCCGAAACCACCGGATCCAGCCGCACCTCTTCGGGCAGCCGCTTGAACGCCGGTCCTTCGAAGTCCACCACCAGCGAAAAACTGGTGTCGTCCTGCTTGCGCGTCATGCCTTGTCCGCGGCGCGTCTGCGTGACCCACGACAGCGGCGGCAGGTTCTCGCCGTCCTTCTGCCATTTCAGCCGGTATTCGTAGTCGAACGCCTGCTTGGGCTTGGGCGGGTTGTCGGGCACCCAGAAAGCCACCACGTTGTCGTTGGTCTCATCGGGCGTCGGAATCTGCACCAGCTCCACGCGGCCCGATCCCCAATTGCCCCTGGGCTCGACCCACGCGCTCGGCCTGCGCTCGTACCACGCGCCGATTTCCTGGTAATTGTCGAAGCTGCGGTCGCGCTGCATCAGCCCGTAACCCTGCGGATTGGTGGCGCCGAACGACGTCACCAGCAGGCGCTTCGGATTGACCAGCGGTCGCCAGATCCACTCCCCGGTGCCGAGCTGCACCGACAGGCCGTCGGAGTCATGCACTTCGGGACGGAAGTCCGCCGTCTGGGACGGCTGGTTCTCGCCGAACAGATACATGCTGGTGAGCGGCGCCAGACCCAGCTTGGTCACGTTCTCGCGCAGGAACAGCCGCGACTTCACTTCCATCACGGTCTCGTTGCCGGGCTTGATGATGAAGCGATACGCGCCACTCATGCGGCGCGAGTCCATCAGCGCGTAGATCGTCAGTTGCTTGTCGTTGGGGCCGGGACGTTCGATCCAGTATTCGACGAAGCGTGGAAATTCCTCGCCCGAATTCAGCGCGGTATCGACCGCGAGACCGCGCGCCGACAGGCCATACCACTGGTCCTTGCCGACCGCGCGGAAATAGCTCGCGCCGAGGAACGACGCCAGTTCATCCTTGCGCTTGCCCTGGTTGAGCGGATACATCAACCGGAAGCCGGCAAATCCCAGCCCCTTGAGCTTGGCCGCGTCCACCTTGTGCGATCCATAGTTGAATGCCGCCGGATCGAAGCGGAATTCGCGCACGCTGTTGTTGACCACCTCGTTGATCCTGACGGGCTGGTCGAACACCATGCCTTCGTGGAAGAACGAGATCTCGAACGGCAGGCGAGCGCCGCGCCAGGCAAAGCGCTCAGGCTTGTATTCGATCTCGCGATACCGCTCGTACGACAGGTCCTTCAACTCGCGCGGCAACTCCTGCGCCTTGACCGGCTTGTACGGCGAGCCCGACAACTGCCGCGCACGCGCCGCCACCGTTTCGAAGTCGAACGCATGCGCGGAAAGCGCCATCACGGCCAGCACGCCACCACTTAACCATCGTCCCAGCCCGGGCATCCTGCCGACGTATCGGCGCGCGGGCGCGGCGGTCGGACGATGGGCGGAATGGAGCGATGTCGGGTGAGCGGACATGAAAGCCGATAGCAGGGTTGGTGGGAAATCAGGCCACCGGACGGAGCGTGCCGCCCGGAGTGCGTCGGAAAATTTCAACTGATGGCCGGAGCAAAAGACGGACCAGGCAGTAACACGACGGTGACGATGTCGAAAGCGTGCTCAAACCTGGAGGAAAAACGATGCATGGAGCTTGTCGCGATTGTTGCATTGCGATTGCCGAACCTTATCAATCCGCGCCTTAAAAGTCACGTTTCGGTGCCGCAACGTTTGAAACAAAATGTCTCACCGGTGGGCTGAAAGCCGCATCCGGCGTGGGTTTGCGGGCGCAAGACAAGCATAGGCCATGTGCGCGTATGCCATGGGCGCTATCGGCACGGGCAATATTTGACGAGATCGACGCCTTGCGGACCGGTCCGCCGCACTGCGCGCCCCCGACTTTGTGCATCGCAATGCGCCTAAGCCGACATCCCGAGATTACAATCGGCGGCATCAAGGCTTTTCACCAACAAGGAACCGCCATGCCCGTTCTGCGCCAATTCCGCCCCGCCGTCGCCGCCGGTGTCGGCCTCGCACTGCTTATCGGCTCCGCCCAGCCCGCGCTCGCCTATTTCGAGAACTACCTGTCCGGCAGCATCGTCGGCACGCTGACGCAGAAGGAAGCGGCGTCGCTGCAGAAGGCCGTGCGCACTGCGCTCAAGGACACTGAGGACAACAAGGTGGTGGAATGGCACTACCCCGCCGAGGGTCGGCGTCAGGCCGTGGATGGCACGATCAGCCCCGTCGCCACCAAGACCGACAACGGCCAGACCTGCCGACGTTTGAAATCGGAATTGCAGCGCGGCAGCGCCACCGAAGCGTGGTCGGGCTGGTTCTGCAAGCAGTCGGACGGCACCTGGAAAGCACGCCACGTGGCGGACTGACGGCTGACAAACGCCGCGATTGCCGGCTGCATTTCCGGCCGCGTCCGGTAAATCAGGCCCGGGACGCGGATCCGATTTACCGGCGCAACGGAGCGCCTAGCGGCACAGGCGAGCGACCAGATCGCCCGCCAGCGTGCCGGAGGCCGCCGGCTGTGGCATGCCGGACTGGGGACCGCGCATCGTATAAAGCGAATGCCGCGCGCGTAGCGCTTCCTGTACAGCGTCTGTTCGATCACGGCGTACATCGACGTGGCACAGTTCAGCACCATCCGCTTCAAAGAGGAGCGAATGGTGTCGCCGCTGGTGGTCTTGATCACGCCAGGCGGCACGTTATGCACCAATGCCACGCCGACCTCGACACCGCGTCGGCGGATCGACGTCTGGTCCAGATAGGAAATCATGCCGTTGGTGCCCATCAGCGGCAGCCAGCGCTGGGGATCCGGGGGCGCGGGGTCGGCGGAAGCCACCATCGTGCAGCCATCGCGCGGCGACGCACGAAACACCGTGCCGCCCGCGGCGCCCTGGCATTGATACAGCGCGCTCGCCGCGGCTGGCCGCACAGGGACGTTGTTGAGAGGCGCCACACCATTCGATTCGGCCTGCGCGGCAAGACTGAAACACGCGCCAACAAGCAGCGTCACGCGCGAGAAAATGCGAAAAAACATCGGGAAACCCTCATAAGGACGGGAAAAAAGGCCCCGGCATTTTCGCACAGCATGGGCGCATCGCAGCACGATAGGCGATGAACAATTGTCCTCAACGAGCATGGCCGATGCGGTTCGAAGGCGATCTGGCGCGCGGCGGGCGGCGCGCGCCCTGCCCCGTCAACCGTGGATTTCGCGCCAGGCGACCAGATCGGCAATCGTCAGCACCGGCAGTTGATACATCTGCGCAAAGGCCAGCGCTTCCGCGCGGCGCGCCATGGTGCCGTCGGGATTCATCAGTTCGCACAGCACAGCCGCTGGCGCCAGTCCCGCCATGCGGGCCAGTTCGACCGAGCCCTCGGTATGCCCGCGGCGTTGCAGCACGCCACCGTCCACGGCCACCAGCGGAAACACATGGCCCGGACTGACCACGGCATCGGTGCCGGCATCGTCGGCGATGGCGGCGCGAATCGTGGTGATGCGGTCCGCCGCGCTGACGCCGGTGCTCACGCCCTCGCGCGCCTCGATCGACACCGTAAACGCCGTGCCGTACTGACTGCGATTGTTCTCGACCATCGGGCGCAGGCCCAGCTGGCGCACCTTTTCGGCGGTCAGGCACAGGCATACGATGCCGCTGCATTCGCGGATCATCATCGCCATATTGGCCTGCGTCAGGCATTCGGCCGCAAGAATCAGGTCCGCTTCGTTTTCGCGGTCATCGTCGTCGAGCAACACAACGGGCCGCCCTTCGCGCATGGCATCGAGCGCCTGCGCGATGCGTTCGCCAAGCGGACGCGCATCGGCATCGGACGCGGCAACGCTATCGCCAGGCAGTTCCGACAGATTGGACGGGGAAGTTTGGGTAAGAGTCAGCATTGGTGAAACGCTCCGTGCAGTAATGTTTCCATGGGCGTTTCAGGGGAACGATCAGCAAAACGCGCAAGACACAACAGCACGCCGCGCGACCATGGCCGCGAGCGTACGTGAATGCATGCGAATTTCGCCCATCTTCTTTCATCCGGACTATGACCGTCGGCCCTGGCATCTCACCAGATCTGCTGACCCCGCACGGGAATGCGGGCGCTCGCGGGCTCGTGGCTACGCATCTTTCGACACCTGCCACATACCGCCGGTGGGGACTTTCACCCCGCCCTGAAGACGTAACGACGCCGCTGCGGCGTGACGGCCACGGCGGCGGGGTGATGTTAGCACGAGTGTGCTTTTCTGGCGGAAGTACGACGCTAGGCGGCGGACGCGGCGGCGGGCGCCGGTGGGGATGGCGCCTTCGCAAGCGCTTCGAACACCTGCCGCGTGGCATCGTCGGCGGGAAAGAAACACTCGATGCGTATTTCCTGCAGCGTCACGTCCCGCGGATTGCCGAGCGTGGTCAGCGTGGAAAACAGCGACGCACGAAAATCCCCGGCGTGCACCACCACTGGCAATAGCGGTCCGGGCGAACTCTCCTGCGCATCGTCGTCGGCCAGCAGCACGCCGCCCGGCCCGACCATATCGGGATGCCAGGCCGCGATGCGCCGGAATATCTCGCGCGCGGCCTGATCATGCGCCTGCACCTGCAGTTCCTGCCAGACACGCCGCAACAGGTAGCGCCCCACCTGGCGCGCGTTCTCGATCACCGGCCACAGCCCGTTGGGATCGAATACCGCCAGCATCAGGTTGATGCGCCCGTGCGCATCGTCCAGCGTGGTTGGCGCGCGCCCCGCGAGCAGCTTGTCGAGCATGCGGCGGTACGCCTGATTGGCGTCGATCAGGTTCCAGAATCGATCGAGCACAACCGCCGGATAGGGCTCCTGCTTGGACAGGATCAGCGCGATCGCATGACGCACCATCTGCATCGGCGGCGATGCCAGCGTGTGCTCGCTGTATGCCGGCGCGTAGCCGCTGGCCAGCAGCAGCGCATTGCGTTGCCGCAGCGGCACGCCAAGCCGATCGGCCAGCGCTACCACCATTTCGCGGCTCGGCCGCGCACGACCAGACTCGAGAAAACTGATATGCCGTTGCGAAACACCCGCGGCCAGCGACAGCGCCAGTTGGCTATAGCCGCGCTTGCCGCGCCAGTAGCGCAAGAGTCCAGGAAAATCGAGAGCGGTTTCAGAACCGGGCGTGAGCGTTTCCATGGCTGGCATTACAGCACGGGCTGTAATGCTGCGCGACTACCTGCAACGTAATTGGCGCAATTCAGCGACAAGCCAGAGTTGGACGCGGCACGCGCCTTTCAGACAATTCGCATGGCGGCGGTGCGGGAGCAGCGATTAACCTTGGCGATGGATTGCTTGCCATGCCCGGCTCCGTCCGGGGGACATCGCCCGGCATTGCCGCAGTGGCCCCACGGACGGCATGAATATTGCTGTGTTTAGGTGCTTTGCACGCCACTACGACACAGCGGTGCAAGGTGCGAATGGTATGCTCTGATTTTTCAATTCCCGCGCGCACAGGGCGCGCACCCTGATGGAAATAGCCATACTCTTGGCGCTCATTTTGCTCAACGGCCTGTTCGCCATGTCCGAAATCGCGCTCGTCACGGCCCGCAAGGCCAGATTGCAGCGCTATATCGACGAAGGCGACCGCGGCGCCATGGCGGCCGTGAAGCTTGGAGAAGATCCCACCCGATTTCTGTCCACCGTACAGATCGGCATCACATCGATCGGCGTACTGAATGGCGTGGTTGGCGAATCCACGCTCGCCACGCCGCTCGCCATCTGGCTGCAGGGCGTGGCAGGCCTGCCGGCGACCACGGCCGGCTACGCGGCCACCGCCATCGTTGTGGCGGGCCTGACCTACTTCTCGATCGTGCTGGGCGAACTCGTGCCCAAGCGCCTGGGCCAGATGGCGCCCGAGGCCATCGCACGCCTGGCTGCGCGCCCCATCTCGTTTCTTTCCGTCGCGTCCAAGCCGTTCGTCAAGCTGCTGTCCGGCTCCACGCAACTGGTGCTGCGCTTATTGGGCGTCAAGACCGACCGGGGCCCCGCCGTCACCGAGGAAGAAATCCACGCGCTTCTGGTGGAGGGTTCGGAAGCCGGCGTGATCGAGCGCCACGAGCACACGATGGTGCGCAACGTATTCCGCCTGGACGACCGCCAGTTGGCGTCGCTGATGGTGCCGCGCGGTGACGTGGTCTATCTCGATGTCGAGGCGACCGAAGAAGAGAACATCCGTCGCATCGAAGAATCCGATCACTCGCGCTTTCCGGTGGTGCGCGGCGGCATGCACGACATCCTGGGCGTCGTCAGCGCACGCCAGCTGCTGGCGCGTCGCCTGCGCGGCGAAAAGGCCGACCTGACCGCTGTGCTGCAGGCCGCGGTATTTGTGCCGGAAAGCGTTACCGGCATGGAGCTGCTCGAAAACTTCCGCTCTTCGGGCGGGCAGATCGCTTTCGTAATCGACGAGTACGGCGAAGTATTGGGTCTGGTCACGCTGCAGGATTTGATCGAGGCAATTACCGGCGAATTCAAGACCGAAACGGCGGGCGAGGAATGGGCGGTGCAGCGCGACGACGGTTCGTGGCTGCTGGACGGCCTGATTCCGATCCCGGAACTCAAGGATCGCATCGGCCTGCGCTCGGTTCCCGAGGAAGACAAGGAGCGTTATCACACGCTGTCCGGCATGCTGCTGCTGTTGCTGGGACGCCTGCCGCAAACTGCCGACTCCGTGCAGTGGGCCGACTGGAAGTTCGAAATCATCGACATGGACGGCAAACGCATCGACAAGGTGCTGGCTTCGCGCATCCCTCCCGAGGACGGTCCGGAACCCGAAACGACTGGCTGATCTCGCCAACGATCGATTCCCGCATGCGGGAAACAACAACCAATGGGCGCATCGAGCGCCCATTTTTTTTGCACTGCGACAGCCGTCGCAGGCGATCCCTCAAGCCGCGCTGCTTGTCGCTAAGGTATCCAAGACCTCCGACGCCGCAGTTGTCCCGCTTGTCGCATTTACAGCGTGCATTTCGCAGGCCCTATCGCCATTCGGGTCAACTGGTCAAGACGACAAGGCCAGCAACACTCGCAACATTGCGCCAAATCAAACACCTGTGCGACGCGCGCGCCACGTCGACATCGTCGTTATCCGAATTTCCCCGCTGCTGCCGTATGATCCCGGCTATGTCGCGTAGGGGTTCCGCAATACTACGTAGACGCTTAAAAATAGGCGCGCGAAGCGCAGCCAATACGGGGTGCAGTCCGGATATCGGGGAATCGCCGGTGGCCATTGCAGAGATGACCTCGCTGCCAGCATGAGTCTAGATGGATCGAACAAACAACGACGCGCCAGCTGACGAGGCCGGCGAAGGGTCACTTGACGATCGGCGAATCGCCGAGGTTCAGCCGGCCGCGTTCCTTGCCGCGCTGGAAGAACACCGCGCGCACTTTGGCGCAGCGCATTCGCTGGCCGTGCTGGTGGTGCGGCTGGACCGCTTTGCGCACGCCTGCGCCACCATCGGTCTACATCGCGCACATTTGCTCCGCGCACAGGTAAAGTCGCGCGTCGCCGGCCTCGCCGCGATGCCGGTTGTCATGCAATGGCTCGGACCTGCGGACCTCGGCCTTGCTTGCGTATTGCCAGACAACGTCGAAAACCCCGATGCGCTGAGCCGGACCATTGCCGAGGCTTTGAATCGACCCTATCAGGTCGATGGCTTCGAGCTATTTCTCTCGTGCAGCATCGGCGTCGCCATCGATCATCCCGATGCCGGCACCGAACGCCATCTACAGCAAGCATTCGACGCCATGCTGCAAGTGAACCGGCGCGGCGGCGACGGCATCGGCTCGGCCCAGCGCCCTGCCGCACCGCGGCTTGCCGCCTTGCTGAGCGCACTGCCCGGCGCAATCGAACGCGGTGAACTGAGTCTGCAACTGCAGCCTCGGGCCACGTTTTCCACCGGCGCAATCACCGGCTACACGGTACGGCTGCGCTGGCAGCATCCCGTGCTGGGTCGCGTCGCGCCGCAGGATTTCCTGCCCGCTGCCGACGCCATCGGCCTGATGAGCGAAATTGGCCGCTGGACGTTGCAGCAGTTGTTGCAACTTGTTCGCGAAACGAAGTGCGTCCGGGGCATGACGTTCACGCTCCTGGTGTCCGATTCACAACTGCAGTCGGACGAGGCCATCGCGATGTTGCGCGGCGCCATCGAGGCCCACGGCATCTCGCCGGGTCAGATCTGCATCGAGGTGCCCGTTGGCAGCGTCCCGGATTCTCCCGAAACCTCCGCGAAAGCCGCACAACTTCGTGAAGCCGGCGTGCGCATCGCGCTAAACGATTTCACCGACGACGAGGAAAGCCGTCGCGCGCTGCTACTGGTCGAACCCGATCTGGTGACCCTCGACGCCCGAAACCTCGGCCATGCTCGTCAGAAACATGACATGACAAGCGCCTTGCAGGCTGCGTGCAGGCTCGCCACGGCGCACGGCGCGGCGGTCTGCGTAAAGGGCGTGGAGACGCAGGTCCAGTTGGACCTCGTACGCCAATGGGGATGTCACATTGTGCAAGGCTACCTGCTGGCCCAGCCGTTCCCGGCGCAATGGCTGGCGCAGACGCACGCCGCCATCGCGGAACGCGCGGCCCGGTTGCTCAAGCCATAACCGGCGCGCGTCGAGTACGCCTGCGCATTGGCCACGCCGATCGGACCCACCGCACCGGCCGCAAACGCCCGATTAAATCGATCTTGTCCGCCCCGCTTCGCACACGCTGTCTGTCGGTTCTTTTCGTATTTACAAATTGGCACACATCCTGCATCGACTGCGGCTGGGGCGACGTTAAAATGTGCCCACTTCTTACTATCCCGAAAGGAGCCACTCGTGAAAAAAGGATGGATCTGGTGCGTACTCGTTGCCACGCTGCTGGCAGGCTGCAATACCATGGCTGGCCTTGGCCAGGATGTCCAGAAGGGCGGTCAGAAGCTGGAAACCTCGGCTGAAAAATCGAAGTAATCGATTCGATTTGGCCGTTGCAGTAAAGAGGGGCGCCGCTGGCGCCCCTTTGTATTGGTCCACGTTCCGCAGGTCAAACCGACGCCGTCTTGTAGTTTTTACAGGCAAGGAACGCGCGTGCAGGGAAAGTCATACCAATTGCCACTTATCCCGCGGAGCACCGCGGCTCCCCAACGGCAACCGGCTCGTACCCGAAAAGCCCTACCGTGGCCGCGATCCCACTCTTCATCCCAGCCGCAGTTGCGCGGCCTCCTCGGCCAGCTTGCGGATGCGCGACCAATCCTTCGCTGCCACGGCGTCCTTCGGCACTACCCACGACCCGCCCACGCACACCACATTGGGCAACGCCAGGTAGGTGGCCGCCTTTGCCAGGTCAATGCCGCCGGTTGGGCAGAACTTCAATTGCGACAACGGCCCGAACAGCGATTTCAGCATCGACACGCCGCCGGCCGCCTCGGCCGGAAAGAACTTCAGGAACGAAAAGCCGCATTCGAGCGCGAACATCGCCTCGCTGGCCGTCGCGACGCCCGGCAGCAGCGAGATACCCGCGCCCTGCGCGCCCACGGCGAGCTTTTCGGTCAGGCCGGGCGACACGGCGAACTGCGCGCCGACGTCCCGCACCGCGTGCAGCTGTTCCACACTGAGCACGGTGCCGGCGCCCACCACGGCCTGCGGCAGCGCCTTGGCCACCGCCTCCATGGCCTGCAAGGCCACCGGCGTGCGCAGCGTGATTTCGAGCATGGGCAGGCCGCCGCTCACCAGCGCTTCGCTGACATGCAGGGCTTCGTCCACCGAATGGAATTCCAGCACCGGGATCACCGGCACATTGGTCAGGCGCGCGAGCAAGGGGGAAGGTTGAATTTGCATGACTGGGTTCGAAAAGGTTGACCGGGCCGACATTGCACCAATGGCAAGTCAGGCAATCACGGAGATGTTTTGTTCCAGGCGCGCCCGCACGGTTTCGGCGTGCGGGATCGGCGCCACCGCGCCATAGCCGGTGGTCGACAACGCGGCGGCCACGTTCGCGTAGCGCGCGGCCTCGAAGGGGTCGTCGCCGGCGCACAGCCGCGCGATAAAGCTGCCGCCAAAGCAATCGCCGGCGCCGGTGGCGTCGACGGGTTTGACGGGATACGGCTGCACCAGCGTGCGCGATTCGGGCGTCGCCACATAGCTGCCCTCCTCGCCCAGTTTCAGCGCCACCACGCCCACGCCGCATTCGAGCAGGTGATCGACGATGGCGTCGCGATCGTCCAGCCCGGTCAGCACCGTGATGTCGTCCCAGCTTGGCAGGCAGATATCGGTCAGGGAAAACGCCTCGCGCATGATGCCGCGTGCGCGCGCCAGCGACCACAGGCGCAGGCGCAGGTTGGTATCGAGCGAAACCTTCACGCCGGCCTTGCGCGCATGCTCCATCGCCGCGAGGCCCGTATCGCACGCACAGGTGCTGATGGCCAGGCTGATGCCAGACAGATGCAGATATCGCGCCTGCGCTATGGCCGCAAGCGGTAACTGTTCGTGGTGATAACGGCTCGCTGCCGACCCCGCGCGCAGGTAATCGAAGCGATGGCCATGGCTGTCGTGCGACACGAAGTACACGCCGGTGGGCGCTGCGGCATCGACGCTCACATGCCGCGTATCGACGCGTTCCTGCGTCCACAGCGCAAGCAGCCGCTCACCAAAACTGTCCGCGCCGACCGCGCTGATGTAGCCCGCACTGGCGCCCTGGCGCGCGGCGGCAATCGCAAAGTTGGACGTGTCGCCGCCAAAGCCCTGCAGATAGCGGGTGGCGTCGCCGGGCTGCTGGTTGAATTCGACCAGCGGTTCGCCATAGGCGAGGATATCGATGCTCATGCGCGTGCCACTCCTGTCTTAGAAGAACGTTTGCACGATGTCGATGACGCGCAACTGGCTGTCCAGCACGGGAATGTGCCGCCACTTGTCGAACGTCAGGCACGGATGCGAAATGTCGAAGGCAATCATATCGCCGACGCGCACGTCATCGCCAGCGGCAATTTCCAGATAGGCGTGCTGATCCATCATGCCCGTCACCTGCCAGTGCGCGGGCGTTGCGCGCGGCGCTTGCGTACCAGGGCGATAGATCTGCGCGGGGATCGGCATGCCGGCATCGAACGCGGCGTCGCGCTTGCCCATGCCGATGATCGCGCGGGTCGCCTCGGGAATCGACTGGACGTACGCCCACAGTTGCAGCGCAGGCAGCAGTCCCTCGCGCATTTTCTGCGCCACGGGATTGCTGGACAGGATGCGCTCCTGCGCCGCGCGGTAGATGCCGACGTCGTGGGTCAGATAGCAGCCCGGGCGCAGCACGATATCGATCGGCACACCAATCTCGGTGCGCGAGAACTCCTCGGCCACCACGTCGTACCAAGCTGATCCCGCCCCGGACATGACGACGGGACTGCGCGCGAACCGGCCTGCGGCGGCCAATTCGCGCGTGACGGCCACGGTGCGCTGCAGGAACGCGCGGATGCCCGACTCCTGCTGCAACACGCCTTCGTAGACTTCCACGCCGGCCAGCGACAGCGCATCGGGCCAGCGCGACAGCGCTTCGAGCACTTCGGCCTGCTGCGCGGCGTCGCGCACGCCAGTACGCCCTCCAGGCACACCGAGCTCCAGCAACACCTGCAGGGTCTGCCCGCGCGCGCGGAAAAACGCACCGAGCTGATCGACCAGTTCGGCTGAATCGACCAGCGAAAAAAACTCGAAATCAGGCGCGCGCAGCAGGTCGGCGACGATCTCCATATTGCGACGGCCCACCAGCTGGTTCGCCATCAGCACGCGCTTCACACCATGCGCGGCGGCGGCGGCAGTCTGCTGCGCAGTGGCCAGCGTGATACCCCAGGCGCCCTCGGCAAGCTGACGCGCAAACAGCTTGGGCGCCATGGTCGTCTTCCCGTGCGGCGCCAGCTTCATGCCATACGCGCCCATGAAATTGCGCATCCACCGAAGGTTGTGAACGAGCCGGTCCTCGTAGAGCACGGCCGCGGGCAGGCTCAGGTCTTCCTGCAGCAGCTGCCAGTCGGGCCGGCTCGCCTCGGCCGGCGCCAGCGGTGCGTCCAGACGGCCGAGCGCCTTGTTCAGCGGATCGATCATTCCCGTCTGGTACTTTGTCTCACGCATGGCTGACATCACCCTGTAAAAATTCGATTGACGTAATCATAGCCTTGAAACTACGATATTTCATCCTTGTTATAAAGTAACACGCTGTGCCCGCGATGGCCCCGACGATGGCCGCCGCCAGCCTGGCTCCGCCCATGACCGCTCCCTTCGACATCCTGACCCGCATCGCCGAACGTGGCCCGTCGCTGCGTCTGGCCGAGCAGAAAGTGGCGCAGGTGATCCTCGAGGATCTTGCGGGCGCGGCGGCGGCAAGCATCAACGAGCTGGCGCGGCGCGCCAGCGTCAGCGAGGCCAGCGTGACGCGCTTCGCCAAGGCCATCGGCTGCCGCGACGTGCGCGACCTCAAGCTGCGGCTCGCGCAGGCCACTGCGGTCGGCTCGCGCTTCCTGCAGCCGGCGCCCGCTGCCTCCGAGACCGACACCCCGGCCACGCTGGCCGAGCGCATCCACACCGACGTGCTGACCACGCTCGAAGTCAATCGCAAGCTGATCGATCCCGAGCGGATCGGCATTGCCGCGCGACTGTTGCTAGACGCACGCATGGTCTACGCTTTTGGCATGGGTGGCGGATCGACGTTCATGGCCGACGAGGCGCGCTACCGCCTGGCGCGGCTGGGCCAGCCCGTGGCGACCTATCACGATGCGCTGCTGCAGAAGATGGTGGCCGCCACGCTGACGCGCGACGATGTTGTGCTGGCGTTCTCGGCCAGCGGCAGCGTGCCGGAAATGCTGGCCAGTTGCGATATCGCACGCGAATACGGCGCGCGTCTGATCGCCATCACCGCGCTCGGGTCGCCGCTCGCGGCACGCGCCGACGTCCTGCTGCCGGTGCGCACGCTGGAAACCGACTTCATTTTCAAGCCGTCGGCATCGCGCTACGCCATGATGCTGGTGATGGATGTGCTGGCCACGCATTGCGCGTTGCTGCAGCAGGACCAGAGCAAGGAAAAGCTGCGCCGCCTGAAATATGTGCTCGACGTCCACCGCGGCGTGAACCACGACAGCGACGGCCCGGACAGCCGCCAGCCGCTGGGAGACTGACCATGCCACATCTGTTCGACACCCTGATCCGCTGCGTGCTGCTGATCGACGGCTCCGGCGCAGCAGCGCGCATGGCCGACGTGGCGATCCGCGATGGCCGCATCGCCCGCATCGACGATGCCGCCGCGATCGATCCCGACACCGCCTCGCACGTCGTGGAGGGTCACGGTCTGGTGCTCTCGCCCGGCTTCATTGACGTCCACACGCACGACGACACCAATGTGGTGCGCGATCCGGCCATGACGCCGAAGATCTCGCAGGGCGTGACCACGGTAGTGGTGGGCAACTGCGGCATCAGCGCCGCGCCGGTGACGTTGCCCGGCGATCCGCCCGACCCGATGAATCTGCTGGGCCGCGCCGACGCCTTTTGCTATCCCGATTTCAAGACCTACGTCGATGCGGTCAACGCCGCGCAGCCGTCCGTCAACGTTGCCGCACTGGTTGGCCATACGGCGCTGCGCAGCAATCATATGGACCGCTTCGATCGCGCCGCCACTGCCGACGAAATCGCGGCCATGCGCGCGCAGCTGGAAGAAGCGCTTGCGCATGGCGCGCTGGGCCTGTCCACGGGGCTGGCCTATGCCAATGCCTTCAGCGCACCAACCGAGGAAGTGCTGGCGCTGGCGCAGCCGCTGGCCGATGCCGGCGCGCTGTACGCCACGCACCTGCGCAGCGAATTTGCCGAGATCCTCGACGCCATGGACGAGGCGTATCGCATCGGGCGCCATGCGCGCGTGCCGGTTGTGATCTCGCACCTCAAATGCGCGGGCGTGCCGAACTGGGGACGCAGCGCCGAAGTTCTGGCGTCGCTCGAGACCGCGCAGCGCTGGCAACCGGTCGGGTGTGACTGTTATCCGTACACGGCCAGTTCGTCGACGCTCGATCTCAAACAGGTCACCAGCGATTTCGATATCCAGGTGACGTGGTCCGAGCCGCATCCCGAAATGGGCGGCCGGCTTCTGGCCGACATCGCCGCCGAATGGCAGACCGATCTGCACGACGCCGCGCGCCGCCTGCAGCCGGCCGGCGCGGTCTATCACTGCATGGAAGACGCCGACGTCGATCGCATCCTGAGCCATCCGGCCACGGTGGTGGGCTCCGATGGCCTGCCCAACGATCCGCTGCCGCATCCGCGCCTGTGGGGCGCCTTTCCGCGCGTGCTGGGCCACTACGCGCGGGACCGCGAATTGTTTCCGCTGACGGTCGCCGTCAACAAGATGACAGGGCTGTCGGCCGAGCGCTTCGGCCTGGCCGGACGCGGCTTCGTGCGCGAAGGCTACTGGGCCGACCTCGTGCTATTCGATGCCGCCACGATCCGCGACGCCGCCAGCTTTACCGACCCGATGCAGCCGGCCGAAGGGATCGGCGCGGTGTGGGTCAACGGCGAACTCACCTGGCAGCAGCGCGCCGCGACCGGCGTGCGCGCTGGCCGCTTCCTGCCGCGCGCCGCGCGGGATTCCGAACACTCAAACTGAAGACAGGAGTTTCCATGGACATCAAACGATTCGGCGTCGAAGGCGGCACGGGCCAGGGCGGCTCGCATATGCCGTTCGCGCGCGCCGTGCAGGCCGACGGCTGGCTCTATGTGTCGGGCCAGGTGCCGATGGTCAACGGCGAAGTGGTCGAAGGCAATATCGTCACGCAGAGCCACCAGGCCATCAGGAACGTGATGGCGATCCTCGCCGAGGCGGGCTACGGCCCCGAACACGTGGTGCGCTGCGGCGTGTGGCTGGACGACGCGCGCGACTTCCCGTCGTTCAACAAGATCTTCAAGGAATATTTCGGCGCCAATCCGCCCGCGCGCGCCTGCGTGCAATCGAGCATGGTGGTCGATTGCAAGGTCGAGGTGGATTGCATCGCCTACAAGAAACCGGCAGCCTGAAACCGGGCGCCGGCATCGGCGAGCCAGCCGATGTTCCGACAGTTTTATCAACCTGCCGCTACGCACCGGGCATAGCGGCTTTTTCATAGCGGAAGCGGACTGTCCTCGCGGACAGCAACCGTCAAAAGGAGACGAGACATGGGTGCCGTTACCGGAACCACGCTCTTGATATATGCGCTGATCGCCGTGATCGCGCTGGTGATCTTGATCGCCCGATTCAAACTGAACCCGTTCATCACGCTCGTGGTGGTTTCCGTGCTGCTCGGCTTTGCCGTCGGCATGCCAATGGGCGACATCATCAAGTCGTTCGAAGCCGGGGTGGGCGGCACGCTCGGCCATATCGCGCTGGTGATCGGGCTGGGCACGATGCTCGGCAAGATGATGGCCGAATCGGGCGGCGCGGAGCGCATCGCGCTGACGCTGATCGATTTCTTCGGCGAGAAGAACGTGCATTGGGCCATGATGGTCATCGCGTTCATCGTCGGCCTGCCGGTGTTCTTCGAAGTGGGCTTCGTGCTGCTGATTCCCATCGCGTTCAACGTCGCCAAGCGCACCAACACGTCGATGATCCTGGTGGGTATCCCGATGGTCTGCGGCCTGTCCGTGGTGCACGGGCTGATCCCGCCGCACCCGGCCGCGCTGCTGGCCGTGCAGGCCTACGGCGCCGATATGGGCAAGACGATCCTGTACGCGCTGATCGTCGGCATTCCCACCGCGATCATCGCCGGCCCGCTGTTCGCCAAGCTGATCGACAAGCATGTGACGCTGCCCGCCATCAACCCGCTGGCCGAACAGCTGACCGAGGAAGCCGGCGCCTCCAAGGGCAACCTGCCCGGCTTCGGCATTACGGTGCTGACGATCCTGCTGCCGGTGTTCCTGATGCTGATCGGCAGCTGGGCGGACCTGATCACCACGCCAAAGACCTTTGCCAACGACTTCCTCAAGCTGATCGGCAACTCGGTGATGGCGCTGCTGATCGCCACGCTGTTCAGCTTCTACACGTTTGGCAAGTCGCGCGGCTTCACGCGCGAGATGATTCTGAAGTGGACCAACGAGTGCGTGGCGCCCACCGCCATCATCACGCTGGTGGTTGGCGCGGGCGGCGGCTTCGGGCGCATCCTGCGCGATTCGGGCATCTCGACGGCCATCGTCGACGTTGCCACGCACGCCAACGTGTCAGTGCTGGTGCTGGGCTGGCTGGTAGCCGTGATGATCCGTATCGCCACGGGCTCGGCCACGGTCGCGATGACCACCGCCGCCGGCATCGTCGCACCGATCGCCGCCAGCGTGCCGGGCACGCGCCCGGAACTGCTGGTCCTGACCACGGGCGCCGGGTCGCTGATCCTTTCGCACGTCAACGACGGCGGCTTCTGGCTGGTCAAGGAGTACTTCAACATGACCGTGACCCAGACGCTGAAAACCTGGTCGGTCGCCGAAACCATCATCTCGGTGGTAGCGCTGCTGTTCACGCTGGCACTGGCCACGGTGGTCTGATCCACGCCCGGCCGGCTCCCGATACAGCAGCGTATCGGAGCCGGCAAGGCAGCCTGCCCGTGCGCGTCCGCACGCAAGCGGACGTCATCGCAACGCCGCTCGGCGCATGCCAGCGGCTCCGGGCATACCCCATATCGTGCGGGGATTGCTCCACCCCGCCCCGCGCCCTACACTCCCTGATCGATGCGGCCGTCCGATGCCGCACTCCCGGGAGACATCCATGATCGTCAGTCCGCTGCGCCGCGCCATGATGGCTTGTGGCGCCGTTGCCGTCCTTGCCTATTCCACGCTGTGCCATGCCGCCGATCCTGTGAAGATCGGACTGATTGCGCCGTTCTCCGGCAGTTTTGCCGACTATGGCAAGCAAATGGAGGGCGGCATCAAGGCCTGGCAATCGCTGCATGGCGACACCGTGGCGGGCCGCAAGATCCAGATCATCGTCAAGGACACTACCGGCCCGGCGCCCGACGTCGCCAAGCGTCTGGCGCAGGAACTGGTGGTGCGCGACAAGGTGGACATCCTGGCCGGCTTTGGCCTGACGCCCGAAGCGCTAGCCGTGGCGCCGATCGCCGAGCAGGCAAAAAAACCAATGGTGATCTTTAACGCCGCGTCGTCGGTGATCACCACCAAGTCGAATTACATCGCGCGCGTATCGATGACGCTGCCGCAGATTTCCGCGCCGATGGCCACCTGGGCCGTGCGCAATCGCATCAAGAAGGTAGTGACGCTGGTGGCCGACTACGCGCCCGGCATCGACGCTGAAACCGCATTCAAGACCAATTTCCTCGGCGGTGGCGGCCAGATTGTCGAATCGATCCGCGTGCCGCTGCGCAATCCCGAGTTTGCGCCGTTCATCCAGCGCATCAAGGATGCCCGACCGGAAGCGGTCTTCCTGTTTCTGCCCGCGGGCGAACAGGGCGTGGCTTTCATGAAGGGCTTCCGCGAACGCGGACTGGCCGACGCCGGCATCCGCGTGATCGCGACCGGCGACCTGACGGACGACCACGTGCTGCCGGCCATGGGCGACGCCACGCTTGGCGTGATCACCTCGTTCCACTATTCGGCCGCGCACGATTCGAAGGAAAACAAGGCCTTCCTGAAGGCGTTTGCCGCTGCCAACCCCGGCGCCGGCCGCCCCAACTTCATGGCGGTGGCGGCCTATGACGGCATGGCCGCCATCTACGAGGCGCTGAAGAGAACCAATGGCGCGCCCGACGGCGACAAGTTTCTCGCCGCGCTCAAGGGCATGACGCTGCAAAGTCCGCGCGGCCCCATCACGATCGACCCGGCCACGCGCGATGTGATCCAGACCGTGTATATCCGCAAGGTGGAAAAGGTCAACGGCGAACTCTACAACGTCGAGTTCGACAAGTTCGACGGCGTCAAGGATTCGGGCAAATAAGCGCGTGCCGCACGCCCCGGCCCGCGCTCCTGTGGGCCGGGACGTGCGGTCGGCCGCCATCGTGCGCGTATTCGAAATCTTTCAGCGTGAAATCTGAGATCTGCATTTCCCTTGCGGGGAAAGCTGACCTAACCTTGTCTGGCGGTGCTGCGCTCGCCGCGCAACGACTAAAAGACAAGAAGTTTTCGGAGACATCACGATGAAGAGCTCAGCCATTGCCATGGCCGCGGCGTTGCTCGTGGGTGCCGTGCCGGCCCTTGCAGCGCCCACCGACAACCTGCAGAAGCTGCAGAGTTTCAAGCAGACCGGCGCGCCGCCGGCGGAAACCGTCCAGCAAACGGGCCAGAAGGCCGACGCGCTGCGCGAAAACCTGAAAGCCATCAAGCTGCCGCAAGGCTTCAAGATCGACCTCTATGCCGTGGTGCCGGAAGCGCGGCACATGGCCATCGAGCCTTCAACCGGCGTAGTCTTCGTCGGCACACGCAAGAACCGCGTGTGGCAGGTTACCGATCGCACCAAACGCCGCGTGGCCGACGATGTCGTGCAGTTTGCCAGCGCCGTCACTTTCAAGGTGCCCAATGGCGTATGTTTCTCGCCCGACGGCATTCTCTATGTGGTGGAGCAGAACCGCGTGCTGGCCTTCCCCGCCGCGCAGTTCTTTGGCGAAGGCGGGCCCGATGTTGCCGCTGGCGTGGTGGTGCCGCAAGGCAAGCTGGTGCCGGTCGAGTTCGAGAGCTTCAATCACGGCGCCCGCACCTGCCGCGTCGGGCCGGACAAGAAGCTCTACATCACGCTGGGCCAGCCTTGGAACGTGCCGCCCAAGGACAAGCTGGCCGCGCTGGACAAGGCCGGTCTGGCCGGCATCATCCGCATCGACCAGGACGGCAAGAACCGCGAGGTGTATGCGCATGGCGTGCGCAACTCCGTCGGGCTCGATTTCAATCCCGCCGACAAGTCGCTGTGGTTCACCGACAACCAGGTGGACGGCATGGGCGACGACCAGCCGCCCGGAGAATTGAACCACGCGACCAAGGCCGGCCAGAACTTCGGCTTCCCCTGGTACGGCGGTGGCAAGGTCCGCACCGTCGAGTACAAGGACGCACAGCCACCCAAGGACGTGGTGTTCCCGGTGGTGGAATACGCAGCCCATGCGGCCGATCTCGGCATGTCGTTCTACACCGGCAAGATGTTCCCGGCCAAATACCAGGGCGGCGTCTTTGCGGCCGAGCACGGATCGTGGAATCGCACCAAGCCGATCGGCGCGCGCATCGTCTACACCCCTGTCAAGTCCGACGGATCGGTCGGCGAGACCGAAGTGTTTGCCGAAGGCTGGCTTACGCCCAATGGCGAATACATGGGACGTCCCGTCGATGTACAGCAATTGCAGGACGGCTCGCTGCTGGTCTCGGACGACTTCGCCGGCGCGATTTATCGCATCTCGTATTCGGGTGCGAAATGATCGGCATGCGGATCGCCGTCATCGCATGGCTTTGCCTCTGCGCCAGTGCACCCGCACTGGCCGCCGACGCACAGGCGGGCCGGGCCAAGGCGACGCAGTGCCAGGCTTGCCACGGGCTGGACGGCAAGTCGAAACTGCCTGAGGCGCCGCATCTTGCCGGTCAGGTGGAGCAGTACCTGGCCAAGGCGCTCAAGGACTACAAGAGCGGCGCACGCAAGGACGAGATGATGAACATGATGGCCAAGCCATTGAGCGACGCCGACATTGCCAACCTCGCCGCGTTCTACAGCAGTCTCAAGCCTTAGGTCCTTGCCTGCGTGGTCCTTGCTGCGTAGCCGCTGCGGCATGGACTGCGACGTGAACGTTGGTCGTCGCCACGTGGTCATCGCCGCGTGGTCATCGCTTCATGGTCATTTCCTCCGGGCACGTTGCCTCGCGTGCCAGGCGGGATCGATGCGCGAGCCTGCCCTGCATAAGACGCGGGACGCTGCCAGCGGCTTGCCCTATATCGTCATGCATCGTCATGCACCGGGCGGCGAAAGCGTCTTCGACATCTCCGAGGTCTGGCGCCAGCCGTCGCGTTCGTAGATGGGCCGCCCGGCCTGCGTGGCGTGAAGGATGGCAAAGTCCACGCCGCGGCGCGCGAATTCCGCCTCGGCCAGTGCCATCAGCCGACGCGCCGCACCGCGGCCTCGAGACTCGGGCTCGACATACAGGTTCAGCACATAGCCGCGCGACGCCTGTGCGGGATGCGCGGGATGCGGCGGCCAGTCGATCACCATCAGCCCCACACCGGCCAAGGCGCGCGGCCCATTCATGAGCAGAAATCCGCAATAGCTGCCGTCGATAAGCCGCGGTTGTAGCCATTCGCGGAAATGCACGGTCATCGTGCGCAGCGTATCGGCCGCGAAACCGGCCTCCTGGAACATCGCCTCGCGATGTCTGCAGATCAGTTCCAGATCATCCGGGCCTACCGCCCGCGTATGCAGTTCGTCCATGTGTCGAAGAAGAAATGAAGAATCACACAGCGACACCGGCACAGTGGCCAATGCCATGTCTGCCGGCGGCCGGGACAGCGACGCCATGACTCGCCGCCGTCCCGGCGACAGGTCATTGCGCAGTTGCCCCTGCGTCGCGCGGACCGGAGCCGGACACCAGCGCCGTGAGCGCGGCGGCGGATTCCTGCCTCAGCATGCGCAGGATCAGCGCGGCGCCCTCGTTCGAGAATTCGGGTGACGCTGCGTGCTCGAGCGCCACCGTCATCACGCCCATCGCGCCGTGAACCCGCTCCAACTTGCGCAACGCCAGCACGCAGACGGACGAGAGCCCGGCCAACGGCGGCAACCCGGCATGATGATGGACGACCGGCCTTGCACTGCCCGACTTGCGCGGCGCGGACCCCGATGCCGGTTTAGCCATGGCCCGGCCTCCCCACGGCGAGAGGGACCGGACAGGTGGGTAAGATGCGTACCTCGATGCAATGCATGGCTGACTCCTTCGGATCGTGATGGAAAGCGGGCTGGCCGCCCGCTGCGCCGCACAACGCGACGACAGGTGCATTGTGGAATCCGCGCGCCCCCGGCACCATGAGAGGAATCTGAAAGGTCAGAAGCGTCCGATGCCCGGACACGACACCTCACGCATGACCGACGCTCACCAGCCGATCGAGCAGCGCCTGGTCCGCCAGCAGGTCGGCGCTGCGGCAGCGCTGCACCACGCGGCCCCGATCGAGTACCACCGCGTGTTGCGTCATGCCCAGCGCAAGGCGCGCATGCTGCTCCACAACGATCACCGCCATCCCGCTTTCCGCGATCAGGCCCGCAATCACGCGCTGCAATTCCTGCACGATGATGGGCGCAAGGCCTTCCATCGGTTCGTCGAGCAGCAGCAACGCGGGATTGACCATCAGCGCCCGCGCGATTGCCAGCATCTGTTGCTCGCCGCCCGACAACTGGTTGCCCAGATGCCGCCGCCGTTCGGCCAGCCTCGGAAAGGTCCGATAGATACCAGCGATGTCCCAGGGCCCCGGACGCGCCACCGCGCTCAGGTGTTCTTCCACGCTCAGCGACGGGAACATCCAGCGTTCCTGCGGCACCCAGCCGATGCCGGCCTGCGCACGCCGATGAGGCGGCATCCGCAGCAGGTCGCGCCCGCGCCAGTGCAGTGTGCCGGCGCGCATGCGCGTGAAGCCCATCAGCGTGGCCAGCAGCGTGGTCTTGCCAACGCCATTGCGCCCCAGCAGCGCCAGGCTTTCGCCCTCGCCCAGTGCCAGGTCGATGCGGTCCAGCACCACGGCATCGCCGTAGCCCGCGCTCACGCCGGCCATCGTCAGCAACTCACCCATGCGCGCTTTCCCCCAGATAGACCTCTTTGACGCTCCGGTCCGCGGCAATTTCGGCCGGCGTGCCTTCGGTCAGTACGGCGCCAGCCACCAGCACCGTGATGCGCTCGGCAAAGCGGAACACGAGATCCATGTCGTGTTCGATGAACAGCACCGTGATATCGCGCGGCAGCGCGGCGATGACCGCGAACAGTTCCGCACTCTCGCCAGCCGGTATGCCCGCGGCCGGTTCGTCAAGCAGCAGGATCGACGGACGCGTGGCCAGCGCCAGCGCCATTTCCAGCAGGCGTTGCTTGCCGTAGGGCAGGTGCCGAGTCTCGCTATCGGCATCGCGGTCCAGCCGCAGTAACGCCAGCACGGCCATCGCCTCGTCGCGCAGCGCGGTGTGCGATGCAACCGTACGCGTCCAGACGCGCGCCGCGCCGGCGCGCTCGGCCACCGCCAGCGCCACCGATTCGAGCACCGTCAGCCCGGGAAACAGCGTGTTGATCTGGAACGTGCTCGTCATGCCAAGCCGGACGCGCGCATGCTGGGGCAAGGCGGTGATGTCACGATCGCCCAGCCAGATGCGGCCCGTCGATGGCGCCAGCGCGCCGGTCAGCAGATTGATGAACGTGGTTTTGCCCGCACCGTTGGGGCCAATCAGCGCGTGCCGCGCCCCAGGTGCAAAGGTCAGCGAGATATCGCTGTTGGCGGCAAACGCGCCCCACGATTTGCCCAGGCCTTCGGTGCGCAGCGTCGCCGTCATGCGTCGGCTCCGTCATGCGCCATGGCGGCCGCCCGCCGGCGCGCTGCCAGCGCGGAGACGGCGCCCATCACGCCGCCCCTGGCCGTCAACACCATCACCACCAGCAACAGCCCGATCCAGAACTGCCAGTAAACCGGATCGATCCCCGCGAGCACGTCCTGCGCGATCATGAACAGCGCCGCGCCAACCAGCGCGCCGTACAGCCTGCCCGTGCCGCCCAGCACCAGCATCACCAGCAATTCGGCCGAACGCGGGAAGCCCAGCACATCCATGCCGACGAATTGGGTGGTCTGCGCCAGCAATGCACCGGCCACGCCCGCCATGGCCGCCGACATCGTGAACACCGTACGCAAGCGCCTGGGCACATCGGCACCCAGCGCGGGCATGCGTCGCGCGCCTTCGCGTACCCCGCGCAGCGACAAGCCGAACGGCGATGCAACGATACGGCGCATCAGCACGAACATCGCGAACAGCACCGTCAGGCTGTACACGTAGGCGGTTTTACCGGACAGATCGAATTCGAAGCGCCCCAGCAGCGGCCACATCGCCACGCCGGAAAGCCCGTCGACGCCGCCCGTCAGGAATGCCGCCTTGTTGGCCGCCTCGAACAGCATCAGGCCGATGCCGAGCGTCACCATCAGGCGCGTCAGGTCGCCGCCGCGCACCACCAGGAAACTGCACAGCCAGCCCGCCACGGCCGCCACGCCGGCTGCGGCGCACAGGCCGGAAACCGGTTCGCCCCAGCCATGCGCACCCAGCAAGCCAGCCGTGTATGCGCCCAGGCCAAAGAACGCCGCGTGCCCCAGCGAGACAATGCCCGCATAGCCGAGGATCAGATCGAGCGACAGTGCAAACAAGCCGGCGATGAGGATCTGGCTGCCGAGAATCAGGTAATCGGGCAGCAGGAAAAACACGGCGACCGGCGCCAGCCAGAAAACGATTTCCGCGGCATGCCAGCGACCGTCCGGCAGCACGCCTCGCGCAAGCGGTTTCATGCGGCGCGCCTCCCGTAGAGCCCGGCGGGAAACGCCACCAGCAGCAGCACCATCATCGCGTAGATCACGAACGCGCCCACCTCGGGCACATAGTATTTGCCGGCCACATCCGCCACGCCGAGCACGATTGCCGCCACCAGCGATCCGCGGATGCTGCCCGCGCCGCCCACCGCGACCACCAGCAGGAAGTAGACCATGTACTTGAGGGGGAACGTCGGGTCCAGCCCCAACACATCTATGCCAAGCGCGCCACCCAGCCCGGCAAGCCCCGACCCGAGCGCGAATGTCAGGCTAAAGACCCGCCCGACGTCGATGCCGAGCCCGCTGGCGGCCTGCTGGTTGTCCACGGCCGCGCGCACTTGTGCGCCAAATCGGGTGCGCGCCACCAGCCAGCCCAGCGACAGCGTGATGACGACGACGACGGCCAGCAGGAACAGCCGATACGCGCCCAGTTCGAGGCCGCCCACCCTGACCTGCCCCAGCAGGAACGCAGGCAGCGTCACCGGCTGCTGCCCGGGCCCGAACAACCAAGTGGCGCCGGCCATGGCCATGAAGGTCAGGCCGATCGAGAACAGCACCTGATCGAGATGGCTGGCGCGATACAGGCGCCGGTAAAGCGTGCGCTCGAACAGGCCGCCGGCCAGCGCGGCGGCGGCGAATGCCAGCGGCAGCGCGGCCAGGAACGGCACGCCGAACCGGTTCATCGCCACCACCACCAAATAGCCGCCCAGCATCGCAAACGCGCCGTGCGCCAGGTTGATGAAATTCATCAGTCCCATCGTCACCGACAGGCCCATACCGATCAGGAACAGCAGGCTGCCGTATGTCACACCATCGAACAGCACGCCGAGCAGGCTCGCTATCACGTTCCGGTCCTTTCAGGTCGATCACTGCCGTGGAAACGGGGTTTTGCATGAAACCAAGGCGCAGATTGTTCAGTGCACGCCGCATATTTGCAATCGGGCGTGACCCGGCCCGCATGCGGGCACGGCTTTACATCGCCCGGTGGGCGCGCTAAGGTCTCTGGCACCTGACTGCCGGGACGTTGCCATGCCGATCGACCGCCGCACTTTTCTGGGTATTTCCACCGCGCTTGCCACACTGCGCGCCGCGCCCGCGCTGGCCGCCGCGCAGGCCGCCACGGTCGAAGCCCCGATGCGCCGCAAGATTCCCGGCACCAACGAGCAGTTGCCCGTGATCGGCATGGGTACCGCCGACACTTTCAACGTGGGCAGGACGTCCGAGGAGCGCGCGCCGCTCGGCGAGGTCCTGGCGATGCTGCTGCAGCGCATTCCGCATGCCGTAGTCGATACCGCGCCGAGCTATGGCAGTGCCGAAGTGGTGACCGGCGACCTGCTGCAGGCCGCCAACGCGCGGCGCAACGTCTTCGTCGCGACCAAGATTTCCTCCGGTGCGCCCAATGCGATCGAGCAGTTCACCCAGTCGCGCGCCGACCTGCGCAGCGATGTGGTCGATCTGCTGCAGGTGCACAACCTGATCGACTGGCAGAACAACCTGAAGCTGCTGCGCCAGTTGAAGGCGCAGGGCAAGACGCGCTATATCGGCATCACCCATTACCGCGAGGACGCGCACGACACGCTGGCGCAGATACTGCGCACCGAAAAAGTCGACTTCCTGCAGGTGAACTATTCGCTGGCCGAGCGCAATGCCGAAAAGACCCTGCTGCCGCTGTGTGAAGAGCGCGGTGTCGCGGTACTGATCAATCGTCCGTTCCAGGATGGTCGCCTGTTTGCCGCGGTCAGGGGCAAGCCGCTGCCGGATTGGGCGGGCGAGATCGATTGCACGTCGTGGGGCCAGCTGTTCCTGAAATTCATCGTCAGCCATCCGGCCGTGACGGCGGCCATTCCCGCCACCTCGAAGCCGAAGAACATGGCCGACAATCTCGGCGCCGCGTTCGGCCGCATGCCGGACACGCGCGAACGCGCGCGCATTGCCGCGGCACTCGCGTAACGCCGCCGCCTCCGCCCACATCGGCCACCGCTCATGAACCCGCACGACAACTCGCGTACCGGCAGACTGCTGGGCGTGCGTGATGGCGAAACGACGGCCGTGGTGGCTGCCTTCCTGTTCTTCTTCTGCCTGTTCGCCAGCTATTTCATGCTGCGGCCCGTGCGCGAAACGATGGGCATCGCCGGCGGCGTGAAGAATCTGCAATGGCTGTTCACCGCCACCTTCGTGGTGATGCTGGCGGCCATCCCGCTATACGGCGCGTGCTGCAAATGGCTGCCGCGCCGCCGCTTCGTGCCATGGGTGTATGCGTTTTTCATCGTCAATCTGCTGGGCTTTGCGGGGGCCACGCGCGCGATGCCGGATAACGTTTGGCTGGCGCGCACCTTCTATGTCTGGCTGTCGGTGTTCAATCTGTTCGTGGTGTCGGTGGCATGGAGCCTGATGGCCGATGTCTTCCGCCCCGAACAGGCGCGCCGGCTGTTTGCGCTGATCGCGGCGGGTGCCAGCGCCGGCGGGCTGGCGGGACCGGTGCTGGGCGGCTGGCTGGTTGAACCGATCGGGCTGACCGGATTGATGCTGCTGTCCGCCGCATTGCTTGCCGCCACATTGCCGATCGTGGGCTTTCTGTTCGGATGGCGGCAGCGGCTTGGCGCGGGCGCGGCCGATGACGCAACCCGCAGCGCGGCGCCGGCGCCCGCAGGTCCGCCCCCGCCCGGCGCCGATGCGGTTGGGCACGATCCCGCGCTGCCCGTGGGCGGCGGCCTGTGGGCCGGCCTCGCGCTGATCGTGCGCTCGCGCTACCTGCTCGGCATCAGCCTGTTTGTGATCCTGCTGGCCACGTCGAGCACGTTCCTGTATTTCGAGCAGGCGCGGCTGGTGTCGGCCGCGTTTCCCTCGCGCGCGCAGCAGACGCAGGTCTTCAGCGCGCTGGACGCCAGCGTGCAGGCGCTGACGATCCTCGTGCAGATCTTTTTCTCCGGGCGCGTGGCGCGGCGCTATGGCGTCACCGCGCTGCTCACCGCCGTGCCGCTGGCCGTGATGTGCGGGTTCCTGCTGTTGTCGATGTGGCCGGTGTTTGGCGTGCTGGCTGCCGCGATGATCGTGCGGCGTGTGGGCGAATACGCGATGCTGCGTCCGGGGCGCGAAATGCTGTTCACCGCGGTCGATCCGCAAACCAAGTACAATGCCAAGAACGTCATCGACACGGCGATCTATCGGGCCGGCGATGCGGTAAGCGCGTGGGTCAAGACCGCCATCGACGCGCTGTCCGGCCATCCCGCAACCGTGGCGCTGGCCGGCGCTGCGCTGGCCGTTGCATGGGCCTGGCTGGGATGGTGGCTCGGGCGGCGCCACGACGGCGAACTGCAGCAAAGCACGCCATTGCCCGCCGCGCTCGCGCGCGACCCGACAGGCAGCCGATAATCGCGCAGCCTGCTGGCCGCGCCGCGTCGATGCCCGTATAGTCATGGCCTTTCGGTGGCGCACGCGCGTGTCGCCCCACTCTCATACGTAAGGAGCTGCCTCATGAAAACCAAAGCCGCCATCGCCTGGAAAGCCGGCGCCCCGCTCACCGTGGAAGAGGTGGACCTCGATGGCCCGCGCGCCGGTGAAGTGCTTGTCGAGATCAAGGCGACTGGCATCTGCCATACCGACTACTACACGCTGTCCGGCGCCGATCCAGAGGGCATCTTCCCGGCGATCCTGGGCCACGAGGGCGCGGGCATTGTCACCGACGTCGGCCCCGGCGTGACGTCGCTGAAGCCGGGCGATCATGTGATTCCGCTCTACACGCCGGAATGCCGCCAGTGCAAGTTTTGCCTGTCGCGCAAGACCAACCTGTGCCAGGCCATCCGCGCCACGCAAGGCAAGGGATTGATGCCCGATGGCACGTCGCGCTTTTCGATCGATGGCAAGCCGATTTTCCACTACATGGGCACGTCGACCTTCGCCAACCACATCGTGGTGCCGGAGATCGCGCTGGCCAAGATCCGTCCCGATGCACCGTTCGACAAGGTCTGCTACATCGGCTGCGGCGTCACCACGGGCGTGGGCGCGGTGCTGTTCACGGCCAAGGTGGAAGCCGGGGCCAACGTGGTGGTGTTCGGCCTGGGCGGCATCGGCCTGAACGTGATCCAGGCCGCGAAGATGGTGGGCGCCGACAAGATCATCGGCGTCGACCTCAACCCGGGCCGCGAGGCAATGGCGCGCAAGTTCGGCATGACGCATTTCGTCAATCCGAAGCAGGTGGACAACGTGGTGGACCACATCGTGCAGCTCACCGATGGCGGCGCCGACTATTCGTTCGAATGCATCGGCAATACCCAGGTCATGCGCCAGGCGCTGGAATGCTGCCACAAGGGCTGGGGCAAATCGATCATCATCGGCGTGGCCGAGGCTGGCGCAGAAATCTCCACGCGTCCGTTCCAGCTCGTCACGGGCCGCGAATGGAAGGGCTCGGCGTTCGGTGGCGCGCGTGGCCGTACCGATGTGCCGAAGATCGTCGACTGGTACATGGAAGGCAAGCTCAACATCGACGACCTGATCACACATACGCTGCCGCTCGATCGCATCAACGAAGGCTTTGACCTGATGAAGCGCGGCGAGTCGATCCGCTCGGTCGTGCTGTACTGAGAACGCGCGCCATGGAACTGCTCTCCGAACATGGCTGTCACGGCGGCGTGCAGCGCTTCTACCAGCACCAGTCGTCCGCCATCGGGCTGCCGATGCGGTTCTCGGTCTTCCTGCCGCCGCAGGCGCTGGGTGCCAACGCCGCGCGCGTGCCGGCGCTGTTCTACCTCGCGGGCCTGACCTGCACCGAGGAAACCTTCGCGATCAAGGCTGGCGCGCAGCAGCACGCCGCGCGCCTCGGGCTGATCCTGGTGGCGCCCGACACCAGCCCGCGCGGTGCGCATGTGCCGGGCGAGGCCGATGCATGGGATTTCGGCGTGGGCGCGGGGTTTTACGTCGACGCGATCGAAGCGCCCTGGCGCATGCACTGGCGTATGGAAAGCTACGTGGCCGACGAACTGTTTCACCTTGTCGCGCGTGAACTGCCGGTTGATGCGGGCCGCGTCGGCATCTTCGGCCATTCGATGGGCGGCCACGGCGCACTGGTGCTGGCGCAACGTTACCCGCAGCGCTTCCGCTCGGTCTCGGCCTTCGCGCCAATTGCCGCGCCATCGCAATGCCCGTGGGGCGTAAAGGCGTTCACCGGCTATCTCGGCGAGGACCGCAGCCGCTGGGCGCAACACGATGCCAGCGCGTTGATGGCGGCGCAGGCGTCGGCGCCATTTCCGTCCGGGATCCTCGTCGATCAGGGGCTGTCGGACAAATTCCTGGCCGAGCAACTGCACCCGGAGGCCTTCGAGACGGCCTGTGCCAGCGTGGGCCAGCCGCTTACGCTGCGCCGGCACGACGGCTACGACCATGGCTACTACTTCATCACGACGTTTATCGCCGATCATCTGCGGCACCACGCCGAACGACTCTGATCGACGCCGAGGGCTGGCAACCGCTGCCACCGATTGCCAGCGCCCCGCGATTGCCCCAATGACTGCAAAACGTCCCCTGCCATGAGCACCTATCGACCCGACCCGATCGTGATGCTGCCCGCGCGGCAGCTATCGCACGCCATCCATGCCAGGGAGGTCTCGTGCCGCGAGGTCATGGCGGCCTATCTCGCGCATATCGACACGCTCAATCCCGGCGTCAACGCCATCGTTGCGCGACAGGATTCCGGGCTGTCGATGCGCGAAGCCGACGCGGCCGACCAGTCGCTGGCGGCGGGCAAATCGGCCGGCTGGATGCATGGCATGCCGCAAGCGCCGAAGGATCTGGCCATGACCCGCGGCATTCGCACCACCTACGGGTCGCCGATCTTCAAGGACAACGTACCGGCCAGCGATTCGGTCATTGTCGAACGCATGCGCAATGCCGGCGCAATCCTTATCGGCAAGACCAACACGCCTGAATTTGGCCTGGGATCGCACACGTTCAATCCCGTGTACGGTGCAACGCGCAATCCTTACGATCGCACGCGTTCGGCCGGCGGCAGCAGTGGCGGCGCGGCAGCCGCGCTGGCGCTGCGCATGCTGCCGGTGGCCGATGGCAGCGACTTTGGCGGATCGCTGCGTAATCCGGCCGCGTTCTGCAATGTTTATGGATTCCGCCCATCGGCAGGCCGCGTGCCGTATGGCCCCGCGCCGGAACTGTTCCTGCCGCAGCTCGGCTGCGAGGGGCCGATGGCGCGCAACGTTGCGGACCTGGCGCTGCTGCTGGCAACGCAAGCCGGTCCCGATGCGCGCACTCCGCAGGCACTGCCGCACGATCCGATACTGGCCTCGCTGACGCCCCGCAATGTGCGCGACGTGCTGGACGCCGATCTGTCGGGCAAGCGCGTAGCGTGGCTGGGTAACTGGGGCGGCTATTTGCCGATGGAAGACGGCATCCTCGCGCTGTGCGAACAGGCGCTGCGTTTCTTCCCGGATTTCGGCGTCAGCGTCGATGCCATCGCACCGCCCTATCCTGCCGAGAAGATCTGGCAGATGTGGCTGGTGCACCGGCACTTCCTGACGGGCAATGCGCGCCTGGCGCTGTACACCAACCCGGCCACGCGCGCGCAGCTCAAGCCCGAGGCGATCTGGGAAATCGAAGGCTCGCTCGATCTCAAGGCCAGCGACCTGTATGCAGCCAGCGTCCAGCGCAGCGCATGGCATCAGGCGCTGCAGCGCATCTTTGCCGACTTCGACTACATCGCGGTGCCCACTGCGCAGGTGTTCCCATTCGATGTGGACCAGCACTGGCCCACATCGATTGCGGGCCGCGACATGGACACCTATCACCGCTGGATGGAGGTGGTGGTGGCGTGGACGCTGTCGGGTTGCCCGGTGATCAGCGTCCCGGTGGGATTCAATGCGGAAGGTTTGCCGATGGGCATGCAACTGATCGGCCGGCCGCGCGACGACCTGAGCGTGCTGCAACTGGCCGCCGCGTATGAAGCGGTGCGCGACTGGGTCAATGACCGACTGCCTCCGGCGCTGGAAAGCTGAGGGCGCGCGGCTGCTCGCCCGTCAAATCACTCGCTTCAGGCCACTCGCCGCAGCTGGCGCGCCGAGGCCGCAAACAACGGCGTGGCGCGCTCGGCGGCCAGCGCGATGCGCGTGGCCAGCGCCTGGCTGCCGACCTGATAGCCATCGAAATCCGCCGTGCTCGCGTACACGCCAACCGGCAGCGTCAGTGCCTGCAGGAAGCTGAACAGCGGGCGAAGCTGATGCTCGAGCACCAGCGCGTGCCGGTCGCTGCCGCCGGTGGCGGCCAGCAGCACGGGCTTGTCGATCAACGCATCCATGCCCACCAGATCGAACAGATGCTTGAAGTGTCCCGGGAACGATCCGCGGTACACGGGCGCGGCGGCAATCAGCAGATCGGCCGATTCAATCGCGGCAACCTGTGCCTCGATATCGGCAGGCAGTTCCTGGCGTGTCAGCGCCGCGCCGAGCGGACGTGCAATCTCGCTCAGGTCGACAATCTGCGTATCGAGCACGAGCCGCTGGTCCAGTTCTGCCAGCAGCGCCTGGATCAGCACCAGCGTGCGCGACGGTTGATGAGCGCTGCCATTCACGGCGACGACTTTCAGCGGTGTGGACACAATGTAACTCCGGGGCGGGATTCGATTCCGTACCTTAGCGCTGCGCTCGCAGCATGCGAACGAAGCATTTCGACTATGGATAGATGCAAAAACGGCGACCCGTGGCCGCCGTTCCGCTGTGCACAACGATGCGCGTTCCGGATCAGAACGACGGCACCATCGCGCCCTTGAACTGCGCCTTCATGAACTGGCGCACCTCTTCCGACTGGTAAGCGGCCACGAGCTTCTTCACCCATGGCTTGTCCTTGTCCTGCGTGCGCACCACGATGATGTTGGCGTACGGGCTGTGGATGTCTTCCAGCGCGATCGCATTGGTCGTCGGCTGCAGGCCGGCGGCCAGCGCGTAGTTGGTGTTGATCACCGCAGCGGCCACGTCGGGCAGCGCGCGCGCCAGTTGCGCGGCGTCGAGCTCCACCAGCTTGATCTTCTTCGGATTGTCGGCCACATCCAGCGGCGTGGCGTTCACACCGTTCGTGCCAACACCGGGCTTCAGCTTGATCACGCCCTGCGCGGCCAGCAACAGCAGCGCGCGATTCTCGTTGGACGGATCGTTGGGCACCGCCACCTTGGCGCCTTGCGGCAGGTCCTTCGGCGACTTGAGGGTCTTCGAATAGATGCCCAGCGGCGAAATATAGGTGTAGCCGACGCTGACCATCTTGTAGCCGCGCTGCTTGATCTGACTATCGAGATACGGCTGGTGCTGGAAGCTGTTGGCGTCGAGGTCGCCCGCATCCAGCGCGGCATTGGGCTGCACGTAGTCGTTGAACTCCACCACCTTCACGTTCAGCCCGTTCTTCTTCGCCACCTTCTGCACCACCTGCCAGACTTCGGCGTCGGGCCCGCTCACCGTGCCAACGCGAATCGTCTGTTCCTGCGCCGCGGCGTTGCCGGCGGCAACCACACCCAGCGCCACGGTTGCGGCGGCCAGGGTCTTCGTGATCGAGAGCATCTTCATAGGTCTTGTTTTCCTGGGAATCGAGAAGCCGCCATCGCGTTGTGCGCAATGATGGCGGTCGAACCGCGCCGAGTGGGACGCGGCCGAGGCCAGAACTTTACCTCAATGCGCTTCGGGCTGAAGCGTGACTGGCTCGCCGGCCGCCTTGCCCACGGGATGGCTGGCAATCGCCGGCGCATCCTGCCAGCCGCCGCCCAGCGCCAGGAACAGGTTGATCTGGTCCATCGCCACTTGGGCGTCCGAAGCGGCCAGCGCGGCATCGGTGTTGGCCAGCGTGCGATCCGCGTCGACGCTTTGCAGATACGGCGAACGTCCCGCCTGCCATAGCAGACGATTCTGGCGCGCGGCTTCGTCCGCCTTGTCGCGCGCGGCGCGCAGCGACCGGTTGCGATCGAGTTCGTGCGTGTAGGTCGACAGCGCGCTCTGCGTTTCGCGCAGCGCCTTGAGCACCACGCCGTCGAAATGCGCCAGTGCACCTTCCGCGCCGAACTCCATGTTGTGGATGCGCGCACGCGTGCCGCTGGTGGGAATGGTCCACGAGATCGCCGGTCCCCAGCCCCAGTGCGCGGTCGGCGCTTGGCCCAGGTGATCGAGAATCCCGGTGAAGCCGGCGGAAGCGCCAATGCGGATCTGCGGGAACAGGTCTGCCGTCGCCACGCCGATCTTGGCCGTCGCGGCGGCCAGTTCGCGCTCGGCCTGACGCACGTCGGGTCGACGCTTGAGCAATGCCGTGCCATCGCCAACCGGCAACGGCTGCTTGAGCGCAGGCACGTGCTCGCACGCCACGCTGCGCACATCGAGCGCGGCAGGCGGCTTGCCCAACATCACCGCAAGGCGATAGGCGGCGCCTTCCTGCTCGGCGCGATAGCGCGGCAGCGCCGAGCGCAGCGTTTCGGCCTGCGCCTGCGCGCGCAGCAGATCGGTAGGCTGGCCGCGCCCCGCATCCACCAGCTTCTGCGCCAGTTGCACGCCGCGCTCCTGCAGATCGAGCTGATGCTGCGCCACGTGCAGCTCATGCGTGGCCGTGCAGCCCTGTACATAAGCGCGCACGGTCTCCGCCACCACGCCCACGCGGGCCTGGTCCAGCGCCGCATGGCTGGCCTGCGCGGCAGCCAGCGCCGCCTCGTCGGCACGCTTGAGCTTGCCCCAAAAGTCGATCAGGTACGACACCTCGAAGCCGATGTCGCCAAAGTTCATCGCCGGAATTTTTTCTTCATGCAGCAACGGCTCGCCGGCAATCTGCCCACGTTCCGCACTGGCCTTGAATTTCGCTTCGGGCAGGTTTTCGGCTTCCACCTCGTGATAAACGGCGATGGCGCGTTTGAGATTGGCAGCGGCCACGCGCAGATCGGTGTTGGCCACCAGCGCCTGCTTGACCAGATCGTCGATATGCGGATCGTCATACAGGCGCCACCAGTCGTTGGGCACATCGCCAATCGACACGGCATCGTTCTCGGTGCCGGCGAACGGACCGTTGGCGGCCGACGCCTTGACTACGGCGTCATCGGGCACCTTGTGGTCGGGACCGACCGTCATGCATGCAGCCAGGGCAAGCGGCAACATGGCCGCAAGCGTGGCGCGGGCAAAGCGTTTCACTGCAGGGCTCCGGTTGCGGACGCGCTCTTGCCGGCCAGCGCGACCTTGTCTTGCGAGGCACTCTTGTCAGCCGCCGCTGCCGGCGCGGCGGGCTGATCGGCCGTCTTGCCATCGGCCTTGACCGACACCGTGGCAGTACGGCCGGCGACCAGACGCACGTCATCGGGCATCTGGTCGAACTGGATGCGCACCGGCACGCGCTGCGCCAGTCGCACCCAGTTGAAGGTCGGGTTCACATTGGGCAGCAGGTTCGACCCGTTGGTGCGGTCGCGATCCTCGATGCCGGCCGCGATGCTTTGCACATGGCCTGGCAGCACGCGCTTTTCGCCCATGATGCGGATGTCGACGGGGCTGCCGATATGGATGCCCTGCAGCTTGGTTTCCTCGAAATAGCCTTCCACGTGGAACGACTTCGAATCGACCATCGACAGCACCGGCTTGCCGGTCACGACGTAGTCGCCCAGGCGCGGCAGCCGGTCGTTGACATAGCCTTCCACCGGGCTCACCACGCGCGTGCGTTCGAGGTTCAGCCGTGCCACGCCGATCGCTGCTTCGGCCTGCGCCAGCTGGGCCTCGCCCTGCTGCACCTTGGCCAGGCCCTCTTCGATGATTTCCTTGGACACCACGTCGGACAGCTTCTGGCTGCGCGATGCTTCGCGGCGCGCCTGCGCCAGGGTCGCACGCACCGCGGCTGCGGTGGCCTCCGCCTGACGCAGCGCCAGCGCGTAGCGTTCGTGGTCGATCTCGAACAGCACATCGCCCGCCTTGACATGCTGGTTGTCCTTCACGGCGATGCGCGTGACCAGACCCGATACGTCGGGCGCCACCTGCACCACGTCGGCGCGGATATGCCCGTCGCGCGTCCACGGCGCCACGGTGTAGTAGTCCCACAGATGTTTGACAACGACCGCGCCAACCGCGGTGACGGCCAACGTCAACACGATCGGCCCGAGCGAGGAGAGTCTGAGTTTCATGATTGCAGCCACGGCGCCATCGCTACCACTCCACCAAGGATGATGGCGTACAGCGCCAGATTGAAAAGGGATCGGTGCCACACGAGCTTGTAGAAGCCCACGCGGGTCAGCACGGCGCGCGCCGCACTGGTGACAAGAAAGGCCGCGAGCATCCACACCAGCAGGCTGGGGATGAACACGCCGTAGATACTGAATTCACCGGGCATCATGCATTTGCGGAAACGGGTGCCGGCAACGCCGGCGGAAACAGGGCCACCTGCATATCGACCAATGCGGCCAGCGCCACGCGCGAGCGCACCTTGCGCTGCGCATGGGCCAGGCGCGTTTGCAGCGCGGCCGGCGGCGCATCCGCCGAGCCATCGAGGCGCGCCTTGTAGTAGGTGGAAATACTGCGCAGCACGCGGCGCACCGCATGCTGTTCGTCGCCGGACATGTCGGCCATTTCGCGCTGCAGCGCCAGCGCCGTCAGTTCCACGCGCACTTCGCTGAAGCCGTCGGTCGATACTTCGCTGTCGCTGGCGGCCAGTCGCGGCACCAGTTGCGCCAGGCGATCGAGCATGCGGGCGCGCAAGCGCGTATGCGAATCGGGATGCCGGCCCAGCGCGTTCTCGGCAATGTCGCTCCAGCCCGCACGCACCAGCCGGCGCGTGGCAGCTTTGGTGCCGAACGGCCGGACCACCAGCGTCCACGCCAGCGCAAAGGCGATGCCTGCAATGCCCGCCACGTTACTGTTGAAGAACGCCTGGAAGTTGGCGCTGTATGCGCCCTGGATGCCGATATCGTTGGCAGTCACCACGGCCAGCGGCATGCCGATCATGGCCAGCCGGGGCTGCGCCACCAGCAGGCCGATGATCAGGTACGGCACGGCAAACATCAGCACCAGCATTTCAAAGTCGTGTGCCACCGGCAGTATGGCAAACAGCATGACCAGCGAGATCAGCAGGCAGACCACGTTCCAGTTGAAGAACGACTGGATCATCGGCGCCGGTTCGTCTAGCGCGGCAAAGAAGCAGCACGAGATCGCCCCCAGCGCGACAGCGCCCGCGCCGTCGGCCCAGCCCATCTGGATCCACAGCATCCCCATGGCGAAGATCGCCAGCGCCACCGTCACGGTGGAAAACAGCAGCATGCCGTGGTCGTAGTGACGCGCGCGGCCCACTTCCCAGCGCAGGAATTCGGGCACCCAGTTGCCTTCGATATGTTTTTCGCCAAGGCGGCGGCACAGCGACACGCAGTCATGCCAGAGCACCACCATCTGCTGCAGCCGGTCTTCGGCGGCGGTCACCAGCGCGGCGTCCCAGCCCGCCTGCGCGGGCGTGGCGGTCAGCGCAGGCCGCGCGTCGCCGGGCGCGCCGGCTTCGATCCATGCCTTGACCGCGCGCATCTGCGCGGCCAGTGCCGCGGGCAGGCCGCCCGCGGCCTGGAGAGATTCGACGATGGTGGCCAGCGACGAGAGCACTGGCAGCAGCATGGTCATGCGCCCGCGCAATTCGCGTGCGGCGCGCACGCGTTCGGCGCTTTCGGCATCGTAGGAGAGCTGGCTGATCAGTTGATCGAGCGCCAGGATATCGGCGGCCAGCCGATGGCGGCTATGGTGCTGCGAAACCTTGGCGCCCGGCGATGCCGACAGCATGTCGCCGGCCCACAGCGCCGCGTCGGCCATCCATTGCCGCGACTTGTCGCGCAGCACGTTGGCCACGCTCGCCGGCAGCACGATGGCGCCGACCACGCTGGCGCACAGGATGCCGAGGCAGATTTCCTCGGAACGCGCGACGGCCAGATCGAACACCGCCACGGGGTTATCCACGGCCGGCAGCGCGATCAATGGCAGCGTGTACGCGGACAGCATGAACAGATAGCTGCGCGGCGTGCGATGCAGCAGCGCCACATACAACAGGCAAGCCACCCAGATCGCCACGGCGCCCATCAGCAACGGCGGAGAATTGACCAGCGGCGGCACCATGGCAACGGCAGCTGCTGCGCCCAGCAGCGTGCCCAGCACGCGGTACAGCGCCTTCGAACGTGTGGCGCCGGTCAGCGGATGCGCGACGATGTAGACCGAACCCATGGCCCAGTACGGACGGGGCAGGCCAAGGTACATCGCGATCCACAAGGCCAGCATCGCAGCGATAAAAGCCTTGAAGGAAAAGATCCAGTCTCGTGAAGACGGCCAGCTCATCATGCTGCTCAGGACTCCTGCCTGGCCGATGAGGAAGCCGCCGCAGCGGCGCGCGACAGTGCTTCGAGCACGCGCAGCGTGGCGGCCATATCGGCCTCGCTGACGTCGGCAAAGACCTCGGCGCGCAACTGCTTCAATTCCACTTCGATCTGCTCGGCCATTCGCTCGCCCGCCTCGGTCAGCGACAGCACATTGGCGCGCCGGTCGCTGGGATCCACCTCGCGGCGCACCAGCTCGGCGGCGCTGAGCTGATCGACCAGGCGCACCAGCGTGGCGCCCTCCACACCGACATAGTCGGCCAGCGTGACCTGACGCACCCCGCCGCCCAGGCGCCGGATAAACAGCAGCGGCGCGGCGGCCGCCGCGGAAATGCCATGGGCGGTCACGGCGGCTTGACTGATCTGTCGCCATTGACGACCGGCCAGCATCAGCTGGCCGGTGAAGGCGAATCGGAGGGCATCAATTTGTGACATAGGTCAAATGATAGACCTGAACTAATTAGGATGCAAATGATTTCCTTACGAATGGTTTCTGTAAGCGTGATCCGGCCGTCATTTAACGAGTGAATTTCAGTCGGACGTCGCAGTGCCGCCCACGGCGCTCAGGTTGGCCAGCATGTCGTCGACCATCTCCTGCAGCCCATAGGCCGGTTGCCAGCCCCAGTCGCGACGCGCTGCACTGTCGTCGATCGAATCGGGCCAGCCCTGCGCGATGGCCTGGCGATAGTCGGGCTGGTAGCGGATCTCGAATTCGGGAAGACGACGACGGATGGCCGCGGCGATCTCCTCCGGCGTGAAGCTCATGCCGGCGAGGTTGTAGCTGCCGCGCTCGCGCACGGCGTCGCGCGGCGCGTCCATCAGGTCGAGCGTCGCGCGGATCGCGTCCGGCATATACATCATCGGCAAGCGCTCGCCGGCGTCGAGAAAGCACGTATAGGCTTCGCCACGCACGGCGTGGTGGAAGATGTCCACGGCGTAGTCCGTGGTGCCGCCGCCGGGCGGCGTCTTGTGCGAGATGAGACCCGGGTAGCGCACGCTGCGCACATCGACGCCATGGTTCTCGAAGTACCAGCGGCACCAGCCTTCACCGGCCAGCTTCGAGATGCCATACACGGTGGTGGGCTCCATGACGGTCTTCTGCGGTGTATCGACGCGCGGCGTGGTGGGCCCGAACGCGGCGATCGAGCTGGGCCAGAACACGCGCTCGATGCCGTGATGACGCGCGGCTTCCAGCACATTGAGCAGGCCCGTCATGTTCAGGTTCCAGGCCCATTGCGGGGCCTTTTCGCCGGTGGCGGACAGCGCCGCGGCCAGCAGATAGATCTGCGTAATGCCATGTCGCTCGATCACGGTGGTCAGCGCGCCCCGGTCGGTGATATTGAGCATTTCGTGGGACAGCTGCATGTGCCGGCCGGTCGGCACCACGTCCGACGTCACGACCTGCGCGCGGCCATGGCGCTCGGCCAGCGCCAATGCCAGCTCCGAGCCGAGTTGTCCGTTCGCGCCCACGATCAGGATCTTCGGCGCGATAGTGGCAGTACTGGTGTGACCCCGATCGCTCATCGAATCAGCCCCAGTTCGCGGCCCGCCTGCGCGAACGCATCGAGCGCCGCCTGCAACGTGGCCGTATCGTGTACCGCGCTCATCTGCACGCGAATGCGCGCCTGGCCCTTGGGCACCACCGGAAAGAAGAATCCGACCACGTACACGCCCAGTTCCAGCAGGCGATCGGCCAGCTTCTGCGCCTTGTCGGCGTCATAGACCATGATCGGCACGATTGGATGGTCGCCCGGCTTGATGTCGAAGCCTAGCTGCGCGATGCCCGCGCGGAAAAATGCCGTGTTCTGCGCGAGCTTGTCGCGCAATTCGGTGCTGCCTTCGAGAATATCGAGCACCGCGATGCTGCCGCCGACGATCGCCGGCGCTACTGTGTTCGAAAAGAGATAGGGACGCGAGCGTTGCCGCAGCAGGTCGATCACTTCCCTGCGCCCCGATGTGAAGCCGCCCGACGCGCCGCCCAGCGCCTTGCCAAGCGTGCCGGTGATGATGTCGATCTTGCCGAACACGCCGCGCGCCTCGTGCGTGCCGCGTCCGCGCGCGCCCATGAAGCCGGTGGCATGGCATTCGTCGATACCTAGCAGCGCGCCGAATTCATCGCATAGTGCGCGCATGGCGTCGAGCCGCGCCACGGTGCCGTCCATCGAGAACACGCCGTCGGTGAAGACGAGCTTGTAGCGCACCCCATCGGCATCGGCCTGGCGCAACTGCGCCCGCAGATCTTCCAGGTCGTTATGCTTGTAGCGATAACGGCGCGCCTTCGACAGCCGGATGCCGTCGATGATCGATGCATGGTTCAGTTCGTCGCTGATCACGGCGTCGTCGGGTCCCAGCAGCGTTTCGAACAGGCCGCCGTTGGCGTCGAACGCAGAGCCGTACAGGATCGTATCTTCGGTGCCGAGAAAGCGCGCCAGACGCTGCTCCAGCGTCTTGTGCAGATCCTGCGTGCCGCAGATAAAGCGCACCGAAGACAGACCATAGCCGTGCGTGCGCAAGGCGTCGTGGGCGGCATCGATCACGCTTGGATGCGACGACAGTCCAAGATAGTTGTTGGCGCACAGGTTGATCACATCGCGCCCATCCGCCGTGCGGATGCGCGCGCCCTGCGGCGTGGCGATGATGCGCTCGCGCTTGTACAGGCCCGCATCGCGGATCGCATCGAGCTCGGCGCGGATCGATGCGTAAAAGGCCTCGGTACTCGACATGGCCAGACTCCCGGTGGTAGTGTCTCGGATCGTTCGATCGATAAATCGAACGCGTTCTGTATAACGAACGATTCGTGCACTATAACGAACGACTATCGATGACGCAAGCATCCTCCGCCAAAACGCCCGCCACCGCAGACGGGCCGCCCGCAGTAGGCAGCGCGCTCCAGGCCCTGCGGCAGAGCCAGCACCTGTCGCTGGACGACCTGTCGCGCCGCGCAGGTGTCTCCAAGTCTATGCTTTCGCAGATCGAGCGGAATCTGGCCAATCCCACCGTGGCGGTGTTGTGGCGGCTGGCCAACGCGCTGGGTGTGAGCCTGACGGATTTCCTGGCGCACGGCTCGTCCGCGGCCGCGGCGCCGGCCATCGCCGTGGTGCCAGCGCATGCGGTGCCCGCGCTGAAGAGCCCGGACGCGCGCTGCGAGCTGCGCATTCTCGGGCCGATCGATCTGGCGGGACGCTTTGAATGGTACGAACTGTCGATCCAGCCCGGCGGCGTGCTGGCATCGGAGCCGCATGACACGGGCACGCAGGAGCATCTTTCCGTGCTGACGGGATCGATGACGGTGCGCTCCGGGAGCGAAGAGAAAAAGCTGAAGCACGGGGAAACCGCGCGATACGGTGCGGACGTCGCCCATGCCATCGGCAATCCCGGCAAAAGCGTGGCAACGGCCTTGCTGGTGGTGGTACATCCGGGCTGAGAAAACCGCCGCGGTCCCGCGATCTGCGGAGACTGGTCGGCAAAACCGGCCGGCCGTGGGACTAGCGGCCGGCGGCAAGGGAACGCAGCATTGCGCCCGCCCCCTTGAACTGGCGCATCAGTCCTCGGCCTTCATGCGCTCGCTGGCCAGCAGGTTGCGCTTGGTCTCGAGAATGTGTTCCTCCAGCAGCGCGGCAACCTGTTGCGCATCGCGCGCCTTGCACGCTTCAAGAATGCGGTAGTGGTCAGCCTGCGGCCCATCCTTGCCCGTGGCCAGCGACATCTGCTCGTGCGTGTAGCGGTCCGTATTCAGGCAGAACTCTTCGATCAGGCGACGCAGCCGCTTGTTGTTAGCCGGCGCGCACAGCGCCAGGTGAAAGCGCCGGTTGTATTCGGCCCATTCCACCAGCGATTCCGACTTGGAATACGCATCCAGAATCTCCTGCATCTGCTGGAAATCCTGCTGGACCATGTTCGGCACGCCCAGTCGCGCCGCATGACATTCCAGCGCCACGCGGATATCGAGCAATTCGCAGATCTGCGTGACGTCCATCCCTGAAACCACCGCGCCACGGTTGCGCTGGTAGGTCACCAAGCCCTCGGTTTCCAGCTGACGCAATGCTTCGCGCACCGGAATGCGGCTGGCATTGAAGCGTTCGGCCAGCGCGTCCTGGCGCAGTTGCGCCCCCGACGGCAGCGTGCCTTTCAGGATTTCGTAGCGGAGCTGATCGCGAATGATCTGGGGTAAACCCTTGGTTGGAGCGCTTGCGCGGCCCGTTTGCGTGGACATGGAGTGCTGGAGATCGGTGTGCGATTCGAATGAGGCCCCTATTGTGCCTGAATATTTGCGCTGCTATATTGGATCCAATTTACAAACTTACATATCCAATAGTCTTTACAACGTATATGTCTGCACACAATCTTCATCCAAAATTCACTAATGAAACGGTACTGTCGTACGCACCGGACAGCGCCGAACGCCAGGCGCTGATCGCGGAGCTGGACGCGCAGCAGGCACGCGTGCTGGAAATCCCGGCGATCGTCGGCGGCGAACGCATCGCCAGCGGCAGCGTCACGGACGTGCGCGCGCCGCACGCGCACCACCAGCAGTTGGGCCGCATCCACAACGCGGATGCCGGCACCATCCACGCAGCCATCGACGCAGCCGTGGCTGCCCAGCGCGACTGGAGCCAGGCAACGCTGGCCGAGCGCGCCGCCGTCTTTTTGAAAGCGGCCGACCTGCTCGCAGGCCCGTGGCGCGCGCGGCTGAACGCAGCCACCATGCTTGGCCAGAGCAAGACCGCCTACCAGGCCGAAATCGACTCGGCGTGCGAACTGATCGACTTCCTGCGCTTCAACGTGCAGTTCGCCCATGAGCTGGCCAACGGCCAGCCGATCTCGTCGCCCGGCATGCGCAACCATCTCGAATACCGCCCGCTGGAAGGCTTCGTCTATGCGGTCACGCCATTCAACTTCACGGCGATCGGCGGAAATCTTGCGATCGCTCCGGCGCTGATGGGCAACACCGTTGTGTGGAAACCGGCGGCAACCGCATTGCTGTCGAACTTCCTGTTTATGGAGCTGCTCGAAGCCGCCGGCCTGCCCAAGGGCGTGATCAACTTCCTGCCCGGCGATCCGGTCGCCGTCAGCGGCGCGGTGCTGGCGCGCCCGGAACTGGCCGGCATCCACTTCACCGGCTCGACGGCGGTATTCGACACGCTGTGGGGCGAAGTCGGCCGCAACGTCTCGCGCTATCGCAGCTATCCGCGCCTGGTAGGTGAAACGGGCGGCAAGGATTTTGTGCTGGCGCATGCCTCCGCCGACGTGGAAGCGCTTGCCGTAGCCCTGCTGCGCGGAGCGTTCGAATACCAGGGCCAGAAGTGCAGCGCGGCCTCGCGCGCCTATGTGCCGGCATCGCTGTGGCCGCAAGTGCGCGCGCGATTGGTGGCGCTGGTCGAGACCATTCGCATGGGCGACGTGACCGACTTCACCAACTTCATGGGCGCGGTGATCGACCGCCGTGCCTTCGACCGCATCGACGGCCATCTGCAGCGCGCCGCGGCGGATAGCGGCGTCAAGGTGGTGGCCGGCGGCAAGACCGATGCCAGCGTCGGCTATTTCATCGCGCCGACCGTGCTCGAAGTCGACAATCCGCGCCATACGCTGATGGAAACCGAACTGTTCGGCCCGGTGCTGAGCGTCTACGTCTACGCCGACAAGCAGTGGCCCGAAGTACTGGCGCTGGTCGACAGCACCAGCCCCTACGCGCTGACCGGCGCGGTATTTGCCACCGAGCGCGCCGCCATCGCGCAGGCCGCCGATGCGCTGCGCTTTGCCGCCGGCAACTTCTATATCAACGACAAGCCAACTGGCGCCGTGGTCGGCCAGCAGCCCTTCGGCGGCGCGCGCCGCAGCGGCACCAACGACAAGGCGGGCTCCGCGTTGAACCTGCTGCGCTGGGTGTCGCCGCGCACCGTCAAGGAAACGTTCGTGCCGCCCAGCGATTACCGCTATGCGCACATGGCGGCCTGAAGCGCGGATCGACAAACCGCGAACCCCCTGAAGCCAACGGACGGCATATGGAGACGTATGGCGCGGACGGCGACGTCGCCCGCGCAACAGATTTCTAGCCACACCACCACGGAGAAGAAAAAATGAAGCGAGCCACCCTGTTGTCCACTGCCCTGGCGTTGAGCCTGACGGCATTTGCCGGCGCGGCCGGCGCAGCCATCTCGGGCGATGTTGTGAAGATCGGCGTCATGACCGATCTGTCCGGCGTGTATCTCGACTATGCCGGCAAGGGCTCCGTCGAAGCCGCCAAGATGGCCATCGAGGATTTCGGCAATGGCCTGCCCGGCAAGAAGATCGAACTGGTCACCGCCGATCACCAGAACAAGGCCGATATCGGCAGCGCCCGTGCACGCGAATGGATCGACCGCGACGGCGTCGATGCCATCGTCGACCTGCCCAATTCCTCGGTGGCATTGGCGGTCTCGCGCATCGCGTCCGAAAAGAAGCGCATCTCGCTGATCACCGGCGGCGCCAATCTGCGTCACACCAATGAAGAGTGCTCGCCGTACATCGTGCACTACGTGTACGACACCTACGCGCTGGCCAACGTGGCTGGCAAGGCGATGGTCAAGCAGGGCCTGAAAAGCTGGTATTTCCTGACGGCCGATTACGCGTTCGGCGCCTCGCTGGAAACTGCCACCGCCGACGTCGTCAAGGCGTCGGGCGGCTCCGTAGTCGGCCAGGTCAAGCATCCGCTGAACGCCTCCGACTTCTCGTCGTTCGTGCTGCAGGCGCAGGCCTCCAAGGCGCAGGTGGTGGCGCTGGCCAATGGCGGCGGCGACACCATCAATGCCATCAAGGCCGCCAACGACTTCGGCCTGCCAAAGAACCAGACGCTGGTCGGCTTGCTGATGACGATCAGCGATGTGCACAGCCTGGGGCTGAAGCTCACGCAGGGCATGAAGATGACAGACGCTTGGTACTGGGACCTGAACCCGCAGACGCGCGAATTCGGCAGCCGCTTTTTTGCACGCATGAAGCGCATGCCGAACATGGTTCATGCCGGCACCTACTCGGCCGTTCTGCAGTACCTCAAGGCGGTGCAGGCCACCGGCAGCGACGATTCGGACACCGTGATGGCCGCGCTCAAAAAGGCAAAGATCAACGATGCGTTTGCCAAGAACGGCTACATCCGCGCCGATGGTCGCATGATGCATGACATGTACCTGATGGAAGTGAAGAAGCCCGCGGATTCCAAGTCGCCGTGGGACTACCTCAAGCTCGTCGCCACGGTGCCGGCCGAAGAGGCGTTCCAGCCGCTGTCGCAGTCGCGCTGCACGCTGGTCAAGAAGTAAGCCACGCCGGGCGGCCTGCCGGCGGCGGCGCCGTCGGCTTTCCATCTCGTCTTCCAATCGTTGCCGCGCTGCATGCGCGGCAATTCCTTGCGTATCAGATGACAACCAACGTACTGGAAGTCCGTAACCTGACGAAGTCGTTCAAGGGGTTCACCGCAGTGAGCGACGTGAATCTGTGCGTGCGTCGCGGCTCGATCCATGCATTGATCGGACCGAACGGCGCGGGCAAGACCACCTGCTTCAACCTGCTCACGAAATTTCTGGAGCCCACCACGGGCACCATTCTCTTTAACGGCATCGACATCACGCGCGAAAAGCCCGCACAGATTGCGCGGCGCGGCGTGATCCGCTCGTTCCAGATCTCCGCCGTGTTCGCGCACCTGACCG
>NZ_VZOW01000007.1 GCF_008801835.1 Cupriavidus pauculus | reverse complement strand
CCAACCTTGGTGGCCGCCTCGCAGTTGATCGTCATCGTCACGTCACGATCGGGCAGCTTGGTGACGTCGGTAGCGCTCAAGCTCTTGGCCGAAATCGTGCCGTAGTCCACCGTGCCGTTGTTCGACAGGGCAATTGAGCAAGCCGAGGGGCGAATCACGCCCTTGACCGCCAGGTCCGCGCTTTCTGCCGCAAACGCGCCGGAGCAGGCCGTGGCCAGCATTGTCAGCAGCAGACCGTTACGCAGTTGAGTGGTGATGTTCATGATCGATTTCCTTTCAGATGTGGGGGCTTTAGGTGCTCCGTCGGCGTTGCCGGGCGGGGACAGCTGAAGTCTGGTCTATGAGTGGCATGCGCTTAATCACTGAATCTTCAAATGTTGGACCAGCAAATCTTTAACCGACAAAAAGGCGCAGCACTTTGCGGCGCGCGCACATGAAAAAACCCGCATCGTTACGATGCGGGTTTTGGCGAGGCGTTTGGTCCGGTCGATTACAGGTACACCACAGAAATCGTGGCGGAGCCGTCCAGTTCAACGTTCGATGTCAACGACGGCAGGTTGGCCGTGCTATTCAGGGCGCCGACGATTCGGAGGACTTGCGAGATGGTCTTGTAGGCATGGGGGCTGCCAGCGGCGGTGTCGGACCACGAAACCACCAAGCTTGGGAGCAAATAGTCTGCGTAACCCGACAGAGGACCAACAGAACTGTCCGCATACACAACGTCGCCCACGGCTGCACCGTCTGCCGTCGCATCTGCGGTACGCGCCTGAATGCCATAGACGCCTAGATTCTTACCATCCACTGCACCCAGGCCATAGGGCATCGCAGCCGTTGCTTTCGGATCGATGTCCGTCAGAATCCAGGACGCCGTTCCTCCCCGATTGTCAGCAACAGTGAAGCCAACCTTGGTGGCCGCCTCGCAGTTGATCGTCATCGTCACGTCACGATCGGGCAGCTTGGTGACGTCGGTAGCGCTCAAGCTCTTGGCCGAAATCGTGCCGTAGTCCACCGTGCCGTTGTTCGACAGAGCAATTGAGCAAGCCGAGGGGCGAATCACGCCCTTGACCGCCAGGTCCGCGCTTTCTGCCGCAAACGCGCCAGAGCAAGCCGTAGCCAGCATTGTCAGCAGCAGACCGTTACGCAGTTGAGTGGTGATGTTCATGATCGATTCCTTTCAGATGTGGGGGCTTTGGGTGCTCCGTCGGCGCTGCCGTCCGGGGACAGGCTGAAGTTTGGTCTACGCGCGCTGTCCGCTTAATCACGGAATCTTCAAATGTTGGAACCGCCAATCTCTGACCGGCGCAACAGCGCACCGCGTCACGGCGCGCGTGCATAAAAAAACCCGCATCGCTGCGATGCGGGTCTTGCTTTCAGAAATCCACCGAAATCTGTGGATACCTTACAGACGCCTCACAGATATACGACAGAGACCGTGGCCGAACCCTCGAGCCGCAGGTTCGTGGTCAGCTCCGGCAGGTTGGCCTTGCTGTCGACAGCCGCTGCCAGCTTGAGCACTTGCGCCACGGTTCGATAACGCAGCGGTTCTCCGCCATCCACAGCGGCCCAGGCGCTCACCACCATCGGCGCGACGTAATCGAACACCGCAGTGGCGCTGAGCCAGGTTGCGCCGCCATCGACCGAGCGCGTGCCACCGGCAACCGCCGCGCCATCGGCAACCGCGTCGGCCGGCAGCGCGCGGATGGCGTAAGCGCCCAGATTCTTGCCGTCGACAGTGCCCATGCCAAACCCCATCGTTTCGCCGATATTGGCGTCCAGGCCACGCAAGATCGGCGCCGCAGTGCCGGCACGGTTGTCGACAAGCCGATAGCCCACGACCGTGGCGGCGTCGCACGTCATCGTCATGGTGATCTCTTGCTCGGGCAGCATGGTTGGTTTGGTATCGCTCAGCGCGCGGGAGGAGATCGTGCCGAAATAGACGTTGCCGTCGCCGGACAGATCAACCGAACACGCGGAAGGCCTGATCACGCCCTTGATCGTCAGGTCGGCGTTTTCCGCGGCAAACGCGCCCAGGCAGCCAGTTACCAGCAGTACCAGCCAAAGTTCGTTGCGCAGCGAGACGGCGATTTTCATGGTGGGGTCCTTTCAGAGTCCAGAAAGTTTGTCTGCCGCGCAATGTCACTGACGCGACAGAATCTACAGTCTGGTGGAACGACACCGAGGGTTTAATCGCGAACCCTTTAATTGGCGCGCTATTATCCGCGCGCTTGTTCTGACCCGCATTCGGATGCGACGCCGCCGTCCGGGCGAGCGGCGGCGCAACTATCCGAGAAACGATCCGAAAGATCATGCGCAAGCGTATCCGCACCGCAGCGCCGGATACTTTTCCAGCGCGATACGGTACGGCACAGTGCGCTCAGTGCAAGCGGTGCGCGTCGGTGTCGAGCGCCTGTTCCGCGGCGTCGCCGGTCAGTCCCCGATAGTAGAGATGCACGCCGATGGCGAGCGAATCGTGGCGGATTTCATGCAGCGCGCGCCAGGCCTGCGCGACATCGGTGAACACGAGGTAGTGCGCCTCGCGCTCCACCAGCGTGGCCACTTCGTGCAAGCCGTGGTTGCGCAGCGCGCCGACCAGCAGATCGAGGCTGCGATGCGTGCGCGCATCGGTGCGCGGATACAGCATGTGCAGCACCGCGACAGGTTGCGCGCCCGCTTGCGCGGTGAACGCCGCCACGATGTCCTGATGACGGATCGCCGTCACTGGCTCGCCGGTCTGGGTCCGAAATGCTTGTGGGGCGTTGTCGAGAGTCGCGTTGCGCATGGCTTTACCTCCGGGTCAGAATCTGTACGACAGTGGAGGAAAGATTAGAGCAAGTTTGATGCGGCGCAATACTTGTTTTGTGCAACAGTGAATTTCATCCGATCCGCGGAACTGATTGTCCAGCGGGTTGCCCGCGCAGCCGCGCACGGACAACCTTTCAGTTGGCTTACTTCGATGGCGTCACGCTGCCGAGCAGACCGCCCACCACGGGCAGATTGCTTACCGGACTGATCGGACTTGTTGCACCGCCAGAACCGGCCGCGCCCTTCAGCGCGTTGGTCACCGGCGCCAGCACCGGGCTGAGCGGACCGCTGGCGCCGCCCGTCGCATTGGTCAAGGTGGAAACGGTGGTGTTCACCAAATTGGTGACCGGCGCGAGCGCCCCGGAAGGGCTAGGCAGCGATCCGCCCGATCCTCCGCCAAGATTGCCCAGTCCGCTTAGCAATTGCGTGACAGGCGCCAGCGGACTGGCCGGCGTCGTACCGCCCGATGGCGTGCTCACCGCTCCGCCCAACGCCGACACCGTGGTGCCGACCGTTGCGACGATACCGCCCACATTGCTGACCACCGGCGCGTTGGTCTGATCGATCGCGGTGCCGATCTGATTCACTGCGCCGCCCGTAGCGACCAGCAGATTATTCAGCGGCGCACCCAGGCCGGTCGTGGCGCCGATGGTCTGCGTCGCACTGCCCAGCGCCGCAGTCAGCGGCACGATCGCGGTGTTGGCGGTCGTCAGCACCTGATTGACGGGATCGCTCAGCGTCTGCGGCGTGAGGCCGCCCACCAGGCTGCCGGTCTGGCTGACGACCGAACCGACCGGTGCGGTCACGCTGGCCAGTGGCCCGGTGCCGAGCGTGCCGACCGTATTGCCGACGCTGCTGACGGCGGCGCCGACTTCGGCCAGCGGCGTCGGCCCGGTTGCGCCGGTCGCTCCCGTGGCACCCGCGACGCCGGTGGCGCCCGTCGCACCCGCGACACCGGTGGCGCCTGTGGCTCCCGTCGCGCCGGTGGCGCCTGCCGCGCCCGTGGCACCGGTTGCGCCATCGGCGCCATTCGAACCATTCGTGCCGTTCGAACCCGCAGGTCCGGCCGCGCCTGTCGCACCCGTCGCGCCCGTTGCGCCTGCCGTGCCTTGCGATCCCTGCGCACCTGTCGCGCCTTGCGATCCCTGCGCACCGGTCGCGCCTTGCGCGCCCGCAGTGCCAGCCGTGCCGGCATCGCCGGTCGCACCTTGCGCACCTTGCGGACCCATCGCGCCCGGCTTGCCGTCATGGCCATTCGCACACCCGCCCAGCAACGCCGCAACACTGACGGTCACACCGATCCAATATTGTCGTTGACGCATGCTTCCACCCCTCATTTGTGTTGTGTTGGATGGATCAGGACAAGGCAACGGCCGTGCCATTGACATACGCGTGGCAGACGAGAGCCGCAGGCGTGCTGCGCTTCGGCCCGCAAACCCGCGCGGATGCTCGGTTTGCAGGCGACCCCGGCAATTCCGGCCAGCCGTTTGATACGGGTGGATCGGTCAGTCGTTGCTGTTACGTGTTACGTAACGCCGCATCAGCCGCGCGGGAACGTGCGGCACGGACGGCGCGGAAAAGCGCACCGCCCGGCCATGGCGAGATCCGCCACGCGCGGTGCGCGGCTCGCTTAATCGAAGGGTCGCGGCTTTGGCGTGGCGTTGGTGGACGGCGGCAGGATCGGCAGCACGATGCGCGGCTGCTCGCCGGTCAGCGTATTCAGGAAGGCAACGATGTCGGCGTTTTCCTCGTCCGTGAACTGGCGGCCGAGTTGCAAGCGTCCCATCACGTCCACCGCCTGCGTCAGCGTGGCGGCGCCGCCATCGTGGAAATACGGATACGTCAGTGCAACGTTGCGCAGGGTCGGCACCTTGAAGCTAAAGCGGTCGATATCGTTGCCCGTGATGGCGGCGCGCCCCTGCGACGGATTGCTGGTCTGATACGGCGTGACGATCCCCATCTTCTGGAACGACGCGCCGCCCACGTTCGGGCCGTAGTGGCAGGCCACGCAGCCCGCAGACTTGAACAGCCGATAGCCGCGCAGTTCCTGGGCGTCGATCGCATAGTCGTCGCCATTGAGCCATTTGTCGAAGCGCGAATTGGGCGTGACCAGCGTTTCCTCGAACGCGGCGATCGCCAGCGAGATTTCGTCCATCGTCAGCTTCTCGGTGCTGAACACCTTGCGAAATTCCATCACGTAGTCGGGAATCGATTGCAGCGTGTCGACAGCCAGTTCATGCGTGTACGCCATCTCAACGGGATTGGCGATGGGCCCGCCCGCTTGCTCGGGCAGATTCCTGGCGCGGCCGTCCCAGAACTGCACGAAATTCAGGCTGGAATTGAGCACTGTGGGGGAATTGATCGGGCCCTGCTGCCAGTGGTCGCCGATCGATGTCTTGAGATTGTCCGTGCCGCCCAGGCTGAGGTTATGGCACGAGTTGCACGAGATGAACCCCGAGCGCGAGAGTCGCGGTTCGAACCACAGCTTCTGGCCCAGCGCCACGCGCGCCGGATCGGTGATGGCCGGGCGGACGATCGGTTGCACGGGTTCCGCGCGCGGGGTGGCGGCCTGCACGCCGCAGGCGAGGACAAGGGCCGCCCATGGCGGCAACAGCAGCAGTTTCAGCTTCATCGAAGGGCTCCGGTCGATTCATCGCGGTGCGCATCTGCATGCGTGCCGCGCAAAAAACCGGATTAGGCCCGCAAGCCCCGCAGCCGGCGTTGATAGCCATCAAGCCGATTCCGAAAGCCAATCGTAAGGCGGCGCCAGATATCGATAGCCATTCTTCTTCGTTGGCGCGCGGGCGCGGCACGCCTACGATGTGGCCTCGCCTGCTGCGGCAACGCCCGATCCGGGGCGCCGGTCACGCGCTGACCAGGCCGCGCTGCAAGGCTGTTTTGAGCATCGAAAAGACATGACGCGCGACGGGATTGACCGCATTGGGACGTGCCCACAGGTAATAGGTGACATCGGGCAGCCGCGGCAGTCCGTCGGCCTCGCCAAGGATGCGCATGTCCGCGGCCAGCAGGTCGATGCTGCGCGCGGTGATCCCCAGCCCGCCGCGCAGCGCCGCCTTGATGCCGATCAGGCTCGGTGCCAGGTAGGCAATGCGCCAGGGCACGCCCGCCTGCGTCAGCGCCTCGAGCGACAGCTTGCGGAACAGGCTTGGCTCGTCGGCCAGGATCAGCGGCACGGGCGCGCCGCGTTCATAGACGAAATCGGCCGAACATACCCAGATGGTGGGCGTGGTGCGCAGCACGATGCCGTCGAGCGTGTTGTCCTCGCGCGTCGACACGGTCAGGTCGATTTCGCCGCGTCGCAGCGACTCCATCAGGAAGGGACTGCGGCCGACATGGATCTCCAGCCGCAACGCCGGCGACGAGCGCGCGATATGCGACAGCAGCCCCGGCAGGATCGTATCGGCCACATCGTGCGGCGCGCCAATGCGCAGCGATCCGGTCAGGTCGCCCTCGCGCAGCATGCGCAGCGCCTCGTCGTTGATGGCCAGCATCTGGCGCGCGTATTCCACCAGTTTCTTGCCATGCCGCGTCAGCAGCTTGCCGCGCCCTTGGCGTTCGAACAACGCGAGGCCAAGCTGCTCTTCCAGCCGCTGCATCTGTTGCGTGACGGCCGACTGCGTGCGCTGCACCGTCAGCGCCGCGGCGCCAAAGGTCTCGTGGTCGGCAATCGCGACCAGCGACCGCAGCAGGTCCAGATCGAGGTTACGCATACATTAGCCCTGCTAATGGATTTTCGTTGCGCATTAAGTGGTTTTTAGAACAGGTGTTCATTACAGTGAAACACGAAGCACCGTTCTACCCCCCAAAAACAGAGATTGCAAGGATTGATCGCACCATGTCCATCGCCCAACAGCGCCAGACTGCCGTCGGAGACACCATCGAATCCATTAGGAACATTGTGAACAAGGGGGGCGTCACCCGCGCCAGCCTGGCCGATGTCCTGACCCAGGTGGAAGAACTGGCCGCGCGCACCGAACTATGGAACGAAGGCGATTTCCCGCCGCCGGAGCCGGGCGAGCGCCAGGCCCGCTATCTGATTTCCGAGGATCCGGACCAGACCTTCGCGCTTTACCTGAACGTGCTGCGTCCGGGCAAGCGCATTCCGCCGCACAACCACACCACGTGGGCGTGCGTGGCGGGCGTGGTTGGCGTGGAGTTCAACGACGTCTATGTGCGCACCGATGACGGCAGCCAGCCCGGCGTGGGCACGCTCGAACACGAGCGCACCGTGGAAGTGGGTCCGCGCAATGGCATCGCCCTGCTGCCCGACGACATCCATTCGGTAGAGATTCGCGGCGACGACATCATTCGCCATCTGCACATGTACGGCCGGTCGCTGGAAACGCTGACCGAACGGCTCACGTTCGACCTTGAAACCGGACGCTGCCAGATCATGAACGTGGGCGTCCAGACCCGCCGCTAAACAATCCTGACCGGGGCGGCGCCGCGCCGCACTACGCCGGCTGCCCGCCCCGACTCCTGAAAATCAGCTTGCCGAAATTTCCTCTGTGCGCAGAGGACGGCCCCCTATTGCCCGGAATTTCATGAGCCAACCTACCTACACCGCAGTCGATGCCGTCACGCTCAAGGGCTGGCTGCACGATGCCGACGAGATCGCGCTGTTCGACGTGCGCGAACACGGCCAATACGGCGAAGGCCATCCGTTCTATGCCGTGCCGCTGCCCTACAGCCGTCTTGAACTCGACGTGGGACGCCTGGCGCCGCGCACCGATGCGCGCATCGTGCTGGCCGACGATGGCGACGGCGTGGCGCAACGCGCCGCCGCCGCGCTAGCGAAGCTTGGCTATACGCGGCTGTTCGTGCTCGATGGCGGCATGCCCGCATGGCAGGCATCCGGCTACACGCTGTTTGCCGGCGTCAACGTCCCGTCGAAAACCTTTGGCGAACTGGCCGAGCACCACTACAACACGCCGCGCATTTCCGCGCAGGATCTTGCCGCGATGCAGGCCGGCCCCAATGCGCCGGTCGTGCTCGACGGGCGGCCCGCGTCCGAGTTCCGCAAGATGAACATTCCCGGCGCGGTTTGCTGCCCCAACGGCGAACTGGCCTACCGTCTGCGCGATCTGGTGCCCGACAGCACGACGCCGATCGTGATCAACTGCGCGGGACGCACGCGCAGTATCATCGGCGCGCAATCGCTGATCAACTTCGGTGTGCCCAATCCGGTCTATGCGCTGGAAAACGGCACGCAGGGCTGGTATCTGAACGATTTCACGCTGGAACACGGCGGCACGGCGCGCTATCCGGACAACACCGCGCCGCGCGATCTGGATGCCGCGCGCAGCGCCGCGCAGGCGCTGACCAAACGCTTCGACGTGCCGCATATTTCGGTCAGCGAAGCGATGGCATGGCTGGCCGACGACACGCGCACCACGTTCCTGTGCGACGTGCGCACGGCCGAGGAATACGCCGCGCAGACGCTGCCCGGCGCGCAGCACACCCCAGGCGGCCAGTTGATGCAGGCCACCGACCAGTACGTCGGCGTGCGCCGCGCGCGGCTGGTGCTGTTCGACGCGGAAGGCGTGCGCGCCACCGTGGTAGCCAGCTGGCTGCGTCAGATGGGCCATCACGCGGTGGTACTCGACGGCGGCCTGCAGGCAGGGCTCGCGGCCGGCGTGCGCGCCGCCGCCGGGCCGCAGCATGAAGTGGTCGCGCCACCCACGGTCGACGCCGCGCAACTCGCCGCGGGCTTGGCCGATCAATCGATGCTGGCGCTCGATCTGCGCGGCAGCATGGCGTATCGCGCCGGACATATCGCCGGTAGCCGCTGGGCCACGCGCGCGCGGCTGGCGCAAGACCTGCACGGCGTGCCTCACGACACCACGCTGGTACTGGTGGGCGACGCCGATGCCGACGATCCGGCCGAACTGGCGGTGGGCGATCTCCACGCGCTGGGCTACCGCGACGTGCGCCGGCTGCACGGCGGCTTTGCCGCATGGCGCGATGCCGGCCACGCCGTCTCGCAAGGCGCACACACGCTGCCCGATGCGCGCTGCATCGACTACCTGTTCTTCGTGCACGACCGCCACGACGGCAACAAGGCCGCCGCGCGCCAGTACCTGGCGTGGGAAACAGGCCTGATCGCGCAGCTCGACGCGCAGGAACTGGCCACCTTCCGTTTTCCGCAGCACGACTGAGCTGCCGACGATTCCACCCACACGCATCCGTATCCGCATCGCAAACCTGCCCGAGAAAAGAGGTCGCCCCCATGCCACGCCCGATGTCATCCCGTCTTTCGCAGTATCTGGTCACCGCCGTTGCCGTCACCGCCACCGCCATGACGGGTCTTGCGTCGGCGCAGCCGCTGACGCCGGTGAACGGCTTTCCGTCGCAGCCGCTGCGCATCGTCTCGCCATTCCCTGCAGGCGGCGGCAACGATGCGGTGACGCGCGTGGTGGCCACGCGCCTGTCGCAAGTGCTGGGCCAGAGCGCGGTCACCGACAACCGCGGCGGCGCGGGCGGCAATATCGGCACGCGCTACGTGGCCGAATCGAAGGCCGACGGCTATACGGTGCTGACTTCGCAGGTATCGATCATGGCGGTCAACCCGACGCTGTACCGCGCGCCGGGCTTCGATCCGGTCAAGCAGTTCACGCCGGTCACGCAGATCAATGCGGCGCCGCTTGCCATCGTGGTGGCAGCCAATGCGCCGTGGAAAACCTTCGAGGAGATGGCGGCGCAGGCCCGCGCGCAGCCGCAGAAGATCACCTACGCGACGCCGGGCAACGGCACGCTGTCGCATCTGGTTGGCGTGGTGCTGGAAAAGGACAGCAATGTCGCGCTGCAGCACGTGCCCTACAAGGGCGCCGGCCCCGCGATCAACGATCTGCTGGGTGGCCAGGTCGATGTGCTGATCACGTCGACATCGTCGGTGGCCGGCTTTATCCAGACCGGCCGCATGCGCGCGCTGGCCGTCACCAGCCCGCGCCGTCTCGGGGTATTCACCAAGGTGCCGACGCTTGAAGAACTCGGCTATCGCAATGCACGCTTCGAGGACTGGTACGGATTCTTCGTACCGGCCGGCACATCGCCGGAGCGCGTGGCGCTGCTCAATCGCGCCATCGTGCAGGTGCTGCAGATGCCGGACGTGGTCAAGACCATCAACGATGGCGGCAGCGATGTGGTGGCCAATACGCCCGACGCATTCGCCGCGCAGTTGAAGCAGGACATCTCGCGCTGGTCGCAGATCGTCAAGCTGTCTGGCGCGCATGTCGATTGAGCCGGCGCCGTGCCGCAAGGCACGGTCCTTGCGACCGTTTTCCATCAATACCAGCCATCCCACAGGGCAACCATGACGTCATCGCTCCCCACCCGCCTGGCGCATACCGGACGCACATCCACCGTGCCAGGCGGCCAGCCCGTGAACCCGCCGGTGGTGCGCGCCAGCACCGTGCTGTTCGATTCCGTCGCGCAGCAACGCGAAATGCGCGCGCGCCGCGATACCGAGCGCCTGTTCACCTACGGCGCGCGCGGCAATCCCACCAACTTCGCGCTCGAAGATATGGTGACGATGCTCGAAGGCGGCTATCGCACGCGGCTGTTCCCCTCGGGCCTGGCCGCTGCGGCGATGACGATCCTGGCCTATGTGCGCCCCGGCCAGCACGTGCTGCTGCCCGATTGCGTCTATGAACCGGTGCGCAACCTCGCCAACGGATTCCTGCGCCAGCACAACATCGCGGCCGACTTCTACGCCGCGGATGGCTCCGACCTCGATGCAAAGCTGCGCCCCGAGACGCGGCTCGTCTACGTCGAGGCGCCCGGCTCGCTGACCTATGAGATGTTGGACCTGCCCGCGCTCGCGGCGCGCGCGCATGCGCACGGCGCACTGGTCGCGGCCGACAACACGTGGGGATCGGGGCTGCTCTATCGCCCGCTGGAACTGGGCGCCGACATCTCGCTGATGGCCGCCACCAAGTATCTGGGCGGCCATTCGGATGTGATGATGGGCACGGTCTGCACCACCGCGGCCGCGTGGCCCGAACTGGCGAGCATGGCCGACGCGTTCGGCATCACAGTCAGCCCCGACGACGCGTATCTGGTGCAACGCGGCATCCGTTCGCTCAGTGCGCGGCTGGCGCAACACCAGCAAGGCGCGCTTGCCGTGGCGCAGTGGCTGCATGCGCGCACCGATGTGGCCGAAGTGTTTTGCCCCGCGCTGCCGCACGATCCCAATCACGCGCTATGGCAACGCGATTGCCACGGCACCAATGGCCTGCTGTCGTTCACGCTGCGTTCGCGCGCGCCGGTGGCCGCCGAACGTTTTGTCGACAGCCTTGAGCTGTTCGGCATCGGCGCATCGTGGGGCGGCTTCGAGAGCCTGGCGGTGCTGGCCGACATGCGCCGCGCGCGCAGCGTCACGGACTGGTCATCGCACGGCACCGTGATTCGGCTGCATATCGGGCTCGAAGCCGTCGACGACCTGCTGCGCGACCTCGCGCACGCGTTCGACGCGATTGCCGATCTTTCCACTGAACAGGAGTCTTCCCATGCCAATCATCGGTGACTGGCTGCGCCAACCAACGGGCCCTGCCCGCATCAGCGGCCATCTGCCCGTTGGCTCGATGGCATCGGGGATGGCCGTCACGCTGCCCTACGTGGCAGTGCGCGGTGCTCAGCCGGGCCGCACGCTCTGGCTGCACGGGCAGGTGCATGGCGACGAGATCAACGGCATGGTGGCCGCATTGCGCTTTGCGCGCAGCCTCGACCCGGCGACCATGCGCGGCAACGTGGTGGTGACGCCCACCGGCAATCCGCAGGCGCTCGATGCGCGACGCAAGCGCAACCCCTACGACGAACTCGATCTGGACCAGACCTATCCCGGCAATGCAGGCGGACTGGTGTCAGAGCGCCTGGCGCATGCGTTGATCAGCGAAGTACGCGGCGTGGCCGATGTGCTGATCAACTTGCACACCATGAATCCGCTGTTCGACGCGCGCCCCTACACGGTCTACAAGGTCCATCCGCAAAGCCGCGTGACGGAGGCCGACGTGCTGGCCGCCATGGCGCCGTTCCATCCGCATGTGGCATGCCAGCAGGACGTCGGCGGCAAGGGCGAGCTGCCCGGCAATATCGCCGGCGCGCTCGACTATCAATGCCTGGCCGCCGGCGTCTGCGCGTTCATGCTGGAACTGGGCAGCGGCAGCCGCTTCGAGCCCGAGAACATTGCCGTGGCCGAAAGCGGATTCCAGACGCTGGCCGTGCAGATGGGCATCCTCGCTGCGCCCGCGACGCGCGCGGCGGCTACCACACTTCGGCGCGTGACACGGCGCGGCTGGATCACCGCCGACGAGGGCGGCCTGTTCGTGCCCGCGGCGCGCGCCGGCGACCGGGTGGCCGAAGGCGCATCGATCGGCGACACGCTCAAGCTCGACGCGTCGCTCACGCCGGTCAAGCCGTTTGCGCGCGACGGTGTGCTGATCGGCCTGCGCAGCGATCCCGTGGTCCACACCGGCGAACGGCTGGCGTTCGTGGCGTGGGAATGGGACACGGTGCCGGTCCCGCCGCCCCGCAACGCCTGACATCCGATCTTCGTCACGCCTCGATGTTTTGACGTCTTGATGCTTTCCCCACCTGCCGGAGTCTTGCCATGTTTTCCCCCCGCGCGCTGCGCCTGCTTGTTCCGCTACTCGCCGTCCTGACGCCATTCGCCGCGCACGCGGCGTGGCCGGACGCCTCCCGGCCGATCCGCCTGGTCGTGGGCTTTCCCGCGGGCGGCGGCGCGGACGCCCTGGCGCGCGCCATCGCCCCGGCGCTGTCGGACCAGTTGAAGGCCAACGTCATCATCGACAACCGGCCCGGCGCCGGCGGCCTGATCGCCACCGACATGGTTGCCAAGTCCGCGCCCGACGGCTACACGCTTTACGTGGCAACGCCCGGCTCCTTCACGATCTGGCCCAACCTGCGCAAGCTGAACTACGACCCGCAAAAGGACTTCGCGCCGATCAGCGTGCTGGTGACAATGCCCAACGTACTGGTGACCGGCGCCGATACGCCGTACAAGGACATCCAGGGCTTGCTGGCCGCCGTGCGCAGCGCCAACGGCAAGTTCTCGTACGCGTCCGGCGGCAACGGCACCATCGGCCAGATCGCGGCCGAACAGTTCAAGATGCTGACCGGTCTGCAGATGCAGCATGTGCCGTACAAGGGCACCACGCCGGCGCTGACCGATGTGATGGGCGGCATCGTGCCGATCACGTTCTCCGATCCGTCGGCCAAACCGTTGATCGCCTCGGGCAAACTGCGCGCGTTGGCCGTGACCACCGCCACGCGCTCACCGCAGTTTCCGGGCGTGCCGACCGTGGCCGAAGCAGGCGTGCCCGGCTATGACGTGACCAACTGGTACGGACTGGTGGCGCCAGCCGGCACGCCGCCGGACGTCGTTGCGCAATTGAACAAGGCGCTGGTCAAGGTGATGGCCGATCCCGAAATCCGCAATCGCCTGGCGATCTCCGGCATGGACGCCACCTCGGACACGCCGCAGCAGTTTGCCCGCCTGCTCAGCACGGAACGCGCCAAGTGGGGCGATCTGATCCGCAAAGCCGGCATCCAGGGCGATTGATCCCGTGACCGTTCGCCGCTATCCGCAACTGGCGCATTGGGGCGCCTTCACCGCCGTGGTGGAAGACGGGCGTCTGGTCCGCTGCGAACCCTTCGCGGCGGACCCCGACCCATCGCCGCTGCTCGATTCGATCGTGCCGTCGGTGTATTCGCCCACGCGCATCCGTGCGCCGATGGTGCGTCGCGGCTGGCTTGCGCGGCGCGGCGACGGTGACGGTGACGGACAGGCGCGCGGGCGCGACGAGTTCGTCGAGGTGTCGTGGGATGCGGCGCTCGATCTGGTCGCCGGCGAAATCGCCCGCGTGCGCGACGAGCATGGCCCGTCCGGCATCTTTGGTGGATCCTACGGCTGGTCTTCGGCGGGACGCCTGCATCATGCGCGCTCGTTGATCCGGCGCTTTCACTTCCACGGCGGCGGCTGCGTCGATCAGGTTGGCAACTACAGCTGGGGCACCGCGCAATTTCTGCTGCCGCATGTGATCGGCACCGATCGTCCGCTGACCGGCCGCGTCACGGCATGGCCGAGCCTGATCGCGCATACCGAGGTCTTCGTCGCGTTTGGCGGTCTGGCCCTCAAGAACGGACAAGTGTCGTCGGGCGGCGCGGCCGAACACACGCAGCAGGGATGGCTGCGCAAGCTGGCCGCCAGCGGTGCCACCGTCATCAACATCAGCCCCACCCGCGACGACTGCCCGGCGTTTCTGGGCGCCGAGTGGATCCCGATCCGGCCCGGCACCGACGTGGCGCTGATGCTGGCCGTAGCCTATGAACTGCGGCGCGCGGACGCACACGACGCCGCGTTCCTGCACACGCATTGCAGCGGCTGGCCCGAACTGGAAGCGTATCTGCTGGGGCAGAGCGACGGCACGCCCAAGACGCCCCAATGGGCGGCGCAGATCACCGGCATCCCCGCCGCGCGCATCGCGCAACTGGCCAGGCAACTTGCCGGCCGGCGCAGCTACATCACCTGCAGCTTTGCGGTGCAACGCCAGCACCGCGGCGAACAGCCCTACTGGATGGCGATTGCGCTGGCGGCAATGCTTGGGCAGATCGGTTTGCCGGGCGGCGGTTTCGGCTTTGGCCACGGATCGATGAATGGCGTCGGCAATCCGCGCGTGGCAACGCCGGGCCCGGAGATGCCGGTCGGCCGCAATCCCGCCAATCTGGACATCCCATGCGCGCGGCTGTCGGACATGCTGCTCAATCCCGGCGGCGCCTATCGTTTTCGCGGCGAAACGCGCCACTATCCGGACGTCAAGCTGATCCACTGGGCCGGCGGCAATCCGTTCCATCACCATCAGCAACTGTCGCGCCTGCGCCAGGCGTGGGCACGCCCGCAGACCGTGATCGTGCAGGACATCTGCTGGACCGCCACCGCGCGTCATGCCGACATCGTGCTGCCCGTCACCACGGCGCTTGAGCGCAACGATATCGGCGGTTCGTCGCGCGACCGCTATGTACTGGCGATGCATCAGGCGATTGCGCCGCTGCATCGCGCACGCAGCGACTTCGACATCTTTACCGAACTGGCCGACCGTCTCGGCTATCGCGCCGCCTTCACCGAACAACGCGACGAGCGCGACTGGATCGCCAGCATCTACGCACGATGCCGCGACGCGCAGGCCCGCGCGGGCATCGACATGCCGGACTTCGACCAGTTCTGGCGCACCGGCTACGTGGCGCTGCCGCCGCCCACCGAAGACTTCGTGCTGTTCGACGATTTCCGCGCCGATCCGGTGGCGCATCCATTGCGCACGCCAAGCGGTCGCATCGAGTTGTCCAGCCCCAACATCGGCGCGATGTCCAGCGATTGCGGTACGCATCCGAACTGGCGGCCGCCCGTGGAATGGCTCGGCGCGGCGCAGGCGCAAACCCATCCGCTGCATCTGGTGTCGGTGCAGCCGGCCGATCGGCTGCACAGCCAGCTCGATGCCGCGCCGCTGGCGCAGGCCGGCAAGATCGCCGGCGCCGAGCGCATCACCCTGCATCCCGCAGACGCCGCGGCACGCGGCCTGCATGTGGGCATGCGCGTGCGCGTACACAACGGGCGCGGCGCGCTCGCCGCGGGGCTGGCCATCAGCGACGGCGTGGCGCGCGGCGTGGCGGTCATCGCCACCGGCGCATGGTACGACCCCGACACCGACGGCATCGACCGCGCCGGCGCGGCCAACACGCTGACGCTCGATATCGGCACATCGGACCTGACCCAGGGGCCCAATGCGATGAGCTGCCTCGTGGAGGTGTCACGCGAAGCCTAGGCGGCACGACCGACGCGGCAGGGTGCGGCGTCGCTGGTGCCGTCATTCGCGCCAGCGCGCCGTCGCTCGCGGCGATTTCCTGTCGATTCGGCCCAGCCCCCTGGAAAGTGCATGTCGCGTGGCTTACAACGGAGCCATCGCAACGCATTTCAAGGACAGGACCGAGCCATGCAACCGAATCACCCACCCTTCCCGCCGCCCGACGACAATGCCATGGCCTACTGGCGCGCACGCCGGGCGGTGCGCAAACTGCGCGGCTGGTATGTGCACCTGCTGGTCTATCTTGTGGTCAACGGCTGGTTGTGGTTCCGCTTCTTCTACTTCCCCACGCCGTCGTGGTCGCACCATGCCACCAGCGGCTGGCCATGGCCGCTGAGCACCACGCTGGCGTGGGGCCTGGCACTGGCGGTGCACGGCATCCTGGTGTGGACGCGCCTGTCGCGCTGGGGCCGCGACTGGGAGAGCCGCAAGATCCGCGAATTCATGGAACGCTACTAAGCGGCGCGCTGCGCCAAAGCGCGCGGCCTACATCTGGCGGAAGCGATGCACATACGCGCGCGATACGGGCAGTTCCGTATCGCTGTCGCGCATGCGCACGAACAGGCGTCCCGAATCGTCGCGCCGCGTGCCGGCCACGTATTCCATGTTGACGATGGTGGAGCGATGCACCTGCCAGAACACGTCCGGATCGAGCCCGTCGATCAGTTCCTGAAGCGGCGTCCGGATCAGATGTTCGCCATCGCGCGTATGCACCACCACGTATTTATCGTCACTCTGGAAATACAGCACGTCCTGGATCGGTACATGGCTGGTGGTATTGCCGCGGCTGGCGCGCACCCAACGCAGCGGCCCGGCACCTTCGGCGCGCGGCTGCCCGCGCGTGAGCTGACCGAGCAGTTGCGCCAGTTCCGGCAACGGCGCCGCATCCTGCAAGGCGCGGCGCAGCCGTCCGATGGTGCGCGCCAGACGCTCGTCGTTGACCGGTTTGACCAGATAGTCCACTGCCGCGCGCTCGAAGGCATCGAGTGCGAATTCGTCATAGGCCGTCACAAACACCAGCCGCGTATCGGTTTCCATGCCCTGCGCCACTTCCAGCCCGGACATGCCCGGCATCTTGATATCGAGGAAAGCCACGGCCGGCGCATGCCGTGCAATCAGCGCCGCGGCCTCCACACCGTTGGCGGCCTCGGCAACGATATCGAGTTCGGGCCATAGGCGCGCCAGCTTGCCGCGCAGATGCGCGCGCAGGTGCTCTTCATCGTCGGCGATCAATGCGGTGAGCGTCATGCAGCGTCTCCATTGGTGTCTCCCTTGGCGTCTCCATTGCGGAATTGGCGCGGCAGCGGGATTTCGATCAGCACGGCGGTGCCGGGTGCGCGATCCTCGATCCGCACATGGGCGTCGCCGTCGTACAGCACCGCCAGCCGTTCGCGCAGGTTGGACAGCCCGACGCCCGACGCACCGCCGGGCCGGAACCCCATGCCGTCATCCTCGATCGTGGCCAGCATGCGCGGCCCGCGGCGCTCCACCTTCACCAGCAGGCGGCCGCCTTCGATCTTCGGCTCCAGCCCGTGCTTGACGGCGTTCTCCACCACGGGCTGCAACAGCATCGGCGCCAGCGGTACGGCTTGCAGCGCGGCGTCGACTTCGATCGCGTATTGCAGGCGGTCGCCCATGCGGATCTTGATCAGCGCAAGATAATCGCGCAGCAGCGTGGCTTCCTGTGCGACCGTGCCCTGCGTGGCCCGGCTGGCCGCCAGCGATGCGCGCAGGTAGGCGATGAAATGCTCAAGCATCAGCGTGGCCTTGTGCGGCGCTGGCTCGATCAGGCTCACCACATTGGCCAGCGTGTTGAACAGGAAATGCGGCTCGATCTGCGCCTGCAGCAGCCGCATCTGCGCTTCCACCAACTGCTTTTCCGTCGACAGCGTACGCACCTGATCGCGAGCCATGTACTCGGCGATCTTGCGTTCTTCCCAGTTGCGGCCGAGCAGGCCGACACGGCTCCACGTCATGATGCCGTGCACCGCCAGCCCCACGCCCCATCCCATCAGCGGCGCGCTGGCCCACGGACGATGTGGCGAGGTGATGAGGTTGATGACGATTAGCAGCGCATTGACGCCCACATACACCAGCGCATGCATGTAGAAGAAACGCAGCCCCCGCACACGGCGGCGCGCTTCGTTATAGGCATGCTGGTCGGCGGCGTTTCGCCAGAGATCGGGATCGACGGGGCGCACGGTTCGGTGGGTGGGGGCTCGCAGTTGCAGCGAGATTAACACCGGCCCTGGCGCGTTGGACACCGGGATTGCGCGGATCGACAGAACGGCGGCGTCGTTGACGGCTGGACGGCGCGAGCCACCGCGACATCGCATGCGAATCGCGCGCGCCGGTGCCCGGCCGCCTTCAGCCGCCGAAGCGGCGCGGATCGTACGGTGCGGGGTCGACGTAGGGCCGGTCGTGATCGAACAGTTCCGCCAGCAGCCGCGCCGTAGCCGGGCCCAGCGTCAGTCCCTGGTGGCCGTGGCCGAAGTGAAACCAGAGGTTGGCATGACGCGGCGCACGCCCGACCACCGGCCGCATGTCGGCGATACAGGGCCGCGCGCCCATCCACGGCTGCGCTTCCACCGGATCGCCCAGCCGCACGAGTTCAGCCGCCAATTGCTGCGCGCGCACCGATTGCACCGGCGTGGGCGGCGCTTCGTGATGGGCGAATTCCGCGCCCGTGGTCAGGCGCAGGCCCTGCCGCATCGGCGCCAGCAGGATGCCGTTTTCCGCGTCGAGCAGCGGTTTTTGCGGCATGTCCTGCACGTGATAGTGGCGGTGATAGCCGCGCTTGACGAACAGCGGCAGCCGGTACGCCAACTTCTGCGTCAGTCCCGCCGCCCACGGTCCCAGCGCGATAACCGCGTGTTCGGCGTCGATCGCGCCCGCGCTGGTCTGCACGGTCCAGCCGCTGCCGACGGCGCGCAGCGTATCGGCATCGCCGCGCACAAACACGCCGCCTTCGCGTTCGAACAGCGCCGCATAGCGAGCCACCAGTTCGCCGGGATCGCTCACGGTCCAGGGGTCTTGCCAGTGCACCGCGCCAGCCAGGCGGCGCTGCAGCGCGGGTTCCGCGGCGGCCAGCGCGTCGCCGTCGAGAATCGCGGTATGCAATGCGTGCTGCGTCGATACCGCCTGCGCGTCGCGCGCGGCGGCCTCGAATGCGGCAGGCGTGCGATACGCCTCGAGCCAGCCCGATTTGCGAATCAGGTCCTGCGCGCCAGCGCGTTCGACCAGCGGTGCATGTTCGTCGATGCAATGCTCGATCAATGCCGCGTAGGCGGCCACCGTGGCCGCGTAGCGCCGCGGCGCGGACGCGTGCCAGTAGCGCGCCAGCGACGGCACCAGCGAAGGCAGCGCGCGCAGGTGGTAATGCACGTCATTGCCGCGCCGCGCGGCCACGCGCAAGATGGCCTGCCATGCGCGCGGAAACGCATAGGGCTGCACTGCTTCGCGCTGGATGATGCCGGCGTTGCCGTAAGACGTCTCGCGCCCTGGCGCGTTACGGTCGATCAGGCAAACGGCGTGGCCGCGCTGCTGCAGCGCCAGCGCGGTGCAGACACCGACAATGCCGGCGCCCAGTACCACCACTTCGGTACGGCGGGAATTTCTGGCTGCGTCTGTCATGACGTCCTGACTACGGTCTTCAAAGGGTTTCGGGATCTGCCGCGAGGCTTCGCGATCTGGCGCGCTTCCTCCTGCAGGCAGGCGATCAGTTCGGTAGCGCTGGGGGCGGGCCGGCGATCGCGCAATGTCATCAGTCCAATCGGCGGCAGATCGATCCGCACCGTCATCGGCAGCACGTGGAAGCGTCCTTCGGACTGCAACTGCCGACCCACCGAGCGCGCCACGAATCCTACCGCGTGGCGCTGCGCGACGAACGTCGTGACCGCCAGATACGACGACGACTCCATCACATCCGCGGGCGGCTGGTGGCCGTGCCGATGAAAGGCCTGCTCGATCTTGACGCGCAGCGACGCCCACGGCGGCGGCATGACCAGCGGATGCCGGGCCAGGTCCGACCAGTCGGGCCGCGCCTTGCGCGCCAGTGGGTGGTCCGGCGCGACGATCGCCACCATCGGGTCCTCATAGAGCGCCTGCGTCGACAGGTCGGGAGCGGCATAGGCGGGTTCGAGCCGGCCCACGACCACATCGAGCTCGGACAGGCGCAGGCGCGGCAGCAGGTGCGTGAGGTCGCCCTCCTCGATCAGCACCGTGGCGCGTGGCGCACGCTGCTTCAGGCGCGTCACCGCGCCGGCCACCAGCACCGGCAGCGCGGCGCTCATCGATCCCACGCGCACACGACCGGCCGCGCCGCTGGCTTCGGCCTCGATCTCGTCGCGCGTGAGATCGTACTGGGCCAGCACCGAGCGCGCAAACCGCACCAGCGAAGCGCCAGCCGCGGTGGGTTCCGTGCCGCGCGTGGAGCGCGTGAACAGCGTCATGCCCAGCATCTTTTCCACCTCGGCCAACACCTTCGACACGGCCGGCTGGCTGACCGAAAGAAATTCTGCGGTACGCCCCAGATGGCGGAACTCGTCCAGCGCCACCAGCAATTGCAGGTGGCGCAGCTTGATATTGGAGCGGAAGGCGCGATCGATATGGGCCATGGCCGCGAGTCTACTAAACCCGCAGGTTATGAAGCAATGCCGATTTTCTATTGGATGGTTATGTTGATCGCCCTGACAATCGCATGCAGAGCGGTAGGCGCCGACCTTGCCGCGACATACAACAATGTTGGAGACATCCCCATGACTGACCGCCATCCCGCCAACCCGATGCGCCGCCGCCTGTTGCTGGGCGGCGCCGCGGCCACCGCTGCCGCCGCGAGCGGCGCCAGCCTGCTGATCCCGGGCGTGGCGCGCGCAGCTGCCGAGTATCCCGAGCGTCCCATCACTTTCATCTGCCCGTGGCCCGTCGGCGGCACGGCCGACCAGTCAATGCGTGCGCTGTGCCAGGTGGCATCCGGCATCCTTAAACAGTCGATCGTGGTGGAAAACCGCGCCGGCGCGTCGGGAATGATCGGCACCAAGGCGCTGTCACGCGCCAATCCCGATGGCTACACCATCGGCCAGGTGCCGATTTCGGTCACGCGCTTCTCGCAGCTCGGCATGCTGCAACTCGATCCGCGCACCGACCTCACATATCTGGCGCGCACCTCGGGCCAGACGTTCGGCATTGCCGTGCCATCGGCCTCGCGCTTCAAGACGCTGGCCGACGTGATTGCAGAAGCGCGCGCCAACCCTGGCCGCGTCACTTATGCGCATGCCGGCATCGGCGGCGCCACGCACGTCGGCATGGAACAGTTCGCGCTGGCCGCTGGTGTGAAGTTCAACGCCATCGCTTACAAGGGCGGCTCCGCCGCGCTGCAGGACGTGCTGGCCAACCAGGTGGACCTGCTGGCCGATTCCAGCTCGTGGGCGCCGCATGTCGAAGGCGGCAAGCTGCGCCTGCTGGCAACCTGGGGCGAGCAGCGCACGCCCCGCTTCAAGGACACGCCGACGCTCAAGGAACTTGGCTACGACGTGGTGGTGGAAGCGCCCAACGGCATCGGTGCACCCAAGGGCCTGCCGCCGGCCATCGAGACCAGGCTGCGCGAGGCGTTCCGCGCCGCCGTGGCCAGCCCGGAGTTCAAGTCCGTCGCCGCGCGCCTGGACGCCCCCCTGATGTACCTGGACGGACCCGACTACAAGAAATACGTGGCGACGGTCTACGCCCAGGAAACGCAGTTGATCAAGCGCCTGAAGCTCAAGGAAATGCTCGCGCAGAGCTAACCCGCAACGCATCTTTCAAACGTGACCCTTTCTCCCGTCATTCGTCTGCACGCCAACGACAACGTCCTGATCGCCCGAACCGATCTGACGCTGGGCCAGCCGCTGGAAGCGCTTGGCGTGCGCATGCGCGCCCAGGTGCCTGCCGGACACAAGATCGCCGCGCGTGCGATTGCGCGCGGCGAACAGATTCGCAAGTACGACACCGTGATCGGCGTGGCCGATCGCGACATCGCGGCGGGCGACCACGTGCACAGCCATAACCTGCGACTCGTCGATTTCTATCGCGATCCGGAATTCTGTCGTGACGTGCGGCCCGTGGACTATGTGCCCGAAGCCGAGCGCGCCACGTTCATGGGCTACGTGCGCCCGGACGGCCGCGTGGGCACGCGCAATTTCATCGGCATTCTTTCATCGGTGAACTGCTCGGCCACCGTCATCAAGCACATCGCCGCGCATTTCACGCCGGAGCGGCTGGCGGCCTATCCCAACGTCGACGGCGTGGCCGCGTTCGCGCAAAGCAGCGGTTGCGGCATGTCGTCGCCCAGCGAGCATTTCGATCTGCTGCGCCGCACGCTGGCAGGCTACGCGCGCCACCCCAACCTGGCCGGGGTGCTGATCGTCGGACTGGGCTGCGAGCGCAATCAGGTGGCGTCATTGGTGGACTCGCAGGGGCTCACGCCCGGCGAAAACCTCCATACGCTGGTGATGCAGGACACTGGCGGCACGCGCGCCACCATCGAGGCGGGCATCCGCGCCATCGAGGCCATGCTGCCCGCCGCCAACGCATGCACGCGGCAAGCGGTCAGCGCCAGCCATCTGAAGATCGGCCTGGAATGCGGCGGCTCCGACGGGTTTTCGGGCATCACCGCCAATCCGGCGCTGGGCGCGGCCATGGATATCCTGGTGCGCCACGGCGGCACGGCGATCCTGTCAGAAACGCCCGAGATCCACGGCGTGGAATACATGCTGACGCGCCGCGCGGTCACGCCGGAAGTGGGCCAGAAGCTGCTCGACAGACTGGCCTGGTGGGAACGCTACACGGCGGGACACAACGCCCAATTCAACGGCGTGGTCGGCCACGGCAACCAGCAGGGCGGCCTGGCCAACATCTTCGAAAAGTCGCTGGGGTCGGCCATGAAAGGCGGCACCACGCCGCTGCAGGCGGTGTACGAATATGCCGAGCCGATCGACACCGCGGGCTTCGTCTTCATGGATTCACCAGGCTACGACCCAGTGGCCGCAACCGGCCAGATCGCCAGCGGCGCCAACCTGATCTGCTTTACCACCGGGCGCGGTTCGATGTTCGGCTCCAAGCCCGCGCCCACCATCAAGCTGGCATCGAATTCGCCGATGTATCGCCGCCTGGAAGAAGACATGGACATCAACTGCGGTCTGGTGCTCGATGGCGAACTGAGCGTTGCGCAGATGGGCGAACGGATCTTCGAGCACATCCTGCGCGCGGCATCGGGCGCTCCCACCAAGAGCGAACTGCTGGGGCTCGGCGATCATGAATTCGTGCCCTGGCATGTCGGCATCGTCAGCTAACTTTTCTTCGCATTCCTCATGCTTGAATCCCTTTCCAACGGCGAACTGCTGCGTTCGCAGAATTTCATCGCGCAGCAATGGTGCGATGCGCAAGACGCACGCCAGATGCTCGAAGTCACCGACCCAGCCACGGGTGACGTGATTGCCCGCGTGCCAGACAGCGGCGCGGCCGACGCCGCACGCGCGGCCGATGCGGCGGCGGCCGCGTTTCCGGCATGGAGCGCCCGCACCGCGCGGGAACGCGCGCAAATCATCAAGCGCTGGCACGCGCTGATCCTCGCCAACGAGGTCGATCTCGCGCGCATCATCTCGGCCGAACAGGGCAAGCCGATGCACGAAAGCCTGGGCGAAGTGCGCTATGGCGCGTCGTACGTCGAATGGTTTGCGGAAGAAGCCACGCGCATTTGCGGCGACGTGGTGGCCGAAGCGGTGCCGGGACGCAAGATGATCGTGCTGAAGGAGCCGGTCGGCGTGGTGGCGGCGATCACGCCGTGGAATTTCCCGCTGGCGATGATCGCGCGCAAGATCGCCCCGGCGCTGGCCGCCGGCTGCACCGTGGTGGCCAAACCCGCCGAAGACACGCCGCTGACCGCGCTGGCGCTGGTGTATCTGGCCCAGCAGGCCGGGCTGCCCGATGGCGTGCTCAACATCGTGACCGCGTCGCGCGCCAGCACGCCGGCCGTGGTCGATACCTGGCTGGCCGATCCGCGCGTGCGCAAGATCACGTTCACGGGATCGACACCGGTGGGCAAGCATCTGGCGCGCGAATCGGCCGCCACGCTCAAGAAGCTGTCGCTGGAACTGGGCGGGAACGCACCGTTCATCGTCTTCGACGACGCCGATGTCGATGCGGCCGTGGAAGGGCTGATGGTGGCCAAATTCCGCAACGGCGGGCAAACCTGCGTCTGTCCCAATCGCGTCTACGTGCAGGCTGGCGTGCATGACGCCTTCGTCGACAAGCTCGCGGCCCGCGTAAGCGCGCTGCATGTGGGCCCGGCCAGCGAGGCCGCCGCTCAGATCGGGCCGATGATCAACGCGCGCGCTGTCGACAAGATCGACCGCCACGTGCAGGACGCCGTGGCGCACGGCGCGCGCGTGGTGGTGGGCGGCCGGCGCGTGCGCGAGGCCGACGGCCCGCACTATTACGCGCCGACCGTGCTGGTCGATACAACGCCGGCGATGGCGCTGGCGCACGAGGAAACCTTCGGCCCGGTGGCGCCCGTGTTCCGCTTCACGCACGAGGACGAAGTGGTGCGCGACGCCAACGACACGCCGTTCGGCCTGGCGGCCTACTTCTATTCGACCGACGTGCGGCGCATCTGGCGCGTGGCGCAGGCGCTGGAAACCGGCATCGTCGGTATCAACGAGGGGGCGCTGGCGTCCGAAGCCGCGCCGTTCGGCGGCGTGAAGGAATCGGGCTACGGCCGCGAGGGATCGCGGCACGGGCTTGACGATTACATGCATACCAAGTATCTCTGCCAGGGCCAGTTGAACTGAGCCCACCCGACAGGAGACAACCCCCATGCCCGCACACAACCCGTTCAAGACCGCGCTGGCCGCGCGCCAGGCGCAAATCGGCCTCTGGATGTCCGGCGCCACGCCCTATCTGGCCGAAGTCAGCGCGACGGCCGGCTTCGACTGGCTGCTGGTCGATGGCGAACATGCGCCCAACGATGTGCGCACCATCCTGCAAACGCTGCAGGTGCTGGCGCCCTATCGGTCGCAGCCCGTGGTGCGCGCCGTCTCTGGCGAAACCGCGCTGATCAAGCAACTGCTCGATATCGGCGCGCGCACGCTGCTGATCCCGATGGTCGATACCGCCGAGCAGGCCGCCGCGCTGGTGCGCGCCACACGCTACCCGCCCTTCGGCGTGCGCGGGGTGGGCAGCGCCGTGGCGCGTGTGTCGCAATGGACGGCGCGCAAGGACTATCTGGACGTGGCCGACGACGAGGTGTGCCTGCTGGTGCAGGCCGAAACCGTAACCGCCATGCAAAACCTGGAAGCGATCTGCGCCGTGGAGGGCGTCGACGGCGTATTCATCGGTCCGGCCGACCTGGCTGCGTCGATGGGCCACCGCGGCAATCCGGGCCATCCCGATGTGCAGGCGCAGATCGAAAGCGCGATGCGCACCATCGTGGCCAGCGGCAAGGCCGCCGGCACGCTCACTTCAGACAACGCGCTCGCGCGTCGTTATCTGGAACTGGGCTGCACCTTCGTGGCCACCGGCGTCGACGTGCTGGTCTTCGCCAACGCGGCGCGCAAGCTGGCCGCCGAATTCCTGCCGGATCGCGCGCAACGCATCGACGCGCCCGGCGCCGCCTACTGATTGTTGAAGATGACCTCACTGCCCTCTCAAGACGTTCTGCTGCATGCCATGCAGGACATCGTTGGCGCCAACGGCTGCCTGGTAGCCGACGCCGATACCGAATCGTTCGTCACCGACTATCGCCGCATCTATCGCGGCAAATCGCCGCTGGTGGTGATGCCGTCGTCCACCGAACAGGTCAGCCGCGTGATGGCCTGGTGCTACGCGCATGACGTGCCGGTGGTGCCGCAGGGCGGCAACACGTCGCTGATGGGCGGCGCCGTGCCGGACGACAGCGGCACGGCAGTGGTGGTCAGCCTGAAGAAGATGAATCGCGTGCTGGCCGTCGACACGGTCAACGACACCATGACCGTCGAGGCAGGCGTCACGCTGTCGGCCGCACGCGCCACCGCCGACGAAAACGGGCGGCTGTTTCCCTTGCGCATCGGCTCCGAGGGGTCATGCCAGATCGGCGGCAATCTGTCGACCAATGCCGGCGGCACGGCAGTGCTGCGCTACGGCAATATGCGCGACCTGGTGTTGGGGATCGAAGTCGTGCTGCCCGACGGGCGCGTGTTTTCGTCGCTCAAGGGGCTGCGCAAAGACAACACCGGATACGACCTCAAGCATTTGTTTGTTGGGGCGGAGGGCACGCTCGGCATCATCACCGGCGCGGTGCTCAAGCTGATGCCGCAGCCGCGCGCCACGGCGGTGGCGTTCGTCGCGGTGCAAAGCCCCGCAGCGGCCGTGCAACTGCTTGGCCAAGCGCGTGCGTTGTCGGGCGGCGCGGTCACCGCCTTCGAGCTGATCTCGGCGCCCGCGCTCGATCTCGTGCTCGAATACCTGGGCAACGCGCCGTCGCCGCTACCCGCGCGGCACGACTGGATGGTGCTGATCGAACTGACCTCGGGCGCCGACGAGGACAGCCTGAACGCGACGCTGATGGAAATCCTCGAAACGGGCCTCGGCAACGGCTGGGTGGTAGACGCCGCCGTCGCTTCGAGCCTGGCCGACATCCAGCAGTTCTGGCGTATCCGTGAAGAAATCTCGGACGCCCAGACCCGCACCGGCGGCAGCATCAAATGCGATATCTCGGTGCCGGTGTCGCGCATCGCCCAGTTCATCGAAAAGGCATCGGCCGACGTGCTGGCGCTGGAGCCCGCTACGCGCATGGTGATCTACGGTCACATGGGCGACGGCAACGTCCACTTCAATCCGCTGCGGCCGCGCGACCGCGACGCAAAATCGTTCCTTGCGCAGTGGTACAAGCCCGTGTCCGATCTGGTCGATGGGCTGGCCCATGCCGAGAACGGTTCGATCTCCGCGGAACATGGCATCGGGGTGGCCAAGCGCGACGATCTCCGGCAATACAAATCGCAGGTGGAACTGGAATTGATGTGGCAGGTGAAGCGCGCGCTCGATCCCAAGAACCTGCTCAACCCCGGGCGCGTGCTGCCGCAAATCGATGGAGCGGCGGCGTCCTGATCGCAGGCAGGATCGCGGTCGTTACCAACGGTTGTTGCCAACAGAAAAGAGAAAAGGCGGGGCATCGCGCCCCGCCTTCCGTGACTGCATTTTTCACTGGCGCGCGCCGTGCCGCAGCGCACGCCAGTTCGCAGGGGTTTCCGCTCAGCGCGGATTCCGGTTCTTCTTCATGTCTTCCTTGGCGTCGCCATAGGCAGCCTGCGTGCGGCCCGCTACCTGCTCGGCCTTGCCCTTGACTTCCGTGGACGCCTTGCCGGTCACCTTGCCGGCCAGCTCCTTGGCCTTGCCCTTGGCTTCGTTCACACGGCCTTTCACTTGGTCCTTGTTCATGGTCACGCTCCTATGATCGGTTCGAAAAGGCCGGGTCCCCGTCAACGGACCGTCGCCAGCGGCGACGCGTTGCATGGGAAGCGGCGCTAGAGGACAGTGTAGAAAATACGCTGGCGCATGCACGTAGGACGACACCGCAATGGTGTGTCGGACGCCATCTCCGGCGCGGCAGCGCGGCCGCTCGCAAGTGCCGCAAAGGCGGCTTCACCCGTTTGTCGGCACGGCGCTTGCGCCTAGCGCCGCCCGCCCGCCAGTTTCACGGCGTCCGGATGTTGCCTGAGCCGCCACATCGCCACGCAGCCGAGCGCCGGGCCGATAGCGAGCATGCCGAAGCCACCGCGCCACCCCAGCAGCGCCACCACGTCGGGGAGCAGGTGGATGCTGACCAGCGTCAGCAGAAATCCGGCGCAGGTTTGCGCGGTCAGCAACGTGCCGATGGACGAGGGATCGGCCAGTTCGGTCACGCTTGCGGAAAACTGCGCGGAGTCGGCGATGACCGATACGCCCCATACCAGCGCGACTGCCACCAGCACGGTCATCGGCGCCGCGCCGAGCCAGCCCATCGCTGCGGCGCACGATGCGCTGACGGCCATCGCGCCGATCGTCACCGCGGTGCGCCCCACGCGGTCGGCCAGCCAGCCGCCGAGCCACGCGCCCAGCGCGCCGATGGCAATCACCGTGAAGGTCAGCAGTTCCGCATCGGTGCGCGCGTCGGTGGCGCCGCGGGCCGCCAGCGTCTGTTGCAGGAACAGCGCCAACCACGCCCACATCGCGTAAAGCTCCCACATATGGCCGAGATAGCCGAGATTGGCCAGCCGCACGGCAGGCTGACGCCATGCCTGCGCGATCTTGGACAGGTCGATGCGCGCGGCGCGCTTCAGATGCGGACCGATGCCAGCCAGCCCGATGATTGCCGCCGCGCACGCGGCGCAGGCCGCGGCCACGCCGTAAATCGTGCGCCAGTCTGCGCCGCCGGTGGCCGCCACCAGATGCGGGCTGGCCGATCCCAGTGTCAACGCGCCCACCAGCAAGCCGATCAGCAAACCCAAATCGCGTTGCGCCCAGGTGGCGGCAAGCCGCATGCCCACTGGATACACGCCGGCCATGCACATGCCGGTGACAAAGCGCAGCACCGCCACCGCCCCGCCGGTTGGCGGCAGGAAGGCCAGCGCGCCCGTGGCGATGGCCGCCAGCAACGCCGAGCCCGCGAACAGGCGCCGCAGATCGTAGCGATCGGCCAGGGAAAGCAGCGCGGATGCCAGCGTGCCGGCCACGAAGCCGAACTGCACGGCGCTGGTCAGCAGCGCTTCATCGAAGGCGCTGATCGAATGAGTGCGCTTGATCACCGCCACAGCCGTGCTGGCGGAAAACCACACGCCCATTGCCGCCACTTCGGCCAGCAACAGGATCACGATCGAGAACAGTTTGCCGCGTGAGGGCGATGCCGGCATGCTCACGCCGCGGCCGATAGCGCGGCGGCGCCGACGCGATGGAAGTCGCGGCCGAAATAGATCAGGCCGTCCCTATCGCTGGCGGTTTGCGCGGCCTTGATTTCGCAGAAAAACACGGTATGCGTGCCGACTTCGGTCACCGATACGATCTCGCAATCGAGTGCGGACACCGCGCCATGCAACACCGGCGCGCCGGTCACCAGCCGGTCCCACGCGGCACCGGCAAAACGCGCGTCGATCGACAGCTCCTTGTCGGCAAAGCGCATCGCCACATCGCGCTGTTCGGCGCTCAGCACGTTCACACACAGCCTGCCGTTGGCGCGCATCGCCGCATTGTTGCGGCTGGCGCGATGGATGCAGACCAGCAGCGTGGGCGGCTCATCGGTCACCGCGCACACGGCGGACGCCGTGCAGCCGGCCATGCCGGCCGGGCCGTCGGTGGTGACGACATTGACGGCGGCGCCCAGGCCGGCCATCGCGTCACGAAAGGTTGTCTTGTCGACCATGATCCAGAGCCCGACGATTACAGGTTGGCGCCCGCGCCGCGATAGCGCGCGGCGGTGTGCGATGCCGGCAGCCGCGCGCGGCCAAACAGCTTGTCGCGATAGGTGCCGGTCCGATACGCGGTCTTGTAGGCGCCGCGCTCCTGCAACAGCGGCACCACCAGATCGATCACGTCCGTGAAACACTCGGGCACCACGGTGCGCGACAGGTTGAAGCCATCGACGCCGGTTTCCTCGCTCCACGCCATCAGCAGATCCGCCACGCGCTCCGCGGAGCCCACCCACGGCGGCTGGCGGCTGCCCAGCACCATCTGTTCCAGCAGCTTGCGGCGCGTCCACTGTGGCCCGGCGCTGCGCGTCATCGCTTCGACGTTGGACACGATGGCCTGGCTCTTGCCCGTATCGATCGGCTCGTCGAGGTCATAGCGCGCGAAATCGATGCCCAGCGAAGCCGCCGCATGCACCAACGCCGCTTCGGAACTGACATAACGGCGATATTCCTCGAATTTTTCCTGCGCCTCGGCGTCGGTGCGCCCCACCACCAGCGTCGCGCCGAGAAACACCTTGACGTCCTCCGCCTGCCGGCCCAGTTGCACGGCCTGCCTGCGAATATCGTCGACGATGTCCCTGACGCCCTCCTTCTTCTGTCCGTTGACGAACACACATTCCGCGTGCGTGGCGGCAAAGCGGCGGCCCCGCGTCGATGCGCCTGCCTGATACAGCACTGGCGTACGCTGCGGCGACGGCGCGCAGAGGTGCATGGCGTCGACCTTGTACTGCGGCCCATGATGATGAATCGCACGCACCTTCGCGGGATCGGCGTAGATGCCGCGCGTGCGGTCGGCGACCACCGCATCGTCATCCCAACTGCCTTCCCACAGCTTGTAGACCAGCGCCATGTATTCGTCGGCCAGATCGTAGCGGTCGTCGTGCGCCACTTGCCCTTCCATGCCGATCGCGCGCGCAGCGCTGTCCAGATAACCGGTGACGATATTCCAGCCGATGCGCCCGCCGGTCAGGTGATCGAGCGTGGACATGCGGCGCGCGAACAGAAACGGCTGCTCGTAGATCAGATTGGCGGTGACGCCGAATCCCAGATGCTGCGTCACCGCGGCCATGGCGGGGATCAGCAGCGTGGGATCGTTGACCGGCACCTGCACAGCGCCGCGCAGCGCGGCATCGGCACTCCCGCCGAAGACGTCGTACACGCCCAGCACATCGGCAAAGAAGATGCCGTCGAACAGGCCGCGCTCGAGCGTCCTGGCGTAATCGACCCAATATTGGAGCTCGGCGTAGCGATGCGAATGGTCGCGCGGATGGGTCCACATGCCTTGCTGGATGTGGCCGACGCAATGCATGTCGAAGGCATTCAGGCGGATTTCGCGCGGCATGGGGGCTCCGTTCGGCGATTGGGGCGTTCGATTTGCCATCCACTATAGTGGACGAAATGCCATTATCGTAAGGACTTGTCGCGCAGGGTTTACCCGTATGTGTTCGATCGATGCGCGCCGGAGCCAACGCCGCGCCGCTCTTATAATGCGACGTCTCCCGACTTGCCCATCACCATGAGCCGACTGCCCGAAGACCCGACCCACGCCATCTCGGCGCGCGTGCGCATCGAGCGCGAATCGCGCGGCTGGTCGCTGGCGGATCTGGCCGACCGCTCGGGCGTATCGCGGGCGATGATCAGCAAGATCGAACGCGGTGAAGCCAGTCCAACGGCAACGGTGCTGGGGCGACTGTCCGGCGCGTTTGGGTTGCAGCTGTCGATGCTGCTGGCGCTGGCCGAGCAGAGCGGCGAACGACTGAGCCGCCATGCGGACCAGCCGGTATGGCAGGACCCCGAAACCGGCTACACGCGCCGCGCGATCTCGCCGCGCAATGGCGGCATGCTGGAACTGGTGCACGTCACGCTGCCCGGCCGTGCGCGCGTGGCCTATCCTTCGTCGGCGTTCACGTTCCAGCACCAGCAGATCTGGGTGACGGAGGGCACACTGGTCTTCGAGGAAGGAGAACTGGTGCACACGCTGCACGCGGGCGACTGCCTGCAACTGGGGCCGCCTGCGCCATGCACGTTCGTCAATCCTGGCAGCACGCCGTGCGTCTACGTGGTGGCATTGGTGCGACGCTGAACACACTGCGCGCATCGGCGGCCGGCATCAGTGCTGATCGGCGTCGATCCACACGTTGGTCGATGCACCGGCGCGCGACAGGCGCATCTGGTAGGTGTAGCGCTCCGGGTGATACAGGCCGACCAGAAACTGCACGGGGCGGCCTTTGCTGTCGCTGGCCACACGCGACACGCGCAGCAGCGGCACGCCCGGCGCGATGCGCAGGATGCGCGCCACATCGAGATCGGCCACTGCGGCGCCGAGCGTCTGCTCGGCCGACACCACCTCGACGCCATGCTGTTGCAGCGCCACCAGCATCGGCGTGTCCTGCAGCGTATGGCGATCCAGTGCGCCGGCCAGATCGCCGGGCACGAACACTTCGGTGTAAGCGATCGGCTGCGTCTTGAACTTGCGCACGCGCACCACCTTCAGCACCGGTGCGCCTGGCGGCAAGCCAAGCGCGGTGCTGACCGACGGCGGCGCCGGCATGCGTCGCCATTCCAGCACTTGCACGCGCGTGCGCATGCTGACGCTGACGATATTGTCGAGCAGCCCGCCGCTGACGTGCGGCACGGTGGACGCCTGCGCGCGCCCGTGCCGGAGCGTCGGCACAGTACCCTTGCCACGCATGCGCATGACCAGTCCCTCTTCCTGCAGCCGTGCCAGCGCCGCGCGCACCGTCACGCGCGCCACGCCGAACTCTTCGGCAAGCTGACGCTCGCCGGGCATCGGCATGCCGGTTTCATAGAGACCGGCGCGAAGGCGGTCCCGCAGGATCAGGCGAACCTGCTGAAAGCGCGGCAGGCCGGTATGGGTATCGAGCGTCATGCTGGAAATCGAAGCCGCGGACGCGGGGCCGGAAGCGCGGCGGATGGTTGGCGACGCCGCCACGGTACGCGCGCGGCGGCGCTTCGACAAGCGGGGTTATTCGTACTGCTTGCCCAGCGCCAGCATCTCGGGCGTGCCAATGACATCGTTGAGCGCCTGGAACGACAGCATCCTGTCCAGATACGGCGTGGTCGTGCCGTGGCCTTCCAGACTGTGGAGATAGCTGCGCAGCGCAAAACTCAGCGCGCGCACCGTGCCGCCTGGGAAGATCGCGATCCGAAAGCCGATCTCCTCGAGCTCCTGCGCGGGCAGTACCGGCGTCTTGCCGCCCTCGACCATATTGGCCAGCAGCGGCGCGCGCGCGCCGAGCCGGGCGATGGCCGTGGCCATGTCGGCGCGGCTGCGCAGCGCCTCCACGAACAGCACATCGGCGCCCGCGTCCGCGTAGCGTTCGGCACGTTCCAACGCGGCGTCCATGCCCTCCACGGCCACCGCGTCGGTGCGCGCGATGATCAACGTATCGTCGCTGCGCCGCGCATCGCAGGCCGCACGGATCTTGCCGGCCATTTCCGCCGTGCCGATCACCGACTTGCCGTCGAGATGTCCGCAGCGTTTCGGCATGGCCTGGTCTTCGAGCTGGATGGCGGACGCGCCCGCGCGTTCCAGCGCGCGCACGGTCTGCATCACGTTCAGCGCGTTGCCGAAGCCCGTATCGGCATCGACCATCAGCGGCAGCGTCGGGCAGCGTTCGCGGATATTGCGCGTCACCGAGGCCACGTCATCAAGCGACAGAAAGCCGATATCGGGACGGCCAAAGCGCGTGTAGGCGATGCTTGCGCCCGACAGATACGCAGCCTGAAAACCCGCCTGCTCGACCAGCAGGGCCGACAGCGCGTCGTAGACGCCCGGCGCGGTGACGATGCCTGCGGCCTGCAGGCGTTGCTTGAGTGTCATGGCACGTCCTTGTTGACAGAGAGTTGACCCGACGCGATCCTGCGCGCCAGATGCGGCACCAGACCGCCATCGCGGATCATGGCCACCAGATGCGGGGGAATCGGCTCGCATTGCAATGCGGATTCGCCTTCGACAAACACCTGCGCGGTTTCGATCTCGCACCGCGCGCGCAGACCCGCGGCAATCGACGGCAGCGACGCGCAGGTGAGCAGCGGCAGGCCTAGGTTGAAGCCGTTGCGATAGAACAGCCCCGCGAACGACGGCGCCACCACGGCGCTCACCCCGAGGTGGCGCAGCACTTCCACCGCCTGCTCGCGCGACGATCCCGCGCCGAAGTTGCGCCCGCCGATCACGATATCGCCGGGCCGCACGCGGGCGGCAAACGTCGGGTCCACCGCTTCCATGCAGTGCCGCGCGATCTCTTCGATACCGAACTTCATGTACGCGCCGGGCGCAAGCAGATCGGTGTTGATGTCGTCGCCGAACACCCAGGTGCGGCCGGTATATGCGGCGCTCATGCCAGCACCTCGCGTGGATCGGCGATGCGGCCCGCGATGGCCGACGCGGCCACCGTATAGGGCGAACCGAGATAGACCTGCGATGACGCCGCGCCCATGCGTCCCTTGAAGTTGCGCGCCGTGGTGCTGATCACCACGCTGTCTTCGCCAAAGCGGTGTTCGCCATAACCGGCGCAGGCGCCGCACGCATTGGGCAGCAGTTCCGCGCCCGCATCGGTCAGCGCGCCCAGCGTGCCTTCCTGCGCGGCGCGCGCCTGATCGGCGGCGCTGGCCGGTGCCACCAGCAAGCGTGTGCCAGTTGCCACGCGCCTGCCGCGCAGCACTTGCGCGGCCATGCGCAGGTCTTCGAGCTTGGCGCCCGTGCACGCGCCGATGTAGGCAACGTCGATGCGCACGCCGCCAAACGCATCGACATCGTCGGCATCGGCCGGCGTGTGCGGACGCGACACCTGCGGCGCCAGCGACGCCGCGTCGAACGCGTGCGTCGACAAATACGCCGCATCGGCGTCGGACTGCCATGTGGCGAGATCGATCTCGTGCGCCGCCACGCCCGCGTTGCGCAGCCAGTCGTGCGTCACGGCGTCGGGCGCCACCAGTCCCACCTGTCCGCCCAATTCAGCGGTCATGTTCGAAAGCGTCATCCGTTCCTGCATCGACAGCGCGGCCACGGCATCGCCCGTGTACTCCACGGCCTGATACTGGCCGCCGTCCATGCCAAAGCGCGTGCACATGCGCAGCATCATGTCCTTGGCCGACACGCCCGCGCGTAGCCGGCCATGCCATTGCATGCGGATGGTCTGCGGCACGCGCACCCAGATCTCGCCGGTCACCAGCACGCCGAGCATCTCGGTGGCGCCAATGCCGAACATATAGGCGCCAAACGCGCCTCCGGTCGACGAATGGCTGTCTCCGCCGACAGCGAACATGCCGGGACGCAGATAGCCGTGCTGTGGCACCACCACGTGGCAGATGCCCTCCATGTCATGAAAGCGCGTCACGCCGGCCTCCTTCACCCAATCGCGCGCGATCTGCACGATCTTGCGGCTGTCCGCGTCGTGGGCGGGCACGTAGTGATCGGTGACCACCACGACCTTGTCCGGATTCCACACCTTCGCACCCAGCTTTTCGAGCATCGGCTTGACGCGGCGCGGCCCGCCCGAGTCGTGCATCATCGCCAGATCCACGCGGCAGGTGACGATTTCCCCCGGCGCCACGGCGGCCCTGCCCGAAGCGCGGGCCAATAACTTCTGTGCCAATGTCTGGCCCATCATGCGTTCCCTTACTCCACCCGAGTGCCAGACGCCTGGATCACGCGGGCCCAATGCTGGATATCGGCGCGCACGAATTGCGCGAACGCCTGCGGCGTCATGTTCACGGTCGTAGCGGCTTCCGTTTCCATGCGCTGCTTGTACGCCGGATCTTCCAGCGCGATCCTGACCGCGCGATACAGCTGGTCGGTGGTGGCCGCCGGCAGCTTTGCCGGACCGAACAGGCCGAACCACGCCGACGATTCGAAACCCTTCACCGTTGCGCCGATCGGCGGCACGCCCGGAAACTGCGGCAGCGCGTCCTTGCTGCTGACGCCAAGAAACTTCAGCGTGCCCGCTTTCAGGTGCGGCAGCACGTTGACCGTGCTGGCGAACATCAGGTCGACGGTGCCGCCGCCTAGCAGATCCGTCAGCGCGGGATTGGTGCCCTTGTAGGGAACGTTCACGATGTCGGCACCGGTCTGCAGCTTGAACTGTTCGCTGGCCAGATGCAGCGACGATCCCTGCGCGCCGATCGCAAACGTCAGCTTGCCCGGATTGCGCCTTGCATAATCGATCAGTCCGGCCGTGGTATCGAATGGCGCGTTCTTGCGCGCCACCAGCACACTGGGCACGCGCGCCACCATCGTGATCGGCGTGAAATCCTTCACCGGATCGAACGGCAGATTCTTGTAGAGCGACGCGTTGATGGTGTGCCCGGTGAAACTCATCAGCAGCGTGCTGCCGTCCGGCGTGCTGCGCGCCACGTATTGCGCGGCGATGTTGCCGCCCGCGCCGGGGCGGTTGTCCACCACCACCGTGCGATGCAGCGTGTCGCCCATCGAACGCGCAATCAGGCGCGCCAGGGCGTCGGTAGTGCCGCCCGCGGGGCTGCCCACCACGATCGTGATCGGCTTGTCCTGCGCCGCGTGCAGCGCCGGCGCGACGAGCGCAAAGATCGCCAGCGCGGCGCCGGCCATGAGCTTTCTTCGACTGATCATCGATGTCTCCGCCTTTTTTGATGGGGTTTCGGCGGACTGTATGCCCCGGCGTCGCACCGCTCAATGGAACCAGCTGGTCCTATCCACGGGACCACCGGGCGACGCGCATTGTCCGGACATTGTCGTGCCGCCCGCATGTCGGCACATTGCGCCACGGGGGCGACCGCGCAAGCCGCGACGGGCCGCGCGCAAAGCGTGCAATGGTACACAAGACGCGCGCATCGCGTCGCCCGCGGGGCGGGTTTTCCCGCTTGACACTGCCTTGCCGAGGACTTACATTGCCCCGGCAGATTCAGATAAGAGACCATCTGTAGGATGGTCTCTTAGCGCGTGCAGTTTGCTGCGGCCTCTTACAGAACAACGATAAAGGAGACCGCCGTGCAAAGCTCTGCCATCAAGATACGTGGCATCGACGATGTCATCGCCTTCATAGATTCCTGTCCTGGTATTCGTGGCCGCGCCGGCGTTGTCTGGTGGCTGGCACTGGGCGGACTGTTTCTCGACGCCTTCTCCAATTCGGCACTGAGTGCGGGCCTGGGCCCGATGACGCGCGACCTGCATATGGAACCCGGACAGGTGGCGCTGCTCACGTCGTTCGCGTCGTGGGTGGCCATCGCCTTCAACCCGCTGGGCGGCTGGATGGCGGACCGTTGGGGGCGCGTCAGGCCGCTGATCCTGGCCAAGCTGTTTGCCGTCACCGGCGCCCTGCTGGTGGTGTTCGCACCGGATTTCCAGACCATCCTGATCGGCCGCTTCTTTGTGGGCGCCGCATACGGCATCGACTTCGCCATTGCCATGGCCGTGCTGGCAGAGTTCACGCCGGTCAAGCTCAAGAGCCGCCTGAATACCTGGCAAGGCATGTGGTACACGGCCGTCTGCCTGAACCTGGTGCTGGCGCTCCTGTTCCATTCGTGGAATGTGGGCGATGCGATCTGGCGCTACTCGGTGGCCGCCACGGCCGTGTTCGGCATCGTCATCCTGATCCTGCAGGTGCTGTTCCTGGTGGAAAGCCCAACGTGGCTGGCCCGCAAGGAAAGACTCGATGACGCCGCGCGCGCGATGACACGCATCTATGGCCGCGCCTTCGAGGCCGCGCCGCCTGCCGAGCGGATTCCGGTCACCAATATGGCGCGGCGCGGGCTGGCCAATGTGCTGCTGATCTTCCGCGGCATCTATCTGCCCCGCACGATCCTGGCCGCCACGGTGCAGATCGGGCAGTCGATCCAGTATTTCGGCATCGGCTGGTATCTGCCGCTGATCAGCGCGGCGCTGTTCGGCAAGGATTTCGTGTACGCCACGCTGGGCGCGCTGGTGTTCAACATCTGCGGCATCTTCGGCGGCTTCCTGTCGCCCGTCATCGGCCGCCGGCTCGGGCTGCGCCGCGCATCGGCGTTCGGCTTTGCCGCGGTGTTCGTCATGCTGCTGATCCTTGGCCTGTTCAACGGCAGGATGCCGACGTGGGTGGCCGTCATCGTGCCCTCGCTGTTCATCCTGTTTCATTCGGGCGGCCCCGGCGCCAACGGCAAGAGCCTTTCGTCGCTGTCGTTCCGCAGTGAACTGCGCGCGGGCGCCAACGGCGTAATCGGCGCGCTGGGCGCCATCGGCGCCGCGCTGGGCCTGCTGGTGTTTCCGCTGTTCCGCGCGCGCTATGGGCTGGAAACCACGTTCCTGATTCTTTCGGTCGTGCCGCTGGTCGCCAGCATCATCTGCTTTGCGATCCCCTGGGATCCGACGCGCACAACCATTCATCCCGATAACGAAGCCGACGCGCCGCAGTTCCGCAGCGATGCGCGCGACGCAGCCGGCTTCATGCATCCCGCCACAGAGAAGTAGATCGTCATGCCAAACAGGAACGTCATCCTCGCCATTGACGAGGGCACGTCCGGCACGCGCGCCGCGGTCGTCGCCAGCGACGGCCACGTCTCGTGCCTTGAATACACCGCGCTGCAGGTCGATTCCCCGCGCCCCGGCGTGGTGGAACAGGACGCCAACGTGCTGCTGGAAAAGACGCTCGACGTCTGCCGCGCCACGCTGGCGCAGGCCGCTCGCGAGAATCTCAACGTCGTGGCGTTGGCGGTCGCGACACAGCGCGCCACTGGCGTGCTGTGGGACACCGTGACTGGCCGCGCGCTGGTGCCCGCGATGGTCTGGCAGGACACGCGCTATGCCGCCGCGCTCGATCGCCTGGCACCCGAATGGGACCCGCGCCTGCGCGCCAGCGTCGGCCGGCCCGCCGGTGTGCGTTCGCCCTACCTGTGGGCCGCCACGCATCTGCGCGAGACACCGGCCGTGGCCGACGCCTGGCGCCGGAAACGGCTGGCGTTCGGCACTGTCGACAGTTGGCTGCTGTGGCATCTGTCGACCGAGCGCGCCTGCGTCACCACGCCCACCAACGCCACGTCCTGCAGCGCCTATGTGCTGGGCGAACACCGCTATCTGGCCGAATGGATCGACGCGCTCGGCTTTCCGCATGAGCTGCTGCCCGCGCTGCGGCAGGACGCCGACGATTTCGGCCGCACACGCGTCGACCTGCTGGGCATCGATGTGCCGATCCTGGCCTGCGCGGGCGATCAGTTGGCCGGCGCGGTCGGCCTGGGCTGTCTCGACGCCGGGCAATCGATGTGCCTGCACGGCACGGGCAGTTTCGTGGACCTCGTGATCGGTCCCGGGCTGCCGGCGCGCAGCGGACAATCGGACAGCACACTGACGATGACCGCGCGACGCCTGCACGACGTGTCACATTTCTCGGTGGAGACCTTCGTCGCCACCACGGGATCGGCGCTGAACTGGGTGTGCGACAAGCTGCGCTGGTTCGAAAGCGCCAGGCAGATCAGCGCGCTGGCATCCAGCGTGACGTCGTCGCGCGGCGTGACCTTCATTCCGGCGCTGACGGGGCTGCGTGTGCCGGCGATGCAGCCCGAGGCGCGCGCCGCGCTCAACGGCGTGTCGATGGCCACCACACAGGCCGAAATCGCCTACGCGATTCTCGAAGGCATCGCCCATTCGGTGGCCTCGTGCATCGACGCCAATCGCGACATCGCCGGCGTGCCGGTGCGCGATCTGGTGGTCGGCGGCGGGCTATCGGGCAGCGACGCGCTGCTGCAGATGCAGGCCGATCTCACCGGCTTGCCGATTCACCGCATGCAGGAAAGCGATCGCGCCAGTCTGCGCGGCATCGCCTATCTGGCCGGCGCCTCGGGCCTGCTGTGGGATGGCCTGCAGCAGGCGCGCACCACCACCCGGGCCGACGCGGTGTTCACGCCGCGCATCGGCGACGACGAACGGGCCGCGCGCCGCGCGCTCTGGCACGCGCGCGTGGCCTCCGAACTCAACCACGTGCAGGCGTTTGCCGCGCATTGACCCACCTGGAGAAGCAAGCAACATGATGGTCCTGCCATCCCGCAGCGCAAACCGCGAGCGCGCCGCCATGACCCGCACCGATCCGTTGCGGCTGGTGCGGCGCGAACAGCTCGACCGCCTGGGCGCCGACACGTTCGACATCCTGATCGTGGGCGGCGGCGTGACCGGCGCTTACGCCGCACTGGACGCCAGCCTGCGCGGCTATCGCGTGGCGCTGGTCGAAAAGAGCGACTTCGCATCGGGCACGTCGTCCAAGTCGTCGAAGATGGTGCATGGCGGCCTGCGCTATATCGAACAGGGCAACCTTGGCCTGGTGCGCCATTCCCTGCTGGAACGCCAGCGCCTGCGCCGTAACGCGCGGCATCTGGTGCAGCGCCTGCCCTTCCTGTTTCCGGTGCTGGAGCGCGACGGCGTGTTCGACCAGCGCCTGGCCAAGGCCTTCGAAGGCCTGCTGTGGACCTACGACCTGGCCGGCGGCTGGCGCGAAGGGATCCTGCACCAGAAGCTGACAAAGGCCGAAGTGCTGTCGCACTGCCCCACCTTCAACGAGGAACATCTGAAGGGCGGCTTTCTCTATTTCGACGCGCGCGTGGACGATGCGCGGCTGACGCTGAATATCGCGCGCACCGCCGCATTTCACGGCGCCGCGGTCACCAACCACGCGCGCGTCACGGAAATCACGCGCAACGCGCATGGCAAGGTGGACGGCGCGATCGTCCAGGCCGACGGCCGCGAGATCCGCGTGCGCGCCGGCGCGGTGATCATGGCCACCGGCGTGTGGCTGCGCGACTGGACCGGGCGCCGCAAGGACGAACAGAAGACGTTGCACATCCGGCCCGCCAAGGGCGTGCACATTGCCATCCCGTGGCTCAAGATCCGCAACGACTGCACGGTCACGATCCCGGTGCCGGGCCGCAGCCGCCGCGCCACCATCACGCGCTGGGGCAATGTGTCGTACCTCGGCACCACCGACGAGGACTACGACGGCGACCTCGACAACGTCATGTGCACGCGGCAGGAACTCGATTTCCTGCTGGACGGCGCACGTTCGGCGCTGAAGACCGACCTGCAGCCCGAGGACGTGGTCGGCAGCATCGCGGGATGCCGGCCGCTGGTGGCGCCCCCGGGCGGCAAGACGCTGGAAATCAAGCGCAATCACGAAATCCACGTGGCCGGCGACGGCCTGGTGACGATCGTTGGCGGCAAGCTCACCACGTCGCGCCATATGGCCGAACAGACCATCGACGCCGCACAGCAGGTGATCGGAAAACGCGCCAGATGCCGCACGAAATCGGCCTATCTGCTGGGCGCCGCGGGCTACGACGCGCAGGCCATTGTCGCCTCGGGTGGCATGGCGGCGCACCTGGGCGAGCGCTACGGCACCGAGGCGCGCTTTGTCAGCGACATCCTGCAAGCCGACCCGTCGCTGGCGCGGCCCATCGTCGAGGGCCTGCCGCACACCGAAGCCGAGATTGTCTATGCCGTGCGCCATGAACTGGCCGGCACCGTCGACGACATTCTTTCGCGCCGCATCCGCGCCCGCCTGATGGCGCGCGATGCATCGGCGCAGGCCGCGCCGCGCGTGGCCCAGATCCTCCAGGCCGAGCTCGGGTTGTCCGGGCAGGCCGTCGCGCAGCAGGTCAGTGACTATCTGGCCGCCGTCGCACTCGAAAAATCCGTCCTTATGGGAGACGCAGCATGATCAGCAAGGAAGCCATCAAACGCGGCTACAACCGCGGCAACTACGTGGTGGGCAAGCACACGCCGCCGCACTTTGCCGCAAGCATTACCGAAACGCCGGACCGGCCGGGCCTGCAGCGCGATGCGGTGCCGGTCGACGCCGCCACCATCGACGCCCTGCGCCGCGTCGCCGACGAGGTGCTCACCGCCACGGGCGACGTGGTCAACTGGACGCGCGACTGGTGGGCCGGGTCGATGATGACCGAGACCGGCGGTGCGCCGGCCACGCCGCGCGGTGTGATCGTGCGCGCCTCCACTGTCGAGCAGATCCAGGCGGTGATGCGCATTGCCCATGCCAAGGCGATTCCGGTCACGGTTTCGGCCGGGCGCAGCAACGTCACGGGCGCAGCGCTGCCGGTGCGCGGCGGCATCGTGCTCGATGTCTGCGATCTGAACGCGTTCCTCGGCTTCGATCGCGACAGCCAGATCGTCGAAGTGGAAGCGGGCATGTTCGGCGATATCTTCGAGCAGACCATCCAGCAGGAGCACGGCATGACGATGGGCCACTGGCCGTCGTCGTTTGCCATCAGCACCGTGGGCGGCTGGGTGGCGTGCCGCGGCGCGGGACAGCTCTCCACGCGCTACGGCAAGATCGAGGACATGGTCGTGGGCATGGACGTGGTGCTGGCCGACGGCCGGCTCGTCACGGTGGGCGGCTATCCGCGCGCCGCGCTGGGGCCAGACCTGATGCAGATGTTCATCGGATCCGAAGGCACGCTGGGCGTGATCGTACGCGTGCGGCTCAAGCTGCATCGCCTGCCCGACTATGGCCGCGCCATCGCCTATGGCTTCAAGTCGTTTGCGATCGGCCTCGAAGCGTGCCGCGAGATCATGCAGCGCGGCGCCAATCCCGCAGCGCTGCGCCTGTACGACGCGCTGGAAAGCGGCGTGCAGTTCGGGCTGCCCGATACCAATGTGCTGCTGGTGGCCGACGAGGGCGCGCCGGAAATGGTCGACGCGGTGATGGCGATCAGCGAGCGCGTGTGCGCCGAACTGGGCGACAGGCTCGATGGCGATGCCATCTTCGAGCGCTGGCTAGATACGCGCTACCTGACCGGCAAGAGCGCCGAGGGGTTCAAGCGCAGCCCTGGTTTTGTCGCCGATACGCTGGAAATGGCGGGCCCGTGGAGCGATCTCGCGGCGATCTACACCGACGTGGTGGCCGCGATCAACGCGGTGCCCGGCACGCTGGCCGGCTCGGCCCATCAGTCCCACGCCTACGTGGATGGCGCCTGCCTGTATTTCTCGCTGCGCGGGGACGTGGCCGTGGAAGACCGCCAGAAGTGGTATCGCGCCGCCTGGGACGCCGCCAACGCGGTGCTGATCCAATACAATGCCGCGCTGAGCCACCACCACGGCATCGGCCTGCTGCGCGCGCCCTACATGGCGCCGTCGCTCGATACGGCCTTTGCGGTGCTGGAGACGGTGAAGCGGGCGCTCGATCCGCTCAACATCCTCAATCCCGGCAAGCTCGGCCTTTCCGACACGCTGCCCCACGAAGCCAGGAAGTAACACATGGACAGGTCTCTCGGCGCCCGCCTGACACGACACCCGGTGATCGCCACGCTGTACGGCGTGGAACAGATCGACGCCTTCATCGACAGCGAGGCGGAAGTCTCGATCGTGGCCAACGTGGAGCTGCGCAAGCTGCAGCCCGTGATCGCCACGCTGACGAAAGCCGGCAAGTACGTGATCGTCAATATCGACAGTTGCGAAGGGCTGTCGCAGGACAAGGGCGGCGTCGAGTACCTGGCCGATATCGGCGTGACCAGCCTGGTTTCCACGCGCGTGGCCACCATCCAGCGCGCCAACCGGGCTGGCATGGTGACGATGCAGAAGGTGTTCGTGACCGATCGCTCGACATGGCCGCGCAGCGTCAAGGCGCTGGAACAGAGCGATCCGAACCTGGTGCAGTTGATGCCCGCGCCGATGCTGTCGCATCTGCCCGAGGCGGACCGCAAGGCGCTGCCACCTATCGTCACGTCGGGCTTCGTGTGCAACCAGGACGATATCCGCAGCGCGATCGCGCACGGCGCGGTGGCGATCTCCACCAGCGACCGCACGCTCTGGCATCTGCAGGCCACGATGCTCAAGGGCGAAGCGGCGGCGCAGGCCGATGCGCCAAAGGCCGCAACGACGCGCGCGAAGTCCAGGGCCGCCGCCCGGCCCGCTGCGGCAGCGACCGCTTCCACGTCTACGCCCGCGTCTACTGCTACGTCCGCGACATCGTTTCCGGCGTCGCCGGCGGCATTTTCCAGGGCCGCCTCGTTGACGGCTTCCTTGTCGACGCCCGCCTCTTCATCCTCATCGACGTCCGCGCGCCGTACGCGGTAAGCCAAGCGGTAAACCGCAGCGCGCCGGCCATCAGTCGATCGTGGCTCCGGAAGCCTTGACCACCTTGCCCCACTTGTCGATTTCGCGCGCGATGAACTGACCGGTATCGGCGGGCGATGTCCATGTCGCGGCAAACCCCTGGCTCGCGAATCGCGCGCGCACGTCGTCCTGATTGAGCACGGCCTTGAGCGCTTCGGACAGCCTTGACTGCACGGCCGCGGGCGTGCCCGCCGGCACCAGCAGCGCATTCCACGCCGTCGCCTCATACCCGGGCAGGCCCGCCTGCGCCATGGTCGGCACATCTGGCGCGGCGGGCGAGCGCGTGGCGCCGGTGATGGCCAGCGCCCGCAGCTTGCCATCGCGCACGAACGGCATGGCCGACAGCATCGTATCGAACATCACCGTGGCCTGCCCCGCCATCACATCGGTCAGCGCGGGCGCGCTGCCCTTGTACGGCACGTGGGTCATGCGCACGCCGGCCATGCTGTCGAACAGTTCGGCGGCCAGGTGGGTCGATTGCCCGTTGCCCGAGCTGGCAAACGTGACCTTGCCCGGATTCGCACGGGCCATCGCGATCAGCTCCGCGACGCTGCCGGCCGGCGTCGATGGCGCGGTGACCAGCACAAGCGGCCCGCTGGTCAGCATCGACACCGGCGCAAAGTCCGTGCGCGTGTTGTAGCCCGGCTTCGAGAACAGCGTCATGTTGATCGCGTGCGCCGTGGTGGCCACCAGCATCGTGTAGCCGTCGGGCGCCGACTTGGCCACCGCGTCGGCGCCGATATTGCCGCCCGCGCCGGGACGGTTGTCGACCACCACCGTTTGCCCCAGCCGCTCCGACAGTTTCTGCCCGACCACGCGCGCCACGATATCGGTGGGCCCGCCCGGCGGATATGGCACCACCATGCGGATCGGCCGGGTCGGCCAGTCCTGCGCGCCGGCTGCCGGCGCAACCGCCAGCAACGACCAGCACAGCCACAACGGCGAGGTTCGCAACAGCTTGCTTGCCAGGTACATGCGCACTCCTGAATCGCGATGGTTTGCGGAATGAAACAGCATCGACAGCGGAATCAGTGCGTATATAGGCGCCGGCCGCACGCTATGTCACTCTGCAGCGCACCAAAGTTTTGCGGATCGAAACCGTCTGTGCGTTTCGGCAGCCAGGAGGCGCGGGAGGCGTGGCCGGCAGGCGTGGAATGCAGGCGCGGGCGAAACCCGCCGACGATCACAATGGCGGCAGGCGACGCCGCACCGGTTGCGACTTGACGATGGCCGAGCTGGTTTCGGCCAGGTCGGTGATCTGTTCGAGGATATGGTCCAGGTGTTCGATCGAGCGCAGATAGAGGCGGCCGATAAAGCAGTCGTCGCCGGTGACCTTGTCGCACTCGGCAAACTCGGGAATCGCTTCGATCAGCTTCTGCACCGCGTGCAGCTTGCCCGGCAAGGGCTTGATGCGCACGATGGCCTGCATCGAAAAGCCCAGCGTGCGCGGCTCCACCTCCACCGTGAAACCCCGGATCACGCCGCGATCCTCGAGGCGGCGCAGGCGCTCCGACGCACCGGGCGCGGACAGCCCGACCTGCTCGGCCAGCGCCTTCACGGGCATGCGCGCGTCCTGCTGCAGCAGCGCCAGGATGCGGCGATCGAGATCGTCCAGCGACATAAGGTATTTTCCGTGGTTTGCCTGCAAAAATATGGAAAGCGCGTGCCAATGGCTTTCTTTTCGACTGTCGATTGTAGGGCGGAGCTCTTAAACTGCAACCCTTGATTGGCAGGAGACCCAACGTGGAAGACAGGACGCGCGGCATGCTCGAAATGGCGGCGGCGATGGTGATTTCGGGCACCATCGGCTGGCTGGTGGTGATATCGGGGCGACCGGTGACGCAGGTGGTGTTCTGGCGCTGCGCGTTTGGCGCGATGGTGCTGATTCCGGTCTGCGCGGCGCGCGGCTATTTGCGGCGCGACGCGATATCGCCGCGTCAGCTGTGGCTTGCCGTGGCCGGTGGCATCGCCATCGTGGCCAACTGGCTGCTGCTGTTTTCCGCCTATTCGGGCGCGTCGATCTCGATTGCCACGGCCGTGTACAACACGCAGCCATTCATGCTGGTGGCGCTCGGCGCGCTGTTCCTCGGCGAGCGGATCACGCTGGCAAAGCTGGCGTGGCTGGCAACCGCGTTTGGCGGCATGCTGCTGATCGTGCAGGCCAAACCCGACACCGGCGCGCTGCCTGGCAACTATCTGGCCGGCATCGGCATGGCGCTGGGCGCGGCGTTCTTCTATGCGCTGGCCGCGCTGATCGCCAAGCATCTGAAGGGCGTGCCGCCGCATCTGATCGCGCTGATTCACGTGCTGGTGGGCAGCGTGGCGCTGCTGCCGCTGCTGGCGCAGGGCGGCTGGCCCACCGGGGCGCTGACATGGGGGACGCTGGCCACCATGGGCGTGGTGCACACGGGGCTGATGTATATCCTGCTGTATGGCGCGATCCAGAAACTGCCGACGCACCTGACCGGCGCGCTGTCGTTCATTTATCCTATCGTGGCCATTCTGGTGGATCGGCTGGCATTCGGGCATCACCTGCATCCCGCGCAGATCGTGGGCGCTGCGCTGATCCTGTTGGCCGCCGCCGGCATGACGCTGGGATGGCCCTGGCGCAGGCTGCTGCCGTGGGAGGCGCGCAAGTCTTCCAGCTGAACGCTGCCGCCGGGGCCGTGACTGTCGCACACACACAGGACGGAGACACCAATATGCAAGGCAGGGAAACGCGGGGGATGTGCCGGGAGCGGCTGGGCCGGATCGAACAGTTCATCGACCAGACCTATGTATCGACCGGCAAGCTGCCCGGTGCGCTGGTGCAGGTCTGGCGGCGCGGCGAGCTGACGCTGAACACGGCGCTGGGCATGGCCGACCGCGAACGGCAGGTGCCGCTGGCCGAGGATTCCATCTTCCGCATCTATTCGATGACCAAGCCGATCACGTCGGTGGCGATCATGATGCTGCTGGAAGAATGCAAGATCGCGCTCGACGATCCGGTCAGCAAGTACATCCCTGCCTGGGAAAACCTCGGCGTGTTTGCCGGCGGTTTCATGGAGAGCTTCCAGACGCGCGCGCCGGCGCGGCCGATGCTGGTGGTGGATCTGCTGCGTCATACGTCGGGACTGACCTACGGATTCCAGCAAAACAGCAATGTCGACGCGGCATATCGCAAGCATAAGCTGGGCGACCTCGCCGTCGAAGGCACGCTCGACGACATGATCGCCAAGCTTGCCACGCTGCCGCTGGAGTTTTCGCCGGGCGAGGCGTGGAACTATTCGGTGGCCACCGACGTTCTCGGCTATCTGGTCGGCAAGATCAGCGGCATGTCCTTCGACGACTTCCTTAAGCAGCGGATATTCGATCCGCTGGGCATGGTCGATACCGCGTTCCACGTGCCGCAGGAAAAGATCGGGCGTTTCTGCGCCTGCTACGCCGTCGGTACGCTGGGCTCCAAGGTGATCTCGCCGCGCGGGCCGATGCTGCAGGACGATCCGCAGGCCAGTCTCTATCTGAAGAAACCCACTTTCCTGTCGGGCGGCGGCGGCCTGGTGTCGACGGCGGCGGACTACATGCGTTTTGCGCGCATGCTGCTCAATGGCGGCGAACTGGACGGCGTAAGGCTGTTGAGCCCGAAGACGCTGGCGCTGATGACCGCCAACCACTTGCCCGGCGGAGTCGATCTGCCGCGCATGTCGCGCTCGATGTTCAGCGAAGCCACCTACGAAGGCGTGGGCTTTGGACTGGGTTTTGCCACCACCATTGCCCCGGCCAGCACGCTGATTCCCGGCAGCGCCGGTGACTTCTTCTGGGGCGGCGCGGCCAGCACGTTCTTCTGGGTGGATCCGCAGGAAGACCTGATCGGTCTGTTCCTGACGCAACTGCTGCCGTCGTCCGCCTATCCTGTGCGACGCCAGCTGCGGACCCTGGTGTATAGCGCGATCACCGAGCCCGGCGCCGCGCCGCGCTGAAACGGCCGGCGCCCGGCGGGCCGGCGCGACCCGCCGGCCTCCGTCACGACGCTGCGGACAGGCAACGACAGGCGACTACAATACCCGCACGGAAAAACCGCACGCCCCCAATCCCTATGAAGCTCAAGACCTCGATCCTCGCCCTGACGGTGGCCGCCACGGCGGCAGCCAGCCCGCTGGCCCACGCCAGTGTGGCGTCGGATGCCCGCGCCTTCAAGGAAGGCGTCAAGGAAGCCGGCAAGAAAACCGGTCATGCCGTGGCGGATGCGGCACGCGCCGTCGGCCATGGCGCCAAGGCGGCGGGTCACGCCGTGGCCGACACGTCAAAGCGCGGCTACTACGCGACGAAAAAGGCCATCAAGGGCGACGACTGACCCGCGCCATGTCATGCGCGAACGGCGAATCGGCTGCACCGCGCCGCACCTGCGTACAATGCCGGGCTCAATCAAAGGAATGACGTCGTGAAGAAAACCGACCTGGAAAAGAACAAGGGCCTCAAGATCGCCAACAGCATGAAGCAGAGCGGCGCCAACCGGGGCGGCTCGCTGCCGAAGGCGCAACGCCAGCCGGCGAGCAAGAACGGTCTGCTGGGCAAACTGCTGGGCAAGGCCGTGCCGGCGGAAAAACCCGAAGAATAAGCCGCGCGCGGCTCAGTGCGCGGTGCGCGCCGGCATCGCGCGCGCCACCGGGCAGTTCGGATCGATCGCGCGGCATAGCGCATAAAGATCCCGCACGATCAGATGCGGCGCCTGGCCGCGGCGTGCCCATCTCGCGGCGTCCGCGGCGGCGTCGCGCACCACCCACGCGGCCTGCAGGCCTGCCGCCAGCGCCCCCACCACATCGAGATCCGCATCGTCGCCCACGTGCAGCATCTGCTCGGGACGGCAGCCTGCCGCCTGCACCGCAGCGTGAAAGATGGCGGCATCGGGCTTGGCACAGCCCGCACTCTCCGGATTCAGCGCGGCTTGAAAAAAGTGATGCCCACCGGTCACCCTGAGGCTGGCATTGCCGTTCGATACCGCCACCAACGGAAACCGTCGGCTCAGCCATTCCAGCGCCGGAAACGCATCCTCGAAGAAATCGACGCGCTGGCGCGCCGCGAAAAATACGTCGTAGGCGGCCTGCGCCAGCGCCGGATCCTCGTCCGCAAGCTCCAGCGCCATGCGGATCGACCCGAGCCGCAATTCGCGCAGGTTGTGCGCCAGATCGGGACGCGACGCCTGGAAGCGCGCACGCAACTCCCCCAGCACTTGCGGCGATGTCAGCACGGCGGCGGTGCGCGGCGCCTGTTGCAGCAACCAGTCGTGCAGCGTCTGTTCGGCGCGAATCACCGCCGGGCCGAAAGCCCACAGGGTGTCGTCGAGGTCGAGGGAAATTGCCGCGATACTGGCCAGGGAATGCATGAGGGAGGGTGCCGGGATGGGGGTAAGCCCGTGGAATTTACCAAGATCCGCGCCGGACGTAAAACCCAATCGCTGCATCGCAGCACATTGCCGGATCACTGCGCCGGATCACAGCTCCGACAGGCCGAAGCGGCGCAGCGCTTCCAGATCGGTCACGCGGATGGTCTGGTAGGACAGACCGACCATGCCTTCCGCTTCCAGCCGGCGCAGCGCCTGATTCACACGCTGACGCGACAAACCGGTCAGCAGACCGATTTCCTCCTGCGACAGCTCCAGCACGGCGCTGGTGCGCGGATACAGCGCCGGATGAAACAGCTGGGCGATGGCCTGCGCCACGCGCGCGTCGGCGCCCAGCAGGCGGTCGTTCTGCACCATGGCGATAAACTGGCCCATGCGCTCGTTGAGCTGGCGCACCACGTATCCGGCAAACGGCAGGCTGTCGGCCAGCAGCGTGTTGAAGACCGGCTCGGGCACCAGCAGCACGCGGGATTCGCGGATTGCGATCACGTCGTAACGGCGCGCCTCGCGCTTGATCACGCTGCCCTCGCCGCACCAGCCGCCCGCCGGTACGCCGCAAAACGTGCATCCACGCCCGTCCGGCGTATAGACGGCCAGCTTGATCAGGCCCGCATCGACGCCGATCCAGTAACGCGAATACTCGCCGCGCCGCGCAATATAACTGTCGGCCGGATAATTACGCACGATCGTTTCCGCCGCGGCCAGCGCCTGATGCGCGGGCGAAAGCGCGCGATACCAGTCGTGTTGATCGAGCACAGCGTGGACGTTCATCGGAAGTCGGGGAGCGAGTGAAGCGCACCTCTGTCGTCCAGGCGACAGAGTGAGCAGGCGCCGCAATGATAGCGTGCATGCGACAACACACAACGCATCCGTCAGGATCCATACAGGAGACACCCATCATGCCGACCGATTTCGACACCGGGCTGGCCCGCAATCCCGCCAACTTCGTGCCGCTGACGCCGCTCGACTTCATCGCGCGCGCCGCGCAGGTGTACGGTCACCGGCTTGCCATCGCGCACGGACCGGTGCGGCAGAACTGGCGCGACACCTACGCGCGCTGCCGCCGCCTGGCCAGCGCGCTGGCGCGTGCAGGCATCGGGCGCGGCGATACCGTGGCCGCGCTGCTGCCGAATACGCCGGCAATGGTGGAGGCGCACTTCGGCGTGCCGATGGCCGGCGCCGTGCTCAACGCGCTCAATATCCGCCTGGACGCCGCCAATCTGGTCTTCATGCTGCGCCATGGCGAGGCGCGCGTGCTGCTGGCCGACACCGAGTTTGCCGATGTGGCCCGCCAGCTTGCGCGCGAGGTGCCGGGATTGAAGGTGATCGCCGTGCATGACGCGCTCGGGCCGGCCATCGACGCACCGTTCGGCGACACCGACTACGAGCGCTTCCTGGCCGGCGGCGATCCGGAATTCGACTGGCGCACGCCCGGCGACGAATGGGACGCCATTGCGCTGAACTACACGTCCGGCACCACTGGCGACCCGAAGGGCGTGGTCTACCATCATCGCGGTGCGGCGCTCAATGCCATCTCCAACATTTTGGAATGGGACATGGGCAAGCATCCGGTCTACCTCTGGACGCTGCCGATGTTCCACTGCAACGGCTGGTGTTTTCCGTGGACCGTGGCGGCGCGCGCAGGCGTGAACGTATGCCTGCGCAAGTTCGAACCGAAGCTGGTGTTCGATCTGATGCGCGATGAAGGCGTGACCCATTACTGCGCGGCGCCGATCGTGCATACCGCGCTGGTCAGCGCGCCACCCGCATGGCGCGAGGGTCTGCGCGGACCGGTGCGCGGCATGGTGGCCGGCGCGCCGCCGCCCGCCGCGGTGCTGGCGCAGATGGAGGCCATGGGCTTCGAACTGTCGCATGTGTACGGACTGACCGAAGTTTATGGGCCGGCCGCTGCGTGCGCGGAGCAGGACGAATGGCGCGCGCTGTCCACCGAGGAACGCGCGGTGCTCAAGGCGCGTCAGGGCGTGCGCTATCACCTGCAAGCGGGCGTCACGGTGCTGGATCCCGACACCATGCAGCCGGTGCCGCGCGATGGCGAGACCATCGGCGAAATCATGTTCCGCGGCAATATCTGCATGAAGGGTTATCTGAAGAACGACCGTGCCACGCGCGAAGCGTTTGCCGGCGGCTGGTTCCATACGGGCGACCTCGGCGTGCTGATGCCGGACGGCTACATCAAGATCAAGGACCGCAGCAAGGACATCATCATCTCCGGCGGCGAGAACATTTCCAGCGTGGAAGTGGAAGATGCGATCTACCGGCATCCGGCCGTGATGGCGGTCGCCGTGGTCGCGCAGCCCGACAGCAAGTGGGGCGAAACGCCGTGCGCCTTCGTCGAACTGAAGGACGGCGCCGACGCCACGGCCGAGCAGATCATTGCGCACTGCCGCACGCTGCTGGCCGGCTTCAAGGTGCCGAAGGCGGTCTACTTCGGACCGCTGCCCAAGACGTCGACCGGCAAGATCCAGAAGTTCGAACTGCGCAAGCAACTGAAGTCGAACGCGGCGATCGACGTCTGACGCGACGCCTGATGCGACGACTGACGCGCGGCGGTGGCGGCTGGCGCGACCGGACTTCGGCAGGAATTTGCCGTGGCGTCCCGCGTCGGTTATCGCCCCGCTTCGACATGCGCAGGGTTTCCCCGCACCGGCCAATGTTGCAATGCAGCGCGACGCGCAGGCCATTCCGCAGGGCGGGTGACTGCGTGCATGCGCCGATTGTCGGGTGCGTGCCTTTGCATTAGGCTCTTGCACGATCCCGTACGGGCCGCGATGGCGTGCTATCGATTTGCCGACGCGACGACCCTGCGGTCAGCCCACTCCCGGCGGAGGTGTCCAAGATGCGCGACGTGCAGCGTTCCTTGCAGTCTTCGGTTTCCGTTTGTGCGAGCAGCTTCGCCGAATGGAGCGAGGCGATCAGCGCCAACTTCCTGCCGCTCGATTGCGCGCGCGACACGCGCGGCGATTTTCGGGGCCGTGCCAGCCTGGCCCATTTTGGCGACAGCGTGGTGGGCGATATCGAAGTCGGCGCGCATCGCGTGGTGCGTCGGCGCGCCCATGCCGAAGCCTCGGATGCGGGCTACTTCAAGATCTTCTGGCAGTTGGCCGGCGCCAGCCGGATTGCGCAGCGCGAGCACGAGGCGGTGCTGAATCCGGGCGCGTGGTCCGTCTACGATACGACGCAGCCTTACAGCGTCGAGATGGCCGAAGGCTGCCGCGCACTGGTACTGCTGGTGCCGCAAGCGCGCAGCTTTGGCTGGCAGGAGCCGGCGCGCACGCTGTGCGGGCGCGCGCTGCCCGGCGTGGGCGCGGCGCGCATCGCGGCCGCGGCGCTGGGCGGATTGCTCCATGATGCGATGGGCGGTCACGCGCTGGATCATCGCGCGCAGGGCGTGCTTGAGGATTCGATGGTGGCGCTGGTCGAAACCGCGTTGCAAGCCGCCGCGCCACCGCACGCGCCTGCTGCGCGGCATCGGCTCGGCGATAGCCGCGTGCGCCGCATCGTGGCGTATATCGACGCCGAACTGCACGACCCCGACCTGTGCGCGCAGCGCCTGGCCACCGTGTTCAACGTATCGCGCCGCACGCTTTACAACCTGTTCCGCGAATATGGGCAGACGCCCCACGCCTATATTCAGGCAAGACGCCTGCAACGCGCCGCGCAGCAGTTGGCGGCGCGCGACGGCATAGGGCCGAGCATCACGGAAGTGGCGTTCGGGCTTGGCTTTGTCGATGCGGCACATTTCAGCCGCGCGTTTCACGAGCGATTCGGCATGAGCCCGTCGCAATGGCGTCAGGGCAAGCACCACGCCCCCAGCGATCCCGCAATGCAGCAAATCTGACCCGCGTGGCGTGCACCCAGCGACAAGCACTATGCACGCACAGACAAGCCAGCGCGCGACGGCGTTGCTACCTTCTGTCCTCCACGAACAACGACAGGAGACACGCGTGAACGCCCCGGAACAGCATCCTCATCCCATCCGCAGCGACATGTTGATCGACGGCCAATGGCGCCAGGCCGCATCGGGCGAGACGTTCGCGGTCTTCGATCCCGCCACCGGCCAAACCATCGCGCACGTGCCAAGTGGCGACGCAGCCGACGTCGATGCTGCCGTGGCCAGCGCGCGGCAAGCCTTCCAGAGCGCCGCTTGGCGCGACTTGATGCCCGCGCAGCGCGAGCGCCTGCTGCTGAAACTGGCCGATCTGGTAGAGCAGCACGGCGAAGAGCTGGCGCGCCTGGAAACGCTGAACAACGGCAAACTGCTGGCCTTTGCGCATGGACTCGATGTCGGCGGCAGCGCGCAATGGCTGCGCTACATGGCGGGATGGGCCACCAAGATCGACGGCCAGACGTTCGATATCTCGATGCCGCATCCGCCGGGCACACGCTACAGCGCGTCGACGCGCCGCGCGCCGGTGGGCGTGGTGGGCGCCATCGTGCCGTGGAATTTTCCGCTGCTGATGGCGGTGTGGAAAATCGCACCCGCGCTTGCATGCGGCTGCACGGTGGTGCTCAAGCCCGCGGAAGAAACCCCGCTGACCGCGATCCGGCTGGGCGAACTGGCGCTCGAGGCAGGCTTTCCGCCCGGCGTGTTCAACGTGGTGACCGGCGATGGCGTGGCCGGCGCGGCGCTGGTGGCGCACCCCGGCGTGGACAAGATCACCTTCACCGGATCGACCGAAGTGGGCCGCCTGATCGGCGCACGCTGTGGGCAGGATATTCGCCGCGTCTCGCTGGAGTTGGGCGGCAAAAGCCCGGTGGTGGTGCTCGACGACTGCGACCCGGCGGTGGCGATCCAGGGCGCGTCAGCGGCCATCTTCTTCAATCAGGGGCAGGTCTGCACGGCTGGGTCGCGCCTTTATGTATCGCGCCGCCACTATGACCATGTGGTCGAAGGCATTGCGCGCGTGGCCGATGCGATGGTGCTGGGATCGGGGCTCGATCCGGCCAGCCAGATGGGGCCGCTGGTGTCGGCGCGCCATCGCGACAAGGTGGTGGGCATGATCGATACCAGCCGCAGGGAAGGCGCGGAAATCGTCGCGGGCGGCGCGGAGGTGCAGCGCGACGGCTATTTCGTGCGGCCCACGGTGGTGGCCAACACCGGCAGCCGCGATCTGGAAATCGTGCGCGAGGAAGTGTTTGGCCCCGTGGTGGTGGCAATGCCGTTCGACGATCTCGATGCGGTGCTGGCGGCGGCCAACCAGTCCGCCTACGGCCTGGGCGCCAGCGTGTGGAGCAACAACCTCCGCGCGGTGCAGCGGCTGGTCGACGGCATCGATGCGGGCACCGTGTGGGTCAACTGCCATAACGTCATCGATCCCAATATGCCGTTCGGCGGCTACAAGGCCTCCGGCGTGGGGCGCGAACACGGCCGCTCTGCGATCGAATCGTATACGGAACTGAAATCGGTCTGCATGGCGTATTGAGCGGCGGCCCGGAGGTTGTAGCTGGAGAGTTGAGACGAGAGGTTGAAGGTTTGGAGCCTGGCGGTCACGCGGCGACCGTCAGGCGCCGCGACGTGACAAGGACGAACCGGAAACACATAAAAGCAGGAAGCGCGCCGCACCAGAACAATTCCAGAACAACGATTCGAGGAGACAGAGAAGATGACCCACAACGCGAAACGGCTCCCGTGGTATCGATGCGCGGCCATCGCCATGGCCTGCCTGATGGCCGTGCCGGCGACGGCGGCGGCGCAGTCGGCTGCACCATCGGCCAGCAAGATCCGCGCGGCCACAAGCAAGGTCAACGGCCAGTTTATCCGCGCCAATGCCGAGAAAACGCCCGACTGGCCCAGCTATGGCCTCGACTACGCGGAAACCCGCTTCAGCCGCCTCGACGCCATCAACAGCAACAACGTAAAGGACCTGGGCCTGGTGTGGTCCTATAACCTCGAATCCACGCGCGGCGTGGAATCGACGCCGCTGGTGGTAGATGGCGTGATGTACGTCACCGCATCGTGGAGCGTGGTGCATGCGGTGGACGTGCGTACCGGCAAGCGGCTGTGGTCGTTCGATCCGAAGGTCGATCGCGCGCTCGGCTATCGCGGGTGCTGCGATGTGGTGAACCGCGGCGTGGCGCTTTATCAGGGCAAGGTCTTCGTAGCGTCGTACGACGGCCGCCTGATTGCGCTGGACGCCGCCACGGGCCGCAAGGTCTGGGAGAAGGACACCATCATCGACCGCAAGTATTCGTACACGATCACGGGCGCACCGCGCGTCATCAACGGCAAGGTGATCATCGGCAATGGCGGCGCGGAGTTCGGCGTGCGCGGCTACGTGACCGCGTACGACGCCAACACCGGCGCGCAGAAATGGCGCTGGTTCACCGTGCCGGGCGATCCGTCAAAGCCGTTCGAGGACGAGTCGATGGAACGCGCCGCCAAGACCTGGGACCCTGCCGGCAAATGGTGGGAAGCCGGCGGCGGCGGCACCGCGTGGGATTCGATCACATTCGATCCCGAGCTGAACCTGATGTACGTCGGCACGGGCAATGGATCGCCATGGTCGCGCAGCAAACGCAGCCCCGCAGGCGGCGACAACCTGTACCTGGCGTCGATCGTCGCGCTCGATCCGGACACCGGCAAGTACAAATGGCACTACCAGGAAACGCCGGGCGACAACTGGGACTACACGTCCACGCAGCCGATGATCCTGGCGGACCTGACCATCGACGGCCAGCCCCGCAAGGTCATCCTGCACGCGCCCAAGAACGGATTCTTCTTCGTGATCGACCGCACCAACGGGCAATTTATTTCCGCCAAGAACTTCGTCGATGTGAACTGGGCCACCGGTTACGACAAGAACGGCCGCCCCATCGAAAACCCGGAATCGCGCTCGGCCGACAAACCCTACGACGCGATTCCCGGCCCATACGGTGCGCACAACTGGCACACGATGTCCTTCAATCCGCAGACCGGTCTGGTGTATCTGCCCGCGCAGAACGTGCCGATCAACCTGATGGACGACAAGGCATGGACCTTCAATGGCGCAAAGCCGATGCAGCCGGGCGGCAACACGGGCTGGAACACTGCCAAGTTCCTGAACGCCGAGCCGCCGAAGTCCAAGCCGTTTGGCCGCCTGCTGGCGTGGGATCCGGTGCGGCAGCAGGTGGCGTGGTCGCACGAGCAGGTGTCGCCGTGGAACGGCGGCACGCTGACCACCGCCGGCAATCTGGTCTTCCAGGGCAGCGCCGATGGACGCTTCGCCGCGTATGACGCGAAGTCCGGCGAGAAGCTCTGGGAAACGCCCACCGGCACCGGCGTGATCGCCGCGCCGGTGAGCTACCAGGTCGACGGCAAGCAGTACATCTCTGTGGCGGTGGGCTGGGGCGGCGTCTATGGCCTGGCGCAGCGCGCCACCGATCGCCAGGGGCCCGGCACGGTCTACACCTTCGCGTTGGGCGCGAAGGCCAAGCCGCCCGCGTTCGTCCAATATCGCACCGATGGCCTGCTGCAAGGCGTGAAGTACGACGCAGCCAAGGTCAACGACGGCGCAGGGCTCTACGTCAGCAGTTGCGTGATGTGCCACGGCGTGCCCGGCGTGGACCGCGGCGGCAACATTCCCAACCTGGGCTTCGTCAGCCCGGGCGTGATCGAGCATCTGGACAAGATCGTCTTCAAGGGACCGTTCATGGCACGCGGCATGCCCGATTTCACCGGCAAGCTCACCGCCGATGATGTCGAGAAGATCAAGGCCTTTATCCAGGGCACCGCTGATTCGGTGCGGCCGAAGGCGCAGGCGGAACTGAAGTAGCCGCGCCGATGCTGGCGGCCTGCTCGCGCAGGATGTCAGCCGCCACCGTCGGCCGTCAAGGCGCGTTGGCCTTGCGGCCCGCCATATGGTGCAAATACGCCAGCAGGTCCTGCAGTTCGCTGTCGGACAGCGTCTTCTCGTCGATGGCCGACATCTTGGCCGCGGGCCACCAGCGCAACGATTGCGGATTGCGGATCAACCTGGTCAGCTTGTCGTCGCCCAGGTATTCCACCGGGTTGTACGGCACGTTCAGGTCCGGGCCCAGATGCGCGTCGCCCGCGCGATTCATCGAGTGACAGGAAAAACAGACGCGCTGGAACGTCGCAAAGCCGCGCACGACCGGGCCGTCTGCGGGCAGGTCGGCAGCCGGGCGGATTGCCGCGAAGCGTTCCGCCGCAGTCGCGCCGACGTCGATGCGCACGATCGCATAGGTCCACAGGCTTTCGTTGATGCTGACCGCCGCGTCCCCACGCGCGGCACTGGCAGATGACTTCGGCACCGTCCAGATCAGCCGGAATGGGCCGATGTCCTGCCCTTTGAGCGTCGGCCACGGCCTGGCGGGGTTTTCCACCGCGAGCCACGCGCGTGGCCCATCAGCACGATCCGCCAGCAGCAGAGGCATCGGCAGATGCGACACGTAGCCGTCGCTGGCGGCCGTGGTGGCGCTGCCATCCTTCGCAACCGGCAGTCCCGCCAGCAGCGCCGCCAGCGGAATCGCCTTGAATGTCATGCGGCGCTTCAGGTTGTCGTCGTCGACGGTGACATTGACCAGCCGCCGGTCCTTCAGCAACGCGGCGCGCGTAAAAGTCGTTTGCTGCGCACCGGCCGTAATGGTCAACGTGGCCGCGTCCTTGGGCGGGCTGTCGGCCTGCGCCTGGGCATGTGCCGCACCACCGATGCACGCCATGCCTGCCACCGCGACAGTCAGTGTCGTGGCGATGCTCTGGATCCAGCGAATCATGTTTTGCTCTCGACAGGAATGGGGGGCTGCCGGACCCGCCTTGCGCCCGGCTGCATAACCCTAGCGAATTGTGCCGCCTGCCGCAATCGGTCCGCGCGGCGGCTACGCCATCGAGATAACGCGCCGCACCTCCGGCGGCTGGGCAAGGCCTACTTGCCGCCCCTGTCAGCAGCCAGAGGCCGCTCCAGCGCTTCATGCGCGCGACGGCCGTTCTCCGGGCCGACGTGCTCGCGCAGGACCTGTGCGACCTCCCGCAACTGCGCTGTCGTCAGCCCCGCCCAACACTGCCCACAGCACCGCGGCGAGCGCTACCACGTCAAGGTGCCGGACGGTGCGCCCGGCGCGCGTTATACCGTTCATCGGTGAGCTGCTCCATCCACGTGACCGGACGCTGTTTGTCGGGCGGGTACGGGTGAATCGATGGAATCGGAATCTTCAGCGCCGACGCGCGCCATCAGCCATGCGAGTCCGGCGCCGATGCACAGCAGCGCAGCGCTGGCTTCGAGCGTGCTCCGATAGCCGAACGTATCGAACAGGATGCCGCCGACCGTGGAGCCCAGCGCGATCGACATCTGGACAATCGCCACCATCAGGCCGCCGCCTGCTTCGGCATGGTGTGGAAACGTGCGCGTGATCCAGCTCCACCATCCCACCGGCGCCGCCGTGGCAACCAGTCCCCAAAGTACCAGAAGCCCCGCGACAGCCGCCTGGTTTTGCCCCAGGCCGATCAGCGCAAGCGCTATCACCCCCATCAGCGCCGGGATCGCGACGAGTACGCCATGGAACGCGCGCTTGAGCACCGCGCCAATCAGCATCGTGCCGGCAAAACCGGCCACGCCAATTGCCAGCAGGATCAGCGACAAGCTCGGGGCATCGACATGCGTGACGGTTTCGAGAAAGGGGCGGACGTAAGTGAACAGCGTGAACTGTCCGGAGAAGAACACGCCGGCCGCCAGCATGCCCAGCGCAACGACCGGACGCTTCAGGTGGACGAATACATTGCCGCTGCCCTTGGGGCGAGCGGGCACCGGCATCGTTGGCAGGCTGAACCATTGCCAGGCCAGTGCGAGCAACGCCACGGGTACGAGGCAGTAGAATGCCCCGCGCCAGCCGATCAGCGTGCCGAGATAGCTGCCGGCCGGCGCCGCGATGACGGTGGCCAATGCGTTGCCGCTATTGAATATCGCCAACGCGCGCGGCACCTGGTGCGCAGGCACCAGCCGGATGGCAGTGGCCGCGGACATCGACCAGAAGCCGCCGACGACCACGCCGATCAGTGCGCGCCCGAGCATGTAGGCCGTGTAGGTCGGCGCCGCCGCGATGATGGCGCCCGATATCGCCATCACTGCCGTCAAACCCAGCAGCAGCGACTTGCGGTTCGTGTTTCCGGCAATGGCCGCGATGAAGAGGCTCGTGAACACCGCAAACGCACCGGAGATGGCGATGCCCTGCCCGGTCATGCCTTCCGTGACATGCAGATCGGCGGACATCGGCGTCAGCAGGCTGACAGGCATGAATTCCGAGGCGATCAACGCGAAGACGCAGAGTGTCATCGCGAACACGCCGTTCCAGTGCGCGGGCGGCTGCGACGCGGGCGATTGGGGGCCCGCATGCGGCGCAGAGCGCGGCGCGGAGGTGTGGGGTAATGCGGTGTTTTCCATTGCCCGTATCATCCGCAGATTGGAGCCGGGTGACTACCCGCACAATACTTGTTGCCTTGATGAGCAAGCTTCATGAAAGACATTGATGAATCCACCTCATGAAGGCAATGAGCAGAAGCGTGTAATCAGCGTTCGCGCCATCCGCTACCATGCTGCGGTCCCCCTGCCTCCCCTCCGCCCATGACAACGCTAAACATCAACGGCCAGGTTCACGACGTCGACCTCTCCGCCGACACCCCGCTACTGTGGACGCTACGCGACGCGCTCGGCTTCACCGGCACCAAGTTCGGATGCGGCATGGCGCTTTGCGGCGCGTGTACCGTCCATGTCGACGGCCAGGCCGTGCGGTCCTGTGTCACGCCGATCTCGGCCATCGGCAACAAGCGCGTGCGTACGATCGAATCGATGGAGTCGGATCGCGTCGGGCGGGCTGTCCAGGATGCGTGGGTCGAGCTAGGTGTCGCCCAGTGCGGCTATTGCCAGGCCGGACAGATCATGACGGCCACGGCGTTGCTGAAGGCGAATCCAAAGCCCACGGATGAGCAGATCGTCGCCGGCATGAGCGGCAATCTGTGCCGTTGCGGAACCTACACGCGCATCAATGCAGCGGTGAAACTGGCGTCCACAAGGCTCGCCGCCGGCAAGACGGGAGCCCAGGCATGACCCGCACCACGCACAACACGCTCGACACGCTCGACACGCTCGACATCCCCCAGCAACCGGCGCGCCGCCGCGTGCTGCAGGCCGGCGCGGCATTCGCGCTGGCGCTCCAGTTTGGCGGTCTGATCTCGAAGGCCGATGCGGCGCAGGCGGAAAAGAAATACGGTGGCGCGGCCATGCCGGGTGGCATCGTGGACGATCCACTGGTGTTCGTGTCGATTGCGCGCGACGGCACCGTGACCATCGTGGCGCATCGCGCCGAGATGGGTACGGGCGTACGAACCAGCCTGCCGATGGTGGTCGCCGACGAAATGGAAGCGGACTGGAGCCGCGTCAGGATCGTGCAGGCGGACGCCAACGAGGCGCGCTACGGCAGCCAGAATGTGGACGGATCGCGCAGCATGCGGCATTTTCTTGCGCCGATGCGCCGGGTCGGGGCGTCGGCGCGCCAGATGCTCGAAGCTGCAGCCGCTGCGCAATGGAAGGTGCCCGTCACCGAGGTGCAGGCGCGCAACCATGAAGTCATTCACGCGGCCACGGGGCGCCGCATCGGATATGGCGATCTGGCCGAAGCCGCCATGCGCCAGCCGGTGCCCACGCATAACCAGTTGCGCCTCAAGCAGCCGGACGCATTCCGCTATATCGGCCGCGGCAAGATCCTTCCGACCGATAGCCGCGATATCGTGCACGGCAAGGCCACCTACGGTATCGACGTGCGACTGCCGGGCATGGTCTACGCGGTGATCGCACGTCCGCCCGTCTATGGCGGCAAGCTGCGCAAGGTCGATAGCGCCGACGCATTGAAGGTACCCGGCGTGCTGCGCGTCATCGAACTGAAGCCCTACGACGGCCCGCCGCTGTTCAATCCCGTTGGCGGTGTTGCCGTGGTGGCCACCAACACCTGGGCGGCGATGCAGGGCCGCGCGGCACTCAAGCTCGACTGGGACCATGGCGCCAATGCAGGCTACGACTCGGCCGCTTTCCGCCGCACGCTCGAAGCCGGCGCGCGCAAGCCCGGCAAGGCGTTGCGCAGCGATGGCGATGCCGTGGCGGCGCTGTCGGCTGCCGGCGCGCAGCGCAAGGTTTCCGCCGAGTACTACATCCCGCATCTCGCGCATGCATCGATGGAAACCCCCGTGGCTACCGCGCGCTTTGTCGACGGCAAGTGCGAGATCTGGGCGCCTTCGCAAGCGCCGCAGGGCGCATTGGAAAGCGTGGCGAAGCACCTCGGCATCGACGCCAGGGACGTGACGCTGCATCTGACCTTGCTGGGCGGCGGATTTGGGCGCAAGTCGATGGCGGACTTTATCTCCGAAGCCGCGCTGGTATCCAAGGCGATGGACGGCAAGCCGGTCAAGCTGCAGTGGACGCGCGACGACGACATTCATCACGACTACTACCACACGGTGTCGGTCGAGCGCATCGAGTCCGTGCTCGATGCCAGCGGCAAACCGACGGCATGGCTGCACAGGTCGGCAGCGCCCACCATCGCTTCGACCTTCACGGTTGGGGCGATGGGCAAGGCGCCGTTCGAAGCCGGGATGACAGCCATCAACATCCCGTACCAGATCCCGTCGATCCGGCTGGAATCGGCCGACGTGCCCGCGCATACGCGCATTGGCTGGTTCCGGTCCGTGTCGAATATCCCGCATGCGTTCGCGGTGCAGAGCTTCGTTGCGGAACTCGCGCATCAGGCGCGTCGTGACCCGAAGGACTATCTGCTGGAACTGATCGGCCCGCCGCGCAAGATCGACCCCACAACGCTGTCGGACAGCTGGAACTACAACGAATCGCCTGACGTGTATCCACTCGACACCGGCCGCATGCGCCGGGTCATCGAGGAAGCGGCGCGCAGGGCCAATTGGGGCCGCAAGCTGCCGAAGGGGCATGGTCTGGGCATCGCCATGGCTTACAGCTTCGTGACCTATGTGGCCACCGTGGTCGAAGTGGCGGTGGATGCCAAGGGCCAGATCACCATTCCGCGCGTGGACATGGCGATCGATTGCGGGCCGCAGGTCAATCCCGAGCGCATTCGCTCGCAGGTGGAAGGCGGATGCGTGATGGGCATCGGCCTGGCGATGCTCGGCGAGATCTCTTTCAAGGACGGTCGCGTGCAGCAAAGCAACTTCCACGACTTCGAGATCCTGCGTTCCCACATGGCGCCACGAGCCATCCACACGTGGATGGTGGGCGGCGATTTCGACGTGCCGCCCGGCGGCGTCGGCGAGCCGCCCGTGCCGCCCATCGCGCCCGCGCTGTGCAACGCGATCTTTGCGGCGACCGGAACGCGCATTCGGTCGTTGCCTATCCGTGACCAGCTTTCGCAGGCTTAGACGTCATGCCATCCGGTTTGTACCGGATGGCGTCGATGACGATCTTGAGCGCCCGCGATGACTGCCTGCGGCTTGGATAAAACGCGTGATAGCCGGGGAAGGTGGGACACCAGTCTTCCATGACCTTGACCAGTTTTCCCTTGTCCGCAAAGGGCTGGATGATCGGCAACGGCAGGAACACAAGTCCGAAGCCGTCGAGCGCGGCATTGAGCATCTGATTGACGCCGTTGCACACCACCTGGCCTTCCACGCGCGCCTGCAGCTTCTTGGACCCCTTGGCCAGTTCCCACGCATAGAGCCCGCCGCTGGTGGCCAGCCGCAAGCAGATGCAGCGGTGCGATAGCAGATCGCGCGGCGTCATCGGCTTGTCGCGCCCCTTGAAATATGCGGGCGCCGCCGCGATGGCCATCTTCACGTCGGGACTGATGCGCACGGCGATCATGTCCTTCTCGATTTGATCACCGAACCGCACGCCGATGTCGTAACGATCTCCAACGATATTGGTAAGGCCGTAGTCGACGGTCAGCTCGACATTGAGCTCCGGGTACTGCGGTAGCACCTTGGCCAGACGGGGCCAGATGATGGCGTCGATCGGATGGTCCACCGCCGTGATGCGGATGGTGCCAGCCGGACGATCGCCCAGCTCGGCCACCGCCGAGAGATCGGCTTCGATTTCATCGAACTTCGGCCCGATCGAGCGGATCAGCCTTTCGCCGGCCTCGGTAGTCGACACGCTGCGCGTGGTCCGCGTAAGCAGCCGCACGCCCAGTTTTGTCTCGAGATTGCGGATGGTGTGGCTCAACGCCGATTGCGTGACGTCGAGGCGAGCCGCCGCGCGCGTGAAGCTTCGCTCGCGGGCAACGGTAATCAATGCGAGGAGATCGTTGAGGTTATGACGGGGCATGGTCAGGGCGCGCCGCGTTTGGCGCTATGAATGCATTTCATGAATTTTCGCCCTATTGTTCTGCCTGTCGCGCGCGCCGCGCAAGTGTTTTGTCAGGACGCCTCCATGCACCCTTCGCACCCTTCGCAGACTTCAGATCATCCGTTTTGCCTCTTGCCCGGCGCGAACGGCATCGCCACGACTCCGGCGCGCCGCCCCGAGATCACGGTCACGCGCGCCGAAGTCCAGCCATCGATGGAAGGGGCTGCCGCCAGCTTTACCGGCAGCGTGCGCATCGACGCGCATTTCCAGGCACCCCTGCCTGCCCGCGTCGGCGGCGCCACCGTCACGTTCGCACCCGGTGCGCGCACTGCATGGCACAGTCACCCGCTCGGGCAGACGCTTCTGGTCGTGGCCGGCACGGGCTTCGTCCAGCAATGGGGCGACTTGGTCCAGACCATCCGGCCGGGCGACATCGTCTGGATTCCACCCAATACCAAACACTGGCACGGCGCGACAGCCCATTCGACCATGGTGCATATCGCCATTGCGGAGGCGCTTGAAGGGAAGGCGGTGGACTGGATGGAGCCCGTGGACAACGAGCAGTACGGCAGCGCGGGGCAGCGGTAGGCGTATGCATCAACGCCAGCGCCTTGCCCAGAACCGCGTCGCCCTGCAGAGTCTCGATTGAGGGTTCGGCATGCCGCACCCGCTTGCCTATACGCCCGCCGGCTGCAACGTCAGATGCGCGGCAGCGCGCCGGGGTTGCGCCAGCGACAGGCCGCTCTGGTGCACGTCGATGCTGAACACCGCCACCGCATCGGACAAGCGCTGCGCCTGCTCTTCGAGTGCGCCCGCGGCGGCGGCTGCCTGTTCCACCAGCGCGGCGTTCTGCTGCGTGACCTCGTCCATTTGCGTGACGGCCTGATTCACCTGATCGATGCCGCTGCTTTGCTCGGCAGCCGCCGAGGCGATTTCGTTCATCAGATCGCTGACCCGGGCGATGGCGTCGACGATTTCGCCCATCGTGCTGCCGGATTGCGCCACCAGGCCTGCGCCCGCTTCCACGCGATTGGCGGACAACTCGATCAGTCCCTTGATTTCCTTGGCTGCGCCCGCGCTGCGCTGCGCCAGCGCGCGCACCTCGGACGCCACCACGGCGAACCCGCGCCCCTGCTCGCCGGCGCGCGCCGCTTCCACGGCTGCATTGAGGGCGAGGATATTGGTCTGGAACGCGATGCTTTCGATCACGCCGACGATGTCGCCAATCTTGTGCGAATCCGCCACGATGTGCTGCATGGTGTCGACCACCTGTTGCGACAGTTCCCCGCCCTGCGCGGCCAGACCCGATGCGCCTTGCGCCAGCCGGCTGGCTTGCGTGGCGTTGTCGGCGGTCTGCTTCACGGTGGACGTCAGTTGTTCCATGCTGGCCGCCGTCTGTTCAAGCGACGCGGCCTGTTCCTCGGTGCGCTGCGAGAGATCGGTATTGCCGCTGGAGATTTCGTGCACGCCGTGGCGGATCGCATCGGTGCCGCCACGCACCGTGCCCACGGTCTCGATCAGCGACGCCTGCATCTGCTGTAGAGCGCTGGTCAGGCGATGCATCTCGCGGCTGCGCGCAATCTGCACGCGCCCGGTCAGATCGCCGCTTGCAATGCGCTGGAATTGCGCGACAGCGGCATCGACGGGCGCGACGATGGCACGGATCATCGCCACACGCGCCAGCCACGCCAGCAACAGCGCGCCAGCCAGGCCGATCGCCACCGCCCAGACCACGATGCGAAAGCGCGCCTGCGCGTCGTTGTAGCGGCGCTCCCCGTAGGAGACCTGCAGGGTTTCCAGCGCCAGCATCGCTTTCTCGTAGGCACCGTAGAGTGGCGGCAGCTTGTGCGCCTGCAGTTGCAGGAAAGTCTGACGATCCCCAGCCTTCAGCGCGGCCAGCGCGGGATCGACGCCTTCGCGCAGGAATTTGGCGCGCTTGTCCTGCATGTCCTTGAGCAGGCGCTGCTGTTGCTCGTCGCCATTGCCTGTCACGCTCAGATAGTGATCGATGCGCTCGTTGGCGTTGACCAGATATTGGTCGAAACGCTTGAGCACGGCCTTGGCGCCATCCTGATCGCCGAGTTCGGTCAGCGACGCATAGGTGGCCAGCGCCAGACGCAAGCGCAGCAACTGGGCCGCGCTGCCCTCAAGATCGGCCACCGCTGGGGTGTCGACGGTGTAGGTCTGCCGCAGCGCATCATTGCCCGCGCGTATCGAATACAGCCCCACAGTGGCGCCGATCACCAGCGCCACACCAAAGAACGCGACCAGCAAGCTCAACGAGCCCCTGATCGACAGTTGCTTCATCATTTCATGTCTCCGTAAGCGTGCGGCGCGGGGTCATTGCCCACTGCGCGGTGATGAAGGTCTGCCGTCTGGCTGCGCCGCTGGTTATCGTTATCGGACGGACCTATTTCGGTCTACGGCTGCGGGACGCAAAACTTGAGGCGGGATGGCGGCGGCAGCCACGGCCGCGGCCATCCACTTCGCTTAATGCGCCGCGCGAAAAATCTCAATTCCATTCGCCGTTCGCGCCACGCACACTCGCCGGCTGTTCCTGTTTCGTCTCGCGCCAGCCCGCGCGTGCCTGCACATGCCCGCGTCCCACCTTGCGTCCCACCTCGTCGATTGCCGCGCAACGCGGCGGCCGCCACCCTCCGCCCGGCGCCAAGATGTCCGCTGCGCGATGCGTACGCCGCTGGCCGCGACGCTGCTGTGCCTGGCGGCGATAAGCGGCGCCGCCCACGCCGCGCCGGTCGATTTGCCGGGTGAGCTGCCCAACATGGTGGGCCTCGGCATCGGGTCCACCACGCAATACGCGGGCGGCAACGAAAGAATGCTGGGCGTGGTGCCCGGCCTGCGCTACACCACCGAGAGCGGCAAGCTGCTGGAATGGTACGGTCCGTTCGCGCAGTTCAACTTTGGCGGCCTGACCGGCCTGCAATACGGGCCCGCCGTGGGGCTGCGCCTGGGCCGCAAGAACGTCGACGACCCGGTTGTCGCGCGCATCCACGACATCGACACCACGGTGGAGGCCGGCGGATTTATCGGCTACGAATACATCGCCACGGGCGGCGTCCCCTACCGGCTGCGCGGCGGCGTCAATGTGATGACCAATGCTGGAATCGAGTACGGCGGCATGCGCGTCACCGCGTCGGGCACGTTCTGGGCGCCGGTTTCGCCGCGCGTGTTCCTTGGCGCGGGCTTCGGCATGACGTGGGTGAGCCGCAGCTTCAACCAGACCTATTTTGGCGTCACGTCCGGCGACAGCGCGGCCAGCGGCCTGCCGATCTACAGCCCCGGCGGCGGCCTCGAACAATACACGGGCTGGCTGGCGGCGATCTACCAGATCGACAAGCACTGGTATGCGGGCGCGATGATCTACATGCAACGGCTGACCGGGGGCGCCGGCGACAGCCCCATCGTGACCCAGCGCGGCACCCGCAACCAGATCACCTACGGCGCGGGCCTGGCCTACGCTTGGCGCTGAGCGTCCCCAGCGCGGCAGGCGCGTCCATGCAGGCAACGGCCATCGTGGCGCATCCGCAGCCTCAAGGCAAACCAAAGCAAAACATGTCGATCGGGCGGCGTGCGCAAGAAATACTTGCGCGATCCGAAACCTGCCGATAGAATTCGCCCCTCTTCAGGCTCGTAGCTCAGCTGGTTAGAGCACCACCTTGACATGGTGGGGGTCGTTGGTTCGAGTCCAATCGAGCCTACCAACGCACAAACAGGAACGGACGGTCGCCGAAAGGCACCGTCCGTTTTTGTCTTGGTTTTGGTCCGGTATGGCCCGATTTGGGCCCTGTTTTGGCCTTTCCCCGCCGCCAGTCGCCATGACAGCCGCGACATTTTCGGCATCACGCACCACGGAGCGCCCCCATGATTCAGCCCGGCAACGTATTCAAGGACAACCTCGCCCAGCTGCCCGCGATCGACGGCATCGCGCGCATCGATCTGCTCGATGCGCAAGGCGTCGTCGCCGCGAGCATCGAAAACATGCCGGGCAAGCAGGGTTCGGTGGCTGTCTACAACTATATTCGGCAGTCATTCGACAAACTCGATGCGCAGGCCGCGGCGCATGCGCTGGAAGTGTTTGCCGAGCACACCGCCGACGCCCGCAACCGGCCCGGCGCGCATCCCAATGTCGACCGCCTGCTGGCCATCGTGGCCGGCGCGCCCGCGCTGCGCATTGAGGTCGTCGCCAAGGACTGATTGCGCATCTGTCCACGCGCCGCGCCGGCCGCCGCAGGCATCAGTGCGCCGACGCCTGGACCGCGCCGATACCGGTTTCGGAACGCAGTTCCTGCGCCTCGAAGCCTGCCTTGTCCACACGCGCCCGCGCGGACCGGTCGTTGATCGACACCAGCCAGATGCCGACAAAGCCGATCGTCATCGAGAACAGCGCCGGCGACGTGTACGGGAACGGCGCGCTCTTGAAGTGGAACACGTCGACCCATACCGCCTGCGACAGCACGGTCAGCACCACCGCCGACAGCAGGCCGAGGAATCCGCCGACCATCGCGCCGCGCGTGGTGCAGCCCTTCCATAGCACGGACATGAACAGCACCGGGAAGTTGGCCGAAGCAGCCACGGCAAACGCCAGCGACACCATGAACGCGATGTTCTGCTTCTCGAACACGATCCCGAGCACCACGGCGACCAAGCCCAGGACCATCGTCGTGATGCGCGATACGCGCAGCTCCATGGCGCTGGAGGCCTTGCCGTGCTTGAACACCGTGGCATAGAGGTCGTGCGATACGGCTGACGCGCCGGCCAGCGTGAGGCCGGCCACCACGGCGAGGATGGTGGCGAACGCCACGGCCGAAATAAAGCCCAGGAACACGTTGCCGCCCACAGCGCTGGCCAGGTGCACCGCCGCCATGTTCACGCCGCCCAGCAGCTTGCCGCTGCCGTCCTGAAAACTGGCGTTGGTGCTGACCAGCACGATCGCGCCAAAGCCGATGATAAAGGTCAGGATGTAGAAATAGCCGATCCAGGTGGTGGCCCAGAACACCGACTTGCGCGCTTCCTTGGCATTGGGCACGGTGAAGAAGCGCATCAGGATATGCGGCAGCCCGGCCGTGCCGAACATCAGCGCGATACCGAACGAAATCGCCGAGATCGGATCCTTGATGAAGTTGCCGGGACTCATGATCGAATCCTTCTTCGCGTGCACCTCCACCGCCTTGGCGAACAGCGCCTCGGGGCTGAAGTGAAACTGCGCCAGCACCATGAAGGCCATGAACGACGCGCCGCCCAGCAGCAGGCAGGCCTTGATGATCTGCACCCACGTGGTGGCCGTCATGCCGCCAAACAGCACGTAGATCATCATCAGCGCACCGACGATGACCACCGCCACCCAGTACTCCAGCCCAAACAGCAGCTTGATCAGTTGCCCCGCGCCCACCATCTGGGCGATCAGGTAGAACGCCACGACGACGAGCGTGCCCGACGCCGCGAAGGCGCGGATCGGCGTCTGCTTGAAGCGATACGCCGCCACGTCCGCAAACGTGAAGCGGCCCAGGTTACGCAGCCGCTCGGCCATCAGGAACGTGATGATCGGCCAGCCCACCAGGAAGCCGATGGAATAGATCAGGCCATCGTAGCCGCTGGTGTACACCGCAGCGGAAATGCCCAGGAACGAAGCCGCCGACATGAAATCGCCAGCAATCGCCAGGCCATTCTGAAAACCCGTGATACCGCCGCCGCCCGTATAGAAGGTGGCCGCCGATGTGGTCCTCTTGGCGGCCCATTTGGTGATGAACAGCGTGCCGATGACGAACACCACGAACATGGCGATGGCCGTCCAGTTGGTGGGCTGCTTGACCGCCTGCCCCAGATCGCCGCCCGCCGCAAACGCGGCCGTGCAACACAGGCCCAGCAGCGCGCTGGCGCCCATCGCGCGATACGTATTCATGCGACCTCCCGCTTGATCTTCTCGGTCAGGTCGTCATAGACGCCGTTGGCGTGGCGCACATAGAGCCCGGTGATCACCACCGTGAACACGATCACGAACAGCCCGATCGGCATGCCCCACGTCGTCACGCCGTCGCCCACGCGGCGCGCCAGCAGTTCCTTGTCGAACGCAATCAGCAGCACATAGCCGTAGTAGACCACCAGCACCACGGCCGTCAGCAGCCAGCCCAGCCGGCTGCGCCGGCGCACCAGGTCCCGGTAATGCGGGCTGGCCTTCAGTTTCTCGATCAGATCATCGTGCATCGCGTGTCTCCTGCGTATCAGCTTTTGTTTCGACGATGACCGTAAGGTAAAGCGCGCCGCTTACCCGGTTCTTACAGCGTGCGCCGCGCGTTGCCGGGGTAAACGTTAAGCGCCGCGCATCGCACGTGGCGACGGCGGCGCGTTGTGATCGACGATGCGCGTACGCGCCGCGCTTCGAACAGCGCACCAGCGCCGCGGCCTACCGGACACGCAAGCGAGCGCCATGACATCGCGCGCCACGGTGTGCGATCATCGTGGCCTGTTCGCCCACACGCCCCGCCATGCCCGAACGCATCAGCGAAGACATCACCTTCCGCAAACTCGAAGCGCTGCTCGCTTTCATGGAGACCGGCAATCTGGCGAAGGCGGCCGAAACGCTGGACGTCAGCACCGTCAGCGTGCACCGTGCGCTGCATTCGCTCGAAGAAGGACTGCGCTGCGCGCTGTTCCGCCACGAGGGCCGCAGCCTGTTGCCGACCGAAGCCGCGCATGTGTTGGCCGATGTGGCGCGCGATGTGATCAAGACCATGGCCGACGGCGTGCGCATGACGCGCGAGGCCGCCGGGTATTCAGCCGACCAGCTCAAGATCGGATCGCTGTATTCGCTGACCATCCGCACCGTGCCGCAGGTGGTCATCGGCATCAAGATGCGCCGCCCGGAACTGCAGACTGAACTAGTGCTCGGTTCCAACGCCGACCTGCTCGACAAGCTGCGCCAGGGCACGATCGACGCCACGCTGATGGGCCTGCCCGAAGCCTCCACCGAGATCGAGTCGATCCCGATGTTCGAGGACGACATCTTCTTCGCCGCGCCGGCCGATTCCCACTATGCCAGCATGGACGCCGTGGATCTGCGCCAATGCCGCGACGAGCCTTTTGTGGCGCTCGGCGATGGCTTCGTGACGTCGAGCGGATTTGCCGAGGCTTTCCGCATCGCCGACTTCACGCCAAACGTGGTCATGAAGGTGGGCGATATTTTCTCGCTGATGAATCTGGTGGGCGGCGGCATCGGCTACTCGCTGCTGCCGGGCCGGGTGCGCGACGTCTTTGCGCGCAACGTTGCCTTGATACCGCTGACGCCCGACTTCGACATGAAGCAGTCCATCGGCCTGAGCTTCCTACGCCGCCGCGAACGCGATCCCAATCTGCTGGCGCTGGCGGCCGTGTGCCGCATGCTCACACACTGAACGCTCATCCCCCGACGATCGCCTTGGTCGCCAGATACAGCACCGACGGCCCCAGCAGGCAGCCGAGGCCAGTGTGGAAAGTGGCCACCAGCGCGCCGTATGGCACCAGGCGACGGTCCGTTGCGGCAAGTCCGGCCGATACGCCACTGACCGTTCCGGCCAGTCCGCCAAACACCATGGCCGCGCGCGGGTTGTTCAAGCCCAGGAAGCCCGCCGCGAACGGCGTGCCGACCATCACGATGATGGCCTTGATCAGCCCCGTTGCGATCGACAGCGCGATGACATCGGAACTGGCGCCCAGCGCCGCCCCGGTCACCGGGCCGACGATGTACGTCACCGCGCCGGCGCCGATCGTTGTCATGCTGACGGCGTCGTCATAGCCAAAAGCGCGCGCCACACAGGCGCCCACCACAAATGGCACCACGGTGCCCAGCAGCAGCGACACCACGCCCACCATGCCGGCCTTGCGCGCCTCGCGCACCTGCACTTCGAAGGCCGTGGCGACGATGGCGAAGTCGCGCAGCATTGCGCCGCCCATCAGGCCGATGCCCGAAAACAGCGCGAAATCGGCCAGGCCCTTGTCCTTTCCCGTGACCACGCCACCGTAATACGCCAGCGCCAGGCCGATCATGATGGCAATGGCCGACGCATGCAGGCGTCCCTTCGTCAGTTTCCGCGAGATCTGGGACGACACCCACATCACGATGCCAACGGCGGCAAACGCCGTTACCAGGCCGTTGTGCAGCAGTACGTTCTGGGCCATCACGGCCAGCGAAGCAATCGACATGTCAGTCTCCCGGTCTTATTGCGCTGCGGCTTCGGCCGGCAATGGCGGTAGCGGTTCGTGGTCGCCGGTGCGGCTCAGCAGCGCGATCAGGCAGGCGCACACGCCGGCCGCCAGCACCGCCGCGATAAGCGCGACCGGCCCGCCGCGCAGCGCTGCCACCACGTTCTGCTGCGCCGCCATCGCCACCACCACGGGGATATACATCGCGCCCCAGAAGCCAACGCCCGCCTCCGTTTCGCGCGGCAGCAGACCGCGGTCATGCAGATACAGCCGGATCGAAATCAGCATCAGCATGGCGATGCCCACGCCGCCCACATTGGCCTTCACGCCGATGGCGACGCCCAGCAGGTCGCCAAGATAGAGCCCTACGAGATGGCAGATCGCCAGCAGGGCGGTTCCGTAGATGATCATGGTTGTCTCCGGTGGTGTTGTCTGTGTGATGCTGCCGGTACGGTGCCGGGCATATACCAACAACTCTAGGAAGCGCGCAGGCGCGCATCAATCAACCTGCCCCGCCGGATCGTTACGGTGCGGTTAATCGTGACCGGCACCGGGTACCCGGCACATGGCGCGCGGATCATTTACGCGGGGCGTAACGTTTCGCCGCCGATGTTGATTGTTCGCGAGGTGCGCCCTCCCCTATCTTTGCTGTAACGATCGCAGCACACCGGAGACGCCATGCTGAACCCGATACCGGAACGACAGTGGGACACGCGCCGCGCAGAAAAGCGCCGCCGGCAGGCCCTGGGGGCGAGCATCGCCACAGGCAAGGTCATTCCCACCGGCGACATCGTTGCCTTCCTCGAAGCCGTGACCGCGCCGGGCGACCGCGTGGTGCTGGAAGGCAACAACCAGAAGCAGGCGGACTTTCTGTCGCGCGCGCTGGCCGATGCCGATCCCACGCGCCTGCACGACCTCCATATGATCATCCCCAGCGTCAGCCGCGTGGAACATCTGGATCTCTTCGAGCGCGGTATCGCACGCAAGCTGGACTTTGCGTATGCGGGCGCGCAGAGCGTGCGCATCTCGCAGTTCCTCGCCGATGGACTGCTCGAAATCGGCGCGATCCATACCTATATCGAACTGTATTCGCGGCTCTATGTCGACCTGACGCCGCACATCGTGCTGACCGCCGGGTACAAGGCAGATCGCCACGGCAACCTCTACACCGGGCCCAGCACCGAGGATTCCCCGGCGCTGGTGGAAGCGGCGGCGTTTCGCGACGGCATCGTGATTGCGCAGGTCAACGAGATCGTCGACGACCCGGCCGACCTGCCGCGCGTGGATATCCCGGGCTCCTGGATCGACTATGTCGTGCAGTCGGACAAGCCGTTCTTCTGCGAGCCGTTGTTCACGCGCGATCCGCGACTGATCAAGCCGGTGCACATCCTGATGGCGATGATGGCGATCCGCGGCATCTACGAACGCCATAACGTGCAGTCGCTCAATCACGGCATCGGCTTCAACACGGCCGCCATCGAGCTGATCCTGCCCACCTATGGCGAGCAACTGGGCCTGAAGGGCAAGATCTGCAAGTACTGGACGCTCAACCCGCATCCCACGCTGATCCCCGCGATCGAATCGGGCTGGGTGGAAAGCGTGCACAGCTTTGGCAGCGAGCTCGGCATGGAAGACTACGTGGCCGCGCGGCCCGATGTGTTCTTCACCGGCGCGGATGGCAGCATGCGTTCCAATCGCGCCCTGTGCCAGTTGGCCGGGCAATATGCGGTGGATCTGTTCATCGGCTCGACGCTGCAGATCGACGGCGACGGGCACTCGTCGACCGTTACGCGCGGACGCCTGTCCGGCTTCGGCGGTGCGCCCAACATGGGCCACAATCCCGGCGGCCGACGCCACGCCACGCCGGCCTGGCTGGACCTGATCGAAAGCGACGACCCGCTCGCGCGCGGGCGCAAACTGGTGGTGCAGATGGTGGAAACCTTCCAGGCGGGCGGCAAACCGACCTTTGTCGAATCGATGGATGCAGTGCAGGTGGCCAAGGACAGCGGCATGCCGTTGGCGCCGGTGATGATCTACGGCGACGACGTGACGCACGTGCTGACCGAAGAAGGCATTGCTTACCTGTACAAGGCGCGCTCGCTGGAAGAACGTCGCAGGATGATCGCGGCCGTGGCGGGCGTGACGCCGATCGGCATGCGCCACGATCCCGCCACCACGCGCCAGATGCGCAGCGACGGGCTGATCGCGCTGCCCGAGGATCTCGGCGTGCATCGCGCACAGGCCACGCGGTCGCTGTTGGCCGCCAAAAGCATGGCGGATCTGGTCGAATGGTCGGGCGGCCTCTACAACCCGCCCGCACGCTTCCGGAGCTGGTGATGGGATTCCCCGCATCGCAGGCAGCCCTGCCCGTCGCGCCCTTGCCTCCCGCACCGCACGCAGCGCACGCCGCGCACGCCGCGCCGGTTGTCGACATGGCGCAGGCCCTAGGCGATCTCGCCGTGGCGGTCCTGATCGACGAAGCCACGCTCGCTCCCAAACCCGGACTCGTCGACGCCCGCGGCAACGGCAGCCATCGCGACATGTCGCTGCAACTGATGATCGATTCCGCGCACAGCCTGCGCGACGGCTTTGTCGCGATGGCGCGCGCCGGCCAGCATGCCAGACGCCTCGACGCGGGGCTGCGCGAGCAGCTTGGCGCGCTCGGACGCAGCGCAGAAGCGCAGATGCTGCGCGCCACGGGCGGCGTCAACACGCATCGCGGCGCAATCTGGGCGCTCGGCCTGCTGGCCGGTGCTGCGGGTTGGCTCGGCAGCACGCGCAGCGCGTCGTCGGTGGCGCGCATGGCTGGCGTCATCGCACGCATGCCGGATCGTCATCGGCCTGCGCACACCGGCAACAAGGGTGAATGGGTGCGCGCCACCTACGCCGTGGGCGGCGCGCGCGAACAGGCCGAGGCCGGGTTTCCGCATGTCACCGGCGTGGGCCTGCCCATGCTGCGCGCGTGCCGCGCGCGCGGCGACGCCGAACCGACCGCACAGGTCAACACGCTGCTCGCCATCGTTGCGCAGCTGGACGATACCTGCGTGCTGGCGCGCGCCGGACTGGCGGGACTGGCCGACGTGCAGGCCGGCGCCGAAGCAGTGATCGACGCGGGCGGTATTGGCACGCTGAGCGGCCGACGCCGCCTGCACGATCTCGAGGCCACGATGCGTGCGCACCAGACATCGCCCGGCGGCGCAGCCGATCTGCTGGCCGCCACGTTATTTCTTGATCGGCTTTGCGCCGTGGGAGAGCCCTGATGGAACAACTCCGATTCGAATATGCCGCCGGCGCGCCGGCATCGCGCCGAGTGCTGGTTGGCGTGGTTGGCTCCGGCGATCTCGAGGTGATGATCGAACCGGGCGAAGCCGGAAGGACATCGATCGACGTCACCACATCGGTCAACGGCTACGGTCGTGTCTGGGATGCGCAACTGACGCGCGTCTTCAGCGCCGAGCCGCGCGCCGCCATGCGCATCCGCATCCACGATTTCGGCGCCACGCCGGGCGTGGTGGGCATGCGGCTGGCCGAAGCGTTCGAAGCGCTGGCACCGCACCCCGATCAGGAGCCGACATGAACCGCGCCGCCTTGTTATCGCGTGAGAGCTTTATCGAACTCGGTGCGCGCGAGCGCGCCCGCGCGCTGCTCGACGCAGGCACGCTGCGCGAACTGGCCGGTCCGTTCGACGGCCTGACGTCGCCCTGGCTGGAGCGTCAAGGCGTGGTGCCGCAAGGCGATGACGGCGTGATCGTCGCCAAGGGAAAGATCGACGGCCAGCCAGCGGTCGTGATGGCCATCGAAGGCGCGTTCCAGGGCGGCAGCCTGGGCGAAGTCGGCGGCGCCAAGATTGCGGGCGCGCTCGAACTGGCCGCCGACGACAATCGCAACGGCGTGCCTACGCGCGCGGTGATCCTGTTCGAAACCGGCGGCGTGCGGCTGCAGGAAGCCAATCTGGGCCTCGCTGCGATTGCCGAGATTCACGCGGCCATCGTCGACCTGCGGCGCTACCAGCCGGTGGTCGGCGTGATCGCCGGACAAGTGGGCTGCTTTGGCGGCATGTCGATCGCGGCGGGGCTGTGCTCTGCGCTGGTAGTCACGCGCGAGGCGCGCCTTGGCCTGAATGGCCCTGCCGTGATCGAGCAGGAAGCGGGCATCGCCGAATACGATTCGCGCGATCGGCCGTTTATCTGGGGCCTGACGGGCGGCGAGCAACGCTACGCGACCGGACTGGTTGATCGCTTCGTCGACGACGACGCGCGCGAGATTCGCGAAGCCGTGGCGGCGCTGGCCAATGCCTCGGTGCAACACACGCGCGATGCGGCACTGCGCAGCGAACGGTACGACGATTACCTGCAACGCATCGCCGGCTATGTGGCGCACGGCGCGACGCAGCAGATCGACCCCGCCACGGCACGCAGCATTCTTGGAGAACGGCAATGAGCACGACCAGCGATTCCCATCGCGCGCAGGACATCGCCGGGCGCGGGCAGGCATGGCTCGATGCCTTGAGCGGGCGTGCGGTGCGCAGCGCCGGATATCCGCGCTCGGTACAGCTGGCCGACGTCGAGCTGTGGGGACGTGGCACGCGGCTGATCGCGGTGGTGCCGGATCCGGACAACCCTTTTCCGCGCGCCCGGAACGGCGAAGTGGGACTGCTGGAAGGGTGGTCGCTCGCGCGCGCCGTGCATGAGGTCATCGACGCCGATCGCGACGCATCGATAAAGCGCGCCATCGTCGCCATTGTCGACACGCCAAGCCAGGCCTACGGACGCCGCGAGGAAGCGCTCGGCATTCATCAGGCGCTGGCCAGCGCGGCCGCCGCCTATGCCACGGCGCGTCTGCAAGGGCATCCGGTCATTGCGCTTCTGGTGGGCAAGGCGATGTCGGGCGCGTTCCTGGCGCATGGTTATCAGGCCAACCGCATCCTCGCGCTGGCCGATCCGGGCGTGCAGGTGCACGCGATGGGCAAGGAAGCCGCCGCGCGCATTACGCTGCGCAGCGTGGAGGAACTCGAGGCATTCGCCGCGACCGTGCCGCCGATGGCGTACGACATCGACAACTATGCAAGCCTGGGCCTGCTGTGGCGCACGATCGCGGTGGAGAACGCCGCGTCGCCCAATGCCGGCGATGTCGAAGTCGTGATGCGTCATCTGCACGACGCGCTGGCCGACATCGATGCCGATCCCCAGTGCGACCTGCGCTCGCGTCAGCACGGAGAACACCGTGGCGCCACGCGGCGCGTTCGCGCATTGCTGGCCAGCCAGTGGCGCGACTGACGTCTCCCGCCATCGCCATGCGCGCGCAACCACACGATCTGATCTGGCTTCGCGATCCCGCCGCGTTTCTGGCGGCGGGCGCCGTGCCCGAGTGGGCCGACGCGCCGTGGCTTGCCCAGGCGCCGCTGGTGGTGCGGCGCGATCGCGATGCGAGCGGACGCGGGCGCATTCCCGTCGGCATTCGCGGACGCACGCGCGCGCAGCGCTACGCAACGTGGATCGATGCCGATCAGTGCGCCACCGTCGTCACGCCCGTCGACATCGCACGCGCCGGCTTCTGGCGCCTGCACCCGCGCCGCGACGAGATCCCCGCCTTGCGCGCGCTCGATCCCATCGCCCGCCAGCTTGGCGGGCTGCCGCATGCGTGGGGCGTAACCGGCGCGGTGGGCTTCACACTGGCCGCAGGCATCGACGTGCTCCACGCCGGCAGCGATATCGACCTGCTGCTTCTGGCGCTACAGCCGCTGTCGTCGGCGGAGACCGCCATCCTGCGCGACGTCATCGACCACGGCGCGGCTCGGATCGACATGCAGATCGGCACACCGTACGGCGCCTTTGCGCTGCGCGAGTTTCTGCGCACGCAAGGCCACGTGCTGCTGAAGACCGACACCGGCCCGCTGCTGTGCGACGATCCCTGGAACATCGCATGTCAACACTGCTGACGTTCCCCGGACAGGGCTCGCAACGCCCCGGCATGCTGCATGCGCTGCCCTGCCATCCACACGTCCAGCGCACGCTGGCGGAAGCGAGCGAGTCGCTCGGCGACGATATCCTGGTGCACGATGACGCCGCGCATCTGGCCTCCACGGTTTCCGTACAGCTTTGCCTACTGGTGGCTGGCGTCGCCAGCGCGCGCGCGTTGCTCGCCGACGGCGCGCAGGCGCATGCCGTGGCAGGACTGTCGATTGGCGCATTTGCGGCAGCCGTGGTGGCCGGCGTGCTGCCATTTGCCGATGCGGTGCGGCTGGTGGCGATGCGCGGCGCGCTGATGGAGACCGCCTATCCGTCCGGCCACGGCATGACCGCCATCCTGGGTCTCGACGCGGGTCGGCTTGAGGCGATCGTGGCGCGCGTGCATCGCATCGACGCGCCCGTCTACATGGCCAATTACAACGCCGATACGCAAATGGTGATCGCTGGTGCCGATGCGGCCATGGCTCGCGTGGCAGAGCTGGCACTGGCCGCCGGCGCGCGCAGCGCACAGCGGGTGGCGATCGCCGTGCCGTCACACTGCGCCCTGCTCGATGACGCCGCCGACGCCCTGCATCGCGCCTTCACGGAGCCATCGCTTGTCCAGTCTCTGAAACGTCCGGCGCTGCGCTACTTCAGCGCCAGCGCCGCGCGCGAACTGCGCGATCCGGCACGCATCGCAGAAGATCTGGCACTCAACATGTCACGGCCGGTGCGCTGGCACGAAACCATGCTGCTGGCCCGCGCGTGCGAGATGCGCCTTGCGGTGGAAATGCCGCCGGGCAATGTGCTGACGCGACTGTGCCAGCCGCTGTTTGCGCAGGCGGTGGCGCTGTCGGACATGCGGGCCGACAGCGTGATGGTGTTGATGCAGCGGGAAGCTACGCGCGAATAAGCCGTCGGCGCGCCGAGGTTTCATCCTGGATTCGTGTCTGTCGTAGCGGAGACTGGAGGGGCGAGCGATGGATGCCGGTGGGAGGGGGAGCGGACGTTTTTGCTAAATTTACGGGCTCAGTAAGTCAGTTCCAGCACGCCGATCAGCGGCACACCGTTTCCTGGCAAGGTCCGGAACCACTTCGTCATCACTTCATCGTCCAATGCGGTGCGCTGCCGAAAAATGCCAATACCTTCTGCGGAATCGTACACGGCGATATCTTTGCCTCTTACCGCCAGCGCCGTGGCATGGAAGTCGCTGGCGAGAATGAACGTCCGCAATCCGGGGCTGCGGCAGCATTCCTTCGCCAGTCGGGTCACACCTTCCGGCGCACGTACACCTTTGTGGATCGGGGTGAATCCCACCCGCGTGCAGTAGGCAATGAGGATGGGACGCCGGACTGCGTCGTCGGGAAGAAAGGCTGAATTGTCCTCAGCGGCTAGCGCCGGATCGACAACACGCAGGACTGGAAATGCGTAGCAACCGAACTGGTTTAGTGCGCCTTCGAAGTCCGTTGGCATGTATTCGAAATCGCCGCCGGCATGCAGATGCCGGATCCAGGCGAGGGCCATGCCCAGACAGGTGCCGGGAGACGTCGTTGGTCCCTTTGGAATGGCCGTACGCCGTTGATAGGTTTGCCCAAAGACGATGGATCCCGACGAGGCACCCTTCAGAAACGTCATCATTTTTTGTTGCCCACGCGAACGGTACTTGGCCGCTGTTCCGGCCAAAAAGCGGCAATATACCGGCGACATTTCCGTCCTCATTTACCCCAAATCAAGCGCGAGCCATCGCATTGCCACAGTGCGCCGCGGTGCACAGATGCGAGTGCCGGCTTACCGTCGCGACCTGAGTTCGAGTACGCCAATCCCGCGGTGTGGTGAATCTTCGGGCAGCCCGTTCAGGCATCGCGCCAGCCGCCCATCAGCGAAAGCATCCTCAGCATCGAGTGTGACAATGCCTGTGCTGGGGTCGAACAGTGCGATGCAGTCGTTCTTCCTTGCCAACGCCACCGCATGGCTGGCCGCAACCAGCAGAAAGGTTCTAAGCAGATGCGGCCGGTGTCCCGCATGGAGCAGGTATGAGATCGTGTGGCCCGATTGCTCGCCCCAATCGATGGGTGTCAGATTCAAGCGCTCGCAATGTCGAAGCAAGCCGGGCATCTTTATCGCAAGCCCCGGCGAAAACATCTCGAAGCTGACTCCTTCCGGCCATGGTTGGCCGCGCGCACCGTATTCGAATACATAGCAGCACTGGCCGATGGCCGCTTCCACTTCACTCGGCACATAGCTCATGGGCTTGCCCTCTCGCAAGCGCCGGATCCATGCCATCGAGAATCCGAGGCACAGCCCGGGCGATACGGCGGCCGCCATTGGCACGCAGGTGCCGCGCCGATAGGGAACTCCGAGCGTGGCAAAACTGCGGTTGACCGCGGCGGGATAGAACTTTGGCATCGGATTGACAACGCCCGCGCATATGCTGACGCGGGCAGAAAAATAAGAAGCGTCAATCTACTTGCCCCCGTCGCCGCGACCGTTACCACAGATCAATTGCTGTATCGGATCATTGCCATCCGTGTGCCGCTGATGCGCAGCCGCGTCTGGAAAGTGCGCGGCGCGTTGGCACGGGCAGCAGAGCTGCATCGGCTCGCCGTCACGCAAGCGACTGACGAAAAACAAAGAACGGAGAAATCACTCATTCAAGCGGTTGCGACATTGGCATTCAAGGCAGAGGCTATCCGGTTCGACAAATCTGCAGCGCCGGAACCTGCAATGACCCCTGTCCTACGACCAGACAAGCTCACCGCAAAGCAGAAGATGATTCTCAAGAGCCTGCGCGATGGGCATCGCGCGAGCCTGCAGTTTTCCGCGGTGACCGGAGAATTTACGGGCAGCGTGCGCGTGTTCGATACGGCCGCGGCGCGCTATGTCCAGGTGCCGTGGTATCGCATCGCCGCGCTGGTCGATCGCGGGCTGGTGCGGCTCGATGGCACATCGATTGCCAACTCGCACTATGTCGTGCTGGTTGCCCGACACCCCAGGTAGTGCTGCATGCCGGATATCTTCCGGACGCGCTTATCGCGCACTGAACCGGCGCGCAAGACCCTTGCTTTGAAAAGCGTCGACGATGAATTCGACGAACACCCGCGTCTTGGACGGCAACAACTTGCGATTCGGGTAATACAGCGCGAGCGGGCCAATATCGGCCGACCAGCCCGGTAACAAACGCACGAGATCGCCGCGTTCGAGCCACGGCGCCGCATGCGGCATCGGCAACAGCGCCACGCCCAGCCCTTGCATCGCGGCGTAGGCCATGGCCTCGGGGTCATCGAAAATCATCCGCGTGCGCGGTTCGGCCAGCGCCTGCTCGCCGACCTGATTGCGCAGGTTCCACACACGCAGCCGCCCGGAAGACACCGAACGCCGCGCGATGCCATCGAACGCGGCCAGATCCGACGGATGCCGCGGCATGGAGCGCCCCTTCATGAACGATGGCGACGCCGTCGCCACCACGTGGCTACGCGCCAATTCGCGCACGATCAGGCCTTCGGTCAATTCGATGCCGCCGCCGATTGCCACATCGAAGCCGCCCGCGATCAGGTCCACCGTGCGGTTGTCGAAATGCCAGTCCGGCACGATCGCCGGATAGCGGTCGAGGAATTCTCCAAGCAACGGCACCAGATATTCGCGGCCGAAGGCCACGCCCATGCTGACCTTGAGTACGCCCGCAGGTTTGCCATCGTCCTGCGCGGCGCTGGCAAACGCATCGCGCAAGGTAAAGAACGGATCGGACACCTGACGGAAAAACTGCTCGCCACCCATGGTCAGCGTGAGCTTACGGGTGCTGCGCTGGAACAGGCGCAAGCCGAGATGGTTTTCCAGCCGGGCCACATTCTTGCTGACGGCCGCGGGCGTCAGGCCTAGCCGGCGCGCGGCAGCGGAAAAGCTGCCGGTGTCCGCACTATGCACAAAGGATTCGAGCAGGTTCAGGGCTTCCATCGCGTCAGCATATACCAATGGTTGAAAAAGTTACTACCGATTAGATACTACCGGTAGGGGATTCCGCCGACCATACTTGGGTCACCTTCTCCCGATACAAAGGAATCCATCATGACTTCGCTTTCTAACAAGGTCGCTTTCGTTACCGGTGGCTCGCGCGGCATTGGCGCTGCGATTGTGCGTCGCCTGGCCCGTGACGGCGCCGCCGTGGCTTTCACTTACCAAAGCTCGGGCGCCGGCGCGCAGCAACTGGTTGAATCGATCCAGGCCGCCGGCGGCCGGGCGCACGCCTATCAGGCGGACGCCGCGGACGCGGCCGCCGTCACGCGCGCCATCAACGAGGCCGCGAACCATTTCGGCAAGATCGACATCCTGGTGAACAACGCCGGCGTACTGTTTCTGGGCCCGGTCGACCAGTTTTCACTCGAGGATTTCGACAAGACACTGGCCGTCAACGTGCGCGCCGTGTTTGTCGCATCTAAGGCTGCACTGGCACATATGGGCGAAGGCGGACGCATCATCAACATCGGCAGCACAAACGCGGACCGCATGCCGTTCCCCGGCGGCGCCGCGTATGCGATGAGCAAATCGGCCCTGAAGGGGCTGGTGCAAGGGATGGCGCGCGACCTGGGGCCCAAGGGCATTACCGTCAATAACGTGCAGCCGGGCCCGGTGAATACGGATATGAATCCGGAAACCTCCGATTTCGCGCAATCGCTTCATGGCCTGATGGCATTGCCGCGACATGCACGGCCCGAAGAAATTGCCAGCATGGTGGCGTATCTGGCCGGCCCGGAATCGAGCTTTGTCACCGGTGCAAGCCTGAACGTGGACGGCGGATTTGCGGCCTGACGGCTGGCCAGTCGGAACGAACGCATCAGGGGCGCGGGAGGCCATTCACTGCGCCGCGCTCCCGTCATGCCGCCGTCGGAACAGCCGGACGGTGGGCCGCCGCGCCAGCCGACGGCATGTCGAGGTGCGGCGATTCAATCGAGTTCAACACATCAACGCATCAATACATCAATATCTCAATTCCATTACGCCAAAGGCCTTGTTAGTACAGTCCGAAACCAAACTGGCGAGATACGCCAAAAGACGTGCCTCATCCATCTCCTCTCTAACGGAAAATACCGTCGTACCAGTATTGGAGTCGAATATCGCAATGTTGCCGTCTCGGATCGCCATGGCGTGCACATGGAGCTTCGCACAGAGCAGATAAGTCCTCACAGGATCGTTGTTGTACAGGGCCTCGGCAACTAACAGGTGCACATCGTGTGGACCGAGCTCGCCCCGATACAGCCCCTCCAGTCCATGCAAAGCAAGTAGCTCGATAAAAACCGGGTCTTGTGCGTATAGGCCGGGCATGCGGTTATGAGCCACCTCCTCTTGTTCCTCATGTTCGTCATCACTGTCAGGTTCCGCACTGTCTCTGGCCACTGACGGTAAAAAGCCGAATGTGTAGAACTGCTGATTGATCATCGCTTCGATCTCGTCCGGCACGTAACTGAAGCTCCAACCCAACTGCATGCGGCGAATCCACGTGATACTCAAACCCATGCACATCCCCTCGATCACGCAGTGCCCGGCAGGTTTCAAAGAACGCTTCCGATAAAGTTGCTGCAGGCCTATGGCCTTATTGGTCCCAGTGTTATAAAAAATTGGCATGAATAATGGCGTGAGAGTTTCTTTCCGCCACACGAAGAATTGACTACCTGTGGCGCTTTCCAGCGCGTGCACTGTAGCAATTCGCCGCGTGCCACACCCTCAGCAACTACATGCATTCCGGGCTTCTTTGCGTTGGCGCAATTTGCGCCTGAGGGCTCGGCGCGGGTTGGCCCCCGGCCATCGCAAGTCCCCCAAAGGACCGTGCTGCAACAGTAATTGAGGATCACAAACGCTGACCATCGGCGCAACAGGAGACCGATGCAACGCGCCGCTGCCGAAGCGATATGCCCGACGGAGACACGATTTTGGGTGTCCCAAAGGCCGACCCCGTTGGGCTGCGTCCAGCCATATCGCTGTATGAGACAATCGCGACCGGTTTCCGGCCGCAGCCGCGGCGCTCATTACTGCCTTGCCCGTCATGTCCAGCACACCTCGTAGCGCTTCCGCCCCCGTCGAGGGCTCCGACCCCTGGTCGAATCTCGACGAAGCCGGCAACGGCCTGACCGTGAACGACTTTCTCACCACGATGCTGAGCCAACTGGTGACCGCCCTGCGCAGCAGTGTGACGGAACCGTATGCCACGCAGTTCGACCTCACCGTGCCCGAGTGGCGGATTCTGGCGTTGCTGGCGCATGGCGAGCCGATGTCGTTTGCCGAATTGGTCAAGCAATCCACCTCGGATAAGGCACTGGTCAGCCGCACGCTGCGGCTGCTTGAGGATCGCGGCCTGGTGACGCTGCAGTCCGAAGGCACCACGCCACGCAAGCGCCTCGCATGCACGATCAGTGAAGCGGGCGCTGCGTTGCATGCGCAGGTCATTCCACTGGCGCGGCGCGGCCAGGCTTCGGTGATTCGCCTGCTCAGCCCGGAAGAGCGGCGCGGGCTCTATACCGGCCTGCGCAAGCTGCACGGCATCTGCACCGGATCGGGCAAAGAGGAATAGGCGATACCGGGGAACAGGCGGCGCCGGCGAGCTGGACCCAGCGCCCCGCCGGCGGTCTACTTGAACGGAGTCTGCAGGATCCCCATGACCGTGCGAATGCCGTCGCGGTAGTTACCCAGCCGCATGTTCTCGTCAAAGCTGTGCTGGTTGTTGTCGGCATTGACCAGCGGAACGATCACAAACGGCGATTTCAGCGCCTGCACCGCCGCGCCCGTCGGCACGGTGCCGCCCATCATGCGGATCTGCACCGGCGGCTTGCCGTAGGTGTCCTGCATCACCGACTGCAGCCACTTGCTGATCGGCGCATTCAGATCGGTGCGTGCAGCCGAACTGGACGCCGAGACCTCGTCGGCACTTAATGCGGCCAGCTTTGCATAGCGCGCGCGTTCTTCGGCCGTTGGTTCGCCGTTCACAAGGTGATAGCCCTGCTTTTCAATATGCGCCCGCAGCATCGCCACAAGGCTTTCGGGCGTAGTTTCGGGAACGGTGCGGATGTCGATGTCGGCTATCGCCACCTCCGGAATGATGGTGCGCGCCTTGGGCCCCACGTCGCCGGCAACGATGCCTCGCACGTTTAGGCTCGGGTACTGCATCGCTTCCTGATAGTTGGCCCCTACCTTTTCGGTGGTGGCAATGCCCAGCCGGCGCTTGAGCGCCGCCTCGTCATCGGGGACCGCCGCCATGACCTGGCGGGCACGGTCGTCGATCTTCACCGCACTGTAGTAGCCGGGGATGGTCACGCGGCCGCTGTCATCCTTCATCGATGCCAGCAGGCTTGCCATGCGTTGCACGGGATTGGCGGAATAGTTGCCATAGTGGCCGCTATGCAGCCCCTGAGTGGCGCCAAACACTTTCAGCTGCACGAGCTGGATGCCGCGATTGCCAAACACCAGCGTCGGCTGGTTGCTCTGGTGCATCGGGCCGTCAAAGATGATCATGCCGTCGTTGCGCAGCAGCGCAAGATTTTCTGCGATGACACGGCCCAGTGACGGCGAGCCCTTTTCCTCCTCGGAATCGAGCAGCACCTTGATGTCGACGCCAGGGTCGACTCCAGCTGCCTTGAGCGCATCGAACGCGGCGAGGAACATCACGATGGGGCCCTTGTCGTCCGACGACGAGCGCGCAAACAGGCGCCACTCCGGGTCCACCTGGCCGCCGTACAGCTTCTCGAGCGGCAGCGGCTCCCACTTGCCGTCGGCGCTGCGCGCCTTGAGCGTGGCCTCCCATGGACTCTTCTGCGCCCATTGCGACGGCGTGACCGACTGCCCATCCAGGTGCATGTAGAACAGCACGGTCTTGCGCGCTGCGCCGCCTGCCGCGGCCGGCGCACGGTATTCCGCATAGACCATCGGTTTGTCGCCGTTGCCAAGCGTGCGCGCCTGGAAGCCGCGCCTGCCGAACGCCTTCACCAGCCAGTCGGCATTTTTCTGGATATCGGCAGGCACGGTGGCATCGTTCGGAATCGCCAGCAGTTCCACCCATTCGCGATAGCTGGCCGCGGCCGCGCGATCCGCCGCCTGCGCGAGCTGAGCGCTGTCCAGTGCCGCGGCGTGCGCCGCCGCAGTCGCACACAGGACGGCGACAGACGCCGCGAGGGTCGATCGCGCGACGCGCTTGATGCGCGTAGACCAGACGTGGGCAGGCGAAAAATCGGGCATGTTCTCCTCGGGCATGTATTCCTCAATGGGCAGGTTTATCCACCTGCGCATTATGGCCACAGACATCTGAACACCGAAACCCCTTGTGGCGCAGAACGCCACGGTTTGCACTTTTTAACCTGCTTTGCGAATCGTCTTATAGACGCGCCGCGTCGCTTTGTTCGGTGAGCCGCCGCATGCACATACGGGATCCGGCTCGCGCCCCGCAACGCCGAGCCTCGTGGCCGTCGTCACTGACCCGGAATTACAAAACCGGTAAGTTGCGAAGGCATGCCAATCGCACAAACCTCGCGGGAGGGTTGAAGCTGCGTTGCAAGGCAACTGGTACGAATCATGCGCTGGATCCCTTCCGGGCCCCGGTCGCCCGGTCCATTTCCCCGGGTCGCAACCACGGGCTGCACGTTCCATCGGGTTCACTGACGTGTGCTTGTTCGCGTTCCCTGCTTGCATTTTTCACATTCAGACCATTAGGAGACGGCCATGGCCATTGACGATCCGAACAACATCAACCCGCACGACGCACAGCAGCGCCTGAAGTCCGACACGCGGCAACTGGCGCAGGATCTTGACGATCTGCTGGCGCAACTGCCCAACCTGACCGGCGACGCCATCGAATCGGCCAAGCAGGCTTTCCTGTCGAAGGCAGCAAGCGGACAAGACAAGCTTGCATCGATCAAGACGAGCGTCGCAGACAGCGTGTCGCGCGGGCAGGAATGCGTGACCGAGTACGTTCACCAGCAGCCGATGCGCTCGCTCGGCATGGCGCTTGGACTCGGCGTGGTGCTCGGTGCATTGCTGTGCCGGCCATCGTCGCGCTACGGTCGCGATGATTAGGCCGTGTTCGATCGCGCTTAGTCGACAGAACGACGCCGCAATCTCCGTGGCAGTGGCAACGATGCGGTAGCGACGCACCGCCGACGCAGCCATGATGAGCAAGCTGCGCAACAAAAAAGCCGGAGCGCTGTTATGCGCTCCGGCTTTTTGTACGCTCCGGCCTTGAATGACGACGATCGTCTCAAGGGGCCGTTAGAGGAGCCAGCGCCCCCCCGGTCGTGCCTTCAGTTCGATATCGACGGAGTCAGCCGATCGCCGTTATCGTCGTCGCTACCTTCTTCGTCCGGCCAGTTGCGTCCGACCATCCACTCATAGAGCGTGGGCAGCACGATCAGCGTCAGCAGCGTCGCCGTAATCAGGCCGCCGATGATCACGATCGCCAGCGGGCGTTGCGTTTCCGATCCGATCGCGCGCGAAATGGCCATCGGGAACAGGCCCAGCATTGCCAGCATGGCGGTCATCAGTACCGTACGCAGGCGGTCCATCGATCCGGTCAGCACGGCCTCGCGAACGGACATGCCTTCTTCGCGCAGCTGGTTGAAGTAGGTCACCATCACCACCCCGTTCAGCACGGCCTGGCCAAACAGCGCGATAAAGCCGATGGCCGCCGAGACCGAGAGCGGAATGCCAGTCAGGAACAGCGCGAACACGCCGCCGATCAGCGCGAACGGAATGTTCGAGATGATCAGTGCAGCGCTCTTGAACGACTGGAACGCGTTGAACAGCAGCAGGAAGATCAGCAGCACCGACAGCGGCACCACGATCGACAGACGTGCCATGGCGCGCTCCTGGTTCTCGAACTCACCGGACCAGCTGATTTTCACGTCCTCGGCGTTGACGTTCTGCTTCACCAGCGCCTGCATGTCCTTCACCACGCTGCCCATGTCGCGGTCGTGGATGAAGATGCCGATCGACGTGGTGCGCTGGCCGTTTTCACGGCTGATGTTCATCGCACCCGATGCCGCACGGAACGTCACCAGTTGCGACAACGGCACCTGTGCACCGTCGGCGGTCTGCATGAAGATGTTCGGCAGGTTGGGCAGTTCACGCTCGCCCGGCTTCAGGCGCACCACCACGCTGAAGTACTTCTCGCCTTCCCACAGCTCCGTGGCGGCCTTGCCAGCCAGCGCGCTTTCCATCAGGTCCTGCACGTCGGCCACGTTGATGCCATAGCGCGCGGCCTGGGCGCGATCGAACTCGAGCACGTACTGCGGCAGTTCGCCATCGCGGTCGATAAACGCGCGCATCACGCCCTTGACCGACTGCACATTGGCCAGGATCTGGTCGGCAACCTTCTTGTTGTGCTCAAGGCTGTCGCTCTGCACCTTGATCACGATCTGGCCCTTGATCTGCGAGATGCTCTCCAGGATGTTGTCGCGCACGGGCTGCGAGAAGTTGGGCTCGATGCCCGGCAACTGCCGCAGGTTGTGGTTGATTTCCTCGATGATGGCGCGCTTGTTGTAGCCGGCGCGCCAGTGCGTGTCGGGCTTGAGGTCGACCAGGATTTCCACGGTGTTGATCAGCTTGGGATCGGTGCCGTCGTCGGGACGGCCCACCTTGGAGATCGTGGTATTCACTTCCGGCGTCTTGCGGATAACGCTGCGCAGCAGGCGTGCCTGATCGCGCGCCTCATCGAGCGACACCGACGCCGGCAGGTCGAAGCTGACCCACATCGATCCTTCGTCCAGTTCGGGCAGGAATTCGCTGCCCAGGAACTTGCCCACGCCCACCGTCGCCACCAGCAAGCCCAGCGCAACGCCAACCACCTTCTTCTTGTTGTCCAGCGCCCAGCCCAGCATCGGCTCGTAAATGCGCTTGCAATGGCGCACCACAAAATTGTCCTCGTGCGCGATGTTCTTCTTGAGCAGCAGATGACACAGCAATGGCACCACGGTCAGCGACAGGATCAGCGATCCGATCAGCGCACCGGTCACCGTGTAGGCCATCGGCGCAAAGATCTTGCCCTCGTGGCGTTGCAACGTGAAGATCGGAATGTGCGCAGCGATGATGATGATCATCGAGAACACGGTCGGCCGCCCCACTTCCGTGGTGGCCTGCAGGATCGCGTGCAGACGCGCCCGGTTGTCCTTGATCTGCGCTTCCTTCAGTTCCCCGAGCCGCTTGAAGATGTTCTCGACGACGATCACCGCGCCGTCGACGATGATGCCAAAGTCCATCGCGCCCAGCGACAACAGGTTGGCCGGAATGCCAACCCACGTGAGGCCGATGAACGTCGAAAGCAGCGACAGCGGAATCACCAGCGCCACGATGGCTGCGGCGCGCACGTTGGCCAGGAACAGGTAGAGCACGGCCAGCACCAGCAGCGCGCCTTCCACCAGATTGCCGAACACCGTGTGCAGCGTCTTGTCGATCAGCGTGGAGCGGTCGTAGTACGGCACGATCTTCACGCCCTTGGGCAGGATCTGCGAATCGAGCAGATCTATCTTCTGCTTGAGCGCTTCGAGCACCACCGACGGGTTTTCGCCCTTGCGCATCACCACGATGCCCGAGACGATGTCGTCTTCGTTGTCCTGGCCCATCAGCCCCTGCGGCGGGGCCGAGCCGATCTTAACCTCGGCGATATCCTTGACCAGGATCGGCGTGCCATTGTTTTCCGCCACCACCACGTTGGCGATATCGGCCGACGAACGGAAGCTACCCAGCGAGCGCAGCAGGTACTGTTGCCGGCCATGGGCGACCGCGCCGCCCCCGGCATTGGAGTTGCCGCGCTGCAGCGCCGTGAACAGTTGCGACAGCGAAATCTTGGCATCGCGCATGCGGCCAAGGTTGGGGTTCACTTCATATTGCTTGACCGAGCCGCCAATGGTCACCACATCGGCTACGCCCGGCACCTGGCGCAGGTTTTTCTCCACCACCCAGTCCTGCAGCGTGCGCAGTTCCTGCGGCGTATAACCCTTGCCGGTCAGGCGGAAGCGGAAGATCTCGCCGATCGCGGTGGACAGCGGCGCGAGTTCGGGTTGCACGCCATCGGGCAGGTCCACGCCACGCAGGCGCTCGATGATCTGCTGGCGCGCAACGATGTCGGTGGCCTTGTCGTTGAAGGTCACCATCATGAACGACAGGCCGAACTGCGTATGCGAGAACACGCGCACCGAATTCGGCGTGCCGGCCAGCGCGGTTTCGATCGGGATCGTGACCTGCCGTTCCACTTCCTCGGCGGCGCGTCCCGGATACAGCGTGATCACGTTGACCTGGATGTCCGAGACATCGGGAAACGCTTCGATCGGCAGGTTCTTGAAGGCGGCCAGGCCGCCCGCGATGAAGATGATCAGGCCCAGCCAGACAAAGAGCTTCTGGTGCAGCGCAAAATTGACGATACGCGAAATCATGTGGCCGCCGTCCTTATTGCTTGGCGGTTGCACGCGCGGCATTGACCGCGGTGGCATCGCGCAGGATGTCCTGCAGATACAGGTTGCCGTCGGTGATCACCACCTCGCCGGCCTTCAGGCCCTCCACCACTTCCGTGGTGCCCGGCAGCGTCACACCCAGCTTGACCTCGCGGCGCTCGAAGGTGTTCGGCGCGGTCGCGGTGCGCACGAACACGTAGTTCTTGTTGTCGGCCAGGAACACGGCCTTGGATGGCACCGAGATGCCCTGGAACGACGCGGCCTTGACGCGCGCCGTGACGAACATCTCTGCCTTCAGGCGGCGGTCGGCATTGGGCACCGCAAGCCGCACCTTGACGCTGCGCGAGGCCGGATCGACATAGTCGGCGATCTTGACCACGGTGCCCGTGAAGGTTTCGCCCGGATACGCGGCACTGCTCAACTTCACGTCGATGCCGGGCTTGAACAGGCCCAGATCCGCTTCGGCGGCGTCCAGTTGCGCCCACAGCGTGGACGGGTCGGTGATCAGGAACAGCGGCGCAGTGGGCTGCTGATCCGGGCGCACTTCCATGCCCGGATTGATGTTGCGCTCCACCACCAGGCCGTCGATCGGGCTGCGCAGTGCAAAGCGCTGGTTCACCGCGTCGCCGTTGCCGGCGCCGTACATGCGCAGCGCGGCCTGGGTGCGCGCCAGATCGGCGGCGGCACGCGCGCTGTCGGCCTGCGCCTGCTCCAGATCCTTCTGCGCCACGATGCCGGCTTGATACAGCTCGCGCTGGCGGGCCAGCGACTTGGCGGCCACCGCGCTGTCGGCGGCGGCCTTGCGCGCATCGGCCTGGGCCACGCCGTAATCGGGTGAGGTCAGCATGGCCAGCGGCTGGCCGGCCTTCACGGTGGCGCCGGGCTGCACCAGGATTTCCATCACACGGCCCGCAAACGGCGTGGCCACGCGCACGGTCCTGTCTTCATTCCAGACCAGGCGGCCCGGCATGTTGAGCATGCGATCGCCGCCGCTTTGCACAGGTTGTCCGACGATCCCCGGCAGCACCTTCACGCTGGCCGGATAGGTGATGGTCTGGCCCTTGATCGTCGGATCGTCATTGTTGTCCGACACTTCCTTCTTGCCGCAGGCGGTCAACGCCAATGCGCACAGCGACACAACGGCAGCCATCCGCACGACACCGCTGCGGGTCTGGCGGGATTCAGCGGAGAAAAACGGGATATTAGGGACGCGACGCATCGGTACGGACCTGGGGAAGCTTGTTGATATCGGAATTTGTGGTTTGCAGCGCGGTCAGGTATGCCGACAGCGCCTTGGCGTAGTTGCCTTGCGCCTCGACGGCGTCGACGCGCGTCTGGCGCAGCGCGCGCCGTGCATCGAGCAGATCCAGCACGCCGGAAGCGCCCTTGCTGTAGGCAAACTCGGCGCTGCTGGCGACGCTTTCGGCGGCCGGCAGCACTGACTCGCGCATCTGCTGCAGCGACGCGCGCGCCGCATCGAGCTGCGCCCGCAGGCGGCCGATCTCGTTCTGGGCTTCCAGCAGCACGCGGTTGCGGTCATCGAGCGCGGCGTAGTAGTCCACTTCCGCGCGGCGCGCTTCACCGCCAAAACTATGGCGCACGAACAGCGGAATCGACACGAATACGCCGTAGCTGTTGCCGCTGCCGGTCGTGTTGGCCTCGGAAACCGGATAGTGCTCGTATTGCGCGCCCACGGTCACGTCCGGGACGCGACCGGCGCGTGCCAGGTCGCGGGCGGATGCCGCGGCGGCCAGGCGCGCTTCGGCGGCCGTCACATCGGGACGGCGCTGCAGCACTTCCGGGTCGAACGCCGGTACGGGCGCGTCGGCGCCGGGCCAGTCGGCCACCAGCCGGTTGTCCATCAGGGTGCCGGGCACGCCCATGGCGGCGGCGAGCGCCGCCTTGTCGCTGGCGTGGTCCGCAATGGCGGCGCGCAGGTCGCTCTGCGCACGCAATGTTTCGAGCTGCAGCTTGGTCACGTCGGCGCGCGATACGTCGCCCGCTTTCAGCCGCGTTTCATTGGCCTGCTGCGTGCGCCCGTAAAGCCCGACTGTCTCGGTCAGCACTTCCACGCGGGTCTGGCTGACCACGGCCTCGTACCACGCCTGGTCGACGGCGCCCAACTGCTGCGCAACCACCGCCTGCACCTGCTCGCCCACGGCGGCGCTGGCCTTGCGGGCCGCATCGGCACGCAAGTTGCCCTTGTTCGCGGTCTCGATGACCTGATCGACGCGCACAGTGGAATCGACGGTCTTGCTGCGCCAGCTGCCGGCGCCAACGCCCAGATGCGGGTTGATGTTGGCCACGCCCAGGCTCAGCACCGGATTGGGACGTTGCGACGCGATCTGGATGTCTGCCTGGCTGGCTTCTTCGCTGCGGCGCGCGGCGATGATGTCGCGATTGCATCGCAGCGCATCCAGCCGCGCCTGCGACAGGGTGAGAGTGGCTTTGGGCGGAGGCGGCACGCAGGGGCCGTCCGGTGGCATGGGCTCGCTGGCGGCGGCGACAGCGCTGGCGGCCAGGGCAAGCAGCGTTGCCGCGGCAGCACGGAAAACGGAAAAATGCACGATCAGTCTGGCTCGAGTCGACTTGCGGTCAGCTGTTAACGACCGTGCGCACTGAACGGTGCACCGGGGAAGCAACTTTATTGATTCTGTTCTGGCCCCGGATCTTGCGTCCTATGTCCTGTTGTCTGGACACGCACGGTCTCCCACGCGCATTTCAACGTAAAGTCATTACAAACGCCTTTCATCCTCCACATAAAATTCGATATTTGCAGCGAACGGCCCGTCAGGGAAAATACCGATTGGCGCTGCAGGCTTCGATATTCTCAGTCAGTGCCTGCTCCATGAAATGTGCAAGCCGCGCCGTTCACGCTTAATAAATCCTTAACAAAGCATTAGTCCGGGGCGGCGGCAGCGATGCGTTGCGCGCGTTCCAGAACGGGCCGATCGACCATCTTGCCGTCTACGGCGATGGCCGCGCCGTTTGCCGCCGCGGCTTGCGCCACCACGCGCCGGGCCCAGGCCACGTCTTCGGCCGAAGGCGCCAGCGCGGCATGCACGCCCGCCACCTGGTTCGGATGGATCAGCAGCTTGGCGCCAAAGCCGAAACGCCGCGCGCGCGCCGTATCGGCCGCCAGCGCCTGGGCGTCGCCGATCGCGGTGCAGACGCCATCGACCGGCGCGGGCAGCCCGGCCGCGCGCGAATGCAGGACCAGTTCGCTGCGGAAATGATGGAGCGGCGCGTCGTCGTCAGCGACGTCGAGATCGAACATGAGATCGATGCTGCCGAACATCAGCCGGATCACACCGGGTGCGCGCGCCACCTCGCGCAGGTCGCGAAACCCTGCCGCCGTTTCCAGCAGCGCGTAGCAGGTAATGTCCGACAAGACCGCCCGCAAGGCTTCCAGGGCGGCGCAATCTGCCTTTGGCAACACAATCGCCGCAACCGCCAGGTCGCGACAAAATGCCAGATCGTCGCCGAAATACGCGGTATCGGCTCCATTGACGCGCACCAGCAGCGTCACGCCGGCCGCGTCGGCCTGCGCCCGCAGCGCCGGCCAGGGCGCGTGCAGGTTGTGGCGCGCCGCGGCTTTGTCGTCGGGCGCCACCGCGTCCTCCAGATCGACAATGACCGCGTCCGCGCCGGCGGCAATGGCCTTGCCGATGCGCTCGGGCCGCGAGCCCGGCACGAACAGATAGCTGCGCGGCGCGCGGGGAATGGGCGTCGTCATCGTCATGGTCGGCGGCCTCACACCACGCCGTCGGCATGCAGCCGCGCGATCTGGTCGGCGCTGCAGCCCGCTTCGGCCAGGATCGCATCGGTGTGCTGGCCCACGGCGGGCACCGGATCCATGCGGGCGTCGGTCAGGCCCGGCGGCAGCAAGGCCGGCACCGGACCGGCCGAGGTCTGCACCTCGCGCCAGCGGTCGCGCGCGCGCAATTGCGGATGCGCCCACACATCGGCCATCGTATTGACGTTGGCGTTGGCGATCTTGGCCTCTTCCAGCCGCTGCACCACCTGCTCGGCGCTCAGGTGCCCAAACGTCTGCACGATGCGATCGCGCAGCTGCGCTCGGTTGGCGCTGCGCAGGCTGTTGGTGGCAAACGCGGCGTGCGTGGCCAGGTCGGGTTCCTGCAGTACCACCTTGCAGAACACGGCCCATTCGCGCTCGTTCTGCAGACCCAGCATCACGGTCTTGCCGTCGCCAGTCGGAAACGGCCCATACGGGTAGATCGTGGCGTGCGACGCACCGGCGCGCGGCGGCGGCTCGGCGCCGTCGAACGCGTAATACATCGGAAAGCTCATCCATTCGACCATCGATTCGAGCATCGACACGTCGATGCGTTTGCCGCGCCCGGTCTGCCCGCGCTCGATCAGCGCCGCCAGCACGTTGCTGTAGGCGTACATGCCCGCGGCGATATCGGCCACTGACGCTCCGGCCTTGACGCCCTCCTCCCGTGTGCCCGTGACCGACACAAAGCCGGACTCGCTTTGCACCAGCAAGTCGTACGCCTTCTTGTCGCGATAGGGACCATCGCCGCCGTAGCCGGAGATGTCGCAGACAATCAGGCGCGGATAGGTTTGCGAGAGCGTCTCGTAGTCGAGGCCCAGCCGCGCCGCCGCGCCCGGCGCCAGGTTCTGCACCAGCACGTCGGTCTTTTCGAGCAGGGCGGCCAGCACCGGCGCGGCGGCGGGCGCCTTGACGTCCAGCGTGAGGCTTTCCTTCGAGCGGTTGGTCCAGACGAAGTGCGACGAGAGGCCGCGCACGCGGCTGTCATACGCGCGCGCGAAATCGCCGGGACCGGGGCGTTCGATCTTGATCACGCGCGCGCCCAGGTCCGCCAGTTGGCGGGTGCAGAAAGGCGCGGCAATCGCCTGTTCGAGCGAGAGTACGGTAATGCCTTCGAGGGGTCTTGGCATGGCAGTGTGGGGCGCTTCAGGCGAAGGGATGTGCGGATTGCACGATGGATGCCAATCTACCCGCGCGCCGTGGCCTTGTGAAATAGCAATTGCCGAAGGCACCATAAGTAGAATCAATACCCCCAACCCCCTTGACGCACTGACCGGAAGGAAACCGCTCCCATGGATATTCGCGCCATGCGCTATTTCGTGGCCATCGTCGACCACGGCAGCCTGACCCGCGCCGCCGAAGTGGTCTGCGTGGCCCAGCCCGCGCTGTCGCAACAGCTGGCCGCGCTGGAAGACGAATTCGGCGTGCCGCTGGTGCATCGCGGCGCCAAGGGCGTGCGCCCCACCGAGGCGGGCAAGACGCTCTACCGCCACGTGCGCAATATCCTGCGCCAGGTGGAGATCGCCGGGGCCGACGTGCGCGTGGCCGGCGCCGAAGTGTCCGGCACGGTTGCCATCGGGCTGCCCACCACGGCCGCCGCAGCCTTTGGCATGCCGCTGGTGCGCGCGGTGCGCCAGCGCTATCCGCAAGTGCGCCTGCAACTGTTTGAAAGCATGAGCGGCTACATCTCCGAACTGCTGAACCAGAACCGGCTCGACTTTGCGATCCTGTTTCGCGACACCGCGTCGCGCGCGGTGGAGCCGGAGCCGCTGGCGAGCGAGCCGCTCTATCTGATCGGCACGCCGCCCGGCGCGGCCCCGCGCGGCCGCAACGCATCCACCATCGCGCTCAAGGCCATCGACGGGGTGCCGCTAGTACTGCCCAGTGGCTCGCAAGGCCTGCGCGAAGTGGTGGAGCGCAGCTTCGCCAAGGCGGGGATCGCGCTGAACGTGGTGGCCGACCTCGATTCGCTGCCGTTCCTGCTGGCGGCCGCGCGCGAGGGGCTGGCGTGCACGATCCTGCCGGCGTCATCGCTGGGCGAGGACGAACGCGGCGATGGCGCGGTGCCGCGTCGCCGCATCGTGCCGGAACTGCGGCGCACGCTGTCGCTGTGCTGGCCGCGCGCGCTGCCCAGATCGAATGCCGCCGAGGCGGTGGCCGATGTGCTGCGCGAGATCGTCGAAGCGCGCATCGCCGCGGGCGGATCGCTGGCGCCACCACCGCGGACCTAGCCGCGGCCGGACAACGGCTCACCCGCGCCGTGGCCTGTGGTTGTCCAGACGCTTGCAAGGCATCGGCACATCCCGCATCATCGCCCCATCGCAGACGCTCGCCTTCTACCGGTCAGCCATGGCAACAGCCAGCTACGAGTTCAAGCCGCATGAACGGCCGTCGATTCCGGGGTCGCCCGCCACCCCGGACCATCCCACGCCGCGCCGCGTCGCCTACTTCTGCGTGGGCGTGCTGATCGGCCTGACCGGCGGCTTCGGCAACGCGCTGGTGGTGGCCAACCTCACCAACATCCAGGGCGTGCTGGGCCTGTACAGCGATGAAGGCGCATGGCTGTCGACGGTCTACGTGATGACCAACGTCTGCATGTCGATGCTGGTGATCAAGTTTCGCCAGCAATACGGCCTGCAACGATTCACCAAGGTCTTCCTGCTGTCCTACGCCGTCATCACCGGTGCGCACCTGCTCACGCACACCTTCGGCACGGCGCTGCTGGCGCGCGCCGCCAACGGCATCGCGGCCAGCGGCATGTCGACGCTGGCGCTCTACTACATCATCCAGTCGCTGCCGGCCAAGCACCGCATGCGCGCGGTCGTGATCGGCTTCGGCGTACCGCAGCTTGCCACGCCGCTGGCCCGCACTTTTTCCACCGGCATGCTCGAAGCCGGCAACTGGCAGACGCTCTATCAATTCGAATTCGGCATGTCGCTGCTGTCGCTGGTGGCCGTGGGATTGCTGCCGCTGCCGCCCAGCGAGCGCATCAAGGCATTCGAGCCGCTCGACTTTCTCACCTTCGCCTTGTTCGCGCCGGGCATGGCGCTGCTGTGCGCCGTGCTGGGCGAGGGCCGCATCCTGTGGTGGACTACGACGCCATGGCTTGGCTATGCGCTGTGCGGCGCTGTGATCCTGATTGCGGCGGCGCTGTGGATCGAACACAACCGCGTCAACCCGCTGCTGAACACGCGCTGGCTCGGCAGCATGGCCATCGTCCGGTTTGCCGTGGTGGCCACTTCGGTGCGCATCCTGCTATCCGAACAGCCGTATGGCGCGGTCGGCCTGCTGACCTCGCTGGGCCTGGTCAACGACCAACTGATTTCGCTCTACATCGTGGTCTCGATCGCCACCGTGGCGGGCATCGCGGCCAGCGCGCTGACGCTGAATCCGCAGAACCTTGGCCGGCCGGTCCGCATCTCGCTGGTACTGATCGCCATCGGTGCTTTTATCGATGCAGGATCGACCAACCTGACGCGGCCGCAGAACATGTACTTCACGCAATCGCTGATCGCGTTCGCGGCCGTGTATTTTCTGGGGCCGACGCTGCTGATCGGCATGGGCAGCGCGCTGCAGCGCGGCATGAGCCATTTCGTCAGCTTTTCGGCGCTGTTCAGCATCACGCAATCGCTGGGTGGACTGATGGGCTCCGCGCTGCTCGGCACGTTCCAGACCTATCGCGAGAAATTTCATTCGCATTCGCTGGTGCAGGGCATCAGTCTGGCCGATCCGCTCGATGCGGCGCGCCTGCAATTGCTTGGCAATATTTACAACCGCGTGGTGGGCGATCCCGTGTTGCGGCAGGCCGAAGGCGTCGCTGCGCTGGCGCAGCAGGTCACGCGCGAAGCGAATGTGCTGGCCTTCAACGATGTGTTCTTGCTGATCGGCATCCTGGCGACGGTCACGTTCGTCTGGTTGCTGGCGCTCTACATTGGCAAGGTGGTCCCCGGCCAGGTGTCGGACAAGAAGCCGCCCACCCCTTCCACGGAGACCCGATCGTGACCGACGCGCCCGATCGCAACGCCCCACCGCCATCCGACGACAAACCCCAACGGCTCGAAGATCCGGTCGAAGTGCACAGCGCCGCCCCAAAGGGCTGGGCGCCGCCGCGCGGATCGTTGCGGCTGACCGTGCTGATCGTGCTGGTCGCGGCGCTCAGCGTGCTGCTCATCCTGTACGCGTGGGGCCTGCCGCCGTTCACGCCGTCGATACAAAGCACGGACAACGCCTACGTGCGCGGGCAAACCACGATCATCAGTCCGCAGGTGAGCGGATACGTGACCGACGTGCCGGTGCATGATTTCGATCTGGTGAAGGCCGGCGAGGTGCTGCTGCGCATCGACGAACGCATCTACAAGCAGCGCGTGCAACAGGCGCGCGCATCGCTGGACACGCAGATCGCCAACCTGGCCAATGCCGACCAAACCCAGCGGGCGCGCGAAGCTACCGTGGCGTCGCAACTGGCGAATGCCGACAACGCCCGCGCCCAGTTGCAACGCGCGCAGGCCGATATGAAACGCGTGGACGAACTGGTGGCCGACGGCTCGGTGTCGCTGCGCGAACGCGACCAGACGCGCGCCGCCCTGCGCCAGGCCGAAGCGGCGCTGGAACAGGCGCGCGCCGCAGTGGAGATCGCGCGCCAGGATGTGCGCGCCGTGATGGTCAGCCGCGACGGGCTCAAAGCCGCCGTCGAACAGGCGCGCGCCGCGCTGCAACTCGCGGAGATCGATCTGTCGAACACCGTGGTGGTGGCGCCGGCCGACGGCCGCCTGAGCCAGATCGGTGCCAGGCTCGGCCAGTACGTGACATCGGGATCGCAACTGATGTTCCTGGTGCCGCCGCAGCGCTGGGTCATCGCCAACTACAAGGAGGCGCAGACCGCCCATATGGCGCCGGGCCAGAAGGCCAGTTTCCGCGTCGATGCGCTGGATAATGCGCGGTTGACCGGCTATGTCGAACGGCTGTCGCCCGCCGCGGGGTCCGAGTTCGCCGTGATCGTGGCGGACAACGCCACCGGTAATTTCGTCAAGGTGGCGCAGCGCATCTCGGTGCGCATCGCCATCGACCCCGACCAGCCGCTGGCCGAGCGCCTGCGCCCCGGCATGTCCGTCCAGGCGCAAGTCGATACCAGCACACACCGGCCGCCCACGCGCTGACCATGCCAGCCCGCCACCCCGCGCTTCCACCTGTGCGTCAGCCTGTGCGCCCCGCACTGCGCCGCGAATTGCGCCATGCTCTGCCGCTGTTGGTCCTTCTGCTGGCAGGCTGCATGGGGCCGCGCCCGCCTGCACCGGAGTCGCTCGCACCGCCCGTGGCGTGGCGCGTGGACGCCGGACCGACCGTGGCGATCGAGCGCGACTGGTGGCGCAGCTATGGCGACCCGGCGCTCAGCGCGGTGGTGGAAACGGCCCTCGCGCAAAACGACGATATCGCGATTGCCCTGACGCGCGTGCGCCAGGCCGACGCCCAGGCGCGCATCGCCCGCGCCGAGCTGTTTCCGACGCTCGACTTCACCGCCGGCGGCACGCGCGCGCGCGCCATCAATGCATTCGGCAACGCCGGCACGGCCAACACGGGACAGCTCACGCTCGATGCCTCGTATGAGATCGACCTGTTCGGCCGCATCGCCGATTCGGTAGGCGCGGCGCGCAACAGCCTCTTGGCCAGCCAGGCCGCGCGCGACACCACGATCCTTTCCGTGTCGGCGGCAGCGGCGCGCGGCTATATCGCATTGCGCGCGCTGGACGCGCAGCTCGACGTGGTACGCCAGACGCTGACATCCCGGGCCGATGCGCTGAAACTGGCGCGCGATCGCGCCCGCGCCGGCTACACCTCGCAACTGGAATACGAGCAGGCGCGCGCCGAATACGAATCCACCGCGCAGGCCGTGCCGCAGGCGGAACTGGCCGTGGCGCGCCAGGAAAACGCACTCGGCGTATTGCTCGGCAATCCCGACGCATCGTCGATCGCACGCGGTCTGGCGCTGCAGTCGCTGCAACAGCCCGCGATACCGGCGGGACTGCCATCCGATCTGCTGCGTCGCCGGCCCGACATCGCGCAGGCCGAATACACGCTGGCCGCCAGCGACGCCAGCTTGTCGGCCGCGCGCAAGGCCTATCTGCCGCGCGTGCCGCTGACAGCCACCGGCGGACTGGTCTACGCCACCGGGCTGGCCAATCCGGTGCGCATCTGGACGCTCGGCGGCAGTGTGCTGGCGCCGCTGTTCGAAGGCGGCCGCATCGTGGCCGGGGCCGACGCCGCGGCAGCCCAGCGTGACGAAGCCGCCTTCGCCTATCGACGCGTGGCGCTGACGGCGTTCCGCGAAGTCAACGACAACCTGGCGGCCGTGCAGAAACTCGGCGAACAGGAAGCGCGCCTGCGCGAGCAGCGCGACGCGCTGGCCGCCGCACTGCGGCACGCCACCAACCGCTATCGAGCAGGATATTCGCCATATCTGGAACAACTCGATGCCCAACGCCAGTTGTTCAGCGCGGAGCTGAATCTGATCCAGACCCATGCGGATCGCCTCAACGCCAGCGTGGCGCTGTATCAGGCAATGGGCGGCGGATGGCGCAGCGATCTCGCGACGGCGGCCGTCCGATAAGAATTCCTTATGGCAGTAGTCACCGATTGAATTTCTCCTGCGCGTAGGGCTCGGCTAGAGTGGCGCCAACAATAAGCGTGGCCGGCACAACATCCGCGATGGCGCGGCCTGCTTTGAACAGGAGACAACGATGATTGGCACGTTCCGCGCAATCCGCGCAATCCACGCACTGGCCGGCGTGACGCTGGCGCTGGCCGCCATGGGCCCTGCGCAGGCCGACAGCTACCCGTCCAAACCCATCCAGATGATCGTGCCGCAGGCGCCCGGCGGCACCAACGACATCGTTGCGCGGCTGGTTGCCGCCGACCTGTCGCAGCGCCTGGGCCAGCAGGTGGTGGTGGAAAACCGGCCCGGCGCGGGCGGCAATATCGGCACGCAAACCGCGGCGCGCGCCACGCCGGACGGCTACACGCTGCTGATGACCATTAGCAGCACGCAGGCCATCAACCCGTCGCTCTATCGCAGCATTCCGTTCGATCCCATCAAGGATTTCGAGCCGATCTCCGTGGTGGCCACGGTGCCCAATGTGCTGGTGGTCAACCCGGCGTTTCCGGCCAAGTCGATGGCCGAACTGATCGCGATGGCCAAGGCCAAGCCCGATTACTACCGCTTTGCCTCGGCGGGCAACGGCACGCTGAACCACCTGCTTGGCGAGATGCTCAACAGCATGGCCGGCATCAAGCTGGAACACGTTCCTTACAAGGGCGTGGCCCCGGCGCTGAACGACGTGCTCGGCAATCAGGTGCCGATGGCGTTTGCAAGCCTGCCCTCGGTGCTATCGCACATCAAGGCCGGCAAAGTGCGTGCGCTGGGCGTGAGCTCCGCCAAGCGGTCGCCGTTCGCCCCCGATATTCCGACCATCGGCGAAACCGTGCCGGGCTACAGCGGCGACCTCTGGGTTGGCCTGTTCGCGGTGCGTGGCACGCCCAAGGACGTCACGCAGAAACTTTCCACCACGCTGCAGGCCGCACTGGCGGACAAACCCCTGCGTGACAAGCTGGCCGCACAGGGCGCGGAAGTGCTGAGCAGCACGCCGCAGCAGTTTGCCGCCATGCTGCGCGCCGATATCGACAAGTGGGGCAAGATCGTCAAGCAGTCCGGCGCGCAGGTCGACTGACGGGCAGGCCGGGGCCGGTGGTCGAACGCTGCCCGCGCCACGCGGCGCGCGCGGCAGCCGGCCCGGTCCGATTCATTCCCCGCACGACAGTCATTCCTTTCGGCATTTCCCCAATGTCTGCGCCATGTCTGCGTATCATCGCGGACTTGCCTTGTCGATCACGCCGCCGGATTTTCCATGCCTGACCATTCGTTGTTGTCCGCCCTGCTCATCTTCGGACTTGGAGGGCTACTCGGCGGTGTTGGCGGGCTGTTCGGGATCGGCGGCGGTCTGATTGCGATTCCCGCACTGGGCCTGCTTTACGGCATGGACCAGCAACTGGCGCAAGGCACCTCGCTGGTGATGATCGCCCCGAACGTGGTGATCGGATTCTGGCAATACCGCAAGCGCGCCGATATCGATCTCAAGACTGCCGTGGTGCTGGGACTGTCCGCGGTGGTGTCGACCTATCTGTCGGCCAGGCTGGCCACCTCGATCGACGCCGCCCTGCTGCGGCGGATCTTTGCCGTCTTCATGATCGGCCTGGCACTCTACTTTCTCTGGCGTCTGATGCCCGGCCGCGCCAACACGCAGCAACAGGCGCGCGTGGCCCCGGCGTGGATTCCCGCGGTAGGCGTGGTGGGCGGCGCGTTCTCGGGCTTCTTCAGCGTGGGCGGCGGCGTGGTGGCCGCACCCGCGCTGGTCGGCCTGTTCGGCATGCGCCAGGCCGCAGCGCAGGGACTGGCGCTGGCACTGGTCACGCCCGGTGCGGTGGTCGCACTGTTCACCTATGCGCACGCGGGTCATGTGGACTGGTACAGCGGCATTCCACTGTCGTTCGGCGGCATGCTCACGATCTCCTGGGGTGTGGCGCTGGCCCACCGCATGCCCGAACGCCGGCTGCGCGCCGCGTTCGCCGTGTGCCTGATCGCTACCGCACTGGTGATGCTGGTGCGCGGCTGAGCACGATGGCGACGGCGCAGCTTGCGCCGCCATTGAGCGATCGAACGCGGTGCGCGCTGCGCGGCGTGCGGCGCTACAGCCGCGCTTTCCGCGCTATTTCCGCTTGCGAAACACGAGGCTGAAGTTGTTGGCCGGCATCGGCACGGGCGCGTCGCACGCCAGGTCCTGCGCCTCGCCCAGTGCGACCACAGCCTCCATGTCGCGCACGCCCCATTGCGGATCGGCCACGCGCAGTTGCCGGTCGAACGCCTCATTGCTTGGCGCCGTATGCGCGCCGTCGCGTCGGTACGGGCCGTACAGATAGAGCACGCCGCCCGGCGGCAACCGCCGACCCGCGCCTGCGAACAAGGCCTCGGCAGCCGCCCATGGTGCGATATGGATCATGTTGATGCAGACCATCGCGTCGACGCCATCGATACCCCAGGGTTCACGGGTCACGTCGATGGCCAGCGGCGGTAGCACGTTGGCCGCCTGCGCATGCGCGGTCCAGGCCGCGATCGAGTCGCGATGGGTAGCGTCCGGATCGCTGGGCTGCCATGTGATGCCAGGCAGCGCGGCAGCAAAGTGCACGGCGTGCTGGCCAGTGCCGCTGGCGATTTCGAGCACGGTGCCCGATGCGGGCAAAACATCGCGCAGCACCGCAAGGATCGGCGCACGATTGCGATCGGTGGCGGGCGCCATGCGGCGCGCGATGAGGTCGACGGCGGGCTGGGTCATGAACTCTCCTGTGACGCTGCGCCCGGGCCTTGCGCCGGGCTTGCAAGGCCACAGGTTAGCAGCCCTGCCTCATTCGCGCCGCTACCGTTGCCGGCACCGGATCGCTCCCGAAGAGCCAGGAATTTTCAGCGCGCCGCGTCGGACAGCATCCGGCGCATGGTGTTTTTCAGTTGGGATGATGGCCTCGACAATATCGGACATCGCAGCGCGTGGGGCGCTCGCACCGCCCGGCGCGCATGCCACGCCGCTTTTTGCGACGATCTCCCGCGAGCGCGGCGCGCCGTCGCCATCGCGCGCCGGAAAGGTTGGCCGGCTGCGCTACACTCGGCGTCCTGCCCGTCAATTTCCGCGTCAGTCTTGCCCACCTTCACGCTTGCCGCTCCGGTCCACGCCGAGATCGAAATCCGCAAAAGCCGCTTTATCGCGCTGGCTGTGCCGGTGCCTGACCGTGACGCCGCCATGGCGGTGATCCAGGGCCTGCGCGCGGAGCATCCCACGGCCACCCATGTGTGCTGGGCGCTGCTGGCGGGCGGCCAGTCGGGCATGTCGGACGATGGCGAACCATCGGGCACCGCGGGCCGGCCGATCCTGGAAGTGCTGCGCCATCACGATCTTGATGGTGTGCTGGCGGCCGTGGTGCGCTACTACGGCGGCGTGAAGCTGGGCGCGGGCGGTCTGGTGCGCGCCTATACCGATGCGATCGCCGCCGCACTCAAGGACGCCGCGCGCATCGAGCGCATCGCCTATGCCACCTTGACGGTGCAGGTGGACTACGCCGACGAGCCGCGCGTGCGCCGCTGGATCGAACAGGGCGCCGACGATGGCTGCACGCTGACGGATACGGGCTACGGCGCGCAGGCCACGCTGGTGATCCGCCTGCCGGCCACGCTGCGAGACAGTGCGATGGCCGCCCTGCGCGACGCCACGCACGGCCGCGCCGAATTTCCCGAAAGCGACGCCTGATCGCATGACCAGCCAACCCCACACCAACGCCGCAGCGGACGGCGCGATGCACGACGACGATGACGACAGCGCCTACACGGCGCGCGTGCTGCCCCGCGATGCGACATTCCCCGCGCCGGCGTCGCTCAGCCTGCTGGAAGCGGCGCTGCTTGATGGCGTAAGCCTGCCCAGTTCCTGCCGCAACGGTACGTGCCGCGCATGCATCAGCAAACTGCATGCGGGCAGCGTCCGGTATCGCATCGAATGGCCGGGACTCAGTCCCGACGAAAAGGACGACGGCTACATCCTGCCGTGCGTGGCGTGCGCGGCCAGCGATGTGGTGTTCGAACCGATGGATGGACGCTGAGCGCATCGCGCGAAGGATACGGGCGCGGGTCAGGTGCGGGCGATTGCGGCGATATCGACCAGCCATCGGCCAAGGGCCAGCACATCAATCGGTATGCCGGCCATTCACCGAGAAAAAACGTAGCGCGATCTTGAGTGCGTCCGGCCCGGTGGGATCGGAGAACGCCTGCCCTGGAGTGCCGCCGCTCCACGCGTGGCGCAGCCCTTCCACCTTGACCACTCGCACGAAAGGGCGCGCGCCCGATTGCCAGTCGAACACCTCCACCGCGCGGCGAGTGCCGCGTCGAACCCGCCGGGGCGGCTGCGCCACCGGCGCCGGCACGCCGGCCGGCCATAGCGACAGCCACATGGCAGCCGTCGACGTGGCGTTGTCATAGGACACCACGTTGTCTTCATCGCCATGCATCAACAGCAGCGGCGGCGGAAGCCGGCCAGCCAGCACGCTCTGCGCAGCCGCCGCATCCGGCGCGCGTTCGCCGCGCATGGCCTTGGGCGCCTGCGTGGCATTGGTTGCGCTATATGGGGCCGCGCCGGAATGGGATCCGATGGCGGCAAAGCGTTCCGGATAGCGCAGGCCCAGCATCATCGCCATTGCGCCGCCGGCGGACAGTCCCAGCGCGCAAACGCGGTTGGCCAGGATGGCATAGCGCTGGCAAACATGGTCGATCATCGACATCAGCAACGCGGTTTCCGACGCGCCGCGCGCGGTCGGACGAAACCAGTTCCAGCATCGCTGCGCGTTGGCCTGGACCGATTGCTCCGGCATCAGCACCACCCAGCGCGCATCGCGCGCCACGCTGGCTACGCGCGCGCAGGCTGCAAAGCTGGCGGCGTCCTGCCCGCAGCCATGCAGCAGCACCAGCAGCGGCGCCGGCCGCGCCGCGCTGACGCCCGGCGGCACGAAGATCCGGTAGCGGCGCTGCGCCATGCTGCCGATGCCGAGGGGGAAACCCCACTGCCCTTCTTCCCAGAAGCCACCGCCGCGGCTGACCGGTGCGCGCGCCGGCGTCACCACGCCGGTCAGCGCCTGACGCGCAACCTTTCCCACCGCGCGGCCCATCACCGCGCTGGCCGCCTTGCCCTGCTGCTTGGCGGCCCGCATCATCGGATCGGCCACCGTACGCGTGACCGTGCGCTGCAACTGGCGCGCACTACGTGCGGCCTGCTTGCTCAGTGCTATCCACAATCTGGTGCCGCTCGCGCGCCGCTTCATTCCGCATCGCCCTTTCGAATCCGACGTCAGCCAATCTTGCGATCGTGCACCAGTCTAGCGTCGGAATATGTCAGGTTGCCACCGCGGCGGATGTCGGACGGCGCCGCGCTCATTCTCCGCGTGCGCGGCGCGCGTCGTGCACGGCGCGGCTGTCCGCCGGCGCTTCGTCGCGTTCGTTCAGGCCGTAGTCGCGCAGCACCTGCGCAACGCGCAGCCGGTAGTTGGCAAACACGCCGCCGCGGCCGGCAGCCTGCGCCTGACGATGATCGAGCGTATTGCGCCACGCGATGACCGCGGCTTCATCGCGAAAGAACGACAGCGACAGCAGCTTGCCCGGCGTGGTCAGGCTCTGGAAGCGCTCCACGGAGATAAATCCATCGATGGTCTCCAGCGTCGGCTTCAGATGGGCGGCGATGTCGAGGTATGTGTCCTGCCGGCCCGGCGCGGGTTCTACTTCAAAAATCACGGCGATCATTGGGGGCTCCGTTCAGATGGCTGCAAGAGAAAGCACGGGATGCGCGCGTTGACCGAAGGACGGTAGCACACCGCACGCGCCAGCAGCGCCGGCTGCACATCGCGCGCCAGCAGCGCCTGCACGGTACAGGTGGCAAGCATCTGCGCCAGCGCGTGGCCCGGGCAGCCGTGCCGGCCGGCGCCAAAGGTCCACGCCGGTTGCGCGGTGGCTGCGGCGGGATCATGCGCGGCGGCCGCCAGCAGCACCAGAACCGCGTCGTTGGCTTTGACGGCATGGCCGCAGAGCGTGGCATCGGCAGCCATGAAGCGGCGCGTATTCTGCACCGGCGGGTCGAAGCGCGCCACCTGCGCGACCACTTTCGGCAGGTCGGCCATGTCGACCATGGCGCCAGTATTGGCCGCCTCGCGCCCCAGTCGCACCAGCGTGTTGCCGATCAGGCCGGCTGTGGCTTCACATGCCTGGATCATCAGGCCGATGGCATTGGCGGCCAGCGTCTGCGGATCGATGCGGGCCAACGCGGCATCCTCGGTCAAGGCGGCAAGCAGCCCGTCGTCGCGCACGCCGGGCGCGTCCCGCACCACGCAGGCGGTGAGCCAGCGCGCCGCCGTGACGCCTGCCTCCACCTCGGCAGGCGTCGCCAGCGGGGACATCGCAGTGGCAAACGTCGCGACAAAGCCAGCCACGCGCGTGCCGACGTGGCCCGCCTCGTCATCCGCCAACGGCAAACCAAGCAGATCGGCTACGGCCAGAACAGGGAGCGTGAACATCCAGCGGGTGGCCTCGTGCGCATCGTCCGATGTCATGCGCGGCAGCCGCGCCGCCAGCGCTTCGGCGCGCGCACGCACATCGTCGGGATCCAGCGCGGCCAGCCGCCGCAGCACGATCGCCTTCAGCGCGGCGTGCGCGGCGCCATCGTTCATCCGGATCAGCCGGCCAAACAGATCGCCTGCGGCCGAACTCGCCAACGCAGGTGGCACCGGCTGGGCCAGAGGACGCACGCGCGCGTCGGGATGATCGAGGACTTCCCGCACGGCGTCGGCGCTCGACGCTACCCACAGCTTCAGGCCGGAGTCGAAATAGAAAGGCCGCTCGCGTACCAGCCTGCGGTAATACGGATAGGGATCGCGGTGCGTGACCGCGGCGAGCGGATCGGCAGGGTCGGCGAACGAATCGCCGACGCAAGACGAAGCGGCGGTTTCATCGATATCGGGAAGATCGGTCATGACAAGCCTTCGCGGCGGGGTGCTGATGAAAGCCATCATCGCAGCACCGCGCACGCGGAAGCTTCAGCCCGACATGAAATATCGAATGCAAAGGGCTGCCCGGAGCTCGACCCTGGGCAGGAGCGTTTCGGCCTACTCCGGCTTCACGCCTTCTCCTGCCGGATCGGCCGCGGCTTGGGGCGGCTCACCTGGCTGCCCCGCCTGTCCGGGTTGGCCAGTCAGGACAGGTTCACTCGACTGTTTGGTCCAAGTTGTGCGGTCGGTGCCTGGGACATTGCGCAGGCGGCGGCCCACATTCGTTGCGCCAGGCGCGCGGCCGGCGTCTTTTGCTCGATCTTGCATGCGCCTCTCCAATGGTGATCAGGCCAGTCGCGGCGGATGCCGCTTCGTTCTATCGATCGCAAGTTCCATACCGAGCCCCTGACGCGGCACAAGCGGCATGCGCGCCACCTGCGCCCGTTCAGGCATGCCCGATCCGTGCCCGATTTACACGCCCGTGGAAAAGCTGCCGAGGCGTGTGGCCGTTTGTCAGCGCGCGACGCCTGCCGTGTCAGCGCTTGTCCGATGCCGCGCGATGCGCGGCGGCCTCACAATCTCACGATCCGCATCCCATGGAGATTTCCGTGAAACGATCGATTTTGCATCTGACCGTGGCTGGCGCCGCGCTGATTGGCACTGCGCTGGTCCTCCAGGCATGTCGTTCGATGGACACCAAGCGCGGTAACGCGTCGGTGCCGGAGCCTGCCAAGGCCGTCGATCTGGATCGCTACCTTGGGCTCTGGTACGAATACGCGCGCTATGACAATCGCTTCGAGCGCAATTGCGAAGGCGTGACGGCCGAATACGCCAAGCGCGACGACGGTCTCGTGTCGGTGCGCAACACCTGCCGCGAGGGTAGCCCCGACGGCCGCGCTCGCGCCTCGGAAGGCCGTGCGCGCGTGGTGCCGGACAGCAATGGCGCCAAGCTCGAAGTGTCCTTTTTCGGACCGTTCTTCTTCGGAAAATACTGGGTGCTCGACCACGCCGACGACTACACGTGGTCGATCGTCGGCGAGCCGTCGGGCCGCTATATGTGGGTGCTGACCCGCGAGCCCCGGCCGTCGGGCGAACTCGGCAACATGCTGATTGCCCGGGCTCGCGCGCTGGGCTACGACACCACCCAACTCAAATTCACGCAACACTGACGCGCATGGATCGGCCGGATCCGACCGCCCGGCCCCATCGCGAGAGCCACTGACCAAATGCGGTACGCTCGGGCCTTTGCCGATTTTCCGAGCGCCGCAGCCATGATCCGCGCCCCCCAGTTTCTCTCCGCCTGCCTGGCCGCCGCAGCCATTGCCCTGTCTGGCAGCGCGCAAGCCACCGACATCGACTGCACTGCGCCCGCCACGCGCGCCAGCCAGATCATCTGCGAAACCGCGCTGTTTTCGATGGGATATCAGCGCATCTATACCGATCAGCAGCGCCTGCTGGCCGCGGGCACGATTTCCCAGTCCGATATCGACGCGTTCCGCAAAAAGCGCGACGCCTGCGATGCCGCGCCGTGCCTGGACGCGGTGTTTTCAGCATGGCGACAGCATCTGGTTGAAATCGGCGCCAGCCGCCCGTCGCGCGCCCGACCGCAGAAATAGCCCGTTCGTTGCGCCAACGCGGGGCCGCGTAACGCTTGGCTGAGCAACTACAGACATATCAGACAGGTCATTCTGGTATGCTGCCTCGGCCCGATTACCGCATGCGGATTCCATGACCAGGCTGCGCCATTGGTACATCTTGTTTTGTCTGGTAGCACTTGGCATTTGCGGCCCGGTGGCGCTGACCACATGGCTGTCGCGCGAATTTGCCGAACAGCTGTTTCAACGGCGCGTGGACCAGTTCACCGAACGCGCGTTGCAGCGCATTGACGTGGTGTCGCGCGATGCCGTCAACGCGGCGCGTGCGGCCGACACGTTCTCCGGGCCGCCATGCAGCCTCGCCCATCTCGACGCCATGCGCGAGGCGGATCTGCAGCACCGCTACGCGCGCCAGGTCGTCTATCTCGATCACGAACAACTGCTCTGCTCGTCGTCGTCCATCCCGGGCGCGCTGCGCAGCGTGGAAGGCCAGACCGCACCGTGGACCGCCCTGCCGGAGCTGGGCGCGGCGTATCGCATCGACACCACGGCAGGGCCGCCGCGCACCGTGCAGTTCCGCGTCGGGCGGCACGTGGTGGTGGTCGACGCGCAATTTTTCATCGATATCGTTCCGCTCGACGATCTGATCCGGCTTGGCATGGTCGATGCGGCCACCGGCCATGTCGTGGTGAACTGGCCGGGCACCGACACGGCGCTGGTGCGCAGCGCATGGAAGCGCAAACAGGACGGCGAAGTTCTGGGCGGCCGGTATGTCGACGTCAAGGCATCGCACCTGCTACCTTTCGGCGTGGTCGCGTACGAACCGTTATCCGAAGTCGCCGCGATGTGGCGCCGGCTGCTTTACCTCAGCCTGCCGATCGGGCTGCTGGTCAGCGTGCTGGCAACGTGGCTGGTGCTGCGTTGGGGCCGGCGTCTGCGCGGCCCGCGCTATGCGCTGCAGGACGCGATCCGGCGCAAGGAGTTTTACGCCGAATACCAGCCGATCATGTCGCTCGACGACGGTCGCTGCATCGGTGCGGAAGCGCTGGTGCGCTGGCGGCTGCCTGACGGCACCATCGTGCCGCCCGACAACTTCATCCCCATGGCGGAAACCACCGGCGACATCCACGCCATCACCAACTGCATGATCGAAGTCGTAATGCGCGACCTCGGTGCGCATCTGGCGGCCAATCGCGCCATGCATGTATCGATCAATCTGTCGGCCGACGATTTTCGCGCACGCGACACGCTGCACACCATCACCGCGGCGCGCAATGCCGCTGGCATCGACGCCAGCCAGATCTGGATCGAAGTGACCGAGCGCGGCCTGGCCAATGACGCCGAATGCCGCGCCACGATCGCGGCCTTCCGCGAGGCCGGCTTTCCGATCCTGATCGACGATTTCGGCACCGGCTATTCCAGCCTTGCGTACCTGCACGATCTTCACGTGGACGGGCTCAAGATCGACCGCGCGTTCGTGGCGTCGATGACCACCGGCGCGCCGTCGAAAGCGGTCGGTCCTCATATCATCGAGATGGCCAAGGCGCTGGACATCCGCATGGTGGCCGAAGGCATCGAAACCGAATCGCAATGGCGCATCATGCGCGAGCACGGCGTGCAGGCCGGCCAGGGTTGGCTGTTTGGCAAGGCCATGCCGCTGGCCGACTTCCTCGCGTTCTGGCGTTACCGGGCCCGACCACACGAATCGGCAGACACCCGCAGCGCGGCATAGCGCGCCAACGCGCCCGACGGAACCGCTGTCTGTCAAAAATCCCGCCCCTCCGAAGTTGGGACATAAAGTGCACTGTTGATACATCAAGCACTTTAATGGGACTATCCTGTCCGGCCGCTTGCTCCGGGGAAGCCCGGGGCGCGGCAGCAAGAAGGATCAGTACGGTCACCGCGATTCATACAGATGCCGCCGATGCGATTGCATGCGCGAAGCATCGATAACAAGAAGCAGGATCAAGGTTTTTTCTGGCGCAGGAAGTCGTCTGTGGCCTTGCAGCGCGGCTCGGGACACCGCGTGCGGTCCATTGGCGAGGGGTATGCATGCATGAAAACAGACAGTAATTCGGCGCTGGCTCCGGTATCCGGGGGCCATGGCGCGGCGGTCATCGACGCCGCGCTGGCCGGGCCGTTACGGCACGATCAGTTGCTGGCGGTACGGCGCACCGTGCGCCTGTCGATTCCGATCAACATCGCGCTGGGCATCGCCGTGCTGGTCGTGGCGTGGCACAGCGGGCGCGGCGCAATGGCCGGCGCGTGGTTTGCCTGCTCGCTACTGTGGAATGTATTGCGGCTGCGGCTGTGCATGGCGCCGCTGCCGCCCACGGCGTCGTGGCCGGGCACCGTGCCGCAGGCGCTCGCCGCCACCGTGACGCGCCATCTGCGCTGGCATTGCGTGCTGGCGCTGCTCTCGGGGCTCACCTGGGCGTCGATTCCGCTGCTGTGCGATGGCTATACGACGCCGCAGACGCTGTTCTACCTGACCGTGGTGTGCGGCATCACGGCCGGCGCGGTGACGCACGGCTTTGCCTATGCGCGCATCCCGCTGTGCTTCATCACGCCGCCGCTGCTGTCCGCGGCCGCCTGCCTGCTGCTGCTCGGCGATTTCGACCGGCTCTGGCTGGCCGGCACGACCTTGCTCTATCTGGCTGCGCTGGTGCGGTGCACGCTCGAAAGTGAAAAACAGATCGAGTATTCGATCCGCCTGAAGAACGAAGCCACCGCGATCCAGGATTCGCTGCGCATTGCCCATGACGATGCGGTCAATCGCGCCGACGAAATGTGGACGCTGGCCAGCCAGGATCCGCTGACCGGCCTGCTTAGCCGCAGCGGCTTCTTCGATCGCGCCAACAAGCGCTTCGTGGGCGGCACCAGCGGGCGCCATTGCCTGTTGCTGCTGGACCTGGACGGCTTCAAGGTCATCAACGATGCGTTCGGCCACAAGGCCGGCGACGGTGTGCTGCGCGAAGTGGCGCGACGCCTGGCCGCGGTGGCCGGCCCCAACAAGATGGTCGGCCGCATGGGCGGCGACGAATTCATGATCCTGTTCGATCCCGCCGATACGTCGGACTGTGCCGCCACACTGGCCGGCCGCCTGATTGCCGCGGTACGCGAGCCACTGGACGGCTACGAATACTGCCCGGTCGGCGTCAGCATCGGCATCTGCCGCGACCACGACATCAGCCTCGACGACATGCTGCTGTTTGCCGACGCCGCGCTATACGCGGCCAAGCGCAATGGCCGCAACAGCTTCTACATCTTCGACGAGAACCTGCACCGGCGCCTGCAGATGCATCGCGACATCGAACGCGATCTGCCACGCGCACTGGCCGACGGCATGCTCGAAGTGTGGTTTCAGCCGATCTTCGGCGCGGGCGGTGTCACCGTGCGCAGCCTGGAAGCGCTGGTCCGCTGGAAGCATGCGCGGCACGGCTGGGTGCCGCCGCCGGACCTGGTGTCGGTGGCTGCCGCGTCGGGGCTGTCTGAAGCGCTGCTGCGCGCCACGCTGGCCAGGATATGCCGGCTGTCGAAGACCATCCATGCGCACGGCTCGCAGCGGATTCCGATTGCCATCAACCTGTCGCCGCGCGAAATGGCGCAGGTGGACATCGATCGCCTGTTGCTGTCGACGCTGGCCGAATACCAGATCGATCCGGATCTGCTGACCGTGGAGATTACCGAGGAAGTGGCGCTCGACGTCGACGCGGTGCGGGGCAAGCTCGCCAACCTCGCGCGCGCCGGCGTATCGATCGCGCTGGACGACTTCGGCGTCGGCTATTCCGGGCTGGGTGCGCTGCGGCAACTGGGCGCGGCTTGCGTGAAGGTGGATCGCAGTTTCATCACCGACATCGGCAGCTCGACGCGCAACCAGGACCTGATGCGCGCAGTGCTCAGTCTGGGCAGGTCGTTCGGCTTCGAGGTGGTCGCCGAAGGCGTGGAGCATGAAGCCGACCGTCAGGCGCTGATCGCCATCGGCTGCCACGCCATGCAGGGCTATCTGCTGGCGCGCCCGATGCCGGAAGCCGAACTGCCGTCGTGGTTGCAGGCGCGGCGTGCGCAACCCGCTGCGGCACAGCCGGCGTAATCGACAGGATTTGATCGACCCGACGCGATCGACCTGCCGGACCGGCGTCGGCCGGGATCAGTGTTCGCGCGCGCGTCGCGCCTCGTAAGCCTTGAGATGCGTGAACGCCAGCTCCAGCGTGGGCGTGGCGGTCTGGTGGCGCCGTGCCAGCAGATCGCCCACGATCTGGTCGGATTCGATTGGCGCGCCCCGCTCGACATCGCGCAGCATCGACGCCATCAGCGGCGACTTCTCTGCGAACAGCGTTGTCCGCGCCTGCTCCAGTGCCGGCGTGCGCACCGCATAGCCATTGGCCGCCGCAATCGCCGAGCATTCGTCCAGCAGCGCGGCAATGGTCTCGCGACCGCGCGGCGCCGACAAAATGTCCCCGATCGGTGCGCGCATCAGGCACGTGGACGATGCCAGCGTGGCCAGAAACACCCACTTTTCCCACATGTCCTGCAGCATCGCGTCGCTGCGCTGCACGTCGAAGCCGGCATTGCCGAACAGTTCGGCCAGCGCCTGCGCGCGGTCGCTGTTGCCGCTTGGGCGCTCGCCGAACGACAGCACGTGGAATGCCGACAAATGCAGGATGGTGCCGTGTTCGTCCAGCGTCGATGAGATCATGCAGCGCCCGCCCATCACGCGCTGCGCACCGAAGCGCGCATCGAGCTTGTCCAGATGCTGCATGCCGTTGAGCATCGGCACGATGACCGTGTCGGGACCCATCGCGGGAGCGATGCCATCCATCGCGCTGTCCAGGTCGTATGCCTTGCAGCTCAACAACACCACGTTATAGGGCTGCGCGATATCGGCGGAAATCACGCTGGGCGGCTGGGCGATATGGAGATCGCCGTGCGGGCTCATGATGCGCAGGCCGTGTTCGGCCAGTTGCGCTGCGCGCCGCGGCCTGACCAGAAACGTAACATCGCGCCCGGCCTGCAACAGCCGTGCACCAAAATAGCCGCCAATGGCGCCCGCTCCGACCACCAGAATACGCATCGCTGACTCCCAGGTTTCAGGTCAGACCCGACATCGATGTCGGGCGATGCGCCATTGTAGTGGGCGGACGAAAAGCTTGCCGACGCAGCAATCGACACCGCGCATCGGAAAGCCAGGAAGACGGATAAACGGCGAGCGGAGGCCGGCGACGGCCCCCGTGTGCGTTATCTGAGCAGATTGAACGAGAGCAGATTGAACGCCAGCCCTAGTGCGATGGCGCTGCCCAGCGCTTCCAGCGTCGCCAGGGCAATCAGGTTTCGGAAAATGAGTGCATCGTCCTGCTTGGTCACCATGGTATTGTCTCCAGTCGGTTTTCCAAACGCCCGAGGTTGCCGCGCATCCCCGGTCACACTGCTACCTGTTGGCTTCAGTAGACTGCAATGCCGACGTGACGGCCAGTTGGCACAAACCCGCATGGGGTGATTGCGGATGCTGCGTCGGACGGCGCCCGCACGCGCGTTCTGCCCTGCACGGCAAAAACCCCTACAATATCGCCCCGCGCGCGACGCCCCCGGCCCGCGCATGTCCCGCTCCTGCTGCCTCTGACTCCCTGAATTTCATGATCTCAAACGCTTGCGGCGTCGATTTCGGCACGTCCAATTCCACTGTCGGCTGGATTCGTCCCAACGCGCCGTCCCTGCTGCCGCTCGAGGACGGCAAGGCCACGCTGCCGTCCGTGATCTTCTTTCACGCCGAAGATCCGCTGGTCAGCTATGGCCGCGCGGCGCTGGCGGACTATCTCGCCGGCTATGAAGGCCGCATGATGCGATCGCTCAAAAGCCTGCTGGGCACGTCGATGATGGACGACAGCACCGAGGTGATGGGCCAGGCCATGCCGTTCCGCAAGCTGTTGGCGCACTTTATCGGCGAATTGAAGGGCCGCGCCGAACGCGCCGCCGGGCGCGAGTTCACCTCGGCCGTGCTGGGCCGCCCCGTGCATTTCATCGACGAGGACGCCGCCGCCGATCAACTGGCCGAGGACACGCTGGCCGAGATCGCGCGCGATGCGGGCTTTCGCGAGATCGCGTTCCAGTTCGAGCCGATTGCCGCGGCGTTCGATTACGAGGCGGGCATCGGCGGCGAGGAACTGGTGCTGGTGGCCGATATCGGCGGCGGCACCTCGGACTTTTCGCTGGTGCGGCTGTCGCCCGAACGGGCGCGCAAACTGGACCGCCGCGAAGACATCCTGGCCAACGGCGGCGTGCATATCGGCGGGACCGATTTCGATCGCGCGCTGAGTCTGGCCAGCGTGATGCCGATGCTCGGCCTGAACAGTCAGTTGCGCAATGGCAAGGCGATGCCGTCCGGCCAGTATTTCGATCTGGCAAGCTGGCACACGATCAACCTGGTCTACACGCGCAAGGCGTGGTCGATCGTGATGGACAACTATCGCGATGCCGCGGACACCGAAAAGCTCGATCGCCTGATCCGGCTGATCCGCGAGCGCGCGGGCCACTGGCTCGCCATCCAGGTGGAAGCAGCAAAGATCGCGCTGTCCGAGGACACGCAAACAGTGGTGGATCTGGCGCGCATCGCGCCCGACACTACGCTGACCATCACGCGCGACGATTTCGATGCATCGATCGCCAAGCTCGTCGACAAGACTGCCACCACCGTGCAGGGCATGCTCGTCACAGCCGGCGTGAAGGCCGACGCGGTCGACACGATCCTGTTTACCGGCGGCTCCAGCAGCGTGCCCCTGCTGCGCGAGCAACTGGCGCGCTTGCTGCCAGGCGCGCGCCGCGTGGAGGGCGACCTGTTCGGCGGCATCGGCTCGGGACTGGCACTGGACGCCGCGCGCAAGTTCGGCTGACGACGTTGAAGATGGCCGGCGCGCGCATGGCGTCGCGCGTAATACCGTGTGCGGCGCGCGACATCAAGCACGGTTAAGTCCAGTTGCACAATCGAACAGAATGTCAGGGGCTTCGCCGCTACAGTGGTCACTCTCGTTTTCAGGAGGTCCACGAATGAAGCAACATCTGGCGAAATCCCTGTTGATGGCTGGCGCGATGATCGCGTCGTACCCGTTGCTGGCGCAGCAGTACCAGCCTGCACAGCCGGTTCAGCAGGCACAGCCGATGCCGAGCGCGCAAACGATGCCATCCACCGCGGACATGCCGGGCACCGCCGCAACGCCAGCACAGATGCAGCCTGACGCCGCATCGACCATGCAGGCACAGGCGCCCGCGGCTCCCAATCCCTATGCGCAGGGTTCGATGCAGGGCGTGCAGCGCGGTGTGCCGCCATCGAGCACGTCGCCCGCGATGGCGCCGGGCGCGCCTGGCGATCCTACCGTCGCTGCAAATCCCGCTGTCGCCGTGGACGCGGGCAGCATGAGCCTGCCGCCCGATGCGCTGGGGTCTCGCCTGGGCCGACGCAATCCGTTCCTCGACGGCGCCTGAGGGAAGGCGACGCGCATCGCGTGGCGGCACACCAACCGCCACGCATGCACCTGATATCAGCCTCGCGCGGAGCACATCGCTTGCATAAATTGCCGTGCGCCGCGTGCAGGAATTGCAGCGCGGACGCGTTGGCGCGCCGTCGCTGCGCTGCGGCAAACCCGCCGCTTTAACTGACGCTTTAACTCAGATTGAGGGTGCGTTCCGAGAGATCGAGTTCGCCCCGCTCGCGTCCCACCCGGATGTGGTTCTCCACGTCGCAAACGCCAAACACCGCCGCGGCAATTTCCTCGATACGGTACTTTTGGTAGCGGTCCGCCACCGATCCCTCCAGTTTCACCAGCCCCTGCTCTACGTCGACCGTGACCTCGCTGACATCGACCGCGTCGTCCATGGCCAGACGGTCGCAGACATCGGCGTGGATGCGGTGGTCGTCACGCTGGAAGTTCTTCGGTCCCGTGGGATGCGCGCCGATTCGTGGCGACGTAATGGGGCGCGTGGGATGGTCGCGATAGCCGGGGTCGCCAGGATAGACGCGCTGTGCGCTGTTGAACGACTGGCCGCCGCCGTCGCTGCTGCCGAAGTATCCCGCCCCGCCGAAGCCGGGCTCGTCGGGCCGTTGGGCCTGATCGCGCTCTTCCAGCGCGCGCCATGTGGGCGGCTGGCCCTCGTCGGTGCGCGTTGAGGGATCCGGCGTTTGTCGGTCGCGATGCCTGCGAAAGAAGTTGAACATATTGCACTCCTGCTATTGAGGGTGAGCCCCGGCGACGCAATGGCTGCGCAAAAACCGTGCCGCCGCGCTGGCGCGTCATGGTTCGCCCATCGCCAAAATGGCACGTCGATTGCTTCACGTCGGTTGCTTCCAGTTTGCAGCGCTACGACAGCGCCTGAAGCGTCTTCAATCGGCTATCGAGGAGTTGGCAACGGTGGACAGCCCGGTCAGAGCGATCTTGATGTACGGACTCGTGCCGCTATGGATTTGCGCCGGGCTGGGCGACTGGCTCTGCCATAAGCGCACGCGCATCGAAAGCAATGCCGGCGTTTTGGAATCGATCATGCACAGCCTGATGATGGCCGAGGTAGGCGTGCCTGTGCTGCTGGCGTTGTTTCTGGAAATCAACGCCGCGTTGTTTGCGGTGATGATTGCGGGTGCCGTGGTGCATGCGGTCACCGCATGGATCGACGTGCAATACGCTAGCGCGCGCCGCGACATCCGCCCCGTCGAGCAACACATGCACAGCCTGCTCGAAGTCTTGCCGATTGCCGCCATCGCACTACTGGCAGCGGCTTATTGGGATCAATTCCTCGCCTTGTTTGGCCACGGCGAGGCGGTGGCCGATTTCTCGCTACGACCGAAGACCGATCCGTTGCCCCCCGCCTATCTGACCGGGCTGCTTGTGACGATCGCATTGTTCGTCGCAGCGCCGTATGCCGAAGAACTGGTGCGGTGCGCGCGTGCGTATCGGCCGCGAGGTGTGCCCGGGAAATAATGGTGGTTCCATTGCGTCGCCCGCCGCGCACCATGCGGGCAGCCCACCAACCTGTCAAAAGTAATTCGCCATGGACGACGTACAACACGTAGCGCATTTCCTGCTGCGGCATGGCCTGGTGGTGGCCACCGCCGAATCCTGCACGGCCGGCCTGATCGCTGCCAAGCTTGCCGAGGTGCCGGGCTGCGGCAGTTGCCTGCGGCTGGCCGTGGTGACCTATGCGCCCGAGGCAAAGACCGGCGTTCTGGACGTGAGCCAGGATCTGATCGACCGCCACGGGCTGACCAGCGAAGCGGTGTCGCTAGCCATGGCGCGCGGCGTGCTGGCGATGTCAGGCGCCGATCTCGCGGTGGCCAATACCGGCGTTGCCGACGATGGCGCCGACGACGGCACGCCGGTGGGCACGCAATGTTTTGCGTGGATCTTCCGTGCGGCGAGCCGCGCCGGCCAACCGGTGGAGTTTGCCGAAACCCGGCGCTTCCACGGTGACCGCAATACGATCCGCGATGCCGCCGCCGAATGGGCGCTGACGCGGATTCCGCATTATCTGACCCTGGCGCGCGCGCAGCACGAGTAACCCATCGCGCTCGAATCCACGCCGCGCGCCGGCGATCGTCGACATCAAGCGCCAACGTCGAGCGCCGGCACCCTGTGCAATACAGGCCGTTCGCACCGTCCCATCGTTGAATTGGCGGTAAGATGCCGCGGATTCAGCATGCGGGAGAACGGATTTGAACGACGAAAACGGCGCGCGGCGCTCCGTGGCGATTTACTGGGACTTCGAGAACCTGCACGCCGGTCTGCTCGAGGGCAAGCATGGCGAAGGCGCCTATGCCAAGCCCGACAACCGCTTCAAGCCGCAGGAACCGCTGATCGACGTGCAGTCGCTGGTGGACCTGTGCACATCGCTGGGCGACATCGCCATCCATCGCGCCTACGGCAACTGGCAGTTTTTCGGCCGGTATCGCGATGCGCTGCTGCAGAACGCCGTGGATCTTGTCCAGTTGTTCCCGCCCGGCGCGTCGGCCAAGAACGGCGCCGATATCCGGCTGTGTCTCGATGCGGCGGATGATATCTCGCGCTTCGCTCATATCGGCACCGTGGTCATCATCGGCGGCGACAGCGACTTCATGCCGGTGGCGCAAAGGATCCGCGCCGCTGGCCGCACGCTGATCGGCATCGGCACGCGCAAGAACACCAATCGCCATTGGGCACGAAGCTGCCACGCCTTCCACTATTACGACAGCCTGGCGCAGCGCGCCGATGGCGACCCCGCCAGTCAAGCCGAACCCCCACGCGCGCTGCCCGCAGCCATTACCGCCGCACCGCGCCGCGCATCACTTTCAGAATCCCAGGAGCTCCGCATGACCAGTCCACAGCAATCATCGGCCGTCGCAGCACAAGGCTCGCAAACGCCGCCGGACCGCACCAGCGTGACAGACGACGCGCATGTGGAAGACATCATTCCGCTGCCGCCGCCCGAACATCTGATCCGTTTCTTTCCGATCCGCGGCACGCCGGTCGAGGCGCTGGTCACGCAGACGCGCCAGCACATCGCGCGCATTCTGCACGGCAACGACGACCGGCTGCTCGTGATCATGGGCCCATGCTCGATCCACGACCCGCAGGCCGCGCTCGACTACGCGCGGCGACTGATGGCACAGCGCGAACGCTTTGCGGATTCGCTCGAGATCGTAATGCGCGTGTATTTTGAAAAGCCGCGCACCACGGTGGGCTGGAAGGGGCTGATCAACGATCCGTACCTCGACGAAAGCTATCGCATCGACGAAGGCCTGCGCATCGCGCGCAGCCTGCTGCTCGATATCAATCGACTGGGACTGCCGGCGGCAGGCGAATTCCTCGACGTGATTTCACCGCAGTACATCGGCGACCTGATCTGCTGGGGCGCCATCGGCGCGCGCACGACGGAAAGCCAGGTGCATCGTGAACTGGCCTCGGGCATTTCCGCGCCAATCGGCTTCAAGAACGGCACCGACGGCAATATCAAGATCGCCATCGATGCGATCCAGGCGGCGTCGCGCCCGCACCATTTCCTCGGCGTGCACAAGAACGGACAAGTGGCGACGGTGCATACCCAGGGCAACCCCGACTGCCACGTGATTTTGCGCGGCGGCAAGACGCCCAACTACGACGCGCAATCGGTGGCGGCTGCCTGCAAGGAACTCGAAGCCGCCGGGCTGGGCCGTGCGCTGATGGTCGATTGCAGTCACGCCAACAGCAGCAAGCAGCATCAGAAGCAGATCGACGTGGCCGACGCAGTGGCGCAGCAGGTGGCAAGCGGCAGCGCGTCGATCTTTGGCGTGATGGTCGAAAGCCATCTGGTGCCCGGCGCGCAGAAGTTCACGCCGGGCGAGCACGATCCCGCGAAGCTTGCGTACGGCCAGAGCATCACCGACGCGTGCATCGGCTGGGATGATTCGGTTGCCGTGCTGGAAACGCTGGCCAATGCCGTGCGCTCCCGACGCGCCGCGCGGGGCGCCTAGCGCCTGACGTAGGCGCGCACACCGGCGTCGCGCAGTTGCGGCGGTGCGGCCGGTGCGATGCCTCGCGCCCGTCCGGCCGATCGCTAACCCTTCGCCGAAATACCGTTGAAGCAGACGTCGAGCATATGCTTGACGATCTGCTCGTCGTCGAGCTTGGCGTACAGACGCAGGTATTCGACAGCCGGATCGCAGGTGCGCGAGTAATAGGAAAAGAGGATCACGTCGTCGGGCAAGGTGCGGTCCAGGTCGCCCGCCTTCTTTGCCTCGCCCACCAGCTTCGTGAGGACGCCGTTGAGCTTCAGCACGCGCGTCACGTAGCGCACGTTGCGTGTGAGCATGTCGCGCACGTTCGGGCTGGTCGACGGCAGGAACGGCAATCCACCTTCCAGGCGCACATGCAGCGCCCATGCCAGCAGCGCCCGCAGGCGGCCAAGCGCCGTGTCTTCCGACGGCAAGCGTTCCAGGAACTCCAGCGCGCCGTCTATCAGCCGGATCATGGCGGCGCCCACCAGATCGTCCTTGGACTTGAAATGCTTGTAGAGGATGGGTTTCGAAATACCCACCTCGCCGGCCACGTCGTCCATGGTCATCAGGTCGAACCCCTTGCCCGCCAGAATGCGCGTGGCGGCATCGAGGATCGCGTCCTCACGCAACCGGAAGGTCTGGTCCTTGAAGCTGAGCTTACCCAAAATACCCATTTGTAAATTTCGTTACTATGCAGTAACCTTCTTTCCGAGACAGTAGGGGTATGGTAGCACCCCAGCTCGAAAACGCATCAATAACTGCTAAAAAAACCAGAAAGGTGCAGCGTGGGCGCTTGTTCGGTCACTCAGAAGGGAATGCGCATTGCCGTGGTGGGCGCCGGGATCTCGGGGCTAGCCACGGCATGGCTGCTTGGTCGCGATCACGCCGTCACGCTGTTCGAGGCCGGCGATTATCTCGGCGGCCACTCCAATACCGTGGATGTCACGCTGGACGGCCACACCTGTCCCGTCGACACGGGCTTTCTGGTTTTCAACGACCGCACCTACCCGAATCTGGTGGCGATGTTCGAAGCGCTGGGCGTGCGCTCGCATGCCAGCGACATGTCCTTTGCGGTGTCGCTGGACGACGGGCGGCTCGAATGGGCCGGCAGCAATATGAACACCGTATTTGCGCAGCGCGCCAATGCGTTCTCGCCAACTTTCCTTGGCATGCTGCGCGACATCCTGCGATTCAACGGCGCTGCGCAAAGCCATCTGGCGCTTGCCGAGCGCAGCGGTTGCTCGCTTGGCGATCTGCTCACCGCCGGCCAGTATGGGCAGCCGTTTCGCCAGCACTACCTGCTGCCGATGGCGGCCGCGATCTGGTCATGCGCGACGGCTGACGTGCTGCATTTTCCGGCGGCAACGTTTCTGCGCTTCTGCCTCAATCATGCGCTGCTGCAGGTGCGCAATCGCCCGCAATGGCGCACCGTGGATGGCGGCGCGCGCAGTTACGTGCAGCGTATCGCTGCGCGGCTCGACGACATCCGTCTGGGCGTGGCAGTGCGCGCCGTACGCCGCGACGAGGACGGCGTTTCTGTCATGACCGACGAGTGCACTGCGCGCTTCGATGCGATCGTCTTTGCCACGCACGCGCCAGACACCTTGCGGATGCTTGCCGACGCATCGCCGGCCGAACGCGCTGTGCTGGGCAGCGTGCGCTATGCCCCCAACGTGGCGATCCTGCATACCGACGCCACGCTGCTGCCGCGCCGCACACGCGTATGGTCCGCCTGGAACTACCTGGGCCGCCGCCATGGCGACGCACAGCGCGCCGTATGCGTCAGCTATCTGCTCAACCAGTTGCAGCCGCTGCCGTTCCGCACGCCCGTGGTGGTCACGCTCAACGCCTATCGCGATCCCGCGCCCGGCACGGAGCTGCGGCGCTTCCACTACGCGCATCCTCTGTTCGACCTGGCGGCCATTGCGGCGCAGCAGCGCCTGCCGGCATTGCAGGGCGAGCGACGCACCTGGTACGCCGGCGCATGGACCGGTTATGGCTTTCACGAGGACGGATTGAAATCAGCGCTACGCGTGGTGCGCGATTTCGGCGCCTTGCCGGCATGGGCACGACTATGACGGCGACCGCCTGGCTCCTGCGCTGCCGCGTGATGCACGACCGCTTGCGTCCCGCTCGCAATCGCTTTGTCTACCCGGTGTTCTGCGTGCGCGTCGATATCGACGCGATGCCCAGCCTGCGGCGCTGGTGGTTCGGCGTCGACCGGACCAGGCTGGTCAGCCTGCATACGCGCGACTATGGCCCGCGCGATGGATCCAGCCTTGGCGACTGGGTCCGCCCGCGTCTGGCGGCGGCGGGCCTGCCCGACGACGGACCGATCTGGCTGCAGACCACGCCGCGCCTGTTCGGCTACGTCTTCAATCCGGTCAGCTTCTGGTATTGCCACGACCGCGCAGGCGCACTGCGCGCACTGGTGGCCGAGGTCAACAACACCTTTGGCGATCACCACGCCTATCTGGTGACCGCGCCTGACCTGGGGCCGATCCACACGCACACCGTGCTTGCCACACGCAAGCGGCTGCATGTATCGCCCTTCAACACCGTGCAGGGTCACTACGCGTTTCATATACGCGAAACCGAGGAAACGGCCTACGTCGGCATCGATTATTACGACGACGACGGCCTGTTGCTGCGCACCTCGATCGGCGGGCGCAAGGGGCCGCTCACCCTGCGCCGCATGCTGGCGGTACTGGCCGCGCAGCCGTGGGCTGCAATTGCGGTCATTGTGCGCATCCACTGGCAGGCGGTGCGCCTGTGGTGGAGATCGGTGCCGTTCCATGGCAAGCATCCGCCGTCGGCCCCGCCCGTCGGTTAACCCCATTTTTCCCGGCACTTCCTGCTCATATGAACCGCCTGCCCTTCCACCAGCGTGCGTTGCTCCAACCATTTGCCCCTACCCTGCTGCCGTCCCGGACATCCTTGTCAGTCCGAATGTTCCTGGCCGCGCTCGAGCGCATGGACGTGGGCCATCTGGTGCTCTTACGGCCGGACGGCCAAGAGACGGTATACGGCGATCCGCATCAAGCGCCGGGGGCTAGGCTGACGCTGCGCGACTGGCGCGCGTGCGAAGCGATCCTGCGCGCCGGCGATATCGGTTTTGCCGATGCGTATCGCGCCGGCTGGATCGACAGTCCCGACCTGGTGGCCGTGCTGCGCGTGGCGCTGGACAACGAATCGGCCCTGTCCCGGACCATCGCCGGCACCTGGCTGGCACGCCGCTGGCAGCAGTTGCAGCATCTGCTCCGGCGCAACACGCGCGCGGGCAGCCGGCGCAATATCCACGCGCACTACGATCTGGGCAACCCGTTCTATGCGCTATGGCTCGACGAAACCTGGAGCTATTCGGCCGCGCTGTTCGGCGGCCGCAGCGACCTTTCGCTCGAAGCGGCGCAGGAAGCCAAGTACGCCCATATCTGCGATGCGCTTGCGCTGCAACCGGGCATGCGCGTGCTCGAAATCGGCTGCGGCTGGGGTGGATTCGCCCTGCATGCGGCCCGGCGCGGCGTGCAGGTGCATGGCGTGACGATCTCCGCCGCGCAGCTTGCACTGGCGCAGACACGCGTTGCGCAGGCGGGCCTGAGCGATCGCATTACGCTGGAACTGCGCGACTATCGCGATCTGCAGGGCACCTACGATGCCGTCGTGTCCATCGAGATGTTCGAAGCGGTCGGCCAGGCGTACTGGCCGGGTTTTTTCGATCAGCTCAACCGCAGGCTGCGCCCAGGCGGACAGGCCGTGATCCAGTCGATCACGATCGACAATGCGCGCTTCGACGCCTATCGGCAAAGCGGCGACTTTATCCGCGCGTACATCTTTCCCGGCGGCATGCTGCCCAGCCCCGCGCGCTTTGCCGAGGCGGCGCGGCGCGGAGGATTCTCGAGCCAGACAGTCCTGACGTTCGGCCGGGACTATGCCGAAACATTGCGGCGCTGGCGCCAACGCTTCGAGGCGCATATCGAGGACGTCCTCGCGCTCGGCTTCGACGAGACTTTCGTGCGCATGTGGCGGCTCTATCTCTGCTACTGCGAAGCCGGGTTCGATGCGGGCCGCACCGACGTCATGCAGTTTCTTCTGACGCGCGAGAATTAGCATGAAACGCCAACTGGCGGCGCTGCTGCTCGGATTGTCCACATTGCCTGGCATAGCGGCCGAGGCGTGGCGCGATGCGCTGCCGCATGCGCAGATGATCGGACAGGGCGACTACCGCTGGCTGGGAATGCGCATTTATGAGGCGCAGTTGTGGATGGGACAGCCATCGGCATCGCTCGTGTCTGCCGCGCCGGCCGATCCGGCGAGCGTGCTCGACGCGCCCCTGGCGCTGCGTCTGGTCTATGCGCGGGACATCGGCGCGCAGCGCCTGGTGGACACGAGCATCGACGAAATCGTGCGCATGCAGGGCCATTCGCTCTCCGACGCCACGCTCCAGCGCTGGCGCGATGCGCTGTCGCGGGTCATGGTGGACGTGCGCGCGGGAGATCGGCTGACCGGCGTTTACCTGCCGAATCAAGGCGCACGTTTCTACGCCAATGACCGCGCAACCGGCCAGATCGACGATCCAGCGCTGGCGCGCGCATTCTTTTCCATCTGGCTGGGCCCGGCCACGCGGGACCCAGGCTTGCGTCAGAAACTGCTGGGGTTGGCGCGATGACCGCGCGCACCGCACAACTCGCCGCCTATGGCGCGATGGGCTTGCCTCTCGCCATGGTGGCGCTGCCCATCTACGTCCAGGCGCCGGCCTACTACACCGCGCGTCTTGGCATGCCGCTTTCGACGGCCGGGCTGATCCTGTTCCTAACGCGCCTTGTCGATACCGCACAGGACCCGCTGCTCGGCCGCCTGGCCGATACGCTGGCGCGTGGCCGCGGCCTGTCGATGGCGCTGTGGATCGCCGCGTTGTGCCTGGTTGGCGCGTTTGCCGCGTTATGGATGCCGCCGGTGGCAGGCGTTGCGCTGGCCGTATGGTTTGCCGTGGCGCTGGTCGCGATCTATGCCGCGCACAGCTTTATCAACGTCGCCTACCTGGCCTGGGGTGCACGGCTGGCAAGCGACAGCGACGTGCTGACCCGTGCCGCGGCCTGGCGCGAAGGGGCTGGCGTGATCGGGGTGCTCATCGCCAGCGCCGCGCCCGCGGGGCTGCTGGCTGCAGACGACCAGACACCACAGCACGCGATGGTCCCGTTTATCGCGCTGTTCGCGATGTTGCTGATCGGTGCGCTGTGCCTGCTGCGCTTTGCGCCGCCCTGGCGGATGGCGCCGCGCACGGCAGACGGCCGATCCGGACGCGGCGGCTTTGCGCACACCATTGCAAGCCTGTGGACACCGGTGCGCGTCAATGCGTCGTTCCGAATGATCTTGGCGCCCTATTTCCTGAATGGCCTGTCCGTCGCGATACCGGCGTCGCTGGCCGTGTTCTTTATCGAGGACCGGCTCGGCGCGGCGCAATGGGTGGCGCCAAGTCTGGCCGCGTATTTCCTGGCCGCGGCGCTGGGCTTGCCACTTTGGGTGCGAATATCGGCACGCATCGGCCCGCGCTCCGCGTGGCGCGCGGCAATGGGTCTGGCCATCGCCGCGTTCGTCTGGGCAGCCACGCTGGGGCCCGGCGACGTCGCGCCGTTCCTGGCAGTCTGCGTCGTATGCGGCGCGGCGCTGGGCGCCGATCTCGCATTGCCGCCGGTTCTACTCGCCCGCTGCATACCGGACGGCGAAGGCGCGGGCGCCTACTTTGGCATCTGGACGCTGATCGGCAAGCTTTGCCTCGCCATCTCGGCGCTATCGCTGCCGGCGCTGGCATGGTTCGGCTATCAGCCCGGCAATCCCGCCACCGGCGGCGCGGGGCTGGCGCTGGCGCTGGCCTACGCGGGCTTGCCCTGCCTGTTCAAGCTGGCCGCGCTGGCCGCATTGCGCGAGCCATCGCGCGCCGTTACGGAGAATTTTCCATGAGACCGCTCGCTGCACTGATCGTGGCAGCCGCCACCGTGCTGGCCACCGCATGCTCCACACCTGATGTCAGCCGATACGCACAGGAAAAACCGGTGCTCGACATCACCCAGTACTTTGCGGGCAGGACCGAGGCGTGGGGCATGTTCCAGAAACGCAGCGGAGAGATCGTCAAGCGATTCCATGTGGTTCTGAACGGCCAGACAACGCAGGACGGTTTTGTTTTGCACGAGGCCTTCCACTACAGCGACGGCACCACGCAGGAGCGCACCTGGACGCTCCGCCGGCAGGCCGACGGCACATGGCAGGGCAGCGCGCCCGACATCGTCGGCACGGCGGCAGGTCAGGTGGCCGGCAACGTCCTGCGCTGGCATTACACGATGCGCTTGCCGGTCGACGACGACGTGTATGAAGTCCAGTTCGACGACATGATGGTACTCATCGACCCGCAGACGATGATCAATCGCGCGCGCGTCACAAAGTTTGGTTTCGAGGTCGGACAAGTGACGATCGCCTTTCGTCGCCCGGCCCAATAGGATCCCTCATGGGCTTCGGTCTGCATTTGAATCCGCGCTTGCGCGACTGGCGCGATAAGCGCGTGTGGGTGGTCGGCGCGTCCAGCGGCATCGGCGCGGCGCTCGCCAGGGCTTTGCTCGACAAAGGGGCATGGGTCGCCGTGTCGGCGCGCCGGCCCGAAGGCCTCCATGCGGTGGTCGCGGGCCATCCGAACGGCGTCGCATTGCCGATGGACGTGAACCGTCCAGGCGACTGGACAGCGACCCACCATGCGCTGTGCCAGGCATGGCAAGGCGTGGATCTGGTCGTGTTCTGCGCGGCCGAATACCGCCCCCTGCGGCCCTGGCAGGTCAGCGCCGAAGAGGCCCACCATACGATCGAGACGAATCTGTGCGGTGTGTACTATGGGCTCGATGCGATCCTGCCCACCATGCTGTCGCAGCGCTCGGGCGGACTGGCCATCGTGGCAAGCGCCGCCGGCTACATCGGACTGCCGAACGCCACGCTATATGGCCCGACAAAGGCCGCGCTGATCAATCTGGCGGAAGTTCTGTACGCCGAACTGCATGGTCATGGGCTTGGCATCTACCTGATCAATCCCGGCTTCGTCAAATCTCGCCTGACCGCACTGAACGCGTTCAAGATGCCCGCGTTGATCACACCGGAAATCGCGGCGCGGGACATCCTGGCCGGATTCGCGCGGGGCAGTTTTGAAATAGCCTTTCCGCTGCGCTTCACGCGCGCGGTTCGTCTTGTCAGCCTGCTACCCTACCGCATCAGTCTCGGCTTGCTGCAACGACTGGCCCGTACATCATGAACCCTGCAACCGACCTGCCGCCTCCGACCGATCCCTCGCATCGGGACAGCCTGTGCGCACTGCTTGCCTGGTACGAGACACTGACACCGGCGTCTCTTGAAATGCTGGGGCAGTTTTACGCGCCGGACGCGCGATTTCGCGATCCCTTCAATGACGTGCGGGGCACCGCGGCAATTCACGCGATCTTCGTCCACATGTTCAACACGGTGGAGTCACCGCGCTTTACGATGGCCACGCCGATGGCGAGCGGCGCCGACGCCTATGTCCCCTGGACATTCACAGGCAAGGTGCGCGGGCGCGCATTCGACGTCCCTGGCTGCAGCCGTCTGCACTTCAATGCGCATGGCCGAGTTTCCGATCATCAGGATTTCTGGGACGCCGCGACGCTGTGGCGACAGCTGCCGATAATCGGCGCTCCGGTGCGCTGGCTCACCAAACGATTTGCGACCCAGGGATAGCGCGCGCTTCGCATCGGCAGCGCAGACATGACCGTCCGCATCGGCTAAGGCAACGCCGGGGCGCGGCTTCGGTCTACGCCCAAACGATGACACCCGCGCATCCTGCAAAGGACCGCGGGTGTTGCTCTTGTGGGCAGGACGGATCGATTACTTGGTTTCTGCGGCGTTGGGAGCGGCGGCAGGCTGTGCGCTGGCCAGATCAGCCTTCGTTGCCGTAGCTTGTGCAACTGTCTTGACGGCTGCGGCTTCCGGCGTCGGCATGGTATCCATTAGCACGGTGACCATGGTGGGATAGTCGTACCCCGCGCCGGTGCCCATATCCACGGCGAGGCCGATCAGCCCGCCGAACAGGATGTTGCCAAACACCAGGCCATTGGCCGACGACTTGGCGGTGGTGAGCGCCGGGTCAATGCTTTCCTTCTGGCACTTGATGCTCATGTCACCGTATGCCTTGTGCACTGTCACGGACCCTGGCGTCGTCACGAACCACGATCCCTTATCGTTCGTCAGTTCGCATACGGCACCCGATACCTGCGAACCCGATTTCATCGCCTGAACCGAGATCGGTTGACTGGAACTACCCGCAATGGATGCGCAGCCGGAAAGAATGGTGACAGCAACCGCTGCAGCAATACTCGCTACTTTCATAGGACCCTTTCGTCATTTTTTTTGGTCCCGCAATGTAATCCATTATTTGGACTTTTTTTCCAAATATTGCATATACGCGACGTACCCCTTTTGCGGGGTACCTCGGTGCGATATTGCATGTCCGCAGCAAGGATTTATGCGCCGGCAACTTATCCGGCATTCGCTATTTCTTGCTGGAAAGACGCCTGCCGAATTGGCTGCCGATGATTGCAGTTCAGACGTGGCGCGCCAGCCTGTCCGCCGCCGCACGCACATGATCGCCATGCTGATCGAGCGCGGGCGCGGCGAACGGCTCGGGGCCGGGCGTGCGACCGAACGTCACCGCGCGCGTGAAGCCGCGATAGCGGCCGACGACAGGGTGCTCGAAGGTGGCCACCATCGCTTCGGCCGTCACTTGCGGAAAGTCGAACATATCCTCCACCGATCGAGCGGCTGCACACGGCACTTCTTCGCCGAACAGTGCCTCCCACTCCAGCGCCGAGCGCTGCTGCAACGCGGCGTGCAGGCGTGGGAGGATTTCGGCCTGATGTTGGGCGCGCTTGCGCACGCTGTCGTAACGATCGGTCGACAGCAGATCGGCCAGACCGGTTTTTTCGCACAGCGCGCGCCAGAAGTGCGGGGTGTTGGCCGAAATATAGATGTAGCCGTCGCGGGTGGGATGAATGCCGGTAATGCCGCCGGAACGCATGTCGCGGCCGACTTCCCTAGGTTCCGATTCGGCCCACACCATGCGCGCCGATTGCATGGTCAGCGCCGCGCGCAGCAGCGATACGCCGACATACTGCCCCGCCCCGCTCTTCTCGCGCTCGTAGAGCGCCGACGACACCGCACCCGCCACCAGCGCCGATGCGTAGTAGTCCACGATCGAGCCATACAGGATTTCTGGCTGCCCACCCTGCTTGCCCTGCAGCGTGCACATCCCGGTCATGGTCTGCAGCACCTGGTCGTAGCCGGCCTTGTCCTTCAGCGGTCCGGTTTCGCCATAGCCCGTGACGGCGCAGTAGATCAGGCGCGGATTGACGGCGCAGAGCTGTTCGTAGCCGATACCAAGCCGGCCCGGCACGCTGGGCCGGAAGTTGTGCACCAGCACATCGGCATTGCGCACCAGCGCCAGCAGGCGATCCAGATCGGCGGGATCCTTCAGGTCGAGCACGACCCCGAGCTTGCTTCGGTTGACGCCAAGAAAGGCGCGGCTTTCGGCTTCCAGCGTGGACGGATACTTGCGCAGATTGTCGCCCGCGGGCGGCTCGACCTTGATGACGTCGGCGCCCTGGTCTGCCAGCAGCGAGCAGCCGTAGGGGCCGGCGATATAGGCGCTGAGGTCCAGCACGCGCACGCCGCTTAACGGGCCCGCTCGACCCGCGCGGTGCGAGGCAAACACGTCGTCCTGTGTAGTGATATGGCTTTGCATACGGTCTCCGGATCGCGAGCAGTTCAGTCCACGACGATGTTCTGCTGTTTGGCAAGCACCTTCCAGCGCGCCACATCGTCGGCGATGGTCTCGGCAAACTGCTGCGGCGTAACCGGCTTTGCCTCGGCGCCCTCCTTGAGGATCGCCGCCTTCACGGCGGGCTTCTCCAGCGCGTGGTTCACAGCGGCATTGAGCCGCGCGACGATCGCCGGCGGCGTGCCGGCCGGCGCGAGAAAGCCCCACCAGAGTTCGAACTCGTAGCCGGGCACCGCGCTGGCCATCGGCGTCAGCTCCGGCGCAACCGGGCTCGGCTTGAGGCTCGTGATGCCCACCGCGCGGACCTTGCCGGCGCGCACCATCGGCAACAGCGACGGTCCGCTCGAAATCAGCAACTGGGTCTGGTTGCCGATCAGGTCGGTCACGGCCGGGCCCATGCCACGATAGGGCACGTGTGTGATGTTCAGCTTGCCGGCCTTGGCCTTGAGCAGTTCGGTGCCGAACTGATTGACGCTGCCGGGTCCGGAAGACGCATAGTTGAACTTGCCGGGATTGGCGCGGATCGTGTCGATCAGTTCCTGCGGGGTCTTGGCCGGGAAGTCGTTGCTGACAGCCACGATAAACGGCCCCTGCGCCACCATCGCCACGGGCGCGAAGCTCTTTACCGCGTCGTAGGGCAGCTTGCCCTGCACCGCCGCGTTGGTGGTCAAACTCGACGACACCGCCACCAGCGTGTAGCCGTCCGGCGCGGCCTTGGCCACCATGCCGGTTCCGGTATTGCCACTGGCGCCCGGACGGTTGTCGATGATCACCGGCTGCTTCAGTTCCTCGCCGATCTCCTTGGCCACGATGCGCGCGAACAGGTCGTTCGATCCGCCCGGCGGATACGGCACGATGACCGTGATCGGCTTCGACGGATAGGCGCTTTCGGCCATCGCGCCGGACGCCGCCGCGAGGCCGCCCGCCGCGGCGATAAACGCAAGGCATGCGGCGGCGCGATGCCGGTGCAGGCGCGACTGCAAGGTCGTCATGGTTTTGTCTCCTGTGTGGTTTTTTTATTTGTGCGGCACCCGTGCGCGCCGTCAGGCCGCGACGAGTCCGAGCCGCCTGGCGATCTCGACCGTGGCCTGCGCGCGGCGCACGAACGGCCCGTCGATCATCTTGCCGTCGACCACGTAGGCGCCGACGCCATCAGCCTGGGCCTGCGCGGCAGCCGCAACGACACGCACCGCATGCGCGATCTCGTCATCGGTGGGGCGATAGACTTCGTTGGCCAGCGCGATCTGGCTCGGGTGGATGCAGCTCTTGCCGAGGAATCCCATCTGGCGTGACAGTTCCGCTTCGGCGCGAAAGCCTTCCGCATCGCGAATATTGGCGAACACCGTGTCATAGGCGAAGACGTTGGCCTCGGCCGCCGCCATGCGCACCGCGAACATCGCCGACGCGATCGCAGCAGTATTGCGCCGGTGGATGCCGGCCGGCTCGAACAGATCGCCAAGACCCAATTGCAATCCCGCCACGCGCGCATGGGCGCACGCCAGTTCCGCGGCACACCGCAGCGCCTGGGGCGATTCGATGTTCAGCAACAGCCCCACTCTGGCATCGGCATCGGTGAAACCATTGGCGCGTTCGGCCCGTTCGATCGCGGCGGCCGCGCGGCGCACGTCGTCGGCGCTAGCGGGTTTCGGCAGGTTGATCAGATGCACGCCCGGGAGCACCACCGCGGCAATGTCCCCCTCGAAATGCGCGCTATTCAGGCCATTGACGCGAACGATCAGCGTCTTCGCGGTCGCGCGCGCCTCGGCCGAGCGCAGCAGCTGCGCCAGCAGATCGCGCGCCTCGCCCTTCTTTTCTTCCGCAACCGCGTCTTCGAGATCGAAGGACAGCGCATCGGCGTCGCTTGCCAGCGCCTTGGCAAAGAATTCCGGCCGCGAGCCGGGGACGAACAACTTGCTTCTCATGGCCAGATACCCGTGTGCATTTTGTGCGATGTGTTCGTTGAGGGCATCCAGTGTCGCCGATGAAAAGCGCAAGATAAACTATACTTTTCTACCTTCGCAGCATAGAAAATCTATGGAAACCGCCTACCTTCGCGCCTTCGCGCTGGTCGTCGAAACCGGCACGCTCGCCGAAGCGGCGAGGCGCCTCAATGTCACGCCGGCAGCCGTGTCGCAGCAAATCCAGGTATTGGAGCGACAGCTGGGCACCACGCTGCTCGGGCGGTCGGGCCGCACGGTCAGTCCCACTGAAGCGGGGCGGCGCCTGGCGGAGCGCTGCGTCGGACTGTTGAAGGAAGTGGACGCACTGCGGAGCTGGGTCAACCAGTCAGAGGCCGTGCGGGAACTGCGCATCGGCACGATCAATACCGCGCTGCACAGCCTGTTGCCCGACGCACTGGCGCGCTTCGCATCGGCCCATCCGGGCGTGTCGGTCCATATTCGCTCGGCCATGTCGAGCGACTTGGTCGACGCGGTCAGGCAACTCGAACTCGATGCCGCGGTGTGCCTGCATCCGCCGTTTGCCATGCCAAAGGGCTTTGCGTGGGAACTGCTGCGACAGGAACCATTGGTGGTGCTTGCCCAGGCGCGCGATGAACATGCGAATCCACATGAACTGCTGCGAACCCGGCCGCTGATCCGCTACGACCGCGATCTCGGCGGCGGCCGACAGGCCGACGAATACCTGCGCCGCGCCGGCATTACGCCGGCGCAGGAACGTTTTGAACTCAGTTCCCTGCTGGCCATCGCGATGATGGTCGATCGCGGCCTGGGCGTGTCACTGGTCCCGGACATTGCATCGCCGCTGACCGCAGGGCTGCGCATAGCAAAGCTGTTGCTGCCCGCCGCAACGGAGCCGCGCCGCTTTGGCGTGCTGTGGCGCCGGTCGTCGCCGTGCGCCACGCTGATCGAATCGTTCCTCGACCACGCGCGGGCCGCTGCGCGGCGATGAGGCAACCACTTCGCACGCGAACCCCCTTTGCGCCGGCCGCGATTTGCTTGCGCGCCATGAACCGCCCCGGCGCCCGCTATTTCCCGCGCATCATCTTTCTGGCTTCGCGCCGCAGGGTCGCGACAAACTTCAAAAGCGTTTCATCCTGACCGCCGCGTCGCCACACCACGCCTACCGGGCCAAATGACCCGACATCGGCCAGCGGGAGGCGCCGTACCAGCGAGCGATCGACCAGATGCCCTGCCATGGCGGCGGAACAGACGCCCAGAAAATGGCTGGCGTGGAGAATCGATTCGAGCACCATGATCGAGCCCGTTTCCAGCGCTGGCACGATGCCCGCACCGCCGCGCTCGAGCAGCGTGTTTTCCAGTCGCACGCGCATCAGCGTATCGCGCGGCGGCATGGCCCATGGATAAGCGTAGAGGTCTGTCCACGCGAGCTCGGTGGCGCCCGCCAGCGGGTGCCTGGGCCCGACCACGATCGCAATATCGTCTTCGAACAGGACTTCGTGTTCCAGCGTTGGCCCATAGGCGCGTGCGTCGATCGAACCGACGATCAGGTCGAACTCGCGTTCTTCCAACTGGCTCAGCAGCCGATTGAAAACGCCCTCCGAAACCTGGAAGGCGACGTTGCCTTCCTGCTTGCGGAACGCAAGGATGGCGCGCGGCAATAGATGCGCGATGCCGGCCGTCACGCTGCCAATATGCAGGCGCGACACCTCGCCGCGTTCGAGCGAGATGAGATCGTCGTGGGTGCGGCTGACTTCGCCCAGCACGCGCAGCGCCAGCTTCCGCACGGCCTCGCCGGCAGGCGTCAGGCGCATTTGCTTGCCGCGCAGCACCAGGCGCGCACCCACCAGTTCCTCCATCTCGCTGAGCCAGTGGGAAACCGCCGACTGGGTCATGTGAAGGCGGTCGGCAGCCAGGGTCAGCGTGCCGGCTTCGATCAGCACCAGAAACGATTCGAGATGGCGCATGCGCAGCCGCCGGGCCCACGCTACGGCGTCTTGCGGAGACTGCATGAGTATTTCCTCATGGTTGGTTCGGAAGTTTTCATTGGCGAGGGCAGCAAAGTCGCGGCAATAATGCGACGGCAGCGGCCGCACTGCAACCACGACACGCTTGAAGACAAGGATACGACATGAGGAAAATCTCCATTCGGGGAACGATGCTGGCTGCGGCCCTGGCGCTTGGCGCGAGCACGACTGCCTGGGCCTGTGGCGAAGCGGGCAACCACCGGCCGATTCGTCTGGTGGTTTCGCAGCAGGCCGGCGGCGGCACGGACACGCTGGCACGCATGTGGGCCGAAGCAGCTAGCCGCGATCTGGGCACGACCATCGTCGTCGAAAACAAGGCCGGCGCGGGTGGCGTCATCGCCGCGAAATACGTGCTGGCACAGCCCGCCGATGGCTGCACGCTGTTTTTGGCCGGCGTATCGCAGATGGTGCTCAACAAGTTTGCCTACGCGCCGCTTGCCTACAAACCCGAGGTGGACTTCGCGCCGGTGGCAGTGCTGACCACCACGCCGTTCGTGCTGGTTGCCAATCCGCAGTCCGGCATCCGCACGCTGCAGGATCTGGAAGCGATGGCAAAGGCCAAACCCGACGCGATCAACTTTGCCTCGGCGGGCAAGGGCAACTCCACGCACGTGATCGTCGAGCTGTTTCAGAAAAACCAGAAGCTGCGCATGACGCACGTGCCATACAAGGGCGAGCCCGACGCCATCGTCGGCACGGTCAGCGGACAGACGCAGGTGATGGCGCCCACCGTGGCCAGCGCGACGCCGCAGATCCAGGCCGGCAAGCTGGTGCCGCTGGTGCTGTTCTCGCCCAAGCGCGTGCCGGAGCTACCCAACGTGCCCACCGCATCCGAATTGGGGCTGACCGGCTTTGACGATCTGGGATGGATGGGCATCGCCGCCAAGGCGGGCACCCCGCCCGAAACGATCCGCCGGCTGCACGCCGCGTCGCAAAAATTCCTCGCCGACAAGTCCGTGCTGCAGAAGCTGAAGACGATGCAGGTGATCCCCATGCCGGGACCGTCGAGTCTGCTGATGCAACTGACCGAGCGCGATACCGGCCGCCTGCAGAGCGCGATGTCCGACGTCGATTTCAAGGCGAACTGATCATGAGCACTCAGGGAATGGTGGTGTGCCCGCAGCCGGAAGCCGCGGAATCGGGCGCGGAAATCCTGAAGGCCGGCGGCAACGCGGTGGACGCCGCGGTGGCCTGCGCGCTGACCCAGACCGTGGTGGATCCGCTGATGTGCGGCATCGCAGGGTTCGGCACCGCAGCGGTGTACATGCCGGGCAGCAATGCGCACGAGTATTTCGATTTCCACGCGACCGCGCCGGGCAGCGCGCGGGCCGACATGTGGGCCGATTTGCTCGAAGGCGAAGCGCGCGACGGCTTCGGCTTCTTCATCAAGGGCCGGCTCAACGATATCGGCTATCAGTCGATTGCCACGCCGGGCACGCTGCGCGGGCTCGAGGCGATGCACAGCGCGCACGGCCGCCTGCCGTGGGCCGAAGTGGTGGCACCAGCCGTGGATTGGGCGCGCAACGGTTACTTCGTGCGTCCCGGCATGTATGCGTTCTGGACCGACGACGCAACGCTGGGCCGCGCCAGCAACCGCGAGCGTCTGGCTTTCAGCGCGTCGGGCCGCGCACTCTATTGCAAGGAAGACGGCAGCCCGAAGTCGATCGGCTCGCCGCTGCGCAATCCCGACCTGGCCAATGTGCTGGAACGGATCGGCCGCGTGGGCGCCGACGATTTCTACCGCGGCGAGATCGGCGCCGCGATTGTCGAGGACATGGCGCGCCACGGCGGGCTGATTTCGCGCGCGGATCTCGAAGGCTATCGCGCGGTGCGGCAAAAGCCGCTGTTCGGGCGTTACCGCGACCGCATCGTGGCAACCAATCAGCCGCCTGGCGGCGGCGCGATGCTGCTGGAAATGCTGCACGCGCTCGACCAGTTCGATCTGGCGTCGATTCCGCACAACTCGCCTGAGTACATCACGATACTGTGCGAGGTCATGAAACAGGCCACCGTCGACAAGGATCGCCATATCGGCGACCCGGCCTACGTCGACGTGCCGCTCGACGCGCTGCTTTCAGCCGAACGCGCCACGGCGACAGCCGACGCGATCCGCAGCGGCCATCGCGTGGCCGTGACGCGCGTGAACCCGGGACACGCAGTGCCGCGCGATACCACGCATCTTTCGGTGGTCGACCGCGATGGCAACTGCGTGTCGCTGACGCATTCGCTGGCGATGCCCGCGGGCGCGATCACGCCGGGACTGGGCTTCATGTACAACGGCTGCATGGGCGTGTTCGATCCGCGGCCCGGTCGCGCGGGAAGCATCGCGCCAGGCAAGCGCCGCTTCACGTCGTCGTGCCCGACGATCGTGTTCCGCGACGGCAAGCCCGAGATCGTGCTCGGCGCGCCCGGTGGCACGCAGATCGCAATGGGCGTGCTGCAGGCGATCCTCAATGTGGTCGATCGCGGCATGACGATGCAAGCAGCGGTGTCGGCACCGCGGTTCTCGTCGACCAGTAACGCCATCGACGTCTGCAATCGCGTGCCGCGCGCGGTGACGCGACAGCTCGAGCAGCGCGGCTACGAAGTCATCCGCAATCCCTACAACTACACGATCGGCTGGGTGCACGCGGTGCGCATCCGCGATGGCCAGCTCGAAGGCGGCGCGGATCCGGGGCGCGACGGTGTCGCGTACTCGGTCGAAGCGTTGATGTAGCGATCACTGGTATCACTGGCGCTGCGGTCGGGCGCGCGCGGATGCGGACGCAGGCCGCAGGCCCTTGCCGCGCGTCGCCAGCCAGCAGAGGATGGAGCCGGCCACTACCATCGCAGCGCCCTTCCAGAATGCCAGCGACAGCGGCGCGTCCAGCAGCGCCGCGGCCAGCGCGGCCGACAGCACCGGAATGAAGTACGACGCCCCAGCCAGCACCGTGACATTGCCGTGCAGGATGCCGACATTCCACGCGGCATAGCCAAATCCCATCGCGCAGGCCGCCAACGCCAGGTGAATCGCACCGTCCAGGCTGAACGCCATCGGCGCCCCGCCAGCGATCAGATACTTGGCCCACAACGCCAGCGCCGTCAGCATGAAAAACAGCGTGACACCATTCTTGCCCTCGGCAATCCGCGCCGTCACTGTGCAGTAGGCGGCCCAGATCATCGCGCCGGCAAACGCCAGCCCATAACTAAGCGGGTTGTCCTGCAGATTGGCCGACAGGCTGGCCAGATCGAGCCCCTGTTCGCCACCGAGCACCGACGTGACGCCCAAGATGGCCACCACAAAACCCGGCACGATCAGCCAGTTGGCGCGTTGCCGGTTGAACAGGATCGCCGCCAGCATCGTGAAGCTGGGCCACAGATAATTGACCATGCCCACCTCAATAGCCTGCCGGCCGCTGTTGGCGTAACCGATCGACAGCGCCAGGCACAGTTCGTACGACACAAACAACAGGCTGCCCCAGATGCGGTACGCACGCGGCAACGCCCCCAGCCGCACCGGGCCGACGCAGAGCCAGAGCAGCACCGCCGCCAGCGAATACATCAGCGCGGCCCCGCCCGTGGCGCCAAAACTTTCGCTGACGCTGCGGATCAGCCCGACGATCGAACTCCAGAGCACCACTGCAACAAGCCCGACCAGCGTGGCCTGTTTTCTTTCCATGACTGCCATGTGGATAAAACCAGCGAGATACGTAAAGGGCAGCAGTTTACTTGGCCTGCGCGCGAGCACGCGCTTCCGGAGGTTTTACGCTGCGGATGCTTCGCGCCGGCATCACAAAATCGCCCGCGCTAGCCGAATGCCGCAAACTTTTCGGCCAGATATTCCACGAACAGCCGGATGCGCGACGACAGCTGGTGCCTCTGCTGGTAGACCGCATAGATGTTGGCTTCGGGCGTTGCGAATTGCGGCAGCACCTGCACCAGGCGGCCGCTGCGCAGATAGCGGTCCACGTCCCATTCGGCGCGCAGCACGATTCCATGGCCCTGCAGCGCCCAGTTCACGGCAATCTCGCCATCGTTGGTGGTGAGCCTGCCGCGCACGTGAATCGACTCGGTGCGTGCCTTGGCGCCCTTGACCGGCGTGAGCCGCCACACGCCATAGGCGTCGCTGCCCTGGCGGATGCCGATGCAGTTGTGGCGATGCAGATCCGCTGGCGTCTGCGGCGTGCCGTGCTCGCGCAGATAGCGCGGCGACGCAACCAGGAGGCGACGGTTGGGTGCCAGCTTGCGCGCCACGATGCGCGCGTCGGGCGGCTCGCCGAAGCGCACGCAGACATCGAATGCGTCTTCGCTCAGCGGCGGCGGATCGGCCGACAGTTGCAGTTGCACGTCCACATCGGGATACATGCGGCTGTACTCGGCGATCACTGGCGCCACATGCATGCGGCCAAAACCCAATGTGGCGTTGACGCGCAGCAGGCCGCTTGGCCTGCCCTTGGCACGGGTAAGCAGTTGTTCGAGGTCGTCCAGTTCACCGAGGATGCGGCGCGCATGCTCGAGCAGCACTTCGCCTTCCGGGGTCAGGCTCATGCGCCGCGTGGTGCGGGTCAGCAGCGGCATGCCGATGCGCATCTCCATCTGGCCCAGCCGCTTGCTCACCGCCGCGGTCGTGACGCCCAGGTCGCGCGCCGCGGCGCTGAGGCTGCCGGCCGCGGCCAGCGTCGTGAAAAAGCCCAGTTCAGCCGGCTGGATCGCACTGTTGGCAGCCATGTTTCGCCTTTAACCTGTGGGTTAAGAATGGATTAACTTTAGCCGCAATCCAAAACCTGGTCCACCGCCCACAATGCATGCGACGCTCAGCAGCGCTATCGAAAGTCGGCAGCAGCCAGGGGCTGCGGAACCGATTTCCAGACCAGACAGGAGACGAAAGGTGAAGACGTACAAGATCGCAACCATCCCCGGCGACGGCATTGGCAAGGAAGTGGTCCCGGCCGGTCGGGAAGTGATGGAGGCGCTGGCGGCTTCGGGCGCCGGCTTTCGCTTCGAGTTCGAGAATTTCGACTGGGGCGGCGACTACTATCGCCAGCACGGCGCGATGATGCCGGCCGACGGCCTCGACGCCCTGCGCGACAAGGATGCGATCCTGTTCGGGTCCGCCGGCGACAACCAGATTCCGGACCACATCACGCTGTGGGGCCTGCGCCTGAAAATCTGCCAGGGCTTCGACCAGTACGCCAACGTGCGCCCGACGCGCATCCTGCCCGGCATCGACGGCCCACTCAAGCGCTGCGCGCCGGAAGACCTGAATTGGGTGATCGTGCGCGAGAACTCGGAAGGCGAATACTCCGGCGTGGGCGGCCGCGTGCATCAAGGCCATCCGATCGAAGCGGCCACCGACGTATCGATGATGACCCGTGTGGGCGTCGAGCGCATCCTGCGCTTCGCGTTCAAACTCGCCCAGTCGCGCCCGCGCAAACTGCTGACCGTGATCACCAAGTCGAACGCGCAGCGCCATGCCATGGTGATGTGGGACGAAGTGGCGGTGGAAGTGGCGAAGGACTTCCCCGACGTCACCTGGGACAAGGAACTGGTCGACGCCGCCACCGCACGCATGGTGAACCGCCCCGCGACGCTCGACACCATCGTCGCCACCAACCTGCACGCCGACATCCTCAGCGATCTGGCGGCGGCGCTGGCGGGCAGCCTGGGCATCGCCCCAACCGGCAATATCGATCCCGAGCGCCGCTACCCGTCGATGTTCGAACCGATCCACGGGTCTGCGTTCGACATCATGGGCAAGGGACTGGCCAACCCGGTCGGTACGTTCTGGTCGGTGGTCATGCTGCTGGAACATCTGGGCGAAAACGCCGCCGCGCAACGCGTAATGGCCGCCATCGAAGCCGTGACCGCCAACCCGGCACTGCATACCGGCGATCTCGGCGGCAAGGCAAGGACGGTGGAGGTGACCAAGGCGGTCTGCGATTTTCTGGCGGCGGACGGACAGGCCAAGGCTGCATAGGGTGGCCTCAGGTCGCATAAGCCGCATAAAGCCGCGCAGAGACGCATAGAGCCGCGCACGCGTCGCTGTCTGCGCGTCAAGCCACCGCGGCCGGTCAACCGCCGCACCAGCGGCGGGACGCGCCACGCATGCGTCGCGCATTTGCGGGCCGCGCGGGGCTGTTGGCGTCGAGCTTGCGGCCTGTCACGCATTCCTATTACTACAAGCAAAGGAGACAACCATGCGTCGATTCACCACCCACTTTGCCTGCCGCGTCGTCAGCCTGTCCGTCTGCGCCATCGGCCTCTGTGCCGCCACCGCCGCGACGGCGCAGGACTGGCCAGCCAAGCCGATCAGCCTCGTGGTGCCGTTCCCGTCGGGCGGCACCACCGACATCCTGGCGCGCGCGCTGGGCGACCAGTTGTCGAGATCGCTAGGCCAGCCGGTCATCGTCGAGAACCGCCCGGGCGCGGGCGCCACGCTGGGCGCCGACTACGTTGCCAAATCGAAGCCCGATGGCTACACGCTGCTGATGGGCGCCGTGCACCACACGATCGCCACTTCGGTCTACAAAAAGCTGCCCTACAGCTTCCAGAAGGACCTGGCGCCTGTCTCCACGCTGGCGATGGTGCCCAACGTGCTGGTCGTCAACAGTGCGAAAACGCCCGCCAAAAACGTGGCGGAACTGGTAGCTCTGGCGAAGAAGGCTTCGCCGGAAATGTCGTACGGATCGAACGGCAACGGCACCGCGCAACACCTGATTGGCACCCAGTTCCAAACGGCCACCGGCATCACGCTGCTGCAGGTCCCTTACAAGGGCAGCGGCCCACTGACCACCGACCTGCTGGGAGGCCAGGTGTCGATGTCGTTCGACACGCTGACGACGGTGCTACCGCACATCAAGGCCGGCAAGCTCAAGGCGCTGGCGGTGACCACGGCGAAACGGTCCAGCGCATTGCCTGACGTGCCGACGATGGAAGAGTCCGGTCTGAAGGGCTTCGATATCGGCACGTGGTTCGGCGTGCTCGCTCCGGCCGCTACCCCCGCACAAGTCGTGACACGCCTGAACGCCGAGATCGTGAAGATCGTGAATTCACCCGATTTCCAGCAGCGCATGCTGGCCGCCGGCGCCGAGCCAATGCCGAGCACGCCCGAAGCCTTCACAAAGCGCATCGGCGACGAAACAAACAGATTTGCCGCGCTTGTCAGGGACGGCAAGATCAACATTGAGTGAATGGGTGCTGCCTTGGTTTTGGGAAATTGCCGGGGGTGTTATCGATAGCGTAGAGGCGCACGCACGGCCAAATTCCAAAACCACGCGCGTATAGGTCTTATCCGCCCCCGAGCACGAGCGTGTAGCGGCGGCACGAGTGCGTCTTCTCCACGGTAGGTCCGCAGGACCGACCACCCCGCCAACGCCGCTAAAGAGTGTATTCCGACCATGGGTTGCAGGGGATGGCCGCACCAGCATGCCCCGCGATGTACTGCCTAAGTACTCAAACAGTTTAGTTACTGTTTAGTTTTTGTACTGCTGGCCCTTGGCATGCCCCCAAACAGTTCTGCTAGTGTCCTTTTTAAGTACCATTCAAGTACCTGAACTGTCCCACGCCGTTATGACACCGCTGACACCGTTCGATCAGATGTCGCCCGCCGAGCAGGACGCGCTCTTCGATCGCCCACTCACCACGCCGAGCGTCAACGAGAAGTGATCACCCATATCAACAAGAGAGACTTTCGTTGTATCAGGCGCAGCTAGCCCCTGAACAAACGTATCCCACGTTGTGCAGTCGAACCATGCATAACCCCTATACGCCAGCTTATGTCCGAACTGCTGCACATCAACTGCGATTTGCATCCTCATTGACGGAACATGTTTATCCGTCTCGACAACGTCAAGGCACAAGCGCAAGGGCTTTTCAATATTGATAATCATGGCTTGTATTACCTTCCTGTGGGAAGTGCATGGATAGCCGGAAAAAATTCCACCAAACGGCGCGGTGCCGTCAGCATTGTAGAACTCGACTTCGCAGTTTCCATCGCCATAGTCTTCGATAACGTACCCGATATCTCTCACTCTGAGTCCGTCGTGTGGGTTCTCTTGATTAACATACCGCACACGGTTGTATATTGAGATTTTCGCTAACGCTGCCTTGCAGAGTCAGAAGCGCGCAATATCTGCCTCACTTGTCGAGCAATATCCTCCACAATCGCCTTCGGTCCAGCAATAGTGAGGCCGACGAAAGTTTCTGCCTCGATCGTTATTGAGTCGATACCGAGCCAAACTACCAGAGTTTCAATTTCTTGCGATCCACCAACGCCCCAAAGCTTATCAATACCAACCGCACCACTCCTTACAAGGACAGTATGGATGGCATCTCTAAGTGCATCGTCATATTCATTTCCGAGAAAAATAGTTGCTTCCTCTGTGCCCATTCTTAGAACCCCAAATCCTTGCCGCCCGACCGGCTTACAGATTCAATAATTTCCTCCCAGTTCTTGCCTTTGGCCCTAAGCCAGTCGACTGTTGGCCCCAGCTTATCGCCGTACTTCTCGAGATTCCTAGCGTAAATCGCCTCGGGCTGCGGTGCAGGTGCAGCAACTACTTTCCCGAGACTATCCCAACGTTCAGTGTCGCGTAATTCGGCGACACTGTTCCAAGCGCCTGTTGCGCATTCTCCCCCGCGCAATCTGGTTTCGTTAAAGAGCACGGCACGCCCTCGCGGGCACGCGGATGCGCCAGTCTAGCCGAACGGCCATGTGGATTTGCAACGGTGGGACCGCCCCGAACAGGCGGCTAAGACGGGAGGGCTGGGGTCTCGGGGCAACGCCCTGAGGGACTGCGACGGGCGCACGCGACCTAGCTGGCAGGATTTCCACAGGCCAAGACGGGTGCTTCTAATCTAGTTTGTAAGCCGACCCGGGCTTTCCAAATCCCTCCCAAAATACCCACAAGCGTCCACAGTTTGGGCATTTCAGCATTGGCCGCATCGCCCGATAAATGTCTTCGGCATCCACATCGCCTGAGAATTTGTCATAGGCTTCATCTGAGATGAACAGCCACTGATCTCGACAGGGTATCTCGCCATACGTGATCCGGTGACCGCACTTGCAAGTCATGCTCGGCATATCTATCTCTTTATAATTTTAATGTCAGTAATGTTTGTTGCCCCGGCTCCTCTGACACGCTGCAATATACTCCCTAGCTGCTCAGGAGTTACCGACGAGTTTGTCAGGTCTAGGACGATACCTGTTGCTTGCGTATTCTTACTTGCGATCGCAGACACAATCCGATTTGGGTTGCTCGTCGTAGGTAGTTACACGTCGTAGGCTACACCGTTCACGAGCAAGTCCGAGGTTCCCCCGCCGGCTCTTGTACCCACTGGCGCGCGAAGTAGAACTTCGTTACCAAGATCCGCCATGTATTGCGCAGCCATCCGCTCACTTGCAGAGAAATCGCCAGCGCCGATTGTGAGCTTCCCAGCCGTGCTTGTGGGCCCACCTAACGCCACTGCCGTCCGGCTGCCGGTCGTGGTCGGCAGAACATTATCTTGCACGCCCGCGCTCGGCAATGGACCAGCCCCACCCCCACTGAAGCCCATGGAGGTTAACAGCGCGTTATAGGTCAGCCCCAAATCCCACCCGCGATGAGCCGGCGGCGACTGCCCTGGCAGCATGGAAAGGAACTACTTGCCCCAACGTGCCAAGTCCCCAAGAGGATCTTTGTAGGTCTCCTTGACCCATTTCACCGATTTGTCGGACGTAGTGTTATTCAGCGCCTCGTTCTGCGCCGCCAACGCCGCCGCCGTTGCGTTCGTCCCGAGCAATGCACCGGCAGCACCACCGATGAGTGTCGCGAGCGCGACGGTCGTGGCGTTGTAGCCGACATTTCCATACTTGATCGTCTGCGTGCCATCACCGTTATCGATGACGGTCTGGCTGCCCCCATAGAGGCTATCGCGATCAACGGCGCCGCAATCGCACTGGCCGCTCCGCCAATGGCACCGTAGACCTGGTCGCGAATCAACGGCGCCGCCAGCGCACTCGCAGCCCGCCAATGGCTCCATACCCAGCACCCGACGTGTCCCGCGTTGGCGATGGCACGCAACCCTAAATGCCGCAAGGCTTGGCGGGTGTTCAGCGCCCCGATGCGGCTCTCCGTTGCAAGTGTTTGCCCCAGACGCGGTTTTTGGCCGAACAATCCGGCTTCGTTAAAGAGCAAGGCGCGCCCACAGGGGCGCGCCGATGTGCAAGTCTAGCCGCCGGCTGTGGCTTTCAATTGCGAATCCGGTTCCTCTACTAATGATGCAGTTTTTCCCACTCCGCCAGATAGGCCGCGGAAAGCGGGCCGAGATAGTCGCTAATCAGATTCCAACGCCCAGGCCCACTAGATGCACGTAAATAAAGCGCCTCTAGCAAGCCTGTTGCCACAAACGCTTTGAGAGCCCCGTCGTTGGTAATGAGGCCGCTCTCGATAACTTGGAAAATATGGGTACGTGCATCAGGATTCAGTTCGTCAAAATGTTCGGCGATAGCCTTGCCTAGTTTTCCAAACAGAACGGTTGTGGGTATGTCCTCACCCCACTCTTCAAGGGCCTGTCTTCTGGCCGAACTGAGCACATCGCATCGGGTCAGCTCGGTAACGAACTCTTGCCAAGTACTCATAATTTCCCTTTCAAGGCATTCTGAAGGTCACGCAAGACGTTCTGAGCTGCGGAGCGATCGCTAAACGGCGCGTTGGGATTCGAATCCAGCCATTTTTGCAGGGCAACCGAATAGTCTTGTGCCTTTTGGGTATGGAACACACCACCGACAGGGTTGCCGGTGCGGGCTTCATAGCGGACAGCATCAGCCGTGCTACCTGTGCCAATTTTCGCACCATCACGATACAAGTCGTCGATCAAACCGCCGAGCTTTGTGTCTGAGACAATAGGTTTGGCCATCTTCGATGCGAGATCGTCCGCAAGCTTTACTACAGTTGCTGCATTCGCTGTTCCCCCAGTCGTCGCAATTGCGCCACTCGCAAGTGTTCCCTTGGTGACTATAAATTCACTGATTTTGCCGTAAGCCGCCGCGCCCGCCGGAATCGCACCCAGAATCCCCGACAGCCACCGATCCGCCTTATCCAGCGACTGGCCACTCAGGGTCTGGCCTGTCACCGCCTGGTACAGCATCGCCGCCGAACCATAGTACGGCAACAGGTTCGACAACGTGTCAGCCAGCTTCAGTGCCTGTTCCGGCGTCAGGTTGTTCATCCGCGCCAGTGTCGTCGCCGCCTCCAGCTGTCGCACCTGGGTATCGATGCGGTTGAAGTCCTCCTGAGTGCAATTTGGCTCGCATAGCTTTGTCAGCCGCGCATTTTCACGATTCGCAATGCCGCGTGTCGGACCTGTCGAGGTCGCATTGTTCAGCGCCTCGTTCTGTGCCGCCGTCGCAGCCGCTTGCGAGTCCCGGCCCAGCAGGGCTGCCACACCGCCGCTAGTCAGCATCGACAACGCCGTGATCATCGCCAGTTGGGCCGGATTCGAGACGCCTTGCCCATCAGTTAAACAGTTCTGCTAGTGTCCTTTTTAAGTACCATTCAAGTACCTGAACTGTCCCACGCCGTTATGACACCGCTGACACCGTTCGATCAGATGTCGCCCGCCGAGCAGGACGCGCTCTTCGATGCCATGGCCAATAACGACAGCGACGAGGTCGCCCGCGCCCACCTCGCTCGTGGCAACCCCATCTACGTCTCGACCCCGGACACCCCAAAGGGGCTCGTCGAGAAGCGCTTCCCCGACGGCAGGCGACAGTTCGTGCGCTTCGACCTGGACGGCGAACACGTTGTCGTCGACAACGTGCAAACGGTATCCGAATCCGCTCCGGAACCGTAAAGCAACCCGCAGAAACGACGAACCCGGCCGTAGCCGGGTTCAGCAAGGTTTTCACAACATCAACTCAGTAATTTTTCGATGACCAAGTATCCGACAAACACCACAGCCGCACCGACCAATACGCAATAGACGATCTTTTCTGCCTTGCTCATCCGTTTCCATTGCTCTGGCGATGGCCCTCCTCCTACTGCCGGCATTCCTTCCTCCTATTTCGAACCGGTACCAACAGGAATCGAATGACTCCAGGGCACAATCCCGAATGTCTTTCCGCCCGGTGTGCCTATCCCAAGCTCGATCGCTGTTGCGCCACCGTAGGCATGTGTTACCGCACCAACCACGTTGAATGGGAAGGGGGTAGGGATAGACACAAACGCTTGATTGCCATCTCCATTCAGGAAAGAGTTGGTTGCCGCTGCGCCTTGCGCTCCCCAGATCCAGCCGAGTGTGGCGCTACCACCAGGCGACCAGGATATGGCAGAAGGATTGCTCTGCCCCACACCAACGGCGAGATACTTCGTACCATCGGCGAGATTTATCACACCGCCAGCCGAACCCGACAATATCCCAACATTCAGTGTCGCGTAATTTGGCGACACTGTTCCAAGTGCCTGCTGCGCATTATCTCCCTGTGCCTGCAGCATCGTGCCTAGCAACTGCGTGTTGCATGGCTGGCTGCCATTGCCGCAGGCTGCTGTCAACGCAGATCCTCCGAAAGATTTTGGCGTTGCATTGTGGACCTGCTCGGAGTTGTTCAGCGCCTCATTTTGGGCGGCGCTGGCCGCAGCCTCTGGGTTCTGGCCCAATGCCGCAGCAACGCCACCACCCGCCAGCATTGCTGCTGCAGTAATCGCAGCCCTCTGGACATCGGTCAGGTTAGCGGCTCCGCCTGCCTGGTCAACGAGGGTACTAGCCACAACTGCACTGGCCGCTCCCCCAATGGCACCGACTACACAGTGGCCGTCAGTTGGGCCATGTACCGCACGCCGTGAAGGCGCTTGGTTATCGTCCTAGCAGCACGAGCAGGTGCCTCAACCAAGCATCACCGGAAGGCCACTCCATCGAGTACTGGTAACAGCATCCCAGATTCTGAAGGGTGAGCTTCGCCAAATCCGGCTCCGGCAACTTCATGGCCAAGATTGACTCTATCTCAACTGCAGCGCGAGACACTTCCTCAACACCGCTGTGTTCAACGAACGCCCGAATCGCGTCGTCGGCTGTACCAAAGATCAAATCGAAGTCTTGGTTAAGGTACGCCGAGAACATGTTCTTCGCTGTCGCAAATTGTGCCTTCATTAGTGAGGGTATCCTGTAATAATTCTGTAACCCGTTGACATCGTAGGATCTCTCGCAATAACCACCCTGACGTTGCTCGCCGGTGTCGAGTTCGTTGCGCCGCGACTGAGGCTCGTTCCAACCGGTGTCGGTGACGTGTATTCAATGGCCAGATAGCCACTGGAATTACCAGAAAGATAGTTTCTGATCGCTGATTGGTTGGATTTGATAGCAGAAAAAACAGCGGTTTCTGCAGTGGCCCGATCGGCAAAAGTCGAAGCTGCTGACACATTTGAAGTTGCGAGACGATTCGCAAGATCGGCATCAGACATTCCAACGTGCCGGGCGATCAAATGACCCCCGGCGTCTTCGTACACCTGAAGACCGCCTCCGTCAACCAAAGGGGTATATGGAGCACCATTTGTAGCCACTCCGCGCGACATCATCGCACCAATCGCGGCGTCCACCATGCCCGACGCATCGACCGGCGACAACTGCCCGAACATCTGCGCCCAGATGGAAGAGCCTGTCGAACCCTGAGCCGCCTGCTGGCTGATGTCCTGAGCCTTCTCGTTGCTAGTGCTGTTCCACCGACTCAACGCGCTCGCCTGCGCCGATACGTTCTGGGCCGACAGGCTGCTCAGAAGGCTTTCGCAAGTTGCCACACCCTGGCAAGCCGCCCGGTTTTCCGAACTATTGATCGACGGCGCACGCGCGTCGTTTGCAATGGCGGTGCAATTGTCCAGCGTGCAGTTCTGAGCTGCTTGCTGTTGCGTGGTATTGACGCTTGCGTAGTACGAAGTCCACTTCGCCACGCACTGCGTATCCCCCGCGGCACAAGACTTCAGGGAATCGACCAGCCCCTTTTCCTGCTTGCCGCTCAGGTAGTTGTTCAGCGCCTCGTTCTGCGCTGCGCCAGCCGCCGCCGTAGCGTCCCCTCCTAACGCTGCCGCAAGCCCACCGCCCGCCAGCATGGCCACCGCCGTCACCAGCGCACGATTCATCGGGTCGGCACGGTCGGCGTTAGTCTCGATACCCAGTCCCATGCCTACGAGCGGCGCTACAACAGCACTCGTCGCCCCCCCAATGGCACCACTACCGCAATCACCCCCCATCGCACTCTGCGCGGCACATCCCAGCGCCGCATGGGCGGCAACGTTCTGCAGCGTTAGCGGATCGGTCGAATTGCCAATCGCGTTGGCGCCCAGCGCCGCTGTTTGCGCCACGAGGTTATTCAGGAACGCCTGTCCAAAGCTCCCACCATTGAAGGCCGTATTAATCCCGGCGTTAATCAGGCCCGTCCCCACCATGCCAATGGCCTGCTGATAGATGGTGCCCGTCGCCCCGTCCTTCGCCGCCTGCAATACGCCGCCAGCCGTATTGCTGCCGGCAAGGTTTGCCAAGGTCCTAGTTCCCTCCAGCGACTGACCCCATTCGCTTAGCCCAAAGCTGCTGCCGTCGAACGTGATGCCATTGGTTAGCCCCGCAGTCACCGCACCAATCAGCCCAGCCTGTGCAATCTTGCCGAAATTGAGCCCCTGGCCCGACACGATCTGGCTGGCCATACTGCCAGCCATGCTCGACAGCGCGGCTACCAGTATCGCCTCACCCAATGTCATTTTGGCGAGCGCCACGCCCATGGCTGCGGCCGCGGATCCTGCCGTGACGATGGACACCGCCACCGCCGCCGCCATCGCCAAAATCTGGCCAAGGATGCCGAAGCCCTTCTTCTCCTTGATGAACTGCGTGTGGATGTCGTCGGCGACCGTGCCTTCGGTGTAGTTCAGCCCCAGGCTTTCCTTGAGCTGCGCCACCAGCGCGGCGCTGGCTTCCGCGTCGACCGTGCCGTCGGCGCGCGTCACGCGGAAGGCGTCGTTAATGGCCCGGATGCTGTCGGCTTCGATGTCCATGTGCATCGCCGACAGGAAGCCGCCCGGCTGCACCACCGTGCCCGTCACCACGTTCCAGCCGCCCTGCGCCTTGTACGCGTTGGTGCCGATCGACACCACGTTCGGGCTCAGGTCAATGCTTTCGGCCTTGACCGTCAGCGTGTCCCGCGCGACGACCTGCCCGGTGTTGCGAAGCTGGCCGTCGACGGTCAGCTTGATGTTCTCGCCGCTGATCGTGCCTCCAGTGGGCACGGCCAGCGCCTGGGCATAGCCTTCCGGCAGATAGACCTGCGGCACCAGCGCGTTGACGCTCGGGCAGATCGAGCTGGCCAGCGTGCAGCGCGGGTCCGGTACCGCCTGCTCGACGTACCACAGCATCGGTGCGTCGAGCGCCTTCACCTGATCCACGCTCAGGGCCTGGCCCAGCGCCAGGTTGTGTTCCTTCGCGTAGTCGGCAGAGTTCTCGTAAAGCGACAGTTTTTCCTGGTCGGGCCAAGAACTACCATTACCCGATATAGACTGCGCGGCCTTTCGCGATTCCCGAGGCCGTTCATCGTGCGCCTCGACCCATAGGGCTAGCACTTCATCGTCGACAACGCGCAAATGGTGTCCGAATCCGCTCGTGAACCGTAAAGCAGCACCGCAAAAACGACGAACCCCGCCCCGTTGGCCCTAGTTTTGCTGTGCATAATGATGAAATGGCCACCGACGTTGACGACCTCCAGCATCGCTCGGTCTCGTAGTGGCCAGCTCCGCTACTTGCAGCCAATTAAAGGTACCCCTCGGGAATGTGCTTGCTTTGAATGCCGAAATCCCAGTCCGCAGACTTCTCGCGCTTATCGAGCCACTGCTTTCCTCCTGCGATCCATCTGCTTCGCATCTCTCGTGCGCTCGCTGGCGTACTGTCTTCGTAGCCAAACTCTGTGCCACAGCACGGGCATATTTCCCAAGTCGGCGAATTCCCGTCATCGCCCCACGGTGGCGATGACAACTCGTAGAGCAGTGAGCGTAAAGTCGCTACCGGGCACACCTGACCTAGCTCCGCTTGTGGCGCCGCCAAAGGCCAGCGGATTCAGCGTCGCCACCTCCGCGTCGCCCGGCACATGAACGGTCTGCGACTCCCCAAAGAACCGGCGCTCCTGTTCCATCTCCTTCTTGATTTCATCCGGCATCCCGGGGTTCGGGTATTGCCCCCAGTGCGGGCCATTGTTGTTCAGCTCTTCATTTTGTGCTGCCGTCGCTGAGCATTTGGATTCAGCCCAATGCCGCTGCCACACCTCCGCCGGCGAGCGTCGCAATCGCCGTCGCCGTCTGCCCCGTCGTCAACGGCTCATGGCTGGGGTCCAGGGCGTACATCGCCAATGGCGCCACTACGGCAGTCGTTGCCCCACCAATGGCACCAAATCCAGCACCCGATGCAGCCCACAGGCGACGCCCCGCAACCCTAGACGGAGCTAGGCTTTGCGGGCGGTCGGCGCCCCGACTCGGGTATAGGAAGAGGGTTTTACCCCAGACGCGGTTTTGGGCCGCGCAATCCGGCATGGTTAAGGAACAACAAGGCGCGCCCACACAGGTGCACAGACGAGGTCAGCTACGTAGTAGCAGCCGAAGAGCAGCCCTCTCACATGACAATAATGGGACAGATGCCATGCCGTGTAGTGAGCACGTATGACTCAAGCCCATTTCGCTCCGGGATAATTCTCAAATACCGTCCATCGTCAAAATGTAGCGAGAGGATCAGATTCCCGTCGACCGTAGCATCGATAATCCGCCGGTTCAAAAACCCAAACAAAGCGGGGCTTGAACTCATATCTTCCCCATGCCCTGCTTGAACGATACCGTCTTCGTTACCCTCGAATGGGCATTGAAGCAGGATCTGCGCACCACTCGCAAATAGTAAGATGAGCGAGCCAACACCAACGGTTAGTCCTGTCAGGACCGTATGGTGAATTTCTGCCAAGTCTCGATTATCGATCATCATTTTCTCTTATCTTTGTGGCGGCATTCCGTTCGGGGGTAACGGGACGTGCGTGTCTCCCCGTGTCCCTGTTCCCCCGGTTGCAGGATTGATTGGCTGCCCCTTTTGTATCGAAAGCCAGTAGCCATTTTCAAGCCCAGGCACCGGCGTTGAGCCGGGTGGCATCACACGAATATACGTGCTTCCTTGCGCGCTCGGGTCTGTTCCAGGTGGATAGTAAATCGTGCTTCCAGGCGTTCGCCCTGGTCGCGAGACCCAATCGGGAGGAACTACAGGGCTTTGCGGTGGATTGGTGAACGGCTGTAAGTTTGACGGTACCTTTGGCCCCATCAAACCTGGCGCTCCATCTTTATTTGCTCCGCCGAGCACCAGGGGACTGGGGCCAATCATCGGCGGGACATCGGAATTTGCTGACCCCGGCTTGCTGCCTACCTGACCGAACGCCCGCCGCTCCGCCTCCATCATCTTGCGCACGTCGTCCGGTATGGCCGGCTTCTTCGTACCACTGGTCGCATTGTTCAGCGACTCGTTCTGCGCCGCCAGCGCAGCCGACGTAGAGTTCCCGCCAAGCAGCAGCCCCGTGGTACCGCCAATGAGCGTTGCGAGGCCGACCGTGAGCGCCTGGCGCACCGGGTCATCGCTGTAGTTCACCACCGCGCTGTCGGCGTAGACCTGGTCGCGAATCAACGGCGCCGCAATGGCACTGGCCGCCCCGCCAATGGCCCCTACCGCGCAACTCAACCACTCATCAACTTGAGCGCGATCTCCAGCTTCTCTCTCACCTTTCGCGACTGCGGCTTTCCTCGAAACATCGCAAGGTCAATGGCTTCGAGCACGGCAGGTCCTTCTCGTGCACGAGGGATCTCGACTTTCACTATCGTCGTAGGGCCGACAAGTACCCAATAGATGTCTTCCGCCTGTTCCGGCAGCCATTTCAGAATGAACGCACGGTCCAGCGTCGGCAAGAAGCCGCGCAGTGCAGGACCCAAGCCAGTCGGGTCATTTTGGGAACATAGTTGTTCGGACGTACCAAGAAGGTCTCTTCGAATCAACTCGTCTCTCTCAGAGTTTTTCTCCTTCATTCCAGCCTCCCGGGAAACGCAGTTACAAGGTTACCGTACTTGTCCGTAATCACCGTCATTGTAGACGTCGGCTGATAGCCATTGAACTTGTCGGTGCCGACCACTTGCCCAGTGTCTACTTCCCGAACATAGTTAATATCATTGCCGCTCCGAATGGCACGAGTTATGGGTGTTGAAACAGTGTTTTTATCCTGCAGCAGTTTCGTGAGGTCACTTTCACTAATTGCAAACTGGCTAGCATTTACCGTCGGATCAAGGTGTCGATCACCAATGTGGTCCATGCCGGCGTTCGTCAAGTTTATGCGGGACTGCACCCGCCCCGGTGCTCCGCTGTCTGCATTGGCGCCTTGTCCCGGTTCCCCGCCAGCATCGCCGCCATTGGTTGACAGAATCGCATTGCCAGGAGCCCCCGGTGAAGTAATTGGGGGCGTCACCACACACTGCCCACTTGCACTACAGGACATCGTCGGAGGCGTTACCACTGCCCCGCCCGTCGCCGGCGGATTACCACCGTTCGTCGCGTCCACCAGCGGGTTGGCTTCTGTCGGCGGCGTCTGCCCTGGCAGCATACCGAGGAGTTCCTTGCCCCAACGTGCCAAGTCCCCAAGAGGATCTTTGTAGGTCTCCTTAGCCCATTTCACCACCTTGTCGGACGTGGAGTTGTTCAGCGCCTCGTTCTGCGCGGCCAGCGCCGCACCCGTCGCATTCGTCCCGAGCAATGCACCAGCAGAGCCACCGATCAGCGTCGCCAGCGCGACGGTCGTGGCGTTGTAGCCGACATTTCCATACTTGATCGTCTGGGTGCCATCACCGTTATCGACGACGGTCTGGCTGCCCCCATAGAGGCTATCGCGATCAACGGCGCCGCAATCGCACTGGCCCCTCCGCCAATGGCACCGTATCCAGCACCCGACGCGTCCAGCGTTGGCGATGGCGATGGCGCGCAACCCTAGACGCAGCCTGGCGTTGCGGGTGGCGATTTTCCCGACGCGGGTCCCGGCCGCAGGTTTTTTGCCCAGGCGCGGTTTTTCGGGCCGTGCATTGATCTGCCCGAAGCCGGCTAGCTTTTGCCTACCGATTGAGCACTGAGGCGTACCACTCGTGTCCCACCAAATCTCCGACCTCAAGATAGCGAGAGAAGGGATGCTTATCTCTTGTAGCTAGGGCGGCATTGTTCGATTCCCGCGGGTCACACCATTCGGACTCGCAGTCCTCGCACATAGCAAATAGGTTGCCCTTGCCTCCCTCAGATGCCACAAGCACTCGCCCCTGACTACAAACCGGGCAGGTTTCGTTAATAACGGCATAGTGTTTATAGGTCATAGCTATTGTGATTTAGGCAGTGGAAGACCGTTACCGGGGAATGCGGTAATGATTTGGTTCGTTCCATGTACCGTGATAATGGTGACGGTATCTAAGTTCTGGCGCTGCCCAGTGTAACCACCTGCATATCCCGAATTCTGGCGAGGCACCACATAAATGTCGGTGCTGCCGCTGGTCACCGGTTGGATACCAGCCTGCCGAACAATATTCCATGCGTCGTTTACTGTCGAGACCGGATCGCCATAGAACACGCCTTGGTTTGGCTTGTTCAAATTAAGGTCGCCATGCTGAGCAACGATGTGATCGGGGCGCGATTCTCCAGTCTTGCTGACAATCGACCAATCCAATCCTGGCTGAGAGTTGCTATCCGATCCCGTCCCGGGACTTGCACCATTCTGGATCTGCGCAATTGCCGTCAGACCCGCACAGATCGCTAGCGCCAGCATACACCCAGGATTGCCCAGAATCGTTGGCCCCTGTGGACCGCTCGCGGGCGTGCTCGTCAACGTCGAACCCTGCGGACCGTTGTTCGGCGTCGCAACAGCATTGCCCTTGCTGTTTTGCTCTTCCAGCGGGTTCGTGAGTGGATCGGATTTCTGAGGCCCGTTATTCGGCGTGCCGATCGGGTCATCCGTCACCACGGGCATCGGCACCATCACCACACCAAATGGTGTCGGGACCGGCCGCGGCACGATCTTCACGCTCAGCGAATTGTTCAGCGCCTCGTTCTGCGCCGCCAGCGCCGCCGCAGTGGCATTCGTCCCGAGCAATGCACCAGCAGAACCACCGATCAGCGTCGCCAGCGCGACGGTCGTGGCGTTGTAGCCGATATTTCCATACCTGATCGTCTGCGTGCCATCCCCGTTGTCGAAGACGGTCTGACTGCCCGCATACAGGCTATCGCGGATCAACGGCGCCGCAATGGCACTGGCCGCCCCGCCAATGGCACCGCCAGCACAATCCCCGCCCGACAGACTCTGTGCCGCACAGCCGACCAACGCGTGACCGAGTACATTGGCAAGAATGGACTGGGGATCTGAACCCGGCACCCCAATTCCGGGCGCCCTTATGCCAACGGCATTGGCCGCTACCGCAGCCGCATCGCGAATAAGTCCGTTTGCGAATGCCTGGCCGAAGCTCCCTCCGTAGGCGATGGTGTTGACCCCGGCATTGATGGCCGAACGCACCACGCTTGCAGCAATTACTTTCCCGAGACTATCCTGAACCGCCGTCCAGCTGCCTGTGCTGATGTTGGTCCCCAACGTGCCCAGACCGCCGTCACCGAGGCTCAATCCGTCCAGCGCGCCCTGCGTGAGTCCCGCCGTCACCATGCTGACCACGCCGGCTTTCAGTGCCGCGGCCATGTTCAGCGTGCCAGTGGTGAGAACCTGACCCACCATGCTAGACAGCACGCCTGAGATCAATGGCGCAAACATAGAACCTGTACCAGCCGTAGCGATCGAGATCGCCACCGAAGCAGCTATCGCCAAGATCTGGCCCAGCACACCCAGGCCCTTCTTCTCCTTGATGAACTGCGTGTGGATGTCGTCGGCAACCGTGCCTTCGGTGTAGTTCAGCCCCAGGCTTTCCTTGAGCTGCGCCACCAGCGCGGCGCTGGCGTCCGCGTCGACCGTGCCGTCGGCGCGCGTCACGCGGAAGGCGTCGTTGATGGCCCGGATGCTGTCGGCCTCGATGTCCATGTGCATCGCCGACAGGAAGCCGCCCGGCTGCACCACCGTGCCCGTCACCACGTTCCAGCCGCCCTGCGCCTTGTACGCGTTGGTGCCGATCGACACCACGTTCGGGCTCAGGTCAATGCTTTCGGCCTTGACCGTCAGCGTGTCGCGCGCGACGACCGGGCGGGGTGGGGTACCGCCTGCTCGACGTACCACAGCATCGGTGCGTCGAGCGCCGGGCTGTCTGCGTAGATCCCATCCCGGGTCATAGACGCTGCTTCCCCGACGGCCGGCGACAGTTCGTGCGTTCCGACCTGAATGGCGAACACGTTGTCGTCGATGACGTGCAAACGGTATCCGCTCCGGTAACCGGTGATGTCTACAAGCCGGTGCACAGGCCCGATCCAGAGAGGCTGGCGAGTTCGTTTGCTTCGGATTAAGGCACCGTTGACACGTCCCGACCGACCACGTGCTAACGGTGTCCGGATCTCGTGGCAGTGCCCTCCCGCATGGACCGCTAGCGTAGAGGCGCACGCATCGCCAAATGCCAAAACCACGCGCGTATAGGTCTTACCCGCCCCCGAGCACGAGCGTGTAGCGGCGGCACGAGCGCGTCTTCTCCACGGTAGGTCCTATTACCGGTGAAGGGACGGGGCTGAGGATGCCCATGAGACCGAGCCGAATCAGTGGATAAGCCCCAAGTGGCAACATCACTTCTCCCTGGTCAGACTTTCACGACCCGCGCAGCAGATCTCAAAGCAGGCCGCTCGCCTGATGCCAACTGGGGCGGGTGCCTCGTCCGATGGAGTCCAAGTACACCCGCGCTATCTTCCCGGCACTCTCGATTTCCCGGCCCATGCCACTTCCGCCAAAAATCTTTGCGCACCTACACGAAATCGGGTCTGTGTACCTTTGGCATGTCGTCGTATGCCTTCAGAATGATTTCCATGGGAGTCAGCTTCGTATTTTGGAGCGAGTACACGATCTTGAGCCACATCACCGCGCGAATCGTCTGCCCACCTCCCAACCAGTGATCTGCTAAATAACGCCGTAAAAGCCGCCGCCCCGCGTCAAACAGGTCGGACTCAACTTGAACATGCCGTCCTGTGTAATGCATGCAAATCGAGTAACCAAAGTCTCGCGGAAGCACCAGTTTGGAAAGCGGCAAAGGCTGGCGTTTTCCAGTCCAATCCTCGTACAGGCCAATCGCATGCTCGAGCGCTTCCGGAGACTGAAGGCACTGACATGCCAGAGCCATATATTCGTCAAGGCCGAAGCTTATGATTTCCGACTGCGACCATGGACGATACTTATTCGTCCAGCGGAGCAATTCGAAGTGCCTCGCAGAGTCCCAGTCACCTTGACTTTCAATCCCATCCAGCATCCATTTACCGATTGCCCGAGCACCATGTAACAGCGAAAGATAGGTGTTTTGGTCAGCGCCAAACTCCTCTCCGGATGCAATGGCGTCGGTAATCCATTGAACTGCTCTCGGGAGAGTCTCGGAAAATTCCGACTGCAAGCCAAGCAGCCATGCGGAAATCACCCAATGCAAGCCGTCTGCGCCAGTATTACCAAAGGGAGGCCCTTGCCACATGCCTTCGCGATAGAAGGCAATCATGCCGGCGCTGAAACCATTGGTTCGCAATTGTTGAGGATTGAATAGCATTAAATCTTAACCTCCGGAACAGGGCACAGCCCCACAAAACCTGACGATAGTGGAGTTTTTCACTTGTCCTGCACCGACAGTATTGGTCTTGAAATTTCCCTTGATGAGACTTGTCAGCGCGGCATTCTTGGCAGTCTCCGGCAAGTTCGATGCAGCGATCGCGTTACGAGCCTCCGCCAAAGCATTTCGAAGAGAGGCCGAGTCCGGTGCAAAGGTTGGAGATGGCTCAACACTCGCAGCGGTACTCCTAAATTTGCTGTCCCACAATGTCACCTCTCCGGTGACCGAGTTCACCGAGATTACATCCGCCCCATTCCGTCCAATGACATCTCCATACTTCACTACGATCTGGTCAGGCAAGGCCGCAATGGTATTGGCGAGTTTCAATTCAGCTTGATAACCGTTGACCTGGGAGTTCGCGATGTTGACATTTCCCGAATCTAGTACCTTGGGTGTGTAGTCCAACCCCGCGACCGGAGGCGGCAGTCTTGGATCGAGTTCCACCCCATTGAAGGTGCGTGGGCCGCCCACTACCCCCAATACGTCGCCGGCAGTATAGCCCGGTCCCGGTGCCGGGGTCGGCGCTGGTGCGCCGCTGCTAGTCTGCGACGAGTATGCGCCAGGTTCGTTCGTTGGCGAAATCGTCTTCCCGGGCATGCCGGCCGCGATATCTACCGCGCCAGCGGATGGACGACCCAACAACCAATCGGCAACCGTCTTCAGGCCTTTTCCAAGGTTTGTCGGAACAGTCGAACCTTCATACGCTGAAAGCGCCGTGCCGATCTCCATGTATGTATTGGCAAGGGCCTCACGCTGGGCTGGGGAGAGGTTCAACGGCGTGCCGGATTCCGCCGATGCCTGCTGCATGGCCAGGCTTGCGCTGAGCAGCGCTTGCCCGATCTTCGTCATCCCCCCAGTGTCGTTGCCAGAACGGAATTCGCCGTAGAGTGCCGTAGCCGCATCCACTGCCGATTGCAATTTCAGCAGCGCCGTTGCCTTGTCCGCGGTTGTCGACGCTCGCGCCATATCGAGCTTCGCATCGTCCAAGTCGGTATAGACCTTGGTTTGCGCACGATCCTTGTCTTCCCAGACCTTGTTGATGCGGTCTCGATCATCCGGCGACTTCGCCGATGCCAGCTGTTCGTTCTTCTTTCTTACCTGGCTGCCAGACAGGGCGTTGTTGATCGCCTCGTTCTGGGCTGCTGTCGCCGCAACGGTGACGTCCCTCCCGAGCGCGGCGGCTAGCCCGCTGCCGACAAGGGTGGCCACGGCTACCGTAACAGCGTTGTATTGTTGGTCCTTGAATTCTGTAAAGGTCGTTGACGTGCCATTGCCGTTGTCAATGCTCCAGGTGCTCCCCCCGGAGTCATACAGGCTGTCCCGCACCAGCGGAGCGACGATAGCCGAGACGGCGGCGCCAATGGCCCCTCCCGCGCAGTCGTCACCGCCCAGTGCCGCTGCAGCGCAGCCAACTAGGGCGTGCGCTGCAGCATTGGCGATGATCGTCCCTGGATCGGCACCAGGTTTTCCAATCCCCGGCAGTGTCACGCCCACCGCATTCGCCGCTAATGCCGCAGCATCACGCACCAGTCCACCGGCGAATGCCTGCCCGAAGCTACCCCCGTATACCGCCGTATTGATACCGGCGCTGATAGCTGAACGCACGATGCTGGCCTGGGCGTAATTGCCAAGATTGCTGGCCGCCTCGAGCCAGTTACCCTGCGTGATGTTATCGCCGAAGCTGCTAAGCCCGGCGTCGGTCAGCTTTAGCGCGCCCAACGCACCCTGCGTTAGCCCGGCTGTCAGGCCGGAAATCGCGCCGGACTTCAATGCCGTACCGATGTTCAGCGAACCGGTTGTGATGACCTGGCTCACCATGCTTGACAGCGTGCCGGCAATCAGCCCAGATAGAGCCGCCGACATCGCCGCGCCAACCCCTGCCGTCGCAAAAGCCGCTCCGGCCGCAGCCGTGACTCCCATTGCCGCACTATAGGCCGCACCTACGATCGCCGCCCCGGCCCCCGCCGTAGCGATCGAAATTGCCACCGCCGCCGCCATCGCCAAAATCTGGCCAAGGATGCCGAAGCCCTTCTTCTCCTTGATGAACTGCGTGTGGATGTCGTCGGCGACCGTGCCTTCGGTGTAGTTCAGCCCCAGGCTTTCCTTGAGCTGCGCCACCAGCGCGGCGCTGGCTTCCGCGTCGACCGTGCCGTCGGCGCGCGTCACGCGGAAGGCGTCGTTAATGGCCCGGATGCTGTCGGCTTCGATGTCCATGTGCATCGCCGACAGGAAGCCGCCCGGCTGCACCACCGTGCCCGTCACCACGTTCCAGCCGCCCTGCGCCTTGTACGCGTTGGTGCCGATCGACACCACGTTCGGGCTCAGGTCGATGCTTTCGGCCTTGACCGTCAGCGTGTCGCGCGCGACGACCTGCCCGGTGTTGCGAAGCTGGCCGTCGACGGTCAGCTTGATGTTCTCGCCGCTGATCGTGCCTCCAGTGGGCACGGCCAGCGCCTGGGCATAGCCTTCCGGCAGATAGACCTGCGGCACCAGCGCGTTGACGCTCGGGCAGATCGTGCTGGCCAGCGTGCAGCGCGGGTCCGGTACCGCCTGCTCGACGTACCACAGCATCGGCGCGTCGAGCGCCTTCACCTGATCCACGCTCAGGGCCTGGCCAAGTGCAAGGTTGTGTTCCTTCGCGTAATCGGCGGCGTTCTTGTACAGCGACAGTTTTTCCTGGTCGGTCACCGACAGGTTGTTCTGGCTGTCCCACGACAGCCCGCTGATAAAGCTTTCCTGCCCCGTCTGTGCCAAGGCGGCCTGTTGCAGCTTTTGCCCTTCGGTATACGGGTCGTAGTAGAACGTCACGTTCCCCGGACGCAGCTCCGGCGGCAATTGCGCCAGCAGACTGTCCGGTGTCACGCCAGCCAGCACGCCGGTAGCCGGGTTCGGGCTGACGTACTGCGCGCGGTCGTTAGACGTGGTGGGACTGGTCACCGGCGTGCCGTCCGGTTTGGCATTGAAGTGCCAGTCGACGGCCGGCGGCGTCGTGGCCGTCGGCGCGGTGGGCGTTGCCACCACCACCGGCGTGAATTGCCACGGCTCGGTCGGATCGGGCGTGACAGTTGCCGTAGGCGGCAGCGATCCCGCTGGCACCGGCGCCGGGCCGAGGGGGATGACCTGCTGCGGCGTGGCGATCGGCGGCGTGGGCTGGTTCGGGCTGGTAATGCCATTGACCATCGACGCACCGGTCAGGTCGACGACTGTGCCCAGCAGATTGCCGGTGTTGACGATCTGCCCACCCGAATTGACGGTCAGCGCGTTGCCCGCCTGGATGCCGGAAGCGATGCTGCCCAGCACCGAACGGCCGCCCGTATCGTGCCAGCGGTCACCGCCACTGCGATCTTCCTGCCAGCGTCCGACCCAGTCGGCGTTCAGTGCGATGGCGGTGTTGTCCACGCCGCCGCTGGCCTGCACGTTGACGTTGCGGCCGCCGCTAATCAACGCGCCATTGTTACTGAGCGATCCGGTCTGGATCGTGACGTCACGCGCCCCCGAAATCACCGCTGCGGGACCGGCGGCAGCGTCCTCGGTGGCGGCGCATTGGCTATTGCCATAGGTGCCGCCTGGATTGCAGCCGCCGGCATAAGGCGGATTCTGGCCGCCGTAGCTCTTGTGCAGCTTGATCGGATCGAGCGACTGGTTGACCAGCGCGGCCGCCGTAATCGACACATCGCCGGAGACCGACTGGATCGCACCGGCGCGGTTGGTCACGGTGCCGCCTGTCGTGATATCGACATTGCCCTGAGCCGCCAGCGTGGCGTTCAGGTTCTGCAGGGCGCCTGCGTTGATGGTCAGCGCGTTGCCCGCGGCAATGGTGGAAGGCGTCTGCTTCCAGGCTACCGACTGCACCGTGGGAAAACTGTCATCGGGGCAGTCACCGCCCGGGACGCAGCCGACCTGGGTAGCCACGCTGACGTCGTAGACGCCTTTGTTGGTAAAGGTACCTGGAGTGGTGATTTTGACGTTGCCGGCGGCAGCGATGTCGCCAGTGTTGGTCAGGTCGCCGGTGCCGTTCAGGGCCAGGTTGCCGCCCGAGGTAATCTGACCCGCCTTGCCCAACTGAGAAGTGGTGGACGACTGCGTCGGTGCCGACACGGTGGCGTTGTTGACATCGCGGCCGACGTTGACCGGCGCACCGGTGATGGCCGGCATGCCACAACTGTCGCCCATGCATGGCGGTGTGATCGTGCCGAACAGCAGTTGCTGGTTCGCGCCCGTTTGATCGGATGGCGGAACAGCTTGTGCCAGCCTGTTGAGCTGGGCCAGCAGTGCATTGAATTCGGCCTGATTGACCGCGTCTGTCACGCTATCGACCAGCGTGGCGGATCTGCCATTGTCCAGGTTGCCGACATTGAGCGTGACGTTGCGCGCGGCGGAAATGACGCCGCCCTTGTTGGAGAGCGTCGACGCGCTGATATCGAGATTGCCGCCAGCGATGATCTGGCCAGCAACGCCGTCCGCCTGCTTGACGATGGTGCGGTCCACGGTGGGCAACGCAATTGCCATACCCACGGCATTCGCGGGGTACGGGCTCGTGGCATCCACCAGTTGCCACATCGAAATCCATGAAATGCCAGCTTCCCCGCCCGAAGTATAGGGGTAGTTGCCGACTTCCGGCGCCAGCGCGGCGCCATCGGGCGTGCGGCGGATATCGCCAATCTTCAGGTTGGTCGGCGTGCCTGCCGTGGGCATCCACGAGCACGAATCGCAATTCGAATATACCCATGGTGCATAGCTGCCGATCACCGCCGAATTGACCAGCGCATCGTTGCTGACTTTGCCCGTCGTGCTGCCGCCGTCCACCGGCCCCGAGCGATCATTGATGACCGCCCCAGCCGCGATATGCATGTCGCCATTGGCGCCGATCACGCCCGCGACGTTGCTCACGGTGCCACCGATGTCGATCTTCAGGTTGCCGTTGGCCTGTGTCTTGGCACCGGTGTTGTCGAAGTTGCCGCCGGTAATAACGACGTTGCCCAGCGCCTCGGCCACGCCGCGGTTTGTGATGTTGCCATCCAGCGCGAGGTCACCGTTGGCGTGCAGCGTGCCCGTATTGGTCAGATTGCCGGACGACAGCGACACATTGGCGCCGCCGATGATCTGCCCGGTGTTGGTCAAGGCGCCGCCGGTCGCCAGCGACAAATCGCCCGCCTTCTGGATCGTGCCGCTGTTGCTGATGCCCTGGCTGGCGTTGAGTACCACGCTGCCGCCCGGCACGATCCACGTTCCCGTGTTGTTGATCGCCAGCGCGCCCAGCGTCAGCGTACCGTTGGCGTCGAGCTTGCCCGTGGCCGTGGCCGACGGATCGAACACCTGGTTAGGCGCATTGAGCGTGAGGTTGTTGCCGGCCAGCACCTGACCGCCAACGTTGTTGAAGCTGCCGTTGCTGCCGAACACCGTAAAAGCCAGATTGCCGCTCAGCGGATTTTGGCCGCTAAGATCGCCGGCAAACAGCGTGCCGCCCTGGTTATTCACCAGCGCTCCGGCCGACACCGTGAGTGTCTGCGCACCGGACAGCAATCCTGCCGCGTTGTCGAACGCGTTGCCAATCGTGGCGTTGACGGTCTGCCCGCCCAGTACGCCACGGTTGGTCAGGTTCGTCACGTTCAGCGTGACGGCATTGCCGGCCAGCGTCCCGGTGTTGGTGACCGTTCCGCCCGACACCTGCATTTGCTGCACGGCCGCCGTACCGCCCGCATTGCTGATGGTTGCGCCGCTCAGCCTCACGTTGTTGGCCGTGGTATCGCCGGTCAGCGTCAGGCCGCGCGTGGCGGCAACATCCAAGGTGCCGCTGACGGCGTTCTGCTGGCCTTGCGGTGCGCCGATCGAGACATCGCCGCCGCGCAGCGTCGCGTCCTTGCCGATCCAGGTGAGATCGCCAACCGTCAGCATCCGGCCTGCCGACGCACCGAGATTGCCGCCCACCAACGTGCTGCCCGATAGCGTGACGTCCTGCGCGCCCGAGACATTGGCATTGCCGAGGCTCGTCAGCGATCCGTTGATCGTGGCCGACCCTGTCGCCGCCGATACGCTGGCGTTACCACCGCTCGACAGGCTGCCCGAGACGCTTGCGGCGCCACCGGCAGAAATGGTGGTATTGGCGTCGCTGGTCAGTGCACCATTGATCGCGACATTGCCGCGTGTGGCAGTGATGGTGGTATCGCCCGCGCTTTGCGCCTGGCCGCCCACGGTCACATCCTGCGCCGCCTTCAGCGCGATGCCGGCATTGCTGCCGATCTGCCCGGTGGTGGCAATGCTGCCCGTCTGCGCCGTGACATCGAGCTGCCCCGTCGCCGCGACCTGGCCGCCGAGGCTGACATCGGTACCTGCCTTTACGCTGAGCGTGCCGGGCGAGACCACATTGCCCGTGGTCGTCACGCTGCCGTCTACACCGGTCAGAGACACGTTGCCCGTGGTGCTGCCCGCCGCGCCGTGAATTGTCAGGTTGCGTTGCGAGGCCAGGTTCAGATCACCGGCCGATACCGCGCTGCCGTCGATGACGGTATCCCGCGCGGCCTGCAGCGCGATGGTCCCCGGCGACGTCACATCGCCGCCCAGTCGGATATCCCCCTGCCCGTCCTGACCGGCCGCCTTGACGACAATGCTCGCGCCGTTCACGGCACCGCCCACATCCACGTTGGTGGCGGCATTGAGCGCCACCGCGTCCTGTGCCTTGACACCGCCCGCGCCACGAATGGCGCCACCGGACGTCACGGCGACGCCGCGCCCTGCTTCCAGCGTCCCGCCCAGCGTGACATCGCCGGCTGCGTTGACGATGTACGCCGCTTCGGCGCGACCGTTGCCAGCCGCCTCCACCGCACCGCCAGCGTTGAAGGCCACCTCCTGCTTGGCATAAGTGCTGCCGACCTTGACGTTGCCCGATGCATCGATGGTGAGATTGCCCGCCGACGCCGCGAGGTTGCCATCGGCCCGCACACCCACGCCTGCGGCGGTGCTGACGATGCGGATCTGCCCGGCATTCATCGCCCCAAAAGCCGTGGCATCGATCGCCAGACCGTTCGTGGCCGAAGTATTGGTGGCGGCGCTATTGGCCCCGGTGGGCGTGGTCGTGAACCCGTCGCCGTCGGGCTTGACCAGTTGGCGGCCCGCCACAAGGTTGACCTGGCGGCCAGCGTTCAATGCCGCATCGACACCAATCGACTCGCCGATCAGGTTGATGTTGCCGACCGTGCCTTCGATGCCGGTGCTGGGCGATCCCGGCGTCGGGTTGCCGATCTGGATGCGGCCGCCTTCGACCAGAAATCCAGCCGACGCAGCCGCGTCGAAGCTCGTGGCGGCCCCCGTTGCCGATAGCCACTGCGGGGTGCCCGTCGTCAGGGTGACCTGCGACGTATTGGTGAAGCCTGCGCCGTTGGTATAGACGCCACCGGGCGCGGCCACCACCAGGCCGGCCTGCGCGCCGAACACCTCGACCATGCCGTTGATTTGCGCCGGCGCATTGCTGGTCACTTGGTTGATGATCAGCCGCGCCGGCCCCGATGCCGCCAGGTTGGCATTGGCGCCCACCTGGCCGCCCAGAAACGCACCGCCGCCCGTGGTGCTGTTGTTGAGGATCAGCCCGATTGGGTCGACGACGAACGAGCGGTACTGGTTCAGCGAGATGCCTTGGGCGTTCGGCGTGGTGATGCCGACCACAGGCACGCCGCCCTGTGGCGCGCCCGGGCCGGTCGTGGCAGAGATCGTCGGCGTGAAGCGGATCGGTGCCGCCGGATCGGTCACTGGCGCGGCCATGGCCTCGGCGGGGCCGAAGCGCAATACCACCGGCAACTGGTCCATCGCCCAGCGCAGCAGCCCCTGACGCACCGCGCCGACGTGCGTGGCAAAGGCATCCACAGGCATTGCGCCCGCACCGAGCACACCCGCCGCCTGCCTGGACTGCTGCAACGTGATCGACACCGGCCCGACCCACAGCGTGGTGGCCAAGCATGCCGCGACGGCACGCGCGGCCACGCTGCGGCGGCCACGGTCGGCCAGCGACAGGTCGGCCGGCACGTCCACAGGAACGTCAGCGGCGGTCGAGGAAGCGGGGTACAGCGTGGCCGAGCGGTCGCGTTGCATGGTTGGGGCTGAACAGCGTCAGACGAAAGACTTGGAAACGGCAGCGTGAAACGCCGCCGGCGAATCGGGCGCGGTGATTGCGACGCGAACTACTGCGTGATCTTTGCCTTGGTCAGCAGGCTCGTGACCAGGGCCAGCGTGGCGCGCTCCAGCGCCTGCGCCTGCAGCGCCTGCCTGATGCCAGGCGCCGCCGTCTCGAACGCGGGAATCTGCGTCGGGCGCACGGCATCAACCTTGACCAGATAGCGGCGTTCGCCCACCGCAACGGGCGCGGGCGTGATCGCACCCGGGGGCAACGACGCCATGGCCTGGGCGATCGGCAACGGCAGGTTCTGGGTCTTGCCCTCCTGGACCGGCACCTTGAAGCTGACCCACTCCATCGCACCGCCGGCGGTCTTCGACGGGGCGAGGCTGACGGCCTGCGCCACCTTTGCGAAGTCCTCGCCAGCCTTGATGCGTGCCAGCGCAGCGCCGGCCGTGGCATCGTCTGTCACTTCGATCACGCGCGCCTTGTACTCCTGATCGCCCAGCGTCGCGACGATGGCGTCGTAGCGCGCCCGTACCTCTGCATCAGTCACCGGGGCGGGCTTGATATGGTCCTTGAGCCAGGCCTGCATCAGCACCTGGTTGCGCGCCTCGCGCAGCGACGCCCGCACGTCCGCACGCTGTTCCAGCGCCTTGTCCTTGGCGGCCTCCTGGCGGAACAGTTCGCGCGCGATCAACTGCTGCTTGATGGCTTCGCGCGCTTGGGGGGAATCGGGCAGACCTGTCGCCCGCAGGGTGTCGGTGATCGCCGTATCGGCGATGGCCACGCCATTGACCGTGGCAGCGTGCGCGCACTGGAGCCCCAATGCGATGACGGCACCCAGAGCGAGACGAATAATGTTGCCTTGCATGCTTGTGCTCCCAAATGTCTAGTAGATCCAGTTCAAGGTGGCCAGCACGACGCCGCGCTTCGGCCCGAGATTGGCGGGCTGCGCCAGCGGCGCGCCCACCAGCAGTTCGCTCGTGAAAGTTTGTTTGGCCCATTGCGCCGACAGCCTGATGCCCGCGCCCGCGCCTACCACGGCCTGCCATTGCCGCGTGGCCACGTACTGCGTTTCACCGCCATCGACAAACACGTACGGTTCCATGCGGATGCCCGCAACGACCGGCGCATTGGCCCATGCCAACTCGTTGCGCAGATATGCGCCGCGGTCGCCCGCGATCACCCCTTCGCGAAAACCGCGCACCGTGCTCATGCCGCCCGCGTAGATTTGCTCGGACCCGAATAGCGCGACATTGGTCCACTGCCCCACCAGCTGCGCGCGCCACGCCAGCTGCGCGCGCCCGGCGATCAACGGCAGCGGCATCTGCAGCGTGGTATTGGCGTCGAGCTTGTTGAACTGGGCGTGCGCTTCGTCGTGCCGGATGTCCGATGGATCCGGCGTGGCGTGGAAGGCGGACAGCCCGCGCGAGTACCCGGCTTCCGCTGTGACGTAGCCTTGCTGGCCGTTTGCGGCAAAGCGCCACAGGCCATTCCACGCGGCGCGCAGGATCGTGAGTCGCTGCGGATCGAGCTGAAGGTTGTTGATCTCACGCTCGGTCTTACGCCACGTCAGCGTCAGGTCCAGCGCCTGTCGGCCGGTTTGATTGCGTGTGATGACGCGGTTCCAGCCAAACGTGTGGCCCACGGTGCGGCCATATAGCAGTGCCGTGTCGCCAATGGCGTTCTGGTATTCGGACAGCGACGCCGTGTAGCTGAACGTGTTGTAGCCGAATGGCACCGCGGCGGACGCCACGGCCGCATTGGTATCGGTGGTGCCAACGTAGCTGACGCCCAGCGATTCCTGCAAGCCAAGGGCATTGTCGGCGTCGATGCCGACGCGCGTGCGCGAGATGCCGGTCACGCGGCTGCCGTAGTTGTCCACGCCCGCATTGAAGCGGAAGCGGTCGCCCGGCTGATTGGTCAACGCCACGACGGACCCGCCCGGCGTCTGGCCCGGCAGGATCTGCATTTCCGCGCGATTGCGGCGCAAGCGGTTCAACTGGTCGACGCCCTGTTCCAGGTCTTGCAACCGTAGCGTGTCGCCGGGCGCAGGAAACTGCCAGACGGTGCCTGCATCGGTCACCCAGCCGCCGCCCGTGGCATCGAATAATGCCAGCGGTCCCGGCCGCAATGTCTTGCCGTTGAGCTGGAATGATTCGACGCGCCCCGGCACCACCGTCACGCGCAGTACGCCGCTGGCAAGGTTCTGCTGACCCAGATAGGCGCGCGTGGTGATATATCCGCGCGCGACGAATGCTTCGGTAAAGCGCCTCAGCAGCAGATTGATGCGATTCGCGCCAAGCGCGCGGCCTTCGAACGGCGCGATGATTGCCGCGACCTCGGCATCGCCGAGCACCGTGTTGCCTTCGACCTCGATCCGGCGGATGTCGAAGGTCGCGGCGGGTTCGTCGATTTCCTCCACGCGGACGTCGGACGGCGGAGGCGCCTGATGTTCGATCTGCGCTGGTGGTTGTGTGGCTTCGCGCTGTAGGTCGCGCTGGCGCTGTTCGCGCAACAGTCGCTGCGCGGGATCTTCCGGCGGAAGCGGCCCTTGAGCGCCCGGCAGCACTTGCGCAAGGGCGGCACCGGTCGTGGCCAGAACGCACGTTGCCAACGCGATGCGATGGAGCCGATGTCGCAAGTTGCGCCTCATCGCCACATCCATGACGTCATTCCGAGATGGCTTTCCACCGATACCGGCTCAACGCGGCGCGCCCGCGTCAGCGTGGTGGCACCGGCAACGGTCACCGCGCCATCGAAGCTGCCGCCGTTGATTTCCGCATCACCGCTTACACGCGTGCGACCGGTAGCCATCCAGCTTCCGCCTACATCCATCGCGTACAGGCGTGCCCAGGTATCGCCGAAGAACACCTTGAAACCGCGCTCGCGCGCGATGGCGGTGTAGCCCGTTACGCCAGCGGCGTATGTCATGGGCGCATCGATATCGAGGTCGCCGATCGCCAGCACGCGACCGCCGATATTCTCGGCCAGCCGCCCTGCACGGATCTCGATGCCACTGCCTGCGGACAGCAGCCCGCCGATCACCGCCGTATCGGATGAGGCCGATGTCCGGCAAACGATCATGCAAGAGCGGGAATAGTGAGCCGATCCCGTGGTCACGCCTTGGGTGCGGAACGTATCGGCGGCGTCGATGCGGATCGCACCGTTGTTGGCATAAATCTCGCCACCGGTATTGATGACATTTCTGCCGCTGAGCGTGGTGCCCGCATCGGACAGCAGATAGGCGACCTGATCCGGCCGATCCGCCGTGCCATAGTCGATATCGAACGTACTGCTGCGCCGAGACAGCACCAACCATCTGCGGGCGGACGCCGATGCGATGACAGGCTGCTCGTCGTTGGTGCCGGGCTGCTTGGTGATTTCGTTGATCAGGTCGCCCGTGGCAGCGATGTCGAGCTTCGCATTCGACAACATGCGCGCGTGGCGATTGACGACGTCCCCGCCCGCGCGGACCACTACGTCGTCGGCCGCGCCGAACAGAATGCCGAGATACTGCGGCGTCGACTCGTTCCAGACGCCGCCCCCGGCGCGCAACGTCACCGCGCCAGCAGAAGCGGCGGATGAAGCGATGCGGCGCTGCCCCTGGATCAGCCCGCCCATGTTGGTGATATCACCGGCCACATCGAACAGCACGCCGCCCGCGTTGGCCACGATGGTCGATTGCCGCGCCGCCGAGCCGAGCCTTGCCGAAGCGCTGCGCAAGGTGATATCCGACGCGGCCAACACGTCCGAGTCCAGTTGGCGCCACGCGCCCTGTGCGTCGATGCTGACTCCACCGCCCGACGCGCGCAAAACCGTGTCGCGCAGACTCACGTCGCCAGACGCAATCGAAACACCGCCAACGCCATCAATGTCAGTTCCGCTAAGCGCGATGTTGGTGGCGCGCAGCGCAAGCTGGCCATGCGACGCGGTGAGCGCGGTGCGCCCTGCGCCCGCCGTCGCAGTGAATCCGCCCGGGCCGCTCGCTTCCATCACCACGTTGCCGTCGGCCGTGGCCTGCACGCCGGTCAACACAACGCCCGGACCGGCGTCGAACAGACCCAGACCGCCGCTCGCGTTGAGCCTGGTATCGGTCAACGCCACCGCTTCGCCATGCACTTGCCCCTGCGCACCGATGACCAGATCCCCCGCTGTGCGCGTGCCAGCCGACAGCGCACTGTCCGCCAATGTCACGCGCGCCGATGACACTTGCAGATGTCGTCCCGCATCAATCGCCCCGGTGCCGCGCAGGCCGCCCGTCCCGATCAGCACGTCGTTGGCCGCGCCGATCCTGCCGGATGCCAGTTCCAGATCACCGCTACCGGAGATGACAAAATCGCCAGCCGTGGCATATGCGGTGCCGGCATGGCGCACGCCGGCGCCCTGGTCCGTCACCAGCAGTTCGATTCGACCCGCCATCAGACTGCCCGCGGCGGTGATGTCCAGCGCGATGGATTTCGATGCCGAGCCAGACGCGGAGTAGCTGATCCACGGCGTCTGGTTGTCTCCCGGCGACACGCTGGCATCCACTTCGGCATGGCTGTCGCCTACCACGGCGCGCACCCGCGCGTTGGCATCGCCGTAGAGGTTCTCGACCTTGCCGGCAACGCGCAGTTGCTTGGCGATCAGTTCCAGATTCAGCAGCGTGCCGGACAGGCCGCCGGGGCCGATGTCGATGGCGCCCTGGTTGGTGGTGAGCACCAGGTTGCGCTGCAATTGCCCGTTGACGGTGAAATCGTTGAATGAAACCTGCCCGGTGGTCAGCGCCAGGTTTCCCATGTTCTGCACCGTCATGCCATTGACGCTGATGCCGTTTGGATTGGCGATGACCACATTGGCGCGCGGACCGAGCACGCTCAGTTGCCCTTCCAACAGCGATGGATTGGTACCTGTGACTTGATTGAGGATCGTGCGCGCCCGTGCCGCGGAATTGTCGAGGTCGACGCCGCTGCGCGGCACATTGAACTCGCGATAGGTGTTGGTCGAGACGCCGCCTACCGCGCCGGCCACACCAACGGTAATCCGGCCGCCAGCGCCCACATTGACTGTGGTGGCGGTCCCGCCGTCGGCCACAATGCCGGCGGCATGGCCTCGCGCGGCCAGTGCGAAGAACGCAAGCCCTGCCAATGAGCCGCGCACACACGAATATGAGACCAGCGACCCAAGCTGGCCCCGTGCTAACCGAAATTCAAACAACGACCCACTCCCACTTTTCTATGTATTGATGCGGGAGCCCGATCTTTGTCAGGCGCTGTCCCCGCAATCTACCCGGGGCGCGACATTAGCAAATGTGTGATTTCTGGCAAATACCCCTTGCGGGCGTAATCGATTCGAGTGTCTGCGGCACGCAACGATTCTGCGGGGCTTCACGCGCGGCACCTTTGCCTACCGCTATCTCGCGCGGAACCGTCGTGCTTGCGGCGCATGAGCCCGGACAAACGCTTGCCGCAGCGCGGCAAGTGGGCAGTCGAAGAGAATTAAAGTCGCCGCTGAAAACGCCGATAAACACGATACGGCGTAATGCACACCAACCTTGCGGCGACGCTCCCGCAGCGGTTGCCGCCGGCACTCCCCCACCAGAGAAGGATTTTCAAGCGCCCGAAGGGCGCAATCGGACCGGCCGCGCGATCTCAGTCCCGCGTCATACGGCTGCCGTCAAGGTACGCCGCATACTGACTGGCGCTTTCGGCAAAGCGCTCGGCGAGGAAGTCGAGCAATGCGCGGACGCGGGGGGCCATGAACTGGCGTCGCTGGAACAGCGCGTGCACGGGCGAGTCAGGGCAGCACCAGTTGCAGGCGGCCAAGCTGCCAAGCGCGGCGGCTTCCACAAACAACCGCAGGTCACCGAGGTTATCCACGCGCTGCTGCTCCCCGTGATTGGCGTACGTTTTATCGATGGCTAGGCAATCGCACCGCCGCCGTCGACCAGTACCGTCGATCCGGTGGCATACCGCGTGGACGCAAGATACAGCACGGCACGTGCGACGTCTTCCGCCTGGCCGACGCGTCGTGCGGGCAGACGCGCTGCGGCGCCCTCGAACATCTTGTCGCGCGCCTCGGCGTCCAGCTTCGACCACAGCGGCGTGGCGATCAGTCCCGGCGAAACCGTGTTCACACGCACCGGCGACAGTTCCAGCGCCAGCCCGCGTCCCAGCGCCTCGAGCGCGGCGTTGAGGGCGCCTTGCAGCACTGACGACTTGCTCGGACGCACGCTCAGGAAGCCCGAAACCAGCGTGAGCGATCCGCCTTCGCGAATGCTTGCGGCGCGTGCCACGCGGTAGGCGCCCCAGAACTTGCTGTTCATCGCAGCGTAGGCATCGCCGAGCGGCAAGCCGCGCACCGGCCCGGTTGCCGTCTCGCCTGCCGTCACGACGACGTGATCATAGGCGGGCGCTCCGGCAAAGAACGCTGTGACCGCATCGTCGACGGTGAAGTCGAGCGTCGCGGTTTTCACATCGCCGCCGATCTGTTGTGCGATCGACGTCAGCTTTGCCGCGTTGCGCGAGGCGATCGTGACCGCTGCCCCGGCATCGACAAACTGCTGCGCGACGGCCGCGCCGATCCCCGAACTGCCTCCGACGACGAGCACGGTCTGCCCTTCGAATGTCTGAATGGTCATGCTGTTTCTCCTTTTAGGAATGTGCAATGGCGCATATGTCGCCGCGGCGCGCGGTTCCGGCGGGAACGTCCGATTGTGCTCCAGATGCCAGATGCCGTTTGCCGACTAACAATCGCGCGCTCAGCGGAGCGCCGCCGAGATGACGAATTCGACGCTCACCGCGGGCGAGAGCGTCACGAAGATCTGACGTTCTCCGGTCAGCGGGACTTCCGCGCTCTGAAATGGAATCGACGCCGCGCGCAGGCGGTCGATCAGCGCGTGCCACGCTTGAGGATCCTCGACGCGAAACGCGCAGTGATCGATGCGCGGGGTCGGGCTGCCAGGGCGCGCGGACGTGCCAGAGCGGATCAGGTGAAGCACCGCACGCCCATCGAGATACAGCCAGTACCCGTCCACGCCAAACGGCGGCCGCGGGCCTACGTGCAGCCCGGCGATATCGACGAAGAATCGCCGCATCGCTTCAATGTCATCGGTAACCAGCGTGACGTGATCGAGATGCATGGGACACTCCGGCGAACGCGCGTTGCCGCTCGAACAGCGAGCGCTCCGACAAGGTATTGGGGCCGCGGCGTAGCCAGCGGGGCAAGTTGCCCCGCGCCAAACCGTGGACGCATTGTCTGTCGATGACGCCGAATTGATAAGTGGGCTGGCCGTTGAATGATTTTCAAGCGGAACGAGAAGATCGGCGCCCCCGGGAACGGGACGTTACGACACGCGTCCCGGGCAGCACTCCACCTTACAGATCAGATCGTTGCCGCCGCATGATGCCTTCGCGCCGACGCAGTTGGCGGCCCCATGCGCCAGCGCGAACGCTTCTTCTGGCGACTGCGGCACGCCCAGCAGATAGCCCTGCCCTTCGTCATAGCCTTCCTCGCGCACCACGGCCAGTTGCTCTGGCGTCTCGATGCCTTCGGCTGTGGTGCGCACGCGGAAGGCCGCGCCAAGGCTGCGCACCGCGTGCAGGATGGCGCGCGATTCAGCACTGGTGGCAAGGTCCGACACGAACGATCGGTCCAGCTTGATCTTGTCGAACTGGAAGCTGCGCAGATAGCTCAGCGACGAGTAACCGGTGCCGAAGTCGTCCATGGCGATGCGAACGCCCATGCCGCGCAACTCGCGCAGCAGTTCCAGATTGACGCGGTCGTTGCGCAGCAGTACCGATTCGGTGATTTCCAGTTCCAGCCGCGAGATTTCCACGCCGGCATCGTCGACAGCGCGGCGCACGGTATCGAGCAGCGCGCGACCGCGGAACTGCAGCGGCGACAGGTTCACGGCCAGGCAGATGCCCGACGGCCAGCGTGCCAGTTGGCGGCACGCCTCGTTCAGCGCCCACTCGCCCATCGGCACGATCAGGCCGGTCTCTTCGGCCAGCGGCACGAATTCCGCCGGCGATATCAATCCGTGCACCGGATGCCGCCAGCGCAACAGCGCTTCGAAACTGCGCAACTGGCCGGAGCGCAGGTCGTAGATCGGCTGGTAGTGCAACTCCAACTGGCGGGCCGCCAGCGCCTGATGCAGCGCGCGCTTGCGCTCCAGCCGCACCTTGGTGCGATCCCCCTCGTCGGCGGAAAAGAAGCGCCAGGTGCCCGGTCCTTCGGCCTTGGCCTGATAGAGCGCCATGTCGGCGGCCTGCAGCAGATCATCGGCGTTTTGAGCGTCATCGGGAATCAGCGCGATGCCGATGCTGCCGCCCAGCGTCACGGGCTCGCCGTCTAGCTGGAACGGGCGTGACAGTTGCGCGACCAGGCGCTGCGCGAGCGCTTCCACCTCATGCCGGCCATCGATGCGCTCCTGGATCACCACGAATTCGTCGCCGCCGATCCGCGCCACGGCATCGGCGTCAGGCACGCATTCCAGCAGCCGCCTCGCAACCTGCTGCAGCACGAGATCGCCAGCGTAATGGCCAAACGTATCGTTGACGCCCTTGAAGCCGTCGAGGTCGATGTACAGCAGCGCGGAGAGCGACCCCGGCGTCGTCGCCGCGATGGTGTGCCCGATCCGCTCACGGCACAGCAGGCGGTTGGCAATACCGGTCAGCGGATCGTGGCGCGCCATATGCGTGAGCGCCGCCTGGTTGGCAAGCAACTGCTGCTCGGCGAGCTTGCGTTCCGAAATATCGCGGAAGAACACCGAGAGGCCCTCGGCTGTCGGATACGCATGCACCTCGTACCATGCCTGTAGCGCCTGGACATGGTGCTCGAACACGACTGGCTGGCGCGTGGTCACCGCGGTCAGGTACTGCTCGGCGATCACGCCCTGTCGCTCCTCCGGAAAGATGTCCCAGATCGAGCGCCCGAGCGCGGGCTGGCGTCCCGCCATCGCCCGCTCGGCATTGCCGTTGAAATAGGTCAGTCGCCATGCATGGTCGAGCTGGACCACGCTGTCGGTGGTGCTCTCCAGCACGGCGGACAACCGCGCGGCCAGCGCCTCGCTCGCCATGCTGGCCGATTTGCGGTCGTCCACGTCCTCGAGCGTGCCGTACCAGCGGATAACGTTGCCATAGTCGTCGATGCGCGCCGCGGCCCGCACGCGGACCCAGCGGTACGACCCATCGTGCAGCCTCAGGCGGTATTCCTCGTCCAGTGCTCGATGCGTGGCGACGCAATCGGCCCAAGTCTCTCGCACGCGCGGCAGATCATCGGCGTGCACGCAGCGCGCCCAGCCGTCGCCAAGCGCCTCGCTGACGGGCAGGCCGGTCAGTTCGGACCAGCGCGGCCCCGCTTCGGACACCCGGCCGGCGGCATCGGCCGTCCACGGCACCTCGGGGCTCAATTCCACCGCGCAGCGATAGTGCGCCTCGCTTTCCGATAGCGCGCGCTCGATGCGATGCGCGTCAGTAATGTCGGTGATCCAGACCAGCAGCAGCGGCTCGTCGGCGCCCGGCATCGCGACCAGGCGCTTGCGGGTGCGCAGGATCCGTTCGTCGCCGTCCTCGATCTGGAACACCTCGGTCTCGTCCGCCTGCACGCCGCCGTCGATCACGCGGTCATGTACCGCGCGATACGCGGCGGCGCGCTCGGCGCTGAACAGCTCCGCGTCGGCGCGGCCGAGCAACGCTTCGGCCGGCCGCCGCATCAGCCGGCACATCGCCGGATTCACGAACATCCACACACCGCGCCGGTTCTTCACCAGCAGCGGTTCGGGGAATTGCCGCAACACCTGCTCCAGCGCCGCGCGGGACAACGGCGCGCGCTCCTGTCTCCGATCTTTCATGTGGTCTGGCGACTTTGTCACCATTGCAAGGCTTTCTAGTTCTGATATTTCGATTTTGTAATGCTTACACGGCACACCTCGCGGGGTCCCGGCAGTCTGTGTTATCGGCATGCCACGGCGGAAATTGAGGTTGGAGGAAGCGCATGACACCGGCGTCACGCGGCATGGAGAGGAAGGTGGCAAATTGCGTGCCTGTAGGGCGGACAGTCGATAGCGTGTTGCTCCCCACCGTCCGTCGCGGGCGCCTTACACACAAGAGGGCCAGGCACGGGAACGGTGTCAGGGCATTTACATGCGGGGCGCCGGCGCGCCGCCGCGTCACTGCCGGCGTGCGCGCGCGAACAATTCGATCGCTGCGCGATTGAAGGCCGGGATATCGTCCGGCTTGCGGCTCGTTACAAGATTGCCGTCGACCACCGCTTCCTGATCGACCCATTGCGCGCCAGCGTTGGAGAGATCAGTCTTCAGCGACGGCCACGACGTCATCCTGCGGCCCTTCACGGCGCCTGCGTCGATCAGCGTCCACGGTCCATGGCAGATCGCCGCGATGGGCTTGCCGGCCTCGGCAAAGGCCTTTACGAACGCCACGGCGGCCGGCTGCATGCGCAGCGAGTCCGGGTTGATCACGCCGCCAGGCAGCAGCAGCGCATCGAAATCCTCGGCGCGTGCTGCGTCCAGCTTGACATCCACTGCCACGGTATCGCCCCAGTCTTTCAACTTCCAGCCCTTCACCTCGCCGTCCTTCGGCGCCACCACACGCGTGTGTGCGCCAGCTTCATCGAGCGCACGGCGTGGCTCCTGCAATTCCGACTGCTCGAATCCGTCAGTGACGAGAATGGCCACGTTGAGGCCGTCCAGTGTTTTGTCGCCCATGATTGCTGTCCTCGAAATAGTCCGGAAAGACGCAAGCGACGCATCGTCCGTGCCCACTTGATGTGGCGCCTGTAGCGCCGCGGCCAGCTCTTTCATGCAGCAAGCGCGCGTACATCTGACGATGGGGAGCGATTTTTACCGTGTGCCGTTTAGTGGCAATGGTCGCCGTAAGATCACAGCGGCTCGGACTGCGCAGTCTGTACGGCGTCGCGGATGTCGCTGGCCAGGCGCATCAGCCGGGGTGCAAGTTCGCGCGCTACGTCGCCGGCGGCGGCGCGGGTGGACAGGCTCACATTGAGGACGTGCACCGGATAGTGGTCCAGTGCGAGCGGCGTGGAGATGGCGACCACCTCGGGCTGCCAACTGGCCGCGCACCATCCGTGTCGGCGCACGTGCGCCACTGCGGACTCGATTTCGCGCTGCAGCGCGGGCCAATGCGCCGCGCGCGCCGCGAAGTCGGCCATGCGCGCCGCATATTCGACTTCGGGCGCGACCGCCAGCCACGCACGCCCCAGCGACGTCAGCGCCATGGGCACGCGCTGCCCCGCCACCACGCTGCGCAGCGACACCTTGCGGCCATAGCGGATCGATTCGAGATAGACCATCTCGTCGCGGTCGGCCATTGCCAAACCCACGTTGAGATATTCACGCTGCGCCAGTTCGCGCATCAGCGGCGCGGCCTGTTGCAGCACCGTCGATCCGCTGCGCATCGCGTGCGCCAGGCTCAGCACCGGTACGCCCAGCCGGTAGGCGCGCAACGCCGCGTCGTATTGCAGGAATCCCATGTCGACCAGACTCTGCGTCAGGCGGCTGACCGTCGAGCGCGCCAGGCCGGTGCGCTCGGCCAGTTCGCCGTTGCCCAGCACTTCCGACCCGGGCCGAAACGCGCGCAGGATTTCGAGCCCGCGTTCGAGCGATCGATTGGCCTGCGCGTTTGCCGGGCGACCGCGCGCCCGGCGTTGTGCATCACTGGCGTCCACGGCTTGCCGCGTCGCGCGCCAGCCAGTCACACAGCAGCGCGTTCACTGCGTCATGCGCTTCGTACTGGACCCAATGGCCCGCGCCTGCGAGGATCGCGCCATGCCGGTGTGGACGGCCGTCCACGAACGCCGCCAACACCGCGGCGGGATCGGCCGTGACATCGTGCTCGCCGTAGGCGATCAGAATCGGCATGGGCTCTTGTTCACGCCCATCGTGCGCATCGAGCAAGTCAAGCGCCTGCGCCAGCCCGCCGGCGCGCGAAATGTGCTTGCTGCGGAAGCGTGTGTGCCGGCATGACTCGGTATAGGCCAGCACGGCCAGGGCGTCGATCTTGTGCGGATCGGCGATCATGAACGCGCCGATGTTGTGACGCATCGTCTCCGCGAGCGCCGCCGCGTCGGGTGCGCGCCGCCAGTCGAGCAGATCGATGGTCTGCCGGCGCACGCCGCCGTGGCCGCCCGGGCCCAGCAACGCCAGTGCGCGCACCGACGGCAATGCGCGCGCCAGATGCGACGAGATCAGACCGCCGAATGAAAACCCGATCACGTCGACGGGACCATCCACCGGCAATTGCGCAAACCCGGCCACGATGGTGTCGACCAGCGTCTGCAGCGCGCCATCGCCAGGATTTCCGGATGCGCCGAAGCCGGGCAGGTCCGGCACCCAGACCGTGTGCCGCGCAGACAGCGCCGCGACGTTGCGCACCCAGTGCAGCCAACTGCCATGGCCGCCGTGCACCAGCAGCACATGCGGCCCGGCGCCGAAGCGACGCCACACCACGCGGCTGCCGCCCGAATCGGTGATGTGGACGCGCGCCTGCTGCGCGAGGTCATGCACGAATGCCGCAGCATCGCGCACATCGTGCAGCGCATCCTCTCGATCCTGATGACTACGATGATCCTGACGATCCTGACGATCCTGCATTTCGACCGTTCGCGTGTTGCGGGCCGCTGATTGCGTCATCCCGGGCACTCCCCTTTGCATGCTGTCATGGACCAAGCACCGCCACGCCGTCCGCCGCACGCACCCCCTGGCCCGCGGGCAGCACGAAGATCGGGTTGATCTCGGCCTCCACCAGACGCGGCCCCAGAACGGCCGCCATCTGCGAAAACGCCACGATAGCATCGACCAGCGCATCGACGTCGGCCTTGGGACGTCCGCGATAGCCGTCGAGCAGCGGCCACGTCTTCAGTTCCCAGACCATCGACAGCGCCTCGGCCCGCGTCAGCGCGCCCGATTCGGGCAGCAGCCGCAGTGCGGTGTCCTGGAACAATTCGGCCGTGACGCCGCCCATCCCCAACAGAATGGCCGTCCCCAGCGCATCGCGGTGCGTGCCGAGGATCAGTTCGACGCCGTTGCCGATCATCTCCTGCACAAGGAAGCGATCCGGCGCCTGGCCCGTGTGCCGCCGCACGGTGTCCCGCATCGCGGCCAGCCGCGCGCCGATGTCTTCCGGCGCAATGTTGACGGCCACGCCGCCGACGTCGCTCTTGTGCGTGATCGATGCGGACAGCATTTTCAGCACCACGCGGTCGCCCAGCACGCGCGCGGCGTCGATGGCTGCCGCTTCGTTCTCGACCACCGTCTCGCGCACGCCGGGCACGCCGAAGCGCGCAAACAACTGCTTGGCGGCATGCTCGTCGAGCGCGCCATTGGGCAGGTCGCCAATCTCTGTGGGCAACGGCGCGGCATCGCCCGCCGACACGCACGGCTTGCCGGCCGCCAGCATCGCAGCGAAGGCCACCGCGCAGCTTTCCGGCGCGCTGAACGCGGGAACGCCGCGCTGGTTCAGCACTGCGGCAACCTGCGGTGCGTGCGGGCTGACATAGGCCAGCACGGGCTTGTCGGTTTCGGGCAGGCAATCGTTGATGGCGTCGGCCATCAGGTCCGGCATGGCGAGTCCCGATGAGCCGACGATGATCGTCACCGCGTCATAGCCGGGGCTCGCCAGCAGTGTGCGTATCGCGCCGCGCAGCAGTGCGGGCTGCAGTCCGGCCAGCGTGACGTCGATCGGATTGCGGTCCAGCGCGGCGTGATCGCCGTTCTGCAGCGCGCGCAGGCGCTCGGCAGTCTGAGCGTCGGGCGCGGGCGTCTCGAAGCCGGACACGCCAAGGCTATCCGACACCAGCGTCCCGGCGCCGCCGGTGGAGGTCAGCACCGCAATGCGCTTGCCGTGCAGCACGCGGCCTGTGGCCAGCGCGGCGGGAATGTCGATCAGGTCCGAGAAGGTCTGTGCGCGGATCACGCCCACCTGCCTGAATAGCGCGTCATACATGCGATCCGCGCCGGCCATCGCGCCGGTGTGCGACACCGCCGCGCGTGCGCCAGCCTCGGAGCGGCCGATCTTGAACGCGACCACCGGCTTGCCGGCGGCGGCAGCCTTCAGCGCCGCGGCGCGAAAGCGCTCGACGTTGCGCACGCTTTCCACATACAGCGCGATCACGCGCGTGGCAGCGTCGTCGGCCAGATAATCGATGAAATCTGCCAGCTCCAGATCTGCCTCGTTGCTGGTGGAAATCAGCTTCGACAATCCGATGCCGCGCGCCGCCGCGCGCGACAGCAGCGCGCCGAGGATGCCGCCACTCTGCGATACCACGCCGATGCTGCCCGCCGGAAAATGGTCCATGGCGAGCGCACCGCTGGCCGACAGCGGAATGTTGTCGGTCAGGTTGACCAGCCCGATCGTGTTGGGTCCCAACAGCCGCATATCGCCGGCCGCTTCGACCAGCTCGGCCTGACGGCGCGCGCCCGCATCGCCAGTTTCCGTATAGCCGCTGGCCAGCACGATGGCCGCACCGGTGCCGCGCGCCGCCAGTTCACGCACCGCCTGATGCGCACGTTCGGCGCCCAGCAGCACGATGCCGACATCGGGCACCGCGGGCAGCGAGCCGATATCGGGATAGCAGCGGATGCCGCCGATCGCATCGACCCGCGGGTTGACGGGATAGATCTCGCCGGTAAAGCCATGGCGCGTGAGATAGGCGACGGGCCGGCCCGCGGTCTTGGAGGGATCGGCCGATGCGCCGATCACGGCCACGCTGCGCGGCTTGACCAGCCGGGCGATGGCGTCAGCGGAAAACTGTGCGGCCATGATCGTCAATCCTTGTTGGCGGAGCGGGCCAGGAAGGCCTGGACCGATTCACGATGCGCACTGCTGGTGTAGCAGATGCCCTGCGCCTGACTGCCCTGCGCAAAGACCTGGTCGGCCGTCAGTTCGAACGTCTGGTTCAGGATCGACTTGCCCAGCGCCAGCGCCGTTGCCGATCCGTGCGCCATCTCGGCCGCCCAAGCCACGGCCTCATCGACGAGCGAATCGCCCGAGGCGCTGAGGCGATCGACGATGCCCAGTTGCAGCGCCTCGGCGGCCTCCACCTTGCGGCCGCTGAAGATCAGTTGTTTGGCCTGCGCCAGGCCGACGCGGCGCGGCAGGAAGTACATGCCGCCGCCGTCTGGAATCAGGCCGCGATGAATGTACGACCACGCAAAGCTGGCCACGGGCGCGGCGATGACGAGATCGCAGGCCATGGCCAGATCCGCGCCCAGGCCGTTGGCCCCACCATTGACGGCGGCGATCACGGGCTTGGGCATGTCGTGCAGCAGTGCCACGGAATGATGCACGCGCTGCTGGCGCGTCCAGCCATTGAAGCCGACCTCGCCCGGCGGCGCGTCCATGCGTCGCTGCATGCCGGCAACGTCGCCGCCCGCGCAGAAGCCCTTGCCGCTGCCGGTCAGCACCAGTGCGCGCACGCTGCGGTCGGCCGCGACGCGTTGCAGTGCATCGATCAGTTCGGTGCGCATGTCGTCGCTGATGGCGTTGCGCTTGTCCGGGCGATTGAGCGTCAGCACGGCGATGCCGTCGCGCTGCGCCAGCTGGATAAGGGTGTATTCGTTCATGATGATTGCGTGGTGTTGGGATGGATCGGAATCGGTGCCGTGGTCGATCCATGCACGAATGCGCGCGATCGACCAGTGGCGATCAGTAGCGATCAGTTGGCGCTGATGTGGGCGTCCTTGACGACCTTGGCCCAGCGCGCCTGCTCGCCGCGCACGTAGCGGCCGAGCTCTTCGGGCGTGCCCGGGGTGACGAGCAGACCTTCCGCTTCGGCGCGCTTGCGGAAGGCCTCGGCGGTAACGGCCTTGCGTGCGGCGGCGTTCAGGCGCGCCACTACCGGCGCGGGCGTTCCGGCGGGCGCGAACAGCCCGTACCAGCTCTCGGCCACGTAGCCCGGCACGCCGGCTTCGGCAATCGTCGGCACGCGGGCCAGATCGGCGCTGGTGGAGCGCTGCGCAGTGGTCACGCCCAGTGCGCGCAACTTGCCCGATTCCAGCAAATTGGCGACGGCCGACGCCGTGGCGAACATCATGTCCACCTGGCCGCCCAGCAGATCGGTGATCGCGGGACCGGCGCCCTTGTACGGGATGTGGTTGAGGTCGACGCCAGCCAGGCTTTTGAACAGTTCACCGGCCAGATGCGCCGACGTGCCCGGCCCCTGCGACGCAAACGAGATGCGCCCCGGCCTGGCCTTGGCGGCCGCGATCACATCGCGCACGGATTTGTACGGGCTGTCAGCGCGCACCACCAGCACGTTGGGCGATCGGCCCACCAGCATCACGGGCGTGAAGGCGCGCTCGGTGTCAAAGGGCAGCTTGGGCTGCAGGCTGGGATTGACCGCGTGCGCGAACGTGGCCATCACCAGCGTGTAGCCATCTGGCGCGCTCTTGGCCACGTTGTCCGTGCCGATGATGGTGCCGCCGCCGGGCTTGTTGTCGATCACCACGGGCTGGCCAAGGTCCTGCGCCATGGCGATACCCAGGGCGCGCGCAATCAGGTCCGTGCCGCCTCCCGGCGAGAATGGCACGACGATGCGGATCGGTTTGTCGGGGAACGCGGCCTGCGCCGAGGCCGCAAGGCCGGTCAGCAAGGCCAGCGGAAGCGCCAGCGCGGCCAGTCGGCGCGCGGCATGCCATGCAACGGTTGCCAAGGCAGTCTCCTGTCTGTGTTTTGGTATGACAGGAGGTTAGGCCGATGGGGACCGCGACGCAGCCGCGTAATTCCATGCAATGGAATTGAAATGGCCCGCCGCGATTTGCGGCGGGTCGCGCTGCGGCCCGCTTCCGTGCGGGAGCGGGCGGGAACAGCGGGCTTGCGACGGGATATGTCCGGCCGGCATGCCCGCGCGATGCGGCTAGACTGCCGACGCTGCCCTGCCCGCTTTCACCTTGGCGTCAAGCACGGGCGGTGCGGTGACGATCGACGTCAGCGCCGGCTCGGCCGGTTTCAGTGCGTCGAGATCCGGCAGCGGGCGGCGCAACGATGGAATGGCCGCGAACGCCTGCTCCATCGCATGGGACACGCCCAGCGTTTCGTGATCCTTGCGGAAGCCGCCGACGATCTGCAGGCCGAACGGCATGCCCGCATGATCGCGTCCGCACGGCAGCGACAACGCCGGATGCGTGGTCAGCGTCACCACGTAGGTCAGCGACAGCCAGCGGTAATAATTTTCCTGCCGCACGCCGTTGATCGATTCCGCGTAAAGCGATGTCCACGGGAATGGCGACACCGGCGTGGTCGGCGACAGGATCACGTCGTAATCGCGATACAGCTGCTGGAAGCGCTGCAGGATGCGCGTCTGCTCGGCCTGCGCCCACGCGCTGTCGAGCAGCGACATGCGCGCGCCCATCTCGAAGTTGGCGCGCGTGTTGGGCCCCAGGCTGGCAGGATCGCGCTCGTAGGCGTCGCGCATGCCGGCGACGAAGCTCTCGGCGCGCAGTACGTCGAAGCAGCGGTGCGCGTCGCCCAGGTCCACGTCGATCGCATCGCAGCTGCGGAACAGATGGCGCATCGCGGCGATCTTTTCGCGGAACGTGCGGCGGATATCGTCGTCGACATCGCAGCAGCCGAAGTCCTCGGAATAAGCCACGCGCAGGCTGCCCAGATCGACCGGCATCGGCGTGACGAACGACATCGCATCGAGCGGATAGGTCAGCGGATCGCCTGCGGACACGCCCGCTGACGCCGCCAGTTGCAGGCACGCATCGGCCACGGTGCGGCCCATCGGGCCGACCACCGAGATCGGCGTCCAGCCCAGCAGCTTGCGCGAACTTGGCACCACGCCCGGCGATGGACGAAAACCGACCACGCCGCACTTGGCGGCGGGAATCCGCAGCGATCCGCCCGTATCCGAGCCGGTGCACACTGGCAGCAAATCAGCCGCCAGCGCCGCGGCAGAACCGCCCGACGATCCGCCGGCGTTGAGGTTGGGATTGAACGGGTTGCCCGTGGCGCCCCAGACGTCGTTGCGCGAATTGGCACCGGCGCCCATTTCCGGGATGTTGGTCTTGCCCGCCACCACGGCGCCGGCCGCACGCAGCCGCGCCACCAGCACGTTGTCTTCGGCCGGCACGTTATCGCGGAACAGCGGCGACCCGTAGGTGGTCAACAGCCCGGCCGTGGCTTCCAGGTCCTTTACGCCGAGCGGCAGGCCGTGCAGCAAACCCAGCGGCCGCCCGTCGAGCACGGCGCGCTCGGCGGCGCGCGCCTCGTCACGCGCGCGGTCAAAGCAGGTTGCCGTCACCGCGTTGAGCAGCGGGTTCACGCGCTCGATCTGTGCGATGCAGGCGTCCAGCAATTCCACCGGCGAGATCTCCTTGCTGCCGATCATGCGCCGCAATTCGGTGGCGGAGCGCGCCACCAGCGTCTTCTGAGAATCGTTCACTGCTGTCTCCGTGATGGCCGGCCGTTATTCGGCCGTAATGTTGGCACGCTGCGCGGTTGCGCGCATCAGCGGCAGCTCCTTGTTGATCTGCGCCGCCACGGCTGCGCCGTTGCCCGCGAAGGGCTCGAAGCCGGCCTTGGTCAGTTGCTGGTGCGTATCGGGGTCGGCCATCACTTCGGCCAGGGCTTTCTCCAGTTTTTGCTTTACGTCCGCGGGCAGGCCGCGCGGCGCCACCAGCGCCAGCCAGGTGTCGGCGTCGATGCCCGGATAGCCGGCTTCTGCTGCGGTCGGCACGTCGGGCAGCAGCGCGGAGCGCTTGGCGGTGGTCACGGCGATGGCCTTGACCTTGCCAGCCTTCACCTGCGGAATCGCCGCGGCCACCGTATCGACCGAAAACGGAATCTGCCCGCCGATCAGGTCGGTCATGGCCGGGGCACTGCCCTTGTACGGCACATGCAGCAGCTTCACGCCGGCCAGGTTGAACAGCATCTCGCCAGCGAACTGCGCGGTCGTGCCGGTGCCGAACGATCCATACGAATACTTGCCCGGCTGCGCCTTGGCGGCGGCGACCAGCTGCTTGAGCGTGCCGATCGGCTGGTCCTTGTTGGCCAGCAGGATCAGGCCCGTGCGGCCGGTAAAGCCGATCGGCTCGAAACTCTTGACCGGGTCGTAGGGCAACTTGCTGTGGATGGCCGGGTTCACCGTGAACGTGGTGCCCGAGCTGGCCAGCAGCGTGTAGCCATCGGGCGCGGCCTTGGCCACGTAGCTGGCGCCGACGATGGTCCCGGCGCCGGGCCGGTTGTCGATCACGACCGTCTGGCCAAGCTTGTCGCCGAGCTTCTTGCCGATCAGACGCCCGATCACATCGGTGGCGCCGCCGGGCGGGAACGGAATGACAAGCTGGACCGGCTTGGCGGGATAGCCTTGCGCCAACGCCAGCGAAGCGCCAGCGGCCAGACAGCCGGCCACGACGGCATGCACGATTTGAAGATTCGATCGGTTCATGGTGAAGCTCCGCAACGGTGTTATCGAAAGGGGTGGGATGGGCCGACTATGTCGGCTATTCCGACGGGGCGGCCTGCGCCGCTGCCAGCGCCGCGCCGCGTTCGGCAAAGCGCGCATATTCCTCGGCGGGGACGAACAGGCCGCCCGTGGTCCAGACCAGATGGGTGGCGCCGGACATCGCGCCGTCCAGCTTGTGCTGCTGCAAATACGCGCGACCCTCATCGGTGCCGGTCAGCATGCCGGGGCCGCTGAAACCTGCCGCTGCCGATGGCTCGATGCGCAGGTTTTCGGTGTCGCGCACGCGATGCAGGTCGACGAACAGCGTGTCGTCGGCCACCGTGTAGACACCGCCCAGCAGCGCACGCATGGCCTGCGCGGCCAGTTCCGACGCCTGCGGCACGGCCAGTCCGTCGGCCTCGGTGCGATTGGTCAGGCCGATGTCATAGACCGACGCGCCCGGCGAAAGCATTTCCACCAGGAAACAAGGCGATTGCGTCGGCTCGGCGAAGAATGCGTGGACATGCGGACCGTAGAGCTGGCGCAAGCCAAACGCGATACCGGCCGGCGCGCCGCCCACGCCGCACGGCAGGTAGACGAACAGCGGGTGCTGCGCATCGACCTGCACGCCGGCGGCGGCCAGTTGATCGGCCAGATGCAGCGCGGCGGCGCTGTAGCCAAGCATCAGTGACAGCGAGCGCTCGTCGTCGACGAAATAGCAATAGGGATCGGCGTCGGCCTCGCGGCGGCCAGCGGCGACGGCGGCCGCGTAGTCGCCAGTGTGCTCGACCACCTGCACGCCGCGCGAGCGCAGACGGTCCTTCTTCCAAGCCTTGGCGTCCGACGACATATGGACCGCCGCGCGAAAACCCAGCGCCGAGGCCATCACGCCAATGCTCAGCCCGAGATTGCCGGTGGACCCCACCGCCACCTGGTAGCGGCCGAACAGTTCACGCGCCGGCGCGTCGGCCAGGCAGGCATAGTCGCCGTCGAGCGCAACCAATCCATGCTCGATGGCCAGTGTTTCAGCAAATTCCAGCACTTCGTGGAAACCGCCGCGCGCCTTGATCGATCCGGCCACGGGCAGGCTGTGATCGGCCTTGATCCACAGGGTGCCGGCGGTCGTGGGCAGGTTCAGCGCCTGTTGCATGGCCGGCGCCGCCAGCAGCGGCGATTCGATCCGGCCCGCGCTGTCGGCCAGTTCGGGAAACAGCCGCGCCAGCAACGGCGCAAAGCGCTCGAAGCGCGCCTGGGCGGCGCGTACATCAGCTAGACTAATGACGCGGCCATCCACTTCGGTTGGTATCCGGGGTGCCGCGCTACGCTGGGGATTCGCCCAGAACACCGGGCGGCCGGCCTGCAGCGCCCTGCGCAGGGCCGGGGTAAATGCCGGGACGCGGGCGGAAATGCCGGAAACTTCGACGGATACATCGCTTGGCATGGCAACTCTGTGTTTGCAAAGGTTGATCCCATTCTTGTCCCATCGGGCCACAGTGACAAACCATTTGTACTGATCCATGCATTAGCCTGACTAATGGCCAACACACTTTCTGCATCATTATTGGGCTGGCTGCGCTGTTTTGAGGCGGCGGCACGACATTGCAACTTCACCCAGGCCGCCGCGGAACTGTGCGTCACCCAGGGCGCGGTCAGCCAGCAGGTCAAGCAACTGGAGCAGTGGCTGGACCGGCCGCTGTTCCTGCGCACGCCGCGTGCGCTGGTACTGACGCCGGAAGGCGAGCGGCTGCGCTTTGTACTGCGCGAATCGTTCCAGGCCATCGAAGGCACGCTCACGCAACTGCGCCGCCCGCGAGACAAGCAGCCGATCGCGTTGTCGTGCTCGCCATCGTTCGCGATGGTGTGGCTGACGCCGCGGCTGGGCGGCTTCTTTCGCCAGCATCCGGACATCGGCCTGCGTGTCTATGGCGAATTCCACGCGCTGGACCGCTCGCGCATGATGCGCGACGGCACCGAGGCGGCCGTGCGTTTCGATCCGGGCGGCTATGCCGATCTGAAGGCGGACCGCTTCCTCGACGAATGGCTGATCCCGGTGGCCAGTCCGGCCTATGTGGCGGCGCATCCCGAGTTGCGGTCGCCGGACGGGCTGCGCGGCAGCATGCTGCTGCATGACGTCACGCCATGGGACGGCGCTGGCGAATTCGAGGAATGGCAGGGCTGGCTGCGTCATGCGGGCGTGGACTTGCCCGATGCCGCGGAGGGGCAGCGCTTCAACTTATCCCAACTGGCGATCAACGCGGCGCTGGCCGGTCAGGGCGTGGCGATGGGACGCTCCGCGCTGATCCTTGAGGAGCTGGAAGCCGGCCGGCTGGTGGACCTGTGGGGCATTCACGCGCCCAGCGTGGCTGCCTATCACTTTGTCTGCGCACACGGGCAAACCGCGCAGGTTGCCGAAGTGGAAGCCTGGCTGGTGGCCGAAGGCGCGGCATTCGATGCCGCCCGCCGACGGATTCTGCGCGCGGCGTGATGCGTGGGTAAGCCCGCAGCGAATCTGCGGCCGCCTGAAGCGATGCAGTCGCTTTGGGATGCGATAGGCCGTCTGCCGATGCGATACGATGCCGATGGTTTTTTAGTATCCGAACCCGAATCGCAAGGAATCCTCGCGTGCCCGACGCCCCCCGTCCCCATTCCGCCGCCGCTGCCGTGGTGGCCACCGATGTCTCCGCCGATACGTTCCCGATCTTCGAGACGTCGGCGTTTGCCAGCGACGGCGCGTTCTATTTCGATCTGGTGCGGCTGCAGGACCGTGACGACATTCCGCGCGGTTTTCTGCATCGGCACAACTACTACCATCTGCTGTGGATGACGCGCGCAAGCGGCACGCACATGCTCGACTTTGCGCATTTCGACGTGCGCGACCATTCCGTGTTCTTTCTATCGCCAGGGCAGGTCCATGCCTGGACGTCGTCGATCAAGCCGCACGGCTATGTGCTCAACTTCAGCATCGATTTTTTCGCGCGGATGTTCCCGCGCGCCGAAGACGTGGCGCGCTTTCCGTTCTACCATCCTGCGCGCGGCAACGGCGGCGCGAACAGCGCGCTCTATCTGACGCCGCAGCAGCACGACGCCTTGCTGCCGTTGCTGCGCGAGATGGAACACGAGGCGCGCGACCGGCAGCCCGGCTATGCCGATGTGGTGCAGGCCAGCCTGCTGATCCTGCTCACACGGCTGCGCCGCCTGTGCGCGGACAGCGAGACGCCCGGCGCCACGGGGCCGCAGCAGGCGCTGATGCGCCGCTTCACGATGCTGGTGGAAACGCACTACCTGCGCTTCGACACCATCGGCCAGTACGCCGAAGCGCTTTGCGTGAGCGAACGCCAGCTCAACGACGCGGTGAAACGCACGCTGGGCCGCACGGCCAGCCAGGTGGTGCAGGAGCGCGTGGTGCTGGAGGCCAAGCGCTGGCTCAGCAACACCGAGACCGGCATCGCCGAGATCGCGTTCCGCCTCAACATCGAGGATCCGGCGTACTTCACGCGCTTCTTCAAGAAGCAGACCGGCCTCACGCCGGGCGACTTCCGCCGCCAGCACTGCCGACCGCTCGACTGACGCGCGGAAAAGTCCAACACAACGTCCGATCTGTCCTAACGCTGGCGTCGCGCGCCTGCGTAAAGTGCTGCGCATGACGCCGATCGCCCGCCAGCGGTCGTCGCGAAAAACACAGGCACAGGAGACAGACATGCACAAAGCAATCGCCCGCTTGCGGGGCCTTGCCGTGGCCGCCGCATTGGGCTTCACGACATTTCACGCCATGGCCGACTATCCCGACCGCCCCTTGCGCGTCATCGTGCCGTTCGCGGCCGGCGGCGCCACCGACGTGATCGCGCGCACCGTGGCGCAAGCCATGTCGGCACGGCTGGGTCAGTCGGTGGTGGTGGAAAACAAGGCCGGCGCCAACGGCAATATCGGCGCGGTTGCGGCGGCGCGATCGGACCCGGACGGCTACACGCTGCTGATGGCCACGTCGAGCCACGCCATCAATGCATCGCTCTACCAGAAGCTCAACTACAGTCTCACGCGCGATTTCGTCGGCCTGTCCAACCTGGCGTCGGTGCCATTGCTGCTGGTGGTCAATCCATCGGTGCCCGTCAATTCGGCCAGCGAACTCGCCGCCTATGCGAAGGCCAACGCCGGCCGCGTCAACTACGGATCGGGCGGCACCGGCACCGCGTCGCATCTGGCCGGCGAGCAGTTCAGCACGCTGGCCGGCGCGAAGATGACGCACGTGGCCTACAAGGGCGGCGCGCAGGCGCTCAACGACGTGATGGGCGGCCAGGTGCAGGTCATGTTCGCCAACCTGCCCGAGGTGCTCGCGCAGGTGCAGGCCGGCAAGCTCAAGGCGCTGGCGGTGACCGGCAACAAACGCCACGCCGCGCTACCCGACGTGCCCGCGTTTTCCGAGACGCCGTTTCCGGGCATGACCGCGCGTTCGTGGTTCGGCCTGTTCGTACCGGCCGGCACGCCGCCGGCAGCCATCCAGAAGCTCTCGCAGGCCATCGTGCAGAGCGTGGCCGATCCCGCCGTCAAGGACCGCCTGAAAGGGCTTGGCGCCGACCCGATCGGCGACGACCAGCCCGCATTTCAGAAATACGTGAACCAGGAAGTCGCGCGCTGGGCCGTGCTGGTCAAGCAGTCCGGCGCCACCGTCGATTGAATCGCCGCATCATCCAAGGAAAACCCATGCTGTACGACGTACGAACCTACACCTGCCGTCCCGGCACTATCAAGAAACACCTGGCGCTGTATGCCGAGCACGGCTTTGCGGTTCAGAGCCGCCATCTGGGCAAGCCGCTGGCCTACATGCAGACCGAGACCGGCAACGTCAACAGCTATACCCATATCTGGGTCTACGACAGCGCGGCGGATCGCGAGGCCAAGCGCCAGGCGCTGCAGAAGGATCCCGCCTGGGCCGACTATCTGCGCATGAGCGCCGAGGCCGGATACCTGATCAGCCAGGAAAACCGGCTGATGACGCCGGTGTCGTTCTTCCAGCCGTAGTGGCCGTAGCCGAGCGGAACGCGGCCGGCTTCAGTCCCGGCTGCTCACGGGCGCGGAAAGCCGCTCGGGCAATGGTCCGAAAAACATTCTCTTGAACTTTTCGCGGCCAATCACGCGCACCAGCTCGGCAATGACGCAATAGGAAAAAATCAGCGTCAACAGCAGGATCTGGATGGCCCAGAAATGGGCCCAGTTGATTTCCAGAAGCAGCTTCTGGTTGGCTGCCGCCAGGCCCGGCGTCTCTTTCCAGTACTCGTACAGCCTTTCAAGGTAGTGCACGAGCAGCGCCACCAGTGCGTAGATCAGCGTTTTCCACGCGACATTCCAGATCAGCGGCTTGTCCGGAAATCGATTGATGAACGGCAGCAAATTGGCGATCAATACCGCTTTACCCAGAATCAGCGCGGCAAGCAGGATCGAAGCCGACGTCTGGATTTCGATGCCGGCACTGCGGACCATCAGCGCGCGAATCAATGCAACGATATGAAGCGCCACCAGGAAAAAGATGGTCGGCGGCAACATCTCCATAAATTCGCGTTTGATGGTGGAAAACACATTGCTCATGCAGCTCCCCTTGCCTGTGGAATGGCGCCGCCGTCCAGTGGCGCGCAGCGATGCCTCGCATAGTTCTCGCAGCAGTGGAATCCCGGAAGTGAATGATTCTGCAGCCAGAAATTAGATCTTTCGCGATACACGAAAATGCGCCGCTTTTGCCACTTTTTATGAAAAGCGCGAGCTACGCCAAAGCCGCCGTATTGTCAGACGCTGACAGCGATGATGGGCAGGCAATCAGATATCGAAATATCTAATATCGCCGCCGAAGAAAGATTCACTTCCGCCACTTCTCCGAAAGCAGAACGATTCACTCTGTTTCCGCCCCCCATATCGCCATGCGTCAACTGATCAGCCATCCTGCGGTGCTGTTTCTCGTCATGCTGGTGCTGCTGACCGCCTCCGCGGCGCTCGGCGCGCTGGTGCTGCGGCGCCGCAAGCCGATCGCCGCCGATGCACGCGAGGACTTCAACCTTGTGCAGGGTGCAACCCTGACGCTGTTGGCGCTGCTGATCGGCTTCACGTTGTCGATGGCGGTCGGCCGCTACGACCAGCGCAAGAACCTGGAAGAGGAAGAGGCCAACTCGATCGGCACCGAATACCTGCGCGCCGACCTGATCGAAGGGCCCGATACGGCGCGCGTCAAGGCGCTGCTGGCGCGCTACCTGGATCAACGGCTGCTCTACTACCGCACCCGCGACGCCGACCAGCTTGCCGAAATCGCCACCGCCACGGCGCAAATCGAAAACGAGATGTGGCTGCTCGCCCGCAACGTGGCGCGCGAAAAGCCAACGCCGATCGGCGCGCTGGTGGTGTCCGGCATGAATGACGTGATCAATTCCCAAGGCTATGCGGAAGCGGCGTGGCTGAACCGGATCCCGGTTTCGGCGTGGTCGCTCATGGTCGTCATTGCCTTCCTCAGCACGCTGATGCAGGGCTACGGCTGCCGCACCGATAGTTCGAAGGCGGTGCTGTTCTTTCTTCCGCTCACCGTGTCGCTATCGCTGACGCTGATCTCCGATATCGACAGTCCCCGTGGCGGCCTGATCCGCGTCGCACCGCAAAATCTGATGAGCCTGGCCGCTTCGATGCAGCGTTAGGCGCACCGCCATACAAAGGCAGCTTTCCATCATGCAATGCTCGATCGGGTTCTTCAACGACATCCCCATGGCCGTGCTGTTCGTCACGGTTGCCGGCGGCTACGCAATCGGCAAGCTGCGCGTCGGGCCGATCGGACTGGGCGGCGTGTGCGGCACGCTGATCGTGGCGTTGCTGGTCGGTCAGACCGGCTGCCACATGCACGGCGAGTTAAAGGAAGTCGCCTTCGCGCTGTTCATCTTTGCCATGGGCTACTCGGGCGGGCCGCAGTTCTTTGCCAACCTCAATCGGTCCAGCCTGCGCTTCATGCTGCTGCCGCTGATCGAGGCCGTCGCGGTGCTGTCGATCGTGCTTGCCGCCACTCACTTCCTGCATTTCGATGTCGGCACGGCAGCCGGGCTGGCGGCCGGCGCGGCGACCGAATCCGCGGTGGTCGGCACCGCTGCCGAAGCGCTAAAGCACCTTGGCGTAAGCGATGCCGAAGCGGCGCGCCTGGAATCGAATATCGCTACCGCCTACACGCTGACGTATCTAGTGGGCCTTGTCAGCATCGTGTTCTTCACCAGTCAGTTGGCGCCGGTGCTGTTGCGCCTGAACCTGCGCGAAGCATCGCACGAGCTGGCCAAGCGGATGGAGGCGGCGTCCGACGATGACGTGGCCAGCCAGCCCGCGCTGCCGCGTCTGGTGGGGCGCGCGTATCGCGTGGACGGCGCCGCAGGCCTGACCGTCGGCGAGCTGGAGCTCGGCATCGGCGGCCGGACCACCGTGATGGGACTGTTTCGTGGCAACGAGTCGATCGAACCGGCTGCCGATCAATTGATCGAGCGCGGCGACGTGCTGGCCTTGATCGGCGTACGCGAGAAACTTGTGCGCGCCGGCGAACTGGTCGGCGCGGAGGTGTTGCCGCCTTCGGTGCATGCCGACGTGCTCCAACTCGATGAGCGCCACGTCGTGATCAACAAGCCCGGCATCAACGGCCGCACGCTTGGCGATCTGGGTCGCTCGGCCGCACAGCAGCGGCTGCGCGCGGTGTGGATCCAGCAGATCGTCCGCTCGGGCATGAGCCTGCCCATCACGCGCGCCACGCGGCTGCAGAACGGCGATCGCGTGACGCTGGTTGGCACAGACCCGGCGCTTGCCACGGCCGCCAGCAACCTGGGCACGGAGCTGCGCCACACCGACGCCACCGAACTGGTGTTCCTGTGCATCGGCATCCTGGTTGGACTGGCAATCGGCTCGCTGTCCGTGACGGTCGGCGGCATTCCCGTGTCGCTCGGCAGCGGCGGCGGCGCACTGCTGAGCGGTCTGCTGTTCGGCTGGCTCAGCTTCAAGCGTCCCGGCATCGGCGACATGCCGCCTGCGGCCGTGCAATTGCTGAAGGATTTGGGGCTTGCCGTGTTCGTGGCTTGCGTGGGCCTGTCCGCCGGGCCCGATGCGATCGTCCTGATCAAGGAGCACGGCGCGATGCTGCCGCTGATCGGGCTGGCGGTTTCGCTGGTGCCGGCCTGCCTGTCGCTGTGGATCGGCCACCAGTTCCTGAAGATCGAAGGGCCGCTGCTGGTGGGCGCCATCGCCGGCCAGCATGTCAGCACACCGGCCATCAGCGCCATCCTGGCAGCGAGTCAAAGCTCGGTGCCGCTGCTGGGCTATACGGTGACCTACGCCATCGCCAACGTGATGCTGCCCGTACTGGGGCCGATCATCGTTGCGCTTGCCTACCGCGTGGGATGAGCGCGCCATGCCGTGCGCGATACTCGTCATGCCCGACTATCGGTAAATGATCGACGGCTGTCCGCAGGCCTAAAGTTTTCGGCGTGGCTGCCGTCAATGCCGTGATGGCGTGTTCCGCGAATCCCCATGCCAACGCGCATCGGCGTAACCTGGACATGACCATTGCAGCCGTAGCGGCTGCCCGTCCGGGCAAGCGCAGATGACCCGACATACGCGATACCACTACGTGGAGTTGAAATGCTGAGGTTCACCGCGATCATCCTGATCGCAACATTCGGTTCGGTGGCGAATGCCGCAGCGGAAACCGGAAGTCGGCCACAGGTCTTGAGCACCCAGCGCGGCATCGGTGATCCGCAGCGCGACGCGACGGTATTGCGGAGTGCTCCGCCCGCACATGCCGATGTCAATGCAACGCAGCCGCGGCCGCCCGCTTATGACCAGCAAGGCAATGGCGCTGCGCAGTACCCGCTTATCATCGCGCCATACATCGAGGTGCCCGGCGTTACGCCGCCACCGAATCCTCCGCGTCCCGCGCCGCATCGCAGATAGGCGCGGACAGTCAGGCCATGTAGATCTGGGCCAGACCTTCCTTGAGCGCCGCCGATATCTGGTCGTGGCGTCGTTCGATATGCTTGCTCAGGATGGGAATGCATCGGTCCGGATCGCGCGCCTTGAGTCCGAGCAGGATGTCGCGGTGGTCGCTCTGGCTGACGCGCCGGTCGCAACGCTCCATGTCGATCCAGCGCACAAAGCGGATGCGCGCATTGATGTTCTTTAGAACGCGCAGCATCTCCATGTTGCCGGACATCGCCATCAGGCCTTCGTGGAAGGTTTCGTCGAGCCTGACCAGTTCCTCCACGCTCCGATCGCCGGGCTCCGGGCCCGTGCTTTCGAGGAAAGCCAGCAGGGCGTCGATGTCAGCGTCCTTCGCACGTTCGATCGACAGGCGCAGCGCTTCGGTCTCGACGATCCGGCGCATCTCGTACAGTGAGAAGACCTCCTGCGCATCGAGATCGCGGCAAAAGAACCCCTTCCCCGGCGAAAATCTCAGCAGCCCTTCGGTGGTCAGCCGGGTCAGCGCTTCGCGCAGGGGCGTGCGGCTGACGCCGAGCGCGCTGGCGAGCACGCCCTCGTTAAGGCGCTCGCCGGGCTTGAAGTCATAGCCAACACTCATTTGCTTGAGCTTGTCGTAGACCTGCTCGACCACGCTGTCCGTTACTGCGGCTGCCACGGTATTAAATCCTTATCTCGGGTAAATCGGCGGTCGCCGGAATATGGCGACCGCCGAAATATACCTGAATTCGGCACTGTAGACGGCGGTGTATACAAGACCGGCAATCAGTGTCGCACGCTGGCACTCAGTCGACGTGTGCGCCGGAATCCTTGACGATCTGCGCCCAGGTTTTCATATCGGCCAGCTGCGTGCGCCGGAACGCTTCGGGACTGCCGTCCTTGATCGGCTGAATGGCCTGGCTGACCAGCCATTGCTCGAAGCTGTCGGTATGAATGGCCTTCAGCACGGCCTTCGACATGCGATTCTGAATGTCAGCCGGCAGATCGGCGGGGCCGAACAGGCCGTACCACGTAGTGCTCTGGAAGCCCGGCAGGTTGCAGGCTTCCGCCGCGGTCGGCACATCCGGCAGCACGGTGACGCGCTGCGCGGATGTCACCGCCAGGGCGCGGACTTTGCCGGACTGGATCGCGCCAAGGCTGGGAGAACTCTGGTTGAAGAAGAAGTCCACTTCGCCGGACAGCAGCGCCGTCATGGCCGGACCCTGCCCCTTGTACGGAATATGCACATAGCTGGTCTTCGATGCCGCGGCGAACTGGGCGCCGGCCAGATGGCCGGACGCGCCGTTGCCAGTGGAAGCGTAGTTGAGCTTGCCCGGCGCCTTGCGGGCGGCGGCGATCAGGTCCTGACAGGTCTTGATTTCCGGATGCTTCTCGGGGTTGATCAGCAGGATATTGGGCAGCGTCCCCAGCAGGGCGATGCGCGAAAAATCTTTTACCACATCGAACTGCAGTTTCGAATATAGCGCCGGATTAATTGCATGCGTTCCGGCCGTGCCAAGCAGGAAGGTATAACCATCGGGCTTGGCTTGCGCCACCAGACTCGATGCGATATTGCCGCCCGCGCCCGGTCGATTATCCGAGATAATCGGCACGCCGAATTCCTTATTCAACTCGACCCCCAGCTTGCGGGCGTACAGGTCGGTCGCGGCCCCGCCGGGGAAGCCGCTGACGATCGAAATGGTGTTGCTTGGCCACGACTTCGCGTCTTGGGCCAGCGTGCTGCCAGACATCACGAAAACCGCAGAAGCCAGCACGGTGGCGGCGAGAGAGGACAGCTTGCGCATCGACATAGGGGGCGCTCCAAGGCAGGGTTCAAGGGCCGGCGTGAGTGCAAGGGCAGGCTGGCCGCATCTGCACTCCGTCCTGTATACAGACTTTAATTATTGATCTGTATTCTGTAAAGCGCTATGCTGCGTTCACCGCTTGCGACCAACAGCATCCCTGTTTTGGTTCATCGGCACCATAATCGCGCCATCCCTCTTATTGCAGAGAAAAAACAATGACTTCTAGCATTTCCGCGCTGGCGGACCGCCCTGCCGCCGAAAACCAGACGTCCAGCCGTGGTGCATGGCGGGCGGTTTTCGTCGATGCCAATCCCACACTGTCCGAAGTGTCTTTGCGTCTGCACCGCGCCGACGACCTGCCGCTGCAGATCAACCGCCAGCCCGATATCCGGCCGGAGGAATTGCCCGCCGTGCTGGCCGGGGCGCCGATTGCGATCATCGACCACACCCACCTGCCCACCGACATCGCACGCCAGTGCCAGGGACTGCGGCACGTGGTGTTCCTTGGCACCGGCGCGCGCAGCTACATGAATCCCGAGGAGCTGGCCGCACTCGGCATCACGGTCCACACGATCAAGGGCTACGGGGACACCGCCGTCGCCGAATGCGCGTTTGCGCTGATGTGGGCGGCAGCGCGCAACTTCGCGCGCATGGATCGCGAGATGCGGGCGGGCAATTGGCTGCGCTCCGACGCGGTGCAGCTCACCGGCAAGACGCTGGGTCTGGTTGGCTTCGGCGGGATCGCCCAGGAACTGGCGCGGCTGGCACACGGCATCGGGATGCGCGTGATTGCGTGGAACCGCTCGCCAAAGTCGCATGCAAACGTCGAGTTTGTCGAACTCGATAGCCTGCTGGCGCAAAGCGACGTGGTGTCGCTGCATCTGCTGCTCACGGACGAAACCCGCGGCCTGATCTCGGCCGAGCGCATTGCATCGATGCGTGACGGGTCAATCCTGGTCAATACCGCGCGTGGCGCGCTGGTCGACGAAGACGCGATGATCGCCGCATTGCGCAGCGGCAAGATCGCGCATGCGGGCCTTGACGTGTTCACCGTGGAGCCGATGCCCGCCGGTCATGTGTTGACCACGCTGCCGAACGTCACGCTGTCGGCCCATTCGGCTTTCCGCACGCCCGAGGCCAACAACAATCTCATCGATGCCGCGCTGAACCACTGCCGCCGCATCGTCACCGAGCACAACTAAGGCGCCGATATGACCGCGACTCACGCTCCGATCGTGCGACTCGATCAAAACCACCGCCGCAGCCGTGCCGTGATCGCGAACGGTATGGTGTTTCTGGCAGGACAAGTGGCCGATGACAAATCCGGCGATATCGCCCAACAGGCGCGCGAAGCCCTGGCAAAGGTGGACGCGCTGCTGGCCGAGGCCGGCACCGACAAGCGTCGCGCGCTGACGGCGCAAATCTGGCTGGCCGACATGGCCGATTTCGACGGCTTCAACGCAGTGTGGGACGCCTGGGTCGCGCCGGGCGAAACGCCAACGCGCTGCTGCGGCAAAGTGGAACTGGCCGATCCGGCCTACCGCGTCGAAGTCGTTATCTCGGCGCTGCTTCCCTGACTTCGAAACTTCCGAGACATCCCCGATCATGATTTCCACGACCGATCCCCATCGCAACCGCAAGCCGCGCAATATCGGCGCCGAAGAATGGGCCGTCCGCGTGCAACTCGCCGCCGCATACCGGCTCGCCGCGAAGTTCCAGCTGACGGACCTGATCTACACGCACATCTCCGTGCGCGTGCCGGGCACCACGGACCAGTTCCTGATCAATCCCCACGGCTGGTTCTTCGACGAAATCACGGCCTCGTGCCTGGTGAAGATCGATACCGAAGGCCGCCCCATCGGCGATGATCGCTTCGAGGTCAACGCCGCGGGCTTTACGATTCACAGCGCGCTGCACCAGAGCCGGCATGACGTTGAATGCGTGGTGCATTTGCACACCGACGCGGGCATGGCAGTGGCAGCGCTGGAATGCGGATTGCTGCCGCTGAACCAGATCAGCATGCAGTTTTATAACCGCGTGAATTATCACGACTACGAAGGCATTTCGCTGGACCTCGACGAACGCTCGCGCATCGTGAGGTCGATGAAGGATGCCAATTACCTGATTCTGCGCAACCACGGTCTGCTCACGACAGGACGCTCGGTCGCCGAGGCCTTCACCCGCATGTTCTATCTGAACCGCGCATGCGAAATCCAGGTGCAGACATTATCGATGGGCCAAAAGGTGACCCTGCCCTCGCCCGAAGTCTGCGAGCACGCGGCCAAGCAGCACGACGACTACGCATGTCTGGATACCGTCCACCTGGACCGGGAATGGACGGCATTGCTTCGACTGCTCGATCGGGACGGCGGAGAGTATCGCTGTTGAACAGGCGCTGGGTGGGGCGCGGGCGGTTTCGGACCGAATGCAGGCGTATGCCATGGCGCATCGGGTAGGCTCGGCCATTGCCATTTTTATGGACGCGCCCCCCTCCCTCAACTGACTGCCAGACGGCAACGAACGGCGGCACGTCTCGACGCCGGACACGCCCAAGGGGGCCGTCGAGAAGCGCTTCCCGGACGGCACCCGGCAGTTCGTGCGCTTCGACCTCCAGGGCGAGCATGCCATCAGCGACATCATGCAGCCTGACGCGTAGTCCAGAAACGACAACGCCCGCACTGGGCGGGCGTACTAAGAGTGCGGTGGCCCTAGCACTTCGCCTTCGTCGTGCGTGCGCGCGAGTTGATCAGCAAGCCATGTGCGCAGGGCAAGTGTGTCGGCACGATCGCGCACGTGGGGCGCGAGCCAGAGCACCAGCTTGTGGGGCCCATCGACGAATCCGAATGGAGCGACGAGTTTACCCGAGCGCAAGTCGTCCAACACAAGCATCTGAGGCACAGGAGCAATTCCAAGTCCGCAGATCGCCGCTTGGATCATCAGGTAGAAATGGTCATACGAGTCATGGGTAGTTAGCGTTGCGCCTTCGTATTCAACCGCAGCAGCCCATTCGTTCCATGCGTTCGGACGTGTCGCCGGCGCCAGCCGGTGGGCCGCGGCGACATCTGCGAAACGTTTGATCCCCGTATCACGCAAATACTCCGGCGAGCAAACAAGACCAATACGTTCAGCCCGACCCAACTCCTTCACCACAACGTCCGGGGGCGGTTCGACCATCGTATTACGAATTGCGATACCAATGCGGTCCCTTACCGCGTCGAATTGGCCGTAATTCATATTGAATTGGAGCTGTACTCCTGGGTGCTGGCGGTGAAAGTCAGCAATTCGGGGAATCAGCCAGTACATCATGATCGACGCAGAGCACGAGAGCGTGAGGGGGCCCGGCTTTACCTGCTCTATCGCGGTATCGATCGCGGTGAAAGCGGCCGCCAGCCCTTCCGCGAGTCGCAGACCATCCGGAGTAGGGTCTGTTGACAAAGGCCCGCGTGTCAGTAGCGTAACGCCGAGGGTTTCTTCAAGCGCACGAATGTGGCGGCTGATCGCGCCGTGTGTGACAGAAAGCTCGTTAGCTGCCGCGCTCATGCTTCGCAGCCGCGCCGCAGCTTCGAAGGCCCGCAGGGCATTCAAGGAAGGGGTTGAACGAGCCATTAATTTGTCAGAGGTGTTGTGCGTGAGCACGAGATTCGATGGATGCGCGAGCACGGTAATTGATGGTCGGCTGCGGCACCGTCCATCACCAATGTTGCGTGCCGTCGGGCAACGCTGATGGACGTGGCGATCTATCGCGGTGGA
>NZ_VZOW01000006.1 GCF_008801835.1 Cupriavidus pauculus | reverse complement strand
CACAATAAAGGCGACATCTTCCCTCAGGCGCGTGCATGCACGCTCCCTGAGGGAACCCCTCCAGCGTCCATCACCGTTCTTGCTCAAATCCCCACGCTTTCGGCATCACGAAAGCTGCTTATGCACAACATGCTCGGCGCCAGCAACGACAGTGCTCGAAGATGCGCCGTAACACCGCTATACGTGGGGCGGCTGGGTTGTCGGTCCGACCGACAACCCAGCACAGATACAGGTACGACGTAATGCCGATTAGGTCGGACTTCGCCGTGCGGAGATCCTGTATTCTTCACGCCTTTACTTTCAGCGCCTCTTCCTCTGGCAGGACGTAGAAGTGCAATTCGTTGTCATGCTGCTTGATCACAATGGGGCGCCAGCCGCTAGGTGGAATCAATGTTCGCATGACTCCCGGCAGAGCGTCGGCGGGGAGGATCGCAGCAGTTGACCAGGCACCAGCGTTATGGCTAGCCACGACGGCATCGATTACGCGTTTGACAGACTTAGCCTTGTTGGGCACTCGCGTAGCCTTTGCAGCCTGCTTTGCGGCTCGCTCATCGACTTCGATTTGCCTCCTGATCTTATTCAAACCGTCGGCTGCTTTGACCCATGTAGCGAAAGTTTGCGCGGTCTGTCCTTCAATGTGCGCGCGAATCAGAATCTTGGCATCGGCCGAAGCCTGTTTTGTGTCGGATCTGCGAAGAAGTCTAGACAGCAAATGAAATTCCGTGGTCCGTGAATTTCGACCCTTTAGACCATAGGGCCGGCACTGCTGGCGCAGATCTTCCATAAGTGTGACGATTGCTTCGGGTGTAGCGTCATCAAAATATTTGCGCCGTACTTCGAGAATCTTGGCGAAGGCCTTGATTACCTTGTCTCGCAGCTTTTCATTTTGTTCATCTTGCTCCGTCTTGAGGCTGCTTCCCAAAGAAATGATTTCATTAAGATCGCTCCGAAAGACTGGGAGAACTGCGTCCTTGTCGAATGGCTTCCGCGTGTGACTTTCAGCTGACTCTGTAGCCTCTGACTGCATTTCAGATCGCGATGGAAGGGCGGATTGTTGCGTAGGGGGGAGCGCAGTATCTGTTTCTACCGCAGGCGGGACTTTCTCTTCGGCAGTGTCAGCGGGTTTTACGGTTGTCGGGACGCCGTGGGAAGAGAGTGCGGTCATCCCACGGAAACGCAGCTTATTATTGCGAAGTTTGGAAAGGGGGACTCCAGTAAAGGATTTTTGCGAAATCTTGCGGATGCGAAGCTTCCGTTCAAAAGTCTGTGCTTGAGTGAGAGGCATAATATTCTCCTAATTAGGTTCGCCGAAATGTCGGTTAGCCGACAGGACGAACTTTAATTCGGAGCAAAAATGCAATATAGCCCGCGTGCTACATGGCGTCGGTGTTTGCTGGTCAATGTTGGCGTTTACTACCAAACGACATACCTTCCAGCCACCCCGTGATCGTCCGTTCAGCCTGAATCTCCGAGAGCGAGACATTCCGCATCTTGGCAGCGGCAAGGATTTCATCTTTGATGCCGAGCGCCGCTTGTCGCTTGCTGGGGTAGGTCTTGCTAGCTGCGAGATCACGTGCGAGCTGCCGAAGCGGGGCGAATTTTGCATCCCGCCTCTGTGCGCCGGACTTGCTGCGTTCGGCCACGACGTACCCTAGTGCTGGCTCCAGGATAAGCAGTCCCTCTACGAAGCCGAGACAATACTGCGCGTTTCCAATATATGCCCAGGCCAAAGTATGCTCGCATTGTTCCTCTGCAAGTTGTGCGCAAACCGCGTATGTCATGGACCTCACGATTGCCTTGATAGAGGGAATGCGAGCAGCGTCAAAGCTGGGGGGAAGGCTTGGGAGTCGGATCTCTAGTGGGTCATCGCTGCCCGACCGCACTTTCTCCATCAGCGGATCAAGGATCTGCGCGCAAAAATCGCTCTTGGAATTCGAGTGGTCCAACAGGTGATACGCCCTCATGAGCGCTTCAAAAATCTGGTCGAATGCATCGCCGATAGATTCGAATTCGGGAAACGGGGTGCCAATCTTGCGAAGCGTCGCAGCTACATTCATTGGTTCATTTTTGGGAGAGCGTGGCATGTTGGTCGCGCTGCTTGGCCGCGTTCGCGGTCTTGGGGTACGTGTGTTAGGCCGAAAGCTGGCCAGATGCACGGTGGCTCATCTGGCTAGCCTGTGGGGAAAATTTAGAAGGGGGCAATTGTCGGTTTAACCGACAATTGTATTGCACGGCCTTGAATGTTTTCTCAGATGTCACCACACGGTACCGATATGCGCGAGACAGTTGCCGCTATCCTTTTAGCAGTTCTCCAATATATTGCCCCAATGCATACTGTAGAACATCGGAATTGAGCCCGGCTGCACCGCCTAGAAGCGGGGCAACTACCAACGTTGCGTCGCCTTGAGTAAAGATGTGCAGCCGCTTGGGCAAGTCGGCGGGCTGCAACACGACCTCTGAGCTTGCGGTGCCGGTGAACCCAAATGCGTGCAGAAAGTCGTCAGCATGGCGAGGTCCAAAGCAAACAATAATCTTTGGTGCCATTCGTTGCCTCAGCTCTGCAAGGTAACGGAATCGGCCGCCCACGCGGCAAAGATCGATGTAGCGATTCTGTGGGTTTAGCGCAGGCTGGCCCCGATGTGTGGCTGACCAACACCTCGATGCCCCAGACCGCGCCGGCAAAGGAAACAAACTCAGCCAGAAATCGCCACCAGAAGGGGCATAAAGCTGATCCCAGAAGTAGTCCTTCCAATCGGATTCGGCCACATCATGGGCAGTCCGGTATGCCGACGCCATGATCCGCGCTGCCTTTTGATGATTTAGCCATCGGGACATATCGTCTCTGTTCCTTTGACGGAAGTTGGAGTCCCAGACGGCGGGCGTGCGCAGTGGCTCAAGAGGTGTTACCAGCCGGGTGCTATTGGCATGTGGCGACACGTCACAAAGCCAGATCGGAGCTCCAGGGTTGCCTTGCATGCCCACGTAGGAGGCTAGGAATGCATCTAGTTCCTCGCTCGACACAATAGAAGAGCTCGACATGCGTTCCCCCGTTGGCTGGCGTATTGGGGTTGCGTGCGTTGCGGACTCGTTCCAGAGCGCTGTCCCTAGTACTAACATGACCCCCAGTTCCCTTTTTGTTATGAAAAATATAACGATCTGGCTAGGATAGTGGGTCCCAACCTTTGCGCAAGTACGTGCGAGCTTGTTGTTGAATGCATACAACAGTTTGCGCGGTCGCCGCGCCATAAAACGAAGTTCACGAAAGGGACATGTCAAGCGCAGCAGCTCTCAGTTTGGTCGGGTGTTTCCGCTTGCTGCGCTTGCTAGCTTGGGCGTACTCGACTGCTAAGCTATTCAGCTAGACGCTTGGTGGCTCATCTGGCTAGCCCTGTGGGCAAAATCTGGTGTCTGGGAAAGGCGAAGATCCGAGGCCCAAGTTCGGTCAATTGCAGAAGTTCGACACATCCGGCCAGATCATTGACAATGAATGCGCAGCAGTGGCACGGCGCCGCTTTCTAATCGTTCCGCTTCTGGAACCTTTGCGAAGCCTCGTCTGCCTCGCTTAGGGGTTATGCAAACAATCGGGGGTAATTAATTGATTATTGGAATTTTCAACAACAAAGGCGGCGTCGGCAAAACGACCTATCTCTATCACGTCGCGCACGATATCGCGAGCAAAGGTAAAACGGTCCTGCTGGTTGACGCGGACCCTCAGTGCAATCTAACGGCCTACTGTTTGTCCGACGCAGCGGTCGAGCGAGCATGGTTGGCCGAACGTGGCAACAGCCTGTTTTTGAACATTCAGCCGTTGCACGAAAGTATGGGCGACATCCGAGACCGCAAGCCGACGCAGGTTAGCGATACCTACTCCAACTTGTATCTCGTACCAGGCGATCCCGCGTTGAGCGATTTCGAGGATACCCTCGGGGACACTTGGAATAGAGCAAAGGGTGGTGCGATCGCCGACCTTCGCAAGCAGACCGGTGTTTACAGGTACATTAAATCTGCTGCAGAAAAAGTCGGCGCTGACATTACCTTCGTCGACCTCGGACCCAACTTGGGCCCGCTCAATCGTACCGTGTTGACCTCGTGTGACTATTTCATGGTACCGGTCTCTCCCGACCTGTTTTCCATCCGTGGCACGCAAAACTTGGGCCGAAAACTAGTGAGTTGGCGCAGGGAATGGGAGCAGATCCGTGCGGCAGGATCAGACAGCGGCGTCGAGATGCCACACGGAGCACCGAAATTCCTTGGATATGTGCGCCAACAGCACAACACTCGTAACAACGACGACGGTATGACCAAAGGCTGGCAAATCTTCGGGCGTAGAGTTGCCGAGTCGATTGAAACGAACATCGTTGAGTTGTTGACTCCGTTGAATCAGGTTATGGAGTGGGAGGACGATGGCTTCGATCTCGGCGGTATTCCAAACCTTCATAGCTTGGTACCTTATTCTCAAGAAGCTAGAAAGCCCATCTTTGATTGCGGCAGTGCTGACGGGCTTCGTGGTGCGCATCTTGCGAAGGCGACTGGCAGCCGCGAGCTATATCAGACAATGAGTGCTACCCTAATAAGTTTAGCCGACACGCACGGCAGTTAAACGATTGGCGGTGCTCGGCGCGTGGGAACGTGTGTCAGTTGATGAAGCACTGGTCGGAGTCCCGCACGGCGAGGGGGCTTGGCAATAGAGGCCGTGGATATATGCCCTTGATTGGATGTGCGGAGTCCGCTATAGAGAATCGCGACGGGCTGCTCTGCGTCGGTCTCCGGCCATCCTGCATATTGGTGAACCAAAATTTGGGATCGAGATGACTGTCGGTTAGGCTGACAGTTCTATGAATGTAGGGCGGTGGTTGCGGTGGCGATTGTAAGGATTCGCGGCCCCATCGAGATGGCTTCGTTCGGGCACTCGGGTTCACAAACGTCGCAGTTGATTCCTGATCTCTTGCGGCAGGTTAGACGGCATGCTGGAATATGGCACATGAGTTGCATCGAGTATGCTTGCGCAACTCTGCTGCAACTCACAAGCATGGTTTTCGAGCATTCTGGCCTGACCGTTGGCAAGGTTGATGCGCTATAATGTATTGTTTTTAAAGGCTTTTTGAGGTACATCATGGCGCTACTGATCACCGACGACTGCATCAATTGCGACGTTTGTGAACCCGAGTGCCCGAACGAAGCCATTTCGATGGGGCCCGAGATCTACCAGATCGACCCCAACAAGTGCACCGAGTGCGTCGGTCACTTCGATGAACCGCAATGCCAGCAGGTTTGCCCGGTGGCATGCATTCCGAAGGATCCGAACCGCATCGAGTCGCATGAGGTGCTGATGCAACGCTATCGGCTGCTCACCGCGGCCAAGCACGCGGCCTGACGTCGCGGACGGTTGCGGCGCTTCGTTCTGGCCCCCACAAGCAAGCAGAAACAAAAAACCCCGCGAGACCGAGCGTCTCAGCGGGGTTTTTTCATGCCGCCAGCGGCGCCTAGCGGCCCGTGTGCAGCTCCATCATCGCGCGCTCGCTCTCGCCGCGTGCCAGCAAGCCGAGCGGCCCGATGGTGCGGTCGATGGCTTCGTCGATCGCCTGCTGTTCTTCCTTGCGCGGCGGCTTCAGCACAAAATTGACCACATCTTCACGTCCGCCGGCGGCGCCGCCCGGTGCATTGCGCGGATGCCCCACGCCGATGCGCAGGCGCCAGAAATCCTGGGTTGTCAGGTGTGCGGCAATGTCCTTGAGCCCATTGTGGCCGCCCGAGCCCCCGCCACGCTTGAGCTTGACCGATCCCGCAGGCAGGTCCATTTCGTCGTGGGCTACCAGGATTTCGTCAGGCAGGATTTTGTAGAAGCGCGCCAGCGAGACGACGGAGAGGCCGGAGCGATTCATGAAGGTGGACGGCTTGAGCAGCCATACGTCCTGATCCCACAGCCTTGCGCGGCCGGCCAGACCATGAAATCGGCCTTCCACGCGCAGTGTGGTGCTGCCCATGCGGGCGAGCTGGTCGACCAGCCAGAAACCGGCATTGTGCCGGGTGGCTTCGTATTCCGCCCCGGGATTGCCGAGGCCGACGATAAGCTTGATCATGCGTGCAAAACGGAAGTCGGGTCGCGAGAGCCGCGACGCAGGCGACACAGGATACGCGAAAAATCCGCGCCAATGCCGGCGCGAAAAAAAACCGCCGGCGAACCGGCGGTTTCTATCGATGCACAAGCGGCGAGGCCGCTACGGCATCTGCTGCGGTGAAGCTTAAGCAGCCGGCGTTTCGCCAGCTTCGCCACCTTCGGCGGCTTCCGACGACTGGGCGCCGGCCGGCAACGAGATGTTGGCGATGGCGGGGTTGTCGTCGCCATGGGTGATGGCGGTGACGCCCTTCGGCAGCTTCAGGTCCGACAGGTGGATCGTCTGGTTCAGTTCGGCGTTGCCCAGATCCACTTCGATGAACTCGGGCAGGTCGGCCGGCAGGCACGACACTTCCAGGTCGTTCAGGATGTGGTTGACGATACCGTGGCCCAGCTTCACGCCAGGAGCGCTTTCCTGGTTCATGAAGTGCAGCGGCACCTTCACGTGGATCTTGTCCGAAGCCGACACGCGCTGGAAATCAACGTGCAGGACCAGCGGCTTGAACGGGTGCAGTTGGAATGCGCGCAGCAGAGCCTTTTCGCTCGTGCCACCCACTTCCAGATCCAGGATCGACGAGTGGAACGCTTCCTTCTTCAGGGCGTGCCACAGGGCGTTGTGATCCAGTTCGATCATCTTCGGCTCGGCGGCGCCGCCGTAGATGATGCCAGGCGTCTTGCCCGAATTGCGCAGGCGGCGGCTCGCACCCGTTCCCTGTACGCTACGCTCGAAAGCGATAACTTTCATGTTCAACTCCAGATGTGAATAAGGCTGTCCGCGACCAGACAGCCTTGACGGAAGCAATACGGCACATAGGCCGTACCGCTTGAATCACATTGGCCACCCGAAGGCGGCCAATGCGGTAAAGCCCAAAATTCTAGCAGAAATTTGCCTGAACCGGACCCGAGGGCCCGGTCGTGCCTTGTCAGGCGTCGGCAAACAGCGACATGATCGAGTCGCCCTTCACGATCCGCGTGAAGGTCTCGGCCAGCAGCGGTGCGGTGGATACTTGGCGGATCTTGCCGGACTGGCGGGCTTCGTCGGACAGCGGAATCGTGTCGCAGACCACCACTTCGTCCAGCGCCGAGGCGGCGATACGTGCCGCCGCGCCGCCCGACAGCACGGGGTGCGTGCAGTATGCGAACACCTTCAGCGCACCGCGTTCCTTGAGCACCTGGGCAGCCTTGCACAGCGTGCCGCCGGTGTCGATCATGTCGTCCATGATGACGCAGTTGCGGCCGGCCACTTCACCGATGATGTTCATCACCTCGGAAACATTGGCCTTGGGACGACGCTTGTCGATGATGGCCAGGTCGCAGTCGAGTTGCTTGGCCAGCGCGCGCGCGCGCACCACGCCGCCGACGTCCGGCGAAACCACCAGCAGGTCGCCGTAGTTCTTCTCGCGCAGATCGCCCAGCAGCACTGGCGAAGCGTAGATGTTGTCGACCGGGATATCGAAGAAGCCCTGGATCTGGTCCGCGTGCAGGTCCATCGTCAGGACGCGTTCCACACCGGCCACTTCCAGCATGTTGGCTACGATCTTTGCCGAGATGGCGACGCGCGCTGAACGCGGGCGACGATCCTGGCGGGCATAGCCGAAATAGGGCATGGCGGCGGTGATGCTACGTGCCGACGCGCGCTTGAGCGCATCGACCATCACCATCAGTTCCATGAGGTTGTCGTTGGTCGGCGCGCAGGTGGACTGCAGCACGATGACGTGCTTGCCGCGAACGTTTTCCTGGATTTCTACCTGGACTTCACCGTCGGAGAAACGGCCGACCAGAGCTTTGCCCAGCGGAATGCCGAGGTGCTGTACGACAGCCTCCGCGAGTTTGGGGTTGGCATTGCCGGTAAATACCATCAAGCCTTCGACGCTCATTCGGGGCACCTGTCTTGCTGCTGGGGGAGCTTTGCGCCATCGGCAATTGCCGATGACGAATTTTTGCATGTCGCTAGGGCACTATAGGAAGTAATGGCAGGGGAGGAAGGATTCGAACCCTCGCATGCCGGAATCAAAATCCGGTGCCTTGACCAGCTTGGCGACTCCCCTACACAACCTTTATCGTCTGTCGCCGCACCGAACTTTACTTCAGGACTGCGCCAAACGAAAACCTTAAGCGAACGCTGCGAGCGGGTGATGCGACAAACTTCTCACACACCTGCCATCCCATTCGGGCGGCAACCTTTCCATCACTCTCTGCGCATCCTGCTCGTGTTCGAAACGGGCAAATACGCAGGCTCCGGAACCGGTCATCCTTGCATGCGGACTATATTCTGTCAGCCATTCAAGGGCTCGGGCAACTTCGCCGAATTTCGCTGTTGCTATCGCTTGCAAGTCGTTGCGACCGAAAGCGAATTTGTTTGTGCAAGCAGCGAAGTCCGCAACTATAAAGACCGGTGAATTCCTTGTCAAGCGGTGGTCCGAAAAAATTGCTGCAGTCGGTACATGCTGGCGCGGGTGGATCACGACGAACCAGCTTTGCGGCAGGTCAACCGCCGTCAGTTCTTCGCCCACGCCCTCGGCAAACGCATTCTGTCCGAAAACGAACACCGGCACGTCGGCGCCCAGCGTCAGGCCCAGCCGCATCAGTTGCTCGCGCGGCAGGTTCACGCCCCACAGACGGTTCAGCGCCAGCAGCGTAGTGGCGGCATCGGACGACCCGCCGCCGATGCCGCCGCCCATCGGGAGGATTTTCTCGATCTCGATATCCGCGCCGAACGGCGTGCCGCTGGCCTGCTGCAGCGCCCGCGCCGCCCGCACTACGAGGTCGGTATCGGCCGGCACGCCGGGAATGTCGGTGGTGCGCGCGATCACGCCGTCGTCGCGTCGGCGAAAGTGCAGAGTGTCCGACCAGTCGATCAGTTGGAACACGGTTTGCAGCGTGTGATAGCCGTCGGGGCGGCGGCCCGTGACATGCAGGAACAGATTCAGCTTGGCGGGCGCGGGGCAGTCGCGCAGTTCCGCGGGCGGCAGATCGACGACGGCGGTCATGGCTTGTTCTCCGGATCGATCACGAGCCGCACCGACAGCGGGGCGTCGTTGCCGTCGCGCGCCATGTCGATACGCCGCGGCAGTGTGGATGGCGCTGCGCTGCCTTCCGGCGCGTCCTGCCAGGCCACGTAGCGCACGGTCCAGCCGTTCTGGCGCAGTGTGTCGGGGCGCCCGCTGGCATCGCGCGTGACCTGCGCCGGCGTGCCGGACGCGGCGCGGCCGTGCAGCCAGTCGCGCATCCCCGAAACGGGCAGGGAAAAGCCGAGCGACTGCTCCATCAGGCTGTCCACCTCGGGGGCGTTGCGGGGTTTTTCGTTGGGCAGATCGAGCGTCGCGCCGGACGGCGTGCTGGTGACGATGGCCAGCGTCTGCCCCAGCGGCGACACGAGATCGAGCCGCACATTGCGGCCTTGCTCTTCCCAGCGGAAGTTGCCTTGCACGCCTTCGCTGCGGCCATAGCGCGTGTAGTTGGCGGCGAAGCGCCCGGTGTACTGCTCGTTGCGCGCCGATTCAGTGGCCTCGAAGCCGCGGGTCGGGGTGATGCTGGCGCAGCCGGCAAGCCAGAGCGGCGCAGCCACGCAAAGCAGGGCCAGGCGTCGTGATCGGAGCATGGTCATGGAGCGGTGGATAAAGGGGAGTATTGCGGCGCCATAGCGATGGAACGAAGCGCCCGGGCATGTAGCCCGGGCGTGCGCATGATACGCAAGGCGCGATTACTTCGACAGCAGCAGGTTCTGGTTGTACCGACGCAGCGTGTCCATCAGCGTCTGGTTGTCGGGCTCGACCTTGGCGGCTTCGGTCCAGGTCTTGCGCGCTTCTTCCTGGTTGCCCATTTGCCATAGCACTTCGCCCAGATGCGCGCCGATTTCGGCCTCGGGCGCCTTGGCGAAAGCGCTCTTGAGCAAGTCCGCCGCGGGCTGCAGTTCGCCCTGGCGGTACTTGACCCAGGCCAGGCTGTCCATGATGTAGGGGTCGTCCGGGCCGAGTTCGGAGGCGCGCTCGAGCAGCTTGCGGGCCTCGGGCAGGCGTTCATTGCGATCGGCCAGCGAATAGCCAAGCGCGTTGTAGCCCTGCTTCTGCTCGGGTTGCAGCGCGATGACCTTGCGCAGCCCGCGTTCCATGCTGTCGTAGCGCTTCTCGCGTTCGTCGAGCATCGCGAGTTCGTAGATCCAGTCGGCGTTGTCGGGCTCCGCGTTGACGCGTTCGTCGAGCAGCTTGCGCGCGCGGTCGTAGGCCTTGCCTTCGAGCAGCGCGCCGACTTCCGCCTGGCGGATCGCGGTCATGCGCTGGCTGCGCTGGTCGGGATCGGAGATGTCCTCGGCGTCGGCAAGCAGTTCGCCGAACACGGCCTGCGCGTCGTCGAGCTTGCCCATGCGAGCCAGTAATTGGCCGCGTTTGGCCTGCGCCGCGAGCGCCAGTCGGCTGTCGTCGATCCGGTCGAGCCAGTCGATCGCGGTCGGGTAATCCTTTCTTTCCTCGGCGATCTGCGCCAGATACTGAAATGCAACGTCCGGATTGGCGGCCGGCGACTTCTCGGCCATCTGCAGGTATTCCTTCAGATAGCGCTCGGCATCGTCGTAGTTGCGCGCCTGCAGGCTGGTCAAGCCCAATGCCAGCGGCACGCGCGGATCGGTGGGCGCCACCTTGCGCAGCGATTCAAATTCCGCGCGCGCGGCCTGCATGTCGTTCTTCTGCAGATACAGCCGCGCCAGCGTGATATGGCCGTTGACCGACGACGGCGACTTGGCCAGGAACCGCTTCATGACCTCGATCGATTTATCCGGTGCGGACTCGGCCTGCAATTCGGCCGACATCAGCGCGGCGGGTTCGAGATCGGGCTTGATGCGCAGCGCCTGTTCAAGCTCCGTCAGCGCCCCCGCGTTGTCGCCCGCGGCCTCGCGCGCACGCGCCAGGGCCAGGTGCGTATCGGCCAGCTTGGTGTCGTTGGCCGTGATGCGCTGGAGCACGCCCACCGCGCCGGTGGGATCGCTGGTGCGCGACAACTGTTGCTGCATGAGAAGGATTGCGTCGCCGCGATGGCCCGCCGGGGCGGCGGCCAGTTGCTGGATCAGCAGCGGCTCGGCCTCTTCCCATCGGGCGTTGAGCACCAGCAGCGTCGACAGGACCTGTCTGGCGGCTGGCGATTTCGGCGCCAGTTCCGCCCACAGTCGCGCGGCGTCGAGCGCCTGCTGCGAGACGCGCGCATTGAATGCGATCTCCGTGGCGCGCTGGGCCATGCGCGGATCGCGCGTCTCGCGCGCCAGATCCATGTAGGTGCGGTAGGACGGGCCGACGAGTCCACGCTGCAACGAGATTTCCGCGGCCAGCACGCGATAGAGGATATCGGGCGTCAGCGCGATGTTGGGCAGCGGCGTTCGCGCCGACTTGGCGGACTGCGAGGGCGCCGGAACGTCGATGACTTCGTCATCGTTCTGGGCCACCTTCGCCGGCGCCGCGTGGGCCAGCGACAGCGAAGCCATGGCCAGGCACGCAGCCACACCCAGGGCGCGCGCATGGCGCCGGAAACGGGCCGCGGGCGAAGCCGTCGGGCCGAGGGCAAAAAAAACTTTCATCGGCGAAGATTCCGGGCGCGTGGCCTGAGGGGACAAATAGTGGTCCAGCATGAAATCGATGCTCCGGCGCACGAGGGCGTAGAACTGGATGGAGGCATTGTAGCCTGCCGCTACAATGCGCTGCTTGCCCCGCAAGGCGCTTACGTATGGGAACCCGCACAATGCGGACCGCCCGGCAGGAAATTCCCTGCCATCTTGGAGCGTGCCAGCGGGCGATAGGTTCTGTCAGGTTCAGTCGGAGCATCCGCACGCGAGGTCGGATGCACGCCGGGAGACACGGGCGCGATGCCAGAATTGCCGGAAGTCGAAGTCACGCGGCGCGGGTTGCTGCCGCATGTGGTGGGTCGCCGCATTGCCCAGGTGACGGTGCGTCATCGCGGCTTGCGATGGCCCGTGGAGCCCGAACTCGAAGCGCGCCTGACCGGCCGCCTGATTGGGCGGATCGAACGGCGCGGAAAATATCTGCTGCTGGAATGCCTGCCCGCGCCCGCGCTGGCAGCCGAAACGGAACGGCCGGCTGACGCGCCCGCTGCGCCCGATGGGGGTGACTCCGCAGCCGGCGCCACCGGCTGGCTATTGGTGCATCTGGGCATGACAGGCACGCTGCGCGTCTATCCGGACCCGCCGGCAGCCGGCGCACACGATCATCTGGACCTGTTGCTGGCTGCCGATGAACGCGCGGGCCGCGGCGACACCGCCGCCGGGGCTGTCACGCTGCGTTTCCGCGATCCGCGCCGCTTTGGCGCCATCATCTGGACCCCGCTCGCGGAGTCGGCCCTTTCCGAACATCCGCTGCTGCGCCGGCTGGGCGTCGAGCCCTTCGATCCGCGCTTTGACGGCGCGTGGTTCCACCGGCTCACGCGCGGCCGTACAGTGGCCATCAAGCAGGCGCTGCTGGCCGGCGACATTGTGGTCGGCGTGGGCAATATCTATTGCTCGGAAAGCCTGTTCCGCGCGGGAATTCGACCGACCACGCCGGCCGGCCGCATCAGCCTGCCGCGTTACGAGCGGCTGGCATCTGCCGTGCGCGAGACGCTGGCCGAGGCCATCGCACGGGGCGGCAGCACATTGCGCGATTTTGTCGGCAGCGACGGCAGCAGCGGCTATTTCCAGCTCGACTGTTTCGTCTACGACCGCGCCGGCGAGCCGTGCCGCGTGTGCGGCACGCCAATCCGCCAGATCGTGCAGGGGCAGCGCTCGACCTTCTATTGCCCGCACTGCCAGCGCTGACCAGCGCGGTTTTACCAAGCCGCATATGGCCCCGCACACCACGATCCGGAGCAGGAGCGGCGGCGCTTCGTCGCGGGGCTGGGGCGTACTCCGCGATGGCGATTGCGTGAAGAAATATGGCAGCTACGTGCCGCCGATGGCTCGGCGCAACACTCTCGATACATCAACGCGACAAGGGGCGTGAATTCCACAAAATCCGCCCGGAAACCTGTATCGTGTGCGCAGTCATAAAAAGTTACAAAAAGTGCCGGATCGATCAATTCGACAAGGATTTCCGGCACGGCGACCGGCTTCGGGTCCGATGGGTCAACGGATGCGCCCGCAGCCGGCCGCGCGATACGCGCCCAAAACCATAATCCGAACAGCGAATCCCTCATGACGAGCCTCGCCCACCAATTCGAACAATATGGCGCCTGGAGAACCGGGGTCCTTCAGTCGCTTGCCGAATTCCAGTCCTGGCTGCAGCAGTGCGATCTGCATGACGCCACCGCGGACGACCGCGCGCAGCGCATCCAGAGCGTGCTCAAGAGCGACCGTCTCAAGGTGGCCTTCATTGCCGAGTTTTCGCGCGGCAAGAGCGAGCTGATCAACGCCATCTTCTTCGCCGATTATGGCCGCCGTATTCTGCCGTCTTCCGCAGGCCGTACGACGATGTGTCCGACCGAGCTGCGCTACGACGAGAACGAGCCGCCGTGCATCCGCCTGCTGCCGATCGAAACACGCCTGCAGGACGCCTCGACGGCCGATTTCATGGAGCCGGGCTCGCCCAATTCGCACTGGACCACCGTGCCGCTGGACCCATCCTCACCCGAGGGCATGCTGGCGGCGTTCCAGCATGTGGTGGAAACGACGCGCGTGACGCCCGCGATGGCCGAGTCGCTGGGCCTCTACAACGAAAACGATCCCGATGCCGCGTATTCGGTCGATGCCGACGGCATGGTCGAAATTTCGCGCTGGCGCCATGCCGTCATCAATTTTCCGCACCCGCTGCTGCGCCAGGGGCTCGTCATTCTCGATACGCCGGGCCTCAATGCGATCGGTACCGAGCCCGAACTGACGCTGCGGCTGATTCCGGATGCGCACGTGGTGGTGTTCGTGCTGGCCGCCGATGCCGGAGTGACCAAGAGCGATCTGGCGCTGTGGCGCAGTCATGTCGGCGCCGGGCATCGGCGCGGTTGCCTGGCGGTGCTCAACAAGATCGACGGCCTGTGGGATCCCCTGAAGTCGTCGCCCGAGATCGCCGCCGAAATCGAGCGGCAGGTGCGCAGCACGGCGCAGACCCTGGGCATCGAGGAACGGCGCGTGTATCCGGTGTCCGCGCAAAAGGGGCTGGTTGCCAAGGTCACGCACGATCCGGCGATGCTGGTGCGCAGCAACCTGATGCAGTTCGAGCACGTGCTGTCCGATCAGTTGATTCCGCAGCGTCGCGAGATCGTCGCCGATCAGGTGCAGCGTCTGGTGCAGGACATGTCGCGCGGCGCGCAGCAACTGCTGCAAAGCCGCCGCCGCGATATCGTCGAGCAACTGTTTGAATTGCGCGGCCTGCGCGGCAAGAACCACGCGATGGTCAAGCACATGCTGATGCGCGTGCAAAGCGAGAAGGAAGAATTCGAGCAGAGCATCGCCAAATTCCAGGCCCTGCGCCTGGTGTTTGGCCGGCATAGCGCCGACATCATCAAGAGCCTGCAGTTACGCGACGTGCGCCGCACCATGCGGGACAAGCGCGAGCAGATGAAGGAGCGCTTTTTCTCGCGCGGCCTGCGTGAGGACATGGAGGCGCTGTTCGCGCAGCTGACCGCTCTTATCCGCGATGCCGACCAGAAGATCGCCGGCCTGCATCAACTGGTGGACAGCATGTATCGGCGCTTCAATGCCGAGCACGGTTTCACGCTGCCTTCGCCGATGCATTTCGTGACCGCGCGCTACGCCAGCGAATTGCAGGAAACGCTGGCGCTGGTGAACGCGCATTTCGGCACCGTGAACATGCTCACGCGCTCGCGCCCGCAACTGGTACAAAACGCGTTCGCCACGATGGCCAGCCGCGTGCTCGACAATTTTCGCGATCTCAATCGCGATATCGAAATCTGGTTGAAATCGGTGATGACGCCGCTGGAAGCGCAGGTGCGGGAACACCAGAAGCAACTGCGTCGTCGTGTGGATTCGATCGAACGCATCCACGAGGCAACCGACACGCTGGAAAGCCGTATCGCCGAGCTTGAGGAAGTGCTCAACGGACTGGACGAGCGCAGCACGAAGATCGAATCGTTCACGCGCAAGCTGATCGAGCAGCCGGTGGAATCCGCGGCGCGCGCGGCGTGAGTGCGACGGGCGGATGTTGCCGCCCATTGCCCATATGCCTGTAGCCGAAGCGCTTGTGGCTTGCCCACGCGCGGATCGCGCAACGGTAGTTGGTATCATGTGGCGCCGCCGTGCGAGCGGCGCTTTTTCTTTTCCCCGATCCCCGCAATGCCCCGCAAGTCTGCCGCTGTTCCCGTGGTCAACGAAGAGTCCGCCGTGCCGGCCGATTTCGGCATGCGCGTGGTTGCCTGGCAGCGCCAGCATGGCCGGCATGATCTGCCGTGGCAAAACACGCGCGATCCGTATCGCATCTGGCTGTCGGAGATCATGCTCCAGCAGACGCAGGTCGCGGCGGTGATCGAGTATTTCCAGCGGTTTGTCACGGCGCTGCCGACCGTCGCCGCGCTGGCGCAAGCCCCGCCTGATCAGGTCATGGCGCTATGGGCGGGCCTTGGCTACTACTCGCGCGCGCGCAATTTGCATCGCTGCGCCAAGGCTGTGATGGACGACCATGGCGGCGTTTTTCCTACCGATCCGGCGGTGCTCGTGACATTGCCCGGCATTGGCCGGTCCACGGCCGCCGCGGTTGCGGCTTTCAGCGCAGGCGTGCGCACGCCGATCCTCGATGGCAACGTCAAGCGCGTATTTGCGCGCGTGTTTGGCATCCACGGTTATCCCGGCGAAAGGGCGATCGAGACGCGCATGTGGGCGCTGGCCGAACAGGCGCTGCCGCCCGCCGGCCCGACCCAGCCCGAAGACATGGTGGCCTACACGCAGGGCTTGATGGATCTGGGCGCGACGATTTGCTCGCGCGGCAAACCGCAGTGCCTTGCCGATCCCGACGCGTGCCCGCTGGCGTCCGATTGCGTGGCGCGCCGCGACGGCCTCACCGCATTGTTGCCCACGCCGAAGCCGCGCGCCGCCATCCCCGAACGCAGCACGGTGATGGTGATCGTGCGCCACGACAGGAACGTGCTGGTGCAGTTGCGTCCCGACAGCGGCATCTGGGGTGGGCTGTGGAGCCTTCCGGAAATCGCCGTGAACGCCGTGCCGTTCGATCCCGAGCTGGCCGAGGACGCCGCGCTGGCCATGGCGCAGCGCTTCGGCAACGCGGCGCGGGCCTATCTGGCTGGCGAGCTGACGCACGTCTTCACGCATTTCCGCCTGCTGATTCGCGCGCTTCGCGTGGATCTCGATTCGGCCGCGCCGCATATTGGGGGCGACATTCGCTGGCTGTCGCTCGACGATCTCGATGCGCTTGGCACGCCCGCGCCGGTGCGACGTCTGCTCGAGGATCAGGCCAGGATCGGTTTGTTCTGAGGCGTCGCCCGCACGCTGCGTGGCGGGCTTCGCCGCTCAGACGATATGGTGCTGCCGCATGAAGCGGTGGACGATTTCGATGCGCATGCCCGCGTCCGGCAATTCCATCAGCATCTGCTTGGCCTTGAGCGGGACGGGCAATAGTTCGCACAAGCGGTTGGCGACCCAGCTCGGATCGTCCCAGAGATACGGTTCGGCGAATGGCAGCCGCGACTTGTCCGGGAATTCGCTATGCATCGATGTAACGATGCGCCGCAGCGCCGCCAGGCATTCGCCTAGCAGTTCGAGCTTGCAGTCGATGACATCGTCGGCAAGAAGTTCCGCTTCGGCCACCAGCAGGCCGTCGTCGCGCGTGACATGCGACAGCACGCGAAACCGCTGGCGGCCGCGTGTTTCGATCAGCAGAACGCCAAGCTGCTCCATGTTGCAATCGACGATTTCCGCCAGGCAACCAACTGGCTCTGGCTGCGTCGGGTGGCCGGGCCGCGCCACTTCCTCGCCGCTGGCGATCAGGCAGACGCCGAACGGAGCGCCATCGCGCATGCAATTGCGCACCATGTCCACATAGCGCTTCTCGAAGACGCGCAGCGGCAGGCGGCCGTCCGGGAACAGGACAGTGTTGAGGGGGAACAGCGGCAGCGCATCCAGATTGGATGGAATCGGTGCGGTGTCGGCGCCAGGTTTCGACATGCTAGGCCACTCCGGTGGCGGGACGGCGCAGGCGCGCCATCCTTCTCAGGTACGCGAATCAGCCGCTGTGGGCCATCTCGCGGTGTCTGACCAGCACATTACCATGCGCCCGGAAATAGTTGGCGAGTCTTTCGGCGATGAATACGGAGCGATGCTGACCGCCCGTGCAGCCGATGGCCACGGTCAGGTAGCTGCGGTTGTCGGCGATGAAACTCGGCAGCCACTTCTCCACGTAGGCGCGGATATCGTCGGCCATGGCAAGCACCATCGGCTGGCTCTGCAGGAAATCGATCACCGGCGCATCGCGGCCCGTGAGCGGGCGCAGCGCAAGATCGTAGTACGGGTTGGGCAGCGATCGAACATCGAAAACGAGGTCGGCGTCGCTCGGCACGCCGTGCTTGAAGCCGAACGACTCGAATAGCAGCGTCAGCGGCTGGCTGTCGTTCTGCAGCAGTTCCTTGATCCAGCTGCGCAGCACATTTGTGCGGACATTACTGGTGTCGATGCGGTGCGCCGATTCCGCCAGCGGGCTCAGCAGCGTACGCTCCATTTCGATGGCTTCGATCAGCGACGTATCGTTGGGCGTGCCCGGCTGGCTGGCCGATTCGACGCGCGTGGAAAGCGGATGGCGGCGGCGCGTTTCGGAATAGCGCTGCACCAGCGCATCGGTGTTGGCGGTCAGGAACAGCACCTGCACCTGGTGATTTGCGGAAAGCTCGCGCACGGTGTCAGGCAGGCGGGCCAGCGATTCGCGGCTGCGAATATCGGTGGCGACGCCCAGATGCGTGTAGCCCTGGTCGGCCAGATAGGTCGTCAGATCGGGGATGAACTGTGCCGGCAGGTTATCGACGCAGTAGTAGCCCGCATCTTCCAGGACGTTCAGGGCGACCGACTTGCCGGAGCCGGAAATTCCGGTGATAAGAATGATCCGCATAGCGACGCAAGGATAGCACCGCGACGTGGCTGCGTCATGACAGTCTGTTGGAAGCAATCATGGCGAATCGCACAGGATTCGCCATGGTTACTCGAGAAAACTGCCAGTTTTGCCAGAAACTATGCCGCCGGCTTGGCGGACAGGCAGTCGCTCATGCTCTTCTTGTAGTCGTCGCCTTTCTTGCCCTTGTTCTGCTTGCTGCAGGCGGACATTTTTTCCTGCTGGGTCTTCGGCTCGGCGGCGGCCGGGGCGCTACCCGACAGACAATTGCTCATGCTTTTCTTGTAGTCGTCGCCCTTCTTGCCCTTGTTCTCCTTGCTGCAGGCCGACATCTTTTCCTGCTGCGCCGTCTTTGCAGATTTTTCGGCGGCCGGAGCGGAAGCGCTCTGGGCAAACGCGCCCGTGGCGAACAGCGGGGTCACCAGCACACACATCGCGATCAGTTTTTTCATGCTTCTCTCCTGGCTGTGGAAACACATCGTGGCCGCGCGCCATGGTCGTGAGGGCTGGCTGGCGGTATCGGACTGGACTCGCGCCCATTACAGCACACAACGGCGCGCATCCCCAGGCCGTTGACGCGCGGCCCGCCAGGCCTTGTAAGCAAATGAAAACGCCCGCGTGGAGCGGGCGTATGAAAGATGCCGACGAGCGGATCGGCGCGGCCTCAGAGCAGTCTGCCCTGGCCGCGCGACACCACGTCGGCCTGCATGGCGGCGCGCTGGCGGTCCATGAAATCGCGCAATGTGTCGATGCCGCGCAGGCGCAGGATCGTGTTGCGGACTGCGGCTTCGACCAGCACGGCGAGATTTCGACCGGCCGCCACCTGGATCTTCACCATGTGGATCGGCAGGCCAAGCACGTCAAGGTACTGGGAATCGAGCGGCAGCCGCTCGAATTCGCCGTCGTTGCGGCGCACCAGCTGCACGACCAGCTTCAGCTTCATTTTCCGGCGCACCGCCGTTTCACCAAAGATCGTCTTGATATCGAGCAGGCCCAGGCCGCGCACCTCGAGCAGGTTCTGCAGCAGCGGCGGGCAGCGGCCTTCGATGAAATCGGGGCCCAGTCGCACGAAATCCACCGCGTCGTCGGCCACGAGGCCGTGCCCGCGCGAGATCAGTTCCAGCCCGAGTTCGCTCTTGCCGAGCCCGGATTCGCCCATGATCAGCACGCCCATTCCCAGAATGTCCAGGAATACGCCGTGCATCGTCACGCGCGGTGCGGAAATGCGCGACAGATACAGGCGCAGATGGTCGATCACGGCCGCCGACGACACCGGCGTCGTGAACAACGGCGTGGACGAGCGCGTGCAGCGCAATTCCAGGTCCGGCGGCGGCTCCATGCCATCGGCCACCACCAGGAACGGCGGCTCCAGCAGGATCAGTTCGCCCATCTGGCGCTTGCGCGGCTCGTCGTCAAGCCGCTGGTAATAAAGGATTTCGGGTTTGCCAAGCACCTGGATCCGGTTCGGGTGGATCAGGTTCAGGTGGCCGACCAGATCGGCCGCAGAGGTGGCTTCGCGGGCGAATTCGACGTCAAAGGCGCGATCGGCTCCTTCCAGTCCGGCGACCCACGAGAGTTTGATGTCGGCTGCGTTGTCGTCAAAGATCGACTGCGAGGTGACGCCGGTGAGTTCCATGCGGGATGACTTTCTGGAAGGGGACGGTGTGCTCAGGGAGCCGGAACGGCGAGCCGCGGGATCAGGGGTGCCATTCGGTAAGCAACTGGTGAACGGCCTCCGGCGTCGGCAATGTCGCCAGGCCCTCGCGCATTTCGCGGTCCGATAACAACTGGGCAATTTCCGAGAGGATTTCGAGGTGCTGCTGGGTGGCCTGTTCCGGCACCAACAAGAAAATCAGCAGCGATACCGGCTTGCCGTCGGGCGATTCGAATGGAATGGGCTCGGCCAGCCGCATGAATCCTGCCAGCGGTTGCTTCAGGCCCTTGATGCGGCCGTGCGGAATGGCCACGCCCGCGCCGAGGCCGGTGGAACCGAGCGATTCGCGAGCGAAGAGATTATCCGTGACGGTGGCCCGGGCCACGCCATGGTTGTTCTCGAACAGGAGCCCGGCTTGCTCGAAGACGCGCTTCTTGCTGGTGACGGTGACGTCAAGGTTGATATTGCCGGGTGGCAACAATTTGGCCAAACGATTCATGGGCGATGCACGAGAAGTCAGGGTGGCGAACCGGCGCGCATGAACCGTCCCGCCGAATTGGGCAAACAGGATATCGAGTGCTATGGAATAGACGCCCGCATTGGAGCGTCCGGCCATTATAGAGCAGGGCTGCAGCGCACTTGTGCGATGCAGTGCCGGCGTCGCGTGTGGTGCCGCGATATTGCCAGCCGGTTTGCCCACCCGTTGGGTGCCGGCACATCGCAGGGTCATTCGCCTTGCGCTTTTCGCCGGACAGCCATCGGGACCGTTCTGCCGTTGTATTTGTATGGCGCAGCATACACCGAGCCGCGCGAGATGCGAACACCCCGGATGCATCAAATGCTGCTGGCCGTGGTTTCGCGGTAACGGACCGCATTTCTGCCTCGCCGAAACCCGGGAATCAAAAAAGCCGCGCAGATGCGCGGCTTTGCTCTCTTCCTATCGATCCTCTAAGGGGCAACTTTTAGTGCGTTGCCGCCGCTTTATTGTTGCTGTAGTTGCGCGGCTGCCATTTGGTACTTGACCGCCTCACGGTCGTGGCCTTGCACGCGGTCCTTGTAGCGGATCACTTGCCGATCGAGCTTGTCGACCAGACAGTCGATGGCCGCGTACAGGTCTTCGTGATGCGCTTCGACAAAGATGTCCTTGCCCTTGAGATGCAGGTTGATTTCCGCGTACTGACGCCGGTCCTTTTCCTTATGGTTATCGACAGATAGCAGCACACTCACGCCAATGACCTGATCGAAATGCCTGACAATTCGCTCCAGTTTCGTTTCCACGTACTCACGCAACGGCGGCGTGATGTCGAGGTGGTGTCCACTGATCTTGAAGTTCATAGCGCTTCTCCTTCTGAAAGAGCCGCACCAGGCAGGCGGTTGCGGCTCGGCTACAAAGACTTGCGGAGATTGACTGCGGGGATCTTCAGCGCTTCGCGGTATTTGGCCACAGTGCGGCGTGCAACCACGAAACCCTGCTCGCCCAGCAATTCGGCGATGCGGCTGTCGGAAAGGGGATTCCTGGGGTCTTCGGCTCCTATCAGTTGCTTGATCAGCGCGCGGATCGCCGTGGAGGAGGCCGCACCGCCCGTCTCGGTGGAGACGTGGCTGCCAAAGAAGTACTTCAACTCGAAAGTACCCATTGGTGTGGCCATGTATTTGTTCGTAGTCACCCGGGAAATGGTCGACTCATGTAAACCGAGTGTATCGGCAATTTCCCGCAAAACCAAGGGGCGCATTGCGATTTCCCCGTGCGAGAAAAAGTTCTTTTGACGCTCTACGATTGCCTGCGCCACACGCAGGATCGTATCGAAACGCTGCTGGATGTTCTTGATGAGCCACCGCGCCTCCTGGAGCTTCTGCTGCAGTCCCGCCGCACCCGCTTCGCCTTTTGCACCGCGCAAGATTTGCGCGTACATGTCGTTGATGCGCAGACGCGGCATGACATCGGGATTCAGGTGCGCAATCCACCCGTTTCCACTTTTGCGCACAAATACGTCCGGCACCACAAAATCCGCTTCCGGGCGGCTATAAGCATGCCCTGGATACGGCGCAAGCGACCGGATCAACTCGTGCGCGGCCTTTAATGCAATTTCGTCAACCTGGAGCGCTTTCTTGAGCCGCGTGTAGTCGCGCACGGCCAGCAGTTCCAGGTGATGATTGACGATAGACAACGCCAACTCGCGCTGCGGATGCTTCAAACGCCGCAACTGCAGACTCAGACACTCAGCCGCGTTGCGCGCGCCCACGCCGGGAGGATCAAAGCTCTGCAGCAACGTCAGCATGGCGTGCACTTCATCGACTTCGAATTCGAGTTCCTCGGGGAGTTCCCCGCAGATTTCCTCGAGCGAAGCGCTCAGGTAGCCGTCGTCGTCGAGCGATTCGATCAGGAAGATAGCCAGGCCCTTGTCGCGCACGGAGATTTTCAGCGGCGTCAGCTGCTCCATCAGGAATTCGCGCAGCGTGGGATCGGCCTCGCGCAATTGCATCGGCGTTTTTTCGTCATCGTCACCCTGCGGACGTCGCGCGAAATCGTCGAGGCTCCAGTCGCTGCCGTAGTCTTCGCCGCCGGAATCGCCGTAACTGTCGTCCTCACCACTTGCCTGGCTGTCCTGCCGATCGTCGCCATTGGCCTTGGGCTCCGAGGGAGCCGGCGCGGGTGCGCTCTGCAGGTTCACGGAGCCATCGGCCGACACCCGCAAGGGGCTTTCGATCCAGTCGTTTTCGCGTTCCAGCAGGGGGTTTTCCGTGAGGGCCTGCTCGACCTCTTGCTGGAGTTCCAGCGTGGAAAGCTGCAGCAGCCGGATCGACTGCTGCAGTTGCGGTGTCAGGGCAAGATGCTGTGAAAGGCGAAGCTGAAGCGAAGGTTTCATGCGACCTATTCTATGCGCATCTTTCCGATGTTGGAACGGAAATTGCTATCGTCTATCGCTTCGACTTCGTGATCGCCAACGGCTAGTTGACGAAAGCGCGGGAAGATTTTCCGCGCTGTCGGACAACCGGCATTACATGCGGAAGTTTTCGCCCAGGTAGACGCGCCGCACGGACTCGTTGGCGATGATTTCCTCGGGCTGCCCGGCGGCCAGCACCGTACCTTCGCTGATGATGTACGCGTGGTCGCAGATACCGAGCGTTTCGCGCACATTGTGGTCTGTGATCAGCACGCCGATATTGCGTGCCTTGAGGAAACTGACGATGCGCTGGATTTCGCCCACGGCGATCGGGTCCACGCCGGCAAACGGCTCGTCGAGCAGGATGAAGCGCGGCGCGGAGGCCAGCGCACGCGCGATTTCCACGCGTCGGCGTTCGCCCCCGGACAGCGACAGCGCCGGATTATTGCGCAGATGCGCAATCTGGAGATCATCGAGCAGCGAATCCAGCCGGCGGTCGATCTCGGCTTTCGAGAGGGGCTTGCCGTTTTCGCGCTGCAGTTCCAGCACGGCGCGGATGTTTTCTTCCACGTTCAGCTTGCGGAACACCGACGCTTCCTGCGGCAGATAGGACAGCCCCATGCGCGCACGCTCGTGAATCGCCAGGCCGCTGATGTGCTCGTCGTCGAGCACGATATCGCCTTCATCCAGCGCCACCAGGCCGACGATCATGTAGAACGATGTGGTCTTGCCGGCGCCGTTCGGCCCCAGCAGTCCCACCACCTCGCCGCTCTTGACGTCGAGCGACACGTCCTTGACCACCGTGCGCGAGCCGTAGCGCTTTTTCAGGTGGCGCACGATCAGCGTGCTGCTGTCGGCGCGGACGGCGGATGCGGAAGACGGGGCAGAGGCGGCGAGCGTGGCGGTATCGTTCATCTGGGGCTGTCTGGGGCGTTCAGGGCTTGGCTGGCGTGTCGGAGGGCTTCAGGTTCAGCGGCGCGCCGGCCGCGGCGGGTGCGCTGGCGTCGGAGCGGGGCGAAAGCACGGCGCGTACGCGGCCCGACGAATTGCCGGCCGCGGTGTTGCTGTCGCCGCCCGTGGCGGTATAGAACTCGTTGCGGCTGTCGTACGTGATCACGGCGCCGCGGATTTCGTCGATGATCTTCGCGCCCACGCCCGACACGCGGGCCGCGCGCGCATGGCCTATCAGCTTGTTGATTTCCGACTTGCCGTCGTATTCGATGCGATCGCCCCAGCCGTCGATGTATTCGTCCACGCCGTCGCGCTTTTGCCGGATATAGGCCTGACGGCCGGGCTTGGCGGTGGCGATCGCGTACTGATACCCCTCTGGGTCGGTGCGCAACTCCGCGGCGTCCGACTTCAGGACCATGGTGCCCTTGGTCAGCACTACGTTGCCGGTGAGCGTGTAGATCTGCTTGACGTCATCGTAGCTGGCGTTGTCGGCTTCGAGCACCAGCGGCTTGCCCTGGTCGGCGCGTTCGGCTAACGCCGGCATGGCCAGCGTCAGGCCAAGGGCGGCGATTGCCGCCACCAGGGCGGGCGCGATGCGGCGACAGGACGATGTCGTCAAGGGAGGGGTCATGTTAGGGCGAGTGATGAGATAAGGACGGCGGCGACCCTGCGGCGACGAAGCGCGGCGCCTGCGGATCATTGGGCCGGCGGCCGTCCCGGCGAATTCATGATGATGGTGCCGTGCACGTTACCCAGCAATTGTACTTCGCGGGTGACGTTGTTGAAGATCAGGCCGTTGGCCGTCATCACCGAGGGCCCGCGCGTCAACTGCACGGCCTTGTCGGTCTTGACGATGTCGTCGTTGACCAGCAATTGAAAATATTGCGACGCGGCGGTCATGCGCGGGTCCTTGGCCGGATCCACGCCGGCCTGGCGCACGATGAACGCATCGCCGTACAGGTCGATGATGGACCCTTCGGCGTTCATGACGCCGCGCTTTGCATTGGCCGTGACCGGCGGGCGATCGGGCTGGTACGCACGCATGGCCGGTGTGGTGACGTCGTAGGTCTGGTCGTCCTCGTAATGGATCATCTTCACGCCCGTGAAGCGTATCTTGGTGGAACCGTCCACGGCCAGTTCGGTCGCGGAGAAGTTTTCCATCCAGTAGTCGGGCTCGTGGCGCTTGATGCGCGACTGCTCGACATCCTCGCGTGGCGAATTCAGCTGTACCAACCAGAACGTGGCGCCCGCGACGATGGCCATCAGCAACAGCGGCAACAGCCGCAGGATCATGCCGGTGAGTCGGGACAGGAAGTCCTGCATTGCCTAGATGACCTTTGCGCGCGTCAGGTCATGAATATGAAGCGCGCCCACCAGGCGGCCGTCGCCATCGACGACCAGCAGCTGGTTGATGCGATTCGTTTCCATGATCTGTACGGCTTCCACGGCGAGCTGGTCCTGATGCACTGTGCGCGGATTGCGATGCATGACCTCGCCGATCGGCACGGTCTTCCAGTCGCACGAAGTTTCCAGCAGGCGGCGCAGGTCGCCGTCGGTGAAGACGCCCACGGCGCGGCCGTCCGGATCCACCACGGCGGTCATGGCCATGCCCTTGCGCGTGATTTCCATCAGCGCCTGCGCCAGCGGCGTGCTTTCTCGCACTTCCGGCACGGCGTTGCCGCTACGCATGACGTCGCGGACATGGGTCAGCAGCTTACGGCCCAGCGCGCCGCCCGGGTGCGAGCGCGCGAAGTCTTCCTCGCCAAAGCCGCGTGCGTCGAGCACCGCCACCGCGAGCGCGTCGCCCAGCGCCAGGGCGGCCGTGGTGCTGGCCGTCGGCGCCAGATTCAGCGGACATGCCTCCTGGGCCACGGCGCCGTCCAGGTGAGCGTCGGACAGCTTGGCCAGATTCGAAGCCGGATTGCCGGTAATCGAGATCAGCCCCGCGCCGATACGCTTGACGATCGGGATGATCGACAGCAGCTCGGCGGTTTCGCCGGAATTCGAGAACGCGATCAGCACGTCGTCACGCGTGATCATGCCGAGGTCGCCGTGGCTGGCCTCGGCCGGATGCACGAAGAACGAGGGCGTGCCAGTGGATGCAAGCGTGGCCGCCACCTTGCGGCCGATATGGCCCGATTTGCCGATACCCGAAACAACCACGCGGCCGGTGCAGGCAAGGATCAACTCGACGGCTTTGGTAAATGCAGGCGTCAGGCGTCCGGCCAGCGCGGAAACCGCGTCGGCCTCGATCTGAAGAGTGTGGCGGGCGAGCCGGAGTGCTCGATCCGCATCGAAATTGGCTATCATGGCGCTGGAGTATACCAACGAATGCGATGGCGTCTGACCGCGGCAATCCGACGCGCGGACCGCGACGACCGCCGTGCTTGCCGTCTTTTGCCGGCGGGGCGCAGATGCCGGCTCGGCGCGCGTGCCCGGCTGGTTCTTTCAAAGCTGCCGAACCCGCCGAATGCATTCTCCGCTGGAACTGACCCTTGTGCTGCTGGCCGCCGCCGTTTTCGGCGTGGTGGCCTTCCGCATGCTGCAACTGCCGCCGATGCTCGGATATCTGGCGGTGGGCATTCTGATCGGCCCTCACGCGCTGGGCCTGGCCAGCGACTCCGGGCAGACCAAGTACCTGGCGGAATTCGGCGTGGTTTTCCTGATGTTCTCGATCGGGCTCGAATTCAGCCTGACCAAGCTGCGCGCCATGAAGCGCCTGGTGTTCGGGCTAGGCGCGTCGCAGGTCGCGCTGTCGATGCTGGCGGTGATCCCGGCCAGCTGGATGTTCAACTGGCTGTTTCCTCTGTCCTGGCAGGCTTCAGTGGCGCTGGGCGGCGCGCTGGCGATGTCGTCCACGGCGATCGTCGTGAAAATGCTGTCCGAGCGCGTTGAACTGGAAAGCGAACACGGCCGCAATATCATCAGCGTGCTGCTGTTCCAGGATCTGGCGGTGGTGCCGTTGCTGATCATCATCCCGGCACTTTCGCGCGATCCGGGCGACCTCGCCTATGCGCTGGGGCTCGCCACGATCAAGATCGTGGTGGCGCTCGGCGTCATTTTCTTCCTCGGCCAGCGCCTGATGAGCCGCTGGTTCCATGTCGTGGCCGCGCGCCGCTCGCAAGAGCTGTTCATGCTGAACCTGCTGCTGGTGACGCTGGGCATGGCCGCGCTGACCGAGCGGCTGGGGCTGTCGATGGCGCTGGGCGCGTTCATGGCCGGCATGCTGATTTCGGAAACGCCTTACCGCCATCAGGTGGAAGAGGACATCAAGCCGTTCCGCGACGTGCTGCTGGGGCTGTTCTTCGTCACCATCGGCATGTTGCTCAATATCCGCGTGGTGGTCGATCACATCTGGCTCGTGCTGGGCCTGCTGGTGCTGCCGATCCTGTTCAAGCTGCTGATGATCGCGGGGCTGGCGCGACTGTTCGGCTCGCGCCAGGGCGTGGCGATCCGCACCGGCCTCGGATTGGCGCAGGCGGGCGAATTCGGCTTCGTGCTGCTGAACCAGATCGATGGCATGGGGCTGGTCGATCCGGTGCTGATCCAGGTGATCCTGGCGTCGATGCTGTTGTCGATGCTGGCCGCGCCGTTCCTGATCCAATACAGCGATGCCATCGTGCTGCGCTTTGCCGCCAACGAATGGCTGATGCAGTCACTGAACATGACGCGCATCGCGGCCCAGAGCCTGCAGACCGAAAAGCACGCGATTATCTGCGGCTACGGCCGCTGCGGGCAGAACCTGGCGCATATGCTCGAGCGCGAAGGCATCACCTATGTCGCGCTCGATCTCGACCCGGATCGCGTGCGCGACGCCGCCGCCGCGGGCGACACGGTCGTGTATGGCGACGCCGGCCGCCGAGAATCGCTGATCGCCGCAGGCATCCATCGCGCCGCGCTGGTCGTGATCACATATGCCAACACGCCGTCGGCGATAAAAGTGCTTCATCACGTACAGGAACTGGAGCCGGCGATGCCCGTGATCGTGCGCACGGTGGACGATTCCGAGCTCGACGCGTTGCAGAAGGCCGGCGCAACCGAAGTTGTGCCCGAAATTATCGAAGGCAGCCTGATGCTGGCGTCGCATGCGCTGGTATTGCTCGGTGTGCCGATGCGGCGCGTGGTGCGCGGCGTCCAGCAGGCGCGCGATGCGCGCTACAGCCTGTTGCGCGGCTACTTCCACGGGCGCGACGACGAGGAAGACATGATCGAGCGCGAATCGGTGCGCCTGCACGCGGTATCGCTGGGGGCCGAGCACACCGCGGTGGGGCGGCGGCTTGGCGCGCTGGCGCTGGAGCGGATTGGCGTCGAGGTGACGGCTGTGCGCCGCCGGGGCATTCCGGCCTTCGATCCGCAGCCGGAAACGGTGCTGGAACCGGGCGATATCGTCGTCATGCGGGGCACGCCGGAAGCGCTCGAGTCGGCCGAACAGCGGCTGATCGGCTGAACCGGGCGGGCCAAAACACGCGACCTGAATACGTGAACCCCGGCCAAGCGCGCCGGACCTGCGGCGCCGATGCGATCCACTGCGACGTCCGGATCAGGCGTTGCGAGTTTGCCGGGCAGATCGTTCAGATGGGATCTTGCGCCGCGGGCTCGCGCCGTCGACCCACGACGGCGGTAGGCTGTCGAGCACCGCGCGCGCATCGAGTGACCGGATCGGCACGCCCGTATCTGACGGGATGCGCCCCTCGTTCTGCAGCAGCAAATAGCGCATGCAGCACACACGAAGGAACGATGCGAAGTTGGCCGACAGCGACGCTTCACCGCGATGTTCGGCCAGTTCGTCATGCAGGCGCGTCAGCAACTGGTTGACGCTCATGCCGTCGCGCTGGGCCAGTTCCTCGAGCACTTCCCAGAACAGCGTTTCCAGCCGGATGCTGGTCGCCACGCCGTGCAGCCGCAGCGAGCGCGACTGCGTCTGGTAGGACTCGGGATTGGCCCGGATAAAGATTTCACACATGGAAACTCCCGTGCGTCGCGGCCGGCCGCGATCGGAAGCCTCTACTCTACGATCCGCGTTCCCAGCACGGCAAGAAATTGCGCCAGCCAAGCGGGATGCGCGGGCCACGCCGGCGCGGATACCAGATTGCCGTCCGTGTAGGCCTGGTCCACCGGAATGTCGGCGTACTTGCCGCCGGCCAGCCGCACTTCGGGCGCACAGGCGGGATAGGCCGAACAGGTGCGGCCTTCGAGCACGTCGGCGGCGGCCAGCAGCTGGGCGCCGTGACACACCGCGGCGATCGGCTTGTTGGCCTTCGCGAAGTGACGCACGATCTCGATCACGCGGTCGTTCAGGCGCAGGTATTCCGGCGCGCGGCCGCCCGGGATGACCAACGCGTCGTAGCTGGCCGGGTCGATGTCGGCAAACGTGGCGTTCAGCGTGAAGTTGTGGCCGCGTTTCTCGGTGTAGGTCTGGTCGCCTTCGAAATCGTGGATCGCCGTGGCGCAATGGTCGCCAGCCTTTTTGTCGGGGCAGACCGCGTGGACCGTGTGGCCCACCATCTGCAGCGCCTGGAACGGCACCATGGTTTCGTAGTCCTCGGCGAAATCGCCAACCAGCATGAGAATCTTCTTTGCCATTGCGGTCTCCTGTATGGTTACGGGTTGCGGGCGTGGCCCGCAGCCAGACCATTGTGCGGCGCTGACGCGGCGCGCGGGTGGTAACCCGTTACCGCATCAGGCACGACTTTTTCTTCGACAGATTCCCCCATGGCAGATTCCATTATCCAGTCCCCCGAGCTCGGCGATGTCACCGGCTACCTGCGTGACCGCATCCGTACGGTGCCGGACTGGCCGCAGCCGGGTGTGCAGTTCCGCGACATCACGCCGTTGCTTCAGAACCCCAAGACGCTGCGCGTGCTGATCGACGTGTTCGTGCATCGCTACATGGACCAGCAACTCGATCTGGTGGCCGGCATCGACGCGCGCGGTTTCATCCTGGGTTCGATCATCGCGTACGAACTGAACCTCGGCTTCGTGCCGATCCGCAAGAAGGGCAAGCTGCCATTCCAGACCGTGGCCGAGGAATACGAACTCGAATACGGCAGCGCTACCGTCGAGATCCACGCCGACGCCTGCAAGCCCGGCGACCGCGTGCTGCTGATCGACGACCTGATCGCCACCGGCGGCACAATGATGGCAGGCCGCAAGCTGCTGGAGCGCCTGGGCGCCACGGTGGTGGAGGGCGCCGCGATTGTCGATCTGCCCGAGCTGGGCGGCTCGCGGCTGCTGCACGCCAGCGGGCTGCCGCTGTTCACCGTCTGTAATTTCGGCGGTCACTGATTGCGCCCGTTTGCGTCCGTTTGCCCGGTGTGACAGGGGGGCGCATAATGCCCGCTTGATAACAACGCGATGACCGGGCTGCACGCCTCGCGCCTGCCCTGCCGGCACCGGTCACAAAGGGACGCACAATGGGCGTATTGCTTCATCTTCTGTCTGGCGTGGCGCTCCTGGTCTGGGGCACCAATATCGTCAAGGTCGGCATTCTGCGCGTGTACGGCGCTAACCTGCGCCACGTACTCTCCGTCAGCGTATCGAACCGGTTCACGGCGTTTGCCGCCGGGCTGGGCGTGACGGGGCTCGTGCAGAGCAGCAATGCCACCGCCGTCATCGTCAGTTCATTCGTCGGCCAGGGCCTGATCGCCGTGGCGCCGGCGCTCGCCATCATGCTTGGCGCCAACGTCGGCACCGCCATGATGGTGCAGGTGTTCTCGCTCGATCTGTCATGGCTGTCGCCGCTGCTGATCTTTGTCGGCGTGATCCTGCACCTGACGTGGAAGGGCAGCAAGGCCGGACACGTGGGCCGCGTGCTGATCGGGCTGGGCCTGATTACACTGGCGCTGGAACTGATTTCGATCGCCACGCGCCCCGTGGTGCAGGCGGCCGGCGTGAAGGTGCTGTTCGGTACGCTGACCGGCGACGCCGCGCTCGACATGCTGATCGGCGCGTTCCTGACAATCCTCTGCTATTCCAGTCTGGCCGTGGTGTTGTTCTGCGGTGCGCTGGCATCGGCCGGCGTGGTGTCGATCCACGTGGCGCTGGCGCTGGTGCTGGGCGCCAACCTCGGCTCGGGGATTTCCGCGCTGCTGACCACGTCGGGCAACAACCAGCCGGGCAAGCGCGTAACGCTGGGCAACCTGCTGTCGCGACTGCTGGGATGCGTGATCGCCTTGCCGCTGCTGAGCCAGGCTGAAGACCTGCTGGCGCTGATCGGCGGAGAGCCGCAGCGCCTGATCGTCAATTTCCACCTGCTGTTCAACGTGGCGCTCGCGGTGCTGCTGATTGGCGCCACGGCACCGCTGGCGCGCCTGTGCGAGGCGATCTTGCCGGGCCGCAACACAGGCGACAGCCAGGTCACGCCGCGCCATCTCGATGCCGCCGCGCTGTCCACGCCGACGCTGGCCCTGTCGAACGCCGCGCGCGAAGTGCTGCGCATCGGCGATCGTGTCGAACAGATGCTCGACAACATGCTGCGCGTGCTGCGCACCAACGATGTCAAGCTGGCCAACGCCACGTGCCGCATCGACAACGAGGTGGACGACCTCTACACCGCCATCAAGCTCTACCTCACGCAGATCAGCACAGAGGCGCTCGACGAGCAGGACGGCCAGCGCTGGACCGAAATCATCTCGCTGACCATCAACCTTGAACATGCGGGCGACCTGATCGAGCGCGTGATCGTCGACGCCAAGGAAAAGAAGATCGCGCACAACCTGGCGTTTTCCGAGGCGGGCATGCAGGAAATCTCCGAGATGCACAGCCGCGTCGTCGCCAATCTGCGCCTGGGCCTGTCGGTGTTCCTGACCGGCGATATTCGCAGCGCGCAGCAATTGATGGCGGAAAAGGCCAACTTTCGCGATCTGGAGCGCCAGTACGCGCGCTCGCACCTGCGGCGCGTGGCAGTGCAGACGGTGGAAAGCATCGAGACCAGCTCGCTGCACCTGGACGTGATCAGCGAGCTGAAACGGCTCAATTCGCTGTTCTGCGCGACCGCGTATCCGGTGCTGGAAAAGGCGGGCATGATGAATCGCAGCCGCATGAAGGACGAGCCGGACGCCAAGCTGGGCAGCGTGGCGCAAGCGCGCTGATGTGATGGCGGAGGGCGTGTCGAACGCGCGGCTTGCCCGCGCGTGCGGCGCGCTTACTTCTTGCGCTTGAGCAGCGGCGCCAGATATTTGCCGGTGAAGCTCGCCTTGCTGGCCGCCACGGTTTCCGGCGTGCCCTTGGCGATCACCAGGCCGCCGCCGGCGCCGCCTTCCGGGCCCATGTCGATCAGCCAGTCGGCCGTCTTGATGACGTCGAGATTGTGCTCGATGATCACGACCGTGTTGCCGTGGTCGCGCAGTTTCTGGATGACCTTGAGCAGCAGCTCGATATCGTGGAAGTGCAGGCCGGTGGTCGGCTCGTCCAGGATGTACAGCGTGCGTCCGGTATCGCGTTTGGACAGCTCCAGCGACAGCTTCACGCGCTGGGCCTCGCCGCCCGACAGCGTGGTGGCCGACTGCCCTAGGCGGATGTAGCCCAGCCCCACGTCTAGCAGCGTCTGCAGCTTGCGGCGCACCACCGGCACGGCGCTGAAGAATTCGTGCGCCTGTTCGACGGTCAGGTCGAGCACCTCGGAAATCGCCTTGCCCTTGTACAGCACTTCCAGCGTTTCGCGGTTGTAGCGCTGGCCATGGCAGACGTCGCACGGTACGTAGACGTCAGGCAGGAAATGCATTTCCACCTTGATGACGCCGTCGCCCTGGCAGGCCTCGCAGCGGCCGCCCTTCACGTTGAACGAGAAACGGCCCGGATCGTAGCCGCGCTCCTTGGCCGCAGGCACGCCGGCAAACAGTTCGCGGATCGGCGTGAACAGCCCCGTATAGGTGGCGGGGTTCGAGCGCGGCGTGCGTCCGATCGGGCTTTGGTCGACGTTGATGACCTTGTCGAAATGTTCGAGTCCTTCGATGCGGTCGTGCGGCGCCGGTTCGGCGGTCGATCCATACAGATGCCGCGCCACCGCGTTGTACAGCGTGTCGTTGATCAGCGTGGACTTGCCCGAACCCGATACGCCGGTGATGCACGTCAGCAGCCCGACTGGAATCTCGGCCGACACATTGCGCAGGTTGTTGCCCGTGGCGTTGACGATGCGCAGCAGCTTTTCCGGGTCGGGCGCGGTGCGTTTGGCCGGCACTTCGATGCGGCGCTGGCCAGACAGATACTGGCCCGTCAGCGACGCCGGCGACGCCTCGATCTGGTCGGGCGTGCCCTCTGCCACGATCATGCCGCCATGCACGCCTGCGCCGGGGCCGATGTCGACCACGTAGTCGCAGGCGCGGATCATGTCTTCGTCGTGCTCCACCACCAGCACCGAGTTGCCGATGTCGCGCAGATGCTTGAGCGTGCCGATCAGCCGGTCGTTGTCGCGCTGGTGCAGCCCGATCGACGGTTCGTCCAGCACGTACATCACGCCGGTCAGTCCCGAGCCGATCTGCGAGGCCAGGCGGATGCGCTGCGCCTCGCCGCCCGACAGCGTATCGGCGCTGCGCTCCAGCGACAGATAGTCGAGCCCCACGTTGTTCAGGAAATTCAGCCGCGCGGTGATTTCCTTGACGATCTTGTCGGCAATCTCGCGCTTGGCGCCATGCATGTTCAGCGTGAGGAACCACGTCAGCGCGTCGCGCAGCGGCCAGCCGTTGACCTCGTAGATCGCGCGCGCGTGGTCGTCCTCGCCGATCTTGACGTGACGCGCTTCGGTGCGCAGCCGCGTGCCGTGGCAGGCCGGGCACGCCTGGTTGTTCTGGTACTTGGCCAGTTCCTCGCGCACGGCCACGGAATCGGTTTCGCGGTAGCGCCGTTCCAGGTTCGGGATGATCCCTTCGAACGCGTGCTCGCGGACCGTGGTGCGGCCGCGCTCGTTGATATACGTGAAAGGAATCTCGGTCTCGCCCGATCCGTGCAGCACTACCTGCTGCACTTCGGCCGGCAGGTCCTCGAACGCGGTTTCGGTGTCGAAATCGTAGAACGCAGCCAGGCTTTGCAGCATCTGGAAATAGAACTGGTTGCGGCGATCCCAGCCCTTGATCGCGCCCGATGCCAGCGACAGGTTCGGAAAGGCCACCACGCGCTTCGGATCGAAGAACGTGATCTGCCCCAGACCGTCGCAGCTAGGGCACGCGCCCATTGGATTGTTGAACGAGAACAGGCGCGGCTCCAGTTCCTGCAGGGAATAGGAGCAGATCGGGCAGGCAAAGCGCGAACTGAAGACGTGTTCGTGGCCCGTGTCCATTTCGAGCGCGATCGCGCGGCCATCGGCCAGCCGAAGCGCGGTTTCGAACGATTCCGCCAGACGCTGCTTGATGTCGGCGCGCACTTTCACGCGGTCGACCACCACTTCGATCGAGTGTTTTTCGGTCTTCTTGAGCTTGGGCAGCGCGTCGACTTCGTAGACCTTGGCCTGCGCCTCGTGCGCGGTGCCGCCGCCCGAGCGGATGCGAAACCGCACGAAGCCCTGCGCCTGCATCGAATCGAACAGGTCGGAATGCTCGCCCTTGCGGTCGGACACCACCGGCGCCAGGATCATCAGCCGCGTGTCTTCCGGCAGCGCCAGCGCGGCGTCCACCATTTGCGACACGCTCTGGGCTTGCAACGGGATGTTGTGGTCGGGGCAGTAAGGCGTACCGGCGCGCGCGTACAGCAGGCGCAGGTAATCGTGGATCTCGGTGACCGTGCCCACCGTGGAGCGCGGATTGTGGCTGGTGGCCTTCTGCTCGATCGAGATGGCCGGCGACAACCCTTCGATCAGGTCGACGTCGGGCTTTTCCATCAGTTGCAGAAACTGGCGGGCGTAGGCGGACAGCGATTCCACGTAGCGCCGCTGACCCTCGGCGTACAGCGTGTCGAACGCCAGCGACGACTTGCCGGAACCGGACAGGCCCGTGATCACCACAAGCTTGTTGCGCGGCAGGTCCAGGTTGATGTTCTTCAGGTTGTGGGTACGTGCCCCACGGATCTTGATTTCTTCCATATCCCGTTCGTTTGCCCGGTGTCCCGCGGCCTGCCGAATGCAGGGCGGTCCACGGCAACCTAAAAGTGCCGTACGCAACGCCTGGAGTGCCCACGAAGGGCGCCACGCCTGCCGCTGCGCGCCTTGGCGGCCGCCCGCAGCGTTCACGGGTGACCAGGGAGGCGCGAGAAGCAAACCTGCTAATATACCGAACTTCGGTTTCCGGGGTTGCCCGGCACCAGGCAGACTTGAGATAACGCGATGCCGCCAGTGTTGCGGACATCACCGCAGACTCTGCCGAATGTGTGTCTGCCCGGTCTGACAAGGCAACTTCCAGGCGGCAGGGCTTTGCCCAGCATCCGGGCCGAACGCGCCAGAATCCACTCACGACCGCAATGCCGTCGATCCCCCCTTCCTCGCAGCCTCCATCGCCCGCCAACGGGTCCGTTCATGCGTCCGCCCACGCGGAACCCGTGCGCGACCGCATGACCCGCGGCGAACTGCGCGCCAGTCTGTCGCTGGCCAGCATCTTTGCCCTGCGCATGCTGGGCCTGTTCCTGATCCTGCCCGTGTTCGCGGAATTCGCGCGCACGCTGCCCGACGGACACGACGCGCAGCGGGTGGGCATCGCCATGGGTATCTATGGCCTGATGCAGGCGTTTCTCCACATTCCGCTGGGCTGGCTGTCCGATCGCATCGGGCGCAAGCCGGTGATGGTGGGTGGGCTGCTGCTGTTCGTCGCCGGTGCGCTGGTCGCGGCGTTCTCCGACACGCTGACCGGCATCACGGTTGGCCGCGCCATGCAGGGCATGGGCGCCATTTCGGCAGCCATTACCGCATGCATTGCCGACCTCACGCGGGAACGGCATCGCACCAAGGCGATGGCGATGGTCGGCGGCAGTATCGGGCTGACTTTCGCGCTGTCGCTCGTGATTGCGTCGCCGCTACTGCATGGCATCGGCATGTCCGGCATTTTCGGGCTGATGGCGGTGCTCGGCCTGGTGGCCATCGGCGTGACGATTTTCCTGGTGCCGACACCGCCGCCGCCGCATCCGGTGCAATTGCCGTTCCGCAGCGTGCTGCTCAATCCGGACCTGATCCGCATGAACGTCGGGGTGCTGGCGTTGCACTCGAGCCAGGTGGCGATGTTCATGGTGGTGCCGGCCATGCTGCGCGACGCAGGCATGCCGCTGGACCAGCATTGGAAGGTCTATCTGCCGGTGGTGCTGGTGTCGTTCGTGCTGATGCTGGCGCCCATGATGGCGGCCGAGCGCCACGGCAAGGTGCGCCCGGTGCTGCTGGCCTCGGTGGCGCTGATGACCGCCGTCCAGCTGCTGTTTGCCACCGTGCATGGGCTGTGGCCGATCGTCGTCGTCCTGCTGCTGTTTTTCGTCGCGTTCAACGTGCTGGAAGCCATGCAGCCGTCGCTGGTGTCGCGCTATGCCGCGTCCAGTCGCGGCGCGGCGTTGGGCGTCTATAACACCACGCAATCGCTCGGCCTGGCGCTGGGCGGCGTGGCCGGCGGCTGGCTGCTCAAGCACGAAGGCCGCCCCGCGGTGTTCGTGGGCTGCGCCGTGGTGCTGATGCTGTGGCTTATAATCGCGTGGAGCATGAAGGCGCCGCCGGCTCGTGCCAGTGGCGAAAAAAGCGGTGGCACCTCGGCAGTTGCGGCTTAGACACAACTTTCCACATCTCCGCAAAAATCCGAAACGCTTTTTCCCGATATCGGCGGTAGCATTCCACACGCGCCCAACGGATCTTCCGAACGGCGCGTGATGTCGTTTACGGTGGTCGTTCCGTGGCGCCTGCGGCCTTTCGGCTTCCCCCATTTTTTGCGAATCCTGTATTGCTGCAGGTTCGCGTTACGTTTAACGCCGCGCTGAAAGGGCGCGGTCCCTGGAGAACTTCTACATGGCATCGGTCAACAAAGTCATTCTCGTCGGTAACCTGGGCGCCGACCCGGAAACCCGCTACATGCCCAGCGGCGACGCTGTGACCAATATCCGACTGGCGACGACCGACCGCTACAAGGACAAGCAGAGCGGCGAGTTCAAGGAAGCCACCGAATGGCACCGCATCGCCTTCTTCGGCAAGCTGGCCGAGATTGCCGGCCAGTACCTGCGCAAGGGTTCCTCCGTCTACATCGAAGGCCGCATCCGCACGCGCAAGTGGCAGGATCAGTCGGGCCAGGAAAAGTACAGCACCGAAATCGTGGCGGACCAGATGCAGATGCTGGGTGGCCGGCAGAGCGGCGGTGGCGGTGGCGGCGATGAAGGCGGTTACGGCGGTGGCGCGGGCGGTGGTGGCGGATACAGTCGCGAATCGCAGGGCGGCGGCCGTGCCCCGGCCGGCGGCGCGCAGGGCGCCCAGGGCGGCGGTCAGCGCCGCCAGCAACCGGCGCCGTCGAACGGTTTCGAAGACATGGACGACGACATTCCGTTTTAACCGTTCTGAGACCCGGTTACCTAACCAAGCCTGCAAACAAAAACCCCGCCTGGTGTGCGGGGTTTTTTGTTTCTTGATGGGGTGCCTGGGAGCGGCGGTACGTGTGTTATTCCACTTCGCCGCTATCGCTGTCCCCGGTCTGGGCGTCGCGTTCGTGATGCATGGCTGCGGCGGCCAATGCCGTGGCGTTGGCGGGTGCGGCCTCCTTGCGCTCGCTGTAGCGGTCGGTCAGGTAGTCGCTGCGATCGCGCACCAGCAGCGTGAACTTGTAGAGCTCCTCCATGACGTCGACCACGCGGTCGTAGTAGGACGATGGCTTCATGCGGCCGCTGTCGTCGAATTCCTGATAGGCCTTGGCAACCGACGACTGGTTCGGGATCGTCACCATGCGCATCCAGCGTCCCAGCACGCGTAGCGCATTGACGGCGTTGAACGATTGCGACCCGCCGCACACTTGCATCACGGCCAGCGTGCGGCCCTGGGTCGGCCGGATCCCGCCGATTTCGAGCGGCAGCCAGTCGATCTGGTTCTTGAACACGGCGGTCAGCGTGCCGTGGCGCTCGGGGCTGCACCAGACCTGTCCTTCGGACCATTCCGACAGCTTGCGCAACTCCACCACCTTCGGATGATCGGCCGGCACGCTGTCCGTCATCGGCAGGCCGTGCGGATCGAACACGCGGGTCTGCGCGCCGAAGTGTTGCAGAATCCGTTCGGCTTCCAGCACAAGCAACCGGCTGTAGGAAGTCTCGCGCAGCGATCCGTAGAGCAGCAGGATGCGGGGCGGGTGAGTGCTCACGCGCGCCGGTTCCAGCTTGCGAAGGTCGGGCGTGTCGAGCACCGCGGGCACGACATTCGGCAGCTCGGCGATCATCGGATTCTCCGGCCTTGCGCGTCGATCACGGCCTCGCCGTCTTCCTTGGTATAGGCGCCCTGTTGCGGCGCCGGCAGGATGTCCAGCACGCGCTCCGAAGGCCGGCACAGGCGCACGCCCAGTTCGGTGACCACGAACGGCCGGTTGATCAGGATCGGGTGGGCAAGCATCGCGTCCAGCAACGCCTCATCGTCCAGTGCCGGGTCCCCGAGACCCAGTTCGGCATAGGGCGTGCCTTTCTCGCGGATCGCTTCTCGCACGGTGAGCCCCGCGTCGCGGATCAATGCCTGCAGCGTCGGCCGGTCGGGCGGCGCGCTCAGATATTCGATCACGATGGGTTCGATGCCCGCGTTGCGGATCATGGCTAGCGTGTTGCGCGACGTGCCGCACGCGGGGTTGTGATAGATGGTGACGGTCATGAGGATGCCTCAACGCGATTCGTACGATTCATACCAGTGCTGCGACCGGTTGACGACACCGACGACAAACAGCATCACCGGTACTTCGATCAGCACGCCGACGACGGTGGCCAGCGCCGCGCCCGATTGAAAGCCGAACAGGCTGATGGCGGTAGCCACGGCCAGCTCGAAAAAATTGCTTGCGCCGATCAGCGCCGATGGACCGGCTACGCAGTGGGCCACGCCGAGCTTGCGGTTGAGCAGATACGCGAGGCCCGAGTTCAGCAGCACCTGGATCAGGATCGGCACGGCCAGCAGCACGATGATCAGCGGCTGCTCCACGATCGCATTGCCCTGGAAGCCGAACAGCAGCACCAGCGTCGCAAGCAGCGCGGTGATCGAATACGGGCCCAGCGCGCCGACCACGCGCCGGTATGTGGCGTCGCCGCGCGCCAGCAGCGCCTTGCGGATGACCTGCGCGATCAACACCGGCACGACGATATAGAGCGCGACCGAGGTGATCAGCGTGTCCCACGGCACGGTGATCGACGACAGGCCAAGCAGCAGCGCCACCACCGGCGCGAACGCCACGACCATGATCGCGTCGTTGAGCGCGACCTGCGAGAGCGTGAAATACGGGTCGCCCTTGCAGAGCTGCGACCAGACAAAGACCATTGCCGTGCACGGCGCCGCCGCCAGCAGGATCAGGCCCGCGATGTAGCTGTCGATCTGGTCGGCCGGCAGCCAGCCCGCGAACAGATGGCGCACGAAGATCCAGCCCAGCAGCGCCATCGAAAACGGTTTGACCAGCCAGTTCACGAACAGCGTCACGCCGATGCCGCGCCAGTGGCCCGCCACCTGTCCCATCGCGCCGAAATCGATCTTGATCAGCATCGGAATGATCATGATCCAGATCAGCACCCCAACCGGCAGGTTCACCTGAGCCACTTCCATTGCGCCGATTGCGTGAAAAACGCCGGGCAGCCATTGGCCGAACAGAATCCCGGCGACGATGCACAGCGCAACCCAGACCGTCAGATAGCGCTCGAAGAATCCGATGGCGCTCGGTTGCGCCATCCCGGCGGCTCGCTCGGCCGTGCTCATCGCGCCGGCTCCACGCCGTTATCGCGCATCTCCTTCAGGACGGCGTTGCGATCGCGTCCATGCAGCGGCAGGTTCACGAACTGGCTGCAAGTCTGGTTGGACATGGGCATGGGGGCGATCATCAGGACTCCGCGCCCACGGAGCAGCGCGATATCGGCGAGCACGGATTGCCGCCGCAGCAGTTTTCCGTGAGATAGCCAAGCAGGTCGTTCATGGTCTCGAAGCGCGCCATGTAGATGATCGATCGCCCTTCCTGGCGGCTGGCAAGCAGCCCGGCGCGGTGCAGTTCCTTGAGGTGGAACGACAGCGACGAGGCCGGCGTCTCCATCAGTTCGGCGATGCGGCCCGCGGGCAGCCCATCGGGACCAGCCTGCACGAGCAGGCGAAAGACAGCCAGACGGACGGCGTGGGCAAGCGCGGCAAGCGCTTCAAGGGCGTGATCGGTTTCCATTATTCGAATATATTCGAATAATGGAAACGTTGCAATCGCGGGTTTGTGACGCGGTTCAGGAGGTGGGGGCCGCCGCGCCGAAACGCCATGACAGCCGTTGCGCCGACTGCCTGAGCAGGCGCGCCACGTCGCCATCGAGCGTGCTGTCGAAACTGCCACTGCTGCCCATCACGGCGATTACAAGCGCCACGGCACCGGTGTGATCGAACACCGGCGCGGCCAGCGTGTCGATGCCGGGGACCGGTCGGCTCTCGGCGTTGTCGACGCCACGGGCGCGAATCCGCACCATGCGCGCCGCCAGTTCTGCTCGGGCGGTCGCATCGGCGCGCACGCCGGCCATGCGGATGGCGTCCTGTGCCAGCGCCTGCTTCAGCGCATCTTCGCCGAGGTGCGCGGCAAAGGTGCGGCCCATCGCCGTGTTGACCATCGACAAGACCGTACCGACGCGCAGGCTGACATGCTGCGGCCGCAGTGCTTCTTCGAGCCGGATCACGGTGGGCCCCAGCGGGCCCAGAACGGCAATGGCCGCGGACAGGCCCGTGGCGTGCGCCAGGGCGACGATCTCGGGCTCGGCCTCGCGTGCGGGCGATAGCCGTTGCAGGGCGATCAGGCCAAGGTCGAGGCCCAGCGTGCCCGCTTCGAAATCGCCATCGGCATTGCGCGACAACAGGCCGATCTTCTGCAGGCTGACCAGATGGGGAAACGCCTTGGCCGGCACCATGCCTGCGGCGCGCGCCAGTTCGCCAAGCGAGAGCGGTCGCGCCGCATCGGCCAGCGCGGCCAGCAGTTGTCCGGTGTTGTCGAGCGACTGAATGCCGCGCCGGGATTTGTTGTCGACGAACTCGCTCATGTTTGATCCATCGCATGCGCGATCTCGTCGCGCACCGCCAGCAGCGCGCGCGCCACCGGGCCTTCCCAGTCGACATCGATCACCCCGGTCGACCCGATCACCGTCAAGACCAGTCGCAAGCTGCCCGAGGTGTCCATCAGCGGCGCTGCCAGGCTGCTGACGGCGGGGCTCGGCGAATCGATGCTCCGCTCGATCCCGCGTGCGGCGATGATCTCTACGCTTCTGCGAAACGCGGATAGCGGCTGCGGCGACGCCGCGGTCCATTGCTGCTGCCACAACGCCAGCCATTGCGATTCGGGCTGGAACGCGCAATAGGTGCGTCCCGTTGCGGTGGCGGCCAGCGCCATCACGGTGCCCACGTGCAGATTCACATGGAGCGGACTGCCGGCTGCGGCGTAATGGACGATGGTCGGCCCCTGTGGCGTGGGCAGGCTTATGGCGACATTGCAGCCCGTTTGCGCGGCCAGCGCCTGCACGCGTGGCACCGCAGCGCGCCACGCCGGGTCATGTTCCAGATGCAGCATGCCCAGCCGCAATGCCAGCGGACCGGGCTCGTAGCCGCCATCGATGTGATCGCGCTTGATGAGCCCCAGGCGGGTCAGGCTGACCAGATAGGTGTGCGCCTGTGCGGGCGCCAGTTGCGCCGCACTGGCCAGTTCGGCCAGCGCCAGTGGGCGGCGTGCATCGGCCAACGCCTGCAGCAGCCGGCCGCTCACTTCCACGCTCTGGATGCCGCGTTGGGTTTTGCCGGCGGGTTCGCCTGGGGGTCGTGCCATAGCGTGCGTCGTGCCTCGGAAAGAGTGCCGGGCGAGTCGGAAAAGTCCAGATGGTAATCGAACCCTCCGGGGGGCGAGTCGCGTCCGGCGCATATCGATGCGAACCGCTTGAGGGTTTTCCCCGGGGCCTTGACGAAACGAGGGGTCTCGCCTCCGATATTTATCCAATGGCAATATCGTTTGTCATTGACTAAAAATAGCACTCTTCCTAAGATTCCTCTACGCCGATCCCCAACCACGACAATTACGAGACAGACATGGCAAAAGCGTTTGCGTCCCAGGCCGACCTGGAAGCCAAGCAGATCACTTTCACCCAACTATCCGAAAACGCCTATGCCTACACGGCCGAGGGCGATCCCAATTCCGGCGTGATCGTCGGCGACGACGGCGTGATGATCATCGACACCACCGCGACGCCGGCGATGGCCCGCGACCTGATCGCGCGCATCCGCACCGTCACGGACAAGCCGATCAAGTACGTGGTGCTGTCGCACTACCACGCGGTGCGCGTGTTGGGCGCGTCGGCGTACTTCGCCGAGGGCGCGCAGCAGATCATCGCCAGCCGCGGCACCTACGAGATGATCCTGGAGCGCGGCGAAGCCGACATGAAATCGGAAATCGAACGCTTTCCGCGCCTGTTCGCCGGCGTGGAAACGGTGCCCGGCCTGACGTGGCCTACGCTGGTATTCGATCGCGAGATCACGCTGTTCATGGGCAAGCTGGAAGTGCGTATCGCCCATCTGGGCGCAGGCCATACCAAGGGCGATACAGTGGTCTGGTTGCCGCAGCAGAAGGTGCTGTTTTCCGGCGATCTCGTCGAATACGACGCCGCGTGCTATTGCGGCGACGCGCAGCTCGAACAATGGCCAGCCACGCTCGACGCGCTGGCCGCGCTGCAGCCCGAAAAGCTGGTGCCCGGCCGCGGCCCCGCGCTGACCACGCGCGCCGACGTGGCCAAGGGACTCGCCTACACCAAGGATTTCGTCACCACGCTGCTGCAGGCCGGGCGCGAGGCGGTGGCTGCAAAGATGGATCTGAAGGCCGCCATGGCGCATACGCGCAAGGCGATGGATCCGAAATTCGGTCAGGTGTTCATCTACGAACATTGCCTGCCGTTCGATGTGTCGCGCGCGTATGACGAGGCGTCGGGCGTTACCCATCCGCGGATCTGGACGGCCCAGCGCGACCAGGAAATGTGGACAGCGCTGCAGCAATAGCGCGACCGTTTGTCGATCCCGTTCCGCAACGTACGGAACGGGCGCCAGCGCACCACGCGCACCAGAACGAACGTGGACCGGAGACACCATGAGCAGCACCGAAGCCGATATCGACTATCAGCGGCAGACCTACGATTACGCGCCCTGTGCGGAACAACGCGCGGACCACGTCGCCGCCGACCCGCATCCGGTCGTGGTGGTTGGCGCGGGGCCGGTGGGGCTCGCTACGGCCATCGACCTGGCCCGGCACGATGTGCCGGTGGTGCTCGTCGATGACGACTGCGCGCTGTCCACCGGCTCGCGTGCGATCTGCTTTGCCAAGCGCACGCTCGATATTTTCGATCGGCTTGGCTGCGGCGACCGCATGGTCGACAAGGGTGTGCGCTGGCATCTGGGCAAGGTTTTCATGCGCGACCGCCAGGTCTACGCATTCGACCTGCTGCCCGAATCGGGTCATCAGCGTCCCGCCTTTATCAATCTGCAGCAGTACTACGTCGAGGGCTATCTGCTCGATGTGGCGCGCGGCATGCCCAATATCGAGATCCGCTGGAAAAGCCGCGCCGTGGCCGTGCAGCAACATGCCGATCATGTCGCGCTGACGATCGAGACGCCCGATGGCGGCTACGTGCTGCGCGGCCGCTACGTGGTTGCGGCGGACGGGTCGCGCAGTGCGCTGCGCAAGCTGCTCGGGCAGGAAAGCCACGGCCACACGTTTCGCGATCGCTTCCTGATTGCCGATGTGAAGATGGACGCGCCATTCCCGGCCGAGCGCTGGTTCTGGTTCGATCCGCCGTTTCATCCGAATCAATCAGTGCTGCTGCATCGCCAGCCCGACAACGTCTGGCGCATCGATTTCCAGCTCGGTTGGGACGCCGACCCGGCGCTCGAGAAAGCGCCGGAACGCGTGAAGGCGCGCGTGCAGGCGCTGTTGGGGGCGGACGTGAAGTTCGAACTGGAATGGGTCAGCGTCTACACGTTTTCATGCGTGCGCATGGACACCTTCCGGCATGGCCGCGTGCTGTTCGCGGGCGATGCGGCGCACTGCGTGTCGCCGTTCGGGGCGCGCGGCGCCAATAGCGGCATACAGGACGCCGAAAATCTCGCATGGAAACTGGCCTACGTGCTGCAAGGCAAGGCGCCTGACAGCCTGCTCGACAGCTACGCCAGCGAACGCGAGTTTGCCGCCGACGAGAACATCCGCAACTCGACGCGCTCCACCGATTTCATCACGCCGAAAAGTGCGGTCAGCCGCGTGTTCCGCGACGCGGTGCTGACGCTGGCGCGCGACCATGCCTTTGCGCGGCAACTGGTCAACAGCGGGCGCTTGTCAGTGCCCGCGGTGCTGCATGATTCGCCGCTCAATACCGCCGATGCGGACGGATTCTCGGGCGCGATGGCGCCAGGCGCCGCATGCGTCGACGCGCCGGTTGCCGGCGAGGAAGGCAAGCCGTGGCTGCTGCCGCATCTCGGCGATGGGTTTGTCGCGCTGATCTTCGGCGCGCCGGCCGGGCTCGATGCGTCGGCCACAGAAGCCTTGCGCCAGCTGCAGCACGGCGATATTCCGCTGCGCGTGGTGTTCGTCACCGACGTGGCGATTCAGGCATCGGCGCAGGCGTGGCCCGGCGCCGTGGTGCTGCGCGATGTCGAAGGTCTGGCTGCGCGGCGTTATGACGCGCGCGCTGGCACGTGTTATCTGATCCGACCCGATCAGCACGTGTGCGCGCGCTGGCGCGGCGTCGACGCGCGGCGCGTGGCCGAGGCGCTGGCCCGCGCCACCGGCAACGCGGCCTCGGCGGTGCGGCGGTCCGCCCAGGCGCCAGCACCGGCGTTGGCCTGATTGCAAGGAGACCGGCCATGCCGCTGAATACCGCCCCCAATCTGTCCCGTCCCGACGACTTCTACGAAGCACTGATCGACATGCATCGCGATCTCGACGATGCGCAGAGTCAGGCCGTCAACGCGCGGCTGATCCTGCTGCTGGCCAATCACATTGGCGACTTCGATACGCTGCGCGAAGCGATGCAACTGGCGCGCGACGCCGCCGCCGAACCCGTCACCGCCGCGCCCTGAAACGGCCGCGGCAGTCCCGTCCCAGATCCCGTTCCCACCCGCCGCCGCCGCACCTTGGCGGCGCACCATCGCGCCGCGCCTTCCAACATATTCCCCAAAGCCGGGCGTGCATGCTCGCGGGCAGGGCGCGCGCCGGGAAAAACCATTTGTTTCATGGTTATCCATGATGGAACACTTGTTGCTCGATGACTAGCATTGCAACAGCTGATGCTTTCATTCAACAGGAGTCTTTCCATGAAGCAGTCCGTTTCGATCCGTGTCGCCGCGCTGATGGCGATGTCGTTGGGCGCCGGGTCCGCCCTGGCCGTCGATGTGGCTGCGAGCCCCACGCTCAGCAAGATCAAGTCGTCCGGGGCCATTTCGATCGGGCATCGCACCTCGTCGATTCCGTTTTCGTACTACGACGCCAACCAGAAGGTGATCGGTTTCGCCCAGGATATTTGCGATCGCGTGGTCGACGCCGTGAAGAAGGAAACCGCCACGCCGAACCTGCAAGTGCGCATGGTGCCGGTCACGTCGCAAAACCGCATGTCGCTGGTGCAGAACGGCACCGTCGATCTCGAATGCGGCGTCACCACCAACCTGAAGGCGCGCCAACAGCAGGTGGCGTTCTCAACCACCTATTTCGTTGCCGGTACGCGCCTGCTCGTGAAGAAGGGCAGTCCGGTGCACGATTTTGGCGATCTCTCAGGCAAGAACGTGGTGACCAACGCGGGCACCACGTCGGAGCGCATCCTGCGCAGGCTGAACGACGAAAAGGGCGCGAATATCACGATCCAGAGTGCCAAGGACTATGGCGAATCGTTCCTGATTCTGCAGTCGGGCCGCGTGGCGGCGTTCATGATGGACGACGTGCTGTTGTCCGGTTCCCGCACGCTGGCGCCGAATCCGAACGACTGGCAGGTGGTCGGCACGCCGCAATCGTTCGAGGCCTATGGCTTCATGATGCGGCGCGACGATCCCGGCTTCAAACAGGTGGTTGACGGCGCAATGAGCAGTCTGATGCGCAGCGGCGAAATCAACACGCTGTACGCGAAGTGGTTCCAGAAACCGGTGCCGCCGAAGAACCTGTCGTTCGACCTGCCGCAGAGCGAGCAGATCAAAAAGGCCTACGCCAATCCGAACGACGAGGCGTTCGAATAAGCGAATAAACGAACAAGCGCGGTCAGCGACGGCCTTCGGGCAAATAGGCGCCGGTGCGGTGGAGCTGACCCTCGGTCTGCTCCAGCGCGCGGATCGCGCCCTTGCCCTTGCGCGCCAGCAGTTGTTCGACCAGCGCTTCCACCATCGTCACGCCCGAGGTGATCGAAGGAAAGAACGACGGGCTGTCGATCGCGAACAGCAGCGTGCAGTCGGCCTCGAGCGCGATCGGCGCCACCGTGCTGTCGGTCAGCGCGATCACCTTGCATCCCGCGTCGCGTGCGGCGGTGGCCACGCGCAGGCTTTCCTGCGAATACGGCGCGAAGCCTGCCACCAACACCGCATCCTTGGCGCCGAGCGCGCGCAGTTCCATTTCCAGCGTGCCGGCGTCGCCGCGAATCAGCCTGACGGAACTGCGGAACAGCCCGTAGATATAGTGAAACGTGAACGCAATCGGAAAGCACGAGCGGAAGCCGGCCACGTGCACGGTGGGCGCGGCGGCCAGCAGATCGGCGGCGCGCGGCAGCGCATCGGCATTGTTGGCCAGCAGCGTGTCGAGGTTGTGGTGCTGAACCTCGATCATCTCCGCAAGCATCTTGCTCGATCCGGTTTCCTTGACCACCTTGCGCGCGCGCCGCGCATAAGGCTGGCTGCCGTTTTCGCGCACGGCCGCGACGAACAGCTCACGCAACGCTTGCCATCCCTCGAATCCGAGCGATTGCGACAGCCGCACCAGCGTGGCGGGCTGCACGCCGGCGCTTGCCGCCACCTTGCGCATCGACTGGATGGCGATATCGCGCGGATGATCGAGCAGATATCGCGCGCCGCCCTGAAATTGCGCGCTGAGATTGGGAAACTCGGCCCGAAGCTGGCTCATCAGCGCATCGAGGGACTGCGGCGGGGTGGCGGAATCGGCGGACATCGGCGTTTGCGAAAGATGGAATGAAACGATTGTTGCACAGGTTGCCGCCCGCTTCACGCCAACGGCGGTCGGTGCATATGTTTCTTTGAATCAGCAAAATGAAACAATTGTTGCGTACCCGAAAGGTTGTTCCTATACTCGCACCTGTCTGGCGTAGTGCCGCATTCCGGCTGCGCCCTTGTTGCCTCTCCAAACCATGACGCACGTATTCCACCGTAATCCCAAGCAAACCATGCCGGTCGCCGTTGGCGGCAGCGGTATCGAACTGATCGACAGCAATGGGCGCCGCTATCTGGACGCTTCGGGCGGCGCGGCAGTGTCGTGTCTCGGACACGGGCATCCGCGCGTAATCGAGGCGATCAAGGCGCAGGTCGATACGCTTGCGTACGCCCACACGTCGTTCTTCACCACGGAAGTGTCCGAGACGTTGGCACGCACCCTGGCCGAGGCCGCGCCCGGCGATCTGAATCACGTCTACTTCGTTTCGGGCGGATCCGAGGCGGTTGAGGCGGCGCTGAAGCTGGCGCGCCAGTATTTCGTGGAGATCGGCCAGCCGCAGCGGCGTCACTTTATCGCGCGCCGCCAGAGCTATCACGGCAACACGCTCGGTGCGCTGGCCATCGGCGGCAACGCGTGGCGACGCGAGCCGTTCCTGCCGCTGCTGGTGCCCGCCTATCACGTGTCGCCGTGCTACGCCTATCGCGACCAGGCCGCGGGCGAGACCGACGCCCAATACGCGCAGCGCCTGGCCGAAGAACTGGAAGCCAAGATCCTCGAACTGGGACCGGACGCCGTGGCCGGCTTCGTCGCCGAGACCGTGGTCGGCGCCACGGCGGGCGCGCTGCCCCCGGTGGGCGATTACCTGAAGCGCATCCGCGCCGTGTGCGACAAGTACGGCGTGCTGCTAATCCTTGACGAGGTGATGTCGGGCATGGGTCGTACCGGCTACCTGTTTGCGTGCGAAGAGGACGGCGTGACGCCCGATATCGTCACCATCGCCAAGGGCCTGGCCGCGGGCTATCAGCCGATCGGCGCGATGTTGTCGACGTCGCGCATCTTCGATGTCATTGTCGGCGGCAGCGGTTTCTTCCAGCACGGCCACACCTACATCGGCCACGCCACGGCGTGCGCGGCAGCGCTGGCCGTACAGCGCGTGATTGCCGAGGACAGATTGCTCGACAACGTGCGGGCGCGTGGCGAGCAGCTGCGCGCGCGTCTGCGCGAAGCGCTCGGCGCGCATCCCAATGTCGGCGACGTGCGGGGCCGCGGTCTGTTTGTCGGCGTGGAATTCGTGGCGGACCGCGCCAGCAAGGCGACGCTCGACCCAGCCCGCAAGACGCACGCGGCACTCAAGCGCACCTGCATGGATAACGGTCTGCTCGTCTATCCGATGGGCGGCACCGTCGATGGCGTTCATGGCGATCATGTCTTGTTTGCACCGCCGTTTATCTGCACGCCGGCCGATATCGACAACATCGTCGACCGCTTCGTGCAGTCGGTGAACCAGGTCCTGCCAGGCTGAGGATCGTTCCATGCAAAGCGAAACCCTGCGCCGGCCGTTTGCGCTGGCGGTGGCGCCCAATGGCGCACGTAAGACGCATGTCGATCATCCACGGCTGCCTGTCACGCCCGACGAGCTGGCGCAGTGCGCACGCGAATGCGTCGACGCCGGCGCGGCCATGATCCATCTGCACGTGCGCAAGGCCGACGCCACGCACAGCCTGGAAGTGGCCGACTACGTGCCCGCCATCGCGGCGGTGCGCAAGGCAGTCGGCGATCGACTGGTGCTGCAGCTCACTACCGAAGCCGTGGGCATCTATCGGCCGGCACAGCAGATCGCAACGGTGCAGGCATTGCGCCCGGAGGCCGCGTCGGTTGCCGTGCGCGAGCTGGCGCCCGACGACGCGGCATTGCCTGCCGCTGCGCAGTTCTTCCAGTGGATGCATCGGGAACACGTCGTGGCGCAATACATCCTGTACGACGCCGACGACGTGCGCCGTTACGCCGCGCTGCGCGCCAGCGGTGCGATTCCCGAAGGACGCCACTGGGTGCTGTTCGTGCTGGGGCGGTATTCGGCGGGTCAGAAATCGTCGCCGTCCGATTTGCTGCCGTTCCTGGCGGCCTGGACCGAAGCGGGTCTCGACCGCAGTGGCACGCAATGGGCCGTGTGCGCGTTCGGCAGGCAGGAGGCCGATTGTGCGGCCGCTGCGGTGATGCTGGGCGGCCACGCGCGCATCGGCTTCGAAAACAACATGACGCTGCCCGACGGATCGACGGCGCCCGACAACGCCGGGCTGCTGCGCGCGGTGCGGGCACCGCTGCAAAGCCTTGGCTATGCGGCGATGACGGCCGACGAGCTGCGCGGCGCGTTGGCGTAGCGCAAGGCAGCGGGAGCGGCGGGAATCCGGTACGCTTGGCGCTTCATCCGTTTTCCGCCCAGGAGTGCCGATGTCCGTCAGCCCGTCCCGCCAGTCTTCCACCACCGAGGCCGCGCCGCTGGCGCGCGATATCGTGCACGGCTTGCGCGCCTCGCGCATCCGCGAGGTCGCCAACGCCGGCATCGGCCTGCCCGATGTGCTGCCGTTCTGGTTTGGCGAATCGGATCAGGTCACGCCGCAGTTCATCCGCGATGCGGCCGCCCAGGCGCTTGCCGGCGGCGCGACGTTCTATACGCACAACCTCGGGATCGCCCCGCTGCGCGCCGCGTTGTCCGACTACGTGAGCCGCTTGCACGGCGCGACGCCGGTCGACCACATTGCCGTGACCAGCGCGGGCGTGAATGCACTGATGCTGGCTGCGCAGCTGGTAGCGGGACCAGGCGACCGCGTGGTGGCAGTCACGCCGCTGTGGCCGAATCTGGTGGAGATTCCGCGCATTCTCGGTGCCACAGTGGAAACGGTCACGCTCGACTTCGGCGCCGACGGCTGGACGCTCGACGTCGACAAGCTGCTGCGCGCGCTGACGCCTGGCACGCGCGCGGTGATGATCAATTCGCCGAACAATCCGACCGGCTGGGTGATGTCGCGCGCGCAGCAGCAGGCCGTGCTCGACCATTGCCGCCGCCACGGTATCTGGATCATCGCGGACGAAGTCTACGAGCGCCTCTACTACGGGCGCGAGGGCGGCGTTGCGCCGTCTTTCCTCGATATCGCCAGCCGCGATGAGCGTGTGATCGCCGTGAACTCGTTTTCCAAGGCGTGGCTGATGACGGGCTGGCGGCTTGGCTGGATGGTGCTGCCCGCATCGTTGCTCGACGATCTCGGCAAACTGGTCGAGTACAACACCTCGTGCGCGCCTTCGTTCGTGCAGGAAGCGGGCGTCGTTGCCGTGCGCGATGGTGAGGCCTTTACGCAGGATCTGGTGCAGCGGCTGCGCACGGCGCGCGATCATCTGGTGGCCGCGCTGTCGGCGCTGCCCGGCGTCGAGGCGCACGCGCCGGACGGCGCGATGTACGTGTTCTTCCGCCTCGCCGGTGCGGCCGACAGCCTGTCGCTATGCAAGCAGCTGGTGCGCGACGCCCGGCTGGGCCTCGCGCCGGGCAGCGCATTCGGCGATGAGGGCGAAGGCTTCGTGCGATGGTGCTACGCCTGCGACGTGGCGCGCCTCGACGAAGGCGTGCGCCGCTTGCGCGCGTTTCTGGCCGGCTGAAGGCGACCCACGCGCACCTACTCGATCGCGCCCGGCGTTTCCTGCGCGTTCCACCATCCGCCGCCCAGCGCCTGCATCAATGCGGCGGAATCGGCCAGCCGCGCGGCGCGGGCCTGCGACAGATCGAGCGCGGCCTGGCGCGCCTGCCGTTCCGCATCGATGACGGTGAACTGGCTGACGCCGCCCAGCCGGTATTGCGCGCTGACGATGGCCAATGTGTCGCGCGTCTGCCGGGCGTTTTCGGCGCGGGCCTGCAGCGTCTGCGCATCGGCGTCGAGCGCGCGCAGCGTGTCGGCGACATTCTGCAGGCCCTGCAATACCGCTTGTCGATACGCGCCCAGCGATTGTTCGTATGCCGCTTCCTTGGCGCGCTTCTGCGCGCGCAACTCGCCTCCATGAAACACCGGCTGCACCACGCCGGCGGCGAGGCTCCAGATGTTCATGCTGTTGAACAAATCGCGCGCGCGCATTTCCTGCGTGCCGCCGCTGGCAGTCAGCGTGATCTGCGGATAGAGATTCGCCGTGGCCACGCCGATATTGGCCGATGCCTGATGGAGCAGCGCTTCGGCCGCGCGAATGTCCGGCCGGCGGCGCGCCAGTTCGGACGGCAGGCTAAGCGGCAGCGTGTCCGGCAGGTGCAGGTCTTCGAGCGTGAATGCGGGCAGTTGCGCGCTGGCCGGCGTCTGTCCCGCGTAGACGGCCAGTTGATGGCGCGTGGCATCGAGCTGCTGCGCAAGCGCCGGAATCAGCGCCTGTGTCTGCGCCAGTTCCGCTTGCTGGCGTTGCACGTCGACGCGCGCCACGCCGCCCGCTTCGAGTCGCGCCTGAAGGATGCCGAGTTGCCGCTGTTGCGCCTGTGCGATGGCGGTCGTGTCGGCCAGTTGCGCGCGCAGGCTGGCCTCGCGGATCGCCGCGGTGGCCACATTCGCGGCCAGCGACAGGCGCGCGGCTTCGAGTTCGAAGCGTTGGTAATCGACCGCCGCCTGCAAGCCCTCCAGTTCGCGGCGCTGTCCGCCGAACAGGTCGAGCGCATAGGAAACCTGCACGCTGGCATTGAACAGCGTGAACGGACCGGGGCTGGGAAACTGCGTGATGCCGACCGACGTCAGATCCACCTGCTGGCGCGTGGCGTTGAGCTTGGCGTCGACCTGCGGAAACTGCGTCGCACCCGTGCGCGCGGCCAGGTTTTCCTGGGCCTCGCGCAGGCGCGCCTGCGCCTGGGCCAGTGTCGGACTATTTGCCAGCGCGACGCGGATCGTCTCGTCCAACTTCGGATTGCGGAACAACGCCCACCATTGCCGCGGAATATCGGCCGTGGCCAGCGTCTGCGTGGGATATCCGGCCGCGCTCATCTGCGCGGGCTGGGCGCTGGCCGTGTAGCGCGCGTCCGTGGTCGGTTCGGGCGTGCGGAAATCGGGGCCCACCGTGCAGCCGCCGAGCAGCAGCGCCATCGCCGCCGCAATCGTCGCCATCGACATGTTCAAGGTTGGATGAGTTCGCATGCCAGGGCTCTCCCGTCAGTCGAGCGTGCGCTTGTAGAAGCGCACCGCAATCGCCATGATGAGCACCGTGAACAATGCCACGGGCCATACGTTGGGCCACAGTTCCGTCCAACCGCTGCCCTTGAGCATGATGCTGCGGATCATGCGGTTGAAATACGTCATCGGCAGCACGTTGCCGATCCATTGCGCCCAGCGCGGCATACCCGCGAACGGAAACATGAAGCCCGAGAGCAGGATGTTGGGGAGGAAATAGAAGAACGTGAGCTGCACCGCCTGCAACTGATTGCTGGCTAGCGACGAGAGCGTGATGCCAACGGTCAGGTTGGCCGCGATGAACAGCAGCGCAGCCAGATACACGGCGACTACCGAACCCAGGAACGGCACGTCGAAGACGAAGTGCGCGGCCAGCACGATGATGGTGGCCTGCACCAGCCCGATGAAGATGTACGGCACGATCTTGCCCGAGATGACCTCGATCGGCTGCACCGGCGTGGCCAGCAGGTTTTCCATCGTGCCGCGCTCGCGTTCGCGCGTCATCGCCAGGCCGGTCATCATCACCATCGTCATGGTCAGGATGGTGCCCATCAGGCCCGGCACGATGTTGTATTGCGTGATGCCTTCCGGGTTGTAGAGCCGCTGCACATTGACATCGAACGCGGGCTTGCCGCCTGCCAGCGGTGCCAGCGCGCCTTTCAGGTCGATCCGCGCGACGGTGCCCGGCAATTGCGCCAGCGCCGCGATCGCCGGGCCGGTGGCGGACGGATCGGTAGCGTCGGCTTCCACCAGGATCGATGGCCGGTCGCCGTGCAGCAGCCGACGCGAAAAATCGGCCGGGATGCTGACCACGAACTGCACATCGCCGCGCAACAGCGCCTCGCGGCCGGATTGCTCGTCGGGCATTGTGCGGACGATCTTGAAGTACGTGGTGTTCTCCATCGCGGCGAGGAACGTGCGCGAGAAATCGCTGTGCTCGGCCACGATCACCGCTGTCGGCATATGGCGTGGATCGCTGTTGATGGCAAAGCCGAACAGCAGCAACTGCACGATCGGCAGGCCGACGATCATGCCGAACGTCACGCGGTCGCGGCGCAGTTGCAGGAATTCCTTGAGGACGATGCTCCACCAGCGCTGCACGGAAAACGCGGAATGCCAGCGCGATGGCTGCCGTGGCGCGTTCATGACGGCTCCCGGGTGTCGTGCGGCCGGCTCCGCCCAGCCCGCGCGGCCGGCTTGCCGGCGCCCGCAGTGGCCATGTTGTCCTGTGCGCCGCCCATCATGTAGATGAACACGTCTTCGAGGCTGGTCTGCGCTGGCGTGATCCGATGATTGGCGCCAGCGGCCTGCCTGAGCGTCTGTTCGAGCAGCGCGGGGTCCTTGCCGGTGACGTGCAGCGCGGTGCCGAACGCCACGGTCTGGTCGACGCCGGGCTTGCCTTGCAGTTGCGCGGACAGCGCGGCGAGGTTTTCGCCTTCCACGCTCCATGTGCTCAGATGCTGGCTGGCGACCACCTCGTCCGATGTGCCTTGCGCCAGCAGCTTGCCGTACGCGATATAGGCAAGCTTGTGGCAGCGCTCGGCCTCGTCCATGTAGTGCGTGCTGACCAGCACGGAGATGCCTTGCGCCGCCAGCTGATGCAGCTGTTCCCAGAAGTCGCGGCGCGCTTTCGGGTCCACGCCCGCCGTGGGCTCATCGAGCAGCAACAGCTGCGGCTTGTGCAGCAGGCACGCGGCCAGCGCCAGCCGCTGCTTCCAGCCGCCCGACAGCGAGCCCGCCAGCTGTTCGGCGCGAGACTGCAGCCCCAGGTCCTCCAGCGCACGATCCACGACGTCGCGGCGGTTGGCCATGCCGTAGACGCGCGCGACAAAATCGAGGTTTTCGCGGATCGACAGATCTTCCCAGTAGGAAAAGCGCTGCGTCATGTAGCCGACGTTGCGCTTGATCTGCGCCGCTTCCTTGATGATGTCGAATCCTAGGCAGGTGCCCGACCCCGAATCGGGGGTCAGCAGGCCGCACATCATGCGGATCGACGTGGTCTTGCCGCTGCCGTTGGGGCCAAGGAAGCCGAAGATCTCGCCGCGCGCCACCTGCATGGTCAGATCGTTGACCACGTGCTTGTCACCGAAGTGCTTGTTCAGGTTGTGCACATCGATCGCCAGGCCGCCCTGGCCGTTTGCCGCGGCCGTCATGATGACGCCACCTCTACCGGCTGGCCCGGACGCAGTTTCGGGGCGTCGGCCGTGGCGGGGCGGGCCTCGATCAGGAATACCAGCTTGCGGCGCGTTTCGTTGCTGTAGATGACCGGGGGCGTGAACTCGGCTTCGTTCGACACGTAGGTGATCGTGGCAGCGACGGGTGCCGCGCAACCGTCGCAGCGGACGCTGACCGCCTGGCCATTGCGCAGCGATCCCACCACAGCCTCCGGCACATAGAAGCGCACCTTGACGTTGCCCGGCGGCAGCATGCGCACTACGGCGCTGCCGGCCGGCACCCATTCGCCGGGGCGAAACGGCACGTCGTAGACCAGGCCCGCCACGGTGGCGTTGACCGATTTGCGCGACAGCTTCCATTCGGCCTGCGCCAGCGCTGCGCGCGCGGCCTCCACTTGCGCGCTTTGCGCGGCCAGTTGGTCCTTGCGGCCGGGCAGGCGCGCCACATCGATATCGCGCTGCAGTTCGCGCACGCGTGCCGCGTCGGCGTCGGCGGTGGCGCGGCTTTCGTCGAGCTGCGCTTTCGAGATGCCGCCGATCTCGAACTGCGCTTCGTCGCGCTTGCGCTGCGCGGCGCTGCGATTGGCCTGCGCCTGCGCCTGCAGCAGTTGCGCGCGATTGACGTCGACTTCCACAGGGCGCTTGCCGGTCTGGATGTCGGCCAGTTGTGCCTGCGCCACGCGCACCTGCTCGGCGGCCTGCTGACGCGCGGCGCGTTCGTCATCCGATTCCAGCGTGAACAGCGGCGCGCCATTGTCGACCTGCTGGCCTCGGTCGACGGCAAGCTTTTCGAGCCGGCCCGCGAACGGCGACGCCACCGCGACGAATTCCCCTTCGACATAGCCCTGCCAGGTCGTGGTCTTGTCGTTGCTGCAGGCAGCGAGCAGCGGCACGGTCATCGCGGCCAGAAGCAGGGGCCAGGCGCGGTTCGGGACGGGAAGCGTCATGCGGGCTCCGGGATACCAGGTTCAGGCAGGGTTCTTGGGCGGCGCGGACAGGCCGTGGCCCAGCAGGGCGGTGACGTGGCGCACCAGCGTGTCGGTGTCGATGTCAGCGGCGCCGGGCAAAGCGCGCCAGATATGCGTGGTGGCCAGCGGCAACAGCGTCAGTCCGATCAGCGACACCATCACCAGCGCGGGCTCCAGGTCGGGATTTAGGCGGCCCTGCGCATGGGCGGCCGCCAGCGGATTGATGATCAACTGCGCGCGTTGCAGGGCCACCCGCTGCAACAGCCGCTCGCGCAACTGGCCCTCGGTGCCGACGATCTCGCGGATCCACAGGCCCGGAAACCATGGCGTGGCCGACGCGGTGCGGATCAACTGACCGGCCAGCGCCTGGATGCGTGCGACGGGGTCGGGCGGACCGGCCTGGAGCGTCCCGAAGACATGCTCGATCAGCGGCTGCAGCCGTTCTTCGAAGATCGCGTCGAGCAGCGCGTCGCGGTCGCCAAAGTAGTAGTGGACCAGCGCGGGCGTGACGCCAGCCCCGGCGGCGATGGCCTTGGTCGACGTCGCCGCCACGCCGTGGCGGGCAAACAGCGTGACGGCGGCGTCGATCAGGCGGTCGCGCTGGCCGGCGTCGGCTGCCTGCGCGGCAGGGCGGCCAGGGCGGCGCGGTGGATCGGGTGGCGTGCGAGCAGGCATCGGAACCGGTTCAGATACGTCGAAGTCAGCGAATTCCGCTCAATATTAATTTTCGAATTAATTAATACAAGATCCGTTACAACGTCGGCTTGGCTTCACCGGCACGTGTTGATAAAGCAAGCGTTGGAGGAATGCTGCAACGCAGCAAAGCGAGGTAGACATGTCATGTGGGCTTGGCTATGCTCGCGCCTGTCCAGAAGGGTGCCCGTGGTTGGTGCATCCGCATCCCGGGTTTCCTATGCTGCGTTTCCGTTTCCTGGCCGCCATGCCGCGGCCGCGCCCTCGCTTTGTCCGTCACCTCGCCGCCTGCATCGTCGCGAGTACGGCATTGCCGTGGGCGGCCCAGGCGCAGGAAACGACGGCCGTGAACCCGCCTGCGGCCAGCGTGCCGCTGGTGAACGATCTGGAAAGCCCGTTCGCTTTCCACGGCCAGACCACCTACATCTGGCAGCGCAAGCCGTCGTTCGGCGCCGCGTACTCCGGGGAAAACAGCCTGACGCCGAATCGTGCCAAGAGCTATTCGTTCACCGCCACGTTTGACCTGGGCCTGCGGCTCTGGAAGGGAGCCGAATTCCACCTCAACCCCGAGGTGGCACAGGGCGTGCCATTTTCCGAGTTGCACGGCATGGGCGGCCTGTCCAATGGCGAACTGGCCAAGACGGCCAGCACGAGCCCGAAGGTCTATCGCGCCCGCGCCTTTATCCGGCAGTACTGGGGCATGGGCGGCGGCGAGGAAACGCTTGAGGCCGATTTCAACCAGTTCGCGCGTACCGTCGACAAGCAGCGCGTCGTGCTGACCGCCGGCAACTTCGGCGTGATCGATGTGTTCGACGTGAATCCCTATTGGTCGGACCCGCGCACGCAATTCATGAACTGGTCGTTCATGACGCACGGCTCCTGGGATTACCCGGCCGATTCGCGCGGCTACGACTGGGGCGCGGCCATCGAATACATCGGCGATGGCTGGTCGGCGCGCTTCGGGCATTTCCTGCAGCCGCAGGAATCGAACGGCCGCGCGCTCGACACGCGGCTGTTCGAGCACTACGGCCAGATGCTGGAACTGGAAAAGCGCTATGCCATCGCAGGCCGCCCCGGGCAGGCGCGGCTGCTGCTGTGGCGGAACAAGGCCAACATGGGCGCCTTCAACGACGCGATCGCATTCGGCCAGGCCAACGGCGTGACGCCCGATGTGGGCGACGTGCGCCGCGAGCACACCAAGATGGGTGTCGGCGTTGCGCTGCTGCAGGAAGTGGCCGACGGCGCCGGCGTGTTCGTGCGCGCCAACTGGTCCGATGACAAGACAGAAACTTACGCGTTCACGGAAATCGGCCGGCAGGTGTCGGGCGGCGGCACGCTCAAGGGCGCGTCATGGGGCCGTCCCAATGACGAACTGGGCATTGCGGTGGCGGTGAACATGCTGGGATCATCGCACCGCAGCTACCTGGCCGCCGGCGGACTGGGCGCGTTCCTTGGCGATGGCGCGCTGCGCTATGGGCCAGAACAGGTCTTCGAGGTCTACTACAGCATTGCCGTGTGGAAGACGCTGAGCCTGAGCCCGGATTTCCAGTACGTGCGAAACCCGGGCTACAACCGCGATCGCGGACCGGCCAAATTCATCGGCATCCGCGCGCACGCGGAGTTCTGAGCGACGCGCGTTGCGCGGGATCCCGCGCAACGCAGTGACGGCGAGGGCGGCAGGAAACGCCTGCCGGTGCGGTGCTTACTGCCGCGCGTTGCGCCGGTTATCGGGCCACGGCGTGTTGAAGTTGGTGCGGAACGGGTTGATGTCGAGCCCGCCACGACGTGTGTAGCGCGCGTAGACCGCAAGTTTTACCGGCTTGCACATGCGCATCACGTCGGTGAAGATCCGCTCGACGCATTGCTCGTGAAACTCGTTGTGGTTGCGGAACGAGATCAGATACTTGAGTAGGCCTTCCTGGTCGATCGGTGCGCCCACGTAGCGGATCTGCACGCTGCCCCAGTCAGGCTGGCCCGTCACCAGGCAGTTCGACTTCAGCAGATGCGACACCAGCGATTCCTCCACGGGCGACTCTTCCTGATCGGCCTTGAGCAGCGTCGGGTCCGGCTCGTAGATGTCGGTCTCGATGTCGAGCCGGTCCAGCAGCAGGCCGTCCAGTTCGCCCATCTTCTGCGTGCCCAGATCGGCCTCGGTCACCAGCCGCACCTGCACCGTGCCGCCCGTGGCCGCCGAGACATCGCGCTGGAGCATCTGCTGCAGCGCTTCGGCCGATGCCAGCTTGGTCTGGTTGAACGAATTCAGATACAGCTTGAACGACTTCGATTCGACGATATTCGGCGTATCGGCCGGAATGATGAACGTGGCCAGCGCCACCTGCGGCTTGCCCTTGAGATTGAGCCAGGACACCTCGTAGGCATTCCAGATGTCGACGCCAAAAAACGGCAGCGCCTTGCCTTCATCGAGGCCGATTTCCGTGCGCTTGGCCTGGCGCGGAATCGGAAACAGCAGGGTGGGATCGTATTCGGTCTTGTAGGCCGAGGCCTTGCCTAGCGGCGAGTGCTCAGGAAGCGTCATGATTCGATTCAGGACAGGAACAGCTTGTAGACGGGATTGTCGGTCTCGTCCCAGTGTACGTAACCGAGCGTGGAAAGGAAGCTGCGGAATGCGCGCTTCTCGTTTTTCGGCACCTGGATGCCGACCAGGATGTTCGAGGTGTCGGCGCCCTGGTTGCGGTAGTGGAACAGGCTGATGTTCCAGTTCGGGCTCATGCTCGACAGGAAACGCATCAGCGCGCCCGGCCGCTCGGGGAATTCGAAGCGATACAGCAGCTCGTCGTGCGCCAGCGGCGAATGGCCGCCGACCATGTAGCGGATGTGCTGCTTGGCCAGCTCGTCATTGGACAGGTCCAGCGTGTCGAAACCGTGGCGGCGGAAATTGGCGGCGATCTTGTCGCTTTCCGCGCGGCTGGCGATCTGCACGCCCACAAAGATATGCGCCACGCCGGTGTCGGCGATGCGGTAGTTGAACTCGGTCACGCTGCGCGTGCCAACCTGCTCGCAGAAGCGCTTGAAGCTGCCGCGTTCCTCGGGGATCGTCACGGCGAAGATCGCCTCGCGCGCTTCGCCCACCTCGGCGCGTTCGGCCACGAAGCGCAGGCGGTCGAAGTTCATGTTGGCGCCGCAGGCGATCGCCACGAGGTGCTGGTTCTTGAGCTTTTCGCGCGCGGCGTAGGCCTTCAGGCCCGCCACGGCCAGCGCGCCGGCCGGTTCCAGGATGCTGCGCGTGTCCTGGAAGACATCCTTGAGGCCCGCGCAGATCGCGTCGGTGTCGACCAGGATGATGTCGTCGACCAGCTCGCGCGTAATGCGGAAGGTTTCCTTGCCGACCAGCTTCACGGCGGTGCCGTCGGAGAACAGGCCCACGTCCTTCAACTCGACGCGCTTGCGGGCGTCGATCGAACGCTTCATCGCGTCCGAATCGTAGGTCTGCACGCCAATCACCTTGATCTCCGGGCGCACGGCCTTGACGTACGACGCGATGCCGGAAATCAGGCCGCCGCCGCCGATCGCGACGAAGATCGCGTGGATCGGGCCCGGATGCTGGCGCAGGATTTCCATCGCGATGGTGCCCTGGCCGGCAATCACGTCGGGATCGTCGAACGGATGGATAAAGGTCAGCTTGTGCTTCTTTTCCAGCTCGGCCGCGTGCAGGTAGGCGTCGCTGTACGAATCGCCGTGCAACACGATCTGCACCCATTCGCCGCCGCGCTCGCGCACCGCGTCGATCTTCACCTGCGGCGTGGTGGTGGGCATCGCGATGATCGCCTTGCACTGCAGCCGCGCGGCCGAGAGGGCCACCCCCTGCGCATGGTTGCCGGCCGATGCCGCGATCACGCCGCGCTTGAGCTCTTCCGGCGCGAGGGACGCCATCTTGTTGTACGCGCCCCGCAGCTTGAACGAGAACACGGGCTGGGTGTCCTCGCGCTTGAACCACACCGCATTGTTGGTGCGCGCCGACAGCGCGCTCGCATAGGTAAGCTCGGTTTCCTGGGCCACGTCGTACACCTTGGCGGTCAGGATCTTCTTCAAATAGTCGGGCTGGGCTGGGGTGCGGGTCATGTCTGCGATTGCCACGGCGCGGTGGCAAAAAAAGCCGGAAAAATCGGCGGAAAGCGCCAATGATAATGGATGGCGCACGGGCGGCCCCGGCCAACGGGTCCGCAGCGCAAACGTGCCGCAAAGGCCACTGTTGTAGGACAGCGCCCGGTGGACGCTCGTCAAATCGACGTGTTACGGTTTCACGCGATGCCCCCGCTACCTCTTATCGAACCCAATACCGCGCTGTTTCTGGACTTCGACGGCACGCTGGCGGACCTCGCGCCGCGCCCCGAGCTGGTGCAGGTCGAACCGGAACTGGTCGGCACGCTGCGTGCGCTGCATGTCTGCCTCGATGGCGCGCTGGCGATTGTCTCCGGCCGGCCCGTGGCCGAGCTCGATCACTTCCTGCAGCCGTTGCGCCTGCCTGCCGCGGGCGTGCACGGCGCGGAATTCCGTAACGGCGCCGAGCGCATCGTGCGCCCGCCGGCGCCCGGCATCGGCCCGCTACTGCCCCATCTGGAGGCACTTGTGGCGCGCCATCCGGGGCTGCAGCTCGAACGAAAATCGGTCGCCGTGGCGATTCATTACCGGCAGGTTCCGGAACTCGAACCGCTGGTGCGCGCGGCCGTGGCCGACGTGCTGCGCGATGCGGTCGGCCTGGAAGCGCTGCCCGGCAAGATGGTGGTGGAGATCAAGCCGGCCGGTGTCGACAAGGGCGGCGCGATTGCCACGTTCATGCGTTCGCCGCCGTTTGCCGGCCGCCTGCCCGTGTTCGCCGGCGATGACGTCACCGATGAAGCCGGCTTCAGCGTGGTACGCGAACTTGGCGGCATCGGCGTGCTGGTCGGCCAGCGCGCCACCGCCGCATCGGTCAGCGTGACAGGGCCTGCCGCCCTGCGCAGCTGGCTGCACCGTTGTGCGCATGCACTGACTCAGCAGATGGCGCAGCGCAACGGTCAGCATTCCCTCTCACCCCCATCGCCAGACAGGGAGGACCTGTAGTGAGTGAACCTGCCAACCTCAACCCCACGGTTGCCACCGAGGCGCCCGCGATCAACACCGATTCGGACGATTCCTGTCGCCAGGCCGAACCGTCGCTGTCGCTGGGCATGATCGGCAACTGTGCGTTTTCCGCGCTGGTGGATGGGCGCGGACGCATCGTGTGGTGCTGCATGCCGCGCTTCGACGGCGATCCGGTGTTCAACGCGTTGCTGGACACCAGCGAGAACGCCGGGCATTTCAACATCGAGATCGAAGACTTTCATGAGGCCACGCAGTGGTACGAGCCGAACACCGCCGTGCTGCGCACGCGGCTGATCGACCGCCATGGCGGCTGCCTCGAGATCACCGATTTCTGCCCGCGCTTTTTCCGGCTCGGCCGCTACTTCCGGCCGCTGACGCTGGTGCGGCGCATCCGGCCGATCCACGGCGCGCCGCGCGTGCGCGTGACCGTCGCGCCGCGTTTCAACTGGGGACGCACCAAGCCACAGGTCACGCGCGGCAGCAGCCACGTGCGCTACGTCGGCGAGGACATGACACTGCGCATGACCACCGATGCGCCGCTGGCCTACGTGCTGTCGCAGACGCCGTTCCTGGTCACGCGCGGCTACAACTTCATCCTCGGGCCCGATGAAACGCTCACGCACAGCGTGGAAGACATCGCGCGCGATTTCGAACAGGAAACCACCGCGTACTGGCGCCTGTGGAGCCGCCGGCTCGCGGTGCCGCGCGAATGGCAGGAAGCGGTGATCCGCGCGGCCATCACGCTGAAAATGTCGCTCTACGAGGAAACGGGCGCGATCGTGGCGGCGATGACCACCAGCATTCCCGAGGCGCCGGGCAGCGGACGCAACTGGGACTACCGCTACTGCTGGCTGCGCGACGCGTTTTTCGTGGTGCGCGCGCTGAACAGCCTGTCCGAAGTCGGCACGATGGAAGACTATCTGCGCTGGCTCTCGAACGTGGTGATGCAGTCGCAGGACGGCCATATCCAGCCCCTCTACGGCATCGGGCTGGAGCGCGAACTGCCCGAAAGCATCCTCGACCACTTGGGCGGTTATCGCGGTATGGGCCCGGTGCGCGTCGGCAACCAGGCGCAGGAACACTTCCAGCACGATGTCTACGGCAACGTGGTGCTGGCCGCCGCGCAGGCGTTTCACGATCACCGCCTGCTGTTTCGCGGCGGCCCGGCCGAATTCCGCAGGCTCGAGGACGTGGGCGAGCAGGCGGTGCGCGTGTTCGGCACGCCCGACGCGGGCATGTGGGAATTGCGCACGCGTGCGCGCATTCACACCTCGTCGGCGCTGATGAGCTGGGTGGCGTGCGACCGCCTGGCCAAGATCGCCGTCAAGCTGGAGCAGCCCGCGCGTGCCGCGTACTGGCACGACCACGCGCATCGCATGAAGACGCGCATTCTTGAGGAATCGTGGAACGAGCAGCGGCAGGCCTTCGCCGAGAGCTTCGGCGGCAAGGAACTGGACGCCAGCGTGCTGCTGATGGCCGAGGTCAACTTCATCGACCCGAAGGATCCGCGCTTCGTCTCGACCGTGAAGGCGCTCGAGGAATCGCTGTGCGATGGGCCATACATGCGGCGCTACGAGGCACCGGACGATTTCGGCAAGCCCGAGACGGCCTTCAATATCTGCACCTTCTGGCGTATCGACGCGCTGGCCCGCATTGGCCGGCGCGAAGAGGCGCGCGAGATCTTCGAGGCCATGCTGGCCGCGCGCAATCCGCTTGGATTGCTCTCGGAGGACACACACCCGATCACCGGAGAGATGTGGGGCAACTTCCCGCAGACCTATTCGATGGTCGGCCTGATCAACGGTGCCATGCGGCTGTCGGCACCCTGGGACACCGTGATCTGAAGAAAGGATTGGCAACCACATAACGTACATATGGGCAGACTAGTAGCGGTATCGAACCGGGTCGCGGATCCGCGCAACCATGCGGCGGGTGGGCTTGCAGTGGCGCTCTCCGAGGCGCTCAACAAGACTGGCGGCCTGTGGTTCGGCTGGAGCGGAAAGGTGGTGGACGCGGCGCACGGCGGCACGCCAGGCGAAGGTGAACTGCATCAGACGCAGGCCGGCAACGTGACGCTGGCCACCGTGGACCTGAGCCGCGAGGATCACGATTCGTATTACCTCGGCTACAGCAACGGCGTGCTCTGGCCGGTACTCCACTATCGCGTCGACCTGGCCGATTTCGATTCGGGCGGCAACCTGAACGCCTACCGGCGCGTGAACCAGCTGTTCGCGCGCAAGCTGGCGCCGCTGCTCAAGCCCGACGACGTGATCTGGATCCACGATTACCACCTGATCCCGCTGGCTTCGGAACTACGCGCCATCGGCTGCGGCCAGCGCATCGGATTCTTCCTGCACGTACCGTTGCCGCCGCCGCTGATCCTGGCGGCCATTCCGCAGCACGAATGGCTGATGCGCGCGTTGTTCGCGTACGACCTGCTGGGTTTCCAGAGCCAGGCCGATCTCGATCATTTCTCGCGCTATGTGCAAGGCGAGGCGGGCGCCGAGCCGATGGGCGAATATCGCTTCCGCGCTTTTCATCGCACCGTGCGCGCGCAGGCGTTTCCGATCGGCATCGATGTGGACGAATTCATCGAGCTGGGCCGCGAATCGGACGCGACCGAAACCTACGAGATGATGCGCGGCCAGTACTCGACGCGGCGTCTGCTGCTGGGGATCGACCGGCTCGATTATTCCAAGGGCCTGCCGCAGCGACTCAAGGCGTTCCAGACCCTGCTGGCCGAGTATCCCGAGAACCGCTCCAGCGCCACGCTGATCCAGATCGCCGCACCGTCGCGCGAATCGGTCGATGCGTATGCTGACCTGCGGCGCGACATGGAAGGCATCACGGGCGCGATCAACAGCGAATACGGCGAACTGGACTGGATGCCGGTGCGGTATATCCACCGCTCGACCTCCCGGCGCCGGCTGCCGGGGCTTTGCCGCGCCAGCAGCGTGGCGCTGGTGACGCCGCTGCGCGATGGCATGAATCTGGTGGCCAAGGAATATATCGCCGCGCAGGATCCCGACGATCCGGGCGTGCTGGTGCTGTCGCGCTTCGCCGGCGCCGCCGAACAGCTCAAGGAAGCGCTGCTGGTCAATCCGTACGACACGCGCGCCACGGCGCAGGCGATCCAGCAGGCGCTGCACATGCCGCTGTCGGAACGCCGCGCGCGTCATCAGAAATTGCTGGAACGGATTCGCCAGCAGGATGTGCACTGGTGGAGCAGCGAATACCTGCGCGCGTTGATGGATACGGACGGGGGTTGACCGGTCGCTGAACGCAGGCTAAGGGCGCCTTGGGCCAAGGTGCAGTCGCGTCGCTTGATGAGCGCGTTGCCGGCGCCTGGCTCCGGCAGGCGCTCGCTGTTGCCTAGCGCAGTGGACTGGGCGTCAGATCCGCCGGTGTGTCGATATCGCGGAACGCGCCGTCGTCCTCGGTCAGCACGCGCGTGACCGGCTGCGTTTTGAGCAGCGCGCGAGCGCCTTCGTCGCCATCGAGCCGCAGCAGTTCGTCGCGCCACGCCACGCCGAAACCGACCGGATGGCCGCGCTGTCCGTTGCGCCACGGCGCGGCAATGGTGTCGCGCGCGGCGATCGTCAGCGCCACTGCGCGCACCAGTTCCATCGACAGCCACGGCATGTCAGCCAGCGCCACCACCCAGCCGCGTGCATCGGCGCTGGCCGCCACGCCGGCCCGCAGCGCCGCGCCCATGCCTGCCTCGGCTGCGGCGGACTCGATGACCTGGCAGCCGCCGCGTCGCAATTCTTCCGCCAGTTCCGGCTGTCCGGGACGCACCACCGCAATCGAGTTCGGCAGTCCGGCCGCCAGCGTGCGCGCGCTGCGCCAGGCCACCGTGCGGCCGTCCGGCATTTTCTCCAGGAGCTTGTTGCGCAAGCCCTGCGGATCAAAGCGGCGGCCGAATCCGGCGGCCAGCAGGATGCCGGTCGGCAGGTCGGTCTGCGTCAGCGCGGGGCGGGCGGGTTTGCTCATGACGACGTCGCGGAAGTGGTTGTCGAAGTAGGCGACGCCTGCGGCAGGATCGGGCATTCGGCCTCGCCCGCCGCGATCTCGCGTGCGGCCTTGGCGCCTTCCACCTGCAGGATGTCCGGCAGCGATACGTGGTTCTTCGCGGCGATCACTTCGGCCAGCACCGAGATGGCGATCTCGGGCGGCGTGCGGCTACCGATATAGATGCCGACGGGACCATGCAGGCGCGCCAGCTGCTGGTCGGTCAGATCGAATTCCTTGAGGCGTTCGCGCCGCGCCTGGTTGTTGCGGCGCGAACCCAGCGCGCCGACATAGAACGCGGGCGTGCGCAGCGCTTCCATCAGCGCCAGATCGTCGAGCTTGGGATCGTGCGTGAGGGCGATGACCGCGCAGCGTTCGTCGAGCTTCATTTCCATCACGGTGTCGTCGGGCATCGTGCGCACCATGGTCACGCCGGGGATATCCCAGGTTTCCGTGTATTCCTCGCGCGGGTCGCACACGGTGACCTGGAATCCCAGCCCCACCGCGATCTGGCACAGATACTTCGACAACTGGCCCGCGCCGATCACAAGCATGCGATAGCGGGGGCCGTGAATCGTCAGCAGCGTCTTGCCGTCGAACGACAGGCCATCGGCCGCTTCGGCATGCGCGAGCGTGGCGCGCCCGCTGGCCATGTCGAGCGAGCGCGCGACCAGCCGGCCGCCTTCCACGGCTGCGAGCAATTCGGCAATGCCGCTGTGCGCCGCCAGCGGCTCGGCCACGAGTTCGATCGTGCCGCCGCAGGGCAGGCCGAAGCGGTGCGCTTCCTCGGCGCTGATGCCGTATTTCATCGCTTCCGGGCGTGTGGCCCGGATGCCTTCGCGATGCACGCGATAGATGATGTCGTCCTCGATGCAGCCGCCCGATACCGAGCCGACCACCAGGCCGTCGTCACGCACCGCCAGCATGGCGCCTTCCGGACGTGGCGACGAGCCCCACGTTCTAACCACCGTTACCAGCAATACGCCATGTCCTTCTTGCTGCCACTTGACGCTGCTCTTCAGGACTTCGAGATCCACGCTGTCCATGATCGTTTCCGCTTTTTTTCCTGATTCTCTTCGCCGTCCGCGTCACTGTCGCCGGCGGCCCCGTTGCTCTGGGTATCGTTGTTGTCACTGTGCGGCGCTTCGCTGTCGCCGTCGTTGCCACTATCGTTGCCGCCCACCGCTTCGGTGAAGCGCGCAAAGAACGCGTCGGCCATCTTGCGCGCAGCGGCATCCACCAGGCGCGAGCCGATCTGGGCGATCTTGCCGCCCACCTGCGCCTGCACGACGTAGGTCAGCAGCGTCTCGTCGCCTTCGGGCGCCAGCGTCACGTTCGCAGAGCCCTTGCCGAATCCGGCCGCGCCGCCCTGTCCGTCGAACTGGATGGTGTAGCTGTCGGGCGCGTGGATGTCCTGCAACGCCATGCGTCCCTTGAAGCGCGCCTTGACCGGCCCGACCGCCGCGGTCAGCACCAGTTGATAGGCGTTTTCGCCATCGGGCTCGATGCTCTCACATCCGGGGATACATTGCTTGAGCAGCGCCGGGTCGTTCAGCGCTTCCCATGCCACCTGTTGCGGCACCGGCAGGCGTTGGGTCTGGGTCATTTCCATGGCGGGATTCCTTTGCCGAGGCTGGTTTGTCTCACGGGTGGAACAGCGCGCCGGATGCCGGGGTCTGCGAGCAGCGATTCCAGCGCGAAAAGACTTTCAAGGTTGTGCGCCGGCCGCAGCGCATCGACATGCGGCAGGATGGCCTGCATGCCGCGCGCCTGTGGCGAAAACCCCGCATAGCGCAGCAGCGGATTGAGCCACACGATGCGGTGCGCAAAGCGGCGCAGCCGCGCCATTTCCTGATCGAGCAATTCGATATGTTCGAGATCGATGCCATCGCTGACCAGCAGCACCGTGGCGCGGCCCGACAGCGTGCGGCGCGCCCACTGGCGGTTGAACGCGGCGAGTGCGGCGCCGATGCGGGTGCCGCCGGCCCAATCGCGTACCTGTTCGGTGATCAGCGTCACGGCCTCGTCGGGATCGCGTTCGCGCAATGCGCGCGTCACGTTGGTGAGCCGGGTGCCGAACAGGAACACATGCATGCGTTCGCGCGATTGCATCAGCGCATGGCAGAAGTACAGCACCGCGCGCGAGTATTGGCTCATCGATCCGGAAATATCGAGCAGCAGCACGACCGGCGGCTTGCGTTCGGCATGCTTGCGGAATTTCCAGCGCAGCCATTCGCCGTGTTGACGCACCGCCAGTCGTGCGCTCGCGCGCAGGTCGGCGTGCGTGCCGCTGGCGGCCGCGCGCAGGCGCCGGGTGCGCTGCAGCGCCAGATGCGCGCGGCGTGTGCGCACCAAGTGCTGCAGCGCGCGCCATTCTTCGGCGTCCAGCGTTTCGAAATCGCGGCTGGCCAGGCGTTCCTGGCCGGAAAAGGTCAGCGGCGCGGTGAAGTGTTCCTCGCGCGGCGGCTGGGCCGGTCTCGGCGTCGACGGCTGCCGTGCGGCCAGCGCGTCGGCCAGGCGATTGCTGCGTTTGGGCGGCGGCGCGCCCGCATCCACGCGCGGCAGCAGCATCGCGCGCAGCTTGCCTTCCCAGTCGGGATCGCGCCAGAACAGGTCGAAGGCCGCGTCGAACAACGGCCGTTGCTCGGGCCCGGACAGCACCAGCGCGGCCAGCGCGGCGCGTACTTCGGCGCGCGTGCCGATGTCGACATGCCGCAGCGCATCGAGCGCATCCACGGCATGCGCGGGCGACAGGCCGAAGCCCGCACCGCGCAGCAGCCGCATGAAATGCGTGACATTGCGCGCCAGCATCGGCAGCGCGTGAGGCGCGGCCTGGCGGACGATCGGTGCGGCGTGCGCCATATCAGGCAGAAGCCGGCGCGGCGGCAAGCAGTTCGGCGATCGTGGGTCCATCTGCGCGCGCCAGGTCGTCCTGGTACTTTAGCAGCACGCCGAGCGTGTCGCGCACCGATTGCGGATCGAGTTCGGTCACGCCCAGCGCCGACAACGCGCGGCACCAGTCGATCGCTTCGGCGATACCGGGCGCCTTGAACAGGTCGATGCCGCGCAGCCGATGGATGAAATCGACCGCCTGGCGCTGCAGCGCAGCCGCCGCTTCGGGCGCGCGCGCGGCCACGATCTGCAGCTCGCGATCGCGCTCCGGATAGCCCATCCATTGATAGAGGCAACGGCGCTTGAGCGCGTCATGCACCTCGCGCGTGCGGTTCGACGTGATCACGATCAGTGGCGGCCGTTCCGCGCGCACCACGCCGACTTCGGGAATCGACACCTGGTATTCGGACAGCACTTCGAGCAGGAAGGCCTCGAACGGTTCGTCGGCGCGGTCGATCTCGTCGATCAACAGCACGCGCGGCGTGCCCGGCGCGGCCGGGTCGGGCAGCAGCGCTTCGAGCAACGGCCGTTTGAGCAGAAAGTCGTCGTGATAGAGCGACTGCTGTTCGGGCCGCTCGCCGCGTGCTTCAGCGAGCCGCAGCGCCATGATCTGGCGCGGATAGTCCCATTCGTACAGCGCGCTGGCGGCATCGAGCCCTTCGTAGCATTGCAGCCGCAGCAGGCGCGTGCCAAGCATGCCGGACATCGCGTGGGCCAGCGCGGTCTTGCCGACGCCGGGTTCGCCTTCCAGGAACAGCGGGCGCTGCATGCGCAACGCGAGATACAGCACCGTGGCGGTCTCGCGATCCGCGAAATACTGCTGCCGGGCCAGCAGCGCGAGGGTATGGTCGATCGAGGTGGGAAGCATTGAGTCCGAGGTTCGCGATGACGGCTGTGAAGCGCGCCCGCGCCCTTTTTCCGAACGGCGCCTGGAAAAAGGGCGCAGGGCGCGGCGCGGCTGGCTACCCCTTCGATGCCTGCTCCACCGCGCGCGACGCCAGCACCGGAATCAGATGCGCGCGATACGCCGCGGACGCATGCAGATCCGCATTGAGCCCGGCAGGATCGATCTTCACTGCGCGCGCCGCCGCCGGCGTGAAACTGGCCGCGAGCGCCTGTTCCAGTGCAGTCGAGCGAAATACGCTGTCGGCCGCGCCGGTGACGGCCACGCGCACCGCACCCCCAGTGCGCGCCACCATCACACCAACCAGCGCGAAGCGCGACGCCGGATTGCGGAACTTGATGTAGGCGGCCTGATCGGGCGATGGAAAGCGCACCGCCGTGATCAGTTCGTCGGGTGCCAGCGCGGTTTCGTAGAGGCCCTTGAAGAAGTCATCGGCGGCGATCTCGCGACGGTCGGTGACCACCGTGGCGTTCAGCGCCAGCACCGCGGCGGGATAGTCGGCGGCCGGATCATCGTTGGCCAGCGATCCGCCGATCGTGCCCATCGCCCGCACCTGGCGGTCGCCGATGCCGTTGGCCAGCACCGCCAGCGACGGAATGCGCCGGCGGACCTCGGCATTGGCCGCGACGTCGGCATGGCGTGCGGCGCCGCCGATCACCAGTGCGTCGCCTTCCACGCGGATGTCGGCCATGCCGGGAATGCGCGCCACATCGACCAGCATCGACGGAGCTGCCAGCCGCAGCTTCATCGCCGCGAGCAGGCTCTGGCCGCCAGCCAGGAATTTCGCATCGCCATCGGCCTTGAGGCGGGCCACGGCGGACTTGGCATCGGCGGGCCGTTCAAACTGAAATGCGTACATGTCGATCTCCCCGGTTACGACGCACTGGATTGCGCGGCCTGGATGGCCTGCCACACGCGGTGGGGCGTGGCGGGCATCTGTATGTCATGCACGCCAAGCGGCGACAGCGCGTCCACCAGCGCGTTGATGAACGCGGGCGGCGACCCGATGGCGCCTGCTTCGCCGCAGCCCTTTACGCCCAGCGGATTGTGCGTGCATGGCGTGCCTTGAGAGGTTTCCACCGTGAAGTCGGGCAGGTCGCCCGCGCGCGGCATCGCGTAGTCCATGTACGAGCCGGTCAGCAACTGGCCGCTGTCGGGATCGTAGATGCATTGTTCGAGCATCGCCTGTCCGAGGCCCTGGCCGATGCCGCCGTGCACCTGTCCTTCCACGATCATCGGATTGATGATGTTGCCGAAATCGTCGACCGCCACGAACTTGACCACCTGCGATTCGCCGGTGTCGGGATCGACTTCGACTTCGCAGATGTAGGCGCCGGACGGATAGGTGAAGTTGGTCGGATCGTAGAAGGCGTTTTCGTTCAGGCCCGGTTCGAGCTTGTCGAGCGGGTAGTTGTGCGGCACGTAGGCGGTCAGCGCCACTTCGCCAAAGGTCTTGGTGCGGTCGGTGCCGGCCACGCGGAACACACCATCGCTGAATTCGATGTCGGTGTCGGACGCTTCCAGCAAATGCGCCGCAATCTTCTTGGCCTTGGTCTCGATCTTGTCGAGCGCCTTCATGATGGCCGATCCGCCCACCGCCAGCGAGCGCGATCCGTATGTGCCCATGCCGAACGGCACGCGTCCCGTATCGCCGTGCACGACCTCCACCGCATCCAGCGCAATGCCGAGGCGGTCTGCCACGATCTGCGCGAAGGTGGTCTCGTGGCCCTGGCCGTGGCTGTGCGATCCCGTGAACACCGTCACCGTTCCGGTCGGATGCACGCGGATTTCGCCCACTTCGAACAGCCCCGCGCGCGCGCCGAGCGCGCCGGCAATATTGGAAGGCGCCAGGCCGCAGGCTTCGATGTAGCAGGAATAGCCCAGGCCGCGCAGCTTGCCGCGCTGGCGGGCGGCGTCGCGCCGGGCGGGAAAGCCGGCCACGTCGGCCAGTTCCTCGGCGCGCGCCAGGCAGGGCTCGTAGTCGCCAGTGTCGTAGGTCAGGCCGACCGGCGTGGCGTACGGGAAGGTGCGGATGAAGTTCTTGCGGCGCAGCGCGGCCGGGTCGGTGTTGGTTTCGCGCGCGGCGGCCTCGACCAGCCGTTCGACCACATAGGTGGCCTCGGGCCGGCCCGCGCCGCGATATGCGTCGACCGGTGCCGTATTGGTGAACACGGCCTGCACTTCCGCGTAGATCGCGGGTGTGGCGTACTGGCCCGCGAGCAGCGTGGCGTAGAGGATGGTCGGCACGCTGCTGGCGAAGGTGGACAGGTACGCGCCCATGTTGGCGACCGTATGCACGCGCATCGCCAGGAACTTGCCGTCCGCATCGAGCGCCAGTTCGGCACGGGTCACGTGATCGCGCCCGTGGGCGTCGGTCAGGAACGACTCGGACCGCTCGGCCGTCCACTTGACCGGGCGGCCGACCTTCTTTGACGCCCAGGTCAGCGCGACGTCTTCAGGGTAGAGAAAGATCTTCGAGCCGAAGCCGCCGCCGACGTCGGGCGCGATGATGCGCAGCCGCGATTCGGGCAGCCCGAGCACGAACGCGCCCATCAGCAGGCGTTCTACATGCGGGTTCTGGTTCGACACGTACACGGTGTAGGCGTCGTCCTGGCGCGTGTAGCTGGCGTTGACCGCGCGCGGCTCGATCGCATTCGGGATCAGCCGGTTGTTGACGATCTCCAGCGTGGTCACATGCGCGGCCTTGGCGAACGCCGCGTCGGTGGCGGCCTTGTCGCCGTGACCCCAGGTATAGCAGGTGTTGGCGGGCACATCGTCGTGCACCAGCGTCGAAGCCGCGGCGGCCTCGGCGGGGTTCACCACGGCGGGCAGTTCCTCGTAGTCGACGTCGATCTTTTCCGCGGCGTCGCGTGCCTGCTGCACCGATTCGGCGATCACCAGCGCCACCTGGTCGCCCACGTGGCGCGCCTTGCCGTGCGCCAGCGCGGGGTGCGGCGGCTCCTTCATCGGCGAGCCGTCGATGCTGTGGATCAGCCAGCCGCAGGGCAGGCCGCCCACCTTGTCGGCGGCCATGTCCTCGCCAGTCAGCACGGCGATCACGCCGGGCGAGGCGAGCGCTTCTTTGGTATCGATCGAACGAATGCGCGCGTGAGCGTGCGGCGAGCGCACGAAATACGCGTAGCTCTGGTGCGGCAGCGTGACGTCGTCGGTGTACTGGCCGTTGCCGGTGAGGAAGCGATAGTCTTCCTTGCGGCGCACGGATGCGCCGATCAGCGCCTGTTTGTCGGGTGCGTTCATGACGGGCCTCCCTTATTCGGCGCTGACCGCGGCGCGCTCGCCGCGCTGCGCGGCGCCACCGGCCTGCATCGCGGCCTGCCCCTGCTGCACGGCGCGCACGATGTTGTGATAGCCGGTGCAGCGGCACAGGTTGCCGTCGAGCTGCTCGCGGATCGTCTGCGCATCGGCATTGGGCTGCTGCGCCAGCAGCGACGTGGCCGCCATCACCATGCCGGGCGTGCAAAAGCCGCATTGCAGGCCGTGGCACTCGCGGAATGCCTGTTGCATCGGGTGCATTTCGCCATTGGCGGCAAGGCCCTCGATGGTGGTCACGCTGGCGCCATCCGCCTGGAGCGCGAGCATGTTGCAGGACTTCACCGCGCGGCCGTCCACATGCACGGTGCAGGCGCCGCACTGGGCGGTGTCGCATCCCACATGCGTGCCGGTCAGGCGAAGCTGCTCGCGCAGAAACTGAACCAGAAGGGTGTTGGGTTCGACCTGGGCGTCAACGGGCTTGCCATTGACCGTCAGGCGGATGGGAATTGCCATGCTTGTCTCCATGTGGGTGGTGCGCGCATGGCCAGCTCCGCCGATCCCGATAATGACGACTGCGCGGGACAGGCCACGACGCGGTACTGCCGCTTGGTTGAGACGGCTATTTCGTGATATTGGTGCTGCCGGGTTTGCCCCATCGACGCGGCGCGATGAACGAATCGCCGCTACAGGCTCTAACAGTTAATCACAAAACCTGGGGTGTCGCCATGCGGGTTACTCTGCGCTTCGCCGCCCTCTGTTATCCGACGCATGGAAGCCTTTATCGACTGGCTGTTCGACACGATTGCACTGCCCAAGGTAGGGCTGCCGGCCATTTTCGTGGTCAGCCTGGTGTCGGCCACGTTGCTGCCGCTGGGGTCCGAGCCGGCCGTGTTCGGCTATGTGAAGCTGAACCCGCAGATGTTCTGGCCCGCCGTGATCGTGGCCACGGCCGGCAATACGCTGGGCGGCGCGATCGACTGGTGGCTGGGCTACGCGGCCAAGCTGGCGCTGGTGCGCTACCGCCAACGGCGCCAGCATCACCAGCATGAACTGGAACACGCCGCGCACCGCCCGCATCCGCGCAAGCGCCAAAAGCCCAAGCTGGACGCGAAATATTTCCGCTGGATGCGCCGCTATGGCCCGCCGACCATGCTGCTGTCGTGGCTGCCGGGCATTGGTGATCCTTTGTGCACGTTGGCCGGATGGTTGCGCATGCCGTTCTGGCAAAGCCTGGGCTATATGGCGATCGGCAAGTTCCTGCGCTACCTGATCATGACCGGCAGCTTGCTTTGGATTCCCGACTCGTTCTGGCACGGCGTGGGAGAGGCGATCCGCCAGTGGTTCTAGAAGATTCGCCAACAGCATGAATTGCATGCAAAGCGCGAAGATCCCGGATCGATTCAGGGGTTATTCGGGCAAAAGGCGAATGGTGCGGTGCAGCGAAACAGGGCGTTGCAGTACAATTGCCCTTTAATGACGAAAATCCGCGCACTGTCCCCGTGCGCAGCTTCGAAGCGGTCCCGCCCATGAACGCCCCACTCGTGCTCGACGCCAAGCTCGCAGCGCAGGACGCCCCGCCGCGCCTGCGCGAGATCCCCTATAACTACACGTCGTTTTCGGATCGCGAGATTGTTATCCGGCTGCTGGGCGAAGAAGCCTGGCGCATTCTCGACGAATTGCGCGGCGAACGCCGCACCGGCCGTTCGGCCCGCATGCTGTACGAAGTGCTGGGCGACATCTGGGTGGTGCGCCGCAATCCGTATCTGCAGGACGACCTGCTCGAAAATCCCAAGCGCCGCCAGATGCTGGTCGGCGCGCTGCACCATCGCCTGAGCGAAATCGAAAAGCGCCGCGCGGCCGATCGCGCCGAGCACGCCGAGCCCGCCGCCGAAGACCGCTCGCACCGCGTTGAGCAACTGGTGGCGTTCGCCAAGCAGGCGATCGAATCGTTCAAGACCGAATTCGCCGAAGCCTATGCGTTGCGCAAGCGCGCGCAGCGCGTGCTGGGCAAGGTTACGCAGAAGGACAACATCAAGTTCGACGGACTGTCGCGCGTGTCGCATGTGACCGACGCCACCGACTGGCGCGTCGAATATCCGTTCGTGGTGCTGACCCCGGATTCCGAGGAAGAGATCGCCGGGCTCGTCAAGGGTTGCTTCGAACTGGGCCTGACCATCATCCCGCGCGGAGGCGGCACCGGTTACACCGGCGGCGCCGTGCCGCTGACGCCGTTCTCGGCCGTCATCAACACCGAAAAGCTCGAACAGCTCGATCCGGTCGAGATGTCCGACCTGCCGGGCGTTGCGCACAAGGTGGCGACGATCTTCTCGGGCGCCGGCGTGGTGACGCGCCGCGTGGCCGACGCGGCCGACAAGGCTGGCCTGGTGTTCGCGGTCGATCCCACGTCGATCGATGCTTCGTGCATCGGCGGCAACGTGGCGATGAACGCGGGCGGCAAGAAGGCGGTGCTGTGGGGCACGGCGCTCGATAACCTGGCGTGGTGGCGCATGGTCGATCCCGAGGGCAACTGGCTCGAGATCACGCGCATGGACCACAACCTGGGCAAGATCCACGATGTGCCGGTCGCCACGTTCGAACTGAAGTGGTCGGACGGCAATCGCAAGCCGGGCGAGAAGGTGCTGCGCACCGAAACGCTGGCCATCGAGGGCCGCAAGTTCCGCAAGGAAGGGCTGGGCAAGGACGTCACGGACAAGTTCCTCGCGGGCCTGCCGGGCGTGCAGAAGGAAGGTTGCGACGGCATCATCACCAGCGCGCGCTGGATCCTGCACCGCATGCCGCGCCATGTCCGCACGGTGTGCCTCGAATTCTTCGGCCAGCCGCGCGACGCCATTCCAAGCATCGTCGAAATCAAGGATTACCTCGACGCCGAATCGAAGCGCGAGGGCGGCGCGATCCTGGCGGGGCTGGAGCATCTGGACGAACGCTATCTGCGCGCGGTGGGATACGCCACCAAGAGCAAGCGCAATGCTTTCCCGAAGATGGTGCTGATCGGCGATATCGTCGGCGACGATGAAGACGCCGTGGCGCGCGCCACCTCGGAAGTGATCCGCATGGCCAACGGCAAGAGCGGCGAAGGCTTTATCGCCGTCAGCCCCGAGGCGCGCAAGAAGTTCTGGCTCGACCGCTCGCGCACCGCGGCCATCGCGCGCCACACCAACGCCTTCAAGATCAACGAAGACGTGGTGATTCCGCTGCCGCGCATGGGCGAATACACCGACGGCATCGAGCGCATCAACATCGAGCTGTCGATCAAGAACAAGCTCAAGCTCACCGACGAACTCGAAGCGTTCTTCGCGCGCGGCAACCTGCCGCTTGGCCGCAGCGACGACGCCAACGAGATTCCCAGCGCCGAACTGCTGGAAGACCGCGTGCAGCACGCGCTGACGCTGCTGCGCGAAATCCGCGCGCGCTGGCGCTATCTGCAGGATCATCTCGATACGCCGCTGGCGGCGGCGCGCGCGTCGCTGATCGGGCACGGTTTGGGCCTGCTCGGCCCCGCTTTCGAACAACGCCTGCAGGTGCAGCCCGATGCGGCGGTGTTCCATCTGCTGCAGGACCGCACCATCCGCGTGAGCTGGAAAACCGAGATCCGCGCCGAGCTACGCAAGATCTTCAACGGCGGCGAATTCAAGCCGATCCTCGACGAAGCGCAGAAGATCCACAAACAGGTGCTGCGCGGCCGGGTGTTCGTCGCGCTGCACATGCATGCCGGCGACGGCAACGTTCACACCAACATTCCCGTCAACTCCGACGACTACGACATGCTGCAGGACGCGCACCGCGCGGTGGCCCGCATCATGGCGCTGGCCCGTTCGCTCGATGGCGTGATTTCCGGCGAGCATGGCATCGGCATCACCAAGCTCGAATTCCTGACCGAAGCCGAGATCGGCGAATTCCGCGACTACAAGCAGCGCGTCGATCCGCAAGGCCGCTTCAACAAGGGCAAGCTGCTGCCCGGCGCGGACCTGCGCAACGCGTACACGCCGTCGTTCGGCCTGATGGGGCACGAGTCCATCATCATGCAGCAGAGCGATATCGGCGCGATTGCCGATAGCGTCAAGGACTGCCTGCGCTGCGGCAAGTGCAAGCCGGTGTGCGCCACGCACGTGCCGCGCGCCAATCTGCTATACAGCCCGCGCAACAAGATCCTGGCGACGTCGTTGCTGGTAGAGGCGTTCCTGTACGAGGAACAGACGCGCCGCGGCGTGTCGATCAAGCACTGGGACGAATTTTCCGACGTGGCCGATCACTGCACCGTGTGCCACAAGTGCGTGACGCCGTGCCCGGTCAAGATCGACTTCGGCGATGTGTCGATGAACATGCGCAACCTGCTGCGCAAGATGGGTCAGAAGAAATTCAACCCGGGCACCGCCGCGTCGATGTTCTTCCTGAACGCGACCAACCCGCAGACCATCAATCTGGCCCGCACGGCCATGATGGGCGTGGGCTACAAGGCGCAGCGCCTGGGCAACGAACTGCTTAAGAAGCTGGCCAGGAAGCAGACCCAGCATCCGCCCGCCACGGTCGGCAAGCCGCCCGTGCAGGAGCAGGTGATCCACTTCATCAACAAGAAGATGCCGGGCAACCTGCCCAAGAAGACGGCGCGCGCGCTGCTGGACATCGAGGACAACGAGATCGTTCCGATCATCCGCAATCCGAAGACGACCACGGCCGAAACCGAGGCCGTGTTCTACTTCCCGGGCTGCGGGTCGGAGCGATTGTTCTCGCAGGTGGGGCTCGCCACGCAGGCCATGCTCTGGCACGTGGGCGTGCAGACCGTGCTGCCGCCGGGTTACCTGTGCTGCGGCTATCCGCAGCGCGGCAACGGCCAGTACGACAAGGCCGAGAAGATGGTCAGCGACAACCGCGTACTGTTCCACCGCGTGGCCAATACGCTGAACTATCTCGACATCAAGACCGTGGTGGTGAGCTGCGGCACCTGCTACGACCAACTTGCCGGCTACGAATTCGACAAGATCTTCCCGGGCTGCCGCATCATCGACATCCACGAGTATCTGCTCGAAAAGGGCGTGAAGCTCGAAGGTGTCACGGGTACGCGCTACATGTATCACGATCCGTGCCACACGCCGATCAAGACCATGGACCCGACCAAGCTGGTGAACGACCTGATGGGCGGCAACCAGGGCGGCGGCAAGATCGAGAAGAACGAACGCTGCTGCGGCGAATCGGGCACGCTGGCGGTGACGCGGCCGGACATCTCCACGCAGGTCCGTTTCCGCAAGGAAGAGGAAATGCGCAAGGGCGCCGACAAGCTGCGTGCCGACGACTTTGGCGGCGATGTGAAGATTCTCACCAGCTGCCCGTCGTGCCTGCAGGGCCTGTCGCGTTATAACGAGGATGCGTCGGTGACCGCTGACTACATCGTCGTGGAGATGGCCAAGCATCTGCTGGGGCCGGACTGGATGCCCGATTACGTGGCCAAGGCAAATGCCGGCGGCATCGAGCGGGTGCTGGTGTAACCGGACGCGGACGGCGGCGCCCAGCGTGCCGCCGCTCGCGATGCGCATCCCGTTCCGCGGCGCGGGAGCGTGCGCGGCAGCTTCGCCCTTTCAGATATCTCGATGAAACGAATTCCCAATTGTCCGTTGTGCGAAGCCGATGGCGGCGAGCTGGTCTGGATGGGGGACCGCGCGCGCGTGATCCTGGTCGAGCGCGACCGTTTTCCGGGATTCTGCCGCGTGGTGTGGAACGACCACGCCGCGGAACTGACCGATCTCGACGATACTGACCAGGCCTGGCTGATGCGGCTGGTGGCGCGCGTCGAGCGGCTGGTGCGCGAGGTCATGACGCCGGACAAGATCAATCTCGCCGCGCTGGGCAACATCGTGCCGCATCTGCATTGGCACATCATTCCGCGCTATCGCTGGGATTCGCATTTCCCCGAGGCCGTCTGGGCCGCGCCGCAACGCGCCGCCGATCCGGCGCGGATCGCCGAGCTGGCCAGCCGGCTGCCGGCGCTGCGCACCGCGCTCGCGGCGCTCGACACCGCCGATTGACCGGCCCGCGCAGCGCGCTTGTCATCCCTCCTGCAAGATTCCCCGCGGCCTTGGTAAAGTGCCGTTGCAGTCTGGTACGGAACCCGCCATCGTGGCGGCGCGTCTGACACCGGTCGAACAACAACACGCCCGCCGGCGCACCGTGCGGCGGGCCAAACCGCTGGCGCCATGTCTTCCACACCGTCGTCCGTTATCGTGCCCGGCCCCGCAGTCCCAGCCGAGGCACTCAAGAACCAGAGCCGGCTGCGCCTGGCCGCTACCTGGGCGCTGATCAAGCCCTACTGGAAATCCGATGACCGCAAGGCGGGCGTCGGCCTGCTGCTGTTGGTGGTGGCGCTGAACCTGGGCATCGTCTATATCAACGTGCTGCTCAACGAGTGGAACCGCGTGTTCTACAACGCCATCGAGCAGCGCGACTACGCGTCGTTCAAGCTGTTGCTGGTGCGGTTTTCCTGGATCGCCGCGGCCTTCATCGTGCTGGCCATCTCGCGCCAGTATTACCAGATGATGCTGCAGATGCGCTGGCGGACGTGGATGACCGGCACGTTCCTGCGGCGTTGGCTCGGCCACCAGGCGTACTACCGCATCGAGCAGACCCATGCCACCGACAACCCCGACCAGCGGCTGGCCGACGATCTGCGCCAGTTCACCGATGGCGCGTTGTCGCTGTCGATGGGCCTGCTCAATTCGGTCGTGACGCTGGTGTCGTTCATCGGCATTCTGTGGACCGTGTCCGGGCCGATCAGCCTGGCGCTGGGCGGCGTCGATCTGACTATTCCCGGCTACATGGTGTGGTTTGCCATTGCCTATGCGGTGGTTGGCTCGCTGATTGCCCACTTCGTGGGGCGTCCGCTGATCGGCCTGTCGTTCCAGCAGGAACAGTACGAGGCAAATTTCCGTTTCATGCTGGTCCGGCTGCGCGAAAACAGCGAGCCGGTGGCGCTGTATCGCGGCGAGCCGACGGAGGAAGCAGGGCTGCGCGCGCGGTTTGAACGCATCCGCGCCAACTGGAACCAGTTGATGCGCTATACGCGCCGCCTGACATTCGTGAATTCGGGCTATGGGCAGTTCGCGATCATCTTCCCGCTGCTGGTTGCCGCGCCGCGGTATTTCTCCGGCAAGCTCACGCTGGGCGGCCTTATGCAGATCAATTCGGCCTTCGGGCAGGTGCAGGGGGCGCTGTCGTGGTTCGTGGACAGCTACGCGACGCTGGTGGGATGGAAAGCGGCAGCCAACCGGCTGATCGATTTCCAGGAAGCCATGCGGGTGGCCGAACGCCAGGACCTGACGCACGAAGGCCCCGGCGATGTCGAAGTGGTGCAGGCTGCGGATCCCGCGCAAGGCGACGTGAGGGTCAGCGGACTGGCGCTGGCGCTGCCGGTGCGAGGCGGCACGGACGTGGACGCAGAAGGCGTCGACCCGCTCCATCATCCGGGCGTGCGGCCGTTGGTCGCGCCGTTCTCACTGTCGATCGCCCCGGGCGAGCGCTGGCTCGTGAACGGGCCGTCGGGGTGCGGCAAGAGCGTGCTGTTTCGCGCGCTGGCGGGCATCTGGCCCTATGGCAGCGGGCGTATCACCGTGCCGCACCGGCGCATGTTGTTCCTGCCGCAGCGCAGCTACCTGCCGATCGGCACGCTTGCCGATGCGTTGTCGTATCCCGACGCCGGCAACGTCCATTCGCGCGAGACGCTGGTCAACGTGTTACACCAGGCGCGGCTGGGCATGCTGGCCAGACACCTGGACGTGTTCGACAACTGGTCGCTGCGGCTGTCGCCCGGCGAACAGCAACGGCTGGCCTTTGCGCGCGCGCTGCTGCAGAAGCCCGATTTCCTGTTCCTGGACGAAGCCACCAGCGCGCTCGACGAGGACACCGAACGCGCGATGTACCAGCTGATGGTGCAGGCGCTGCCCGATGCGGCGATCGTCAGCATTGCGCACCGCAGCACCGTTGCGGCCTTCCATGACCGCAGGCTGCGCTACGTGCCGGTCGGCGATGGCGCGGACGAAAGCGGCGCGGGGCCGCGGGATGGGCAAGGCGAGGGCGGTGGAGTAAGCTATCGGGTCGTACAAGACGCGTGACGGCGACCGTTCTGCCCCCAGTCGCTCCCATGGCACAGAGCGGCGTGCGGATGGCGCCGCGCCCCTGATCATGGCTGGCCTGGAAAAAGACACCCCACACCCCACCGCGCTGACCGTCCACACGCAATCGCGCGTGCTGGAAATCGGCTTCGACAACGGCCGCGCTTGGCGCCTGCCGTTCGAGTTGCTGCGCGTATACTCGCCCTCCGCGGAAGTGCAGGGCCACGGCCCTGGCCAGGAGACGCTGCAGACCGGCAAGCGCGGCGTCGGCATCGCGGCGGTGGAACCGGTAGGCAACTACGCCATCCTGATTCGCTTCGACGACGGCCATGACACCGGCATCTACAGCTGGGAACTGCTGTACCGCCTGGGCGACCAGCAGGATGCGTTGTGGGCGGACTATCTGAAGCGGCTCGAAGTCGCCGGCCTGAACCGCGATGATCCGATGCCCGCCGCGGGCGGCCATGGTTGCGGTCATCACCACTAAATTCAGCCCTGGAGTTTGAGAATGAGCGAGACCCACTTCGGGTTCGAGAAAGTCGACGAAGCGGAAAAGGCCGGCAAGGTTGCCGGCGTATTCCATTCGGTGGCTGCCAAATACGATGTGATGAACGACCTGATGTCCGGCGGCATGCACCGGCTCTGGAAGATGTTCACTATTGCGCAGGCCAACGTGCGACCCGGCCAGAAGGTACTCGATATCGCCGGCGGCACCGGTGATTTGGCCAAGGCGTTCGCCCGGCAGGCGGGCCCGACCGGCGAGGTCTGGCTTACCGATATCAACGAGTCGATGCTGCGCGTGGGACGCGACCGCTTGCTGGACAAGGGCGTCGTGACACCGGTGGCGCTTTGCGACGCTGAAAAGATCCCGTTCCCGGACAACTATTTCGATCTGGTGACCGTGGCGTTCGGGCTCCGGAACATGACGCACAAGGACCGCGCGCTGGCCGAGATGCGCCGCGTGGTCAAGCCGGGCGGCAAGGTGATGGTGCTGGAATTCTCCAAAGTCTGGAAACCGCTCGAAAAAATCTACGACGTCTATTCTTTCAAGGTGCTGCCGTGGCTGGGCGAGCGCGTCGCCGGGGATGCCCCTAGCTATCGCTATCTGGCGGAATCGATCAGAATGCATCCGGACCAGGGTTCACTTGTACGCATAATGGAACAAGTTGGACTGGAAAAGGTCGAATACTTCAATCTGACGGGCGGAGTAGTGGCGCTCCACGTTGGAAGAAAGTATTAATTCGCCATGTTCGGCTAATAATGGCCGAAAATGACAGGGGATCGCAGATAATGTCTTCTTTTCGTGGAAAATTCCTGGCTATTGCGCTGATGGCGACACTGGCCCTCGGGGCAGCGGTCGACGCCAATGCGAAGCGCCTCGGCGGTTCGCGCAGCATCGGCAAGCAATCGTCAACGGTAACGCAGCAGCGCCAGAGCACGCCGCCGCAGCAGAACACCACGCCGGCCCAGCCGGCACAACAGGCCGCGCCTGCCGCGGCCGGTGCTGCGGGCACTGCCGCCGCGGCGGCGCCCAAGCGCAACTGGGGCGGCATGCTGGGCGGTCTGGCGGCCGGTCTGGGCCTGGGCTACCTGCTGTCGCACTTCGGTCTGGGCGGCGCAGCGGCCAGCTTCCTGGCCAATGTGATCATGATTGGCGTGATCGCGCTGATCGCACTGTGGCTCTACCGCAAGTTCCGCGGTGGTTCGGCCCGTTCGCAAACGCCCGCTTACGCCGGCATGGGTAACGGCAGCGCGTCGAACGCCGGCTATGGCGGTGCCAGCCGCCAGGCCGAGCCGACGTTGCGCCAGGCGGAAAGCCCGGTCTTCAACGGGGCGGCATCCAATCCCGTGATGGGCGGGGCGGCTGCCGGTGCTGCGGCTTCCGTCGCGCAGCCATGGGGCGTTCCGGCCGATTTCGATACCGAAGCCTTCCTGCGCAACGCCAAGGTGCACTATGTTCGGCTGCAGGCCGCGTGGGACGCCGGCAATCTCGACGACATCCGCGAATTCACCACGCCCGAGATGTTCGCCGAGATCAAGATGGATCTGACCGAGCGCGGTGCACAGCCCAACAAGACCGATGTCGTGACGCTGGATGCGCAATTGCTTGGCATCGAATCGACGCCGACGCAGCATATCGCCAGCGTGCGTTTCTCGGGCATGATCCGCGAGAACGCGGGCGAGGCCGCGCAGCCGTTCGGTGAGGTCTGGAACCTGGCCAAGTCGACGTCCGGGGACGGCGGCTGGCTGCTGGCCGGGATCCAGCAGGAATCCTGAAGCGGGCCCGTCCTGCCGCGACATGGATGACATGAAGCGGCGGGCGAGTAGCTTAGAATGGAGGCCCACGTGCGCGTGGGCCTTTTTTATTACCGGACGCCATGAACGCTTTGCCGACACCGCTGGCCGCGCCAATCGTCGCCGCACTGAATCACCTGATCGAACAGGAACCATGGGCCTGCAGCCTGCTGGCGCCGTTTGCGGGCCGGGTCGTCCGCTACGACGCGGCGGCATTTTCACTGTCGCTCAACGTGACCGCGCAAGGCGGTGTCGAGCAGGCGCCAGCGGGATCGGAAGCGGCCGTCACGTTGATCGTGCCGCTGCAGCAGTGGCCGCTGGTGGTGGCCGACGTGGCCGAAGGCGGTCAGGCCGCGGCCATGCGTCATGTGCGCATCGAAGGCGATGCCGAACTGGCCAACGTGGTGTCGACGTTGGCGCGCAACCTGCGTTGGGATGCCGCCGAAGACCTGTCGCGCGCGTTGCGCGGTGTGATGGGCGGCCCAGTCAGCGACAGCGTGGCGCAGCGCGTGGTCGAAGGCGCACGCCAGGTGCACGAAAGCGCCACGCGGGTGGGCCGCGCGCTGATCGACAACGTCACCGAATACCTGCTCGACGAGCAGCCGACGCTGGTGCGGCATGCCGCACTGGACGAATTCAGCAGCGACGTGGCGCGTCTGCGCGACGATCTGGCGCGGCTGGAAAAGCGGCTCGAACGCCTGGAGCGGTCGGCAAGCCAGACGCCGGGAGCGGGTTCCCCGGGGTCGCTGCCATCGGCCCACCGCTGAACGCCGGCCGATGATTGCCGCCATGTTGCTTTCCGTCGCCGCGTCGCGCGGCGTTGTCTTCTGAAGATCCCCGCATGACCCGCCTGCTGCGCCTCTGCAAGATTATTTTCATCGTCCTCTACTACGGGCTCGATGAACTCGTGCTGTCCGGTTTCAAGAGCCGGCGCATCAAGTTTCTGGTGCGCGTCATCACCATCGGCCGCAAGCTCGAATTGCCACGCGGCGAGCGTCTGCGCCTTGCGCTGACCGCGCTGGGGCCGATCTTCGTCAAGTTCGGCCAGGTGCTGTCGACGCGCCGCGACCTGATGCCTCCCGACATTGCCGACGAACTGGCCAAGCTGCAGGATCAGGTGCCGCCGTTCGATTCGGCCCTGGCGGTCCGGATCATCGAGAAGTCGCTGGGCAGGCCGCTTGATTACCTGTTTGACAACTTCGAGCACCAGCCGGTGGCCAGCGCGTCGATCGCACAGGTGCACTTTGCCACGCTGCGCGGCGGGCCCAACCACGGCCGCGAGGTGGCCGTGAAGGTGCTGCGGCCCGGCATGCTGCCGATCATCGACAGCGATCTGGCGCTGATGCGCGACATGGCCACGTGGCTGGAGCGCGTCTGGGTCGACGGTCGCCGGCTGAAGCCGCGCGAGGTGGTGGCCGAGTTCGACAAGTACCTGCATGACGAACTCGACCTGATGATCGAGGCGGCCAACGCCAGCCAGTTGCGCCGCAACTTTGCCGACAGCAACCTGCTGTGCGTGCCGGAGGTGTTCTGGGACTGGTGCACGAGCAGCGTGTTCACGATGGAGCGGATGCACGGCATCCCGATTTCCCGTACCGAATCGCTGAAGGCGGCTGGCGTCGACATGCACAAGCTGGCCGAGGAGGGCGTGGAAATCTTCTTCACGCAGGTGTTCCGCGACGGCTTTTTCCACGCCGACATGCACCCGGGCAACATCCTCGTGTCGGTGCAGCCGGAGACGTTCGGGCGCTATATCGCGCTCGATTTCGGCATCGTCGGCGCGCTGTCGGAATTCGACAAGAACTACCTGGCGCAGAATTTCATCGCATTCTTCCGGCGCGACTATCACCGCGTGGCATTGCTGCATGTGGAATCAGGCTGGGTGCCGCCCGAGACGCGTGTCGAGGAACTGGAATCGGCCGTGCGCGCGTGCTGCGAACCCTATTTCGACAAGCCGCTGCGCGAAATTTCGCTGGGCATGGTGCTGATGCGCCTGTTCCAGACGTCGCGCCGCTTCAATGTGGAAATCCAGCCGCAACTGGTGCTGTTGCAGAAGACGCTGCTCAATATCGAAGGACTGGGACGCCAGCTCGATCCCGATCTCGATCTCTGGAAAACCGCCAAGCCGTTCCTGGAACGCTGGATGTACGAGCAGGTGGGATGGCAGGGCGCGTGGGAGCGGGTCAAGGTCGAGGCGCCGCAATGGGCCAAGATGCTGCCCGATTTTCCGCGGCTGGCGCATCAGTTCCTGGAGCGCCGCGCGCTGCAGAACAACGCCGAGCAGGAGCGCCTGCTCGCGCTGCTGGTGCTCGAGCAGCGCCGCACCAACCGCCGGCTGTCCACCGCGCTGCTGCTGGTCGGCGGCTTCCTGGCCGGCATCGTGATCGTGCAGGCGCTGGCCTGGGCGGGTTACTGGTAAGCGCTGCGCTGCGCCGATGCGCCCGATGCCGCACCGACGCGGCGCCACTGTGGGGAATTGACCGCGTCGGCGGGAATTTTTTCCTCCCGCACGGGTCTGCGTCGCTATAATCCGCGGTTTGATTCGGCTACGACCGCTTATGCCCGCCCGGGCGCCCGCGGCCCCGACCGATGAATTGGACTCCGGCCGGAGTCATCCTGGGCAAGCGCCAGGGCCCCGGCCGGCATTCGGTTTTTCGCCACCAGGGCATTTCTGGCTATTTGGGATGGGGCAGCGGCATGCTGATCTGGTTCGTCATCGTCTATTGGATTATCTCGGTCGGCATCGGCCTGTGGGCGGCACTGCGCGTCAAGGGCACCGCCGACTTCGCCGTCGCGGGCCGCAGCCTGCCGTTCTATATCGTCACCGCCACGGTGTTCGCCACCTGGTTCGGCTCCGAGACGGTGCTGGGCATTCCCGCCGTGTTCCTCAAGGAAGGGCTATCGGGCGTGGTGTCCGATCCCTTCGGCTCATCGTTGTGCCTGATCCTGGTAGGTCTGTTCTTCGCCCGGCCGCTGTACCGGATGAACCTGCTCACCATCGGCGACTACTACCATAACCGCTACGGGCGACTGGCCGAAGTGCTGACCACGCTGTGCATCGTGGTGTCGTATCTGGGCTGGGTGGCCGCGCAGATCAAGGCGCTTGGCCTGGTGTTCTACACGGTGTCCGACGGCGCGCTGTCGCAGGACGCGGGCATGATGATCGGGGCGGCCAGCGTGCTGGTCTACACGTTGTTCGGCGGCATGTGGTCGGTGGCCGTGACCGATTTCATCCAGATGATTATCATCGTGGTCGGCATGCTCTACATCGGCTACGAGGTCAGCGGCCAGGCCGGCGGCGTCGCCGCGGTGGTGTCCCACGCAGCCGCGGCCGGCAAGTTCGAATTCCTTCCTTCGCTCGATCTGGTGCAGATCATCGGGTTTGCAGCGGCGCTGTTCACGATGATGCTCGGGTCGATTCCGCAGCAGGACGTATTCCAGCGCGTGACATCGTCCAAGACGGAGAAAATCGCCGGGCGCGCATCGGTGCTGGGCGGCGTGCTGTATTTCTTCTTCGCCTTCATTCCGATGTTCCTGGCCTATTCGGCCACGCTGATCGACCCGGGCATGGTCGAGAAATACATCAACGCCGATTCGCAATTGATCCTGCCAAAACTGATCCTGACCCACGCACCGATGTTCGCGCAGGTAATGTTCTTCGGTGCGCTGCTTTCGGCGATCAAGAGTTGCGCTTCGGCGACGTTGCTGGCGCCGTCGGTGACCTTCGCCGAAAACATCATGCGGCCCTATTTCCGCCATCTCAGCGACAAGCAGTTCCTGCGCGTGATGCAGGCGGTGGTGCTGGTCTTCACGACCCTGGTCACGTTGTTCGCGCTCAATTCGCACCTGTCGATTTTCCATATGGTGGAAAACGCCTACAAGGTGACGCTGGTGTCGTCGTTCGTGCCGCTGGCCTTTGGTCTGTTCTGGAAGCCCGCCACGCGGCAAGGCGGGTTGCTGGCGATTCTGCTCGGCCTGGTGTCGTGGCTGACCTGCGAGGTGGCCTTTGCCGATGCCGCGATGCCCCCTCAAATGGTTGGCCTGCTGTTTTCGATTTCAGGCATGATCTTCGGGTCGCTGCTCCCGCAATGGATCAGCGATCGGCCGTCGGTCCGGGAAGTGCACATCGCTTAACTTTTCATGCGGGAACGCCGTGCCGGGCGGGTCCAGCGCGACGCGGCGATGTGTCGACGACGTTTGCGACCGCGATTGGCCGCTATTCGTGACGGCCTGTCGAACTCCGACGGTTTATAATCCAAAGCTTTGCATCGCCGCACGCCCCCTTGTTGCGACATTGGCCCGCCCCGTTTGGCGGCCTTGTCAAAACCGCGTGGCGCCGCCATTTATCCGCTTTACGTTCCTGATTTCCGCGAAAAAACCATCATGCCGATCTATGCCTACCGTTGCGACGCCTGTGGCCACGGGCGCGATGTGCTGCAGAAGATGAGCGATTCCCCGCTCACGGACTGCCCATCCTGCGGCGCCGCCGGCACCTTCAAGAAGCAGCTCACCGCCGCCGGCTTCCAGCTCAAGGGCTCGGGCTGGTATGTGACGGACTTCCGTGGCGGCAGCGGCGGCGCGACCGGCGCCGCGGCCACGTCCGCTGCACCGGCCTCCGGCGCATCGGGCGCATCGGGCGACTCGTCGGGTTCGACGGGCTCGAGCGCCAGCGCTTCGGCCGCGCCGGCAGCTGGCGGTAACGCCGGCTCCAGCGCCAGCCACTGATCGTCAGGCGCGCCGTGGCCACCAACAAGACTTCCGCTCTCAAGACCTGGTTCCTGACCGGGCTGCTCGTGCTGGTGCCGCTGGGCATCACGCTATGGGTGCTCAACCTGATCATCGGCACGATGGATCAGAGCATGGCGCTGCTGCCGCTGGCGTGGCAGCCCGAGAACCTGTTCGGGCGGCGCATTCCCGGCCTGGGCGCGATTCTGACGCTGCTGTTCATCCTGCTGGTGGGCGTGCTGGCCCACAACTTCATCGGCCAGCGCCTGGTGCGCTGGTGGGAGGCGCTGCTCGGCCACATCCCCGTTGTCGGTCCGATCTACACCAGCGTGAAGCAGGTTTCGGACACGCTGCTGTCCTCGTCCGGCAACGCGTTTCGCAAGGCGCTGCTGGTGCAGTATCCGCGCGAAGGATCGTGGACGATTGCGTTTCTGACCGGGCGCCCGGGCGGAGACGTGCAGAATCACCTCCAGGGCGAATACGTCAGCGTCTATGTGCCGACCACGCCCAATCCGACTTCGGGCTTCTTCCTGATGATGCCCAAGGCCGACACCATCGAGCTGGACATGACCGTCGACGCGGCGCTGAAGTACATCGTGTCGATGGGCGTGGTGGCCCCCGCCGACCTGCCACGCAAGCAAGGCGCGCAGCCCGCGACCGCTGGCGCGCTGGCGATCGGCGCCGATGACGACGAGATCGTCGACACCCATACCAATTGATTGCGCGCGGCCGCGCCTTGCGGCCTCGCTTTACAGGGAATTCCTCCTATGTCCTCCATGCGTACTCACTACTGCGGTCTGGTGACCGAACAACTGATCGGCCAGGAAGTGGCCCTGACCGGCTGGGTGCAGCGCCGCCGCGACCACGGCGGCGTGATTTTCGTCGACCTGCGCGATCGCGAGGGCCTGGTGCAGGTGGTGTGCGATCCGGATCGTCCGGAAATGTTCAAGGCCGCCGAAGAGATCCGCAATGAGTTCTGCATCCGCGTGGTCGGCAAGGTCCGTCCGCGCCCGGCCGGCACCGAAAACAGCAACCTGACCTCGGGCAAGATCGAGGTGCTGTGCCACGAGCTGACCGTGCTGAACCCGTCGGTCACGCCGCCGTTCCAGCTCGACGACGACAACCTGTCGGAAACCACGCGCCTCACGCATCGCGTGCTCGACCTGCGCCGCCCGCAGATGCAGTACAACCTGCGCCTGCGCTACAAGGTGGCGATGGAAGTGCGCAAGTACCTCGATGCACAGGGCTTCATCGACATCGAAACGCCGATGCTGGGCAAGAGCACGCCCGAAGGCGCGCGCGACTATCTCGTGCCGTCGCGTGTGAATCCGGGCCACTTCTTCGCGCTGCCGCAGTCGCCGCAGATCTTCAAGCAGATGCTGATGGTGTCCGGTTTCGACCGTTACTACCAGATCACCAAGTGCTTCCGCGACGAAGACCTGCGCGCCGATCGCCAGCCCGAATTCACGCAGATCGACTGCGAAACGTCGTTCCTGACCGAACAGGAAATCCGTGACCTGTTCGAGGACATGATGCGCACCGTGTTCAAGAACGCCATCGATGTGGACCTCGACGCCAAGTTCCCGGTGATGGAGTTCCGCGAGGCCATGGCGCGCTTCGGTTCGGACAAGCCCGACCTGCGCGTGAAGCTGGAATTCACCGAGCTGACCGACGTGATGAAGGACGTCGACTTCAAGGTGTTCTCGGGCCCGGCCAACAGCGACAACGGTCGCGTGGTCGGCCTGCGCGTGCCCGGCGGCGGCGCCATCTCGCGCGGCGAGATCGAAGCGTACACGCAGTTCGTCGCCATCTACGGCGCGAAGGGCCTGGCGTGGATCAAGGTCAACGAAGTGGCCAAGGGCCGCGACGGCCTGCAGTCGCCGATCGTCAAGAATCTGCACGACGCCGCGATTGCCGAGATCCTGAAGCGCACGCAAGCCCAGGACGGCGACATCATCTTCTTTGGCGCGGACAAGGCAAAGATCGTCAACGACGCCATCGGCGCGCTGCGCCTGAAGATCGGCCATTCGGAATTCGGCAAGAGCACGGGCCTGTTCGAGGACACGTGGAAGCCGCTGTGGGTGATCGACTTCCCGATGTTCGAGTACGACGAGGACGACGCTCGCTGGGTGGCCATGCATCACCCGTTCACCAGCCCGAAGGACGAGCATCTGCAATATCTGGAAACCGATCCGGGCAAGTGCATCGCCAAGGCCTACGACATGGTTCTCAACGGCTGGGAAATGGGCGGCGGCTCGGTGCGGATCTACCGCGAGGACGTGCAGAGCAAGGTGTTCCGCGCGCTGAAGATCAACGACGAGGAAGCGCGCGCCAAGTTCGGCTACCTGCTCGACGCGCTGCAATATGGCGCGCCGCCGCACGGCGGCCTGGCTTTCGGCCTGGACCGTATCGTGACGATGATGGCCGGCGCCGATTCGATCCGTGACGTGATCGCCTTCCCGAAGACGCAACGCGCGCAGGATCTGCTGACGCAGGCGCCGAGCACGGTCGACGAGAAGCAACTGCGCGAGCTGCATATCCGCCTGCGCGCGCAGGAGCCGAAAACCACGGCCTGATCGCCTCGACCGATCATTTCGACCGCAAGCAGGAAAGCCGCGCCAGTGCGCGGCTTTTTTGTTTTGGTCGCAAGGATGCGTTTCTATTTGTTACCAGCCGGAACGAAGCGCTGGCCGGCAAGGTCTTCCTGCCTGATGCGCGACGTGGACCCCGAGGACATCCGAAGGGCGATCGCGACGAGGGAGGATAAGACCAATGAACTTCGAGCTCGATACCGAATTGATCCGCACCTTTGTGCTGGCCCATGCGGAAACCATTCTGACCTGGCTGGTGGCCGGTCTGGTGATGATGATGCTGGCGCGCTTCGAACTGCGCCGCGCGGTGCGCAAGTCCGCGAAGGCGATGTCCGAATCGGTCGCCACCACGGTGGCCGCGTGCGTGCCCGATGTCGCCCATGCGGTGCAGAACGCGTCGCCGCTGTATGCCGACGGTTCGCAGGGCGCCACGTCGATGGCCGCACAGCGTGCCGAGGCGCTGCGCAAGCTGGCGCTGGATACGGTGGCCACGGTAATGGCGCGGGGCCGCTGGCTCGAAGACGTCGGCAATCTGCGGCTGCCCGAGGATGCGTTGCTGTCCGGGCGCCGCGCCGGCGGGGCCGATCCGCTGCTGGTCGTGGCGCCGCAGCCGGTGGTGCAGGCCTACCTGAGCGCCCAGCGCACGTTCGACGACGAGGCTTCGCGGCTGCAGACCCATCGCCGCGAAGCCTTGCGCCTGCAGGAGGCGTTGCAGGCGTTGAACAGCGAGGTGGCGCATGTCGAACAGGAAACCGCCAGCATCGTGATGCGTTTCGAGCAGGTCAACGCGCAGGCCGCGCAAGGCGTGGAGGCCGGCGACTACCAGCGCTTCCTGATCCAGAAATACAACCAACTGGGCATTCGCGAAAAGGAGATCGCACACGAGCGCGCCGAACTGGCGGCGCAGGTGCGCGAAAGCACCGATGCGCTGGCCGAGCACGCGCATGTGGCGTCCCGACGATATACCGAGGCGCTGGCACCGCTGATGCAGCAGCTGCGTGCCGCGTGGGGACACGGCGATTCGCCCGAGGTGTTCGACACCTGGCTGCGCAATGCCCCGGCGTCGGCCCAGGCCGAGCCGTCCGGCAGCCACTATTTGCCGCCCAAGCAACCCGGCACGCACACTCTGGCGTGAGGCGGTGGCTGCGCGCCGCCTGATTCCGCATTGCGGTAAATCGGCCCGGCGCGCGCCAGTGGCGCCCCGCTGCGCTATGCTTGGGTCTGTCCATTCCCACGCCCCCATGCGCTACAAGATTCCAGAATCGGTGCTGGTTGTGATCCACACACCAGACCTGCAAGTCCTGTTGATCGAACGAGCCGACCGGCCCGGCTACTGGCAGTCGGTCACCGGCAGTCTCGACGCCGAGGATGAACCGCTGGCGGTCACCGCGGCGCGCGAGGTGGCCGAGGAAACCGGCATTGTTGCCAGCCGCTTTGCGCTGACCGACTGGCGGCACACGATCGACTACGAAATCTATCCCCAGTGGCGTCACCGCTACGCGCCCGGCGTCATCCGCAATACCGAACACTGGTTCGGGTTGTGTGTGCCGGAGCCGCTGCCGGTCACGCTGGCACCGCGCGAACATCTACAGTTCGAATGGCTGCCCTGGCAGGCTGCCGCCGAGCGCTGCTTTTCAGCGAGCAATGCCGAAGCCGTGCGACAGCTGGTATGGCGCACGGCTGCGCGCCAGGCCGTGACCGCGGGAGTCGCGCAATGAAGCTGCGCGTGGTGACCTACAACATTCACAAGGGCGTCAAGGGCTTCACCGGAAAGCCGCGTATCCAGAGCGTGCGCACCGGGCTGCAGGCGATGAACGCGGATATCGTCTTCCTGCAGGAAGTGCAGGATCGCAATGACCGCCTGATTGCCGCCGAATTGTTCGATCCGGACCACACCCAGCTCAACTATCTGGCGACCGACGCCTATCCGCACTCGGTCTACGGGCGCAACGCGGTCTATGAGCACGGGCATCACGGCAACGCGATACTGTCGCGCCATCCGATCGTGATGTCGGAAAACCTCGACATCTCCGATCATCGCTTCGAACAGCGCGGGCTATTGCACGCGGTGGCCGATATCCATGGCGTGGAAGCGCACTTGATCTGCGTGCATTTCGGCCTGTTCGCGCGCAGCCGCGTGCGTCAGGCCAGCGCGCTGGTCGATCGCGTGCGCGCCGTGGTGCCGGCCGATGCGCCGCTGGTGATCGCCGGGGATTTCAACGACTGGAACCACAAACTCGACGCGCGCATCTGCAACACGCTCGGCGCGGTGGAATCGGCGCATGCGCGCAATGGGCGCATTCATACTTTTCCGAGCCACATGCCGTGGTGGCAGCTCGACCGCATCTACGTGCGCGGCTTCGAGATCGAACGCTCGCAGGCGCTGACCGGGCGCGAATGGGCCGAGCGCTCCGATCACGTGCCGCTGATGGCCGAACTGGCGCATCGCGTGGCCATTCCCGAGGCCTGAGACTGGCTGCGCAGGTTAGTGGGACGCCAGGTAGTCGCGAATCCACGCGTAGATCGACTCGATATCGGCCAGGTCCAGCACCGGCAGCGCCGTCTGGCCGGCCACCTCGGCCACCGCGTCGCTGGCCACCGCCACCACGCCCGGCACTTCGGGCCACAGCGGGCCCTTGCCATGGGCCGGGCGATAGATCTCCAACTTCGGAAAATCGCTCCACTTGTAGCCTTCCACCACCACCAGATCGGTGTCGGGCGGCAGCACCGCCAACGCGTCAACGAGTTCCGGCGACTGCGCATGTTCCGGATAGTGTCGCATCAGCGTGAGATGGCGCGCGCCCACCAGCACCACGTTTTCGCAACCGCCTTGCCGCATGCGCCAGGAATCCTTGCCGGGGGTGTCGGGATCGAAGCCATGGTGGGTGTGCTTGATGCCGGCCACGCGCATGCCGTTGGCCACAAAGCGGGGAATCAGCTGGTCCAGCAGCGTGGTCTTGCCGCTTCCCGATGAACCGGTGATGCCGAATACCTTCACAATGCTTTCCCTGTTGGGCGTCAGAATGCGCTGACGATAGCAGAGTTGGTCCGGGCGATGTGCACAAGCCGCCCGTTGGCCGATAATCGAGTCCATGTCACGCCCCTACGACCGCGCAGAAGATCGTCCGCCCAATCCGCCCGACGTCGCGGCGGCGCCCGACCCGGCCGCCGGCCACGCCCGGACCGCATGGCCGCAGGGCGCCGGCGCCCAGGCGAAGGCGCGCCTGATGCGTTGGGTGCGGCGCCGCGGCAGCCCGGTGCCCGGCAACCGCGTCGATCTGCTGCGCAACGGCCAGGAGTTCTTCCCCGCGCTGATCGAGGCGATCGACAGTGCGCAGGTCCATGTCGTCGTCGAGACGTACATCTACGCCGACGACGCCGTCGGCGCGCGCGTGAGCGATGCGCTGATTGCGGCGGCGCAGCGCGGCGTCGATGTGCGGCTGGTGATCGACGGATTCGGCGCGGGCGATATCCCCGTCGCACTCGTGGAGCGCCTGCGCGCGGGCGGCGTGCAGCTGGAAATCTATCGGCCGCTGCGCGGCTTCAAGCTGGCGCGCCGGCATCTGCGCCGATTGCATCGCAAGATTGCGGTGATCGATGGCAAAGTGGCCTTCGTCGGCGGCATCAACATCATCGACGATCACAACCACGGCCCGGTCGAGCTGCCCGAACTGGGCCCGCGCTACGATTTCGCGGTGCGCGTGCGCGGCCCGCTGGTGGCGCAGATTGCCTTGGCGTCGGCGCGGCTGTGGTTTCGCATTGCCCAGCGGCGCAGCCTGAGCGAGACGGCCACGGCCTTTGCCGAGGTGGAAACGCTGACCCGCGCCGCGCGTCATGCGCGCAACGATATCCATGCCGACGGCGTGCCCGCCGCCTTGCTGCTGCGCGACAACCTGCGCAATCGCCGCACCATCGAACGCGAATACCTGTACGCGCTGGGCGCCGCGCGCAGCGACGTGATCCTGGCCAACGCGTATTTCCTGCCCGGACACAAGATGCGCCGCGCGCTGCTGGCCTGCCGCGAGCGCGGCGTGCGCGTGCGGCTGCTGTTGCAGGGGATGGTCGAGTACAAGCTCCAGCATTACGCCACCCATGCGCTCTATGCGCGCCTGCTGGAAGCCGGCGTCGAGATCTTCGAGTACGAAGCGAGCTTCCTGCATGCCAAGGTGGCGGTGGTGGACGACACGTGGGCGACCGTTGGCTCCAGCAACATGGATCCGTTCAGCCTGCTGCTGGCGCGCGAGGCCAATGTGGCGGTCTACGATGCGACCTTCGCCAATACGCTGCGCGCGCGCCTGGAACGCGCGATGGATCAGCGCAGCGCCCGCGTGATTCCGGAAGTCCACGCAAAGCTGCCGCGTTTGCGCCGTTTTGCCAATTGGGCCGCGTACTACGTGTTGCGTATGGGCGTCGTGATCGCGGGCGTGACCGGCCGCTACTGAACGCGCCGCAGGAGGCCACGGTAAGATGCTGGCCGGCCGGCGCTGCGACGCCGCACCAGACCCGCGCGAACCAGCGCGCAGGGCGCGATTTCACGCGGTTTTTAAGCCGATGCTGCATTGCGCCGCAAACGGGCCGTGCCGCGCCGCCCGTTTAGAAACACGGGTCTAATTAAAAGCTTGATGCAGATCGGCCCCGCCAGAATAATCTGAACGACCGTTCTTTTTTGGCTTAGACTTCGTGCATTTACGATGGCTTTTTGCTGTCGAATGTGCCTGCCGAAAGCAGCGTCAGGCCAGCAAACGCCCCTGTTTCGGGGGCGCAAGGAACGGAGAGAAAACCATGCGACACCAGTCAGTCCGTCTTGAATCCGCCGCCGCACCTACGCCCTTGCGCAAGGGCGAGATGACGCGCGTGGCGATTCTCGATGCCGCACTGGAACTGTCGTCCCGCGACGGGCTTGAAGGGCTGACCATCGGCCTGCTCGCGGAACGCATGCAGATGAGCAAGAGCGGCGTGTTCGCGCATTTTGGTTCGCGCGAAGACCTGCAGGTGGAAGTGGTGCGCGAGTATCACCGCCGGTTCGAGCAGGAGGTGTTCTACCCCTCGCTGCAGGAGCCGCGCGGTCTGCCTCGCCTGTGGTCGATGGTGCGGCGCTGGATGGAAAAGCGCATCCAGGAAGTGACCACCGGCTGCATCTACATCAGCGGGGCGGTCGAGTACGACGATCGCGCGGAAAGCCCGGTACGTGACGAACTCGTCAAGAGCGTGACAATCTGGCGGGCCGCGCTGATGCGTGCCATCGACCAGGCAAAGGAAGAGGGGCACCTGCGCGCGGATTGCGATCCGCGCCTGATGCTGTTCGAAATGTACAGCCTTGAACTAGGCTTGCATCACGACGCCCGTTTCTTGCGCCTGCCGGACAGTGCCGAGCTTGCCATGGTCGCGCTCAACAAACTGATTCAGTCTTACCGTACCTGAGCCGTCCGGCAACGGCCGCACCATGCCCCGGCAGGGGCGTGCGGCACGCGCGTGTGGCGGCATTGAAAACCTCCAAGGAGTCTTTGATGGGCCAGTACACCGCACCGTTGCGCGACATGCAGTTCGTGCTCCACGAACTGCTCGGCGCAGAAGCCGAACTCAAGGCGATGCCGCAGCACGCGGACATCGACGCGGACACCATCAACCAGGTCATCGAAGAAGCCGGCAAGTTCTGCGCGGACGTGGTGTTCCCGCTGAACCAGCCGGGCGACCGCGAAGGCTGCACCTACGTCGGCGATGGCGTGGTGCGCGCGCCCAAGGGCTTCAAGGAAGCCTACCAGCAGTACGTGGAAGCCGGCTGGCCGGCGCTGGCGTGCGATCCCGAATTCGGCGGCCAGGGCCTGCCGATCGTCGTCAACAACGCGCTGTACGAGATGCTGAACTCGGCCGGCCAGGCGTGGACGATGTACCCGGGCCTGTCGCACGGCGCGTATGAAGCGCTGCACGCACATGGCACGCCGGAACTGAAGCAGACCTACCTGCCCAAGCTGGTGTCGGGCGTGTGGACCGGCACGATGTGCCTGACCGAGCCGCATTGCGGCACCGACCTTGGCATCCTGCGCACCAAGGCCGAACCGCAGGCCGACGGCTCTTACGCCATCACGGGCACCAAGATTTTCATCTCCGCCGGCGAACACGACCTGGCCGAGAACATCATCCACCTGGTGCTGGCCCGCCTGCCGGACGCCCCGCAAGGCACCAAGGGCATCTCGCTGTTCGTCGTGCCGAAGTTCATCCCCGATGCCAGCGGCAATCCGGGCGAGCGCAACGGCATCAAGTGCGGCTCGATCGAGCACAAGATGGGCATCCACGGCAATGCCACCTGCGTGATGAACCTGGACGGCGCGCGCGGCTGGCTGGTCGGCGAGGCCAACAAGGGCCTGAACGCGATGTTCGTGATGATGAACGCCGCGCGCCTGGGCGTCGGCGCGCAAGGCCTGGGCCTGACCGAAGTGGCGTACCAGAATTCGGTCGCCTATGCGAAGGATCGCCTGCAGATGCGCGCGCTGACCGGCCCGAAGGCGCCGGACAAGCCGGCCGACCCGATCATCGTGCACCCGGATGTGCGCCGCATGTTGCTCACGCAGAAGGCCTATGCCGAGGGCGGCCGCGCCTTCAGCTACTGGACCGCGCTGCAGATCGACCGCGAGCTGTCGCATCCCGATGAAGCGGTGCGCAAGGAAGCCGCCGACCTGGTGGCGCTGCTCACGCCGGTGATCAAGGCATTCCTGACCGACAACGCGTTCACGTCGACCAACGAAGGCATGCAGGTGTTCGGCGGCCACGGCTACATCGCCGAGTGGGGCATGGAGCAATATGTGCGCGACGCCCGCATCAACATGATCTACGAAGGCACCAACACGATTCAGGCGCTGGATCTGCTGGGCCGCAAGATCCTCGGCGACATGGGCGCCAAGTTGAAGGCCTTTGGCAAGATCGTGCAGGAATTCGTCGAGGCCGAGGGCACCAACGAGGCGATGCAGGAGTTCGTCAACCCGCTGGCCGACATCGGCGACAAGGTGCAGAAGCTGACGATGGAAATCGGCATGAAGGCGATGGGCAACCCCGACGAAGTCGGCGCCGCGGCCGTGCCTTACCTGCGCGTCGTGGGCCATCTGGTGTTCTCGTACTTCTGGGCGCGCATGGCCAAGATCGCGCTCGAAAAGCAGGACAGCGGCGACAAGTTCTACGTCAGCAAGCTGGCTACCGCGCGTTTCTACTTTGCCAAGCTGCTGCCGGAAACCGCGGCGGAAATCCGCAAGGCGCGCGCCGGCAGCGCCACGCTGATGGCACTCGACGCCGACCTGTTCTGATCTGAACGACCGACGGCCGGCAGGGGTGGAGCGGTTGGCGGGCCATGCGTGGCGCGCCGTAACCCGAAGCCCTTGCTGCAACTGCCCTGCCGCCCGGACGGCAGGGACGCGAGCACACCGAACGCTCGAATACTTCTCTCCCAAACGCTCACTCTCCAAGGAGCGCGCATGTCCAATTTCATCGTCAAGAAGGTCGCCGTGCTGGGTGCCGGCGTCATGGGCGCGCAGATCGCCGCCCACCTCGTCAACGCCCGAGTGCCTGTGGTGCTGTTCGACCTGCCGGCCAAGGAAGGCCCGAAGAGCGGCATCGCGCTGCGGGCCATCGAAAACCTGAAGAAGCTGTCGCCCGCGCCGCTCGGCATCAAGGACGAAGCGGGCCTGATCCGCGCCGCCAACTACGAGGACGACATCGAGCTGCTCAAGGAATGCGACCTGGTGATCGAGGCGATCGCCGAGCGCATGGACTGGAAGCACGACCTGTACAGAAAAGTGGCGCCGCATCTGGCGCCCAACGCGATCTTCGCGACCAATACGTCGGGCCTGTCGATCACGGCGCTGTCCGATGGTTTCGACGACAACCTCAAGGCGCGCTTCTGCGGCGTGCACTTCTTCAATCCGCCGCGCTACATGCATCTGGTGGAACTGATCCCCACCGCCACCACGCAGCCCGAGATCCTCGACCGCCTGGAAGCCTTCCTGACCACGTCGCTGGGCAAGGGCGTGGTGCGCGCCAAGGATACGCCGAACTTCATCGCCAATCGCGTCGGCATCTTCTCGATCCTGGCCGTGTTTGCCGAAGCCGAGAAATTCGGCATTCCGTTCGATATCGTCGACGACCTGACCGGCACCAAGCTGGGCCGCGCCAAGTCGGCCACGTTCCGCACCGCCGACGTGGTGGGGCTGGACACCATGGCGCACGTGATCAAGACCATGCAGGACGGGCTCGCCAACGACCCGTTCGCGCCGGTGTACAAGACGCCAGCCGTGCTCAAGGGGCTGGTCGACGCCGGCGCGCTGGGCCAGAAGACCGGTGCCGGCTTCTACAAGAAGGAAGGCAAGCTGATCAAGGTGCTGGACGCCAAGACCGGCCAGTACGTGGAATCGGGCAAGAAAGCCGACGAGATCGTCGTGCGCATGCTCAAGAAGGATCCGGCCGAACGCATCAAGCTGCTGCGCGAATCGACCAATCCGCAGGCGCAGTTCCTGTGGGGCGTGTTCCGCGACGTGTTCCACTACATCGCCGTGTATCTGGAGCAGATCGCCGGTTCGGCGGCCGACATCGACCTGGCGATCCGCTGGGGCTTCGGCTGGAATTCCGGCCCGTTCGAAGACTGGCAGGCGGCGGGCTGGAAGCAGGTGGCCGAGTGGGTCAAGGAAGATATCGACGCTGGGCGCGCGCTGGCGAACGTGCCGCTGCCCGCGTGGGTGTTTGATGGCGCGGTGGCCGAGAACGGCGGCGTGCATGGCGCGCAGGGTTCGTGGTCGCCGGCCGCCAGCGCGTTCGTCAAGCGCGCCGACCTGCCGGTCTACGCGCGCCAGGTTTTCCGGGCCGCACTCAAGGGCACCGAAGCGGCCGATCCGCGCCGTGCCGGCAAGACCATCGAAGAGAACGACGGCGCGCGCATCTGGACCAGCGATGGCGCCGACGATGTGCTGATCATCTCGTTCAAGGGCAAGATGAACACGATCGGCCCCGACGTGCTCGACACCATCGTGCGCGCCGTGGAACTGGCCGAAGCCGAATACAAGGGACTGGTGGTGTGGCAGCCGACATCGCTGCAGCTGGGCGCGCCCGGCGGTCCGTTCTCGGCGGGCGCCAACCTCGAGGCCGCCATGCCGGCCTTCATGATGGGCGGTGCCAAGGGCATCGAGCCGTTCGTGAAGAAGTTCCAGGACACCATGATGCGCGTGAAGTACGCCGCGGTACCGGTGGTGCCGGCGGTGTCCGGCATCGCGCTGGGCGGCGGTTGCGAACTGATGCTGCATTCGGCCCGACGCGTGGTCGCGTTGGAAAGCTACGTGGGCCTGGTCGAAGTGGGCGTCGGCCTGGTGCCTGCCGGCGGCGGCCTCAAGGAAGCCGCGATTGCCGCCGCGCGGGCCGCACAGGCCGCCGGCAGCACCAACTACCTGAACTTCGTCACCAACCGCTTCCAGGCCGCGGCCATGGCGCGCGTGTCGACTTCGGCGCTGGAGGCGCAGCAGATTGGTTACGTCCAGCCGACCGATACGATCGTCTACAACGTCCACGAACTGCTGTACGTGGCGCAGAGCGAAGTGCGCGCGCTGGCCAACGCCGGCTATCGTGCGCCGCTGCCGGGCCAGCTGATTCCGGTGGCCGGCCGCTCGGGCATCGCCACGATCAAGGCGTCGCTCGTGAACATGCGCGACGGCAACTTCATCTCGGCGCACGATTTCCTGATCGCCACGCGCATTGCCGAAGTGGTCTGCGGCGGCGACGTGGAGGCAGGCTCGCTGGTCAGCGAGGACTGGCTGCTGGCGCTGGAACGCAAGGCATTCATTGACCTGCTGGGCAACGGCAAGACGCAGGAGCGCATCATGGGCATGCTGCAGACGGGCAAGCCGGTGCGCAACTGATCAGGCCAACGAGGAACCGACATCATGAAACAACTGCAAGACGCCTACATCGTCGCGGCCACGCGTTCGCCGATCGGCAAAGCCCCGAAGGGCGCGTTCAAGAACACCCGTCCCGACGATCTGCTGGCGACGATCCTGAAGGCCGCCGTGGCCCAGGTGCCGAGCCTGGACCCGGCGCTGATCGAGGACGCGATCGTTGGCTGCGCGATTCCCGAAGCCCAGCAGGGCCTGAACGTGGCGCGCATCGGCGCGCTGCTGGCGGGTTTGCCGAATACCGTCGGCGGCATCACGGTGAACCGTTTCTGCGCCTCGGGCCTGTCCGCGGTGGCCATGGCGGCCGACCGCATCCGCGTCGGCGAATCGGATGTGATGATCGCCGCGGGCGTGGAATCGATGAGCATGGTGCCGATGATGGGCAATTCGCCGTCGATGTCGCCGTCGATTTTCGAGCGCGACGAGAACGTCGGGATTGCCTATGGCATGGGCCTGACCGCCGAAAAGGTGGCCACGCAGTGGAAGGTGAGCCGCGAAGACCAGGACGCGTTTTCGCTGGCGTCGCACCAGAAGGCCATCGCTGCCCAGCAGGCCGGTGAATTTGGCGACGAGATCACCCCGATCGAAGTCGTCGAGAAATTTCCCGATCTCGCCACGGGGCAGGTCAGCGTCAGGACGCGCACCATCTCGCTTGACGAAGGGCCGCGCCCGGATACGTCGGCCGAAGGACTGGGCAAGCTGCGCGCGGTGTTCGCCAACAAGGGCAGCGTGACGGCCGGCAACAGCTCGCAGACCTCGGACGGCGCCGGTGCGCTGATCCTCGTTTCGGAAAAGATCCTCAAGCAGTTCAACCTGGTGCCGCTCGCGCGCTTTGTCTCGTTTGCGGTCCGCGGCGTGCCGCCGGAGATCATGGGGATTGGTCCGAAGGTGGCGATTCCCGCCGCGCTGAAGGCCGGAGGGTTGACGCAGGACCAGATCGAATGGATCGAACTGAACGAGGCATTTGCTGCGCAGTCGCTGGCGGTGATGCGCGATCTCGATCTCGATCCGTCGCGTGTGAACCGCATGGGCGGCGCGATTGCGCTGGGCCATCCGCTCGGCGCGACGGGCGCGATCCGCTCGGCAACCGTGGTGCACGCGCTGCGTCGCCACAACATGAAGTACGGCATGGTGACCATGTGCGTGGGAACGGGCATGGGCGCTGCTGGAATCTTCGAGCGCGTATAACAAAAACGCGCCGCAGGGACGGCCGCCTCACGGGCGAGCCGTCCCGACCTTCGATCAGATGAAGAAATGTATGGACACGAAGATGCCAACACGTTGACGCACTGACCCGGAGGAGAACAAGAAATGCAGGAGACAGCCATTCTGGCCGACGCGGCATGCGACATGCCGCGCACGCTGATGGACGCGTTGGGCGTCCGCACCATTCCGTTCCGGATTCGCGCTGGCGATCGCTTTGTCGCCGATACGCGCGACGAGGCGGCCTTGCCCGATCTCTATCAGCAGTATCTGGTCGGCAAGCAGGATCATTACGCCGAATCGATTCCGCTGCTCGAACGCGAACTCGAAGACCATCTGCTCAGGAACGTGGTGGCGCAATGCGACCGCGCGATCCTGCTGACCATCGCCAGCAGCCGCAGCAAGCTGTATGCGAACGCCACCGGCGCGGTGGTGGGCACGGTCGCGCGCAGTTTCAAGCTGCGCAAGGACGCGGGGCGCAGCGGGCTGTTCGATCTCACCGTGATCGACACCGGCGCGATCGGCCCGGGCCAGGCGCTGATCGTGCGCGAGGCCGCGCGCATGCTGGCAGGCGGGGCCAGCGCGGCAGCGGTGGTCGATGCGGTGGAAAATCGCCTGCGCGACGCGGCGCATATGTTCCTGATTCCCGACGAGCTGTTGTACATGTACACGCGCGCCAAGCTCAAGGGCGAGCACAGCATCACGTGGGGCCGCTATATGCTGGGCAGCGCATTCAATATCCGCCCGGTGATCCGCATGCATCGCGGCGCAACCGAGGCGATTGCCAAGGCGCGCGGCACCGACGAAGGCATCCGTCGCCTGTTGGGTCATGCCGAAGCGTGCATCCGCGCCGGATGCCTGATGACACCGACGATCGCAGCCGCCTATGCGGGCGACATCGATGACGTGACGGCGTGGCCGGCCTGGCAATCGCTGGCCGATGCGGCCGCCGCGCATGACGTAGAGCTGATGCTCGCGCCCATGAGCCTGACCGTCGCGCTCAATGTTGGCGCGGGCGCGTTCGGCTTGAGTTATCTTTCCGAGACGCCGCCACCGTTTGCGTGAGCGGCAAACATCGAATTCCCACTGGAGACGAGGAAGACATGAGCATTACCACCCGCATCGAGCAGGGCGTGCTGACCATTGGTTTCGATCGCATCGACAAGAAGAACGCCATCACCGCGGCGATGTACCAGACCATGGCCGATGCGCTGCGCGACGCCGAAGGCGACAACGCCGTGCGCGTGATCGTGATCGAGGGCAAGCCGGAAATCTTCACGGCCGGCAACGACCTCGAAGACTTCATGAAGCGTCCGCCCACCCATGAAGAAGGCGGCGCGCCCGCGCCGGTGTTTCAGTTTCTCCACGCCATCAGCCACGCCACCAAGCCCGTGGTGGCGTCGGTCAGCGGCGCGGCGGTGGGCATCGGCACCACGCTGCTGCTGCATTGCGATCTGGTTTACGCGTCGGACACCGCGCGGCTGTCGCTGCCGTTCGTGCAGTTGGGGCTGTGCCCGGAAGCCGCGTCGAGCCTGCTGCTGCCGCGCCTGGTCGGCTATCAGCGCGCCGCCGAGAAACTGCTGCTCGGCGAGGCATTCAGCGCGCAGGAAGCGCACGCCATGGGACTGGTGACGAAGGTGCTGCCCGCTGCGGAACTGGCGGACCACGTGCGTCAGCAGGCGGCCAAGCTGGCGGCGCTGCCGGCGTCTTCGCTGCGTGAAACCAAGCGTCTGATGAAGGGCGACGACACGCCGGCAGTCGAGAAGAAGATGGCGGAGGAAGGCGAGGTGTTCCGCCGCATGCTGCTGGCTGCCGAAGCGAAGGAGGCGTTCACCGCATTCTTCGAAAAGCGCAAGCCGGACTTCTCGAAGTTCGACTGAGCGTGCGGTCTTGCGCCGCAGGCAGCGCTGCGTCCCTGGCCTGCTCGGGCGAGGGACGCCTGCCTGTCGGCGCGTTGCTCAGGCCGTCGGCAATTCGCGCGGCGAGCGGCTTTCGTCGGTGGCCACATAGGTCAGCGTGGCTTCGGTCACCTTGACGATCTCATGGCTGTGCCGCATGCGCTGGGCGTAGACTTCGACCGACACCGTGATCGAGGTGCGTCCGGTCTTGACGATGTCCGCGTAGAAGCTGACCAGATCGCCCACAAACACCGGGTGCTTGAACAGGAACGAGTTGACCGCCACCGTGGCCACGCGGCCCTGTGCGCGCTCGACCGCGGGGATCGAGCCGGCAATATCGACCTGCGCCATGATCCAGCCACCGAACACGTCGCCGTGCACGTTGGCATCGGCGGGCATCGGCACCACGCGCAATGCGGGGTTCTTGCCGCGAGGAAGTTCGGAGATGGGGGCGGATGTGGACATGGTGTCGATCGAGGAGAGGGGGAAATACGGGGCGTTCATGGGGCGGGCGGGGCACGGTCTGCCGGACCTGGCGTTCTCTGCGACAATCGCGGCATTGGCCTGAATTCTAACGTATGCGCCGCTACTCCACGACCGCCGAGCCCGTCCCCACGCCGCCGGCAAACACGCTGTTCAAAGACGCGGGCGCTCCCCGCAGCGACTGGCAGACCGTCCGCAACCTGCTGCCCTATGTGTGGCACTACAAGTGGCGTGTGATGCTGGCGCTGGCGTGCCTGGTGGCCGCCAAGGTGGCCAATCTGGGCGTGCCGGTGCTGATGAAGAAGCTTGTCGACAGCATGGACGTGAAGGCCGGCGACGCCGCCGCGCTGCTGGTGGTGCCGGTGGGCCTGATCGTCGCCTACGGCGTGCTGCGCCTTTCCGGCTCGCTGTTCACGGAGTTGCGCGAGATCCTCTTTTCGAAGGTCACGCAAAGCGCGGTCAGGGAGATCGCGCTGCAGGTGTTTCGTCATCTGCATGCACTGTCGCTGCGCTTTCATCTGGATCGACAGACCGGCGGTATGAGCCGCGATATCGAACGCGGCACGCGCGGCATCCAGTCGCTGATCTCGTATTCGCTGTACAGCATCCTGCCCACGCTGGTGGAAATGTCGCTGGTGATCGGCTTCTTCTTCCTGCACTACGACATCTGGTTTGCCGCGATCACGCTGTGCGCGCTGGCCAGCTATATCGGCTTCACGATCGTGGTGACCGAGTGGCGCACGCATTTCCGGCGCAAGATGAACGAACTCGATTCGCGCGCCAACCAGAAGGCGATCGATTCGCTGCTCAATTTCGAGACGGTCAAATACTTCGGCAACGAGGAATACGAAGCGCGCCGCTACGACGAGAACCTGCGCACCTACCGCGCCGCCGCGATTCGGTCGCAGAATTCGCTTTCGCTGCTCAATTTCGGCCAGCAGGCGATCATCGCGGTCGGGCTGATCCTGATCCTGTGGCGCGCCACGGTTGGCGTGGCCGCCGGCAAGCTCACGCTCGGCGATCTCGTGCTGGTCAACACGCTGATGATCCAGCTCTATATCCCGCTGAATTTCCTCGGCGTGATCTATCGCGAAATCAAGCAGGCGACCACCGACATGGACCGCATGTTCGTGCTGCTGGGCACCAACCAGGAAGTGGCCGACGCGCCCGGCGCGCCCGCGTTGCGCGTCGACGGTGCCCAGGTGCGATTCCGCCATGTCGGCTTCGGCTACGAATCCAATCGCGTGATCCTTGACGATGTCGATTTCACGATCGCCGCCGGCACCACGACCGCGGTGGTCGGGCACAGCGGATCGGGCAAGTCGACGCTGGCGCGTCTGCTGTTCCGCTTCTACGACGTGACCACGGGCAGCATCGAAATCGACGGCCAGGATATCCGGCGCGTGCGCCAGGCCGACTTGCGCGCGTCGATCGGCATCGTGCCGCAGGATACGGTGCTGTTCAACGACAGCATCTACTACAACATCTCCTATGGCCGGCCCGACGCCTCGCGCGAGGAAGTCATCGAGGCCGCGCGCGCCGCGCAGATCGACCACTTCATTCGCGAACTGCCGCAGGGCTACGACACGCCGGTGGGCGAGCGCGGGCTGAAGCTGTCGGGCGGCGAGAAGCAGCGCGTGGCCATCGCGCGCACGCTGCTCAAAAATCCCGCGATCCTGGTGTTCGACGAAGCCACCTCGGCGCTCGATTCGCGCACCGAGCAGGCCATCCAGGCCGAACTGATGCGGCTGGCGCAGAATCGAACCACGCTGCTGATCGCGCACCGGCTTTCCACGGTGGTGCATGCCGATCAGATTCTCGTGATGGATCACGGCCGCATCATCGAACGCGGCACGCACGCAGACCTGATGCGCGCCAACGGCCGCTACGCCGAAATGTGGCACATCCAGGCGCGCAACGCCGCCAAGGGCGCGCCCGATGCGGAAGCGCTGGCGGTCGACGTCGGCGACGCCACGCAGGACGCCTGATCCGCAAAAAACGCCGCCTCGGATTGTCGACAATCCTGGGCGGCAAGTCGCGCTGACACGGGAGCGCGCACAATCGTGGTTCGTCAATGCACCGCGCGCACGCCTCGCTTCGGTGCGCGATTGTCCCATGCGGGGCTGGCACGGCCCTTGCGAAAAGTCCTTCCCAGAGAGATCAACTACTGGAGAAGGTTCATGCCGCAATCCCCTGTGCGCCGTCATCTGCTGAAGCTGTGCACCGCATTGAGCACCACGATGGTGCTGTCGACACTCTGCGCTGGCACCGCGCAGGCGCAAGCTGCGACGAAGATCCGCTTCCAGCTCGACTGGCGTTTCGAAGGTCCGTCCGCGCTGTTTCTGCTCGGCGAACAGAAGGGCTACTACAAGGCCGAAAAGCTCGACGTATCGATCGACGCCGGCAATGGCTCCGGCAACGTGGTCAACCGCGTGGCGTCGGGCACCTATGACATGGGCTTTGCCGACCTGGCGTCCGTGATGGAGTTCTACGGCAACAACCCGGACGCGAAGAACAAGCCGGTAGCCGTGATGATGGTCTACAACAACACGCCGGCGGCCGTGCTGGCGCTGAAGAAGTCGGGCATCAAGTCGCCGCGCGACCTGGCCGGCAAGAAGCTCGGCGCACCGGTGTTCGACGCGGGCCGCCGCGCCTTCCCGATCTTTGCCAAGGCCAACGGCCTGCAGGCCGCGTCGTTCAACTGGCAGGCGATGGATCCGACGCTGCGCGAAACCATGCTCACGCGCGGCGATCTCGATGCGATCACCGGCTTCTCGTTCACGTCGATCCTGAACCTGAACGCACGCGGCGTGAAGGACGAGGACATCGTGGTGCTGCCGTATCCGCAGTACGGCGTGAAGCTGTACGGCAACGCAGTCATCGCGTCCGAGCAATTTCTCAAGAGCAATCCCGAAGCGGTGAAGGCGTTCCTCCGCGCCTTTGCCAAGTCCGCAAAGGATGTGATCGCCAATCCCGAGGAAGGCATCAAGGCCGTGAAGGCGCGCGACGGCATCATCGACGAGAAGCTGGAAGTGCGCCGCCTGAAGATCGCGCTCGACAGCGTGGTGAAGTCGCCCGACGCCAAGGCCGAAGGGTTTGGCCGTGTCAACAAGCCGCGTCTGTCGCTGATGGCGTCGCAAGTGGCCGATGCCTTCGCCACCAAGGGACGCATCAACCCCGATACGCTGTGGACCGACGCCTACCTGCCGTCGGCCGCCGAACTGGATGTGTTGCGATGATGGCAAGAGAAGCACTGATTGGCGCATCGGGCGGCGTGCCGGCCGACGCCGCGCCGGCCCGTGGCGTTGCCGACAGCGCGGGCGCGCCTGCCGGCAAGCCGTTCGTCGATTTCAACCGCGTGTGGCTGGCCTATGACGACGAGCTGGCACGGCGCGGCGAGTTCGCCGTCGAGGACATTTCGCTGCAGGCGGCCGAGGGCGAGTTCATCGCCATCGTCGGGCCGTCGGGCTGCGGCAAGTCGACCTTCATGAAGCTGGCCACCGGCCTGCGCCAGGCCACGCGCGGCGTGGTCAGCATCAACGGCGCGAAGGTGACTGGGCCACTCAAGCAGGTCGGCATGGCATTCCAGGCGCCGACGTTGCTGCCGTGGCGCACCACGCTCGACAACGTGATGCTGCCGCTGGAGATCGTCGAGCCGTACCGGTCGACCATGCGCAAGAAGCGCGACGAGTACGTGGCGCGCGCGCGCGATCTGCTCAAGACGGTCGGTCTGGCCGGTTACGAGGACAAGTATCCGTGGCAGTTGTCGGGCGGCATGCAGCAGCGCGCCTCGATCTGCCGCGCGCTGATCCACCAGCCGCGCATGCTGCTGCTGGACGAGCCGTTCGGCGCGCTCGACGCCTTCACGCGCGAGGAACTGTGGTGCGTGCTGCGCGATCTCTGGCAGGCGCAACGCTTCAACGTGATTCTGGTCACGCACGATCTGCGCGAAGCGGTGTTCCTGGCCGATACCGTGTACGTGATGAGCGCGCGGCCGGGACGGCTGCTGCTGCGCAAGGAAATCGACCTGCCGCGCCCGCGTCCGCTCGACGTTACCTACACCGAACCATTTGCCGAACGCGTGCACGAGTTGCGCGAGAAGATCGGCCACGTCAGGCAGCATTGATCATGGCGACGATGACCTCACTTCAGGCGAAGCGCGTGCAGCGCGTCGCCCCCTGGATCCTGTTGGGCGCGTGCCTGCTGCTGTGGCAAGGCGCGTGTCTGGTCTTCAATGTCTCGGACTTCATCCTGCCGAGCCCGTCGGCCATCGTGGCGTCGTTGGCCGAATACGGCGGCGTGATCGCCGGGCATGCGTGGCGAACGTTCTGGACCACGATGGTCGGCTTCGGCCTGGCGATCGTCGTCGGCGTGGTGCTGGGCATGCTGATGGGATCGTCGCGGCTGGCCTATGCGGCTACCTATCCGCTGATGACCGCGTTCAACGCGCTGCCCAAGGCCGCATTCGTGCCGATCCTGGTCGTGTGGCTGGGCCTGGGCGCGGGCCCGGCGATCCTGACCGCATTCCTGATCTCGTTCTTCCCGATCATGGTCAATATCGCCACCGGGCTGGCCACGCTGGAGCCGGAACTGGAAGACGTGCTGCGCGTGCTGGGCGCCAAGCGGCGCGACGTGCTGATCAAGGTTGGCCTGCCGCGCGCCATGCCGTTCTTCTTTGCCTCGCTCAAAGTGGCCATCACGCTCGCCTTCGTCGGCACGACTGTTTCCGAGATGAATGCCGCCAACGAAGGCATCGGCTATCTGCTGGTGTCGGCCGGTTCGGCGATGAAGATGCCGCTGGCTTTTGCCGGGCTGGTCGTTATCGCAGCGATGGCGATGGGTATGTACGAGCTGTTCGCCGTGCTGGAAAAACGCATGACCAGCTGGGCGCATCGCGGCTGACGCGCGCCGGTGCAGTCGCCTACGCGTAGTCCAGCGGCAGCGCCGTGGTGTACTTGATCTGCTCCATCGCGAAACTCGAGCTGACATCGGCCAGCTCGGCGCCCTGGATCAGCTTCTTGTACACCGCGTCGTAGGCGGCGATATCGGGCACCACCACGCGCAGCAGATAGTCGGTATCGCCGGCCATGCGGTAGAACTCGGTCACCTCGGGGATCGACGCCACCAGGCCGTGGAAGGCCTTGAGCCATTTCACGTTGTGCTGGTTGGTGCGGATCGACACGAAGACCGTGACGCCGACATTGAGTTTCGCCGCGTCGAGCAGCGCCACGCGCTTGCGGATCACACCCGCTTCTTCCAGTTTCTGGACGCGCCGCCAGCAAGGGGTGGAAGTCAGGCCGACCTGCTCGCCGATATCGGCAACGGGCACGGTGGCATCCTCTTGCAGGATGCCAAGGATCTGGCGGTCATAGCGGTCCATCGAAGTTCTCGGACAGGGGTGTGATGGCGTCGGCCGTCCGCCGTCCCTGCCGGGCGCGAACTAGCTGACGATGGTGTCCACCAGCAAATTGACGCCGGTGGCAATGCGATCCTGGTCCACGCCGTAGATATGCAGCGATACGGCAACCGCATCGCTGTCGTTGCCCAGCGCGTGGATATGCTGCAGGCCGGCCGGCACGCTGAAGGTGTCGCCTTCGCCGCGCGTGACGGCGCCAACCTGCGTGGCGGTGCGATTGTCGGGATTCCAGCGGTAATGCCGCTCCGACAGCGTGCCGCGCAACACCCGGTACGCGCACCATGTGCGATGGCCGTGCACCGGACTGTGCTGGCCCGGCCGCCAGACCAGCAGCATCACCGAGTAGCGCTCGAACGGATCGGCATGCACCAGATGGCGCGTGTAGGTGGCGGGGCTGCCGTCGAGCGCGCCGGGCGGCAGGCTGGCCAGCAGCGTGTCCGTATCGGGCAGGCTCGCCGCGACGTGGGCGGCCACCATGCGCGCGCTCTGCGCCAACGTGGCTTCCATGCCGGAGGCCAGCAGGTTCAGGGACAGACGGGAGGACGGCGCGGCTTGCTGCATGGATGGCTCGATCGGGTTGGCGTGCAATGGCAGTCATCTTAAAAGCGCCTCGTGAGCACAAACATGCAAAATCTGGTCCGGAATGCCGTGAAAGTGTAATCCTGTTCCATCGATCTGCAAATCCATGGAACAATTTTGCGCGCCGTGCGCGGATCGGGCCGGCGGGCGATAATCCGCGCCATGGAAATCAAATGGCTTGAAGACTTTGTCAGTCTGGCCGAGACGCACAGCTTCTCGCGCTCGGCCGAGCTGCGCCACGTGACGCAGCCAGCGTTCTCGCGTCGCATCCAGTCACTGGAAGCGTGGGTCGGCACCGAGCTGATCGATCGGTCCAGCTATCCCACTAGCCTGACCGCCGCCGGCAAGGTGTTCTACGAACAGGCGCTGGCGATGCTGGCGCAGGTTAGCGAGACGCGCGCGCTGATGCGCGGCCAGCGCTCTGCCAATGCGCAGGTGCTGGAATTCGCCGTGCCGCACACGCTGTCGCTGACCTTTTTCCCCGAATGGCTCAAGGGCGTCGAACGCCTGGTCGGCACGCTGCCGTGCCGGCTGCGCGCGCTCAATGTCCATGACGCCGTGCTGATGCTGGTCGAAGGCGGCTGCGATTTGGTCATGGTCTACCACCATGCCCGACAGGCGATCCAGCTCGATCCGGCGCATTACGACATGCTCGTGCTGGGCACCGAGCGGCTGTCGCCGTACAGCGTGCCCGACGCGACTGGCCGCCCGGCGTTCCGGCTGCCGGGGACCGACAAGAAGCCGGTGCCGTTCCTCAGTTACACGCCCAATGCGTTCCTCGGCCGCATGGTCGACATGCTGCTGGCCGAATCGCCGGAAACGCTCAAGCTCGACAAATGCTACGAGACCGATATGGCCGAGGCGCTCAAGGTCATGGCGCTGGCCGGGCACGGCATGGCCTTCCTGCCCGAAAGCACGGTGCGCGAGGACGTGGCCGCGGGCCGGCTGGTCCGGGCCGAATCGGCGCGCAGCCTGCCGCAGTCGATCGACATGGAAATCCGGCTCTACCGCGAGCGGCCGACCGACAATGGTGGCGAGCGGCGCGGCAGCCAGCTGCGCCGCAAACGCCAACTGGTGGACAAGGTATGGGCCGCGGTGGCCGCGCCGCTGGCGGGCAACTAAGCCGGCGGTAGCGCGTTCGAAGGTTATGCATGACTTGCATAACGGCGGTGGGGCGGATGATCAATCGGCATTGGATTCAGAACAGGGGGCGCCGATATCCTGCGGGTCACCTTCACTCGGAACTCTACGATGTCTTCCGCAGCACCGACGCAAAACGTCTCCAACGCTCACGCCCTGCCTTCGTACCTGAATGCCGACAACCTCGGCCCGTGGGGCATCTACCTGCAGCAAGTCGACCGTGTCACGCCTTACCTGGGTTCGCTGGCACGCTGGGTGGAAACGCTCAAGCGCCCCAAGCGCGCGTTGATTGTCGACGTACCGATCGAACTCGATAACGGCACCATCGCCCACTTCGAGGGCTACCGCGTGCAGCACAATCTGTCGCGCGGCCCGGGCAAGGGCGGCATCCGTTTTCACCAGGACGTCACGCTGTCCGAAGTGATGGCGCTGTCGGCGTGGATGTCGGTGAAAAACGCCGCGGTGAACGTGCCCTATGGCGGCGCCAAGGGCGGCATCCGCGTCGATCCGCGCACGCTGTCGATGCCGGAACTGGAACGCCTGACGCGCCGCTACACCAGCGAGATCAACCTGATCATCGGTCCGACCAAGGACATTCCCGCGCCGGACGTCAATACCAACGCCCAGGTCATGGCTTGGATGATGGATACGTATTCGATGAACTCGGGCAGCACGGCCACCGGCGTGGTGACCGGCAAGCCGATCTCGCTGGGCGGATCGCTGGGACGCCATGAAGCCACCGGCCGTGGCGTGTTCGTGGTCGGCTCCGAGGCCGCGCGCAATCTGGGCATGGACGTCAAGGGCGCCCGCGTGGCTGTGCAGGGCTTCGGCAATGTCGGCGCGGTGGCGGCCAAGCTGTTCCATGAAGCCGGTGCCAAGGTGGTGGCCGTGCAGGATCATCGCACCACGCTGTACAACCCGGCCGGGCTGGATGTGCCGGCGATGATGGAATATGCCTCGCACAGCGGCACCATCGACGGCTTCCAGGGCGAAGTCCTGTCGACCGAACGGTTCTGGGAAGTCGATTGCGACATCCTGATTCCCGCCGCACTGGAAGGCCAGATCACCGTGCAGAACGCGCCGAAGATTACCGCCAAGCTGGTCATCGAGGGCGCCAACGGCCCGACCACGCCGCAGGCCGACGACATCCTGCGCGAGCGCAACATCCTCGTCTGCCCGGACGTGATCGCCAACGCTGGCGGCGTGACGGTGTCCTATTTCGAATGGGTACAGGATTTTTCCAGCTTCTTCTGGACCGAAGAGGAAATCAACGAGCGCCTGGTACGAATCATGCAAGAAGCCTTCCGGGCGATCTGGCAGGTTGCCCAGGACAACAAGGTCACCCTGCGTACGGCTGCGTTCATCGTGGCCTGCACGCGGATCCTGCAGGCGCGCGAGATGCGTGGTCTGTATCCATGATACGGACGGTCATGAATCGGGGATCGCGCATTGCTGCGTCGCAGCAATGCTTCCCGCTTTCGTGAGGCATCGAAAAAACGGCGACCGGTTTGTTCCGGCCGCCGTTCTTCTTTTTGGGGCCGATGCAGGCGGCCGCCGGTACGTGAAAGGTGGGTTGGCAGATGTGTCTCATTTTGGCGCATCGCCGCGAAACCATGCCCGATTCGGCACCACTTAGGGGAAAAACCCGTTGTCTTGGGTGACGAGCTAAGCAATACTGTTTCGCCGATGGGACAGTCTGATACAGTCCCGTCTTTCTCTTCATGGTCAAGGAGATGTTATGAATTTTGCCAAGCTGGCTGGCCTGATGATCGCGGCAGGCACGCTGTGCGCAAGTGCCCAAGCGGCCGAACCGCTGACGGGTACGCTGCAGAAAATCAAGGACACGGGTGTCATCACGCTGGGTGTGCGGGATTCTTCGATTCCGTTCAACTACAACCTGGGCGGCGTGCGCCAGGTGGGCTATTCCTACGATATCAACATGAAGATCGTGGAAGCCATCAAGGATCAGCTGAAGCTGCCGAACCTGCAGGTCAAGGAAATCCCGATCACGTCGCAGAACCGCATCACGCTGCTGCAGAACGGCACGATCGATATCGAGTGCGGATCGACCACGAACAACCTGGAACGCCAGAAGCAGGCATCGTTCACCACCAGCATCTTCATCATCGGCACGCGCATCATGGTGAAGAAGGATGGCGGCATCAAGGACTGGGCCGACCTGAAGGGCAAGAACGTGGTGACCACCGCTGGCACGACGTCCGAGCGCCTGCTGCGCAAGATGAACGATGACCAGAAGCTGGGCATGAACATCATCAGCACCAAGGATCATGGCCAGTCGTTCCTGACGCTGGAATCGGGCCGTGCCGTGGCGTTCATGATGGACGACGCGCTGCTCTACGGCGAACGCGCCAAGGCCAAGAACCCGAACGACTGGATCGTGGTGGGCAAGCCGCAATCGCGTGAATCGTATGGCTGCATGATCCGCAAGGACGACGCGCCGTTCAAGAAGCTGGCGGACCACGTCATCACCGGCCTGATGAAGGACGGCCAGATCAACACGATGTACACCAAGTGGTTCATGCAACCGGTGCCGCCGAAGGGTCTGAACCTGGACTTCCCGCTGTCCGAAGACATGAAGGCGCTCTTCAAGAATCCGAACGACAAGGCACTCGACTGATTCTCGCGATCGGAGCAGTGCGAAACGGAAGGATGAGTCCTTCCGTTTCTTTTTGAGGACGCAACATGGATTACATATTTCACTGGGGAGTCTTCCTCGAACAGGCGGCCGCCAACGAGACGTACCTGGACTGGATGATTTCCGGTCTGAAGGTGACGATCGCGCTGGGCCTCAGTTCGTGGATCATCGCTCTGGTCATCGGATCGGTGCTGGGCGTGCTGCGCACCGTGCCGAACAAGTGGCTGTCGGGGTTTGCGGCCACCTACGTCGAGATCTTCCGGAACATTCCGCTGCTGGTGCAACTGTTCATCTGGTATTTCGTCGGCCCGGAGCTGTTGCCCGGCGGCGAGGCGATCAAGCAGATGAATCCGTTCACGCAGCAATTCCTGGCCGCCATGATCTGCCTGGGCACGTTTACCGCCGCCCGGGTCTGCGAACAGGTGCGCTCGGGTATCAATTCGCTGCCGCGCGGCCAGAAGAACGCCGGGCTGGCGATGGGCTTCACGCTCACGCAGACCTATCGCCACGTGTTGCTGCCGATGGCGTTTCGCGTGATCGTGCCGCCGCTGACCTCCGAATTCCTGAATATCTTCAAGAATTCCGCCGTCGCGTCGACGATCGGCCTGCTGGAGTTGGCCGCGCAGGGGCGCCAGCTGGTGGACTACACCGCGCGTCCGTATGAGTCGTTCATCGCGGTCACGGTGCTGTACGCGCTGATCAATTTCACGGTGATGCTGCTGATGCGCTGGGTGGAACGCCGCACCCGCGTGCCCGGCTTTATCGGCGGCAAGTAAGGAGCTGGAACATGGCATACGAATTCGATTTCAGCTCGATCAACCCGTCGACGCTGCATGTGCTGGGCGAGGGCATGATGGTGTCGCTGAAGATCACCGTGACCGCGGTGATCGTCGGCATCGTCTGGGGCACGATCCTGGCGATGATGCGGCTGTCGTCGAGCAGGGTGCTGAACCTGTTCGCGCAGGGGTACGTCACGCTCTTTCGCTCGATTCCGCTGGTGATGGTGCTGCTGTGGTTCTTCCTGATCATCCCGCAGCTGCTGCAGAAGGTCTTCAATTTGAACGCCGCGTCCGACTTGCGCATGACGTCCGCGCTGATCGCGTTCTCGCTGTTCGAGGCCGCGTATTACTCGGAAATCATCCGCGCCGGCATCCAGAGCGTGTCGCGCGGGCAGATGTTCGCCGCGCAGGCGATGGGCATGACCTATGGCCAGACCATGCGTCTGGTGATCCTGCCGCAGGCGTTCCGCAACATGGTGCCGCTGCTGCTGACGCAGGGCATCATCCTGTTCCAGGATACGTCGCTGGTCTACGTCAGCGCGCTGGCGGATTTCTTCGGCCAGGCCTACGGCATTGGCGAGCGTGACGGCCGTATCGTCGAGATGTTGCTGTTCGCGGGCCTCGTGTACTTCATCATTTGTTTCTCCGCTTCACTGCTGGTCAAGCGTTATCAGAAAAAGGTGGCCGTATGATCGAAATTAATAACGTTTCCAAGTGGTACGGCGCCTTCCAGGTGCTGACGGACTGCACCACCAAGGTCGCCAAGGGCGAAGTGGTGGTGGTGTGCGGTCCGTCGGGGTCCGGCAAATCGACGCTGATCAAGACCGTGAATGCGCTGGAACCATTCCAGAAGGGCGACATCCTGGTGGACGGCACCTCGGTGGGTAATCCGAAGACCAACCTGCCGAAACTGCGTTCGCGCGTTGGCATGGTGTTCCAGAACTTCGAGCTGTTTCCGCACCTGTCGATCACCGAGAACCTGACCATCGCGCAGATGAAGGTGCTGGGCCGTTCGAAGGAAGAGGCCACCGCCAAGGGGCTGAAGTACCTGGAGCGCGTGGGTCTGAAGAACCAGGCGGCGAAGTATCCGGGCCAGTTGTCGGGCGGCCAGCAGCAGCGCGTGGCGATCGCCCGCGCGCTGGCGATGGATCCGATCTGCATGCTGTTCGATGAGCCGACCTCGGCGCTCGACCCCGAAATGGTCAACGAGGTGCTGGACGTGATGGTGCAGCTGGCGCAGGAAGGCATGACCATGATGTGCGTGACCCACGAAATGGGCTTCGCACGCAAGGTGGCCAACCGCGTGATCTTCATGGACGCCGGCAAGATCGTGGAAGACTGCCCGAAGGAAGAGTTCTTCGGCAATATCGAGGCGCGCTCCGAGCGGGCCCGCCAGTTCCTCTCGAAGATCCTGCATCACTGATTGACTGCCGCCGCGGGCGCCGCACGCAACGCGTGCCGGCGGTCGCGGCGCGTTGCCTCGCGGCGCGATCCCCCGCGCCCGTCCCGCATCCCGCTTGACCTTCCCGCAGTTCCTCGACTGTATCTTCGACTGTATCCCCGGCCGTTCGCCTTCAGCGGCTTTCAACCGCCTGACGCGGCGCTCAGGTGCACGCGGTGTTGGCGGCGTTCTTGGCCTGCACCTCGGGCGGGATCGGCACCGTCCAGGTCATAGTCGGCCTACCGTGTTCGAACATGATCAACTCGCCAGGCGCAAATTGTGTCCAGGTTTCGTTGTCGGTCAGCGGCGCCGTGGCAATCACCGCGACGCGGTCGTCCGGCGTAGTCACCTGCGCGAAGTCGATCGACAGATCCGCGTCGATCAGATGCGCCTTCGAGAACGGCCATTGCCTGACGATGTAGTACAGCCGCGTCGAGCAGTGCGCAAATAGCGCCTGGCCATTGCACAGCAGAAAGTTGAACACCCCATGCAGCGTGATGTCGCGCGTGATGTCGGCCAGCGCGTGGCCCAGTTCGTTCAGCGGCGGCTGCGATCCGGGAAAGCGCTTGCGCAGGCCTTGCATCAGCGCGCAGAACGCCAGTTCGCTGTCGGTGTCGCCCACTGGCTGGTAGACGCCGGACAGGTACGGATTGAAGCCGATCAGATCGCCATTGTGGGCAAAGATCCAGTGCCGGCCCCACAGTTCACGCATGAACGGATGGCAGTTTTCCAGCCGTACCGTGCCCTGTGTGGCCTTGCGGATGTGGGAGATCACATTTTTGGACTTGATCGGATACCGCTTGATCAGTTCCGCCACCGGCGACGTACCGGCCGACTGGTTGTCGATGAACAGCCGGCAGGCCTTGTCCTCGAAGAACGCCACACCAAAGCCGTCGGCATGATGGTCCGTGACGCCGCCGCGGGCGGCAAAGCCGGTAAAGGAAAACGTCACGTCGGTCGGCGTGGCGCAGTTCATGCCTAGAAGCTGGCACATGGCGGAGGCACCGTGCGGCAGGGGGCTGCCGCTTTGCAATAGAATGCGGTCATTATCCTGCGCGTGCCCGGTGCTGCCAAGAGACCGTCTGCGCGCGCCGCAGATTTCCCGCCAGCCCCTTCCCAGCCATGAGTCAATACAAGATCGCTGTCATTCCCGGAGACGGAATCGGAACGGAAGTGATGCCCGAGGGCATCCGTGTCATGGATGCCGCCGCGCGGCGCTTCGGCATCGACTTCCAGTGGGATCACTTCGATTTCTCGAGCTACGCCTACTACGAGCGCCACGGCAAGATGCTGCCGGACGACTGGTTCGACACACTGACCCGCTACGACGCGATCTACTTCGGCGCCGTGGGCTGGCCGGCGAAGATTCCCGACCATGTGTCGCTGTGGGGGTCGTTGCTGCAGTTTCGCCGCTCGTTCGACCAGTACGTGAACCTGCGCCCGGTGCGGCTGATGCCCGGCATCAAGAGCCCGCTGGCCGATCGCAAGCCCGGCGACATCGACTTTTACGTCGTGCGCGAAAACACCGAAGGCGAGTATTCGAGCATCGGCGGCCGCATGTTTCCCAACACGGAGCGCGAGATCGTGGTCCAGGAGACAGTGATGAGCCGCCATGGCGTCGACCGGATCCTGAAATTCGCGTTCGAACTGGCGCAGAAACGCCCGAAGAAGCACCTGACGTCGGCGACCAAGTCCAACGGCATCTCGATCACGATGCCGTACTGGGACGAGCGCGTCGAGGCGATGGCCGCCAGCTATCCGGACATCAACGTCGACAAGTACCACATCGATATCCTGACCGCGCATTTCGTGCAGCATCCGGACTGGTTCGACGTGGTGGTCGCCAGCAACCTGTTCGGCGACATCCTGTCCGATCTGGGGCCCGCATGCACGGGCACCATCGGCGTGGCGCCGTCGGGCAATATCAATCCGGACAAGATCTATCCAAGCCTGTTCGAGCCGGTGCACGGCTCCGCGCCGGACATTGCCGGCAAGGGCGTCGCCAATCCGATCGGCCAGATCTGGTGTGGCGCCATGATGCTCGAACATCTGGGCCACGCCGACGCAGGCGCCGCCGTGCTGCAGACCATCGAGAAGGTCCTGGCCGCCGGGCCGGGCCACGCGCCGCTGACGCGCGATATCGGCGGCAGCGCATCCACGTCCGATCTGGGCCGAGCCATTGCGGAGGCACTGTGAAATTCCAGGGATGTCCTCGCACCTTGCTGCTGGAAAGCTTCCGCGCAGCCGTGGCAGCCGCCGATCCGCTCGAAATCGTCGCCGACCATCTTCCGCCGCCTCACGCCGGCGGCCGCACGCTAGTGGTGGGCGCGGGCAAGGCCGCGGCGTCGATGGCCCTGGCGGTCGAGCGCGCCTATCGCGGTCAGGCCTCGCTGGAAGGCGTGGTTGTGACGCGCTATGCGCACGGGCTGCCCACCGAGCATATTCGCGTGATCGAGGCCGGCCATCCGGTACCCGACGAAGCCGGTGAAAAAGCCGCCGCCGACATCCTCGCGCAGGTGCAGTCGCTCGGTCCCGACGATCGACTGATTGTGCTGGTGTCGGGTGGCGGATCGAGCCTCCTGTCGCTGCCCGCCGAAGGCATTCCGATGGCGGACCTGAAGGCCACCACGCGGGAACTGCTGCGCTGCGGCGCGCCGATCACGGACATGAACATCGTCCGCAAGCATATCTCGCGTATCCAGGGCGGCCGGCTGGCCCAGGCCAGCCGCGCGCCGGTGACCACGCTGATCGTGTCGGACGTGGCGGGCGACGATCCGAGCGCGATCGCGTCGGGCCCCACGGTGCCCGATCCCAGCACCTACGCCGACGCGCTGGCAATCCTGAAGCGCTTTGGCGCAGCGGTGCCCGCGTCGGTGCAATCGCATCTGGAACGCGGCGCCCGCGGCGAGATTCCCGAGACGCCGAAACCCGGCGACGCGCTGTTCCGCCGTGTGGACAATCGGATGATCGCTACGGCGCACGGCAGCCTGGAAGCCGCTGCGGCGCTGTTCCGCCGCCAGGGAATCGAACCGGTTTTGCTGGGCGACACCGTGACCGGCGAAGCGCAGGAAGTGGCGCGCGTCTACGCCGCCTTGGTGCGCGAGATTCGCAAGTACAATGCCCCGTTCTCGGCGCCTGTGGTGCTGGTGTCCGGCGGTGAATGCACGGTCACATTGCCCAGCAACGCGGAGGCGGCGCGCGGCGGGCGCTGTTCGGAGTTCCTGCTGTCGCTGGCGATCGAGCTTGAAGGCGCGGCCGATGTGCACGCCATCGCGGCCGACACCGACGGCATCGACGGTTCCGAAGACAATGCCGGCGCGCTGCTGACGCCCGACTCGCTGGCGCGTGCGCAGGCGGCGGGCGTATCGGCGCGCCACAAGCTCGACGCGCACGATGCCTGGGGATTCTTCGACACCCTGGGCGATCTGGTGGTGACTGGTCCCACACGCACCAATGTGAACGACTACCGCGCCATCCTGATTCTCTGATTTTCGATTGTTCCTGCAGGCCGGCGTCCCGCGACGACCGGCCGATGATTTCAGCCATGACCCAGAAGCTTACGATTACCCGCCCCGACGACTGGCACCTGCATCTGCGCGATGGCGCCGCGCTGTCGGCGGTGCTGCCCGACACGGCGCGCCAGTTTGCGCGCGCGATCATCATGCCGAACCTGAAGCCGCCCGTGACCACGGTGGCGCAGGCCAGCGCCTATCGCGACCGCATCCTGGCCGCGCTGCCGGCCGGCATGGCGTTCGAGCCGCTGATGACGCTCTATCTGACCGACAACCTGCCGGCCGAGGAAATCGTCGCCGCCAAGGCCAGCGGCTTCGTCCATGCCGTGAAGCTGTATCCGGCGGGCGCCACCACCAACAGCGATGCCGGCGTGACCGATATCCGCCGCTGCGCCGCCACGCTCGAAGCGATGCAGCGCGTGGGCCTGCCGCTGCTGGTGCATGGCGAGGTGACCGACGGCGATATCGACATCTTCGATCGGGAGGCCGTCTTCATCGATCGCGTGATGAAGCCGCTGCGCAAGGATTTTCCGGAGCTGAAAGTGGTGTTCGAGCACATCACGACGCGCGATGCGGCGCAGTATGTGGCCGAAGCGGAAGGCCCGGTCGGGGCGACCATCACGGCGCACCATCTGCTGTACAACCGCAACGCCATCTTCACCGGCGGGATCCGCCCGCATTACTACTGCCTGCCGGTGCTCAAGCGCGAGATCCATCGCGAGGCACTGGTCAAGGCGGCGACCTCCGGCAGCGCGCGATTCTTCCTCGGCACGGACAGCGCTCCGCACGCGCGCGGCCTCAAGGAACACGCGTGCGGCTGCGCCGGCTGCTACACGGCACTGCACGCGATGGAACTGTACGCCGAAGCCTTCGACAACGCGGGCGCGCTGGACAAGCTCGAAGCGTTTGCCAGCTTCAACGGCCCGGCGTTCTACGGCATGCCGCGCAACACCGGCACGCTGACCCTCACGCGCGAGGACTGGCAACTGCCGGCCGAACTGCCGTACGGCGATGCCACGCTGGTGCCGCTGCGCGCCGGCGAGACGCTGCGCTGGAAGGCCAGCTGAATCGATTGCTGTCGACCATCGATTGGACGCGGCCGTGGTTCCTGCCATTTGCCGCGTCGGCGTCAACTTTGACGCGCGCCTTGCGGGGCGGCGACGATCTGCGCGCCGCGCTGAACGGCATGAGTGCCGGGGCACTGCGCAATGCGCGCGGACTGCCGCTGCGCTTCATCGCCCAATCCGCGTTGCCCGACGGCGTCGCGTATGAATCGCATATCGACGCCACAGGCCAGGTGCCGACCCGCGACAATCTGCACGACGCCTTCAACGCGCTGATGTGGCTGCATTATCCGCAGACCAAGCAGTTGCTCAACCGGCTTCAGGCCGAAGCGATCGCGCGCGACGGCGTGCAGCGCATGCGCGGCGGCCTGCGCGACGCGGCAACGCTGTTCGACGAGAACGGTGCACTGCTGGTAACCGAGGACGCGGGCCTTGCGCAAGCGCTGCGCGGATTTTCCTGGCACGAACTGTTTTTATCACGCCGTGATGAATGGGCTGGCACCTGCACGGTATTGCCGTTCGGTCACGCGCTGCTCGAAAAACTGGTGAACCCGTACAAGGCGATCACCGCGCATGTGTGGTGGATCGCCGCGTCTCCGGGCCTTGCGATGGCGCAGATCGACGGCCTGCTGGCGGCATCGCTGGCCGGCGCGGCGCAGCAGGGCGCACTGGCCGGCGGCCGCGGCTTTGCGCCGCTACCCGTAATGGGCGTGCCGGGATGGAGCGCCGACAATGCCGATCCGGCGTTCTATGACGACGCCGGCGTGTTTCGCGCGGGGCGCCGTGCTGACCCGACCGCGCATCGGTGTTAGACTGCGGCCCGCAAAGCAGGCCAGACAATCGCTGCTTGCATCGCAAGGTGCAAGGGGAGGAAAGTCCGGACTCCACAGGGCAGGGTGTTGGCTAACAGCCATCCACGGCAACGTGCGGAATAGGGCCACAGAGACGAGTCTTGCCACCGGTTTCGGCCGGTGGGAAGGGTGAAACGCGGTAACCTCCACCCGGAGCAATCCCAAATAGGCAGACGATGAAGCGGCCCGCCGAGTCTGCGGGTAGGGAGCTGGAACCGTCCGGTAACGGCCGGTCTAGAGGAATGGTTGTCACGCGACGTGCGCCGCAAGGCGTGCGACGCGCACAGAATCCGGCTTATCGGCCTGTCTTTGCTTCCGATATTTCCGATATGAAAACGCCCGGCTGCGCCGGGCGTTTTTGCATCTGCGGCGGCCGGATCAGCCTTCGACGATTTCCATCGTGTGCGTAATCTCGGCGGTCTTCGCCAGCATGATCGACGCCGAGCAGTATTTCTCGTGCGACAGCTCGATGGCGCGTTCCACCTTGGCCGGGTCGAGGTTCCGGCCAGTCACGGTGAAATGGAAGTTGATCTTCGTGAACACCTTCGGGTCGGCATCGGCACGCGCCGCTTCCAGCTTGACCGAGCAGCCGCGCACATCCTGCCGGCCGCGCTTGAGAATCAGCACCACGTCATAGGCAGTGCAGCCGCCGGTGCCGAGCAGCACCATTTCCATCGGACGGGGGGCGAGGTTATTGCCGCCGCCGTCGGGCGCGCCGTCCATGGCGACGATGTGACCGCTGCCGGTCTGGGCGATGAAACTCATGCCTTCCGGGCCCATCCATGTCACTTTGCATTCCATTTTTTTGTTTCCTCGGTTCCTGGGTGTCTGTTTGCGCGCATATTCGCACAATGCCGCGCCTTGCATTTCGCCAGTATATGGCATCAAAACGATTGCATCCGGATGCGGGATATCCCCTAGAAAGTTGAGGGTATCCTCTAATGTGGTCTGCAAGCATCGGTGCGAGATAGCAATTAACTCATTGATTTAAAAAGAGTTTGTTGTAAATTTTGTGGATTAAAAGACATTCCGTATTGTGGTATAGAATTTCGTAGTGCAAATTTTCTTGCATCGCAGGGGGCCATATGTATAATCCAATCCATCGAACGACGGCGCATGAGAGCGCGCTGAAGTGCGAAAGCGAAAGCCGGTAACGTACCCCTGATCGCTTGCCGCACCGCCCGCCATGACCGGCCCCGTCGATCGCCCGGTGTCTCCTCCACCCTCCTCCTTTGGTGGATTCGAACCCAAGTCCAAACCGACTTGGGTTTTTTTTCGCCAGTTTTCCGCGCGCGTTTCCGCCATTTGCTCCGAAGTGCCGCGCATCAGGACCGACAAGGTGGCGTTAACCGCATATCCTCACGCGCACACAGCAGCCCGCTTGACGAAAAGCCACAACTTTGCTTGTGGGAAAGCGATGCTGCCCAGTATAATCGTCGGCTTTCCGGTCGTTGCCCCCGGAAAAAATCAGGGAGAGCCTGCAAACACAAGCAGGAAGGTCAGGTCCAAAGGGCCGGCCGATCGACAGGACGCTAAAACGGCGACCGTCACAAGGGCAGATTTCTCATTCAGGAAAAATCATGAAGACCTTTTCCGCCAAGCCTGCAGAGGTAAAGCGCGACTGGTACGTGATTGACGCGACGGACAAGGTCCTCGGCCGTGTTGCCAGCGAAGTGGCACGCCGACTGCGCGGCAAGCACAAGCCGGAATTCACTCCTCACGTCGACACTGGTGATTTCATCATCATCGTCAATGCGGCCAAGATCCGCGTGACGGGTACGAAAGAACAGGACAAGAAGTACTACCGCCACTCGGGCTACCCGGGCGGTATCTACGAAACCACTTTCGGCAAGATGCAGCAGCGCTTCCCGGGCCGTGCCCTGGAAAAGGCTGTCAAGGGCATGCTGCCGAAGGGTCCGCTGGGCTATGCGATGATCAAGAAGCTGAAGGTTTATGCCGAAGCCGAGCATCCGCATGGCGCACAGCAGCCCAAGGTGCTGGAAATCTAAGGGGCCCAATCCATGATCGGTAACTGGAATTACGGTACTGGCCGCCGCAAGAGCGCTGTGGCACGTGTCTTCATCAAGTCGGGCAAGGGCGACATCATCGTCAACGGCAAGCCCATCAACGAATATTTCGCTCGCGAAACCTCGCTGATGATCGTGCGCCAGCCGCTGGAACTGACCGCGCACGCCGAAACGTTCGATATCAAGGTCAACGTGACCGGTGGTGGTGAAACCGGCCAGGCCGGCGCTGTTCGCCACGGCATCACGCGCGCCCTGATCGACTACGACGCCACGCTGAAGTCCGCCCTGTCGAAGGCCGGCTACGTTACGCGTGACGCTCGTGAAGTTGAGCGTAAGAAAGTCGGTCTGCACAAGGCACGTCGCCGCAAGCAGTTCTCGAAGCGCTAATGCGCATTTGCCAGGCGCTTCGCACGCCGGGCAAATCCAGAAAAGCCGCACGATTCGTCGTGCGGTTTTTTTTGGTCGATGATTTGTGTGCTGTCGCGCTATGTGGTGTTTTGTGCGCTTTCCGCCAGGGTCTTGCTCAGGATCGACATCGCTGCCGATTTGCCGACTTTTCATTCGCGCAATGATCGCTCGGAGATACAATCACGGGCCTGCAGAAACGAGGATTTCCAGCGATGGACCGAGCGCATTCCGTCGGGGTGTCACGATGGGCCTGAAGTATCGCCCCTTGCGTCCGCGTCGCCCGCCCAGGTCAGGCCGCGCGGTTATTCGCATGCAGCATCCGTGGCGCGGCCGGGTGATCGGCGGGCTGACTTTCGTGCTGATCTGTGGGGCGGCATGCATGGGCGGCTATAAGCTGGGGCGGCAATCGGTAGGTCCGTTCGCGCCGAACCCTGACCTGCTGGCTGCCAACGCGCGGCTCCGGCAACAACTGGATGAAGTCTTGGCGGAAAGAAGCCGGCTGCGCGCCAGTGTCGACACGGCCGCAGCCGAGATGAGCATGGCGCGCGCCGCGCAGGACAGCCTGGGCCAGCAGGTGAAATCGGCCGAAACGGAAATCGCGCAGCTCAAGGAGGATCTCGGATTCTTCGAATCGCTGCTGCCCGCGTCGGGCGACACATCGGGCATCCATGTCCGGAGTTTCCGTGTCTCGCAAAGCGTTCCGCACGCCCGTCTTGTGCATTATCGTTTGCTTGTGATGCAGGGCGGCTCCAAAGCCTTTGTCGAACAGCCGGAATTCAAGGGGGAACTGCAGTTTGCGATCTCGGCAATCCGGGGAGGCAAGCCGTTAACCCTGACATTGCCGCAGTCGGGCGATCGGCCGTTGCCCGCGGTCCGACTGACGCATTACCAACGCATTGAAGGGGATCTGGCGCTCCCGCCGGATGTGGAAGTCCGCGCCGTTCTGGTCCGCATCATGCAAGGCGGCCAGACTCGCGCGTCGCAATCGGCAACGCCATAGCGCGTCAAAGGAGAAAAACATGCTGTTTTCGAAGAAGAAAGGCTTGTCCATCGATACATTGATCGGCCATTCCGCCGCCGTCGAAGGCGATGTGACATTTTCCGGGGGATTGCGGCTGGACGGGCGGGTGCGCGGTAATGTGACCGCCGAGACGGGCAAGTCCAGCATGCTAGTGATTAGCGAAAAGGGTGTCGTGGAGGGCGAAATCCGCGTCGACCACCTGATTCTCAACGGCACGGTGACGGGTCCGGTACATGCGAATGAGCTGCTGGAACTGCAGCCGCACGCGCGCGTCTACGGTGAAGTCCGCTACGCCGCGCTCGAGATGCACCAGGGCGCGATTGTCGAGGGGCGACTGGTTCCGCTCATCCAGGGCGAAGTGCGAGCGTTGCCTAATCATGTGCCCGCCGCCGAAGCCCACGACGTCACGGACAGCGGGCACGCTTCTCCGCCGGAAAAGGTCGAAACCGCCGAAAAGGCCGAAGACCCGGCGGATGCAGCGGAAGCAGAGGACGCCGACGTTGTCGAAGACGCCGAACGGAAGCCCCAAGGCGCCGGCGTGCAATCGTTGCGTCGCTTTCGCTCATCCAGAGCCCCTTGAAAACAAAGGGTTTCGGCACGATTTTTGAGTAGCGCTTAGAATACGGGCGTATCTAACCAGGAGAATCCCCATGAACGCAGTCGCTGAGGCACCCGTTACCGAGGACGTGCCGGCACCGTTCGTCTTTACCGACAGCGCAGCCGACAAGGTCAAGCAGTTGATCGAGGAAGAGGGCAATGCCGAGCTGAAGCTGCGCGTGTTCGTGCAGGGCGGCGGTTGCTCCGGCTTCCAGTACGGCTTCACATTCGATGAAGACGTCAACGAAGACGACACCTCGATGGTCAAAAACGGCGTGACGTTGCTGATCGACTCGATGAGCTACCAATATCTGGTCGGCGCCGAGATCGACTATAAGGAAGACATCAACGGTGCGCAGTTCGTGATCAAGAATCCGAACGCATCGACCACCTGCGGTTGCGGCTCGTCTTTCTCGGTCTGATCGACAGCTTTTACCGCAAAGAAAAAGCGCACCTCGGTGCGCTTTTTTATTTCGACCGCGCGCGTCAGCGCGGGTAGATCGCGCCCAGTACGCGCGGCCCTTTTGCGCCGGTCACGGCCGTAACGTTTCCGGGGGCGCGCCGCACGCATTGACGAGCCAGCCATGCGAAGGCAATGGCTTCCACCTGCGACACCGGGACGCCAAAGTCGTCGCTGGCCTGCACCTCGACACCCGGCAGCATGTCGCGCAGCGTGGCCATGAGATGGTCATTTCGGGCGCCCCCGCCGCATACGATCAGCCGCGCCGCATCGGCGGCGTACTTTAGGATATCGTCCGCGATGGCCGTGGCAGTGAGCCTCGCCAGCGTCGCGAGTACGTCTTGCCACGACGGTTGCTGGTCGCCCAGGCTGTCCAGGATGCGCTGCAGCCAACCCGGATGGAACAGGTCCCGCCCGGTGCTCTTCGGCGGCGGCATCTGGAAATAGGGATCGGCCAGCAATCTCGATAGCAACTGCGCATCGACGATGCCGGACGCCGCGCACTGGCCGCGATCGTCGTACGGCACGCCTTGATGACGCTGGATCCAGTCGTCCATCAGCGCATTGCCCGGACCGCAGTCGAAGCCGAGGACCGGCTTTCCCGTCCTGGCGGCCGGAAGAACGCTGATATTGGAAATGCCGCCGATATTGCAAACCACGCGCGTCTCGTCACGCACGCCGAACAGCGCGAGATGGACGTCGGGCACCAACGGCGCGCCTTGTCCCCCGGCCGCGATGTCGCGGCTGCGAAAGTCGGCCGCCACGTCGATGCCGGCAAGTTCGGCCAGCAGCGCCGGATGCTGGGTCTGGCGCGTATAGCCGATGCCGTCATACTGGCGCGGCCGGTGGCGGATCGTTTGGCCATGCGCGCCGATCGCGGCAACCTGGGCGGCATCCGTGCCGGACGCGCGCAACAATTCCGCAACGCACTCCGCATACACGCGGGCCAGGCCGTTTGCGGCCAGCGCCTCGCGGTGAATCTCGTCATCGCCCGGCTGCTGCAAAGCGCCGAACGCCTCGCGCAGTGCGTCGGGAAACGGCACGTGCGCGGCCGCCCGGACCACCGGCTGCGGGCCGGAAAAATCCACCAGCACGCCGTCCACGCCGTCCATGCTGGTGCCGGACATCAGGCCGATATAGCAGTCGTCGGAACAGTCTATGGGCGCCGTGGAAGGGGGCATGGGCTCAGTTGCTGGCGGTCAGCACGTTATAGGTGCGCAGCATGTTGATGCGGCTCAGCATGGCGCTCGAATAGGTCAGGAAATCCGCGCGCGACTTGCCGGTCAAGGTGGGCGCTTCCATCAGCGTCGTAGTCAGCGGATTCTGGGGGACATCGTTGTAGCGGAATTCGTAATGCAGATGCGGCCCGGTGGCCCAGCCCGTCGACCCCACATAGCCGATCACCTGGCCCTGGCTGATGTGCTGGCCTTCGCGGATGCCGGCAAAACCGGACAAGTGCGCGTAGTAGGTGGAATAACCGCCCGCGTGTTGCAGCACGATGATGTTGCCGTAGCCGTTCTGCTGGCCGACGAAATCGACCACGCCCTCGCCCGACGCAAATACCTTGGTGCCTTGCGGCGCGGCGAAATCCACGCCCTTGTGCTGCGCCCACTTGTGATGGAGCGGATGGTCGCGACCGCCAAAGCCCGACGACACGCGCGAAAATTCCACCGGCGAACGCAGGAACGGGCGCTTCATGCTGCGGCCGTCGAAGGTGTAATACGCGCCAGGCTCGCCGTCGTTCGGGGCGTACCAGAGCGCCTGGTAAAGCGTGTTGCGATTGATCAGTTCGACGGCCACCACGCGGCCATTGCGCACGAATGCGCCGTCGCGGAAGCCGGCCTCATAGACGATGCGGAAGCGATCGCCGCGCGCGATGTCGTGATGAAAATCAATGACGCCCGAAAAGATCGAGATCATCTGGCTGACCACTTCGTCGGGCACGCTGGCCGCGTCCATCGACTTGAAGAAGCCATTGGCCTCGATCGCGCCGGACGCCATTTCGTAGTGCAGATCGTTGTCGACCGTCGCCACGCGGGCGCGGTACGTATAGTCGTCGCCGTCCTTCTTTGGCGCCACGCGCTCGATCACCAGCTCGCGCGATGCGCCCGCGTCGCCGCCGAGATTGGCTTGCAGCGACACCAGCAGGTTGCGCTCGTCGATCTCGGCCTGCACGCTCTGGCCGGGATTCAGGTTGAACAGGCCGCGCGCGGTGGGGTTCTTGACGATGAACGCCTGGGCGTCCGGATCGTCGATGCCGAGACGGCGCAACAGCGCCGCGATGGTGTCGCCACGCTGCATGCGTTCCTCGCGCACGTACACGCTGCCGTCTTCCGATTCGGCGAGCTTGTCGAGCTGCTCGCGAACGTCGGGCATGCGCAGCGGCTGAAGCACGCGCGGCGCAAGTGGATCATCGAAGGCGTTGCGGGGGGCAACGCCCATCGCGGCGGCCATGCCGAGCGTGAAGACCGTGCCGACGGCGACGGTCAACTGCTTGCGGCGGCGGGCATGCTGGGGATTCGTAGGGTCAACAAGGACCACCAGCTCGCGCGCGAAAACTTCGCGGAGACTAGACCACATCACGTAGAATTCAAGCTTTCTGTATTGCCAGGGCCGCTGCCGCGACGATATTTCTCGTCTGCCTTCCTCCCCCGAGGTGCGGCGCGGGCGTTCTATGTTTCCGCCTGCAAGGCGGTTGGGCCGACGGATGACCCGTCTGGCGCAAAGCGCGGATTATACCAGAACCATGCTGGCCGTCCGTCGTGGTTTCCCTATAGATTTCAAAGACTTACGTCATGACTGAAGTGTCCCCGGCCGCCGCGGCCAAATATCCACTTACGCCGTCGGTGATGCGCGCATTGGAGATCACCAAGCGCGGCTGCGACGAACTCCTGGTCGAATCCGAGTGGCTGCAAAAGCTCGCACGCAGCGAAGCGACGGGCGTGCCGCTTCGCATCAAGCTCGGGCTCGATCCCACCGCGCCGGACATCCACCTCGGTCACACCGTGGTGTTGAACAAGCTGCGCCAGTTGCAGGACCTGGGCCACCAGGTGATCTTTCTGATCGGCGACTTCACCTCGACGATCGGCGATCCATCGGGGCGCAATTCCACGCGACCTCCGCTGACTCGCGAACAGATCGAAGCCAACGCGCAGACGTATTACAAGCAGGCGAGCCTGGTGCTCGATCCGGCCAGGACCGAAATCCGCTACAACAGCGAGTGGTGCGATCCGCTGGGCGCGCGCGGCATGATCCAGCTGGCCGCGAAGTACACCGTGGCCCGCATGATGGAGCGGGACGACTTCACCAAACGGTTCCGGTCTGGGATTCCCATTTCGGTCCATGAGTTCCTTTATCCGTTGATGCAGGGCTACGATTCCGTGGCGCTGCAGTCCGATCTGGAACTCGGCGGCACCGACCAGAAGTTCAATCTGCTGGTGGGACGCGAGCTGCAAAAGGAATACGGCCAGGAATCGCAGTGCATCTTGACCATGCCGCTGCTGGTGGGGCTGGACGGCGTCGAGAAGATGTCGAAGTCCAAGAACAACTACATCGGCGTGACCGAGGCCCCGAACGACATGTTCGGCAAGCTGATGAGCATCTCGGACGACCTGATGTGGCAGTACTTCACGCTGCTGTCGTTCCGGCCGATGAGCGAGATCGACCTGATGAAGGAAGAAGTGGCGCTGGGCCGCAATCCGCGCGACTGCAAGGTGGCGCTGGCGCAGGAAATCGTCACGCGCTTCCACAGCCAGGCCGCAGCCGAAGCCGCGCTCGAGGCATTCAACCACCGCGCGCGCGGCGGCGTGCCCGACGACATTCCCGCGGTGAGCCTCGAAGGCGCGCCGATGGGCATCGCGCAACTGCTCAAGCAGGCCAACCTCGTGCCGTCCACGTCGGAGGCCAACCGCAATATCGAGCAGGGCGGTGTCAAGATCGATGGTGCCGTGGTGGCCGACAAGGCCACCAAGGTGGCCGCCGGCACCTATGTAGTTCAGGTCGGCAAGCGCCGCTTTGCGCGCGTGACGCTGCGCTGATACCGGCGCCATGATCGCACTGATTCAGCGTGTCTCGCAGGCGCGCGTCACCGTGGAAGGCCGCACCACCGGCGAAATCGGCGCGGGTTTGCTGGCGCTGGTTTGCGCCGAGCGCGGCGACGCCGAAGCACAGGCCGATCGGCTGCTGGCCAAGCTGCTGTCGTACCGTGTCTTTTCCGATGCCGAAGGCAAGATGAACCTGCCCGTGCAGAATATCGACGGTCACGGCACGGCAGGCGGCTTGTTGGTGGTTTCGCAGTTCACACTGGCAGCCGACACCAACAGCGGCACCCGTCCCAGCTTCACGCCTGCGGCGTCGCCCGAAGACGGGCGCCGTCTTTACGATTACTTCGTGACCCGCGCGCGCGCCACGCATCCGCTGGTGCAGACCGGCGAATTCGGCGCGATGATGCAGGTCAGCCTGACCAACGATGGCCCCGTGACGTTCTGGCTGCGCGTACCGCCAGCCGGTACCGCGTGACATCGCAAGTCGAAATCCAAGCCAAGGAGATCCTCATGAAACTCTGGAGCAAGGCATTTGCCGACAACGCGCCGATTCCCGGCGAATTTGCGTTCTGTGTGCCCGATGCGGCCAACCACGTGACGCTGTCGAGCAATCGCAACCCGGACCTGCACTGGGACGATTTTCCGCCGGCCACGCGCTCGTTTGTGCTGATCTGTCACGACCGTGACGTGCCCAGCAAGGGCGACGACGTGAACCAGGAGGGCCGCGAAGTGCCCGCGTCGCTGCCGCGCGTGGACTTCTTCCATTGGGTGCTGATCGACATTCCGCCGGGGCTGAACAGCATCTCGGCGGCCTCGCACAGCGACGGCGTGATCGCGCGCGGCAAGCCCGGGCCCGAGGCGCTGGTGGGCACGGCCACGGCTGGCGGCCTGCGCCACGGCCTGAACGACTACACCGGATGGTTTGCCGGCGACGCCGACATGAAGGGCGACTACTTCGGCTACGACGGCCCGTGCCCGCCGTGGAACGATTCGATCGTTCACCACTATGTCTTCACGGTGTACGCGCTCGATATCGAACGCGTGCCGGTGGAAGGCAAGTTCACGGGCGCCGAGGTGCGCGCCGCGATCCAGGGCCACGTTCTCGCCGAAGCCAGCATCACCGGCACCTACACGCTCAACCCGCGGCTCGTGAAGTAATCGTTCTAAATCGTTTTACAAAACGCCTATCCGCAGCCCCCAAGGAATCGGCATGTTGCAAAGCACTGGCCCGCAATCGCTGGCCTACACCCATCTGATCGTGATTCGTCACGGCGAGACAGCCTGGAATCGCGAGCGGCGGCTGCAGGGCCAGCTCGACATACCGCTCAACGAAGCGGGCCACGCGCAGGCGCGCGCGTTGGCCGAGGCGCTGGCGGGCGAGCCGATCGACGCGGTGTACACCAGCGACCTGAGCCGCGCCGCGCAGACCGCCGCGCCGCTGGCGCAGGCGTTGGGCTTGAATGCGCGTGCGGAGCCGCGCCTGCGCGAGCGTTGCTATGGCGATCTCGAAGGCATGACGTACGCCGAGGTGGCGCAACAGCGTCCCGAGGATTTCGCGCGCTGGCAGGCGCGCATTCCCGATTACGCGCCGCCTGGAGGCGAATCGCTGCGCGAATTCCATGAGCGTGCGGTCGAAGTGGCGCTGTCGTTATCGCGGCGTCATCCGGGCGAACGGATCGCGCTGGTCGCCCACGGCGGCGTGCTCGATTGCCTGTATCGCGAGGCGACGGGCATGACGCTCGAAGCCCCGCGCGAGCACGAGCTGCTCAACGCCAGCGTCAACCGGCTGCGCTGCGACAGCGTCAATCTGACGATGCTGCAATGGGCCGACGTGAGCCATCTGGAGGCGCTGACGCTCGATGAGGTGGACCGCCGCGTTCCCTGAATCGCCGACTTAGACTTTCAACCGGAACGGCGTGAAATTGGTGTTCCGGTCATACCAGTCCTCGCGTTCGGCGCGCTTCAGAAAGCCCACCACCTTGTAGGTCACGGGCGTCATCACGATCTCCCAGCCGGTCTTCAGTACGTATTGGGCAATGGCGACCTGGATGACTTTTTCCAGCGGCCAGATGCCGTAGAACGCAATCACGTAGAACAGCGACGAGTCGACGAGCTCGCCGGCCAGTGTCGAGCCGATGGTGCGCGTCCACAGCCAGCGGCCGTTGGTCCACAGCTTCATCTTGGCCAGCGTGTAGCTGTTGGTGAAGCTGCCGCAGCAGAACGCGATCAGCGACCCCAGTGCGATGCGCCAGGTATTGCCGAATACGTCTTCCAGGCTTTTCTGATAGTCGATCATGAACGGCGCCACCGGCATGCGCAGCACCACGAACGCCATGAACGTGGCAAACGCCAGCGCCGCGAAACCCGCCCACACCACGCGGCGGTCGCGGCCATAGCCGTAGACCTCGGTCAGCACGTCGCCAAAGATGTAGGAAACCGGAAAGAACAGCACGCCGGCGCCGAACGTGACGGGCCCGATCCACGGCAGCGTAACCTGCGCCGCCTTGGCCGCCCCGATCAGGTTCGAGCACAGCAATACCGTGACGAAGGCCACCATCACGAGATCGTAATAGCGGTACACGCGTCCGCTGTGTGCTGCGGCGGGGGCGGAGGCGGCGATGGGTTCGTGCATGGTGACGTCCGGGGCGCGGGATTGGCGCGATTATGCCAGCGAAGCCGCGCCCGCACCGGCGCAAAAAAAAGCTCCCGGCCGAAGCGGGGAGCGATCCATTTGCAACCCGGAGAGGGTTGGTGCGGCTACAGGTCCAGCTTGCTGATCTTGGAGCCGTCCAGCGAGACATCGAACATCAGGCCGGCGTTGGTCTGCACGAAAGCGATCACCGGCTGCTGCGCGGTGACGGTGTCCACCTTGCCATTGGCGCCAACCTTGGCCAGCGCCACGCTCGCGTCCACGCCTGCCGTCCAGCCCTTCGACTGCACGAATTTGTTGTACGCGTCGGGCGTCATGAACATGATGACGACCGAGCGCGACTGGCCGCCGGCGGTCAGCCCGACCGACGCGGCGATCGTCCGATAGTAGCCTTGCGTCGCGCCCTTGGTGCGCAGCGCCCCGTCGCCATACTCGCCGCCCACCACCAGGCCACCGGCCAGCACGCGCGGAAACACCAGCAGGCCCTGTGCGCGGCTGCCCAGGTCGCGCGCGCCGTCCACCGATGCATAGAGACGGTTCAGCGCGCCGTCGACGCCGGCATCGATCTCCTTGCGTTTCGCCGCTACATCGGTGGGCGAACTGCTGCCTGTCGTGGTGCAGCCTGCCGCCAGGCCGGCGGTGGCTACCAGCAGTCCAGACCCGGCGACCCGGGCAACAAACTGACGTCGATCCATGTGGGATTCTCCTCTGATTGGGAAAGGAACTGCGACCGGCGGCTCTCCGATTCGTGCGATCAGCCTGCCTTGGGTGCTTCGATCGTGATGACGACCATTTCGCGTACCACGATCTTGGCCATTTGGCCGGGCCTGACTGCGGCCAGGTCGATACTGGGATCAACGACCTTCACGGTGCGTACCGATTCGCGCGGGCCCGAGAATGTCAGCAGGCGCTGGGAGACGTCCACGCGCGTGACTTGCGCGGTGATCGTAGTGGTGACTTCGCGCACCACGCCGGGTTTGCCGCCAGCGGGCGCACGCGCGACGCGCTCGGTCTGCTCGATCATCGCCACGTCCTTGGTGCCGAGCGGCTCGAGCCCCGCCACGACAGCGGCCTCACGGCGGATCGTGACGATATCGCCCGGGTTTACGTTGCCGAAATTCTGGGCTTCGTCGCCGCCCACCAGTTCGACGACGTTGCCGCCCTCGCCTTGCACAATGATCGCCTTGGTCTGCGGGTCGACGGAGACCACCTTGCCCCTCGCGACATCCTCTTCGGCGAAAGCTTCCGGCCGGGGCGGCGCAACGTTGGGCAACGGCGACGTGGGGCCGGCGGGCGCGGGCGCCATCTGGGCGGTGGCCGTGCCCATGGCCAGCATGGCGAGGCAGGCGGCTAGTGTCGAAGTGGTGAGGCTGGCTCGGCGTTTCATGGCTGTCCTGTGGCGACGTGCGCGTTTGTAAAAAAGGATGCAGCCATTGTGGGCAACTGCTCAGGGCCCAGCAATGCACTTCGAAAAAACTTGGGGACGCCGCGAAAACGTTTAAATGGCGTCCGCAAGGGGCGTCAGCGTCTCTTTGTAATAGCGGGCGATCTACGGCGCGTCGAAGATATCGCCGTCGCGGCTGCCTTGCGGCGAGGCCAGGCCGAAATGCCGGTATGCAGCCGCCGTGGCAACACGTCCGCGCGGCGTGCGTTGCAGATAGCCCTGCTGGATCAGATACGGCTCCAGCACGTCCTCGATGGTGTCGCGCGCTTCGCCGATCGCCGCGGCGAGGTTGTCCACGCCAACCGGACCGCCGTCGAACTTGTGCAGCACCGCTTCCAGCAGCTTGCGGTCCATCAGGTCGAAGCCGACGGTGTCGACATCGAGCATTGCCAGCGCGGCGTCGGCGAGGTCTCGTGTGATCGTGCCGTCGCTCTTGACCTCGGCAAAATCGCGCACGCGCCGCAGCAGCCGGTTGGCGATACGCGGCGTGCCGCGTGCCCGGCGCGCAATTTCCAGTGCGCCGGCAGGATCGATCGTCGCATTGAGCAACTGCGCCGATCGCGCGACGATGCGCGCCAGTTCTTCAGGCGTGTAGAACTCCAGCCGCGCCACGATGCCAAAGCGGTCGCGCAGGGGATTGGTCAACATGCCGGCGCGCGTGGTGGCGCCCACCAGCGTGAACGGCTGCAGGTCGAGCTTGACCGAGCGGGCCGCCGGGCCTTCGCCGATCATGATGTCGATCTGGTAATCCTCCAGCGCCGGATACAGGATTTCTTCCACCACGGGCGACAGCCGGTGGATTTCGTCGATAAACAGGACGTCGTTGGCTTCGAGATTGGTCAGCAGCGCGGCGAGGTCGCCGGGGCGCTCGAGCACCGGGCCGGAAGTCTGGCGCAGATTGACGCCCATCTCGCGCGCGATGATGTGGGCCAGCGTGGTCTTGCCCAGCCCCGGCGGGCCGAACAGCAGCACATGGTCCAGCGCTTCGCGGCGATTGCGCGCCGCGTGCATGAAGATGTCGAGCTGGCCGCGCACCTTTTCCTGGCCGACGTATTCGTCGAGCAGCTTCGGACGCAGCGCACGCTCGAACGCCTCCTCCTGGTTGGAAGCCGGCGTGGCGGAAATCACGCGGTCGGGCAGGCGTTCGCCGGTCAGCTTGTCGGTTTCTATCATGGCAGTCGGAAGCAATTTGCCGCCATTCTACGCTGCCCGTCGCGGCTTCCCGCCAAGTGGTCAGCCCTTGGACAGGGCCTTGAGCGCCAGCTTGATGCCCTCCGACACACCGGTTGCGGCCGGCACCTGCTTGATCGCCTGCGCGGCTTCCTTTTCGGAGTAGCCAAGCGCCAGCAGGGCGTTGAGCACATCGACGGCCGTGTCCGACAACGGCTGCGCGCCGGGCACATGCCCCAGATCGGCGCCCAGCTTGCCCTTGAGTTCGAGCAGCAGCCGCTCGGCCGTCTTCTTGCCGATGCCGGGAATCCGCGTCAGCCGGCCCGCCTCCTGCATCGTCACGGCCTGCGCCAGTTCCGGTACCGACAGGCCGGACAGGACGGCCAGCGCCATGCGCGCCCCGATGCCGGTGATCTTGATCAGCTCGCGAAACGTGTTGCGCTCGGTGGCCGAGCCAAAGCCGAACAGCAGGTGCGCGTCCTCGCGGATGATCTGCTGCGTGAGCAGCGTCACCGGCTGGCCGACAGCGGGCAGGTTGTAGAAGGTGCTCATCGGCACGTCGATCTCGTAGCCGACGCCATGGCAGTCGACCAGCAGATGCGGGGGATTCTTTTCAAGCAGGGTGCCGGCGATGCGTCCGATCATGGTGTGTGCGATGGGGTGAGAAAGCTGGCCGCAAGTGTAGCGGCCCACGTGTCTATTGTGCTGGCGGCGTATCGACGGCGCGCCGGCCCAGCGCCGGATCGTCGGTGAAAAATCCATCGATGCCGGCGCCGATAAAGGCGCGCACTTCGCGTTCCATGCCGGCGGGATTGCGCGTGGCGTCGTCGCCGGGCGCGCGCAACGAGCGCGGCAGGAAACTGTTTTCGGGCCGGAACGTATAGGGATGGACGACCAGCCCCGCGGCGTGCGCGTTACCGACCAGCGCGGTGGGCGCGCCGAGATTGCCGCGCGCATCGCGCGGGATCACGAGATTCTTCTCGGGGCCGATGCCGTTGGCGTAAGCCGCCACTTCGCGCAGCCCCAGCGGCGTCAGCATCGATGCGTATGTGCGGCTGTCGCCGGCCAGCCCCCAGTCCGCGGGACGGCTGCGGGCGTTGCCGATCAGCTGGACGATGCGCACGTTCGGCATCGACGGCCCCAGCAGCCGCTTCATGGTGCGCAGCGGTGCGACTTCGAACGACTGCACGTAGATCGGCGCGCGCCTTGCGTAGTCGTTGCCGCGCAGCGCCGTGGCGAGTTTTTCCTCCAGCGGCAGGCCGATGCCGCGGAAGTAGCTGGGATGCTTCAGTTCGGGATAGATGCCGATGGTGGCCCCGCGCTTGCCGGCAGCCTGTGCGACCAGTTTCAGGATCTCGTCGAAAGTCGGGATCTCGAACTGGTCGTTAAGCTTGGCGTTGTATGGACGCAGCTTGGGAATCCGTTCACGCGCCCGCATCGTCTTCAGTTCGGCCAGCGTGAAATCCTCGGTGAACCAGCCATCGATACGCTCGCCGTCTATCACCTTGATGCGCCGGCGATCGGCAAACTCGGGCAGCTCGGCGACGTTGGTAGTGCCGGTGATGTCGTTTTCGTGGCGCGCCACCAGTACGCCGTCCTTGGTCGATACCAGATCCGGTTCGATGATGTCCGCGCCGTCGTCGATGGCCTTCTGGTAGGACGCGAGCGTGTGTTCGGGCCGCAGCGCGCTGGCGCCGCGATGGCCGATCACCAGCGCTTTCTGTGCAGGCGCGGCCGGTGGCGGCGTCGGGACCGCGGCGGGGGCCGGCGCGGTGGCCACGGGCGCGCGCGGTGGCGTGACGCAGCCTGCCATCAAGGCGGGTACGGCCAGTGCGAGCGATATGCGAAAGACGAGGGGATGCGACATCGGGGCGTTCCTGAGGGCTTGCTTTCGAACGCCGATTGTATGCGAGCGGCCGATGCGGCCGCGCCGGATTGAGCCGCGCGCAGCGTCGATGTCAGCCCACCAGCCGGCCGCGCCGCACGCGCATGCCTTTGCGCGCCAGATCCGGCGCCAGGCCAGCCAGAGCGCCAAGCGTGTCGCCGCCATTGGCATGGCAGATCGCCACCCCCAGCGCATCGGCCGCGTCGCTGCTGGGCCGTCCGGACAGCGCCAGCAGCCGCATCACCATCTCCTGCACCTGCTCCTTGTTGGCGCGGCCATAGCCGACCACCGCCACCTTGAGTTGCAGCGCGGTGTATTCGTACACGGGCAGGCCCTGTCCAACCAGCCCGCAAATGGCGGCGCCGCGCGCCTGGCCCAGCATCAGCGTGGATTGCGGATTGACGTTGACAAAGACCTTTTCGATGGCGGCGCAATCGGGCGCGTAGGTGCGCGCCACTTCGGCGATGCCGTCATACAGCGTCTTCAGGCGCTGCGGCAGGCTTTGGTCGCCATTGCTGCGGATCGTGCCGGACGCGATGTAGGCAAGCTTGCTGCCGTGCTTTTCGAGCACGCCAAAGCCGGTGGTCCGCAGACCAGGGTCGATGCCGAGGATGCGCATGAAGCGGGCAGTGGGAAGGGATGGGCGTAGTGTAGAGGATTACGCCCGGTGGGAGGACAGCAGGCAGACCCGTGGCAGACGCGGGCGCGCCTGCCACGGGGTCATGCATCAATGACGGAAGTGGCGCGTGCCGGTCAGTACCATGGCAATGCCGCGCTCGTCGGCGGCGGCGATCACTTCGTCATCGCGCATCGAACCGCCCGGCTGGATCACCACAGTCGCGCCCGCATCCACCACCACGTCCAGACCGTCGCGGAACGGGAAGAACGCATCCGACGCCACGGCCGAGCCAGCCAGCGTCAGGCCGGCGTTCTGGGCCTTGATGCTGGCGATGCGCGCCGAATCGACGCGGCTCATCTGGCCGGCGCCGACACCGAGCGTCATGCCGTTGCCGCAGAACACGATGGCGTTCGACTTCACGAACTTGGCCACGCGCCAGGCGAACATCAGGTCGTCCATTTCCTTCGGCGTGGGATGACGGCGCGTTACCACGCGCAGTTCCGACGGCTGCACGTTGCGTGCGTCCGGGCCTTGCACCAGCAGCCCGCCGCCCACGCGCTTCAGGTCGTACTGATTCACACCGCGGCCGAGCGGGATTTCCAACAGGCGCACGTTCTGCTTGGCGGCGAACACGTTGCGCGCCGCGGTGCTGAACGACGGCGCGATCAGCACTTCCACAAACTGCTTGGCCACGGCTTGCGCCGCGGCTTCGTCCACTTCGACGTTGAAGGCGATGATGCCGCCGAAGGCCGAGGTCGAATCGGTCTTGAAAGCCTTTTCGTAGGCTTCCAGCGCGTTGGCGCCAACCGCCACGCCGCACGGATTGGCGTGCTTGATGATCACGCACGCGGCGGCCGCGGTGGCGTCGAACGACTTCACGCATTCCCACGCGGCGTCGGCGTCGGCGATGTTGTTGTACGACAGTTCCTTGCCCTGCAACTGCACGTAGTTGGCCAGCGCGCCATCGACGGTCTTCAGGTCGCGGTAGAACGCCGCCGACTGGTGCGGATTCTCGCCGTAGCGCATCTCCTGCACTTTTTCGAACGCCAGGTTCAGCGTCTGCGGATAGTTGCTGCGTGCCTGGTGCGACTTGTCCGCGCCCAGGCTGGTCAGGTAGTTGGTGATCGCGCCATCGTACTGGGCAGTGTGCGCAAATACCTTGGTGGCCAGGCGGAAGTTGGTGTCGTAGCCGACCGTGTTGCCATTGCCGCGCATTTCGTCGAGCACCACGGCGTAGTCGGCCGGATCGACGATGACGGTGACATCGCGGTGATTCTTGGCCGCCGAACGCAGCATGGTCGGGCCGCCGATGTCGATGTTCTCGATCGCGTCGGGCAGCGTGCAGTCGTCCTTGGCCACCGTCTGCTGGAACGGATACAGGTTCACCACCAGCAGGTCGATGGTCGGGATGTCGTGCTCGGCCAGCGCGGCCATGTGCTCGGGCAGATCGCGGCGCGCCAGGATGCCGCCGTGCACTTTCGGGTGCAGCGTTTTCACGCGGCCGTCGAGCATTTCCGGAAAGCCGGTGTAGTCGGCCACTTCCGTGACGGGCAGGCCGGCATCGGCCAGGAGCTTGGCGGTGCCGCCGGTGGAAAGCAGCGTGACGCCGAGCGCGTTCAGTTCACGCGCGAAATCGACGATGCCGGTCTTGTCGGAAACGGAGAGAAGGGCTTGCTTGATCATGGCTTGGTGGAACGCTTCAAAGTAATCCGTGTTGCTGCAGCTTCTTGCGCAGGGTGTTTCGGTTGATGCCCAGATAGGCGGCCGCCAGTGACTGGTTGCGCTCGGCGCGCACCATCACGGCTTCCAGCAGCGGCCGTTCCACGGCCTCCAGCACCATGTTGTACATATTGGACGGCACTTCGCCGTCCAGGTCGCGAAAGTAGGTATCCAGGCTGTCCCGGATACATTGATCGATGGCGTTGCGGCTCATGCGGCAAGCAATTCCCGTTTTTTGTTGTTGTTGATATCTTGTTCTTCGTCCGATGCGCCGCTTTCGTCGACATAGACCAGGCGATCGGAAATCGCCGCCTGTTCGTCGAAGAAAGCGTTGACCGCGTCGAGCTGGGCGTCGGTCGATTCCAGCGTGTTCATGCGATGGCGGAACAGGTTCGCGCCCTTGAGCCCGCGCGTGTACCAGGCGATGTGCTTGCGCGCCGTGCGCACGCCGGTGAACTCGCCGTAGAAGGCGTAGTGGTCCGCCAGATGGTGATTCATGATGGCGCGGATCTCGGCCACCTCGGGCGACGGCAGCAGCTCGCCCGTCTTCAGGTAATGCTCGATCTCGCGGAACAGCCACGGGCGGCCCTGCGCGGCGCGACCGATCATGATCGCGTCGGCGCCAGTCACGGCCAGCACGTGCCTGGCTTTTTCGGGCGACGTGATGTCGCCGTTGGCCACCACCGGGATACGCAGCGCCGCTTTGACCGCCGCGATGGTCTCGTACTCGGCCTCGCCGTGATACAGGTCGGCGCGCGTGCGGCCGTGGATCGTCAGCATGCTGATGCCGGCGTCTTCGGCCATGCGCGCCACGCGCAATGCGTTCTTGTGTTCGCGGTCCCAGCCGGTGCGGATTTTCAGCGTGACCGGCACGCGGTCGCCCACGGCACCCACCACGGCCTCGACGATGCGCACCACCAGCGGCTCGTTCTGCAGCAGCGCCGACCCGGCCGCTACATTGCAGACCTTCTTGGCCGGGCAACCCATGTTGATGTCGATGATCTGCGCGCCGCGGTCCACGTTGTAGCGGGCCGCCTCGGCCATCATCGACGGCTCCGCGCCGGCGATCTGCACCGAGATCGGCTCGACCTCGCCCGCGTGATTGGCGCGGCGCATGGTCTTCTCGCTTTTCCAGAGCTGCGCATTCGACGCCACCATTTCTGAGACGGCATATCCCGCGCCCAACTGCTTGCACAGCTGGCGGAACGGCCGATCCGTCACGCCCGCCATGGGGGCGACAAAAAGGTTGTTGCGAAGTTGATGCGGACCGATCTGCACGATGGCGGGCTGGAATGAAGCGGTGACGATGCAAAAACATGCCCCTGCCGAATCAGTTGCCGGCGAAGTCTGGGGTCATGTGCGAGGGCGGGATTTTACCGCCAAACCGGTACGGTTGCCCAATAAATGAGCAAATATCATTAGGGCCGGCCCTGGGCGGGCCGGCCGGCGCAAATTCTGGCCGGGGCGCTCAGCGGCGGGCGCCGTACATCATCTGCCGCGCCAACGCGTGTTTGAGTGGCGCCAGGCAGGCCAGCGCAGCTAGCGATGCGCCGCGCGCATGCGCCGCGAACGGGCCGCCCACCGCGAACACGCGCGGCAACAGGTCGGTAATGCCGATCGTCAGCGCCCGGTCCACGCGATGCCGGCCCGCAAAGGCCTGCAGCGCCTGGGGTGTGCAGCCGGCACGCAGCGAATCGGCCAGCGCGAATGCATCACGCAAGCCAAGGTTCAATCCCTGGCCCGCCACCGGATGCAACGTCTGCGCCGCATTGCCGACAGCGACCACACGTCGGTCGACAGTGACCGGCGCGGCATTCAGGCCGAGCGGAAACGCGTGGCGCTTGCCCACCAGCGTGAAGCGCCCCATGCGCGTGCCGAATGCCTGCCCCAGCTCTTCGGCAAACTCGGCCTCGGGCAGCGCCAGGCGCCGTTGGGCCTGCTCGGGCGCGCAGCACCAGACCAGCGCGTAGCCGGTTGTACCGTGCTCTTCATGCGGCAACAGCGCGAGGGGGCCCTCTTCGGTGAAGCGTTCCCAGGCCCAGCCCGGCTGCGGCTGCGTGCAGGTCACGTGACCGATGATCGCGGTCTGGCCGTAGTCGCGCCGCCGCGTGGCTTCGGTGCCGCGCGCCAGCCGCTGGGCCTGCTGATGGAACAGGCCGCCTTCTGCCTGCACCGCGATGCGCGCGGCGTAGGCCACCGGCAAGCCGTCGTGATCGGCATGGGCGGTGCCACCAAGCCGCACCGGCGCGTCCGGATGGCGGTCGTCCTGGTCGATATGGTCGATGCGCGTCTCGAACGCGCGTGCGAGGCGTCCCGGCGCGGTTTCCGCGGCCCTGGCCAACGCGCGTTCGAGCGTCTGGCACAGGTCGCCGTAGCGGACCACGTAGCCAAGCGCCGGCACGCCATAGTCGTCATGGTGCAGCTTCAGATGGCCCAGGCGGCCGCGTTGCGACACATGGATATGTTCGATCTGCTGCGCCGGCACCGGCCAGGCGCCGATCTGCTCGAGCAACTGGCGGCTGCCATGCGACAGCGCGATGGCGCGTGGATCGCGCGCCGCGCGCGCGGGCGTGGCGGCGTCGATCAGCGTGATGCGCCACGGCGTGGTGCGTAACAGTTGTCCGGCCAGCGCGAGCCCCACCGGACCGCTGCCGACGATCGCGATGTCGCACGGATCTGTGCCGAATGCGGCGTCAGGGCTGTCCGGACGGGTCATGGCTGGCCTCCTGCTGCGGGCGCGCGTCGGCGAGCGCAGCCTGCGCTTCGCCGCGCTTCCACAAGTTGGCGTCGGTGCGGGTCTTTCCGGCCGCCGCATCGCGCATCGCGTTTTCCAGTTTCTGCTGGTGAAAGCCCGGCAATTGCTGGAGTCGCTCAAGCAGCGCATCGTGATTGGCCGCGGTCATCGGCACCACGCAGCCCTGCTGGCTTTGCGCGTCGCCGGCCAGAATCAGCCATGGCGTGCCGGCCCACGGCGCGCGGTCGGACACGCGCACCACCACGCGTTCCAGGGCATCCCATTCCAGTTCTTCGCGCTGCCCGTCGGGGCGATGCACGACCACGCGGTCGTCGAAGATATTCACCACGAACGGCACGTTGGGATCCACGTAAGGGGCGTGGGGGCGATGCTTCGGGGTGCCCACGCCAAACAGCTTGCTCAATAACGCCTTCATCGCGACGCGTCCTTTCCGTTGTCGCGCATCAGTGCCTCGATCTCGTCGGCCTTCACAGGCACGCCGCGCGTGATCAGTTCACATTCGCCCGCGGTCACCACGGCGTCATCCTCGATGCGGATGCCGATATGCCAGTAGTGCTCGGGCACGTCTTCGGCCGGGCGCACGTAGATGCCCGGCTCGATGGTCAGCACCATGTCAGGCTCGAGCGGACGCCAAGGGCGCTCGCCCTGCTGGCCGGCCGGCGGCACACCGGGCACGCGATACTCGCCCACGTCGTGCACATCCATGCCGAGCCAGTGGCCGGTGCGGTGCATGTAGAAGCGGCGATAACTGCCGCTGGCCAGCACGTCGTCCAACGTGCCTTCCTTGTTGCGATCGAGCAGGCCCGTATCGAGCATGCCCTGCGCCAGCACCTTGACGGCGGCGTCGTGCGGCACGTTGTACGGCACGCCTGCGCGCGTCTCGGCGATGGCGGCTTCCTGCGCGGCCAGCACGAGGTCGTAGAGTTCGCGCTGTGCGGGCGTGAAGCGGCCGGAAACCGGGAAGGTGCGCGTGATGTCCGAGGCGTAGCCGTCGAGTTCGCAGCCGGCGTCGATCAGGCACAAATCGCCGTCGCGCAGTTCCGCCGGGCCGGCGCGATAGTGCAGCACGCAGGCATTGGCGCCGCCCGCCACGATCGAGTTGTAGGCCACGCTCTGCGCGCCATGGCGGCGGAATTCATAGAGCAGTTCCGCCTCGAGGTGATATTCGCGCAGTCCGGCGCGCGACGCTCGCATGGCGCGCACGTGCGCCTCGGCCGAGATCTGCGCCGCGCGCCGCATGGTGGCCAGCTCGCCGGCATCCTTGAACAGCCGCATTTCATCGAGCCAGGTCCGCACGTCCACGGCAACCGCCGGTGACGATACGCCGGCGCGGCCCTGCATGCGCACGGCATCGAGCCAGCGCCGCACGCTCGCGTCGATCTCGGCCGTGGCGCCAAGCGGGTAGGCAAGCTGTGCGCGATTGGCGAGCAACGGCGGCAGCAGCTTGTCGATGTCCTCGACCGAATGCGCCTCATCGAAGCCGAAGGTCGCGCGCGCGCCTTCGGGGCCGTGACGGAAGCCGTCCCAGATTTCCCGCTCTTCGTGCTTGGGCCGGCAAAACAGGATGCTGCGGTCGGCCTCGCCGCCGGGCGCGCCGGCCACCAGCACCAGCACGGCCTCGGGTTCGGCGAAACCGGTCAGGTAATAGAAATAGCTGTCATGCCGGTACGGATAGTCGCTGTCGCGATTGCGCATGGCTTCGGGCGCGGTCGGCACGATGGCCACGCCGCCGCCGTTGTCGCGCAGATGTTGCAGCACGCGAGCACGGCGGTCGCGGCACGAACCAAGGAGGGCGGAGTCGGGTGCGGACATTAGGAGAAACCGGTGTGGGGAATGTGCCGATTCTAAACCCGTCGGCGCGTGATGCGGGCGGCGCGCAGGCGCCGCGCCATCGTGGGGCGGTGCAACTACGTGTGCAGCGAGCGATCCAGCGCGGCCAGCTGTTCGGGCGTGCCGACATTTTCCCAGCGGCCGTCGAAGCGTTCGCCGCTGGCGCAGCCCGCGGCGATGGCCTCGCGGTAATACGGCGACATCGCCACCTTCCGGCCCGGCTCGATATCGCGAAACAGGCGCGTGTCGTACAGGCCGATGTTGCCGAACGTGAGCGCCTGGCCCGCCGTGGCGTCCGACGGCAGCGCCAGCCGGCCGTCGGCGCCCAGGCAGAAATCGCCGCGCGGATGGAAGGGCGGATTCGGCACCATCACCAGATGCATTTGCGGCCGCGCGGCTGCGCGCATTGCGTCGGCGCGCGGCAGCAGCGTGCGGTAATCGAAATCGCAGAATATGTCGCCCGACACGGCCAGGAAGACGTCGTCGCCGTGGCCGGCCAGCAGCGGCAGCGCCTTGGCAATGCCGCCCGCCGTTTCCAGCGCCGTGTCTTCGGCCGACCAGTGGATGCGCACGCCAAACGCAGCGCCGCTGCCGAGCGCGTCTTCCAGCTGCGCGCCCAGCCAGGCGTGATTGATGACGATCTCGCTCAGGCCGGCGCGCGCCAGTGCCTCGATCTGCCAGACGATCAACGGCTTGCCGCCGACCGCCAGCAGGGGCTTCGGGCACGCATCGGTGAGCGGGCGCATACGGTCGCCACGCCCGGCGGCGAAGATCATCGCTTTCAAATCAGAGTCTCCAGGGCAATCAGCGTGGCCATGCCGCCGGCAATGGTCCAGCCCACGCTGCGCGTGCGCGCGGCGATCGCAATCGCCACCAGTCCGGCAATCAGTCGCGCGTTATATGGGCTCACGAACACCGCGCCGTCGCGCATCAGCAGATCGGGTGCGATCAGCGCCGACAGCATCGCCGCCGGCACGAACTGCAAGGCGGTGCGGAACCACGCCGGCAGCCGCACGCGGCCTTCCACGGCGATGAACGACAGGCGGATCAGGAACGTGGCCATGCCCGCGCCGATGAACACCCAGAGCAAGGTCATCTGGCTCATGCCGCATGCTCCTGGCTGTCGGACCGGGCGGCCGCGCGCTGGCCGCTGCCGCGGTTGTTGCGCCCAAGCAGCAGCATGCCCGCCGCGATTCCGCCCAGCGCCGCCACCATGATGCCCAGCTTGTGCGGCATCGCGTAGCAAACCACGGCCAGCGCCGTGGCAACCAGTGCGGCAGCCACCTGAGCGCGATGCTTGAGGTTCGGGACGATGATCGCGATGAAGGTCAGCGGCAGGAAGAAATCGAGCGGCCAGTCGCGCGGTACTTGTGCGCCAACCAGCACGCCGAGTAGCGTGGAAAGCTGCCAGCTCGACCACAGCGCAATGCCGGCGCCGAAATAGAACCAGTGGCGATAGCGCGCACGCGGGCCCTCGTCGCCGAGCCGGCGCGTCATGGCCGCGAACGCTTCGTCAGTGAGCAGGTAGGCGATCAGCGCCTTCCAACGGCGCGGCAGTGGCGCCATCGACGCGGCGATCGTGGCGGAATACAGCGCGTGACGCAGGTTGACCATCGCCACGGTGAAGGCAATGATCAGCGCCGGCGTGCCGGCGGACCACAATTGGGTCAGGATCATCTGCGACGCGCCGCCAAAGACCACGGCGCTCATCGCGCAGGCCAGCCACGCCGGCATACCGGCATTGACCGCCAGCACGCCATAGATCAGGCCAAACGGCACCACGCCAAGCAGCATCGGCGCAAGCGCCCGCACACCCGCCCACCATTCGCCGCGGCGCGTGATGAGCGGATCGTTGAGTGTTTCGGAACGATGGGTCACGGCTCAGAATGTGAGCCCGGTGGGGCGTTCAGTGCCTTCCAGCGCGTCGAGCAGGCGCACCAGCTTGCGCATTTCCGAATAGCGGCCGGCCACATTGCGCGTGTACTTCAGCACCAGCGGCAGGTTGGCGAGATAGCCGTCCTTGCCGTCGCGATGGTACAGGCGCGCAAAGATGCCCAGCACCTTGAGGTGCCGCTGCAGGCCCATCCATTCGAAATCGCGATAGAAGTCGCCGAAATCGGCCGTCACCGGCAGCCCGGCGCGGCGCGCGCGTTCCCAATAGCGGATCAGCCAATCGAGCTGCTGTTCTTCTTCCCACTCGATATAGGCGTCGCGCCACAGCGATACGGCGTCATAGGTAATCGGACCGATCACGGCGTCCTGGAAATCGAGGATGCCCGGGTTGGGCCCCACGCTGGCGCCTTCGGGCAGCACCATCAGGTTGCGCGAGTGGTAGTCCCGGTGCACGTAGACCTGCGGCTGGGCCAGGTTGTTGGCCAGGATCGCGTCGACGACCTCGCGCAGGTCGGCCTGCTGGCGCTCGTCGAGGGTCACGCCGAGATGCTTTGCCACATACCACTGCGGGAACAGGTCCAGTTCGCGCGTCAGCAGCGCGCGGTCGTACGCGGGCAGTTCGCCGGGGCGCGTGGCCAGCTGGATCTGCACCAGCGCTGCCGCGGCGTCCGCGTACAGCTGGCGCGCCGACGGCTCGTCCAGGCGCGAAAGATACGTCTGGCTGCCCAGATCAGCCAGCAGCAGGAAGCCTTGCGCCAGATCCTGGGCCAGCACCGTCGGCACGGTCACACCGGCGTCGCCAAACAGTTTGGCGACATGGATGAACGGGCGGCAGTCCTCGTGCGCCGGCGGGGCGTCCATGACGATCGCGGTCGGATGCGCCGGATGCCCCGTGCGCACGCGGAAATAGCGTCGAAAGCTCGCGTCGGCCGATGCGGGAGCGCACGAATCCGGGTCGATCGACCAGGCCGCGCCAAGTCCGGCGACCCACGTTTTGAGTTGTTCGATGCGCGGGTCGTGGCCCGGGTCGAGAATAAGTGCTGCCATGCCGGAAAGGGAGAATACGATGCCCCGTATAATACCCGACCAGACCCGGGCGCCGGGTGGCCCTCGGGAGGGGCCTTTGTCGCTCCGCAGCCCGCTTTGGCATTGGGCTTTGGAGCTGCCGGCAGCCGTTTTCCGTGCCGCCGCACAAGCGCCCGCCGCCGAGCCGACCGATAACCGTTTGCATGACCGAACAACGACGATCACCGCATCATCCGGCCACCCGACCGCCTGCGCTGGCGGGCCAGCCCCGTCGCGCGTGCGCGCCAGCCAGCGCCTTGCGGCCGCTCGTGCTGGCCATGGCGGGACTTTCGGTCAGTGCGCACGCGCAGTATGGCGCGGGATCCGCGATTCCGAATATCGATCTGGCCGAACCGGTCGTGACGCAGAGCGCCGAGCCGCCCCCGCCGCCGCCCGAATCGGGCGAACTGGTGCCGCGCCTGGCCGAGCCCAAGCCGCGTCCGGCCACCGGCGGCAGCACCCTGGGCGTCACGCCCTCGTCCACGCCGTCGAATCCCAATGCGCCGGCCTATGTGTCCGGCGACCGCATGACCGGCTACAACGAGAAGGGCGTCGAACTCGAAGGCAATGCGGCGCTGCGCCGCGATGGCGCCGTGGTCAAGGGCGACAAGCTGACCTACGACCAGGACACCGACGAAGCCCACGCCACCGGCAATGTGCGCCTGTCCAAGGGCGGCACGCTGGCGGTCGGGCCGGCAGCGCGCATGCGCATCCAGGCCAACGAGGGCTACATGCTGTCGCCGGACTACTATTTCCAGCAGACCGGCGGCTCCGGCAGCGCGGAGCGCGTGGATTTCCTGGATCCGGATCGCAGCACGCTCAAGAAGGCCACCTACACCACGTGTTCGCCCGATAACGCCGACTGGTACTTCAGCTCGCGCAAGCTCGACCTGGACAGCGACCGCGAAGTGGGCGTCGCGTATGGCGGCGTGCTGCACTTCTTTGGCGTGCCCGTGGCCGGCGCGCCCGCGTTCTCGTTCCCGCTCAACGACGAACGCCGCAGCGGCGTGCTGCCCCCGCTGATCGGCTACGGGTCGAAGTCGGGGCTGGACATGACGGTCCCGTATTACTTCAACCTGGCGCCGAATCGCGACCTGACGCTGTATCCGCGCATCCTGTCGTCGCGCGGCGTGCAACTGGGCGGCGATTACCGTTATATCGGCGACGGCTACGCCGGACGGATCCGCGCCGAGCTGCTGCCCGACGACAAGAAGGCCGACCGCGACCGCTGGGCCTACTCGATCCAGCATTCGCAGCGGATCATTCCGGGCATGACGGCGTATGCCAACGTCAGCAAGGTTTCGGACGACCAGTATCCCGACGACCTGACGCGTAGCGTGTCGCAATCGACGTTGCGGCAGTACACGCAGGAGGGCGGCGTAATCTACAGCTGGCAGGATTTCACGTTCATGGCGCGGGTGCAGAAGTTCCAGACGCTGCGCCCCAGCGATCCGTCCTACGAGCGTGAACCGCAGTTGAATGCGAAGTACACGCGCTACGACCTCGGCGGTTTCGACATCTCGGTCGACACCGACTACACGCGCTTCAAGATTCCGCTGCTGAATTCGTCCGGCGCCCAATTGCCGGAAGGCAGTCGCGCCTATTTCCAGCCGACGATCAGCTATCCGGTGATTCGTCCGGGCTGGTACGTGACGCCGAAGGTGATCTTCAACGCGGCGCAGTACAACATGGATGCGGGCACCAACACCCCCGGTGCGCCGAATACCCTGAGCCGCACGATTCCAACGGTCAGCCTCGATTCGGGGATGACGTTCGAGCGCGACGCACCGGGCATCAGCAAGCTGTTCGGCGTGAACTACACGCAGACGCTGGAACCGCGCCTGTTCTATGTCTACACGCCGTTCCGCGACCAGAGCGCATTCCCGCTGTTTGACACGGTGCAGTCAGATTTCAGCTACGGGCAGATTTTCAGCGAGAATCCGTTCAGCGGGAATGACCGGATTGCGGACAACAACAAGCTGACCGCCGGCCTGACCACGCGCCTGATCGAATCCGAGACCGGTGTCGAGCGTTTCCGCGGCACGATCGCGCAGCGCATCGATTTCACCGGCCAGCGCGTGCAGATCAACGGCACCTTGCAGGACACCAAGCCGACATATTCCGACTTGCTGGCCGCCACGACGATTCAGATGTTCCGCGGCTATTATCTCGACGCCGGCATCCAGTGGAATCCGGATCAGAATCGTGTCAATTACTCGAACGTCGCATTCGCATGGCGGCCGGAATCGCGCAAGCTGCTGAACGTCGGCTATCGTTATCGCAGGCCGACTTCGGTGACCGACAACACCGCCATCGACCAGTTCGAGATGTCCGGCCAGTGGCCGATCACCCAGCGCACCTACGGCATTGGCCGTGTGGCGTTCGACAAATCGGCCAACCAGCTCGTGGATGCGCTGGCCGGTCTGGAATACGCGGCCGATTGCTGGGTGGGCCGCGTTGTTTACCAGCGCTTCCGCAACACCACCAACGGATACACCGGCCGGATCTTCCTGCAGGTGGAATTCCGCGGCCTGTCCAAGGTGGGTTCCAATCCGCTGGACATGCTGCGGTTGAACGTACCGGGCTACGAACCGGTCACGGCACGTCCTGTGCCTACGTCTCCGTACGATCACTATGAATGACGGACCAAGATGAAACGTCAAGCCTTTTCCGGGTTGTCCCGCCTGAATTCCTGGCAGCCGCTGCTGCTTTCGGCGCTCCTCGTCACGCTGGCGGCGCCGGCTTCCGCGCAGCTGCGCGCGCCGGGAGGCAGCTCCCGCACGCAGGGCATCTTCCTGCCGCAATCGGGCCAGAGCAGCACCGTGGCGCCCAGCCAGCCGCAGCTTGGCGTGCCCCAGCCGGCGCAGAAGCGCTCGCAACTGGTGGACGAAGTCGTGGCGGTGGTCAACAACAGCGTGATCACGCGCCGCGAGCTGCTCGATCGCGCCGACGAGCTTGAAAACCAGATGCGCGCGGCCAACCGGCCGATCCCCGAGCGCGCGGATCTGCTTGGCGAAGTGCTCGAACGCCTGGTGATGGAACGCGTGCAGACGCAGGCCGCGCAAGAGGCCGGCATCAAGGTGACCGATCAGGAAGTGGATCGCGCGATCGAATCGGTGGCGCAGCAGAACAAGATGTCGGCCACCGAACTGCGCAGTCGCGTCGAGGCAAGCGGCATGACGTGGACGAAGTATCGCGACGAGCTGCGCAAGCAGGTGCAGGTGATCCGGCTGCGCGAGCGCGAAGTCGATTCGAAGGTGCAGGTCTACGACGGCGAGATCGACAACTTCCTGGCCGCGCGCAGCGGGCAGTCGGCTGCCGTCGGCCCGGCGGAATACAACGTTCAGCAGATTCTGGTGCGGGTGCCCGAGGACGCCTCCGACGCGCAGAAGGCGCAGTTGAAGGCCAAGGCCGAGGGGCTGCTCAAGCAGGCCCAGGGCGGCGCCGATTTCAGCGAGCTGGCCAAGTCGAATTCCGAGGCGCCCGAAGCCGCGCAGGGCGGCTCGCTGGGCTTTCGCGAGATCGGCCGCCTGCCGGCCGTGTTCGCCAATGCTGTGGTCGATCTGCAGCAGGGCGCCATTGCGCCGGAAGTGGTGGAATCCGCCAACGGCTATCACGTGATCAAGCTGGCCGCCAAGCGCACCGCGCCCGCCGCGCAGTCGGCCGCAACCGACCACATCACCCAGACGCAGGTGCGCCATATCCTGATCCGCACCGGCCCGAACATGCCGGAAGCCGAAGCGCGCCGCCAGATGGCGACGATCCGCGACCGCATCACGCATGGCGGCGACTTTGCCGATGCGGCGCGCCGCTATTCGCAGGACGGCTCGGCGTCGCAGGGTGGCGAGCTGGGGTGGGTGTCGCCGGGCGAGCTGGTGCCCGAGTTCGAACAGGCGATGAACCGCCTGCGTCCGGGCGAAATCTCCGATCCCGTGGTCTCGCAGTTCGGCGTGCACCTGATCCAGGTGGAAAACCGCCGCGAGACGGAAGTCTCCGCGGAGAAGCAGCGTGATTTCGCACGTCAGGAAGTGCGCGAACAAAAGCTGCGCGCCGCCTATGATGACTGGGTGCGTCAGCTGCGCAGCGCGGCGTACGTGGAATACCGTATCAACCGCCAGCGCTGATCCGCTGCCGACTTCGCCATGCCCGACCCTTCACCTGCCGCCGCGCCGCTGTCCCTGGCCATCACCACCGGCGAGCCCGCCGGCATCGGCCCCGATATCACGATCGGGGCGCTGCTGCAGCTTGCCGGCCATCATGGCGCGCCCGGCGCGGGCAACCAGGGGCGCGGCAACGGCTGCCGCTTCCATGTGATCGGCGATGCGCGACTGCTGTCGCAGCGCGCCGAGGCGCTGGGCGTGGCGCATGCGTGGAACCGGCGCATTGCCGATGGCGATGTGATCGTCGAGGACATCGCGCTGGGCGTGGACTGCGAGGCGGGGCATCTGGACGCGCGCAACGGCCGCTATGTGCTGGCGCTGCTCGATGCCGCCATCGATGGCCTGCAGGCGGGCCGCTATGCGGCGATGATCACGGCGCCAGTGCAGAAAAGCACGATCAACGATGCCGGCGTGCCATTCACGGGCCACACCGAATACCTGGCCGAACGCGCCGCCGTGCCGCGCGTGGTGATGATGCTGGCCGGGCCGCAGCCCGCGCACGACAACGCCATGCTGCGCGTGGCGCTGGCCACCACGCACCTGCCGCTGCGCGCGGTGCCCGATGCGCTGACCATTCCGATGCTGGTGGAGACGCTGCGGATCGTCGATCACGATCTGCGCCGCCATTTCGGCATCGCGCGGCCGCGCATCCTGGTCACCGGCCTCAATCCGCATGCCGGAGAAGCGGGCCACATGGGCCGCGAGGAAATCGACGTGATCATGCCCGCGCTGGCGCAGGCGTGCGATGCCGATATCGACGCACGCGGCCCTTATCCGGCCGATACGCTGTTCCAGCCGCGCCACCTGCGCGATGCCGATTGCGTGCTGGCGATGTACCATGATCAGGGCCTGGGCCCGCTCAAGTACGGCACTTTCGGTCACGGCGTCAATGTCACGCTGGGCCTGCCCTTCATCCGCACATCGGTGGACCATGGCACCGCGCTCGATCTGGCCGGCACCGGCCAGGCCGAGCACGGCAGCATGATAGAAGCCATCCGCTGTGCCATTACCATGGCCGGTCATGCCAGCGGGCGCCACGACAACGGCGCGCCCGCCAATGGCCGCCACTGACTTATGCGTTCAAATGTGCACCAGGGCCACGTCGCCCGCAAACGATTCGGGCAGAACTTCCTGGTCGATGACGGCATCATCTACGGCATCGTCAATGCGATCGATCCGCAGCCAGACGACATCGTGGTCGAAATCGGCCCGGGGCTCGGCGCGCTGACCGATCCGCTGCTGGAGCGCCTGCCGAGCTTGCAGGTGGTCGAGCTCGACCGCGATCTGGTCGAGCGCCTGCGCCGCCGCTACAGCGACCGCATCACGGTGCATGCCGGTGATGCGCTCGCGTTCGATTTCGCCCGGCTGCAGCAACCGGGCCGCGCGCTGCGCATCGTCGGCAACCTGCCGTACAACATCTCGAGTCCGCTGCTGTTCCACCTGATGGACTTTGCCGATCACGTCCGCGACCAGCATTTCATGTTGCAGAAGGAAGTTGTGGAGCGCATGGTCGCCGGGCCGGGCAGCAAGTCGTTCGGCCGCCTGTCGATCATGCTGCAGGTCCGTTATCACATGGAACACGTGCTCGATGTTCCGCCCGCGTCGTTTAACCCGCCGCCCAAGGTCGATTCCGCTGTGGTGCGGATGATTCCGTGGCCGCGCGCCGAAGATGGCTCGCTGCGCTCGCCGTATCCCGCGTGCGACGCCAGCGTGCTGGGCGATGTGGTGACCGCCGCGTTTTCGCAGCGCCGCAAGGTGTTGCGCAATACGCTGTCCTTTCTGCGCGATCAGGTCGACTTCGACGCGCTTGGCTTCGACCTTGGCCGCCGCGCCGAGGAAGTGGCCGTGGCCGAATACGTCGAACTGGCGCGCATCGTTGGCAAGAATGCCGTGCCGCCCGCGCTCGGCGCGGCGTGATGGCCGAAACCGTTTCCTGAATACCCTGAAGTCTTAGCGACGCTCATGACAGACCAGACAAAGACCGATACGCGTCCCGTCATCCTGACGGGAGATCGTCCCACCGGACCGCTGCACCTGGGCCACTACGTTGGCTCGTTGAAGAGCCGCGTGAGCCTGCAGGATTCGCACAAGCAATATGTGCTGCTGGCCGACACGCAGGCAATGACCGACAACGCACACGATCCGGACAAGGTCCGGCGCAATGTGCTGGAGGTCGCGCTGGACTACCTGGCCGTCGGCATCGACCCGGCCAAGACCACGATCACGGTGCAGTCGCATTTGCCGGCGCTGGCCGAGCTGACGCTGATGTATCTGAATTTCGTTACCGTGTCGCGCCTAGAACGGAATCCGACGATCAAGGAAGAAATCCAGGCGCGCGGGTTTGGCCGCGATATCCCGGCCGGCTTCCTCTGCTATCCGGCGTCGCAGGCGGCCGACATCACCGGCTTCAAGGCCGTGCTGGTGCCGGTGGGCGAAGACCAGGCGCCGCTGATCGAGCAGACCAACGAGATCGTGCGTCGTATCAATCATCAGGTGGGCCGCGATGTGCTGCCCGAAGCCGCCGCGCTGATCCCCAAGCACGGGCGCCTGCCCGGCGTCGACGGCAAGGCCAAGATGAGTAAGTCGCAGGGCAACGCGATTCCGCTCGGCGCGTCGCCCGACCAGATCCGCGAGGCCGTGCACAAGATGTACACCGACCCGAATCACCTGAAGGTGTCCGATCCCGGCCAGGTGGAGGGCAACGTGGTGTTCACGTACCTGGATGCGTTCGATCCGAATGTCGAGGAAGTGCAGGCGCTGAAGGAACACTACCAGCGCGGCGGTCTGGGTGACATGGTGCTCAAGCGCCGCGTCGAAGGCGTGCTGCAGGAACTGCTGCGGCCGATCCGCGAGCGCCGCGAACAACTGGCGCAAGATCCGGGCTATGTGTTCGACATCCTGAAGAAGGGTACGGCCGAGGCGCGCGAACTGACCCAGCAGACGCTGGACGAAGTGCGCGGCGCGCTGGGCATGTTCTCGTTCCCGAAGTAAAGCGCGGCGCGTGGCCGCCATTCCCGCTCTTGCGTGCGCGCCAGAGCGGGCGCACGCAAGGCGGGGCACCCGCTTACGCCTTGCGGTTCACCAGCACGATTCCCAGCAGCACCAGCACGGCCGCCACGGCAAACCGCACGCCGACCTGATCGTGCATCAGCAACACGCCGAATGCCACGCCGAACAGCGGCGTGAGAAACGAAAATACCGATAGGCGCGACGCCAGATACTGGCGCAATAGCCAGAACCAGATCAGATAACTGGCAAAGGCGATCAGCACCGATTGGTAGAACAGACTCGCTACCACGATCCCGGTGATTTCCACGCGATGCGCCTGCCCCGCGGCCAATGCCATCACGAGCAGCAATAGCGCCGACACCCCCAACTGATATAGCAGCGTCTTGCTGGCCGGCGCATGCGACAGTTTGCTGCCGCGCACGACGATGGTGGTGGCGGCCCACAGCGCGCCCGCTACCACGCCCAATGCATCGCCCAACAGGGTGCTGCCATGCGTGGAGGTTGCAACGATGCCGTCGGCGAACGCCAGCGCCATGCCGAAGAACGCCAGCACCACGCCCAGCCACTGGCCGCGATGCAGGTGCTCGCCGGGCACGAACAGATGCAGGCCCAGCGCGGTGAAGATCGGCGCGGTATAGAGGAAGACGGCCATCCGCGATGCGGTGGTGTGGCCCAGTCCGACAAAGATGCAGAAGAATTCCGCGCCAAACAGCACGCCGGCAACGAGCCCCGCGCGCAGCGTGCCGTCACGTTCCCAAAGCGGCGTGCCGCGCAATGCGGCGAAACCGAACACCAGCAACGCCGCGATCGCGGAGCGCACGCCGGCCTGCAGCACGGCGCCCATCAACGGGGCGGTGACCTTGATCACCACCTGCTGGAGTCCCCATGCGGCGCACAGCAGCACCATCAGTCCGATGGCCGTGCCGTCCAGCGGGCGCCTTGTTATGGTTTGCGTGCTCATTACCCGTCCGTTCAGGGACGAGCAGCGTCGCGCGTGGAATGACGTTCGATGAGTTCGATCTTGTAGCCGTCCGGATCTTCCACGAACGCGATCACGGTCGTGCCGCCCTTGACGGGACCGGCTTCGCGCGTGACCTTGCCGCCCGCGGCGCGGATGCGCTCGCAGGCCTCGGCCGCATTCGGCACTTCCAGCGCGATATGACCGTAGGCCGTGCCCAGTTCGTACTTGTCGACGCCGTAGTTGTAGGTCAGCTCCAGCACGGCGGTTTCCGATTCCGGTCCGTAGCCGACAAAGGCCAGCCGGTACTTGTATTCGGGATTGTCGCTTTCGCGCAGCAGTTGCATGCCCAGCACGCGCGTGTAGAAATCGATCGAGCGCTGGTAGTCGCCAACGCGCAGCATGGTGTGGAGAAGTCGCATATGGGGCCTTTACCTTTACCTGAGTCAGGTTGTGATGACTGCGAAGGCCAGTATTCTATTCCGCCTGGCGTGAACGCGCCGCGACAGCCGCCGCGTGCGATCCGGGCGGCCCATGCGCATCGATCGGCCGCCGCCTTGCGGCGTGCGGCGAGCGCGCCCGGAAGCCAGCTAGCCGGGGAAGCTCAGAAGGTGGGAAGCAGTTCGGGCGGATGCGCACGCAGCTGGGCGCGCGCGTCGCGGAATTCGGGGAAGATCGATTCCACGGTTTCCCAGAAGCGCGGGCCGTGGTTCATTTCCTTGAGATGCGCCAGTTCATGCGCGGCCACGTAGTCGATCATCGATAACGGGAAATGCATCAGGCGCCAGTTCAGCCGGATCTTGCCATCGGCGGTGCAACTGCCCCAGCGCGTGGCGGCCGACGTCAGCGCGAAGCCCGTATGGCGCACGCCAAGCTTGCTCGCATAGAGTTCGAGCCGTTCGGACAGCAGGCGGCGCGCCTGGTGTTGCAGCCATCCCTGCACGCGATCCTTGATCTGCTGCTCGTCGGCATGGCCAGGCAGCGCGAGGTGCAACACGCGCGTATCGGCCTGGAACAGCAATGCGCCGACCGGCGAATCGAGCTGCAGCGTGATCGGTTTGCCCAGGAAGGGCAGCGTCGCGCCGTCGCGCCATTGCACGGTGGGCAACACACGGCGCGCTTCGCGATGGCGCCATTCGCCGAGCTTGGCGAAGATCCAGCGCTGTTTTTCGACGATGGCCGCCTCGACATCGGCCAGCGTGACCCAGCGCGGCGCGGTGATCGACAGCCCGCGATCGTCGACGGTGAAGCCGATGGTGCGCCGCGACGAGCGCTTGAGCGCGTAATGGAGCGTGCGTTCACCGATCTGCAGCATGCGGCCGTTGGGCAGCGCCGGCGGCCACACGTCGGCGCTGGGCGCGGCCGGATCGGCCTGGGGCGCGAGCAGGTTTTGCGGCGCCTGTGCGGCAGGCGCGGGCTCCGCCAGCGGCAGTTCGAGCTGCGCGTTGGGGTCGGCGGTGGGGCGCAGCAGCTTCATGCGGTGGTCTGGCTTCTTGCGTGACGATAGCTTTCCGGATCGATGCGCCGCATTTCGGCCTCGATCCACGCCTCGACTTCTTGGTTCAGCACATCGGCGGTCTTGTTGGCCGACGGAATTGCGTCGCCGATCGAAATCGTGATGGTGCCGGGATACTTCAGGAACGAGTTGCGCGGCCAGTAGCGGCCCGAATTGACCGCCATCGGAAAGACCCACGCGCCGGTTTCCACCGCGAGCCGCGCGCCGCCGCTTTTGTAGCGTGGATTCTCCGCGCCCGAGCGCGTGCGCGTGCCTTCCGGAAACATGATGATCCACGCACCTTCGTTGAGCCGTTCGCGCCCCTGGCGCGCGGCCGAGGCGAACGCGCGCGTGCCGTCCTTGCGGTTGATGTGGACCATCTTGAGCATGCCCAACGCCCAGCCGAAGAACGGCACGAGCAGCAGTTCGCGCTTGAACACAAAGCACAGCGGCTTGGGCATCAGCGCGACGTAGGCGATCGTTTCCCATGCCGACTGATGCTTGGACAGCAGCACCACGGGCTTGTCCAGCATTGCCATCATCTTTTCCATGCCCTCGATGCGGTAGCGGATGCCGCAGATCAGGCGGGCGGCCCCGATCACCAGGCGCGGCCAGCCGCGCACGAAGCGAAAGCGGTTTTCCGCGTTCATGAACGGGAAAACGATGAAGCACGCGCATGCGTAAGGCGGCGTCAGGATCAGCAGGTACAGCGCGAACAGCAGGGAGCGGATAAAGGTCATCGGTCGGGACCGGAATTCATGGAATGGGCGCCGGCGTTGGCTGCTGGCGCCTTATGGGCGCTCTCTGCAATCAGCCATCGTGCGAAGGCGGCCAGATCGTCATGCACGCGCGTGCCGGCGGGCAGTCCGCCCTGGGCCAGCGTCTTCGCGCCCTTGCCGGTGCGCACCAGGTGCGGAATGCAGCCGACCGCCACGCCGGCGTCGAGGTCGCGCAGCGAATCGCCGACCACCGGCACCATGCGCAGCTCGATGCCGAAGCGTTCGCCGATCTGCTCGAACAGGCCCGACTTGGGCTTGCGGCAGTCGCAGTTGTCGGCGGCGGTGTGCGGGCAGAAAAAAACCGCCTCGACGCGCCCGCCCAGATTGGCCAGCGCCTTGTACATCTTCTCGTGCATGGCGTTGAGCGCGCTCATCTCGAACAGCCCACGGCCGATGCCCGACTGGTTGCTGGCGATCGCGACGCGATAGCCGGCCTGGTTCAGCATGGCGATGGCTTCGAGGCTGCCCTCGATCGGCACCCATTCATCGGGCGTCTTGATGAACTGGTCGCTGTCCAGGTTGATCACCCCGTCGCGATCGAGGATGACGAACTTCGGTTGGGCCTGTGGCATGGTGCGCTCCGATGCGGCGTGATGACAGCTTAGGACGCCAGCTTCGAAATGTCTGCCACGCGATTGGCCAGACCGTGCAGCGTGGCCAGCAGCGCCAGCCGGTTGGCGCGCAGCCGTGCGTCCTCGGCCATCACCATGACGTCGTTGAAGAAGCGGTCCACGGCGTCGCGCAGCTGGGCCAGGTCGCGCAGCGCGGCGGTGAAGTCGCCGCCCGCAAAGGCCGCTTCCACGCCCGGGCGCACGCGCTCGATGGCTTCGTACAGCGCGCCTTCGGCGGCTTCCTGGAACAACGACGCATCGACCTGGCCGATCGCCTCGTCGGTCTTCTTCAGGATATTGGTGATGCGCTTGTTGGCCGCGGCCAGCGCTTCGGCCGCGGGCAGCGCGGCGAACGTGCGCACGGCTTCCATGCGCGCCAGCACGTCGTGCAGCGATTGCGGACGCAGGCTCACAACCGCTTCCACCTCATTGGTGGTGTAGCCCTTTTCCTTCAGGTAGCCGCGCAGGCGGTCGTAGAGGAAGTCGGCGATGGCGTCGCGCGACGGCTTCACGGCGGCGATGCCGGCGAACGCCTGGCCGGTCAGATCGAGCAGCGTGTCGATCGACACGGCCAGCGGCTTTTCGATCAGCATGCGCAGGATGCCCAGCGCGTGGCGGCGCAGCGCGAACGGGTCTTTCTCGCCCGTGGGCTGCAGGCCGATGCCCCAGATGCCGACCAGCGTTTCCAGCTTGTCCGCCAGTGCTACGGCCGTGCTGACGTTGCCTTGCGGCAGTGCGTCGCCGGCAAAACGCGGACGGTAGTGTTCGGAGCAGGCCAGCGCCACGTCCTCGGCCTCGTCGTCATGGCGCGCGTAGTAGGTGCCCATCGTGCCTTGCAGCTCGGGGAATTCTCCCACCATGTCGGTCAGCAGATCGGCCTTGGCCAGTTCCGCACCGCGCATTGCGGCGGCCTTGTCGGTCGCGGCGCCGGCGGCGTTCATCGCATCGGCGATATGGCCGGCGATCTGCTGCAAGCGCTGCACGCGGTCCAGCTGGGTGCCGATCTTGTTGTGATAGACCACGTTGGCAAGCAGCGGCACGCGCGATGCCAGCGTCTTCTTGCGATCCTGGTCGAAGAAGAACTTGGCGTCGGCCAGGCGCGGACGCACCACGCGCTCGTTGCCGGAGATGATCGATTCCGGCGTGTCGGTGGCCAGGTTCGAGACGATCAGGAAGCGGTTGCGCAGATGGCCGGCGGCGTCGGTCAGCGCGAAGTACTTCTGGTTGGTCTGCATGGTCAGGATCAGGCATTCCTGCGGCACGGCGAGGAACGCTTCCTCGAAGTGGCACGGGTACACCACCGGCCATTCGACCAGGGAATTCACTTCGTCGAGCAGCGCGTCCGGCATCACCACCTGATCCGCGCCAGCTTCCTTGAGCAGCGCGCTGCGGATGCGCTCGCGGCGCTCGGCGTAGCTGGCCACTACGTGGCCTTGCGATTCGAGCTGCGCGGCGTACTCGGCGGCATGGGCGATCTCGATCGCGCCCTGCGACAGAAAGCGGTGGCCTTGCGTGACGTTGCTGGCCGGCAGGCCGAGCACCGATACCGGCACGATTTCCGCGCCATGCAGCGCGATCAGGCTGTGGGCCGGGCGCACGAAATGCACGGTCGTGCCGTCCGGGCGCTGATAGCTCATGACCTTCGGAATCGGCAGCTTGCCCAGCGTATCGTCCAGCGCCGCCTGCAGGCCGTCGGCCAGCGTCGCGCCGCGCGCGGTGTAGCGGTAGAAGAACGCGTCGGCCTTGCCGTCCGAGGCGCGCTCCAGCGTTTGCCAGTCGATCTCGGCCACGCCGACGGACTTGGCCAGTGCCGCGAGCTTCTTGGCCAGCGGGGCGGTGGGTGCGCCGCTGGCGTCGAGCGCCACGGTCACGGGCAGCACCTTCTCGCGTTGCTCGCGGTCCGGCGCGGTCTTGCGCACGCCGGTGACCAGCGCGGCCAGCCGGCGCGGCGTGGCGTACGGCGTCACGGCGGCGCCGGCGTCGAGCAGGTCGCGTGCGCCGAGGCCATCGAACAGACCTTGCGCGAAGGCCTCGCCCAGACGGGCCAGCGCCTTGGGCGGCAGTTCTTCGGTGAACAGTTCGATCAGCAGCGAATCGGTCATGGGTTGCGACATGAATCTATCCAACAGGTATGGGCGCGCGCGTCAGCAGCGCGGCGCGAGATTGGGTTCCACGCCAGACAGCAGCCACAGGCCGTTCTGCTGGCGGAATTGCAGCGTGGTGTAGGCGCATTGCGCCACCGCGCCGGAAGCGCCGCGGGAGCCCGCGGCTGGAAAACGTGCGTCGATGCGCTGCGCGCGGCGGTCGTAGCGGATTTCGTCGATCCGTCCGCCGACAAAGAAATCGATCTTCTGCGGTAACTGCGACGCCGAATAGTAGGTGCGCACGGAGCGGCGCGGGCGGCCGTTATGCTCCTCCCACTCGACCCACTGCAGCGGATAACGGATCGCGCTTTCGTACGCGCGCAGCGGCACGCGGTGCCAGCCGATATCGCGCGAGCCAGACAGATCGCACGAGAACGAGCGCACCAGCTGCGTCCATTGATCGATCGCGTTGAGCGACGGGCGCCAATGCCGCGTGATGGCTTGCTGCAGCGCCTGCGAGTCGGCCTCGCAGATATTGGTCAGATCCGCCGGCAGGTAGAGCGCCTGGGGCGCGGGCGCGGCTGCCGCGCGCGCCGCCGCATGGGCTGCGCCCGCCAGCGGCAGGCCCGCCGGTACGGCCAGCGGCAACACAAACGCGGCGAGCGCGAACGCGCCGCGCACGCGCGCCATCATGAACGGGCTCCGCACATCGGGAAGCCAAGCGCCTCGCGTGAATCGTAATAGGCTTGCGCCACCTGGCGCGACAGATTGCGGATGCGGCCGATATATGCGGCGCGCTCGGTGACCGAGATGGCCCCGCGCGCGTCGAGCAGATTGAACGTGTGGGCCGCCTTGAGTACCTGCTCGTAGGCGGGCAGCGCCAGGCGCGTGTCGTTGGTCTTCGGCGTGCCGTCCTCGTTCTTCTCGCCGGTATCGCCCATCAGGCGTTTGGCTTCGCCTTCATGTTCGGCGAAATGGCGGAACAGGATCTCCGTGTTGCTGTGCTCGAAGTTGTATGTGGATTGTTCCACCTCGTTCTGGTGATAGACGTCGCCGTAGGTAAGCCGGCGCGTGACGCCGTTTTCTTCCCACTCGGTCCACACCAGGTCATAGATGTTCTCGACCTTCTGAAGGTACATCGCCAGGCGCTCGATGCCGTAGGTGATTTCGCCAGTGATCGGCTTGCAGTCGATGCCGCCGACCTGCTGGAAGTACGTGAACTGCGTCACTTCCATGCCGTTGAGCCAGACCTCCCAGCCCAGGCCCCAGGCGCCGAGCGTGGGGTTTTCCCAGTCGTCCTCGACAAAGCGGATGTCGTTCTGCTTCAGGTCCAGCCCCAGCGCTTCGAGCGATCCCAGGTACAGCTCGAGGATGTTCTCGGGCGCGGGCTTGAGCACCACCTGGTACTGGTAGTAGTGCTGCAGCCGGTTGGGATTCTCGCCATAGCGGCCGTCCTTGGGCCGGCGCGACGGCTGCACGTAGGCGGCGCGCCAGGGCTCCGGGCCGATCGCGCGCAGGAACGTGTGCACATGCGACGTCCCCGCGCCGACCTCCAGATCGATCGGTTGCAGCAACGCGCAACCCTGCCGGTCCCAGTAGGCCTGCAGGGTGAGAATCATTTGTTGGAAGGTCAGCATAAGAAGACGAATGAGAAAGCCGGCAGGCAAGTGCGCGATACGTCTCGCGACGGAATTGCCAAACCTTGAATTCTATCGGGTTTTTGCTCCGGCTCAGCCGCGAGGCGGCAGGAAATACAGGGGGCAGGGCACGGAATATGCATGCTCGCGGTGTCGGCGCGGCGCAACGGGTCGGGTAAATCCTGACATGGGTTTCAGAACCGTCTGATACGTGCCGATACCATTTTTGGATACAGTGCAAGCATGCAGCCACGCATGAAAATCAAACGGCTGCAAGCCGGATCGCAAGGCCCAGGGGTCCCAGGCGCAAAAACTGCAATGCGATCCGGAGGATTTCGATAACTATTTTTGGGGATTGGTCATGTCGCTGCTGTCTCGCAAACCTTATATCGTCGCCCTCGCAGTGATGGCCGCCGCGGCCGCCGTGTCGCTGGCAAGCTCGCTGGTCAGCTAGGACGCCGCGCCCGGCGCGCGCGCCAGGCCAGCAACAAGACCAGCGCGCTGCCCGCCAGGGCCGGCACGTTGCCCCAGCGGATATACGGTGTCAGCCCCTGCATGCCTTGCACGGTGGCGCTCAGCGTGCCGATCTCGAACGTCGGCAGCTTGGCCTGGACGCTGCCGTCCGGCCTGACCACCGCCGTCATGCCCGTATTGGTGGCGCGCAGCATCGGCCGGCGCATTTCCAACGCGCGCATGCGCGAGATCTGCAGATGCTGGTCCAGCGCAATGGTGTCGCCAAACCAGGCCAGGTTGGTCACGTTGGCCAGCATATTGGCTGGCGTGGCCTGCTGCCGCAGCGTGGTGGCGATCTCCTCGCCGAACAGATCCTCGTAGCAGATGTTCGGCGCCACATGGATGCCGCGCACCGGGACGGCCGGCTGGTCCAGCGTGCCGCGGCGGAAATCGCCCAGCGGCATCTTCATCATGTCGACGAACCACCGGAAACCAAACGGGATGAATTCGCCGAACGGCACCAGATGATGCTTGTTGTAGCGGTAGAGCTGTTCCTGTTCCGGGCCGATGGCAAACACGCTGTTGGTGAAATCCACCGGTGAATCGGCGCCCGCCGCACCAAAGATGACGGTCGTGCCGGTCCTCTCCATATATGCGCGCACCGCCTTGGCGATGTCGATCGGCAATTCCTGCAGGATCACCGGGAACGCAGTCTCGGGCGTGACCACGAGGTCGGCCGGTTCCGCCGTAATCAGGTCGCGATACAGTTCCAGCGAGCGCTGGATGCCGGCCGGTTCGAACTTGATGTCCTGGGCGACGTTCCCCTGTAAGAGACGCACATGGATCGGTTTGCCAGTCGGCGTCGTGTAGGCGATCGGAGCGAGTGCCGCGCCGCCGCCCAGCACGCCGGCAACGATGACCGCCGACGCGGCGGCCAGCGAGCGTGCACCGTGGCGCTGGCGCCGCCGCCATGCCCCGATGCCGACAACCAGCAGGCCCGACGCGCTGGCCGCCAGGAAGGTAATGCCGTAGACGCCGACCAGCGGCGCAAAGCCGGCGAGCGGACCGTCGGTATGCGCATAGCCGCTACCTAGCCACGGAAAGCCCGTGAAGACCACGCCGCGCAGCCATTCGGACAGCGCCCATGTGGCGCCGAACGCCAGCGCCGCCAGAATGCCGGCGTCTGAGCGTGCGGTCAGCCAGCGCCATGTGCCAGCTGCCAGCGCTGGCCAGATCGACAGGTAGCCGGCAAACAGCACCACCGCCAGCGCAGCCATCCATGCCGGCATTTCGCCATAGACGTGCATGCTGATGTAAAGCCACCAGATACCCGACAGAAACCAGCCCAGCCCGAAGGCAAAACCCGTGGCCGCAGCGGTGCGCGGGCGCGGAGCATCGGCGATCAATGCCACAAGACCGGCCACCGACAGAATCTGCAGCCACCACCAGTCGTGCGGCGCAAAAGCCTGCGTGTGCGCTACGCCCAGCACGGCTGCGATCAGCAGGCGATAGACAAGACCCCTGCGTGAGGCGCTGCCGAATGGATCGGCGGCCAGCGGGTCCGTGGCGGAGCGTGCTGGAAGGCCAGGCGGTAGATCGGCGCGACGGTTGCCCACGGCGTCGGGCGTGCCGACACGCTTCATGCCTCAGCCAGGCCGTTTGGTTCGGCCGGCGCTTCGCGGCGCACCAGCAGCAGATGGACCTGCCGCGCATCGGCGCGCAACACTTCGAAGCGGATCGGCGGCAGTGTGATCACCTCGCCGCGATGCGGGACGTGGCCAACGTGGTTAGTCAGGAGGCCGCCGACGGTGTCGACATCGTCATCGGGAAAGGCCGTGCCAAACGCTTCGTTGAACTGTTCGATCTCGGTCAGTCCGTGCACGCGCCAGGCGCCGTCGGCGGTGGGCAGGATATTGTCCTGGTCTTCATCGAGGTCGAATTCATCCTCGATATCGCCCACGATCTGTTCCAGCACGTCTTCTATCGTGACAAGCCCCGCCACGCCGCCGTACTCGTCGACAACGATCGCGATGTGGTTGCGGTTGATGCGGAATTCGCGCAGCAGGATGTTCAGGCGCTTGGATTCCGGGATGAACACCGCCGGGCGCAAGGTCTCGCGCAGGTCGAAATTCTCGTCGGTGTAATAGCGCAGCAAATCCTTGGCCAGCAGGATGCCGATGATGTTGTCGCGATTGCCCTCGTACACGGGAAAGCGCGAGTGCGCGGTCTGCTGCATGTACGGGATAAAGCTTTCCGGCGCATCGGCGATATTGACCGCGTCCATCTGGGAGCGGGGCACCATGATGTCGCGCGCGGTCAACTCGGAAACCTGGAACACGCCCTCGATCATCGACAGCGAATCTGCGTCGATCAGGTTGCGCTCATGCGCATCCTGCAACACTTCCAGCAGTTCAGCGCGCGTGTCGGGTTCGGGGGAGATGAAATCTGAAAGACGTTCGAGAAGGGATCTGGGGCGATCCGTCTGCTTGTGGTTGGCAGATTTCGAACTGGGGTAAGGGTCGTTCATGTCGCGGCTAGCGCGTGGTGGAGAGTGATTGAAGGATACACGAAAAGGCTGAACTGGCCGGGGTGGGCGGTGGGCGGGTTTCAGGGCCCATTTGCGCGGTATCGGTTACATATTTAATGAAAATGTGATTGGCGCTGCATCGTCAGTTGAGTTGACTGCTGGTTTCCGTATCGACCACAGAGGCGATGGTGGGAATCTACTACGCAGCAGTCGAAGACGATCCGCTGGATAGCGGTGCCGGAAGCCGGGTCTTTCCCGGCGCCTCGCACAGCACCATCGAAGGTGAGGACGGCCGCCCGCGCAGGTTGGCGCTGCTTGGGGATCAGGCATGGTGCGACGCCTGTCGGAGCGCGGGCCCAATCGCCAGGGCGCCCGGGTCGCCGCAGAGAAACCGGATGATTGACTTCACGGCAGGAGGAGCGCGCCAGGCGCTGGGCGGCGACCTCGTGCTCTGCAAATGCGCGCGTCATCCCCGGATCACTCCTGTGTACGGGCGGCGTTGGATGGTTAATCCCGATGTCGGAGCAGCGCAGGGTGGCTTTTCGTCCGGTTTCGATCGGGAACGTGCGTCCCAATCAACCGCCTTTGACGAGCATTTCGTCATTCACAGCCGCGAGACCGGGCTGCCTGCGGCGGGCTTTGCATGGTGCGTTCGCACCGCGTCCGGAGATCTCGAAGGTGTCACCTTGGCCGACGGCACGACTGCCGCGGCGTGCGGCAGCGCGCCGGAGGCGGTGTCGCTGATCTATCTGGTGCAAACGGAGATGGGAATTCGGCCATGAGCGTAGCGACTTCGATATTGAGTCCGGTGAGCAATCGGCAAGGAAAGGTGGTCGAGGCGGACGTGATGTATCTCGACGAGATTCCCGTTGCGATGGACCGGATGGGATGGCGGGTGTCCGCGGCCCTGATGCGTCGATGGTTTTCGACGAAGCCGGCTTGGGCGATGCCTGCTCACCTGAGGGGCGAAGACGCAGGGGATCCTCGATTACTACCAGCAAGTCAAGTTGATAGCCAGATAGTAAAGATGAAGTGGCTTCTTGAGTTTCCGCGTGTCGTCCCTGTATTTGAGGATCTTTGCCAGGGTTGGAACACAAAAAATGGACGAGACCAACTTGTTAAGCATTTGAAAAAAGCTGGATGGTCTCCGGGCAAGCAGATCAAGCTAGGGTATGGCCTGGAAAATGCATGGGAGCTCGATAGGACCTGCCAGGTGAATTACAGGACTTTCGGTTCGTATTTCGATACGCTAGACGATCTCTTTGGGGCGATATTCAATGCCACGTTGAAGCTTGCGCTTGTGGGGAAAACATCCCGTGGGATATTTTCGAATAAAGTATATTCGAAATAGAGCGCATGGGCGTCTACGTTCGCGATACCTACGACTTCAATGCGCGAAGATATGAGGATGAATTATTCGGGCTGGGTATCTGGAGTCGAAAACGGTGTCTCACCAAGCTTGAGATAGCGAAATACAAGTCGTACTCCAATGAATTGAGAGCCGGGGAATTTCCAGGCTTTGTTCCAGTGAAAAATACCGATTTTCGTCGGTGGCAGCATGCCAGAAATGAGGGTGGCGATTTCTATGTTTTTTCGGACGTCATATGGTTGCCGGCTAATGTGAAATACGTTGCGCTCTAGCACACCGCGCGAATAGCGTCGCAGTTAGGGAAGGATTGCAAACGATGAGCGTAAAACTAAAATGGTTAGCGGCTGGTATTTTGTTTTGTGCGGTTGCCTATGGCACTTATTGGTGGTGGAAGCAAGGTGAGCCGTTTGGCGGCCGCTGCTACAGCCCGAATCATGATTACTACGTGCAGCGATATCAGAACCTGAACCTCATCGCGCTGCTTGTTGGCATTGGGATGCCAGGACAAGGCAGCGACAGCTTTGTCGGCTACTCCCGCCTGTATGACAGAAAGGGAAAACTGATGCACGAGATATTTGGCGACCTTGTTCATGGGCCGAGCCCTCTCTGGCTCGATACGGAGGTTACCCTCTATGCCGGCAATGACTACGACGTTGTTCAACTACCGACTACGGTCGGCGAAATTCCCATCGGCTACTACGGCGACTGCTACTAGGACGAGGTATGAATTTCTATTGCGGCTCGGATCGGCTGATTTATTTTGTGATCGCTGCAATCTCATTGCTGCGATGAAAATATTCGGAGCACTTGGAAAAAAGAAGATAGCAGTCACCGCAGCGATGCTCATGCTCGGTTTGTACCTCATCTGGAAACCTGGCACCCCACTCGGCGACCGCTGCTATAGCCCAAATCATGACTATTTTATCCAGCAGTACCAGAACATCAACTTGTGGGCGCTGGCCGTCGGTTTTGGAATGCCGGGTCAGGTCAGCGACAACGGCGTAGGCTATGCGCGGTTATACAATAAGGAGGGCCGTCTATTAAACGAACGCCTTGTCAACCTACAACATGGACCATTTCCCCGTTGGGGGGATAAGGAGGTCTATTTTCTGGGAGATGACAGCGAAGAGTGGGTTCTGCCCTCGTCGGCCGGAAGACCGAGTCATAGGAGTCGCGGTGTTTCGGGTTGTTACTAGGCGTGCTCTGCTGCAGGTGGCGCAGAATCACTCGTTAATCTCGGTCACTATGAGGGCCCCCTCTGGGTCGACCGTGGTGTGGTCTATCTGGGAGAGGGTGATGAGAGCGTAAAATTGCCGTCTTCCCCAGGAAGTACACCAGTTGGCGTGTTCGGGAATTGCTATTGAATCGACACGTCGCTATCGCATCATTGGACTGATGCTGCTCTTACGCCCTGCGACGTCCCCACGTCGCAGCGCATACAAAAACGGCCAGCGCAGTGCCCGAGTAGCCCCGGGGCTATCGCGACCTTTACTTCACCTGATACGGATCCGGATACCCCAGCGCCTGCATCGTCTCCGTCTCGATCGCCTCCATTTCCTCGGCCTCGGCGTCGTCGTCGTGCTCGTAGCCCTGCGCGTGCAGCACGCCATGGACGATCAGGTGCGCGTAGTGTGCTTCCAGCGCCTTCTTCTGCTCGCGCGCCTCGGCTTCCACCACCGGGCAGCACAGCACGATATCGCCGCTGACCGGATCGTCGGCGTTTTCCGCGTAGGCGAAGGTCAGCACATTGGTCGCGTAATCCTTGCCGCGGTACGTGCGATTGAGCGTTCGGCCTTCCTCTTCGTCGACAAAGCGCACGGTCAGCGCCGCGTCAGCGTATAGCGCCGACTTGACCCACTTCTGGATCTGCTTGCGTGAAGGCAGTCCCTCGCGCTTTGCCATGCCGTCGCCAATCTGGACATCGAGTTCGAATTCCGGCGGCGTGGCCGGCGTGCCGGTGGTGGTCACGATCGGCGTGGCGGTCACGGCCACCGAGAGCGCATCGGCATTGTCAGGGCGCACCAGCAAGCCGGCCTGCTGATGCGTGTCGGTATGTTCGGCCAGCAGGGCCACCACGCCGTCGCCGGCTTGCGACAGGTCCAGCGTCAGGCTGCGGCCATCGGCAAGCTGGATGCGCAGCGCGTGCGCCGAGGCCTTGCGTGCGCGGCCGTTGCCGTCGAAGAGGACCAGGCTGGCGGTCTGCGGGGTGGTCTTCGGGTGCTTCTTGGTCAAGATCAGGCGTCCTTGTGCTGGGCGTGGAATTCGTCATAAGCCTCGATGATGCGGGCCACCAGCGGATGGCGCACCACGTCGATGCTGGAAAAGCGCGTGAACGACACGCCGCGCACGTCGCGCAACACGTGCTGCGCCTCCACCAGACCGCTTTTCTGGCCGCGCGGCAAGTCGATCTGCGTGGTGTCGCCGGTGATCACGGCCTTCGAACCGAAGCCGATCCGGGTCAGGAACATCTTCATCTGTTCCGGCGTGGTGTTCTGGGCTTCGTCGAGGATGATGAACGCGTGGTTGAGCGTGCGGCCGCGCATGTACGCAAGCGGCGCGATCTCGATCATCTGGCGCTCGAACATCTTCTGCGTGCGATCGAATCCGAGCAAATCGTACAGGGCATCGTACAGCGGGCGCAGGTACGGATCGACCTTCTGGGCAAGGTCGCCAGGCAGGAAGCCGAGGCGTTCTCCGGCCTCGACGGCGGGACGCGTCAGCACGATGCGCTTGACCGTGTCGCGCTCCAGGGCGTCCACCGCGCAGGCCACCGCCAGGTAGGTCTTGCCGGTGCCGGCGGGACCGATGCCCAGCGTCAGGTCGTGCGACAGGATGTTGCGCAGATAATCGCGCTGCATCGCCGTGCGGCCCTGCAGGCCGGCGCGGCGGGTGTGCAGCACCGGCGATTCGTCTTCCACGCCCGGCGCGGCATCGTCGTCGTTGTCGGGCAGATAGGCCCCGTGCGCGGCGATCTGGCGCGCTTCCACCAGTCCGAGCTGCACATCGTCGATCGACAGCGCCACGCGCGCGTTGTTGTAGAAACGTTCCAGCGCCAGCGCGGCGTCCTGTGCGCGATCGCCGCGCACGGTCATGCGATGGCCGCGGCGCTGGATCGTCACGTCGAGCGCCTGCTCGATCTGGCGCAGGTTTTCATCGAGCGGCCCGCACAGGTTCTGCAGGCGTGTGTTGTCGTCCCTGGGTGCGACGAATTCTGCGGTTGGAATCTTCATATGGCCTTACTGACGCACGACGAGTTCACCGCGCAGCGAATGCGGGAAAGCCTGCGTGATGTTCACGTCGACCATCTGGCCGATCATGCGGTCCCGCTGCGCTTGTGGCACGCCGGGCAGCGCGAAGTTGACCACCCGGTTGTTCTCGGTGCGGCCGTGCAGTTCGCTCGGGTCCTTGCGCGATGGCCCTTCCACCAGGATGCGCTGCACCGTGCCGAGCATGCCCTTGCTGATGCGCACCACGTTTTCTTCGATCGTGGCCTGCAGCGTCTGCAGGCGGCGCAGCTTCACCTCGTGGGGCGTATCGTCGTGCAGGTTGGCGGCCGGCGTGCCGGGGCGCGGACTGAAGATGAACGAGAACGACGTGTCGTAGCCGATCTCGTTGACCATTGCCATCAGCTTGTCGAAATCCGCATCGGTCTCGCCGGGGAAACCGATGATGAAATCGGACGACATCGACATGTCCGGCCGGATCGCGCGCAGCTTGCGGATGATGCTCTTATATTCGAGCACGCTGTAACCGCGCTTCATCGCCATCAGCACGCGGTCGGACGCATGCTGCACGGGCAGGTGCAGATGGTTCACCAGTTTGTCGCAGCGTTCGTACAGCTCGATCAGGCGCGTGGTGAATTCCTTCGGATGGCTGGTTGTGTAGCGAATCCGTTCGATGCCCGGAATTTCGGCAACGTATTCGATCAGCAACGCGAAGTCGGCAATCTCGCTGGTGCCGCCCATCGCGCCGCGATAGGCGTTGACGTTCTGGCCCAGCAGCGTCACTTCGCGCACGCCCTGTTCGGCCAGACCGGCCACTTCGGCCAGCACGTCCTCGAACGGGCGTGACACTTCCTCGCCGCGCGTGTACGGCACCACGCAATAGCTGCAGTACTTCGAGCAACCTTCCATGATCGACACGAAGGCGCTCGGGCCGTCCACGCGCGCCGGCGGCAGGTGATCGAATTTCTCGATTTCGGGGAACGAGATGTCGACCTGCGACACGCCGGTCTGCTGACGGCGGTGGATCAGGTCGGGCAGGCGGTGCAGCGTCTGCGGGCCGAACACGACATCGACATACGGGGCGCGCGACACGATCGACGCGCCTTCCTGGCTGGCCACGCAGCCGCCCACGCCGATCACCAGATCGGGTTTGACGGCCTTCAGCGCCTTCATGCGGCCGAGTTCGGAAAACACCTTCTCCTGGGCCTTTTCGCGGATCGAGCAGGTGTTGAACAGGATCACGTCGGCGTCTTCGACGTTGTCGGTGGGCTCCATGCCCTGCGTGGCGTTCAGCACGTCCACCATCTTGTCCGAGTCGTACTCGTTCATCTGGCAGCCGTACGTTTTGACAAATACCTTCTTCATGGTGCCGGTCTCAGTGGTTTACCTGGGGGCATCAGGGGCACAACAGGTCGATTCAAAAAATTGGCGTCAGTGGGCGGCCTTCCAGGCCTTCACTTCTGCATCGGTCATGACCCAGGCCGTGAGCAACTGGCCGTACAGGTCGAGCTTGTAGCGCACCGGCAGCTTCTTGTTGGCGATGGCCGCGGGATTCACCAGCAGCGTTTCCGTGCTGAAGATGCGCAGGCCGGGCGCTACGCCCACCACCTTGCCGTCGAGCTTGGCCTGCAGCGGATCGGTGGCCGAGGGCCGGGCCAGTTCCATGCGCGCCATCGCGGCGTCGGCCGGAATCACACGCACCGGCGCGCCGGGAATCGCCGTAGCGTCCTGCGTTGACTGTGCGAAAGACGGCGCGGATGCGGCGGCGGCGAGCAGCAGCGTGGCCACGCACGCGGCGCGCGGCAGACGCGAAAACAGCCTGGACATGGGGACTCCCGACAAGAAAGATGCGAGCGTTTTATTGGATACCGCCGGCGCCGGGTGTCGTCATGCTTGCAGCCGCTTCGCGCAGGCAGGCTAACCCGCGATTCTACCCTGATGTCCCGGGTGCAGGGGAGCGCGGGCGCGCCCGTTGTGGCGCAATCCTTACATGGTGCGGATCGCTCCGATCGCTTGGTCGTTCCGGTCGACAAGCCGCCGGGGCGCAGCCAAAACGGCCGCTCAGAACAGGCAGGACGCTTCCTGCAGCACGCGCTGCTTGGACACGGTGCCGAGCAGTTCGCGGCTGGCGGCATCGCGGATCAGCGGAATCCGGTTGATGCCGTGTTCCGAGAAGATCGCCAGTGCGTCGCGCAGCCGCGAATCGGGCGTGAGCGACGGAAAACTGGCGTCGCATAGCGTCAGCAGCGCCGGATCGGCGCCGTCGCGCTGCGCGCGCTGCACCGCGTGGATCGACACCGCGCCCAGCAGCGCGCCGCCAGCGTCGACGACATACAAGTAGCGCGTGCCGGTCTCGGCAAACTTGTCGGCGGTCTGGGCGAGCGTGGCGGATGGATCGATAACCGTGTCGGTCGGATCGCACAGGCCAGCCAGCCGAAGTCCGCGCGCCCGTTCCGCTGCGGCCGAGGCCTGGGCGCGCTCCACCACCACGCTGTACAGCGACAGCGTCTGGCAGCGCGACGCCGTGTAGAACGCGGCCACCGCGCCGATCATCAGCGGCAGCAGCAGTGTCGGCGCCAGTGTCATTTCGAACACCATCAGGATCGACATCAGCGGCGCCTGGCTGGTGGCCGCAAGAAACGCCGTCATGCCGACCAGTGGCAGCACGGGTGTGGCGGTGCCGTCGGGAATCATCAGCGCCAGCATCTGGCCAAGCGCGGCCCCTACGAACATCGACGGCGTGAACACGCCGCCCACCGCCCCGGACCCCATGCTGATCACGGTGGCCAGCAGCTTGGCCAGCAGCACGCCCCACACGGCCACCGAGAGCGGCTCGTTATGCAGGATCGTCTGGATCGTGTAGTAGCCGTTGCCCACCACCTCAGGCACCACGACTGCCAGCGAGCCCACCAACAGGCCGCCCAGCGCGAGGCGCACGATCGGTCCGCCTGGCACGTGGCCGAAAGCGTTGCGCGCGATCGTGTTGGCGCGCATGAAAAGTGCGCCCGACACGCCCGCGATCACGCCGATGCCGGCGGCCGCCAGCATCAGATGCGGCTGTTGCAGCAGATCGGGCGCGATATGGAGGCCGGAGTAGAGCGGCTCCAGTCCGCCGCGCCACTGGCTGACCATGGTGCCGGCGACGGAGGCCAGGAACAGCGGCATCAGACGCTGCACCGCCAGTGCGCCGAACACGACTTCGGCGACAAACACGGCCGCCGAAAGTGGCGTGTGATACGCCGTGGCCAGCCCCGCTGCCGCGCCGCATGCGGTCAGCATCCGCCGCATATTGCTGTCGCCCACGGCCTGATCGGCGCGTGACGACGGAAAGACCGAACCAGTCAGCGCCGCCAGCTGAATCATCGCGCCTTCCTTGCCCACCGAACTGCCCGAAACGATCGAGCAGAACGACGCCAGCGCGCGCAACAGCGTGATTTTTACCGGCAGCCGGCCCGTGCCGCGCGCCACGGCTTCCATGTATTCGCTCGGCAGCGATTCGGTGCGCGCATAGCGCTGCGCCGCCACCAGCAACGCGCCGGCCAGCGCGCCGCCCAAGGCGGGAATCACCACGCGCCAGGCCAACGCCAGCCCGGCGAAGATCAGCACGATATCGGCGTCCTTGTGGAACATCACCAGGCCGCTGGCTTCGAGCGCGTCCTTGAACAGCGTGGTGACGATGCCGGCCAGAATGCCGACGGGGATGGCCGCAAAGAGCGTGACTTCCTGGTCTTCGAGAAAGCGGAGCCGCATGGCAGTGGAACCGGGAATGGCGGTGGCGCGGGGAAGGGCGCCATGATAGCGCAGCGCCACCTCGTTGCCGGCGTCGGTACGGTCTGTCGCCAGGCTGGTACACTACGGGCCTTTCCAGCCCGGAGGCGGGGGCAATCGACCCGTCCCGCCGGCCCTGACCCTCAGGTACGGTTTTCTACCCGAGCCGCCCCACGATTGGCGCACTTCTCTTGCGCGACGGGCGGCCGAAGCGTCCTTTCATGTCTTTTTCCGAACTCGGCTTGTCCGACAAGCTGGTGCGTGCCGTGGCCGAACAGGGCTACACCACGCCGACCCCGATTCAGGCGCAAGCCATTCCCGCAATTCTTAAAGGTGGCGATCTTCTCGCCGGCGCCCAGACCGGCACCGGCAAGACGGCAGGCTTTACGCTGCCGATGCTGCAACTGCTGTCCGACACCGCGGGGCGCGATCCGGCGGCGCGCGGCGCCCGCCCGACCGTGCGTGCCCTGGTCCTGACGCCCACGCGCGAGCTGGCGGCGCAGGTCGAGGAAAGCGTGCGCAACTATGGCAAGTACGTGAAGTTGCGCTCGATGGCGATGTTTGGCGGCGTGGGCATCAATCCCCAGATAGATGCCCTCAAGCGCGGCGTCGATATCGTGGTGGCCACGCCCGGCCGTTTGCTCGATCACGTGGCCCAGCGCACGATCGACCTCGCACATGTCGAACTGCTGATCCTCGATGAAGCCGACCGCATGCTCGACATGGGCTTCATCCACGATATCCGCAAGATTCTGAACGTGCTGCCTGCCAAGCGTCAGAACCTGCTGTTCTCGGCCACGTTCTCGGACGAGATCCGCGCGCTGGCCGACCGGCTGCTGAACAATCCGGCGTCGATCGAGGTGGCGCGCCGCAACACCACGGCCGAAACCGTCGCGCAGCGCGTGTTTCCGGTCGATCGCGACCGCAAGCGCGAACTGCTGGCCCATCTGGTGCGCCAGCACGACTGGCACCAGGTGCTGGTGTTCACGCGCACCAAGCACGGCGCCAATCGCCTGGCGGAGCAGCTTACCAAGGACGGCCTGTCGGCGCTGGCGATCCACGGCAACAAGAGCCAGTCGGCGCGCACGCGCGCGCTGGCGGAATTCAAGGCTGGCACGCTGCGCCTGCTGGTGGCGACCGATATCGCGGCACGCGGCATCGACATCGACCAGCTGCCGCACGTGGTCAACTTCGACCTGCCCAACGTGCCCGAGGACTACGTGCACCGGATCGGCCGCACGGGTCGCGCGGGCGCCGAAGGCGAGGCGATCTCGCTGGTATGCGTTGACGAGCATGGCCTGCTGCGCGATATCGAGCGTCTGATCAAGCGCCAGATCGAACAGGTGGTGCTGCCCGGGTTTGAAGTCGACCCGAGTATTGCCCCCGAGCCGATCCAGAAGGGACGTCAGCAGCGCAATGCGGGCGGCGGCCAGAGCCGTGGCGCCCAGCCGCGCGGCAATGGCGGTGGCGGCAATGCGCCGGCCAATGGCGGCGAACGCCGTCAGCCGCGCGCGCCGCAGGGCCAGCGCCAGAACGCCGCGCCGCCGGCCCGCGGTGAAGGCCGCAACGGCGCAGGCAATGGCAAAAGCAACGGCGCAGGCAACGCGCCGCGCAATGGCCAGGGCCAGACCGGGGCACAGACCGGCGCCCAGGGCGACGGCCGCAAGGGACGTGACGGACGTGACGGACGTGACGGTCGGCGCGATGACGGTTACGCCAAGGCCGCGAGTCCGCGCCCGCAGCAGCCGCGTCCGGCCCAGCAGCCGCGTCCGGCCCAGCAGCCGCGTCCGGTGCAGGAACCCGCCGCGGCCGCGCCGGCGCGCAATCGTCGTCCGGCGCCGCAGGCAGCGCTGCTTGGCGGCAATCGCAAGCCGGCGCAGTAACCACGCCTCGGAGCGCCCATCGCCATGACCCCCACGGATGAACCCGCGTCGAACGACGTCCCCTATGCGGGACTGACGCCCGAGTGCATTCTCGATGCGCTCGAGTCGGCGGGGTTCTATCCGGATGGCAGGCTGCTGGCGCTCAACAGCTACGAGAACCGCGTATGGCAGGTGGGCATCGAGGATGCGTCGCCGGTAATTGCCAAGTTCTACCGGCCCGGCCGGTGGAGTGACGCGGCAATTCTTGAAGAACACGCGTTCGTGCAGCAACTGGCCGACGCCGAAATCACTGCCGTGCCGGCGCTGTCGGCCGCGACGCAAGGGCAGGCGCCCGGCACGCTGCTGAAGCACGCCGGATTCCGCTTTGCCGTGTTCCCGCGCTGCGGCGGCCGCGAGCCGGCGCTCGACCAGGCCGACACGCGCACTTGGCTGGGCCGCTTTATCGGCCGCATTCACGCTGTCGGCGCATCGGCGTCATATCAAGCACGCCCTACGCTCGATGCCGAGACCTTTGGCGTGGCGTCGCGCGACTACCTGATCGCGCACGACTGCATTCCCGCCGATCTGCTGGCTCCATGGCGTGCCGCGGTGGATCTCGCGCTGGATGCCGTGCGCCGTTGCTATGACCGCGCGGGCGCGGTGCGTACGCTGCGTCTGCATGGCGACTGCCATCGCGGCAATGTGCTGTGGATCGACGAGGCCGACGCGCGCGGCCGTGGCGCGCCCGGTCCGCATTTCGTGGACTTCGACGACAGCCGCATGGGCCCGGCGGTGCAGGATTTGTGGATGCTGCTGGAAGGCGATCGCGCCGCGATGCAGGATCAATTGGCGGACATCGTCGCCGGATACGAGGACTTTGCCGATTTCGATACGCGCGAACTGTGGCTTGTGGAAGCGCTGCGCACGCTGCGGCTGCTTCACTACAGCGCGTGGCTGGCCAGCCGCTGGCGCGATCCCGCGTTCCCCGCGGCGTTCCCGTGGTTCGGCACCGCGCGTTACTGGCAGGATCGCATTCTGGAACTGCGCGAACAGATCGCGCTGATGGACGAGCCGCCGCTCTGGTCAGCCTGACCGAGCGCACGCCAGCGAGGGGACAGCCGCGCGGCATCGGATGAAATCGGGCCGCGCTGCGCCCGCGTCGCGTGGCTCTGCTGTTTCAGGCGGGTTTGTCCGCCTTTGGTGCCTTCACTAGGATCACCGGACAGCTGGCTTGCGCCAGCACACGTCCGGCCACCGATCCGATCACCGCATCGAGAAACGTACCGCGTCCGTGCGTGCCCATCACGATGGCGCTCGCTCCGATCGACTTCGCGTGATTGAGAATCCGTTCCGACGCAAACCCATGCATGGCGTGGCGTTCGAACGGAATACGGGCCGCTTCCAGGATCGTGCAGACCGACGCCATCGCTTTCTCGCTGCCCTCGGCGTGCCAGGCATCGATAGTCTCCTTGTTGACGAAGGCGCGCACCTGGCCGGTGACATCGGGCGAGACGTGCACCACATGCACCATGAAACCAGGTTGCAGCAGCTTGCCATCGGCAAGGAAGCGCGCCGCGGCATCGCTGAATTCAGAACCGTCGGTCGCAAGAATGATATGGGGCATGGTTCGATCTCCTGGTTGAAAGCGGGCGGCATCTTTGACGCCATGCTGCCCATCATGGCACGCAAGAGAGTGCCTACACCGTAACCTAGATCAAATTTCGGCCGAAGATTTTAAGGATTTCACGATTGTCATCTTTCGTGCCTTGTGTTGCGGCTTTGGCCGTTGCCCGCGCTTGCACGCGCACGGGGCGGGGTCGATGCGCCCGGTCATGTCAGGCGTCAAGCAGCGCCGTCAACGGCGCGAAATGCGGGCTGCGCGGCGCCAGTTCGCGCTGTTCTTCGAGGATATGGCGCAGGATCTCGTGCGTCGTGTCGGGATTGGCCAGCACGACGCGAAACACCGCGATCGCCCGTCCATCCCACTGTGCGGACGTCAGTTGGGTGCGCGACACGAACGAGTGTCCTGCCTCGCGCTGCATTTCCTGGATGCTGATGGTCAGCGCGTCCAGCGCCTGCAACAGCGCCTCACGCTTCGCCGCCGATGCGAGCGGCAACGCGGCGCGCACCGCTGCCGGCACGTATCGATAGGTCAGGATGCAAAGCTGCGGCGCGCTGTCGAGTTCGAAATCGGGCTGCTGTGCGATCAGCGCGGCAAAGAACTTGGCGTTGTCGATGCCGGTGTCGATCAGCCGGGCTAGCCCCTTGCGGCCCAGCAGATGCAGATTCGCATACAGCATGAGCGCCGCGGCGCCGCGCGAGCCTTCCAGCGTGTGCCGTCCGAGATCGACCGATCCCTTGCGCACGATGTAGTTGGCGTGCTGGATGATCTCGTGCGTCCAGGCAGGATCGCGGAACAGCACCATGCCGGCGCCCATCGGCACGTAGAACTGCTTGTGGGCGTCGATTACGACCGAATCGGCGCGCTCGATGCCGGCGAAGCGGCCGCGCTCGCGCTCGGAAAGCAACGAGGCGCCGCCCCAGGCCGCGTCGACATGGAAATGGCAGCCTTCCTCGCGGGCGACATCGGCGATCTGGTCGAGCGGGTCGACCGCGCCGGTTTCAGTCGTGCCGGCGATGCCGACGATTGCCATCGGGCGGATGTTGCGACGGCGCAGGTCGTCCAGCGCCGCGCGCAGCAGGTCGATACGCATGCGGCCGTCCGCGTCGACGCCGACCGGGATCAGGTTGTCGCGGCCAATCCCAAGCACGTCGGCGGCCTTGCGCAGCGAATAGTGGCCGCGCTCGGAAACCACCACGGCGAGGCCGTCGTAGCCGTAATGGCGCAGCGCCGCCGCCAGGCCCGCCTCGTTGATGCCGGCGAAGCCGTCGCGGGCGCGCAGCGTGTGATTGCGGCTGGCCCACAGCGCGGCAAGATTGGCCGTGGTGCCGCCCGAGCAGAAGGCGCCAAGCGAGTGTTCCGCGCTATGCAGCCATCGCGCGTAGAAATCGCCGTCCTGCCCGAAGACCAGCTTGTGCAGCATGCCGATGACCTGGCGCTCCAGCCCGGTCAGCGCGCCGGACGTTTCCAGCTTGACCACGTTCTGATTCAGGGCCGCGGCAATCTTGGCCAGTGCCGGCATGAACGACGGCAGCGACGAAGTCATATGACCGACGAACCTGGGCGACGCCACCGGCATCACATGGCGGAAGATGTCGTGCAGCAGATGATCGGCGTGCACCTGCGGCGAGGTCGGATTCTCGGGCAGATCCACCGACGCGAACGCGGCTTCGCGCGTGGCGCACGCGCCCACCGGGTCGTAATCGGCGCTGGCGAAAAAGTCTGCGGGATGATCGGCGATGCGCCGCTCGAGATCGTCGAACGCGCCCCGATCCGCATCGAACCAGTGCAGCGGACAATCCGTGTCGCATTGCGTCTCCTGCGGCGTTGTCTCGCGATCGATGTTCGACGTCTGCGTGCTGCGCGCCTTCATTTGCTTCATCCAGTCCAGTGTGCCGCCGCCGGTGGCGGCGATTCGCTGGATTATGCCGGATAAGGCGAGCCCGCCATCGTTGCGGCTCGCGGCGATGGCGTCGTCCGCTGGCGGCGGGCCGTCACCACGCCAGCTGATGGCGTCGCGCAAACTCCGCCATGTCGATCAACGATTCGCAGCCGAGCTTGGCCATGATGCTGGTCTTGTGCGAGCTGACGGTCTTGTTGCTGATGCCGAGCACATCGGAGATGGCCTTGTTGGAATGGCCGGCGGCCAGAAATCGCATCACGGTCAGTTCCCGACGGCTCAGGATCTGAGTCGGATCGGCGGGATTCATGACGGACCGGCGCAGTCGAGGCAACGTGGACAGCGGAAACACCGTATAACCGCTCATGATGGCGCGCACCGCCTCCGCCAGGCCGGCAAGCCCCGCGCCCTTGTCGACAAAGCCGTGCGCGCCGCCCAGCAGTGCGCGCTCCGCAACGTGTGGCATCGCGGACAGCACGAGAATGCGTGAGGCCGGGCAGGTCGAGACCAGCTCTTCGAGCACTGCGTCGCCGGGCACGTCCGGCAGTTGCAGGTCGACCATGACCAGCTCGGCAGTCCGCTCGCGCATGGACCGCAACGCGCGCGTGCCATTCTCGGCGACGCGGACTTCGTCGAAGCCAAGGTGGTCGGCAAGCACGCTGCTGACGGCGCGGCAAATGGCGGGATGCGGATCGATGACGAGTGCAGTGGGCATTTCGATTCTCCGTAAGAACGAACTAGCCGCAGCATAGGAGCCTCGATGGTGCGCAGGCTGCAAAACGGTCTGAAAATGCCCCGCGAAAGGTCCGAGTGTTTCGCCGAAATTTCGCCTGTTGAAGATTTGTGTCTGAATACGCTGCGAGCGTGCGCTCGTGGCGAGGATGACACCAGATAGCAACCGGCCGACCCAAAGCAAAAAGCCGCAATCCCGTGAAGGACTGCGGCTTTTCAAATAGATGGTGGCGAATCAGGGACTCGAACCCCGGACCTGCGGATTATGATTCCGTCGCTCTAACCGACTGAGCTAATTCGCCAACGAAGACCGCAATTATACCTGCGTCTTGCGGCCTGTCAACACCTTCGTGACAACTTTCCGCAAGCTTCGGCAGTTGCCCAAAAAAACGGCAGACCCGCGGGTCTGCCTGGAAGGCGGCCGGCCGGATTGGCCAGCCATCCTGAGCGAGGGCTACCGGTCCCTCCGGTGAAATATCCGCCTAGACGTCAGTCTGTTAGTCGTTGGCGTAGATGTCGACATCCTTGGTCTCGCGGATGAACAGCGCACCCAGGATGAAGGTGGCGGCCGCGATGATGATCGGATACCAGAGGCCGTAGTAGATGTTTCCGTTCTGGGCCACCAGTGCGAACGAGATCGTCGGCAGCAGGCCGCCGAACCAGCCGTTGCCGATGTGGTACGGCAGGGACATCGACGAGTAGCGGATGCGCGTCGGGAACATCTCCACCAGCATGGCCGCGATCGGGCCGTAGACCATCGTCACGTAGATCACCAGGATGACCAGGATCACCAGCACCATGATCGTGTTCATCTGCGCCGGGTCGGCCTTGGTCGGATAGCCGTGCGAAGTCATTTCGCTGCTGACGGCTTTCTTGAACTCGGCGATCTGCTTCTTGCTGGCGTCGTCGAACGAGCCGTTGGCGACGCCGGCGTCGAAGGCCTTGATTTCCTTGTCGCCGATCTTTACCGACGCCACCGAGCCTGCCGGCGCCTCCACGACTTCATAGCTGGCCGAAGCCTGCGCCAGCGTGCGCTTGACGATATCGCAGGAGCTGCGGAAGTCGATTTCCCGGGCGATCGGGCTGCCCTGGAACGAGCAGGTCTTCGGATCGGCTGTGACGACGATCTGCGCCGATTGCTGGGCGCGTTCCAGTGCCGGGTTGGCGTAGTGGGTGAGCGCCTTGAACAGCGGGAAGTAGGTCAGCACGGCCAGCGCGCAGCCCAGCATGATGATCCACTTGCGGCCGATCTTGTCCGACAGCGAACCGAAGAAGATGAAGAACGGCGTGCCGATCACCAGTGCGCCGGCGATCAGTAGGTTGGCCGTCTTGGCGTCCACCTTGAGCACCTGCGTGAGGAAGAACAGCGAGTAGAACTGACCCGTGTACCAGACCACCGCCTGGCCCGCGGTCAGCCCGACCAGCGCCAGGATCACGATCTTCAGGTTGCGCCATTGGCCGAAGGCCTCGGTCAGCGGTGCCTTGGAGGTCTTGCCTTCGGCCTTCATCTTCTGGAAGGCCGGCGATTCGCTCATGGACAGGCGGATGTACACCGACATGGCCAGCAGCAGGATCGACACCAGGAACGGAATGCGCCAGCCCCATACTTCGAAGTTCGTGCCGGTGGCCTCGCGGCACAGCAGGATCACGATCAGCGAGAGGAACAGGCCCAGCGTGGCGGTGGTCTGGATCCACGCGGTGTAGGCGCCGCGCTTGCCGTGCGGGGCGTGCTCGGCCACATACGTTGCCGCGCCGCCGTATTCGCCGCCGAGCGCCAGGCCCTGCAGCATGCGCAGCAGGATCAGGATGATCGGCGCGGCCCAGCCGATGGTGGCATAGCCGGGCAGCAGGCCGACGATGAAGGTCGAAAAGCCCATGATCAGGATCGTCACCAGGAAGGTGTACTTGCGACCGATCATGTCGCCCAGGCGACCGAACACCAGTGCGCCGAACGGACGCACGATAAAGCCCGCGGCGAAGGCCAGCAGCGCGAAGATGAATGCAGAGGTCGGGTCCAGGCCGGCAAAGAACTGCTTGGCAATGACTGCCGCCAGCGAACCGTACAGGTAAAAGTCGTACCACTCGAATACCGTGCCGAGGGAAGAGGCCAGAATGACCTTTTTCTCTTCCTTCGTCATCGGCGCATTGTGAGCGGTGCCGCCAGGCACGGCTCCAACGTTATGCGCGTTTGCCATGTTGTTGTCTCCTCCGTTTTCCGGATCGTTGCGTCTGTGCGTCTTCCGTCGAAAAGGTCCCCGTCCGCAGGTCATACGTGTGCACGTACCGACCCATCTGGCAGGGTTGCAACGATTGTGGGAGGCGAAACTTACTGAGTTCTGACAGATGAGCCGCAAATTAAGCGGAAATCGTCGGGGTATACGCTAGGCGGCGAAAGCGCAATAGAGCCCGGAATTTTGTTGCGGCGCGATGCTGTCGCAGCCACTTGCGCGCTCACACGCGCGCTGCACGGATCTCGCTATGCAGCATGGCGTAGCGCGATGATGGCAAACCCTTACAGAGACGGCATACCGCGATCGTCAGAATCGGACGCCGCTGCGGCGCTCCCGGCCTGCGCGAGTTCCTCGGCGTGGAGGTCGTCGTCGGCGCGGTTCATGTGCCAGGCATAGAGCGCGGCCATCAGTACATAAAGGATCAACGATCCCTGCGCCGCCATCCAGAACGAAAACGGCCAGCCAAGGAAATCGAAATCGAGTTCACGCGCGAACCAGCTCACGACGAAGGTCGCCGCGAACCACGCGACCAGCAGTGCTGCGATCCAGCGCAGGTTGTGATGCCATGCGCGCCGCTCCACGGGCGTCATGCGGTCGGGCGGCGATTTTTTCATGACGCGCCCGCTTCGCTTTCGGCCAGCCGCAGCGTCACGCGCAAACGCGCGCCGGCCAGCCGCGGCGACGCCTGGTAGACGTGGTCCTCGATGCTGACTTCGCCGCCATGCTGCTGCACGATCTCGCGCACGATGGCCAGACCCAGGCCGCTGCCTTCGGTGTTGGTGCCCAGCACGCGGTAGAAGCGTTCCATCACGCGTTCGCGCTCCCCCGGGGCGATGCCGGGCCCCGTGTCTTCCACGTCGAGATAGGCGAATGGCTCGAACGCGTCGCGCGTCACGCGCACCGTGGCGTGGCCGCCGGCCGGCGTGTAGCGAATGGCGTTGTCGACGAGGTTGTTGAGCATTTCGGTCAGCATCAGCCGGCTGCCCATGACGCGCACCGGATGATCGTCGGCTTCCAGCCCCAGGTCGATCTGGCGCGCCCAGGCTCGCGGTAGCCAGTCCTTGACCACGTCGCGCGCCAGTGCGGTCAGGTCGAGCGGCGTCATGCCGTCCGCGCCGGCAAGGTTTTCCATGCGTGCCAACGACAGTAGCTGCGTCACCAGATGCGCAGTGCGTTCGGAGCTGCCCGCAATCTGCGCCAGCGAGCGGCGCAACTCCTCCGGCGATTGCTCGCGCTGCGCCAGTTCGGCCTGCATTCGCAAACCGGCCAGCGGCGTCTTCATCTGGTGCGCGGCATCGGCGATGAAGCGCTTTTGCGTCTGCACCGATTGATCGAGCTGGGCAAGCAGGCTGTTGAACGAGGCCACCAGCGGCGTGATTTCCTGCGGTGCGGCGCGTTCGTCGATGGGGCTCGTGTCGCCGGGATTGCGCGCGCGGATGCGCTGCTGGATCGCGGTAAGCGGAGCCAGTCCGCGCGTGAGACCGAACCATACCAGCACCACCGCCAGTGGCAGGATCACGAACTGCGGCAGGATCACGCCCTTGATGATCTCGTTGGCCAGCCGCGCGCGCTTGTCCAGCGTTTCGGCCACCTGCACCAGCACCGGCTGCGTGCCGTCGACGCTCTTCAGGTTGACATAGGTATAGGCCACCCGCACATCGTTGCCCGCCACGCGATCGTCGCGCAGCGACACCAGACCCGCGTGCCCTTGCTCGTCCTCGGGCGGCAGCGCCAGGTCATGGTCGCCGGCCACATACTCGCCGTGCTTGCCTACCACCTGGTAATAGATATTGTCGGTTTCATCGGCGCGCAGGATTTCGCGCGCGGACAACGGCAGCTGCAGCGTGACGCGGCCGTTCACCTCGCGTACCTGCTGCGACAGCACGATCGCGCTGGCCTCCAGCGAACGATCGAAGGGACCATTGGCGATCGACTTGGCGACCAGATAGGTCACGGCGATGCTCATCGGCCATAGCAGCAGCAGCGGCGCCAGCATCCAGTCGAGGATTTCGCCAAACAGCGAACGCGGCGCGGCGTTGGCCGCAGTTTCCTCGAGATGGGGCAGGGCGTCGGCCAGCGCCGCGTCCTCGGCAGCGGCGTCCACCAGCGTGGGTCGCACCGGATCGGGCGGGCGCGGGGCGCCTGCGGCGGAATGGCGTCGCCATGGCAATCGCAGCAGGCTCATAGGGGTTCCGGATCAGCCCTGCGCGGCCAGGGCGGGCTGGATTTTCTCGAGACAGTAGCCAAGTCCGCGCACGGTGGCGATGCGGATGCCGCCCACCTCGATCTTCTTGCGCAGCCGGTGCACATAGACCTCGATCGCGTTGTTGCTGACCTCCTCGCCCCATTCGCACAGATGGTCGACCAGCTGTTCCTTCGACACCAGCCGGCCGCTGCGCGTCAGCAGGATTTCCAGCAGGCCGATTTCGCGCGCCGACAGATCGAGCATCTGCTCGTTGAGATAGGCGATGCGTCCCACCTGGTCGAACGCCAGCGGCCCGTGGCGCATCAGCGTGGCGCCGCCGCCCGCGCCGCGCCGCACCAGCGCACGCACGCGCGCCTCCAGTTCGGACAGCGCGAACGGCTTGGCCATGTAGTCGTCGGCGCCCAGGTCCAGGCCCTTGACCCGTTCGTCCACGCCGTCGGCGGCGGTCAGGATCAGCACCGGCAGGCTGGCGCCGCGCGCGCGCAGGCGCTTGAGCACTTCCAGGCCGGGCATGCGCGGCAGGCCCAGGTCCAGGATCAACAGGTCGAAGGTTTGGGTGGACAATGCCGAATCGGCTTCGACGCCGCTGGCGACGTGGTCCACGGCATAGCCGGAATGGCGCAATGAACGTGTGAGGCCGTCGGCCAGCACATCGTCATCTTCGGCGATCAGAATGCGCATGATTTGTCTCCACCCTAGGCCGGCATTGCCGGCCGCCGGTTGCGGTACCGGTGGGGCTTGCCAAGCATACTGTTTTTTTATACAGTACCCGACATTCCGCGCGTGCTTTCCCAAAAGAGGGCGCGCAGTGCCGGGCCAGGCGCCAGAATCTGCCAAATTTCCCGGAAAATCCCCGGAAATTGGCTTCAGAATCGGGCGCCGCGCCGCATGCGGCCTATTTATACACCATTGAATCAAGGACGACCATGGACGACAAGAAGGCCGGCGCCGGCGTGAGCGCTGAGAAGCAGAAGGCGCTTGCCGCCGCGCTCTCCCAGATCGAGAAGCAGTTTGGCAAGGGCTCGATCATGCGCCTGGGCGATGGTGACATCGAACAGGATATCCAGGTGGTGTCCACCGGGTCGCTGGGTCTGGATATCGCCCTGGGCGTGGGCGGCCTGCCGCGCGGCCGCGTGGTCGAGATCTACGGCCCCGAATCGTCGGGCAAGACCACGCTGACGCTGCAGGTCGTGGCCGAAATGCAGAAGCTGGGCGGCACCTGCGCATTCATCGACGCCGAACATGCGCTCGATGTGCAATACGCCAGCAAGCTGGGCGTGGACGTCGGCAACCTGCTGATCTCGCAGCCGGACACCGGCGAGCAGGCACTGGAAATCACCGATGCGCTGGTGCGCTCGGGCTCGATCGACATGATCGTGATCGACTCGGTGGCCGCGCTGGTGCCGAAGGCCGAAATCGAAGGCGAGATGGGCGATTCCCTGCCAGGTCTGCAGGCCCGCCTGATGAGCCAGGCGCTGCGCAAGCTCACCGGCACGATCAAGCGTACCAATTGCCTGGTGATCTTCATCAACCAGATCCGCATGAAGATCGGTGTGATGTTCGGTTCTCCCGAAACCACCACGGGCGGTAATGCCCTGAAGTTCTACGCTTCGGTGCGCCTCGATATCCGTCGCATCGGCTCCATCAAGAAGGGTGACGAGGTCGTCGGCAACGAGACCAAGGTCAAGGTCGTCAAGAACAAGGTGTCGCCGCCGTTCCGCGAAGCCTTTTTTGACATCCTCTACGGTCAGGGTATTTCGCGTCAGGGCGAAATCATCGATCTGGGCGTGGATGCAAAGATCGTCGAGAAGTCGGGCGCGTGGTACAGCTACAACGGCGAGAAGATCGGCCAGGGCAAGGACAATGCGCGCGAATATCTGCGCGAGAACCCCGATATCGCCGAGGAAATCGAAAACAAGGTGCGCGCGGCGCTGGGCGTGGCCCTGACCAACGCGGCCGTTGGCGCGCCGGCCGAAATCGAAGGCTAAAGGTTGCCGCTCACCGGCACGGAAGGCCGTCGCATGACAGTGCGGCGGCTTTTTTATTGGTAACGCACGATCAAACCTGATGGCCGCTTCTCGACCACCGCTCTCGCTGAAAGCCCGCGCAGTCGGTTACTTGTCCCGCCGCGAGCACAGTCGTGCCGAGTTGGCGCGCAAGCTGGCGCCACATGCCGAATCGCCCGAGCAGGTGGAAGCCCTGCTCGATGCGCTGGAGCGCGAAAACTGGCTGTCGAACGATCGCTTCGTCGATAGTCTGGTGCACCGGCGCGCCAGCCGATATGGCGCGGCGCGCGTGATGCAGGAAGCCAAAACCCATCAGCTGGGCAGCGATCAATTGCGCGATCTGCAGGAGCGCTTGCGCGATTCCGAACTGGGTCGCGCCACGGAGGTCTGGCGCAAGCGCTTTGGCGCGCCGCCGGAAACACCCGAGGCGCGCGTCAAGCAGATCCGCTTCATGATGGCGCGCGGATTCTCGCGCGCGGTCGTGGCCAAGATCATCAGGGGCGCCGAGGACGACACGCTGGACGATTGGGAAAATTCCGACTCTTGACCTTTGACGTGGGCAGTTGCATACCTGCGTACGCATAAGGGGTATTTGGCTGGACGTCAAGGCAGTTGTCGTACCACTGGTGCAACGCAGCGGTGCGCCTTGCCATGGCGACGTATCCCATATGTGGCGCGGGTTTGCCGGCCGCGCTGGCGCAACAATCCACCCTGGACAGAACGTTGCGCAGGATGTTCCCGGGCAAAGCGACGCGGCATGTTAAACTCCACGAGTTTTCCCGGCCAGGTGGCCGTCCGGCCCGCGCCGGGCCGCCTGCCGCGATGTTTGCCCCCGATTACCGCCACAACTGCCTGCCGCGTCAGCCCCTGGTGTCATGCCGCTTTCCCCGCCAGCCAATCGATCCTTGCGCCACCGCCGTGCCATCACGGCCGAGGCATATTTGCGGGATGACGGCCTGTGGGACATCGAAGCGCGCCTGACGGACACCAAGCCGCGCGACATCGAACTGGCCGGCAACCGCATCCGTTCGGAAGGCCAGCCGCTGCACGATCTGTGGCTGCGCGTGACGATCGACCTGCGCCTCAATATTGTCGATGCCGAGGCGTGCTCCGACTGGGTGCCGTATCCGACTCACTGCGACACGATCGGCCCCGCGTACCGCAAGCTCATCGGCCTGAACCTGATGAAGGGCTTTCGCAAGGCGGTGCGCGAACGGCTGGGCAGCGTGGCCGGATGCACCCATCTCACCGAGCTGGCCGGCGTATTGCCGACCGCCGCAATCCAGGCCTTCGCGGGCGACGTGTTCAAGATTCGCGACGGCCTGGAAGACACCAATCCCGAACCGCCCATGCAGCTTCATGGATGCCACGCGCTCCATTTCGAAGGCGAGGTGGTGCAACAGTTTTACCCGCGCTGGTATGGTCACCAGCCGAAACCGAAAGCCGGCGCTGCGGCGTCGTCCCCCCAGACCGCGTCACGCGCCGATGCCCCTGCATCAGGTGGCGAAGACACCCTGGCCCACCGGCCCAACGGTACGTCGGGCTGACCGTCACGGTCGGCCCTGGAACAGGCGAAAGATCTCGTCTGCGAATTTTTTCCCAATCCCTTTACGCCTACCCGAAAGGAAACACGCATGAATATCCATGAGTACCAAGGCAAGGAAATCCTGCGCAAATACAATGTGCCGGTTCCGCGCGGCATCCCGGCATTCTCGGTCGAAGAGGCCCTGAAGGCGGCTGAACAACTCGGCGGCCCGGTGTGGGTCGTCAAGGCGCAGATCCACGCAGGCGGCCGCGGCAAGGGCGGCGGCGTGAAGGTGGCCAAGAGCATCGACGAAGTCAAGACCTACGCCAGCAACATCCTGGGCATGACCCTGGTGACGCACCAGACCGGTCCTGAAGGCAAGAAGGTCAATCGCCTGCTGATCGAAGAAGGCGCCGACATCAAGAAGGAACTGTACGTTTCGCTGGTGGTGGACCGCGTGTCGCAGAAGGTGGCCCTGATGGCATCGAGCGAAGGCGGCATGGACATCGAGGAAGTCGCTGCCCACACCCCGGAAAAGATCCATACGCTGATCGTCGATCCGGCCGAAGGCCTGAAGGACGCTGACGCGGACGACATCGCCCGCAAGATCGGCGTGCCCGACGCCAGCGTGCCGCAGGCGCGCCAGGCGCTGCAAGGCCTGTACAAGGCCTTCTGGGAAACCGACGCTTCGCTGGCTGAAATCAACCCGCTGATCCTGACCGGCGACGGCAAGGTGATCGCGCTGGATGCCAAGTTCAACTTCGATTCGAATGCGCTGTTCCGTCACCCGGAAATCGTCGCCTACCGCGATCTGGACGAGGAAGACGCCAACGAAATCGAAGCCTCGAAGTTCGATCTGGCCTACATCTCGCTGGATGGCAACATCGGCTGCCTGGTGAACGGTGCGGGCCTCGCCATGGCCACGATGGACACGATCAAGCTGTTCGGCGGCGAGCCGGCCAACTTCCTGGACGTTGGCGGCGGCGCCACGACCGAGAAGGTGACCGAAGCCTTCAAGCTGATGCTGAAGAACCCGAATGTGCAGGCCATCCTGGTCAACATCTTCGGCGGCATCATGCGCTGCGACGTGATCGCCGAAGGCGTGATCACCGCGTCGAAGGCCGTGCAGCTGGGCGTGCCGCTGGTCGTCCGCATGAAGGGCACCAACGAGGAACTGGGCCGCAAGATGCTCGCCGATTCCGGTCTGCCGATCATTTCGGCCGACACGATGGAAGAAGCCGCCCAGAAGGTCGTGGCCGCGGTCGCTGGCAAGTAAGGACAACTTTCGTTGCCGCCCGGCCACAGCTGGGCGGGGCGACTAAAAGGACTAGCAAATGAGCATTCTGATCAACAAGGACACGAAGGTCATCACCCAGGGCATCACCGGCAAGACCGGCCAGTTCCACACCCGTGGCTGCCGCGACTATGCCAACGGCAAGAACGCGTTCGTTGCCGGCGTGAACCCGAAGAAGGCCGGCGAAGACTTCGAAGGCATTCCCATCTACGCCAGCGTGAAGGACGCCAAGGAACAAACCGGCGCCACCGTTTCGGTGATTTACGTGCCGCCCGCTGGCGCTGCTGCCGCCATCTGGGAAGCCGTCGACGCTGACCTGGACCTGGTGGTCTGCATCACCGAAGGCATTCCTGTTCGCGACATGATGGAAGTCAAGGACAAGATGCGTAAGCAGAACAAGAAGACCCTGCTGCTGGGTCCGAACTGCCCGGGGCTGATCACGCCGGACGAAATCAAGATCGGCATCATGCCGGGCCACATCCACCGCAAGGGCCGCATCGGCGTGGTGTCGCGCTCGGGCACGCTGACGTACGAAGCCGTGGGCCAGCTGACCGCGCTGGGCCTGGGCCAGTCGTCGGCCGTGGGCATCGGCGGCGACCCGATCAACGGTCTGAAGCACATCGACGTGATGAAGATGTTCAACGACGATCCGGATACGGACGCCGTGGTCATGATCGGTGAGATTGGTGGTCCGGACGAGGCCAACGCGGCCTACTGGATCAAGGAAAACATGAAGAAGCCGGTGGTTGGCTTCATCGCCGGCGTGACCGCGCCTCCGGGCAAGCGCATGGGCCATGCTGGTGCGCTGATCTCGGGCGGTGCCGACACGGCGCAGGCCAAGCTGGAAATCATGGAAGCCTGTGGCATCAAGGTCACCAAGAACCCGTCGGAAATGGGCCGCCTGCTGAAGGCAATGCTGTAAGCAGACCCACCCGACGTCATGTGGCCGGTGACCGTTCCGGCGCCCGCCCCATGATGCTTCCCCGCTGCCCAACGTAACGTCCATGCGACGGTGCACGGGCCGCAAGACATTGCCCCCGCCTTGCATGCGGGGGCAATGTCGTTATGGCGCCGCGCCCCCTAGGGTATATCCCGAGATCAGTACGGCCGCCATTGAAACCGAATCGAAAGGTTCGTACGATAAATCTTCATGTCTGGTAATTCAGACATCCGAAAGCAGGCAGTGAGGCATCTGCTGCATGCACGGAACATAACTTTGGAATTCGAGGAGTCTTGCCGTGGAATTGTTGTCCAGCAGCACGTTCTGGATTGCGCTGGGGTCGATCATCCTGACCAATATCGTCCTGTCGGGCGATAACGCCGTGGTGATCGCGCTCGCATCGCGCAACCTGCCCCCCGCCCAGCAAAAGAAGGCGATTTTCTGGGGCAGCGCCGCCGCCATCATCATGCGGGTGGTACTGACCGTCGCCGCAGTCAAGCTGTTGAGCCTGCCGTACCTGAAGATCGTGGGCGCCATCCTGCTGGTCTACATCGGCGTGCAACTGCTGACCGGCGAAGACGACGAAGACGGGCATGACGCCAAGGACAATATCTGGGCCGCGATCCGAACTATCCTGATCGCCGACCTGGTGATGTCGCTGGACAACGTGGTGGCCGTAGCCGCCGCCGCGCAGAAGGGCCCCGAGGGCAGCCAGCTGATGCTGCTGATCATCGGTCTGGGCCTGTCGATTCCGCTGATCGTCTTTGGCAGCACGCTGCTGCTCAAGGTGATGGAGCGCTTCCCGATCATCATCGTGCTGGGTGCCGCGCTGCTCGGCTACCTGGCTGGCGAAATGCTGGTCAGCGACCCGGTCGATGCCGCGTGGTTCCAGGTGCATGTGCCGCACGCCCATGTGGTCTTCGGCGTCGTGGGCGCCGTACTGGTGGTACTGATCGGCAAGCTGCTGCAACGACGGTCCGCACAGACGGCCTGAGCACCGCGCCGATTTCATCGCGAGCCTGAACGGGCGGCCCAAACGGGTCGCCCGTTTTGTTTTTACGGCGTCAAATCGCGGCATCCGCACCACGGATTCCTGTGATTTTCCAAGCAATTTCCAAGAGCCCGGCGGAGTTGTCCGAGGTCATTTGCGCTTCGCCGGTGTTTTCCGATGATGACCCCTGTGCCTCGCGTGGCCGCCGCGCCATCCGCAAGGCACGCAACCTTCCACATCGAAGACAAACGCAAGCAAAACGCAAAGGGGTCAATCCATGCAATCCAAACTCATCGCCAGCCGCAGCACATCGTCGATACCGCGCGGCTTTCCGCGCCAGCAAGCTGGTTTTACGCTGATCGAGCTGATGATCGTCGTGGCCATCATCGGCATCCTCGCCGGCATCGCCATCCCGCAATATCAGTCCTACATCACGCGGTCACAGTTGTCCGAAGGCATCAGCCTGGCATCCGGGCAGAAGCCCGCGGTGACCGAGGCGTTCTCGTACAACGGCTCATGTCCCGACAACGCCGTCGGCGCCAGCGACGGCATCCCGCTCGCCACGGAGATCGTCGGCAACTACGTCAAGAGCGTGGAGGTGGGCGGCACCGCCACCGACGAAGGCGGCTGCACGATCACCGCCAATTTCAAGGACGCGGACATCGCCAGCGGACTGCTCGGCAAGTATGTGCGGTTGACCATGAGTAACGCGGACAAGGGCTCGCTAGTGTGGCTGTGCGAATCGTCGGCAGACGAGAAGTACTTGCCACAGTCGTGCGCACCGGCCGGGAGCGAAGCCGGCGCCTGAGCGGCATGCAGGCCGGCGCTGACCGGACATGCATCATGCCTCGCCCAGGAAGCGTCAGCATTTTTCGCCGGCGCTTCTTGGTTGGTTACGGGCCACGCTATCATGGCGCCTTTGTCCTCATACTCGTGCGCATGCCAGCACATAGAGCCACGATTCCGGCGACGATGATCGTCGTCGCATTTACCCTGCCGCTGCTGGTGTCCAAGCACACGCTGCCGTTGGCCACGTTCTATGGCGAATGGACGGCAGCGGTGCTCGCGGTCATGCTGGTCGTTGCGATGGCATTCGCGAGTGGTACGGCAGCGCCCGCCCGGGATCGCAAAGGGTATCCATGGGTAGCGTTGTTGCCGGTCTGGCTGATCGTCACCACCATTCTGCAGACGGCATCGGGAATGGCCGACATCACCGGCAGCCGGCTGACGACCCAACTGGTGCTGGCGCTGGGTGGCGTGCTGATGTGCATGGCGTGGCGGATGGGGCAATCGATGTCCACCGATCAGCGCGCAGGCGTGGTCGACGCGCTCGCCATTGCATTCCTGATTGCCGGATTGCTTGGCACGCTGGCGCAATGGGTTCAGGTGTTCCACATGGAAGACCAGATGTTCGGTCTGGTGTCGGAGTACTTCTACGACACCAACCGGCGATTGTGGGGCAACCTGAACCAGCCGAATCACCAGGCTACGGTCAATGGCCTGGCGCTGGTGGCGGCGGTGTGGCTGGCCACCCGTGGCTGGCTGCGCTTTCCCAGTTGGCTCGTGGCCACGCTGCTGCTCGAAAGCGGCATTGTCCTGACGGGCTCGCGGACGGGGCTGGTACATGTCGGGCTGGCTGCCGTGTGCGCACTGCTGGCAGCATGGATGGCGCGCGGCACGCCGCGCGGCGCGGGCTCGCCGATGCATCGCGCGCCAGGGTTGGTCGCCGCTGCACTGATCCTGGTGATCGGCGTCGTGGTGCTGCAACCGGCCATCAAGATGGCGGGGCAGGTATTCGACTGGCGGTTGTTCGACACGGTCCAGCAATTGAAATCGGGAAACCAGATTTCGTATCGCAGCGCGTTATGGGCGCAGGCCCTGTCGATGTTCCGCGCGCATCCGCTTTTCGGCGTCGGCTATGGCGAATTCGGCTGGGGACAGTTCCAGGAAGCGGCGCACGTCCGGGTCGTCGCCGAGATGTCATTGCATGCCCACAACGCCGTCCTCGATCTAATGGCCAAGACTGGCCTGGTCGGCACCATTGGCGCAGCTGTCGTGCTGCTGGCGTGGCTATGGCGCGTGGTGCGCGACCGTGTATGGCTCGCGACGCCGTCCGAACGCGCCATGGCCGTGCCGATGCTGGCGTGGCTGGCAATGCTGGGCGCGCATTCGATGCTCGAGTATCCGCTGCATTACCTCTACCTTTTCTTGCCGTTCTGCTTCCTGCTAGCGTGGCTTGAGCCAAGCGGCTTTGGCCGGGCCTTGCCGCGTCCGGTACTGGCAGCGCTCGGCGTGGTTTTTGTCGCGGCGTCGGCTGCGGTGCTGGTCACGCAGTGGCAGGACTACAGGCGGGTCGAAGCGCGCGAATACGCCAGTGAGGAACATCGCGACAGTTTGCCGATGCCCCGGTATTGGTTCCGCGCGCATGCGGAATCGGACGCCGCCGAGCACGTTGTCATCACGGCAACCAATGCGGCGAGCCTGCTGCCTGCGCATGTCTCGGCGCTGCATTTGTTGCCGACGCCGACGATGATTCGCCGCAGCGCGTGGCTGCTGGCGCTGACAGGCGAGCCGGCGCGCGCGCGTTTATGGATGGAGCGCTTGGCCTTCTACTATCAAGGCGACGAGAGCGCGCAGTTCAATGCGCTGGTTCAGGACTGCGACGCGATGGACGCGGCGCATCGCCCGAAGGAATTCTGCGCGTGGGCAAAAATCCGCGCCCGGCAAATACACGACTGACACGCGAATGACGCCCGAATGACGCGCGGCGGATGGCCGGCAGGCAAGTCGGTCGGATGCTTCGCTGGTCGACTCGCACAGGCGGCGTCGGATTTGTCAGCGCACGTATCCGGGCGGCGGTGGGGGCGGATAGTAAGGCTGATAGTTGGCCGGCGGCATCGCAGCCCGGACCGGCGGATTCGCGACCATCTGGCCATACACGGGCACGCGGTTTCCGCTCGCATACATGCACTGGACATAGGCTGCATCGTATTGTCGCTGCGTGCCGTATCCCGCGTTATAGGAATTGCCGGCTCCGACCGCAGCGCCGGTCAGCAGCCCCACGCCGGCACCCACTGCGGCGCCGGACCCGCCATTAAAGGCAGCGCCCGCAGCGGCACCCAGCGCCGTACCAACTGCGGCACTGCCTACGGCCGCGGCGTTGGCATTTTGCTGCGGGGTCGAGCCGCCCACTTGCCCGAAGGCAAACTGGCGGCAGTTGTAGTCGTCGCCGCGGAACTGGTCGAAGGTCTTGTTGGTGCCCGGCAGCGCCATGACGCTCGGGCCGGATGGGATGACCGCGCAGGCGCCAAGCGCAAGCGACGCGGACATCAGCAGGCAAAATGAACGCAGTCTCATGAGGTGGCTCCGGGCATGGGGTTCGCGGGCGCCGAAGAAGACGGCGCGTGGGGCTGTTCGCGTTGCCAGCCGCCGGGGCATTCCCTCACGTAAGGGTAATAGCCTTCCGGCTGGGCGCAGCGATACCACCAGGCATTCGGAGAGGAGCCGTCGGTGGCTGTTGGATTGCCATCGGTGCCTTGCTCGATATATTGGGGCGGATTTGCGGGCGGAACCGCAACTACGGCCGGCCCCGGATAGTAGCCCGGATAGTAATAAGGCCCGTAGGGATACCAGCCTGGTCCCCACCCCGGACCCCAGCCCCATCCGGGCCCGACATAAACGCCCACGCCGACGCGTGCACGCGAGTGGTAATAACCGTGGGCCAGCGCGGTGGTGCTGACCGCAGCCGCGCTTGCCGCGGCCAACGCCAGAGCTATCTGGCAGAGCTTGCGCCCGTTCATGATGTGTACCCCAAGTTGCTGCCTGTCCAAAACGTTTGAGGCGCCGGTTCGGCGGACCGATCGGCTGGCACGTCTTGTATTGAATATCAATTTGCCTCAGACAGCGGCACTTGGGGCGGTGCGAAATGTGGCGTTACCTTTATTACGGACGCGACAATGAGAGAAATGTGACGCTACGGATCACCCCGCCGCAGCGGCTACCAGGTCCAGGGACGCTTGGTGTCCATATGCTCCCGTACGCCGCTCAGCATCATGCCGGCGAGATTGGCGACAGCACCCACCGCGCCATCCATGGCTGTGTTGGTCTGTCCGTTCCATGCGGAGACAAACGCCTGCCTGCCGAACGTGGTGGCCTCGGCGACGTGCGCCGCGGTCGGGCCGCGATCGCCGTCGCCCACCTTGGCGATACTGTCCCGAATCCGCGCGTGGGAATCCGGCAACAGCGGCACGCCTTCGATATCGAGTTGCGTGTTCACCATGTCGACAGCGGCCAAGTAAATCTTTGAGCCCCTGTCGAGCGAGTCCGCCTTGATTGCTGCAATCTGCCCACGCAACTCCGCGCGTTTGGGATCGGCAAAGACGTGGGGCGGCAGCGTTCCGGGCGGCCGGATCGGGCTGAGCACGCTTCGGAAGAGGGCGTTTGCCGCGGGCAACACGCCGAAAAAGGGACTGCGATGGGGATCTGACGGATTTGGCATGACGATGTCCCGGAGATGTTGATCGATAGGATGCTGAGGTTGTCCGGATCAGAAAAGTCCTGATCGACAACTGAAACATCCTAAAGCCGCCACGCCATGTGCTCTTATGACCTCACGCAAGGATCAGTCCGATCTTTGCCCGGGCACGCACTGTCAAGTCCCCGCCACCCAATCCCCCGACTTTCCACCGTGCTTTTCCAGCAATTTCACGTTGCCGATCACCATCCCCCGGTCCACCGCCTTGCACATGTCGTAGATGGTCAGCAGGGCGACCTGCACGCCGGTCAGCGCCTCCATTTCCACGCCGGTCTGGCCGTGCGTTTCGGTGCGCACCACGCAGGCAATGGTCGAACTCGGTTCGTCCAGTGCGAAATCCACCGCCACCTTGGTCAGTCCGATCGGATGGCAGAGTGGAATCAGGTCCGACGTGCGCTTGGTTGCCATGATGGCGGCCACGCGCGCAATGCCCAGGACATCGCCTTTCTTCGCATTGCCGTCGCGCACCAGTGCAAAGGTGCCGGGCTGCATGGTGATGGTGCCGGTTGCCACGGCCACCCGGTGGGTGCTGGCCTTGTTGCCGACGTCGACCATATGGGCCTGTCCGGCGGTATCGAAATGGGTGAGCTGATTCATGGGCGGAGGTGATGGAACAGGGCTGAACGTGGCGGCGCATCGGGCTGGGGCTTGCCCGATGGGAACGCCATCCGGAGGCCGCTATCATAGCAATATGCCCAAGAATCCATGGCCTCGCCGCCTGCCCGACCGGTTGAGCGCCCCAGTTGTCCAACCCGGCACGCCTGCCGCCCGCACGCCGCATTTCACGCGTGCGATGGCGGCCGTGCTCGTCCTGACTATGGCCGCGCCGGCGTGGCCGCAAGGCACGCCCGCCGCGACCGGCGCGAGCGCCATTTCCGCATCGAAGCCCGGTCCGGCGGCGGGCGTCAGCACCCGCCTGCCGGCGACGCCGGCGACATCGCAGGCGACCGTGCCGACGCCGGGCCTCACCGGCGACGTGAGCGATCAGGTCTACGACAACCTCAGCCGCAGCGTGCGTGCGGGCCAGAAATCGGATTTCGGCCTGCGCAGCGGCAACACGGTGGTGGAAAGCGCGGGCATCCAGTTGCCCGACATGGGCGACCCGTCTACCGCGTCGTTATCTCCCGACATGGAAAAGCGCTTGGGCGATCGCATCATGCGGAGCATTCGGCGCGATCCCGACTATGTGTCCGACCCGCTGCTCAATGATTACCTGAACGCGCTTGGCTATCGCCTGGTCCAGGCCGCGCGCCGCCAGAATCTGGCGGGATCGAACGGCGCCGGCACCTTTGCGACGGGATTCGAGCTGTTCGGCGTGCGCGACCGATCGATCAACGCCTTCGCCATGCCGGGCGGCTATATCGGCGTGCACACGGGGCTGTTGGTGCAGTCGGAAAGCGAATCGGAACTGGCGTCGGTGCTCGGCCACGAAATCGGCCACGTCACGCAACGTCACATCGCGCGCGGCATCACCAGCCAGGACCAGTCGATGTGGATTGCGCTGGCGTCGATGGTGCTTGCCGGGCTGGCCGCCACCAAGAGCGGCGACGCGGCCGCTGCGTTGGCCATGGGCGGGCAGGGCGCGGCAATTGCGAACCAGTTGTCCTTCTCGCGCGGCGCAGAGCGCGAAGCCGATCGCGTTGGTTTTCAGATCATGACGGCCGCCGGATTCGATCCCCAGGGCATGCCCGATTTCTTCCAGCGGCTGCAGCGGGTGATGGGCATCTCCGACAATTCGGTCCCCGCCTACGTCCGGACTCACCCGCTGACATCCGAACGTATCGCCGACATGCAAGATCGCGTGCGCCACGTTGCCGCGCGCAAGGTCGGCAATACGCCTGACTATGAATTCGCACGGGTGCGCGCGCGCGTGTTGCAGGAGCCGACGCCGAACGACCTGCGCAATACGTTACAGGTGTTCCAGGCGCAAATTGCCGGCGCATCGCCGGTGCGGTTGCCGGCGATCTACTACGGCATGGCATTCGCCAATCAAAAGCTCGGCCGTTTTCCCGATGCGGAACGGGCGCTGGCCGAAGCCCGGCGGCTCTACGGCAACATTCCCGGCGCCACGTCGGGAACGCCGATGCTGGACGTGATGGCGGTGGAACTGGCGCGGGGCGAAGGCCGGATGCAGGACGCGATGAACCAGGCGAGCGCCACCCTGAAAGCATTTCCGTTATCGCACGCCGCCGCACTGGCTTACGCCGACACGCTGCTGGCCGCCAACCGTCTTGATGAGGCCGTGGCGTTCCTGCGCTCACGCACGCGCGAAGAATCGGGCCGCTCGGAATGGTGGGAAATGCTGGCTAAAGCGTACGCGGCGCAGGGCAAGCGTCTGCAACAGCATCAGGCGATGGCGGAAAAATACGCGATGGACGGCGCGTGCCAGGCAGCGATCGAGCAGTTGCAGATTGCCCGCAAGGCGGGCGACGGCGATTTCTACACGCTGTCCGAAGTCGACGCGCGCCTGCACCAGCTTCAACTGCAATTCAAGGAAGATCGCCAGGACAACAAGGGCATGCCGAACTGAACCGTGGCACGCCGGGCACGATACGATCGTGCGCCGCGCGCCTGGTTGCCGATCATGGCGCCGCCGGCGCCCGCACAAATCCGAAGCGGGCCGGGACTTCGGCCTCGGCGATCGGTTCGATGTCGATGTCGCGGCCGTCGTGATGGAATACGCCCAGAGCCGCGCCGCAGGCATCGCCGTGCCAATCGCATGCGCCGCTGAAACCGTCGAGGTCGTGATCGTGCAGCAGCGCGGCTTGCACGCCGTCCACGCCTTCGATGCAGCCGGCCAGCACGACGTTGCCGTGTTCATCCGCGAAGCACGCGTCGACCGCGAATGCCCTGCCCGTTGAGGTTTCGAATGCGCCATCGTGCAGCCGCACGATCCACGGCGCATACATCAGCGAGACAAAGACCCGTTGCGGACCATTCTGGAAGTACCACGCGCCATGCGCATCGCGCGTGTAGTTGCGCTCGATGAATCCGATCAGCGCCTCGTGCCGGATGGGGTCGCCCGACAGGCCGTGCTGCTGAGCGTATTCGTTGCGCATGCGCCATTGGCCGCGCCGATCCAGCAATAGCCAGCCGTAGCAGTTAGGCACGTTCGGCCAGCGTGCCATGGCTTGCTTGACTACCTCGTCCATGGTCTGTCTCCTTTATTTGCCCACGCTATCGAAGAAGTCGAGTATGCGCGCGGGCAGCCATTCGATGTGGCCGGCCACGGGTAGCAACGGGAGCTGGCCCAGCAGCCCGCCGCGCGGCGTCATGAAGCCGACATGCCCGCCGTGCTCCGGCTGTTCCAGCAGGACGTCGGCACTCACCTCGGCCGGGCCGGGCAGATGGCGCGCCGGCAAAAACGGATCGTTGCGCGCATTGAGCACCAGCGTGGGAATGCGGATCTCGCCAAGGATCGGCTTGCTCGAAGCGCGCGTCCAGTAGTCGTCGGTATCGCGAAAACCGTGCAGCGGCGCCGTCACCACATTGTCGAACGCGTACAGGTCGCGGCTGGACAGCATCGACTGGCGGTCGAACAGGCCGGGAAACTGCTCCAGCTTGGCCAGCGACTTGCGCTTGAGCGTTTGCAGGAACATGCGCGTGTAGATCATGTTGAAGCCGCTCGACAACGCCGCGCCGCCGGCTGCGAGGTCGAGCGGGGCGGAGACCGACGCGGCTGCGCGCAGGAAATTTGCGTCGCGCCCGTCCTCGCCCAGAAAGCGCAGCAGCGCGTTGCCGCCGAGCGAAATGCCGACAGCCAGCATCGGCCGCATCGGCGCCGTCGCGCGCAACTGGTCGCGCAGGCGATGCAGTACCCAGCGGATCTCGGCCGAATCGCCGGAATGGTAGAAACGCGGCGCCTGGTTGAGCTGTCCCGAGCAGCCGCGAAAATGCGGGATCACGCCCTGCCAGCCGCGCTCGCGCAGCGCCACCATCAGCGTTTGCGCGTAATGGCTGCGGGAATCGCCTTCCAGTCCGTGGAACATGACCACCAATGGCGCGTCGGGCGCGGCGGCGTGCGTGGTCCAGTCGAGATCGATGAAATCGCCATCGGGCGTGTCCCAGCGTTCGCGGCGGAACGTGATGCGGCGATGGCGCGTGAAGCGGGCCGGCAGGATGGTCTGCGCGTGTCCGCCGCGCAGCCACCAGGGCGTGTCGAAAGCGTTGCCGAACTGCATCGCCGGAATGGGACGGCTCAGTGCAGCGCCTGTCCCGGTGCAACGGCCACTGCGGCCACCTGCACCGCGTTGGCGGGGCTGCAGTGAATGTGGGCCAGGCGCCAGCCTTCGTGGTTCTGCATCAGCACGTAGGTGGTATGCACGAAAAGATCGGCTTCGACCCGTCCTTCGCCAAAGCGCAGGGCCTCGGTCACGTCGAAGATCGATACGCCCAGCGATGCGTGGCTGCTGGTCTCGATCGCGTCGATCAGCACCGGCTGTTCTTCCAGCAACTGCGCAAACGCCTGGCGCAGGTTTTCATGGCCGATCAGACGCTGGCCATCGGGCATCACGCAGGTCACGGAATCTTCATCGAGCCAGAGCCGCAGCGCGCCATCGGCATCGCGCAATTTCATGGCTTCGCGGAAGGCATCGACGATGTCTTCTGCGGAATCGAACAGGCGGGCGAAACGGGGCATGTTGTGTGATCAGGGACGGTGCAGGAGCTTGCGCAACTCGACGAACACCATTTCGGGTTCGATCTCCTTCAGGCAGCGCAGATGGCCGAGCGGGCACTCGCGTTTGAAGCAAGGGCTGCACTCGAGTTGAAGCCACATGATACTCGCAGCCTGTGACAGCGGGGGCGTGTGGCGCGGGTCGCTCGAACCGAACACGGCCACTTGCGGCCGGTTCAGCGCGGCGGTCACGTGCATGAGCCCGGAATCGTTGCAGACCGCGGCCTCCGACAGCGCCAGCAGATCGACCGCATCGTCCAGCGAGGTCTGGCCGCACAGGTTGCGCACGAACGGCGCGCCCTGGACGATCTCGTCGGCAATTTCGGCGTCCTTGGCGGACCCCAGCGTCACCATCTGCGCGTATGGGTAGGAGCGGCGCAGCATCTGCGCCAGCGCCGCGAAATGCGCGGCCGGCCAGCGCTTGGCCGGGCCGAATTCGGCGCCGGGGCAAAACGCGATCAGCCGTGTGCCGGGCGCGATGCCGAAGCGCTCGGCCGTGGCGGCCATGCGCGCGGGATCCACCTTGAGCCGGGGGTCGGGAATCGATTCGGGAAGTCGCGCGCCGGGCTTGAGCGCCAGGCGCGCATAGTGCTCCACCATCGGCGGACGATTGTCGCGCGGCGGATTGGCATGGCGAATATTGAGCATGCCGAAGCGCGCTTCGCCGCGATAGCCGATGCGCAGCGGAATGCCGGCCAGGAACGGGATCAGTGCCGATTTCAGCGAATTGGGCAGCACGTAGGCCACGTCGTAGCCTTCGTGCTTGAGCTGCTGCGCGAACATCAGGCGCGCGCTCAGTTGCAGCTTGCCGTGGGCGAGATCGCTCGGAAACACCTTGCTGATCTCAGGCATGCGCGCCAGCACGGGCGCGACCCATTTGGGCGCGAGCGCGTCGATCATCAGGCGCGGATGCCGGGCCTTGATCAGCGCAAAGAGCGGCTGCGCCATCAGGGCGTCGCCGATCCAGTTGGGGGCAATGACGAGGGCTTTTCTCATTTTGTGGGGATTGCGTGGCCCTGTTTCACGATGCCCGGGCGTGTCAACGCCCCGGGGCGCTGGGCGGCCCGGGGCGTCAGATCGAAACGCAGGCGAGGGGCGGGGGCCGCGCGGGTCAGTGGTGGCCCTTCAGCACGGTGCCCGGCTTGAGCTTGTACACGGTGCCGCAGTACGGGCATTTCACTTCGCCGGTGTCCGCCACGTCCAGGAAAACACGGGGATGATAGTTCCAGGCCGGGGTGTTTCCGGTGGGGCAATGCAGCGGAATGTCTTCTGCGCCGATTTCGACGACGGTTGCGGTTTGCGTCATGGTGTAGCGGTTGTCTTGCGGGGAATTGAGTTCGCTCGGGGGCTTGGGCGCCGGATCAGACCAGCGTCAGCCACTTCCTGTATTTTTCGTCGGTGCCGCCGACGGCGGCGAAAAACGCGTCCTGCACGCGTTTGGTGATCGGGCCACGACGGCCTTCGCCAATGACGCGGTCGTCCAGTTCGCGGATCGGCGTGACTTCGGCGGCCGTGCCGGTGAAAAACGCTTCGTCGGCGCAATACATCTCGTCGCGGGTGATGCGCTTTTCGCGGACTTCGATGCCGAGGTCGCGGGCGATGGTCAGCGTGGCGTCGCGGGTGATGCCGTCCAGGCACGAGGCCAGATCCGGGGTGTAGATCACGCCATTGCGCACGATGAACACATTCTCGCCCGAGCCTTCGCTGACGTAGCCGTCGGTATCGAGCAGCAGCGCTTCGTCATAGCCCAGCCCGGTGGCTTCCTGGTTGGCCAGGATCGAGTTGATGTAGTAGCCGCTGGCCTTGGCGCGCACCAGCGACACATTGACGTGATGGCGCGTGAAGGACGATGTCTTGACGCGGATGCCGCGCTCCAGGCCTTCCTCGCCCAGATAGGCGCCCCACGGCCACGCGGCGATGGCCACGTGGATCGTGTTGCCCTTGGCCGACACGCCAAGCTTTTCGGACCCGATCCACACCAGCGGGCGGATGTAGCACGACTCCAGGTTGTTGGCGCGTACCACCTCGCGTTGCGCGGCTTCGAGCGTCGCCTCGTCGAACGGCATGGCCATCTGGAAGATCTTGGCCGAGTTGAACAGGCGGCGCGTGTGCTCTTTCAGGCGGAAGATCGCGGTGCCTTCCGGGGTCTTGTAGGCACGCACGCCTTCGAATACGCCCATGCCGTAGTGCAGGGTGTGCGTCAGCACGTGAATCTTGGCGTCGCGCCATTCAATCAGCTTGCCATCCATCCAGATCTTGCCGTCGCGATCTGCCATCGACATGGTTGTCTCCCTGAGCACCAACAAAAGTCGTAAAGGCTGCATTGTAAGCCGGGGGGCCTTGTGTGCCAACGCGAAGGCCGGACGCACCGTTCTACAATCGCACCTTCAGCCCAGCCCCGATTGAGTGCGTGCCACAAACCGATCCGACCCCTGATCCCCTCGCCGCCGCCGCGGACGCGCCCTGGCAGGACGCGCTTGGCGCACTCGAGGCGCTGGCCGGCGGCGCGACGCCGGCCGACGACGCGCAGCCAGGGCGACGGCTGTTGTGGGCGATTACCGTCGACGCCGACGGCGAGCCGGGCACCATCGAGGCGCTGGAGCAGACCCGCGGCCCGCGCGGCTGGAGCAAGCCGCGTCCGGTGCCGCTGGCGCGCGTGGCTGCCGACGACACCCTGGCGCCCTGTGACGTGCGCGTGGCGCGCGCCATCCGGCGCGACAGCTCGCGTAATCGCCGCCACGTGCTCGATCGCGCCGCCGCCATGATGGCGCTGGTCGGCCATCCCGGCGTGGTGCTGGCGCATGCGCCGACTATTCCGATGGAAGTGGTGGAATCGTCGCCCGCGCTGGAAGCGTTGCGCGAGGGCGACCGCTTCGTGCTGCGCATCGTGCCGCCGCTGCGCGCACCGAAATCGATGGAGGATTTTCTGCCGGCAGCGGCGCGCGAGGAAGCCGAGGCGCTGCGCCAGATCACCGTTCTGCAGGACGGTGCGCGCCGCTTGCGCGTGGTCCGCTTCACGGCCGCCCAGCAGAGCGCGGCCAAACTGATTGCCGATGGCCTCACCGTGCCGGCCGATGCGCAGGCGCGGCTGGACAGTACGCTGCGCGCGCTGGCCGGGCACTTCCAGATCCATGCCGATCATGCCGGCGAGGCGCGCGAGCGCGACGCGGAGTCGCGGCTGCGCGCCGAAGTGGCGCCGGTTGGGCGCGGCATCAGCCTGCGTCTGGTGGTCACGCCGTTCGGCGCGGCCGGCCCGCGGCTGGCGCCCGGTCATGGCCGCGCAACGTTGATGGCGACGATCGGCGGACAAACGCTGGTCACCCAGCGCGATCCCGATGCCGAACTGGCGCATGTGGCACAGGTCTTCGATGCGCTGCCGTTCCTGGTGCGGCAGTCGCCGGCCAGTGGCGAATATCACTGGACGCTCGACGACCCGGAAGATGCGTTGACGGCCATCGAAGTGCTGCCGGGGCTCGACGCCGTGATCGATCTGGAATGGCCGCGCGGGCGCGAGCTGCGCGTGGTGCCAGCCGACCTGCCGCAATTGTCGGTCAGCGTGACCACCGGCGGCGAATGGTTCAAGCTGGTCGGCCAGCTTCAGGTTGCCGAGGGCCTGGTGTTGTCGCTGGAAAAGCTCGTGGCCTGGGCGCACGGCCACGCCGGCCGGTTCATCCCGATGGAGCATGGCGTCTACGTGGCGCTGACGCGGCAGTTGCGCGACCGGCTGCGCGATCTGGCTTGCGTCGGCGACGGCGTGCGCGACGGCATCCGCGTGCCGCTGGTAGCCACGCCTTGGCTCGACGATGTGCTGGCCGGCGTGGGCGTCGATCCCGATGCGCATTTCCGCACGCGCGTGAAGCGGCTGCGTGACGCGCGCCAGACCGATGCGGCGCTGCCGGCCACGCTCGCCGCCGATCTGCGGCCATATCAGGTCGAAGGCTTTCGCTGGATGATGTCGCTGGCCGAGGCGGGATTTGGCGCGTGCCTGGCCGACGACATGGGCCTGGGCAAGACGCTGCAGGCGCTGGCGTTGCTGCTGGCGCGTGCGGGCGGCGGCGCGGCGCTGGTGGTGGCGCCGACGTCGGTCTGCGGCAACTGGGCGGCCGAAGCGCGCCGCTTTGCGCCCGCGCTGCGCGTGCTGTCCTACGCCGAGGGCGACCGCGACGCGATCGTCGGCCAGGCGGGCGCTGGCGATCTGGTCATCGTCTCCTACAACCTGCTGCAACAGGCGCGCAAGGCGTTCTGCGAGCGCGTCTGGCATACCGTGGTCGCCGACGAAGCGCAGTCGTTCAAGAATCCCGCGTCGCGGCGCGCCCAGGCGATGTTTGCGCTGCAGGCCAACTGCCGGATCGCGTTGTCGGGCACGCCCGTGGAAAACCGGTTGGCCGAACTGTGGGCCGTGATGCGCTTCTGCAATCCCGGATTGCTGGGGTCGCTGGCGCGCTTCAACGAGCATTTCGCCAATCCGATCGAACGCAACGGCGCGCGCGATCCGCGCGTGCGTTTGCGCCGCATGATTGCACCGTTCGTGCTGCGGCGGACCAAATCCCAGGTTCTCGACGAACTGCCGCCGCGCACCGAACTCGTGATCCGCGTCGCGCCCGAGCCGGCCGAGGCGGCGCACTACGAGGCGCTGCGCCGCCAGGCGCTGTCCGAAGCCGAACGCGCGCTGCTGCGCCCGAAGCGGGACAAGCGCGCCCCTGCCGCATTGCCGGAAGCCGAGGCGCGCATCCACGTGCTGGCGCAACTGATGCGCATGCGCCGCGCCGCCTGCGATGCGCGCCTCGTGACGCCTGAAGTGGGGCAGCCCGGCGCAAAGGTGCGCGCATTTGCCGAACTGGCCGCCACGCTCGCCGCCAATGGCCACAAGACGCTGGTGTTCAGCCAGTTCGTCGATTTCCTGCAACTGCTGCGCCAGTCGCTCGACGACGCCGGCCTGGCGTGGCAATACCTTGACGGGGCGACGCCCGCGGCCGAGCGCACGCGGCGCGTGGCCGCCTTCCAGTCGGGCGAGGGCGATATCTTCCTGATCAGCCTGAAGGCCGGCGGGTTTGGGCTGAACCTGACCGCGGCGGATTACGTGGTGATTGCCGATCCGTGGTGGAACCCGGCCGCCGAAGACCAGGCGATGGGCCGTGCGCACCGCATCGGCCAGCAACGGCCTGTCACGGTCTATCGGCTGATTGCCGCCGGCACGATCGAGGAACGCATTGTCGACCTGCATCAGGGCAAGCGGGCCCTGGCCGAGGGCGTGCTGGACGCGCAAGCGGGCGAGGCGGTCGGCCGCGAAGCGGTGCTTCCGGACATCGACGATCTGGTTGGTCTGCTGCGGCGCTAGCCGTCCCATTTCGTCGGGCGGGGTTTGGCACCAAACGGTATACAAAATCGTCCGCATTTTGGTGCGCCGCGCGGCATTGGGGCCCCACCATCTGCCTGAAGAGTGGCTATTTTCCTTGTTGCGGTGCATCCAACCCTGGCATAAATACTGCCTTGTTATTCGAATAAGTATGAATATAGTATACCGATCGATGCACTGAGATCGTGACAGACCCGGCTGCGTACCGCCCAGCCGGCCCATGACAATATCGGAGCCCCCGTGACCCAGCCTGACCTGAAACCGGCCGATTCGCCCCGGCCGGAGGCCCGTTTTCTTCCAGCGCATGTCGCGGCCGCGCAGCTGGCGCGCGGGGAAACCACCGCGCTGGCGTTGGTGGAGGCGTGTCAGGCGGCATGGTCAGCGCACAACGGGCAAGTCAATGCGCTGGTGCTGGCCGATTTCGACGCCGCGCGCGAGGCCGCTGCGCAGAGCGACGCGCGCCGTCGCGCGGGCCGGCTGCATGGGCCGCTCGACGGCATTCCATTCTCGATCAAGGAATCGTTCGATGTCGGCGGCTGGCCCACCACGTGCGGCGCGCCGGCGCGCCTCGCGCACCGCGCAACCGCGGACGCCGTGGTGGTCGAACGACTGCGCGCGCATGGGGCGGTGCTGCTCGGCAAGACCAATGTGCCGCTGGGCCTGCGCGACTGGCAAAGCTACAACGCGATCTACGGCACCACGCGCAATCCGCACGATCTGACGCGCACGCCGGGCGGATCGTCGGGTGGCAGCGCGGCGGCGGTGTGCGCGGGCATGAGTTTTTTCGATGTCGGTTCCGATATCGGCTCGTCGCTGCGCAATCCCGCGCACTACTGCGGCGTGTTTTCGCACAAGAGCAGCCACGGCATCGTGCCGCTGCGCGGGCACGGCAATGGCGCGGACAGCTTTGCCGAGCAGGACATCAACGTGGCGGGCCCCATCGCGCGCAGCGCGCGGGATCTGGAACTGGTGCTGCGCGCGATCGCCGGTCCCGATGCGGGTCACGCCAGCGCGTGGCAACTCGATCTGCCGCCTTGCGAGCGCGCGCATCTTGCCGATTTCCGCGTGGCCGTGCTGCCCACGCACCCGCTGGCCGAAGCCGATGCCGCCGTCAGCGACGCCATCGCCGGTCTTGGGGAATGGCTCGCGCGGCAGGGCGCGGCGGTCGCCTGGAACGTCCGCCCCGATTTCGACGCCGCATCGCTGTGGCGCACCTACGTGCTGCTGCTGCGCGCCACCACATCGTTGCATATGGATGACGCTGCGTTTGCCGATGCCATGGCACGTGCCGCCGGCGCCGATCCGGCCGATGCGACCTACGCCACGCTGCAGTTCACCGGCGCCACGCTGAGCCATCGCCAGTGGCTGTTGCTGCAGCATACGCGCGAAACGTTTGCGCGGGCATGGAGCCGCTTCTTCTGCGACTACGACGTGCTGTTGTGCCCGGCGGCGTCCACCACCGCGTTTCCGATCGACGAGGCCGGCGAGCCCTGGCAGCGCTCGATCCGCGTGAACGGCCAGCCCTTGCCGCTCACGTCGCAACTGTTCTGGGCCGGCCATTCGGGACTGTGCGGCCTGCCGTCGACGGTGGCGCCGATCGGCCCGGCGCGCGACGGCCTGCCGGTCGGCGTGCAGATCGTGGCGCGGCGCTTTGGCGACCTGACGTCGCTGCGCTTCGCGCAATTGCTGGAAGACGCCGGCTATGCATTCCGGCCGCCCGCCGGGCTGCCCGCTTCGACACATATCTGAAGAATCTGAAGACCCAAAACAGGAACAGGGGAGGAATCGATCATGCTGGACTGGTTCAGGGAGTTATCGCGCGCCGAGCGCAAGGGCTTTTACGGAGCGTTCCTCGGCCATGCGGTCGATGTGTTCGACTTCATGATCTATTCGTTTCTGATTTCGACGCTGCTGGCGCAGTGGGGCATGAGCAAGTCGATGGCCGGCGCCATCGTCACGTGGACGCTGGTGTCGTCGCTGGTGGGCGCCATCGGCGCGGGCCTGTTGGCCGACCGCTTTGGCCGCGTGCGCGTGCTGCGCTGGACGATCCTGGTGTTTGCCGTGTCGTGCTTCCTGTGCGGCATCGCCAACTCGCCCGAGCAGTTGATGGTGTTCCGCATGCTGCAGGGGCTCGGCTTCGGCGGGGAATCGTCGCTGTGCATGGTGCTGGTGACCGAGCTGATCCGCAATCCGGCCCACCGCGGCAAGTATTCGGGTTTCACGGCCAGCAGCTATTCGTTTGGCTGGGGCGGCGCGGCGATTGCCTACGCCATCACGTTCAACCTGTTCGAGCCCGAAGTGGCGTGGCGCGTCTGCTTCTTCCTGGGCATCCTGCCTGCGCTCGTGGTGGTGTACCTGCGCCGAAACCTGCAGGAGCCCGAAGTGTTCCTGAAGAGCCGCGCGGAGCGGGGCAACGCGTCGCCCGCAGCCGATCTGGCGCGCGTGTTCCGGCGTCCGCTGTTGCGCAAGACCGTGCTGTGCAGCCTGCTGTCGGGCGGCATGCTGGGCGCCTACTACGCCATCGCCACATGGCTGCCGACGTTTCTGAAGACCGAGCGCGGTCTGTCGGTATTCGGCACCAGTTCCTACCTGGCCGTGACGATCCTCGGATCGCTGGTCGGATACGTGGCCGGCGCCTATGCCACCGACCGCTGGGGACGCCGCCTCACCTATATGGCGTTTGCCGCCGGCGCGTTCGTGATGGCGATGATCTACATGGTGATCCCGGTGTCGAACACCTCGATGCTGTTCCTCGGTTTCCCGCTGGGCGTGCTGATGCAGGGCGTGTTTTCGGGGATCGGCGCGACGATTTCCGAGTCGTATCCCAGCAGCGTGCGCGCCACCGGCTACGGTGTGTCGTACAACCTCGGCCGCGTGATCGGCTCGTTCTTCCCGCTGGCGGTCGGCTGGCTCAATAGCGGACGCACCACGCTGGCGTTGGCGATCGCCATGGTGGCCGGCGTCGGCTATGCGCTGGTGATGGTGTCCGCGGCGCTGCTGCCGGAAACGTCGGGCATCGATCTCGGCCAGGCGGGCGGCGGGGACGACGGCGACGAGCCCACGACCGCCGCGGCGGCGCCGTTGCTTGCGCCCGCGCCGGGCAAGCCGGCCTGAAGCCGGCCGGAAGCCGGCCGGAAGCCACCAAAAGCCGCCCGACGCTCGCGCATTGGTCGCGAAACAACAGTCAGTTCCTCACTTTTAAGCTGCTGCTTACCTGCGGCTGTCCCACGCCTATAATGGCTGCTTTGCTTCCCGGTCGCGCCTGGCGCGGCTGGGAAGTCCCCCGACGGCCACGCCGCGCAAGACGGCCTGCCGTGTCTTCTCTTCTCATTTCGCCATGACACCCCGACAGTCGTCTCCGGTGTGGTTGCGCCTCTGGCATCGCTTTGCCGAGGTGGAACGCAACGCCTTTCTCGACGGCGCGCGATTCTTCGCGCCGTCCTTGCCCGCGGTTTTTGCCTGGGGGCTGGTGACCGGGGTGGCCATGAGCAAATCGGCGCTGACCGTGCCGGAAGCCATCGGCATGTCGCTGCTGGTGTATGCCGGATCGGCGCAACTGGCCGTGCTGCCGTTGTTTGCCGCGGGCATGCCGATCTGGACCGTGTGGCTGACCGCCGCGGTGGTCAACCTGCGCTTCGTGATCTTCAGCGCCGCGCTGCAGCCCCACTTCAATTACCTGCCGACGCGCCGCCGTACGCTGCTGGGCTTTTTCAACGGCGACCTGCATTTCGTGTATTTCATGCAGCGTTATGTCGAGCCCGGTTATGTGCCCGGCAAGGAAGGTTTTTTCTGGGGCATGGCGCTGATCAATTGCGCCACGTGGCAGGTGTCGTCGATCGTCGGCATCCTGCTGGCCAGCCTGTTTCCCGATAGCTGGGGACTGGCGCTGGCTGGCACGCTGGCGTTGATTCCGCTGATGATCGCGACGATCAACTCGCGCTCGATGCTGATGGCCGTGGTGGTGTCGGCCGTGGTGGCGCTGCTGTGCTTCGACCTGCCGTACCGTCTGTCGCTGGTTATCGCGGTCATGGCGGCGATCGCGGCGGGCATGGCCAGCGACGAATTCGCGGCACGCGCCGCATTGCGCGGCATCCGCGCCCGCAAGGAACGCCATGTGCAGTCGGGAGACCAGGCATGAGCCACCTGGAAACCTGGATCGCCATCGTCGGTATGACCGTGGTCACGGTGCTTACGCGCGCGCTGTTCCTGATGGCGGGCGAGCGCGTCACGGTGCCGGACCGCATCCAGCGCGCCTTGCGCTATGCGCCGGCCGCGGCGCTGGCGGCAATCATCCTGCCAGACCTGCTGACATTCGAAGGCCACTTCACGATCGCGCCCAGCAACGACAAACTGATGGCCGGCATCGCCGCCACCGTCTGCTATCTGCTGACGCGCCGCATGGTCGGCATGATCGTGGTGGGGATGGGCGTCTACACTGCGCTGCGCTTTCTGGGCTAGTTGTGCCGCCACCTGGCGGGCTCGGCCATCACGCTGCCGAGCCGCGTCAGCAGATGCGACAACTGCGCCTGCGTGCCGGTGTTGGTCTTGGTGAAGATCGATTTCAGCTGGGAGCGGCTGGTTTCGCGCTTGATGCCCAGGTGCGCGCATGCGTCCGGCAGGCCCATGCCCTGCGTCAGCAGCATAGCCAGACGGTTTTCTGCGGGCGTCAATCCGTACAGGTCGCGCAGCACGGCCGGCGCGGCGCGGGGCCCGTCGTGGCTCTCGTGGATGCTTGCCAGGATCGGCCGGCCCGGCCATGTTGACGGCAGGGAGTTGGTCGGCGTCAGTCCCACCGCCACGATTTGCGTGGAGCGTCCGTCGGCACCGACTGCCCGCACGGCCTGGATGGGGAGATGCGCGTCCGGATTGGACAGCGCGCGCAGCACGTCCGTAAATGGGCGCGACAACTGCCAGCCGCCGAGGTCCGGCGATGTCGAGGCCGCGGCGCCGCCCGCGCTGGCGGCGAGATCGCTGACCGTCATCGCCGGCAACAACCGCTGCACCCATGGGGCGCCCGCATCGTTGGCAAGCAGCACCTTGCCCGATTCGGCGAAGACGATCACGCCGAATGGCAGGCGGTTGAAGAGGTCGGTCGACACCCGTTCGTGGGTGGCGGTGACGAACGTCCGGTCGGACAGCGATATGGCTTCGCGTAGATGCGGGATGACCCAGTCCAGCGCGTATGCATCGTGCTCGGAATAGGCCGCCTCTCCAGGCATGCGCTGCAGCGTCAGATAGACGTCGTACGAAGGCTTGCGATCGACCAGATAAGTCAGGGCTGGCGGATGGGCGCTTTCGCCGGACGACGGCTCGTCGTGCAGGTCGCGACTGTCGGCTGCGACAGGCGCCAGCTTGCGGCGTTCAATGTGCCAGCCACCTATTGGCAAGCTACTGGCGCGCGGCAGGCCAAGGTGCCGACGAGGCCACGGCGGCTCCGGCGCACCTTCCACCGTCCGGTTCGCGCTGGCGCGTACGTGCACCGTGCCGAGACCGGTGTCTACGAACAGAAGGGATGCCTGGGCGCTGTCGCTGAGCAGGCACAGCGCGTGCAAGCCGCGCTGCCAGGCCTGGGGCTCGACGACCCCCTTATAGAGGGCGCGAATGGTGTCGTGCTTTGCTCTGTCTTCCATGGGGTTGTCCTTCGTCTCTGATGCCACGCGCGTGCAAAGGCGGACGATGCGCGTATCGATAAGCATTTCGGAACGGGCTCGCGTCGCAGCCGTTGGAGGCACAATGATGCGGGCGGAATCTCAGCCGCTGTTGAGCGTGGAGGCCAGCCTGGTGAGCAGGTGCGTCAACTGTGACTGGCTTGTGCAGCCGGTCTTGAGGAATATCGACTTGAGCTGCGTGCGCGCTGTCTCATGGCGGATGCGCATCTGACGGCTGGCTTCGGGCAGACCCTCGCCAGTGGCCAGCCGCGAGACCAGACGGCTCTCCGCCGGCGTCAGGCCGTACAGAGTGCGCATCACCGTGTCGAGCAGCACCGACGGCGCGGCGGCTTCGTGCACGATGACCAGCGCCGCCGGCTGCTGCCATTGCGACGCCAGCATGTGCGCGGCGGGCAGCGGCAGCACCAGCACTTCAGCCTGGTTGCCGGCGTTGTCGATCGCCCGGGCGGCCTGGGCACCCAGCGGATTGAGCGGGTCGCCGGCGGCCTGCAGCATGTCGGCGAAATGGCGTGAGAGCTGCCACTCCGATGTCTTGCCGGCCGGTTCCAGCCGCCGCACCCAGCGTTCGCCCGCCGTATTGGCCAGCAGCAGCCGGCGGTCGCTGCTGTAGACGGCCACGGCAAACGACAGGCGCTCGAGCAGCCGCGCCGACAGCGACGCCATGGTCGACAAGGCCAGCGTGCGGCCGCGCATCGCCATGGCGGTGCGCATGTGCGGGATCACCCAGTCGAGCTTGCGGGTGTCCTCGCCGCTGAACGCGTCCTGCGACAGCGCCCGCTGCATCGAGAAATAGACCTCGTAGCGCGGCTGTCTTTCCACCAGGCAAGCCACATACGAGCGCAGGCCGAATCGATGGAAGAAATCGCAGTAAAAGGGATGGCGTGCCATCGCCTGTGGGCCCAGGTCGCGCGCATCGACATACCAAGCGCCGGGCACCAGCCGCGGCGCGAACGCCTTGGCCGGATCGATCGGCTGGAAATCGTTTTCATAGGCGGCGAAGAGTTCTTCGACTGGATTCACGATCTCGTTGACCGTGATCTGGTCGTTGACCGTGTCCCACACCATCATCGAGGCGTGCGAGGTGTCCGCAATCTCGGTCAGTGCACGCAGGCTCTGTTGCCACGCTCCTGGGTCCAGGATGCCTTCGTAAAGACCACGGATAGCGCCGTGGATCGTCGCTTGGTCCATTACTTACCCCCCTCATTGCGGCAGCTTCCAGAATCCCGAGATACCCGACGAGCGTGACTCGTCGTGGTCCCGGGAATTGTTGTGTCATAACTCCGATCTTTGTCGGACTCGGCAATGATGTGCCAATTTTGTCAAACTAGGCTAAGTGTCTGACTATGCATACGTTTAGTACATTACTGGCTACCTTACAGCAAACCCAGAACAGAAATTACGGAAACTTAACCCCCTCTAAGGAGGGGTAATGCATTGCCATCAAATGTGGTCGATAGGGCGTGTACTAGGCGAATGCGCGAAACCCCAACAGTGATCGGGTAAAATGCCGGTTTTTCCGACAATCACGGACGGGCTTGCCCATGCCGTTCGCGTCTCCGCTCTTACCTCCATGACTTCTGTCCTGCGTCTTTCCGATCTCATTTCCCAAGGCAAAATTTCCGGCAAACGCGTCTTTATCCGCGCCGACCTGAACGTGCCCCAAGACGACGCGGGCAACATCACCGAGGACACGCGCATCCGCGCCTCGGTGCCCGCCATCCAGGCCTGTCTGGACGCCGGCGCCGCGGTGATGGTGACGTCCCATCTGGGCCGACCGACCGAGGGCGAGTTCAAGCCCGAGGATTCGCTGGCTCCCATCGCTGCGCGCCTGTCGGAATTGCTCGCCAGGCCGGTGAAGCTGGTACAGAACTGGGTCGACGGCGTGGAAGTGGCGCCCGGTCAGGTGGTGCTGCTGGAAAACTGCCGCGTCAACAAGGGCGAGAAGAAGAACAGCGACGAGCTGGCGCAGAAGATGGCCAAGCTCTGCGATGTGTATGTCAACGATGCATTCGGCACTGCGCACCGCGCCGAAGCCACCACGCACGGCATTGCAAAGTTTGCGCCGGTGGCTTGCGCCGGCCCGCTGCTGGCCGCTGAAATCGACGCGCTGGGCCGCGCGCTGGGCCAGCCGGCCCGCCCGCTGGTGGCCATCGTCGCCGGTTCGAAGGTTTCCACCAAGCTGACCATCCTGAAAGCACTGGCCGACAAGGTCGACAACCTGATCGTGGGCGGCGGCATTGCCAACACGTTCATGCTGGCTGCCGGCCTGAAGATCGGCAAGTCGCTGGCCGAAGCCGATCTCGCCGGCGACGCCAAGGCAATCATCGACATCATGGCCGCGCGCGGCGCATCGGTACCCATCCCCGTCGATGTGGTGTGCGCCAAGGCGTTCAGCGCCACGGCCGAAGCCACGGTCAAGGACGTCAAGGACGTGGCCGACGACGACATGATCCTGGACATCGGGCCGAAGACCGCGGCGATGCTGGCTGACCAGCTCAAGGCCGCTGGCACGATCGTCTGGAACGGACCGGTGGGCGTGTTCGAGTTCGACCAGTTCGGCAACGGCACCAAGGTGCTGGCCGAAGCCATCGCCTCGTCCAAGGCCTTCTCGATCGCCGGCGGCGGCGACACGCTGGCCGCCATCGCCAAGTACAACATCGCCGACCGGATCGGCTATATCTCCACCGGCGGCGGCGCCTTCCTGGAATTCCTGGAAGGCAAGAAGCTGCCGGCTTTCGAAGTGCTGGAGCAACGCGCCGCAGGTTGAGCGCCAGCCCGCGGCGTCGGCGCAAGACGCCGCAAGGGCCGGAACCCGTTGAGAGTGGCTCCAGAGTCCCGAACCAGGAAATCGTCCGAATGACCCGTTCCACCAAGATCGTCGCCACCATCGGCCCCGCCTCCAGTTCCCTGGACATGCTGACCCGCATGATTGGGGCCGGTGTCGACGTGGTGCGCCTGAACTTCTCCCACGGCACGGCGCAGGATCACATCGATCGCGCCGCGCTGGTGCGCGAAGCGGCCGCTGCGTGCGGCCGCGAGGTGGCCATCATGGCCGACCTGCAAGGCCCCAAGATCCGCGTCGGCAAGTTTGAAAACGGCAAGGTCACGCTACGCCCGGGCGACGCGTTCATCCTCGATTCCGCCTGCGAGATCGGCACGCAGGACCGCGTGGGCCTGGACTACAAGGACCTGCCGCGCGATGTCGGACCCGGCGACGTGCTGCTGCTCAACGACGGCTTGATCGTGCTGGTGGTCGATCGCGTGCTCGGCACCGAGATCTTCACGACCGTGCGCGTGGGCGGCGATCTGTCCAACAACAAGGGCATCAACCGCCAGGGCGGCGGCCTTTCTGCGCCGGCGCTGACCGCCAAGGACATGGAGGACATCAAGACCGCCATGGCGCTTGGCGCGGACTACGTGGCCGTGAGCTTTCCGAAGAACGCCACCGATATGGAAATGGCGCGGCAGCTGGCCAACGTGGCGGGACAGCCACATGGCCACAAGGCCCGCATGATCGCCAAGATCGAGCGCGCCGAGGCGATCCGCCCGGGCGTGCTCGAAGAAATCCTGCAGGCCTCGGACGGCATCATGGTGGCGCGCGGCGACCTGGCCGTGGAAGTCGGCAACGCCGCGGTTCCCGCGTTGCAAAAGCGCATGATCAAGCTTGCGCGCGAAGCCAACAAGCTGACGATCACCGCCACCCAGATGATGGAAAGCATGATCGTCAATCCGGTGCCGACGCGCGCCGAGGTGTCCGACGTGGCCAACGCCGTGCTGGACGGCACCGACGCCGTGATGACGTCGGCCGAAACCGCCGCCGGCCGCTATCCCGTGGAAACCGTCGAAGCCATGGCCGCAATCTGCCTGGAAGCGGAAAAATCCGAAGTGGTGCAGCTCGACACCGACTTCCTGAACCAGACCTTCGCGCGCATCGACCAGTCGATCGCCATGGGTGCGCTGTTCACGGCCTATCATCTAGGCGTGAAGGCCATTGCCGCGCTGACCGATTCCGGCGCCACCGCGCTGTGGATGAGCCGCCACCGCATTCATGTGCCGATCTACGCGATGACGCCCAACCTTGCCTCGCAGCGCAAGATGCAGCTGTACCGCAACGTGGTGGCGCTGCCGTTGCAGTCCAGCACGGACCGCGACGAAGCGCTGGAGCAGGCCGAGGAGCTGCTGCTTGCGCAGGGCGCCGTGCAGCGTGGCGATTTCATCGTGCTGACAATTGGCGAGCCGATGGGCCAGCCGGGCGGCACGAACACGCTCAAGATCGTCCGGGTGGGCGGCGGCCGATAGGAAAACGTCCCATGTGGCGCGGCGGACAGACCGGGGCGCCACCGATGCGCGAACCTGCCCGGCGCAGCATTCAGAAGAATTCAGACATACCCAAGCTTTTTACATTCAGGAGTTAGACATGCCACTCGTATCCATGCGCCAGCTGCTGGACCATGCCGCCGAGAACAACTATGGCCTGCCGGCCTTCAACGTGAACAACCTCGAACAGGTGCAGGCGATCATGCAGGCCGCCGACGAGGTCAATGCTCCGGTGATCATGCAGGCGTCGGCCGGCGCGCGCAAATACGCTGGCGAGCACTTCCTGCGCCACCTGATCGAAGCCGCCGTGGAAGCCTACCCGCACATCCCCGTGGTGATGCACCAGGATCACGGTCAGTCGCCGGCGATCTGCCAGGGCGCGATCGATCTCGGCTTCTCGTCGGTGATGATGGACGGCTCGCTCAAGGAAGACGGCAAGACGCCGTCCGACTACGAATACAACGTCGACGTGACCCGCAAGGTGGTGCAACTGGCCCACGCCGTGGGCGTGACAGTGGAAGGCGAACTGGGCTGCCTGGGCTCGCTGGAAACCGGTGAAGCCGGCGAGGAAGACGGCATCGGCGCCGAAGGCAAGCTCGACCACTCGATGCTGCTGACCGATCCGGAGCAGGCCGCCGACTTCGTCAAGGCCACCCAGCTGGACGCCCTGGCGATCGCCATCGGCACCTCGCACGGCGCCTACAAGTTCACGCGCAAGCCCACCGGCGACATCCTCGCCATCGGCCGCATCAAGGAAATCCACGCGCGCATTCCGAACACCCACCTGGTGATGCACGGTTCGTCGTCGGTGCCGCAGGAGCTGCTCGAGGAAATCCGCAAGTTCGGCGGCGACATGAAGGAAACCTACGGCGTGCCCGTGGAAGAAATCCAGGAAGCCATCAAGTACGGCGTGCGCAAGATCAACATCGACACCGACATCCGCCTGGCGATGACCGGCGCGATCCGCCGCTTCTTCGTGGAGAACCCGAGCAAGTTCGATCCGCGCGAATACCTGAAGCCGGCCCGCGAAGCCGCCAAGCTGGTGTGCAAGGCCCGCTACGTGGCGTTCGGCTGCGAAGGCCAGGCCAGCAAGATCAAGGCCGTGTCGCTGGCCGACGTGGCTGGCCAGTACAAGGCCGGCAAGCTCGCCCAGGTCGTGCAGTAAATCGCATTGCCGCCCCGGCCGCGCTGCGCGCGCACGGGGCGTTCGTACTTCATGGGGCTTCGCATCGTGCGTGAAGCCCCGCTTGTTTTCAGCCGCCGCCGCACTCACACCATGTCTGACGCCCTCTACGAATCCTCCATCCAGTCCCTGCCGCTGCTCGGCCGAGGCAAGGTCCGCGACAACTACGCCGTCGGCGACGACAAGCTGCTGATCGTGACCACCGACCGCCTGTCGGCATTCGACGTGATCATGGGCGAGCCGATTCCGGCCAAGGGCCGCGTGCTGAACCAGATGGCAAATTTCTGGTTCAGGAAGCTGGCGCATATCGTGCCGAACCACGAGACCGGCGTGAGCGCCGAAAGCGTGGTGGCGCCCGAGGAAGTGGCGCAGGTGCGCGGCCGCGGCGTGGTGGTCAAGCGCCTGAAGCCGATCCTGGTCGAGGCAGTGGTGCGCGGCTACCTGGCCGGCAGCGGCTGGAAGGACTACCAGAGCACCGGCAAGGTGTGCGGCATCGCGCTGCCGACCGGTCTGCAGAATGCGCAGAAGCTGCCCGAGCCGATCTTCACGCCGGCGGCCAAGGCCGAGATGGGCGAGCACGACGAGAACATCTCGTTCGAGGAAGTCGAGCAGCGCATCGGCCGCGAACTGGCCGAAAAAATGCGCGAGATCTCGATCCGCCTGTACAAGGAAGCGGCCGAATTCGCCGCGACGCGCGGCATCATCATCGCCGATACGAAGTTCGAGTTCGGCCTGGACGAAGACGGCACGCTGACGCTGATGGACGAAGTGCTGACCGCCGATTCGTCGCGCTTCTGGCCGGCCGACTCCTATCAGGTGGGCACCAATCCGCCATCGTTCGACAAGCAGTTCGTGCGCGACTGGCTCGAAGCCGTGCGCATCGACGGCAAGCCGTGGCCGAAGACCGCGCCGGCGCCGAAGCTGCCCGACGACGTGGTGCGCAAGACCGCCGACAAGTACCAGGAAGCACTGACGCGCCTGACCGGCGAGCAGCTGCAATAAGCCGCAAGAGGTTCCAGACATGAGTGACGCAGCAAAGCCGGTGGTGGGCGTGGTGATGGGCAGCAGTTCCGATTGGGACGTGATGCAGCACGCCGTGGCCATGCTCAAGGATTTCAATGTGCCGTTCGAAGCGCAGGTGGTTTCCGCGCATCGCATGGCCGACGACATGTTCCGTTACGCCGAAAGCGCGCGCGGTCGCGGCATTCGCGCGATCATCGCGGGCGCCGGCGGCGCCGCCCATCTGCCGGGCATGATTGCCGCCAAGACCATCGTGCCGGTATTCGGCGTGCCCGTGCCGTCCAAATACCTGCGCGGCGAGGATTCGCTGCTGTCGATCGTGCAGATGCCCAAGGGCGTGCCCGTGGCCACGTTCGCCATTGGCGAAGCCGGTGCCGCCAACGCCGCGCTGCACGCGATCGCCACGCTGGCCGCCACCGACGACACGCTGGCCAACGCGCTCGAAGCGTTCCGCGCCCGTCAGACCGAAGCGGCCCGCGCCATGACGCTGCCCGTGTAGGGCCGTCCGCCGCCGCAGCCACATCGCATCCACGTCGTAGTTGCCGTACCCGACCCCGTAGTTACCGAAGCCGAGCCATGCCGACCGATATCCATCCTCACCTGTCCGAAGCGCACACGCCGGAGTCGCGCGCCGAATTCGGCGTTGGCGGCCCCAGCGCCCCGATCCTGCCCGGCGCGTGGCTGGGTATGCTCGGCGGCGGCCAACTGGGCCGCATGTTCACGCATGCCGCACAGTCGATGGGCTATCGCGTCTGTGTGGTCGATCCGGACCAGGACAGCCCCGCCGGCAATGTGGCCGATCGCCATATCTGCGCGGCCTATACCGACGAGGCCGCGCTGGCCGAAGTGGCGAGCCTGTGCGAAGCGGTAAGCACCGAGTTTGAAAACGTGCCGTCGATTTCGCTCGACCGGCTCGAGCAAGCCGGCGTGTTCGTCGCGCCGCGCGGCTATTGTGTGTCGATCGCGCAGAACCGGATCGGCGAGAAAAAGTTCTTTGCCGCGTGCGCCGAGCGCACCGGCGTGCCGCCCGCGCCGCACTGGGTGATCCAGCATGACGCCGATGTCGACAACGTGCCCGAGCACGTGCTGCCCGGCATCCTGAAGACCGCACGCATGGGGTACGACGGCAAGGGCCAGGCCCGCGTGAAAACGCGCGACGATGTGCGCGCTGCCTGGAAGGCGATGCAGCACGTGCCGTGCGTGCTGGAACAGATGCTGCCGCTGCAGTACGAGGTCTCCGTGTTGGCGGCGCGCGCCGCCGACGGCAGCACCGCGACCTGGCCGCTGGCGGAAAACGTCCATCGCGACGGCATTCTGTTTGCCACCACGATGCCGTCGACCAGCGTCTCGGGCGACATCGCCACGCGCGCGCGCGCTGCCGCCGCGACGATCGCGTCGGAAATGGGTTACGTCGGCGTGCTGTGCATCGAATTCTTCGTGCTGACCGACGGTACGCTGGTGGCTAACGAAATGGCGCCGCGTCCGCACAATTCGGGCCACATCACGATGGACGCCTGCGAAACCAGCCAGTTCGAGCAGCAGGTGCGCGCCATGGCCCGCCTGCCGCTGGGCAGCACGCGCCAGCATTCGGCCGGCAAGATGCTCAACCTGCTGGGCGACTGCTGGTTCGAATTCGGGTTGGAGCGCACGCCGGCATGGAACGAGGTGCTGGCGCAGGCCGGCGCCAAGCTGCATCTGTACGGCAAGAACGACGCGCGCCCGTCGCGCAAGATGGGCCACGTGAACTGCGTGGGCGACGACGCGGCCGCCGCGGCCGCCGCGTTCGATGTTGCCGCGCGTGCGTTGCATATCGCGCTCTGATTCCGGGCCATACCGAATGTCCTCACGTATGCCCACGGCCGCCGAGCTTGACGAAGCGGTCCGTCTGCTCGAAGCGGGCCAACTGGTGGCCTTTCCGACCGAGACCGTGTACGGGCTCGGCGCCGATGCCGAAAACCCGGAAGCCGTAGCGCGCATCTTTGCCGCCAAGGGCCGTCCCTCGAATCACCCGGTGATCGTCCATGTGGTGGACGGCGCCGATGTCAGCTACTGGACCGACGAGGTCCCCGAGGCCGCGCACCAGCTCATCGATGCGTTCTGGCCCGGCCCGCTGACGATCATCCTCAAGCGCGCCGCGCATATTCCGGCCGCAGTGGCCGGAGGCCAGGACAGTATCGGCCTGCGCTGCCCATCGCATCCGGTAGCCCAGGCCTTGCTGGCGCGCTTCAAGCGCGGCCGCGGCGGTATCGCCGCACCTTCCGCGAACCGTTTCGGACAAGTGAGCCCGACTACCGCGGAACACGTGCGCGACGAGTTCGGCGGCACGGTGTACGTGCTGGAGGGCGACGGCGTGGACGTGGGGATCGAATCGTCGATCGTCGATCTGTCGCGGCTCGATACGGCGGGGCCGGTGCTGTTGCGCCCCGGCGCCATCACCGCGGCGATGATGGCCGATGTGCTGGGCACGGTGCCGCTGCCGCCCGACGCCGCCGCGCCGCGTGCGTCCGGTACGCTCAAGGCGCACTACGCGCCCCGCACCACGCTGACCCTGGCGCAGCCCGATGCGCTGCCGCAATACGTGCAGGCGTTGCCGGAAGGCCAGCGACTGGCGTTCATCGGCCATGTGCCGGCCAGCGCCGACCCGCGCTGCGTCTTCGTGCAGGCGCCGGCCACGCCGGAGGCCTATGCGCAGGCGCTGTACGGGCTGCTGCGCCGGCTCGACAAGGAAGGCTATCAGCGGCTGGTGTTCGAGCCCGTACCCGATGACCATGATTGGGACGGTGTGCGGGATCGCCTGGGCCGCGCGGCGGCGGCATTCGAAGATCGCTGAGCCGTCAGCGCAACGCCTCGGGCCCGACAGCGGCCCGCCGGCCGACAACAAAGGGCGCCGCGGCGCCCTTTGTCATGGATGCGATGCGCGCGCCCGGGGGCCGTGCCGGATCCGCGAACCAAGGCACGGTGGACCGGGGCGCGCCGATTCATGCGCCGATCAGGGCGCTGAGCTCGGCGTCACATGGCACGAGCGGTCAGGGCGCGCCCTTGTAGACCCATTGCATCAGCGCGTCATGCGCCTCCTGCGCGGCGGATGCGTTGGCATGGTTGATGTAGGCCACCACCACATAGCGCTCGCCGTTGAGCGCATCGACGTAGCCGGCCAGTGCGCGCGTATCGGACAACGTGCCGGTCTTCAGATAGGCGTTGCCCGCCGCATTGGCGCGCGTGAGCCGGTTGCGCAGCGTACCGTCAACGCCCAGGATCGGCAGCGAATCGATCAGCACAGGCCCGACGTCGCTGGCCAGCGCCTGCTGCAGCAGGCGAGCCATGTCGTAGGCGCTGATCCGTTCGTCGCGTGACAGCCCCGAGCCGTTCTCCAGCACCAGCCCTGGCATGTCCAACCCCTGGCGGCTCAGCCAGCGCTTGATCACCCGCGTCGATTTCTCGGTGCTGGCCGGGCCGCCGCGTTCCATTTCCGCGCCGATCGTCAGGAACAGCTGGCGCGCCATCACGTTGTTCGAAAACTTGTTGATGTCGCGCACGATGCTCGACAGCGGCTGGCCATAGTGGCGCGCCAGCAGGAACGCGCCACGCGGCACCGTGCCGCTGCGCAGGCCCGGCGGCCTGGCGAAGCGCCCGCCCGCCGTCTGCCATTCGGCGACGAAGCCGCCCCAGATGAAATCGCTGTGCGACAAGGTGGCCAGATTGACGACTTGCTCGCCGCAATCGCTTGAATACGCGCCGTCGAACGATGCGATTACGGTGCCGTCCGGCTGCGGCATGATGCTCGGCGTGGCGCGCGATCTCCCGTCGCCGCAGCGGCCGTTGGCCAGCGTCATGTGATTGTCGACCCGCAGTTGCGCCAGCGCGGGCGTCACGGCGACGTCCACGCTGCGCTTGGCGGCGTCCGGTGTGATCGTGAACGAGAGCGTCTTGAATGCGTACAGCAGCGCATCGGGATTGACGTTGTAGGCGCGCTGCGATTCGCCGTCGATGGTGTAGCCGCTATCGCCGCCCTCGGCAAAGAAGCTGCGGTCGAGCACGACGTCGCCATTGATCGTGGTGGCACCGGTGGCGCGCGCCGTGGCCACCAGCTTGGCCATTTCTTCGGGCACCAGCTTCGGGTCGCCACGGCCGCGCAGATAGACGTTGCCGTTGATCACGCCGTCCGGGCCCGGCTGGCCGTCTGCGTACAGCGACGTCAGCCAGCGGTATTCGGGGCCCAGCAGCTGCAGGCCCGCAAACGTGGTGACCAGCTTCATGGTCGACGCCGGGTTCATCGGCGTCTGCGCGTTCCAGCTGACGCGGGCCTGCGGCGCGCCCACTTTGACGACATAGAAGCTGGTGGCGGACAGCGGCACGTGCGCACGCTGCAAGGCTGCGGTGACGGTAGACGGCAGACCGGAACGCGCGGCGGCCGGATCGGCGGAGGCCGCTGTCTTGGTCGAGGCGTGCTGCGTGCTGGCGGCCTTGGCATGCCGGACGGGTTTGGCGTGGGCTCCGGACAGGCCGAAGACGAGCAGCACAGTCGTCGCGATGACCGGAGACAGGCTGCGAAGGAACAAGGGCGGGCGGTTTGGCATGGCGAGCATGTTAACGCATGGCCCATGCCTGCCGGATGACGTCATGCGGCCGTTTCAGGCCCTATTTCCTTGCGGAGGTCGACCACGCGCCGCGTGGCCGAGCCGTGAGGCGATTTTAGTTTGCCGACTGGCAATCCTGCGTGGCGACATTGGCCGCGGCCGCCGGCCTGGCACCCGAATTTGCGCCCGGGGTGGCGTTCGGGATCGGGAAGATCAGGTCATACGCCCAGTTGTAGAAGAACGCATAGACCATGTAGAAGCCCGCCACCGCAATATCCATGATGAAGGCGTCGATCAGGCTGATGTTCAGGTACCACGCCACCGACGGCAGGAACACCAGCAGCAGGCCGCCTTCGAACAATATCGCGTGCAGCACGCGCACTGGCGTGGACTTCTTCAACTGCCCGGTGTAGCGCAGCATCGCGCGGTCGAACAGGATGTTGTAGACGTAGTTCCAGGTGGCCGCGATCAGCGATGCCACCGCGCCGACGATCCCCATCTGGTGCAGCTCGTAACCAAACACCAGACTGGCAAGCGGCGCGAAAGCCATCAGGCCGATGAGCTCGAAGCCTACGGTATGACGGATCCGGTCTGCAGTGGTGCGCATGGTGCTCTCCTCGTTGCCAAATATGGCGAAACAGCGATGGGTACGGATTCTATCGGCAGGACAGCTAACGGCAAGTTAGATACCATCTGGTTTTCCGATACATCGCCGCCCCAAGCGCAGAGGAGCCGTCATGAGCCTGTCGATCGATCAACTGCAGGCGTTCGCCGCAGCCGCGGAAACGGGATCGTTTTCGGCTGCGGCACGCCGGTTGGGCAAGGCGCAATCGGCGGTCAGCGCCGCGGTCGCCAATCTCGAAATCGATCTGGACAGCGTGCTGTTCGACCGGAGTGCGCGCTATCCGGTGCTGACGCCGGCCGGCGAGCGATTGCTGGTGGAAGCGCGTGTGATCCTGGAGCGCTGCGAGCATTTTCGCGGCGTGGCCCGCAGCCTTGGCGAAGGCGTGGAGTCGCGTCTGACGCTGGCCGTCGACGAGCTATATCCGGAAGAGACGCTCGGCGTGCTGCTCGACGAGTTCTCGCAACGTTTTCCCGCCGTGGAACTGGAGCTGCTGTTTCCGCTGATGGAGGACGTCAGCCGCCTCGTGCTGAGCCAATGCGCCGACCTCGGCATCATGTGGCGCCAGGAAGTGTTGCCCCCTGAACTGGCGTTCCACGCGCTGGGGTGGGTCCCGATGCCGATCATCTGCGCGCCCGACCATCCGCTGGCAGCGCAGACGCGCGTCGACTTCGAGGAACTGAAGCGCTATCGCCAGTTGATGGTGGCCACGCGCAGCGACAGCGAAGAGAAGAAGCGCTTGCGTATCGCCGCCGAAGTCTGGTGGGTGGAAAGCCAGTGGGTGATCGTCGAACTGGTCAAGCGCAGGCTGGGCTGGGCCTTCGTGCCCTGGCACGTCGCCGCCAACTCGCCCGCGGCGGCCGGGCTGGTGTCGCCGCACCTGACCTTCCAGGACCAGGACTGGCCCGTGGCGATGGAACTGGTGTGGCACAAGCAGCGCCGCCTCGGCAAAGCCGCCGCGTGGCTGCGCGAGCGCGTAAGCCAGCAGGCGTTGCCGGTGCCGGAGGGGCGGTAGGCGCGGGGGCGTCTAGCGGTCGATAAACCATCGCCCGAAGTTGGCGGCACGCCAATCCGCCCGGGTCGGCGGAAACGCGATGGTCTGGATTTCGAACGTGCCATCGCCGGCCTCCACGGCGGCATCGGTGTAACGAATCTCGCTCCCACCGATGACGAATTGATTGCGGTGTGACCACGGTTGGAAATGGTAGTGGCGTTGCGCCAGTAGCTCGCCGCCCACGGTGTAGACGCGCAGGCGCGCATCGTTCAGCTTGCTACCGGGCTCCCCGTCGATGTTGCAAACTTCGATGACATATTGCGAACCGACGATCACCTCTTCGACGGACCCGCAGTCCCACGCTCGGGGCTTCAGGTTAGCGGCATGGACGATGACGGCGATGAACAAAAGGAGACAGGTTACGAACAGCGTGCGCAGCCGGATGTAGGTCTTCTCGGACATGATTCGAAGCGCTCAAGGGTCGTAGGTCAGGCGGACGAAGTTGGCCGTCAGCCAATCCCAGTACGTCGGAGGAAACCGCAGGAATTTCTCTTCCGGGAGATCGATGTTCTGGGTTTTTGTGGCGTCGGTGTAGTGGATGCCGTCTGCGAGATATTCAATCTCGCCCAGCCGGGAAAACCGCAGTATCAGAAAGGAGCGCTGCGCCAGCAGGCGGCTTTGATCGACTGAGTAAACCCGCAACCGGCACCGCTCTTCGCCCGTCTCGAAATTCACGTGGAAGCAAAGTTCGGTTCGATATTCCACACCTGAAAATGTCCTGACTGGTCTGTCGCAAACGAGTGCTTCGCGATCCGAATAGGTCGTCGCGAGAAACAGGGCGAATGGAATCGCCACAAGCGCAAACAGATAGGCGAGTACCAACAGGGAAATGTGCGCGGTTTGAAACAGCCTTTTCAGCATTGCTTTTCCAGGTCGACGTGTATCGGATGCGACAGACGCAACGTTGCGAAATCCGAATAAATCAGAAAGTCGCCCCCACGGTTGTGCTCAGCCTGCCAGGCCCGAAAATCCCGGTTACGGACCGGGTAGTACACGCTTTCTGGCTCAAGCCTGTCTTTGATCGCCACCGGAAGCAATTTCGTGTCATCGGGTTCCAGTCTCACATCGAGCCAGGATCCTTCTTCGACTAGGTCGCTCAAAAAATGGGCGAGCGCGGCGACAGGTAGCACTACCAAGCCCCGTTTGTTCCAGTGTCCCAAGTACTGTGATGAGCGGTGCGAGTCTTGAAACGAATAGCTGTCGCGCATGTACAGATGCACATGAGTGATGCATGCATGAACCCGATAACAAGTGGGCTCGCTCTCGCTGACGCTGGTCCGAGGAAGCTGCTCCCGCGATAGCTCTGCCTGTGCGATGGCCGCGTAAAAGTTGAACCTGCCAAGCGCGGCCGACAGGTCCGTCATGCCGATAGGCAGCCATTTCCCACCGCTGACCGGCGCATGAGACAAAGTGTGTTGCATCCCGACGCCCACATATTGGTATTGAAATTCGCTGTGCAGCTTCTGCAAATCTCCGCGACAGTAGGCGAACGTATCAAGGACGCCGGTGAATTGCGGCTCAGTCTGCAGAAATTTCTCCAGATTTTTCCGCAGCGCTTCCCTCGATATTCTCGTGTCGAGTTTCCTCAAGAGTTCGTCATACCGCTCGCGAACCCGTCCAAATCTGAACAGCCATTTCAACCGGATCGTCTTGGTATCGATCATGTCGGGGTCATATCGACCCTCGACATAGGTCCGCTTCTTGGCGTCATACCGATGCGCATTAAACCGCCGTCCGTGGAACCAGCGTTCGGCGAACTGCGCGGCAACTGGAAAATCCTCCGCGCGCATGGCGGCCGGCAAGTCATACAGGTCGAAGGGCGCGAGCCCGCGTGCCTGTTGGGCCGGGGCACTATCAAAGAAGCGATAGGTGGGTCGCGCGGTAACTGGCGGTGGGTGCTCCGCCTTGGAAGCCTTTGCTGTGTCCGTTGAATCCGCGCCACGGGGCTGCGCGGTGTAGTACGACCAGTCAAATAGAGGTGGCGGAGCCTTATGCAGGCTCAGGCCGAAATCCTTGATGTCCATCGGCGTGCAGGCACGCCGTCCGTCATAGAGCTTCCAGCGTCTCTCGATCGCCAAAATCGGATCGAGCTTGTTGCGGATGTATGGCTGTGGTGCCTTGAACTCTTTGGCGCCTTCAAAAGACATGTCGCCCCCTGGGAAATTGGGGGCGACAGCCGGAACGCTAACGCGATCGTTTGTGGCTGTCTCTCATCGTTTTACGACATCACTGCGTCGACGCCGCCGCCGACCCTCCCGCCCCCTCCGCCTTCCCCACCTCCACGTCATGCCCATGCCATCCGCCGCCCAGCGCCTTGATCAGCGTGATGGCTGCCGTGTACTGGCGGCCCATGATTGTCAGCGTGGTGTTTTCCGCCGTGTAGGCTGCGGTTTGCGCGGTCAGCACATCGAGCAGGCCGGCCGTGCCCGCCTTGTAGCGGTTGTTGACCAGCGCGAGCGCTTCACGCGCGGAACGCAGCGCGTCGTTCTGCACCGCCGACTCCTGTTCCAGCACGCGCGCCGACGCGAGGTTGTCCTCGACTTCCTGGAATGCCGTCAACACCGTTTGCCGATAGTTGGCGACCGTTTCGTCGTACGCTGCCACCGCCTGCGCCTTGTTCGCGGCGCGCAGGCCGCCGTCGAACACGGTGCCGGCCAGGCCCGCGCCAAGTGACCACACGCGATCGGGCAGCGACAGCCAGCGCGCCAGCGTGCTGGCTGTCAGCCCACCGGTGGCTGACAGCGAAAGCGTCGGATAGTAGGCCGCCTGTGCCACGCCGATGTTGGCATTGGCCGACGCCATGCGCCGCTCCGCGGCAGCGATATCGGGACGGCGTTCGAGCAGTTGCGAAGGCACTGCCACCGGCACGACCGGCAGCGTATCGCGCGAATCGACCGCAGCGATGTTGAGTTCCGCGGGCGGCTTGCCGACCAGGATCGCGATCGCATGTTCCAACTGCGCGCGCGTGATCTGGATGTCGAGCTGCTGGGCCTGCGCGGACTTGAGCTGCGTTTCCGATTGCAGCACGTCGGAGCGCTGCGCGGTGCCGGCCTTGTACTGGTTCTGCACCAGTTGCAGCGACTTGGCGTAATCGGCCACCGTACGATCGAGCAGTGCGCGCTGCGCATCGGCCACACGCAGCAAAAAATAGCTTTGCGCCAGCGTGGCCTGCGTCGACAGCAGCGTCGATGCCAGATCGGCCTGACTTGCCTGGGCGCCGGCTTCGGCGCTTTCCACCTGCCGCCGCACGCGTCCCCAGACGTCGATCTCCCAACTGGCCGACAGCGTGGCGCTTTGTCCGTTCACCACGGCGCTGTTTGCTCCGGCCGCCCCGCGCGACACCTTGGCGTTTGCGCCAAGCGTGGGGAAATAGCCGGCGCGGGCCGCTGCCAGCGACGCCGCGGCCTGCCGATAGACCGCTTCGGCTGCCTTGATGTTCTGGTTGGACACCTGCACCTGCGACATCAGCGCATCCAGCGCGGGATCGTTGAAGACGCGCCACCAGTCGGGGCGCGACATCGCGTCCTGCGGCTCGGCGGTCTTCCAGTCGCCCGTCCACGCGGGCATCGTGTCGCTGGCTTCCTTGAACGCTTGCGGCACGGGAGCATCGGGACGCTGGTAGTCGGGGCCCACGGCGCAGCCGGCCAGCATCGCACAGGCGAGCGCGACATGCGGAAAGGAGGGGTAGCTACGAAACATGACAGTTGCCTTCTTCAGTGTTCGAGACGCGGCGCGGCGCCATCGCCTGCGTCGCGGCGACGCCGCGCGCGCCAGGCGTTGACGCGCAGACGCCAGCGATCCAGCGTCAGATACACCACGGGCGTGGTGTAGAGCGTCAGCAATTGGCTGACCACCAGGCCGCCCACGATCGAGATGCCCAGCGGCGCGCGCAACTCGGCGCCGTCGCCACGGCCCAGCGCGAGCGGTACGGCGCCCAGCAGCGCAGCGGCCGTGGTCATCATGATCGGGCGGAAGCGCAGCAGGCAGGCGCGATAGATCGCTTCGCGCGGCGTGAGTCCCTCGCGCCGCTCCGCGTCGATGGCGAAGTCGATCATCATGATCGCGTTTTTCTTCACGATGCCGATCAGCAGGATCACGCCGATCAGCGCGATGATGCTGAAATCGGTCTTGAACAGCAGCAGCGCCAGCAGCGCGCCGACGCCTGCCGAAGGCAGCGTCGACAGGATCGTCAGCGGATGCACATAGCTTTCGTAGAGGATGCCCAGCACGATATAGATCGTGATGATCGCCGCCAGAATCAGGATCGGCTGGCTCTTGAGCGAATCCTGGAACGCCTTGGCGCCGCCCTGGAAGTTGGCTTGCAGCGTTTCCGGCGCGCCAATTTTCGCGAGCGCCAGGCGGATCGCGTCGGTCGCCTGCGACAGCGAGAAGCCTTCGGCCAGGTTGAACGAGATCGTCGACGCGGCGAACTGTCCCTGGTGATTCACGCCCAGCGGCGTGCTGGTCGGCGTCACGCGCGCAAAGGCCGACAGCGGCACGCGGTGGCCGCCGCCGGTGACCACGTAGATGTCCTGCAGCGCGTGCGGACCCTGCAAATACTCCGGGCTCAGTTCCATCACCACGCGGTACTGGTTCAGCGGGTGATAGATGGTCGAGACGAGCCGTTGGCCGAACGCATCGTTGAGAATCGCGTCGATCTGCTGCGCCGTGACGCCAAGTTTCGATGCGGCATCGCGGTCGATGATGACCGAGGTCTGCAGGCCCTTGTCGTTGGTGTCGGTGTCGACATCCTCGATGCCCTTGATGTTGGAGATCGCCGCGCGCACCTTGGGCTCCCACTCGCGCAGCACATCCAGGTCGTCGGACTGCAGCGTGAACTGGTACTGTGAACTGCTTTGCCGCCCGCCCACGCGGATGTCCTGCACCGATTGCAGGAACAGGCTTGCGCCTGGCTCCTTGGCGAGCTTGCCGCGCAGCCGCGCGATGATCTGGTCGGCCGATTCACGGCGCTCCGACAGCGGCTTGAGCGTGACGAACATCTGCCCCGTATTGCGCTGCGATCCGCCGGTGAATCCGGTGACGTTGACCACCGCCGGGTCGGACTGCACGATCTTGATGAAGTTGTCGAGCTTGGTGCGCATCAGCTGGAACGACGTCGCCTGGTCCGCGCGGATAAAGCCGATCAGGCGGCCGGTGTCCTGCTGCGGGAAAAATCCCTTCGGCACGATCACATACAGATAGACGTTCAGCGCGATGGTCAGCAGCAGCACCACCCACACGACCGGACCGTGCCTGAGCGCCACGCCCAGCGTGCGCGCGTAGCCGTTCTGCAGCGACATGAACATGCGCTCGGTGGTGCGGTGGAAACGTCCCTGCGTTTCCTCGCGCACCGGACGCAGCAGCTGCGCGCACATCATCGGCGTGGTGGTCAGCGACACCACCAGCGAAACCAGGATCGCCACCGACAGCGTGATCGCGAATTCCTGGAACAGCCGGCCGACGATGCCGCCCATCAGCAGCAGCGGGATGAACACGGCGATCAGCGACAGGCTCATCGACAGCACCGTGAAGCCGACTTCGCGCGCGCCGCGCAGGGCCGCCGCCACCGGTTTCATCCCTGCCTCGATGTGGCGCGAGATGTTCTCCAGCACCACGATCGCGTCGTCGACCACGAAGCCCGTGGCGATGGTCAGCGCCATCAGCGACAGGTTGTTCAGCGAGAATCCCGCCAGGTACATGATCGAGAACGTGCCGACCAGCGACACCGGCACGGCAACGCTAGGGATCAGTGTGGCGCGCACGTTGCGCAGGAACACGAACACCACCATGATCACCAGCGCCACCGAGATCATCAGCGTCTGCTCGACTTCGCGCAGCGACGCGCGAATGGTGGGCGTGCGGTCCATCATCACGTCCATCGAGATCGTGGCCGGAATCATCTTGCGCAACTGCGGCAGTATCTCGTTGACGCGATCCACGGTCTCGATGATGTTGGCGCCAGGCGAGCGATTCAGCACCAGCAGCACCGACGGCTTGCCGTTGGCCGAACCTGCATTGCGGATGTCCTGCACCGAATCGACCACGTTGGCCACGTCCTGCAGCCTCACCGGCACCGCGAACGAGTTGGGCCCGCGGTTGTTGACGTTGCCGCCCGTGGCGCCGGTGCTGATGGTGGTGGTGCCGCTGCTGGTGGTGATGGTGGTGGTGGTGACGCCGTTGACGGTCTTGGTGCTGACGTTGCCGCCCGCCGCCGCGTTGGCGGTGCTGGCGATCAGCGCGCCGGCCGAGGTCGACGAATAGGTGCCCGGCGTCGCGTAGCGGATGATCAGCGGCATGTAGTCCTGAGCCGCCATCGCCTGATCGTTCGCGTACACCTGCCACGCCGTGTTGGCATTATCGAGAATGCCCAGCGGACGATTGGCGTTGGTGGCGCTGATCGTGTTGCGCACATCCTCCAGCGAGATGCCGTAATGGTTGAGCGCCGTGGGATTGAGCTCGACACGCACGGCGGGCAGCGACGATCCGCCGATCGTCACCTGACCCACGCCTTCCACCTGCGAGAGCTTCTGCGAGAGGATCGTCGACGCCGCATCGTAGAGCTGGCCGCGCGTCATGGTTGGCGACGTCAGGCCGATGATCATGATTGGCGCGTCGGCCGGGTTCACCTTGCGGTAGGTCGGGTTGTTCGGCAGGCTGGTCGGCAGCGTGGCGCGCGACGCATTGATCGCGGCCTGCACGTCGCGCGCCGCGCCGTCGATGTCGCGCGACAGGTCGAACTGCAGCGTCACGCGCGTGGAGCCCAGCGAACTGTTGGACGTGATCTCGGTGACGCCGGCGATCGCGCCGAGCGCACGTTCCAACGGCGTGGCGACGGTGGCGGCCATCGTCTCGGGACTGGCGCCGGGCAGCGAGGCCGATACCGAGATCGTCGGAAAATCCACCTGCGGCAATGGCGAGACGGGCAGCAGCCGGAACGCGGCAATCCCGGCCAGCAGGATGCCGATGGTCAGCAGCGCGGTGGCGACCGGGCGATGGATGAAGGTGGCCGACAGGTTCATCAGAGATTCGGCTCCTGCGGACGCGCGGCCGGCCCGTTGGTGCCGTGTCCGTCGTTGCCGCCGTGTCGATCGTCGCCGCCGCCCTCGTCGGGATCGCCGAACTTGCGGCTGCGCCATGCCTTGAGGCGATACGCGACGCGATCGAAGGCCAGGTAGATCACCGGCGTGGTGAACAGCGTCAGCACCTGGCTGACCAGCAGGCCGCCGACCATCGTGATGCCAAGCGGACGGCGCAGCTCAGACCCGATGCCGGTGCCCAGCATCATCGGCAGCGCGGCCAGCAGGGCGGCCATGGTGGTCATCAGGATCGGGCGGAACCGCAGCAGGCACGCCTGATAGATCGCATCGCGCGGCTTCATGCCGTGTTCGCGCTCGGCCTCCAGCGCGAAGTCGATCATCATGATCGCGTTCTTCTTGACGATGCCGATCAGCAGGATGATGCCGATGATCGCGATGATGCCAAGGTCCTGGCCCGACACCAGCAGCGCCAGCAATGCACCCACGCCGGCCGACGGCAGCGTCGAAAGAATCGTCACCGGATGGATCGTGCTTTCATACAGCACGCCCAGCACGATATACATCGTCACCACCGCCGCCAGGATCAGCCACAGCGTGTTGGAGAGCGACGCGCGGAACGCCAGCGCGGCGCCCTGGAACTCGGTGGCCATCGAGATCGGCAGGCCGATTTCCTGCTCGACCCGCGTGATCTTGTCGACCGCGGCGCCCAGCGATTCGCCCGGCGCCAGGTTGAACGAGATCGTCGCCGCGGGAAACTGGCCCTGGTGGTTGATCACGAGCGGGCCGGTGCGCTCGGAGATGCGCGCGATCGACCCCAGCGGCACCTGGCCGCCCGACGACGACGGCAGGCGCAGTTCGGCCAGCGAGGCCGGACTGACGCGGAACTCGGGCATCGTCTCCAGCACCACGCGATACTGGCTCGACTGCGTGAAGATGGTCGAGATCAGGCGCTGGCCGAACGCGCTGTACAGCGCGCTGTCGATCACCGCCGTGGTGATGCCAAAGCGCGCCGCGGCGTCGCGGTCGATCTCGACGAACGCGCGCAAGCCGTTGTTCTGCTGGTCGCTGGCCACGTCGCGCAACTCGGACTCCTGCTTCAGACGCTCCACCAGCTTGGGCACCCATTCGGCCAGCACGGCCGGATCCGGATCCTCGACGGTGAACTGGTATTGCGTGCGCGCCACGCGGTCCTCGATGGTCAGGTCCTGCACGGGCTGCATGTATAGCGATACGCCGCCCAGCTTGTGCACCGCGTCCTGCAGGCGCTGCGTCACGACTTCCATCGAATCGCGCTCACCCTTGGCCTTCAGGTTGATCAGCATGCGGCCCGCGTTGATGGTCTGGTTGGTGCCGTCCACGCCAATGAACGACGACACGCTGGCCACCGCCGGATCCTGCAGGATGATCTTCTGCACGGCTTCCTGCTTGCGTCCCATCGACTGGAACGAACTGGTCTGCGCGGCCTCGGTGATGGCCTGGATCACGCCGGTGTCCTGCACCGGGAAGAAGCCCTTGGGCACCAGCAGGTAGAGCAGCCCAGTCAGCACCAGCGTGCCGACGGCCACCACCAGCGTCGCGGTCTGGCGCGCCAGCACCCAGTCCAGTGCGCGCCCATAGTGGTGGATCACGTTGTCGAAGAAGCGCCCGGTGGCGATATGGAAGCGCGACAGTTCGCTCTCGGGCACATGGCGCAGCAGGCGCGCGCACATCATCGGCGTCAGCGTCAGCGAGACCACCGCCGAGATCAGGATCGACACCGCCAGGGTGATGGCGAATTCGCGGAACAGCCGGCCCACAACGTCGCCCATGAACAGCAACGGGATCAGCACGGCCACCAGCGAGAAGGTCAGCGAGATGATGGTGAAGCCGATCTGTTTCGATCCCTTCATCGCCGCTTCCATCGGTGGATCGCCTTCCTCGATGTAGCGCATGATGTTCTCGATCATCACGATGGCGTCATCGACCACAAAGCCGGTGGCGATGGTCAGCGCCATCAGCGTGAGGTTGTTGATCGAGAACCCCGCCAGGTACATCACGCCGAAGGTGCCCACCAGCGACAGCGGCACGGCCACGCCCGGGATGATGGTGGCCGGCACGTTGCGCAGGAACACGAAGATCACCATCACCACCAGCGCGACGGCCAGCAGCAGTTCGAACTCGACGTCCTCGACCGAGGCGCGGATGGTGGTGGTGCGATCGGTCAATTGCTGCACGTGCACCGAGGCCGGCAGCGACGACTGCAACTGCGGCAGCAGCGCCTTGATGCGGTTGACCACCTCGATCACGTTGGCGCCGGGCTGGCGCTGGATGTTCACGACGATGGCCGGCCGAGCGTTGGCCCATGCGGCCAGCCGGCTGTTCTCGGGACCGTCGACGATCTCGGCCACGTCGGTGATGCGGATCGGCGCGCCGTTCTGGTAGCCGATGATGATCTGCCGGTATTCGTCGGCCGATTTGAGCTGGTCGTTGGCGTCGATGGTGGACGCGCGCGCCGGACCGTCGAAGCTGCCCTTGGCGCCGTTCACGTTGGCGCTGCCGATGGCCGTGCGCAGGTCGTCGATCGACATGCCCAGGTTGGCCAGCGCCGTGGGGTTGGCCTGGATGCGCACCGCCGGCCGCTGGCCGCCGCTGATGGTGACCAGGCCCACGCCCTGGATCTGCGAGATCTTTGCCGCCACGCGCGTATCGACCATGTCCTGCAGCTTCGGCAGCGGCAGCGTGTCCGACGTCATCGCCAGCGTCATGATCGGCGCATCGGCCGGATTGACCTTACTGTAGACCGGCGGCATCGGCAGATCGGCCGGCAACAGGTTGCTGCCCGCATTGATAGCGGCCTGGACTTCCTGCTCCGCCACGTCCAGCGACAGCGACAGTTCGAACTGCAGCGTGATGACCGACGCGCCGCCCGAAGACGACGAGGACATCTGCTTGAGGCCCGGCATCTGCCCGAACTGCCGCTCGAGCGGCGCAGTGACCGACGAGGTCATCACGTCGGGGCTGGCGCCCGGATAGAGCGTGGTGACCTGGATGGTCGGGTAGTCGACCTCGGGCAGGGCGGAGAGCGGCAGCAGCCGGAATGCCACCAGCCCCGACAGCAGGATGGCCAGCATCAGCAAGGCCGTGGCGACCGGCCGCTCGATGAAAATGCGTGAGGGATTCATGCCGCTCCTCGACTCCTCGCGTTACTGCTGCGGCCGCTGGCCGACGCTGGCGGCGGGATTTGCCGGCGTGTTGGTGGTCGGATTCGGATTGGTGTCCGCGTCGCGCAGGCGGCGGCGCTCGCCGCCCGCGGCGGATGCGTCGCTGGCAGCGCCATGCGCGCCGCTCGCGCCACCGTGTGCCGCGCCGTGCGCACCGCTCGCGCCATTGCGCCGTCCGCGC
>NZ_VZOW01000005.1 GCF_008801835.1 Cupriavidus pauculus | reverse complement strand
TGCCAAGTAACCGGTCAAGACCGGGGATCGGTCGCGGGTCTTCATAAACCAGCGGCGGCATCACGTCGCCTTCCTTGAAGTACCGCGTCGCATCCGGCTTGATGCGGGCCACATGCGGTACGCACCAGCATCCGTCCTGCGGGCATCGCTCTCCCGTCCGGACCTTCGTGCCAAGCGGCAGGCGTTCGGCCTTGCTCGAAGTGGTGAGCGGCAGGCCGGTCGCTGGATCGAGATTTTTTTCTTTGGCAAGTTGCTGCACCAGTTCCTCGGCGGGCTTCTGCGGCGGCACGGCCGCATCCTGCTCCTTCTGCCACTGGAAAGTACCGTCCCACTCGGGCAGCTTGGCCGGCGGCAGCGGCACGATCTTGTCGATGTCCGGTACCTTCGGATTGCGGCCGTCGTTGGCAATGAGGAATTTCCAGATTGCCTTGTAGCGCCCGACCCGCTCTGGATCAAATGGTAGAGCCAAATAATCAAGCCCATCATCCTGCGATGGACCATTAAATCCATCCTCCAAAAAGGACGCGGACATGCTGCTGCCCGCTTCCACGCCTTTCTGAAACGCCTGAACTGCTTCAAGATATTGCTTATCTGTCTTCAGGTCGATACCGAGCACGCTGGCTGCCTCGCCGTTGCCTTGCCCCGCCGCACACCTGCGCATCTGTCTTGCTATTTCCGGAGCCTTGTCCAGAGGTTCGAGAAATTTCGCCACGTATGCTTGCCCCTCTGCACTACCAATGTCAGCGGCCTTGCGAAAGTAGCGCAGGGCCAGTTCCTCATCCTGCTTCACGCCATAACCCAATTCCAGGTAGTGGCCCATGTCGAAATATCCCCCAGGGACACCTTGGTGGATCAATTGTTCTGCGAGATCGATGGTTTCCCTGGACGGAGCAGGCGAATCCGCAAAACCCTGCGAGACGAGCAACTGCAGGTTGTGGTTGGCCTTGTAGTGCCCGTGGGCCGCCGCGATCCGGTAGTAGCGCGCCATCTCATTGAAGTTCTTCGGTCCAGGCTGCTTCTGCTGATGGCGCGCATACAGAAACAGGCTGTCTGCACGCTGCTCCAGTGCAGGTAGATAGTCAGTTTCACGGACACATGTAAAAGCTAGGTTGGCGCGCATCGCGCCCAAATCTGGTAGGGATGGCATTGAATTTTCCTTGTTCGAACAAGCGCAAATCAAGACCAGCGGAATCAGCAGATAGGTTCGGCTCATCAATCAATCCGAGTAACTGCGGACCCTGGATGTCCGTAGGAAGCCAACAAGCGATGCATCAGGGGAACGGCCTTTGCTCCGGTTTTGCTCGTTCTGAAAAATGATCTTCCCCCATTTCTCAAAAGCCTGCGCCGGATCGTCCTGTACGCCTTTCCCATTCGTATGAATGCCCCACAGCCGCCTGCGCAGTGGCTGGGTCACGCCCATGTGTTCATGACAGATGTTCAGTTCACTGTCCGCCATCATGCTGCGCGTGTTGATATTGGCCGAGCCGATGGTCGTGAACACGTCATCCACAATCATGAGCTTGGCGTGCACGTACACGTAGTCCCATTTCCCCGGCGGGGAATCCGGCGCCACTAGCGAACAAACGTGGACCTTCAGCCCGGGAATCTCGGCGGACGGTATCCACTTGCTTTCGTCCGCGTTGGCCTGCAGCCGCTGCTCCAGTTCCGCCACCTTCGCCTGCGCAGCCGCTTGCGCCTGCGGCGAGGTTGCTCCAGCAGCTTGCTTGCGTGCCGCCTCCAGTTCCACCTTCAGTTTGTCGGCCCGCTCATCGCGCGCCACACCCGGAATCGTGTCGGCACGGCCCAGGGCATCCAGCATTCGATAGGTGTTGACGGTCCCCGCGCCGATGCCCTCATCGTTGTCATTCGTCACCACAAACAGGTGGATCGGCCCATGCTTGCCCGGGTCCCGACCCCGCTTAACCTGTTTGGCCGCCGCCGCCTTGATCTTCTCGGCCAACGGTGGAAACCGAAAATACTGGTTCTCGATGTAGATGAACTGCGTGGCGTTGTTCACGGCATTCATGTACATCGATTCGATGTCCCGCTTTCCTTTCTGCGCCTGGGTGCGCAGGATCTGCGCCATCACCGGGGTATCGTAGTCGCGTCGCAGTTGCAGTTTCTGCGCAATGCCTTCGCGCGCCTTGCCAAGGCTCTGGCCGGTTGCATCGTCCCATGCCTGACAGAAGTTTCTGTTCAGGTATTGCAGCACCGGCCCCGTGACCCGCGCAGAAATGTCTTGGCGAGGGTGCTCGCCGTTGCGCCCCATCCTGGGATGCATCCGCACGTAGCTATGATCATTGCGGTCCCAATAGGTATCCAGCATGTTGTGACCCATGACGAAGCCAAGCGCCTGCTCTGGCAGCTCGTAGTCCACCAGGACCATCTTCTGATGGTGGGTGGGCTCTGCTCCCATCGCGGCGCTGTTCGTCGCCTTGGTTTTTGCGTCGCGCTGCGAATCCTCGCCAAACAACCAGGTCTGAAAGGCGATCAGCGAGCGATCCCACGGGTCAAAGCCCCGCGTCGCAAATTCAATGCCGTCGAAGGGCTTGATACCAAACAGCGAGCTCGCCAGCCGCTTCCCCAGCTTCTCCGCCAGTGCACGCTCCAGCCGCTTGTTGTCTTTGGTGACGTTGTTCAGATTCACCCGCCGAAACCATTCCAGGTCAAATTCCCGCTGAAAGGATTTTTGATAGTCGCGCGTCACCATCGACATGCCTGGCAATGCGAGAAACCAGTCGGGTAGATGGGGTTTCGCCATCGTGGCAAAATTGTTGCCCGGCATATTGTTCTCGCTCCACTCAGCCATATGGATATCGTCCTGCCAGCAGAGCAGGCGTACGCGTACTCCCTCGGCCCCCTTGCGGGCCAGCAATTGCCCGATCGACACGGCATCGCGATCGCCCCGCTTGAAGTACATGGACGGCTGAAACCCCCAGCAGATAATGTCGACAGAGCGGCGCGCTGCCGCGATGGCGTCATAGACCACGCCGAACGCCTCCTCGCCGTTCACCAGTGGCCTGAAGGTAGATTGCGCCGGACAATACTCGGTGCGCTGTACAAACCACGGCAGAGTAATCGTCGCGCTGTTCGTGCGCGACAGCGCAATGGGTGTAACGATTGGCTTTTGCTGGGACATCGTCAGGCTTCCGGGTTGGGGTTGAGCAGATCGCTATAGGCCTGGCGATGCACGGCTCGGTCTGCCAAATTCACGTGCTCTTCGGGGACGCCCTCGTGAAAGTGAAAGCCCAGATTCGCAAGCTCGCCGTTGCCTGCATCCCCGCGGTATTCTTCCGGCACCGGCAGGTCATGCGTCACGCCATTTGCCATTTGCAAGGTGTATTTTTTTGTTGTGGGTGCGTGGTCCACCAGAAGTTCACCGGTGTCGTCCATCACGCCTTGTCGCACTACGACACCATCAGCCAGCAACGTGTACGGCATGCTTTTTGTTAGAGCCCCAGTCGCAGCGGGCGAGGCTGCCGCACGAAGCACGAGGGGACGTGTAGGCATTGCCATAACGCTTGGGTGATTGAGGTTGAGCGGAATGTGGTATGACTCCGCACCTTTTTTCTGCATCGTGATGAACTTGTAGATCAGGTCGCCTGGGCCGCCCAGGGTGATATTGCCGCCGGACAATTTCACAAACGCCCCACCACAGCTGAGGATCAGTTCCTTGGCTGCCGCAATATTTACCGTTCCGTTCACGCTGGCGACCGTTACGTCTTTGTCGGCGAGCAAGGACATCAGGTCGCTCTGTGCCTGGATTTCGACAGGCCCCTTGCCTGCGAACAGCTTGATTCCCAGCGTCTGCGCGAACATCGAGACCGATTCGCCGGCGGCCACCGTCAAGCGCTTGACTGCGGTCATATCGACATTCTTGCCAGCCACCGTCGACACATTGTCAGCCGCAGCAATCTGAACGCCACGTCCCGAAACAATGCCGACGGAAGCGGGGGCCGTTGCCGGAATCGCCGGCTTCTTCAGTCCGCCAAACTCCTCATTGACCTGCTTCTGAGCGTCCGTATCCGCTGGCGCTGCGTTGGCGGTCGCGGCCGATTCAGCCAACGATTTCGCGATCGCCAGCGCGCTTTCCAGTTGGGCGATCGTCTGCTGCATGTCCAGTTGCTGGCCGCCTGCGTCGGGCTGGTCGTGGGCGGTGAGGAGCATCCCCCTGCCGGCCCGCAAAGCCCCCCACCCCGACGTCCGCAACTCAAAACCTTCCCCACGCTTCTGGCGCTTGTGATCGACCAGATAGCCCATGTTGAGCTGCGTCTTGCCACCGTAGTCGGTGGACAGCTTGACGCCCTCCTGCCCCTCCCAGTCCTCGAATCGCAGCTTGTTGTTTGCCTGCGTTCGGATCACGTTGCGCGACAGCCAGCGGTCCCGATTGGTGATCAGGTCCTCGTGCCGGCTGTGATGGTGGGCGTGCGCGATGTAGGGCTTGTTGGGATTGCCGTCGCGGAAGGCGATGGCGACCTCGGTGCCATCGATCAGCGGAAAGTGGAAACCGGTCTGCCGCGCACCGGCAAACGGTTTCGCCAGACGCATCGGCACACTCTCGCCGCCGTTGGGCCAATCCTCGAAATCCAGATCCAGGCGCACGACATACAGGCCATGCTGGGTCAGATAGGCGTACTTGTATTTGCCAGGAGACGTCACGCGCCCGCTCAGGGTGCCCGCGATGCGCGGCCATCGGCTTTCATCGATCGGCAGGCGAAAGCGCCGATCCGAAGGAATGGCCTGGTAGGTATTGCGGTAAGCCTGGTCTCGGGCCCCGATATGGACGACTTCCGTGATTACCTGACCGTGCAGCGCATCGGGTAGGTTGACGTCCATGCGCAGGATGCGCGCAGGCCGCAGGCCCAGGACATTGCTCTGGCCTTCATAGATGATTTGTCCAGCCAGCGCCGCCTCGTGGCGCAGTTGCGCCTCCCATTTCGCACCCGCCATATCGAGGTGGTGCGAACCGTAGACATAGGACTGGCCGTAGTTGCCTGTTTCCTTGCGGGCGACATTGGCCTCGCCTGCCTTGCGTTCGTAGGAATCCGCCGGGTTGTAGTCGGCCGTGCGAAACGATTCAGGCACCGTATGCACGTGCGTCTGAATATCGAATACCGTCTCAATACCCGATTCCAGACCAGCCGTTTCCCGATAGGGAACCCGCAACTCCGGCTGGTAAATATAGTGATCGATGTCGTCGCAGACCTGAAACACATCGCCAAAGACAGCGCCATGCGGACTCGGGAGGAAATAGCTGTACAGCCCCTCCTGTTCCATGAGCAGCCGGATGTAGTCCCAGTCGGACATCTGGTACTGAAGCCGGAATGGGTGCTCCGGATACTGGCGCCGAATCTTGAAAGCGAACTGGTGGCCTTCCAGGCCGTGGCGGCGAAGAATGGCTTCGATAATCTGCGGCGCGGTCTTTCTCTGATAGACACGGCTTGCCTTGGTCAGCGTCAGCAAAGGCGACCTTCGGGCGCAACTCCATTTCATAGGCGCAGAAGTCGCGGGTCTGACGGGTTTTTGAAAAGCGGAAGATGCAGCCAGAGAATTGCCGAGGCTCCGAGCCGTCGCCGGGATTGATCGAGAAAGTGGCGTCACGGCGCACGTACTCCATCCGGTCCAGATCCATCGGATGGGTCAATCGGATCTTGACGCTGTAGGGCTCGCCCAGGCGCTCTACAGCCTCGAATGACACCACGGAAAGGCCGGCCGCACTATTCGCTCCGAGCACCTTGAGGTGATAGGGCTGCAGTCCAGTCACAGCCTTGAGCAGGCCGCCTCCCATTTCCTCCAGTTGATCCGCCCCCGCACCAGCCATGTTCCTCGCTCCGTTATCAGCGTGATCGAACTCGCCGAGCAGGCCGCCGGTTGCGACGCGCGGCCCACATTCCTGAGCGCTGCACGTTACGACGTTTTCATTAGGATGGGAATTGGCGATTCATCTCGAAAATAACGAAAGTTAAACAAAGCTTAAAATCAGGAAAATTCTATATACGATGTGTTTTTTATGCTGATACAAATCGCCAAAATTTCTTTTCTTTCCTATCTAAACTTTCCAGCCACGTCTAGATGTTAGAGATGCTTAACTCTGATATTAAGAGGATAAAACAATGGGAATGATCGCGCTTAAGGGAAACCTCACCACCACGGACGGCGTAATCCTCGATGGGGACGAAACCATGCTCGACAATGGCGCACCGATCGCCAAACACCTCGGGCTCGCGTCCTGCCGCCGATGTGGACACAACGGGCAAATCTTTGGCACCGCCACAACCTTTCCGTCAAGCAACACACACGGCGTGCAGGACGGCGACATCGTCATGTGTCGCTGTCCGCGCGGCACGAATCGTGTGATTGCGCGATCCACAATTTTCTACCAGGAGTAAGACGTTTCCCGCTACGTGCGGGCCTGCTGCCGCCAGCAGTCATGCTTGGCCATCTTTCTTTCAATATTGACAGGATATCGCTACGTAATCGTCGTTAAATTCGCATAAAAAATAAATCGATATATTTCGGACGATTCCGAGAATAAAGTCGCCGAGGCTCGGGGAAATCTCAGGCACGGACCTGCATGCGGGCGGAGCGCACAAGAAATCTAACTGCCGCTCAAGCTACTGGTGATACGGCTACGGCAATGCCCCAGAAATCACGGGCGCCCGCATGATCGCGAAAAGGGTGTGGGTCAAGTCGACAACCTGTGACGCCAGCATCTCTCCCACGTCGAAAAACGGTTCGATGCGTCGCCTAGGTGGCTTCGGGGACGTCTTTTCGCCGCTGGAAACCCTGACACTGGTTCCCCGAGCGCCGCGACCGTGTAGACTTTCCGATTTTTTCAACTTGGCGACATGACGCGAGTGCCCCAGCGCACGGGCTTCAGCGGCCCGAAACTGCTACGCCTGCTGGCCAGTCTGAGCGACGCCGGGACCTCCAGGGCCGCGCCGTCGCTGTCGGCCGTCATGAGCCAGTGGCTCGACTGGACCGATGCCATTGCGCTGTCGACAGCGCTCAACGGCAATCCGCCGGCGACCCAGTCCGGCGCGCCGGCACGCCCCGCGATTGGCGATGCCGCTGGCACACACGTCCGCGCGATGCTGAGCGCCGCGATCCTGGGGCAAGGCACATCGCCGGACAGCCGGCGCCGCATGGTCGCGCGGCCGGCTGCATCCGATCCGGGTGAAACCGAGTTTGCCGTGCACCGTCAGCGCTACATCGCGTTGCAGCAGCAAATGGAGCGGGAAATCGCCGGTCTGCGTGCGCGGCTGCGCGCGGCACTGGCGACGCGCTCGCCGCGGGCGGCCCGTCTGGCGATGCTCGACGGCGTGATGGAACAGGTATTGGGTGCGCGCGAGTTGGCCGTGCTGGCTGCAGTGCCCGGCATGCTGGAACCCCATTTCACAAAGCTGCGCGACGCCGAGGGCGCGTGGCTAAACGTATTTCGCAAGGACATGCAGAGCGTGCTGCTGGCCGAGCTGGACATCCGGTTCCAGCCGGTGGAAGCCCTGCTCGCCGCCCTGCGTGAAAACTGACCGATCGACATGAACAGACACTTGACCCCGCTCGTCGTATTCCTCGCTGGCCTCGCCGTGGTCGGCTGGGTTGGCGCCGGCTACGCGGGCACGAATGCGCTGGCGCTGGCTGTCACGCTGCTTATTGGCGGCTTCTACGTGGGCGGCGCGTTCGAACTGCATCGTTACCGTCAGGCCACCCCAACCCTGACCGCCGCGCTGGCCGACCTTGCCGCACCGCCTGCAAGCCTTGGCACATGGCTGGACCGCCTGCACCCCAGCCTGCGCAACGCCGTGCGTCTGCGCGTCGAAGGCGAGCGCGTGGCGCTGCCCGGTCCGTCCATGACGCCCTATCTAGTTGGATTGCTGGTGTTGCTGGGGATGCTGGGCACATTCCTCGGCATGGTCGGCACACTGCGCACAACTGGCATGGCGCTGGAAAGCGCCGCCGATCTGCAGGCTATTCGCGCCTCGCTCGCCGCGCCGGTCAAGGGCCTTGGCTTCGCGTTCGGGACCTCCGTGGCTGGCGTTGCCACTTCGGCCATGCTCGGCCTGCTCGCGACGCTTGCCCGGCGGGAGCGCGTGCAGGCCGCGCAGTTGCTCGACGAACGGATCGCCACCACCCTGCGCGTGCATTCGCGCCATCACCAGCACGATGCGGTATTTGCGCTGCTGCAAAAGCAAGCCGAACTGATGCCAGTGCTGGTGGATCGACTCGAAACGATGACCGCGACAATGGCCAGCCGCAACGACGCACTGGGCGAGCGCCTTTTTTTGGCCAGCCAGGACGCGTTCCACACACGCACCGACGCCGCCTACGCACGGCTGGCCGAAACCGTCGGACAGTCGCTCAAGGACGCCATCGCCGATAGCGCCCGCGTCGCCAGCGCGGCGATCCAGCCAGCCGTGGATACGACCATGGCCGGCATCGCCAACCAGGCCGCCACGCTGCGCGACACCGTCACGCAAACCGTTGAGCAGCACCTGACTGGCCTGTCCACCCGCTTCGACGCCGCAACCACCGTCGTGACCGACACCTGGCGCGAGGCGCTTGCCGAGCATCGCCAGGCAAACGCCGCACTGACCTCGGATCTGCGCGCATCGCTCGATGGCTTTGGCGAAAGCTTTGCGCAGCGCTCCGCGCGCTTGGTCGACGACATCGGCACGCGCGTCGACACGGCGGCAACCGCTGCGGCGCAGACGTGGGACGCAGCGCTGTCGCGCCTGGAACAGACCGGCGATGCTCTCGCCAGCACCCATCGCCAGGCCGCCGCCGACGCGTCCGCCGCCTTCGCGCAGCACGCTGCCAACATCGCCAACACGGTAAGCCAGGCGCACGTCGATTTGCAGGCGAAACTGGAGACGCAGGAAGCGGCCCGTCACGCCGCGCTCGATGCCCGCGACGAACAGCGCCTCGCGGCATGGCGCGAAACGCTGGCAGCGATGGCCTCCACCATGCGCGACGAATGGCAGCAGGCCAGCGCGCAGGCCGCAGGGCATCAGCATGAAATCCGCGACGCGCTGTCGCAGACCGCACGCGATATCGCCACGCACACCCAGGCGCAGGCAGCCGGCACGCTTGCCGAGATCGACCGGCTGGTGCAAACCGCTGCCACGCTGCAACAGGAACTTGCCGCCCGCGACGAACAGCGCCTTATGGCATGGCGCGAAACGCTGGCAGCGATGGCATCCACCATGCGCGATGAATGGCAGCAGGCCAGCGCGCAGGCCGCAGGGCATCAGCATGAAATCCGCGACGCCTTGTCGGAAACCGCACGCGACATCGCCACCCACACACAGGCCCAGGCCACTGGCACGCTTGCCGAGATCGACCGGCTGTTGCAGGCCGCGGCCACGCTGCAACAGGAACTCGCCGCCCGCGACGAACAGCGCCTCGCGGCCTGGCGCGAAACGCTCGCCTCGATGGCATCTACCATGCGCGACGAATGGCAGCAGGCCAGCGCGCAGGCCGCCGGGCATCAGCGCGAAATCCGCGACGCGCTCTCGCAAACTGCGCGCGACATCGCCACGCACACGCAGGCGCAGGCCACCGGCACGATTGCCGAGGTCGCTCGCCTTGCACAAATCGCCACCGAGGCGCCGAAAGCCGCAGCCGAAGTCATCGCCGAGCTGCGCCAGAAGCTGACCGACAGCATGGCGCGCGACAACGCCATGCTGGACGAACGCGGCCGCCTGCTGGAGACCTTGAGCACCCTCCTGGACGCCGTCAATCACGCCTCGACCGAGCAACGCGCAGCGGTGGATGGACTCGTCACCACCACCGCTGACCTGCTCGAGCGCGTCGGCTCGCGTTTCACCGAACAGGTAGCCCAGGAAACCGGCAAGCTCGACGGCATCGCCGCACAGGTCGCCGATAGCGCCGTCGAAGTGGCAAGCCTGGGCGAGGCATTCGGCATGGCCGTTCAGATGTTCAGTGCGTCGAGCGACAAGCTGGCCGAACAGTTCGCGCGCATCGAAGGCGCACTCGACAAATCGATGGCGCGCAGCGATGAACAACTGGCCTACTACGTTGCACAGGCCCGCGAGGTGATCGACCTGAGCATGCTGTCGCAAAAGCAGATCCTGGAAAACCTTCAGCAGTTTTCCGCACAGCAGGCTGGCGCCGGGGTGGCATGACAGACCACGACTTCGACGCTGGCGTAGAGACCACCGTCCCCGCGTGGGCGGTGTTTGGCGACCTGATGTCGGTCATGCTCGGCGCGTTCGTGCTGGTGCTGCTTGGCGTGATCGGCGTGCAGATGGAATTGTCGTCCCGGCTGGAAAACGAAGTGAAGCAGCGGCAGGCGGAGCTGAAGCGGCGGCAGACGCTGGAACAGGCGCTTGCCGGGCCGCTTGCCGCCGGCCGCGTCACGCTGAAGGACGGGCGCATCGGTATCAGCGGCAACGTGCTGTTCGCACTGAATTCAGACCAGTTGCAGCCCGAGGGGCGCGCGCTGCTCAAGAGCCTCGCCGCGCCGCTTTCGGCCTACCTTGGCGCGCGTGACGAAATCCTGATGGTGAGTGGCTTCACCGACGATCAGCAGGTGCGCGAAGGTAACCGGCGTTTTGCCGACAATCTGGAGCTATCGGCCCAACGCGCGCTGACCGTGACCCGTGCGTTGATCGAAGCAGGCGTGCCGCCCGCTTCGGTGTTTTCGGCGGCGTTCGGATCGCAGCAGCCGGTGGCGCCGAACATCACCGAGGAAAGCCGCGCGAAGAATCGCCGCGTGGAGATCGCGCCGGTGCCAAGGGTCCCAAACGCCGCGGCCGGCGCCGCAAAAGCCGATGCATAGCGACGACCCGCACGCCACAATCGCGGCATGGCGCGACAGCGGCGCCGATCGCGCAGATCCGGTGCGCTTCTGCTTTATCGCAGCGATCGCACGGCGCGCGGCGCGCTACGATGGCGAAGCGGGTCGCCTGCTGGAAGCCCGCCTGACGCGACTGGTTGCCGACTACCGCGAAGTGCTGACGCGCGCGCCTTGCGATGCGCCAGCGCGCACAGCATCGGCGCAACCGGCCGGAGCCATCGCCGCGCTTGCTGCGCTCAGCCACAGCCTTGCGCGCCCTGCGCATGCGGGCGAAACGCCAGCACGCCATACCGCTGGCGCTGCGCCGCTTGCCACGGCGCAGCGCGGCTATCCCGCCGAACCTGAACTGGTCGACTACTTCCGCGAAACATGGGCCCGCGTCAGCGTCGAACGCCAGTTGCGCCAGTCGCAGCAAGGCGTGCCCGAAAACGCCGGACCCCTGAACACCAACCATCTCGTGCATCGGGCGCTGTCCCTGATGCGCGAGGTATCGCCCGGTTATCTGGAACAGTTTCTGTCGTATGTCGATGCGCTGTCGTGGCTTGATGGCATGCACATCGCCGCCCCGGCGTCCGAGCGCGAGACGCCGCACGCTGCGCCGCGCAAACCGCGCGCCAGATCGAGCAAACCATCGGCAAGCACGCCGTAGAACGTCACCGCTTGCGCCAACCGTCAGGGCGCGGGCTTTTGGTGTGACGGCTCGGCAAAGTGTTCCTGCACAAGGCGCGCCGCCGCGTCCCATAGCGCGGGTGCGCCGCGCTGTATGACGGGGCCGTAGCGCGAGAACACCTGCTCCTGATTCAGTTGATGCGCTACCCACGTGCCGCCATCGGTGGCCACGTTATGAAGCAATGGCTGAAAGCGGTCCAGCGCCTTGGCGAATATCGCATCGGCGCTCTGCGCGGCTTCAAACTCGCACCACAGGTCGCGGAATTCGGCCGCCTGCGCATCGGGCAGCAGCGCAAAGATCCGCTGCGCCGCCTGTTGCTCACGCTCGGCCTGCGCTGCATGCATCGACGCATGATGGAACGGCGTGTCGCCCGCATCGATCTCGACGATGTCATGCAGCAGCAGCATCTTGACGACGCGCTCCACGTTGACAGGCGCCGCCGCATATTGCGACAGCACAAGCGCGTACATCGCCAGATGCCAGGAATGCTCGGCACTGTTTTCGCGTCGCGACTGATCGATTAGCGGCGACATCCGCAAGACGCCTTTCAGGCGATCGATTTCTCGAAGGAAGGCGAGCTGGCGCTCGAGATCGGATAGATTCACGGTAGCGGCCAATGGATCGCAATCATCGAGAAAAGACGCCGCCCTTTGCGCGTTCAGTCATTTGCGTCGTCATCGTCCTTCTCCTCTGCGAGCAAATGCCCGTACGCGTCGATCTCCTTCTGGGTGCGCGCCTCGCTCGCGGCAATCTTCTCTGGCGTGACTTCGCCGTCGACGAATTCCACCGACACGCGCCGCACGCGCTGGTCCTTGTCGACAATGTCCTGCAGGACGCGATTGAACAGCATTTCCCCGGCCTTGAGGCCCAGCGCCCGCGGCACAAGCACCTTGACGAGCAGAATGTCGTCGCTGCCCGCTTCCGCCGCCTCGGCGACTGCGTTGCGTAGATAGCGTTTCAGTTTCAAGACACTGAGGTCGCCTGGCACCGCCACATACGACACCCGAATCGATTTCTTGCTCATGCTTCCCGCTTCCTGCTTCGGTGTAATGTTCAGCGGGCAAATATACCGTGCGCGCGGCATTTGCGGTGCAACACGGGCCGCAACCGAGCTGCACTTGCCGTGCTTGCATCGCCGCTATCGGGGCCCGTGGCGTGCTGTCCGCCCCGTACGGGCGGCTTCGACAGTTTTCTACTCGGACACGCACCAAGGCAGTAAGATGGCGCCCTTTCTCCCGTCGGAAACACCGTGATGCAAATACTGGTTGACGCAGACGCCTGCCCGGTCGTCGTCAAGGACATGTTGTTTCGCGCTGCGCAGCGGGTACAGGTCAGCGTCACGCTGGTGGCCAACCATTTCATGCGCACGCCGCCGTCGCGCTTCATCAAGTTGCTGCAAGTGCCCGCCGGTTTCGACGTCGCCGATCAGCGCATCGTCGAACTGGCCAATGCGGGCGATCTGGTAATCACGGCCGATATCCCGCTGGCAGCGGCCGCGCTCGACAAGGGCGCGCAAGTGCTGGACCCGCGCGGCGTCTGGTTCAACCGCGAGAACATCCAGGAGCGCCTGACCATGCGCGACGTCATGGATCAGTTGCGCGCCGCTGGCATCGAGACCGGCGGCCCGGCGCCCTATGCACCGCAGGATGGCAAGGCGTTTGCCAGTCAACTGGACCGCTTTCTGGCCCGCCAGACGCCGCCGCGCAACGACGCCTGAATTTACCGCGCGCTTGATGCGCACATGACTGCCCATGGCCGCTCATGGCCGCCTTCGCTGCCACGATTGTGATCCGCCGCGCGCATTGAATCCGTAGCGCCTTTCGAGGCCACTTGAGGAGCCTCGGGGCGCTTCATTGCGCACCTCGGACAACACCTGCGGCGCGCACCGTGAACTCCTTCGCGCACACGGCGGGGATCCATCCGGACAATCGATATCAGACAAACACCTACGCAACAGATAGTGGCTCGGACGTAGTCACATCCTGTGCCGGATGCCTAGACTTCTACCTTGTACGACGTGGAGTACCTCCCACGGTCCGGTACACGTTAAACGCACCGGCTGACGGCGGCCCGACACCGTTTCGCCGCCGGTGCTCCCTGCGATCCGAAATGGAGCTAACAACATGAAATATCCGTTCATCGTCGCTCTCGCCGTGACCACCCTTGCTGGCTGCGCCGTCTCGCCATACACCCCTCCCCCTACTCCGGCGACGCGCGCCGTCGGCCCCAGCAAGCTGGAGCCCAAGGCGGCCGCGCAATGCATCGGACAGAAATGGGCCGACGCCTCGCGCCAACAGGTAACGATGCAATACATGCTGGCCAACGACCAGGCGTTCGATGTCTACGTGCCCGGACAGCAACCGCCGAACGGCGACGCCGCCGTGGTGCGCAAGGCGCCCAACGGCCCGGGCTCCTGGCTCGGTTTCCGCGGCGCCGACAGCAATGCTGCTGCCGCCATCAGCCAGTGCCAGTAACCCAGTAACCGTATGACACCAGCGCGGCCGGCCGCCGAGGCATAAGCGCCTTCGGCTGCGTCGGCCGTGCTCACTGCCAGCGCCCGCGCCGCACACGGTTGCCAATCGAATCGCGCTTGCGCCCGTTCATCGCCGGCTCCAATCCTTTACGCCTCGACCGGTGCAGCGGCTTAAGCCGCGGCTTCGGGCATTCGCGGCACAAAGCGCTGCCGGTCGATCTGTCCGGCACGGGCCACCAGCACGGTGGCCTCGGGGATTTCTTCCCATACGCCCTGCACATCGATCAGCGGCTCAGACAGCACCAGGAACGCATCGTCCCCGGCGGCAATAATGCGGGGATCGTCCGGATACAGCGCCCGCAACTGCCGGAACGACGTGCTGTGGAACAGCGAGCGCGACGCGCTTTCGCTCGAATACCGCACTGCCACCACCTGCTTGCCGTCGGTCACGCAGACCGTCATGTTCAACGGACATTCCACGCCGTTGCGTCGGCCCACCTCTTCGATCAGGCCCGCCATGCGCTCCAGCGCGCCGCGCGGATCGCGCTCCAGTCCAAAGGTGAGCGCCAGGAAGAACATGATTTCCGAATCGGTGGACCCTTCGATCCAGCGGAACAGATGCGGCGCCACGGCCATCATCAATTCGCGCCGCACCACCGGATAGTCGCGAATCAGCCCGTTGTGGACAAACAGCCAGCGGCCGAAGCGAAACGGATGACAGTTGGTTTCCTGCGTGGGCGTGCCAGTGGCGGCGCGCACATGGGCCACGAACAGCGGCGCCCGCACTGCCCGCGCGGTCTCGCGCAGATTGGTGTCGCTCCACGCCGGATGCAGGCAACGATAGCGGAACGGCAATTCCGAATGCCTGCCGTACCATCCCACCCCGAAGCCGTCGCCATTGGTTGTCGTATGGCCAAGCCGAGAATTCAGGCTCTGGTCTATCAATGAATGCTCGGGCTGGAACAACACCGCCTCCAATGGAACAGATCGGCCCGAATAGGCCAGCCAACGACACATGACGCGCTCCCCCCTAGAGTGCTGGTTGATCACTTCAGCATAGCAAGCGAGGCGCGATACGATGCGGAATCTTCCGAACGTGGCCTCGGCCGGACATCGCTCCGCGCAGTCGGCCGTTTGAATTTCGCTTGTCGTTTGCCACAGGGCCGACGATCATTTCGCAGCCGCGGCTATCGCAAGGCCTGCGGCGCAACCTTTCAACGCCACCGATATGAAGCGCCAATTCGACGATCTTCAGCTTGGCAGCATCGAACTGTTCTGTATGGCGGCCGAACTGAGCAGTTTCACCGCCGCGGCCGCAGCCGCCGGTGTGACGCCAGCCGCGGTGAGCCGCAGCGTGCAGCGTCTGGAGGAACGGCTGGGAGTCAGGCTCTTTGTCCGCACCACCCGCCAGATCCGACTGACCGACGAGGGCCGCGCGTATTTCGAGGAAAGCCGCCAGGCGCTGGCGCAACTGGTCGATGCGGAACGCCAGATCAGCGGCCAGCACGCCACGCCGGCCGGGCGACTGCGCGTGAGCCTACCCACGCCCTATGCGCATTACCGCGTGCTGCCCGTATTGCCAGAGTTTCGCGAACGCTATCCGGAAGTCGATATCGACGTGCATATCAGCAATCGCAATGTAGATTTTGCCGACGACACTTACGACCTCTCGGTGCGCGGCCGCGCGCCGGACGATTCCACGCTGATCGCCCGCAAGCTGGAAGACGCCGAAATGGTGGTGGTGGCGACGCCCGCCTACCTGAGGCGCCACGGCACGCCCGCCACGCTGGACGATCTAGCCACGCATCAATGCATCCAGTTCGAGCGGCCCAGCAGCGGACGTCGCATCGCGTGGACATTCCGGCAGGATGGGCAGGACATCGACATCCTGACCAGCGGCGCATACGGCACGTCCGAGGATGCGCTCGGGGGCGCCACGCTGGCGCGCGCCGGGGCGGGTCTGTTCCAGACCTACCGCTTCGTCGTGGAGCACGATCTGCGCGACGGTACGCTGGTGGAAGTACTGCAGCAATACGGCGGCAGCACCCGCCCGTTCGTTCTGCTTTACCCGCATGCGCGCCATGTGTCGCGGCGCGTGCGCGCGCTGGTCGACTTTCTCGTCGAGAAGTTTTCGGCGTAGAACGTCGGCGCGCAGCGGTTCAGTCGCCTTTGATCTGCGCGATCACCACCAGGATCACCGCTGCATTGCCGGGCTGCTGCGTTGCCGAATACGCGGCGCGCGCGTGGCCAGCCTTGTCTCCCAGCACCTGCGCAAACAGGTCTGACGCACCGTCCAGCACCGCGGGCTGATCAAGCATACCCGGCGCGCTTGTCACATGCCCCTCCAGCCGGACGATATGGTCCAGCCGTTCGAATCCGCCCAGGTAAGCGTGGATCTGCGCCAGCACATTGAGCGCCGCAAGTTCCGCCGCCTGTTTGCCCTCGGCGACGCTGAGGTCCTTGCCAACCTGTCCACTCCACACCACCTTGCCATCGCGCAACGGCAACTGGCCGGAAACGAACAGCAGGTCGCTGGCGCGGCTGACTGCCGTATAACTGCCCAGCGGTTGCGGCGGCGATGGCAGCGTCAGGCCGCGTGCAGCGAGCTTCGATTCAATGGTCATCAACGTCTCCCCTGGATAGCCTGCTTCCGACTGTAGCCGCACACCACCCGCACACCAATCGGCGCCAGGAACATGACTTGATACATCGTGGAACAAGCATGGCCGTTCCATTTCGACTATCATTCCTAAAATAATATCGTTTATCCAATCTCATTCTCTTTTTAGAATGACTTGATTCACCAGCCGGACGCTCATGGAACTTGCCGAACTTGAAATTTTCCGCGCCGTGGCGGCCGAGCAAAGCGTCACGCGCGCGGCGCGCACGCTGGAGCGCGCTCAGTCCAACGTCACCACACGCATCAAGCAACTGGAAAGCGATCTTGGCGTGGAGCTGTTTCATCGCGACAGCAAGCGCATGACGCTCACGCCCGAGGGCCAGCGGCTGCTCGGTTACGCCGACCGCCTGCTTGCGCTGGCCGAAGAAGCGCGCCAGTCGATGCGCGGCGATGGTCCCAGCGGCAAGCTGCGCATCGGCGCCATGGAAAGCACGGCGGCCGCGCGCCTGCCCAAGCCGCTGGGACGCTATCACGCGGCGTGGCCCGAGGTTGGGGTCGAGATCCAGACCGGCACCACCGCTGCGCTGGTCGATGCAGTGCTCAATCACCGTATCGATTGCGCACTGGTGGCGCATCCCGGCACCGCCCCCGCGCGCGAGGCCGACATGGCGGACCTGGGACCGGGATTGGAAGGCACGTGGCTGTTCAGTGAGGCGCTGGTGCTGGTACTGCCCGCCAATCATCCGAAGGTGCGATCGCCCGACGATCTGCGCGTGCGGCAACTGGCCGTCTTCGCGCGCGGCTGCACCTATCGCGGCGTGGCCGAGCAATGGCTGGCCCAGGGCGCGGACGATGCGCGCCGGCATCTTGCAGTGCAAGAAATGCCCTCCTATCACGCGATCCTGGCCAGCGTTTCGGCCGGCACCGCGGTGGGCATCGTGCCGCGTTCGCTTCTGGCGTTGCAGCGCGAGGTGTCCGACCTCCAGACCGTGCCGGTGCGCACCGTTCACACTTATCTGATCCGCCGCGCGGGCTTCTCCACGCTGGCCTTCGATGCCTTCCTCAAGGAGATGCGCCGTGGCTGACGTCGATTCGATGCGCGTGTCCGCTTCACCGGCCTCGTCGTCCTGGCGCGAAGCGATGGCCGCTGCACTCGCGCTGGCCGTCGCGATGGGCTTTGGCCGCTTCGCATTCACCGGCATGTATCCCCTGATGGTGCGCGACGGCACGATGTCCGTCGCCACAGGGTCGCTCGCCGCGTCGGCCAACTATGCGGGCTATCTGCTGGGCGCGCTGCTTGCCGCGCGGATCCCCCACGTCAGCGCCAGCCGCTGGTCGCGGATCGCTCTGGCAGGCACGGTGGCATGCCTTGCCGCGCTGGCGCTGCCAGCGCCCGCCGCGGTGTTGATCGGCGTGCGGTTTCTGGCCGGGGTGCTCAGTGCGCTGGCGCTGGTATGTTCCGCCATCTGGCTGCTGCAGATTCGGGCACAGCATCACGGCGCGCCGCTGATGTTTTCCGGCGTCGGCCTCGGCATTGTGGTGTCCGCGGAGTTGATCGCGATGGGCAACCTTGCGCACTGGCACAGCTTGACGATCTGGCTGGCGCTGGCCGCTGGCGGCGCCACGCTGTCCGCGTTGGGTTGGCAAACCCTACGCCTGCCCGCACGTACCGACGACGTCGCGGCAGCCGCAGCGCATGCGACGGCCGGCCCGGGCATCGGCCCGTGGCCGCTGATTGCCAGCTACGGCCTGGCCGGATTCGGCTACATCATCACCGCCACGTATCTGCCGCTATTCGTGCGCGACGCGCTGGGCCAGATCGATCCGATCCACATCTGGGCGGCGTTCGGGCTCGGTGCCGCGCCGTCATGCTTCCTCTGGCATGCCATCCACGAACGGCTTGGCACGCAACGTGCGATGCAGTGCAACCTCGTGGTACAGGCCGTTGGTGTGGTAATGCCCGCGCTGAGCCACACCGCGCCAGCGTATCTGGCCAGCGCGATACTGGTGGGCGGCACTTTCATGGGCACCGTCACCATTGCCGCGCCGGCTGCTCGCCGGCTCGCCCACAAGGTGCGCTTCAATCTGTTTGCCGTGATGACGGCGGCCTACGGCGTCGGCCAGATCGTCGGGCCGCTGGCATCCACGGCGCTCATGCACGGCGGACATGACTTCAATCTGCCACTGGAAATTGCCGCGGCGTCGCTGCTGCTGGCAGCCAGCCTGTGCGAGATCTAACCTTTCCAACGGAGACCGCAAATGACCCTACCCGCTCAGTCCGTGCCATTCACCCAATCCATGCCGTCGTTCCTGTCGCGCCTGGGCATGTCGACGCCAATCATCCAGGCGCCCATGGCCGGCGTCAGCACGCCCGCGCTGGCAGCGGCCGTCACCAACGCCGGCGGACTCGGATCGCTCGGCCTGGGCGCGATGGATGCGGCAGCCGCGCGCACCGCCATCCAGGACACGCGCGCCCTGACTGCCGGCCCGTTTCACGTGAACTTCTTCTGCCACAGCCCGGCGCAGGCCGATCCCGCGCGTGAAGGCGCATGGCTCGGCTATCTGGCTTCAGTGTTCGCGGAATTCGGCGCCACACCGCCGGCGTCGCTGCGCGAGATCTATCAGTCGTTCCAGACCGACGAGGCAATGCTGCAGATGCTTCTGGAAGAAAAGCCCGCAGTCGTCAGTTTTCATTTCGGGCTGCCGGACGCCGGCAAGATCCAGGCACTGCACGACGCCGGCATCTTCCTGATGGCCTCCGCGACGACGCTGGCCGAAGCGCGGCTGATCGAGGCGGCGGGCATCGACGCCATCGTGGCGCAAGGCGTGGAAGCTGGTGGGCATCGCGGCGTATTCGACCCCAAGCAGCAGGACGAAGGCCTTGGCACCATGGCGCTGGTTCGTGTGCTGGCGCGCGAAACCTCGCTGCCTGTCATCGCCGCAGGCGGCATCATGGACGGCGCGGGCATTGCGGCCGCGCTGGTACTTGGCGCGCACGCGGCGCAAATGGGCACCGCGTTCGTGGCGTGTCCGGAGACCGCCGCCGATGCCGCGTATCGCGCCGCGCTGACTTCAGGCCATACCCCGCCCACCACATTGACCACGGCGATATCCGGGCGCGCCGCGCGAGGCTTCTCCAATCGCTTCACGGCGTTGGGCACTGCGCCCGGCGCGCCGTCGATGCCGGACTACCCGATTGCCTACGACGCTGGCAAGGCACTGCATACTGCGGCCAAGGCGCGCGGATCGGCGGACTTTGCCGCGCAATGGGCAGGCCAGGCGGTGCCGCTGGCGCGCGCGCTGCCGGCCGCCGAAATGGTCGCCACGCTGACGCAGGAACTCGCGCAGGCCATCGACGCGCTGACGGCGTTGCGCGGCACATTGCGCTGATCGCCCACGCATTTACCACCCGATTATTGATGGAAAGCCCGGCCGCGTCGCCGGGCTGATCGGCGTGGCTGCGCGAATGCCGTTGCCAGGCATTTGTTACTGCCACGCATAACTGTTTGTGCTCCGCGGCCGTTCACCGCCGCGCTGGACTCACCTAGATTTGCCTCCATCGACCACGTTGGTTCGATTGGCGCAAACGCCAAGGTCAATCCAGATACGAGAGGTTCATCATGAGCACAACGCAAACCACCCAATCCACCCAGCACCCCCAGGCCACGCAGAAGGTCGCGATCGTCACTGGCGCATCGCAGGGCATCGGCGCGGAACTGGTCAAGGCATATCGTGAACGCGGCTACCGCGTCGTCGCCACGGCGCGCAGCATTCGCCAGGCCGACGACGCCGGCGTGCTTGCCGTGCCCGGCGACATTGCCGATCCCGACACCGCGCGCCGGGTCGTCGCGCAGGCCATCGAAGCGTTCGGCCGTGTCGACACGCTGGTGAACAACGCCGGCGTCTTTATCGCCAAGCCGTTCACGGCTTACACCGCGGAAGACTTCGCCACCAAGGTCGGCGTCAATCTGGCCGGCTTCTTCCAGATCACCCAACTGGCCGTGGCGCAAATGGAAAAGCAAGGCGGCGGACACGTCGTCAGCATCACCACGAGCCTGGTCGACCACGCCATCGACGGCGTGCCGTCGGTGCTGGCATCGCTGACCAAGGGCGGCATCAATGCTGCCACCAAGTCGCTGGCGATCGAATACGCCAGGCGCGGTATCCGCGTGAACGCTGTCTCGCCCGGCATCATCAAGTCGCCCATGCATGCGCCCGAAACGCACGAGGCGCTGGGCCAGCTGCACCCGATGGGCCATATGGGTGAGATGAGCGATATCGTCAACGCCGTGCAGTTCCTGGAATCGGCCCCGTTTGTGACCGGGGAAATCCTGCACGTCGACGGCGGCCAGAGCGCCGGGCACTGAGCGCTGCCCACCCGCCCGGGGCCGTGCCGGCAGCGCCAATGCGGCACCGGCGCGGCGACCGAGGGTAAACCCTCTTATTCCGCGCCCATGCGTGTCGACGAGCTCACCTAGACTGGAAGTTTTCGCCACTCGACAACCCTGCAGAGGAACGCACATGGCCGCGATTGAAGTGAAGGTGCCCCAGCTCTCCGAATCCGTTTCGGAGGCCACGCTGATCCAGTGGAAGAAGCAAGCCGGCGAGGCCGTCAAACGCGACGAAATCCTGGTGGAACTGGAGACGGACAAGGTAACGCTGGAAGTGCCCAGTCCCGCCGATGGCGTGCTGGCAAAGATCGTGCAGCCGGACGGCGCGACGGTGCATGCCGACGAAGTCATCGCCGTGGTCGATACCGAAGGCAAGGCAAGCGCCGCACCCGCACCATCCGCTGCAGCCTCCAAACCGGCCCCGGCACCTGCCGCAAAGCCGACACCTGCTCCTGCGGCCGCATCGGTCTCCACCTATGCCTCCGCCCCAGCATCCGCGCCCGTCACCACCGGCGGCGCACCCGCGTCTGCCCAAGCCGATTTCGATGTGATCGTGGTCGGCTCGGGCCCCGGCGGGTACATCGCGGCAATCCGCGCTGCGCAGCTTGGCAAGAGCGTGGCCTGCATCGAGGAATGGAAGGATCCGGCCGGCAAGCCGCGGCTCGGCGGTACGTGCCTCAATGTCGGCTGCATTCCAAGCAAGGCGCTGCTGGCGTCGTCCGAGCATTTCGAGCAAGCCAAGCACGGGTTGGCCGAACACGGCGTTCAGGTGAAAGGCGTGACGCTGGATCTGGCGCAGATGATCAAGCGCAAGGCCGCGATCGTCGACAAGTTCACGGGCGGCGTCGAGTTCCTGTTCCGCAAGAACAAGGTCACGTGGATCAAGGGACATGGCAAGCTCAAGGGCCGTCGCGCTGACGGCGTCATCGAGGTCGAGGCCAACGAAGGTGGCGCCGCCAAGCCCTACACGGCGCGCAATGTGATCGTCGCCACGGGATCCAAGGCACGCCATCTGCCCAACGTGCCGGTCGACAACAGGATCGTGGCGGACAACGAAGGCGCGCTTTCCTTCGATTCCGTGCCAAAGAAGCTTGCCGTGATCGGCGCGGGCGTGATCGGGCTGGAGCTGGGATCGGTCTGGCGTCGCCTCGGGTCCGAAGTGACGATATTGGAGGCGCTCCCCACCTTTCTCGGCGCCGTGGACGAGTCGATCGCGCGCGAGGCAGCCAAGCAATTCGCCAAGCAGGGACTGACGATCCATCTGGGCGTCAACATCGGCGAGGTAAGCACCACCGCCAAAGGCGTCAGCACTGCCTACAAGGACAAGACCGGCGCAGACCAGAAGCTCGATGCCGACCGCCTGATCGTATCGATCGGGCGGGTGCCGAATACCGATGACCTGGGGCTGGACGCCGTAGGACTTGCCACCGACGCGCGCGGCTTCATTCCCGTGGACGATCAGTGCCGCACATCGACGCCGGGCATCTATGCGATCGGCGACGTGGTGCGCGGCCCGATGCTGGCGCACAAGGCCGAAGACGAAGGCGTGATGGTGGCCGAGGTGATCGATGGCCAGAAGCCGCATATCGATTACAACTGCATTCCATGGGTGATCTACACCGAGCCCGAGATCGCCTGGGTAGGCAAGACCGAAGCGCAATTGAAAGCCGAGGGCCGCGCCTATCGCACCGGTCAGTTCCCGATGTCCGCCAATGGACGCGCGCTGGGCCTGGGCCGGCCAGAGGGCTTCGTGAAGATGATTGCCGACGCCAGCACCGATGAACTGCTGGGCGTGCATATCATTTCGGCCAACGCATCGGACCTGATCGCCGAAGGCGTGGCGGCGCTGGAATTCAAGGCCGCGTCCGAGGACATCGGCATCATCAGCCACCCGCACCCGTCGCTATCCGAAGTGATGCGCGAAGCCGCACTGGCCGTGCAGAAGCGGGCGCTGAACATGTAGGCGGCCGGCGCATCCGTCGCTCGCCGGCGCGGGCGGCGGCGCGGCCCCTGTCAGCTCAAACCTGCGGCGTGGCGCTTGCGGTAGTCGGCAGGCGTGACGCCCACCACGCGCAGGAAAGCGCGCCGCAGGGTATCCACGCTGGAGAATCCACATTCGGCTGGCTGCAACCTGCTTGGGCGCCAGCGCGCCGTCTTCGAGCAATTCCCGCGCCGCCGAAATCCGCGCGGCCTCGACCCAGCTAGCGGGCGTAACGCCGACGTCTTCCTGAAACAGCCGCGAGAGATGGCGCGCGCTGACACCGATGCGCGCCGCCAGGCTCGGCACGTCATGCGGCATCGCCGGATTCGCCGCTACCCAGCGCTGCAACGCCTGCAGCGCGGACCGGTTCACCGCGGCTGGCACTTCGCGCCGGATAAATTGCGTCTGCCCGCCCGGGCGCTTGAAGAACATCACGAGCTGACTGGCGACCCTCAACGCAATCTCGCGGCCAAGATCTTCCTCGACCAACGCCAGCGCCAAATCCATTCCGGCTGTGACGCCAGCCGCGGTGCGCACCTTGCCGTCGCGCACATGAATCGCATCCGCATCGACTGCGATCTTCGGGAACCGCTCGGCCAGCGCCTGCGCGACGGCCCAATGCGTGGTGATGCGTCTGCCGTCAAGCAGGCCCGCCTCGGCCAGCAAAAAGGCGCCGCTGCACACTGACCCGAAACGCCGCGTGGTGGGCGCGGTGCGCCGTAACCACCCTACAAGCGGCGCCGGCGGCGCTGTATCGCCGATGTGTGGCGCACCCGCCACCAGCAGCGTGTGCAGGCGCGGCAGCCGGTGCGCATCCGGATCGTCGTCGATCGCAACATCGGGCAGAAGCCGGACGCCCGACGAGGCACGCAACGGCCCGCGGCGCGGCGCAATGACGACCGGACGATACACCTCTGCGCCGGCCTGAATATTGGCCTCGGCAAACACATCCAGCGGGCCCGATACGTCCAGCAACTGAACCCCTTCCACCGCCAGCAGACCGATATTTCTGACCGCACGCATGACTAATGTCCCGTTTTACCTGGAATGTCCCAATTCATCGTATCACGACGTTTGGAGACATCCTACCCGCAAGCCATACTCAATTTAACCCGAACCGAACAGGAGCCGATCATGCGTTTCACCGTTGGCGACATCGCCATTCCAGACAGCCAGTTGGCCCGCGAAATCACCGAACTCGTGCGCGATACCGAGTCGCCGCTGCTGTTTCATCATTCCAGCCGCGTCTACTACTGGGCGGCGCTGACCGGCCAGCGTCGCGCCCTGCACTACGATGCGGAACTGCTGTATGCCGGCGCGATGTTTCACGACATGGGCCTCATGCCCGCGCACAGCAGTCATGACAAGCGCTTCGAAGTGGATGGCGCGAACGTGGCGGCCGATTTCCTGCGCAGCCGCGGCATCGGCGAGCGCGAAGTGGAAAAGGTCTGGCTATTGCGCTGCACACCACGCCCGGCATTCCGGAATTCATGGCGCCCGAGATCGCACTGGTTACCGCCGGCGTCGAAATGGATGTGCTTGGCATTCGCTACGACAACTTTGCCGATGCCGACCGCGACAGCGTCGTTCACGCGCACCCGCGCCCCGCGCATTTCAAGGAAGACATCATCGAGGCGTTCTACAACGGCATCCGGCACAAGCCCGAAACCACGTTTGGCAATGTCAAGGCTGATGTCATCGCCGACAAGGAGCCGCATTTCCATCACGGCAATTTCTGCAGTGTGATCCGGCAATCGGCCTGGAAAGGCTGATGCGCCTGGCGCGCCTGCCAACGGGTACGGCGCGCGCGATATCAGCCCACGTAGCGACGCAGCACCGACGCCAGCATTTCCTCGCTGGGTGGCTTGCGCAGCAGCAGGTCGATGCCGGCCGCACGGCAGGCGCGCTTCCGCGCCGCATCGACGGTGGCGCTGATCGCCACGATCGGCATCCGGCTGGCTTGTGCGCCCGCGCTGCTGCGTCCGTCGCGCGCGCCCTGCTCCGTCTCGCGCACGGCGCGCGCCAATGCAAAGCCGTCCATGCCGGGCAGATCGAGATCGGTCAGCAGCAATGACGCGCCGTGCTGCAGCGCGGCCCACGCCTGCTTGCCGTCCTCACACGCCACGAGGTCGCAGCCGCCGATCGTGCGAAGTTGATGTGCCATCACGAACAGGCAGACGGGATGATCCTCCGCCAGCACGATGCGCGGCAAAGGCGCGCGGTGGTTGGCGCAAGGCTGGGCAGGGGTGGAAGGGGTTGCGGACACGGCAGCGAGATCCAGGAAGGCATTCGGACGATCTCGTTATTGTGAAGGCCGTGGCCGCGCGCAGGTTACGGAAATTTCCGCAAGTATCGGCTGAAACGTCGGAATTTGAGGCTCAACCCACGCGGTTGCGCAGCGGTTCGCCCTGCCGCCACCTGCGCAGGTTGTCCAGGAAGATCTCGACCACGCGCGCCGCGTTGCCATCGGAGAACCCCGCGCTATGCGGCGTGGCGATGACGTTGGGCAGCGTCCAGAGCGGCGACGTCGGAGCCAGCGGCTCATGCGCGTACACATCGAGGTACGCGCCGCCCAAATGCCCACTGCGCAAGGCGCCGATCAGTGCGTCTTCGTCGACGACCTCGCCGCGCGCCACGTTGATGAGCCTTGCACCGGCCGGCAGCAGCGCCATCGCGCGGGCATCGATCAGACCGCGTGTGCGATCCGTCAGCGGACACGCCAGGATCAGCCAATCGGTGCGCGGCAGCACCGCGGGCAACTGTTCGAACCCGATCGATGCGATGCCGTCGCCAGCCGGTGCGGCATGCTGCCTGACCGCTGTCACCGACAGCCCCAGCACGCGCAGCACGCTACCGATCTGTTGGCCGATCGGACCCCAGCCGACGATCACGGCGTGCTGTCCCTGCAGGTCGCGTGGCAGGCCGCTGCCGATCAACGGCGCCCAGCGCTGCTGGCGCTGCGCCTCGATCAGTTGCGGAAAATGACGCGCCAGCGCGAGCAACCCCGCCAGCGCGGTTTGCGCCACGACGCCCGCATTGGCGCCCGACGACGTGGTCACGCTCACGCCACGCTGCCGCAACTGGCCAAAGATGGCGCGGTCCGCGCCGGCCGAATGCGTATGCACCCACCGCAACGAAGGCGCCTCGAGCATCGCCGTATAGAAGCGCTGCGTGCCGGGCTGGATTTCGTGCTTGGTCGACAGCCCGGTGACATCGCGCGAGACAAACGCCACCTCGGCGTCCACGGCGCGCGGGTCGTCCACGTCGGGCACGCTGACCGGCTGCCACGGTTGCCCGTGCAGCACGGCGTCAATCTCCGCGCGATGCGCGTGCAGCGTGGATGGCGACAGCAGGATGCGCAAGGGTTCAGGCATGGCGATCACTCAATCGACAGTCGCGCCGGAGGCTTTCACCACGGCTTTCCATTTGACATACTCCGCGCGCGTGAAATCGCCAAATTGCTTCGGCGATCCCCCCACGGGATCCGCGCCCTCGCGAATCATCTGCGCCTGCAACGACGGCAGCGCGTCGTTGACAGCCTGATTCAGCTTGGCAATCACATCGGCGGGCGTGCCCTTGGGCGCAAAGAAGCCGAACCAGGATCCCGCAGCAAAGCCGGGGAAGCCTTTCTCGGCCACCGTTGGGACATCGGGCAGCGAGCGCGAGCGCTTGGCGCTGGACACCGCCAGTGCGCGCAGCTTGCCGGCCTGGATATGCGCCATCACCGACGGAATGGTGGCAAACATGAACTGCACGCGACCCGACAGCAGGTCGTTCAACGCATCGGCGCCCTTGTACGGGATGTGCGTGGCCTGCGTGCCGATACGTTCGGTCAGCATGAACCCGGACAGATGCGACGACGTGCCCACGCCAGTGGAGCTGTAGTTGAGCTTGCCCGGGTTGGCCTTGGCATACGCGACGAATTCGTCGAAGTTCTTTACCGGCAGCGATGGATGCACCACCAGCACATTGGGGACATCGGCGATCTGCACCACGGGCACCAGATCGGTCAGCGGATCGTAGTTGAGTTTCTTGTAGAGCGTCTGGTTGATCGAAATCGGCCCGACCGAGTTCACCAGCAACGTGTAGCCATCAGCCGGCGCGCGCACCACGAATTCGGTACCGATGTTGCCACCCGCGCCGGGGCGGTTGTCGACGACGAACGACTGCTTGAAGCGCTGCGCCATCTGTTGGCTGACGCTGCGCGCCAGCATGTCCGTGGTGCCGCCCGCGGTGAATGCCACCACCACGCGCACCGGCTTGGCGGGATACTCCTGGGCATGCGCGGCCACGCCGTGCGCCAGCGCGGCCATCATCACGCCGGTCAGCAGCCGGCGCGCACGAATCCATCGTGGGGCAAGGTTGTTCATGGATGTCTCCGTTCCGTTTATGGTTATGTTTGTGTTCGCTTCGTGCGCGGTTGAAGGCGCGCGGCCTCGTCAGGCCGGAAAGTCGTACAGCCGCGCGGGATTGCTCACTAGCACGCGCTGCCGATCCGCGTCGTCAGGCAGCCAGCGCGCCAGCAGGTTGAACAGTGCGCCGTCATCGGGCATCTGCGCCGTTTCGAAGTAGTTGATATGCGGCCAGTCCGATCCCCACACCACCTGTTCCGCGTTGGCCGCCATCAGCGCCGCGACAAAGGGATCGACTTCGCGATACGGCGCGCCGGCCGGCTGCAGCCGGTCCGCGCCGGAAATCTTGGTCCACGCCACGCCCTCGGCCAACATTGCGCAAAGGGTCTGGAAGCCCGGGTCGTGCGCGCCGCGCGCCGTGGCCATGCGGCCCATGTGGTCGATTACCAGCGGCAGTCGCAATGCCTTCAGGCGGGGCCCGAGTTCCACGAGATCGGGCGCATGGATCCAGATCTGCGCATGCCAGCCGCGTGCCCGGAGACGCGGCGCCAGCGACTCCAGCACATCGATGCCGACGCCGTTGCGATACACCGCGTGGCCGGCCAGCTGGTACAGGTTGAAGCGCACGCCGCGCACGCCGGCATCGTGCCAGGCGTCGAGCTGTGCGTCGGCAATATCGGGCGCAGGCACCGCGATGCCGCGCAGGCGTTCGGGGTATTGGCGCAGCGCATCGATCACCACGCTGTTGTCGGTGCCGCTGGCGCTGGCGGTGACCAGCACGCCGCGCGTCAGGCCCAGTTCGTCGAGGTGCGCGATAAAGGCGTCTGCGGGATGTTCGGCAGGCGTGTAGCTGCGGTCTGCGGCCAGCGGATACCGTGCAAACGGACCAAAAACATGGGCGTGGCTGTCGCACGCGCCGGCCGGTGCGCGGAATGCGGGAGCCACCGCAACGGGCAGCGGTGGCAGGCAGGGACGTGTCATGGCGGTTCTCGCTTTGCCGATTGCGGCAGGATGGAAGTCGATCGCGACCGGGGCGCAGCGCCTACTCGGCGGCCTTCAGGCGTCCGGCGGCCGCCAGCGTCTGGGCGCGTGCGTCTTCGCGCTGTAGCGAAGCCAACAGCTCCTGTGGCGACGACGCCTGCGCCATGCTTCCGACATTGAGCAGCCGGCTTTTCACGCTGCCTTCGGCAAGCGCCTTGCGCAGCGCCGCGTTGAGCGTGTCAACCAGCGCTGCCGGCGTGCCTGCCGGTGCCAGCAGACCCGTTGCGGTAGTGGCTTCGAAATTCGCCAATCCCGCCTCACGCAACGTCGGCACCTTCGGCAACGCGGCATCGCGCTCGCGCGACATCACCGCCAGCGCGCGCAGCGCACCCGACTGAATATGAGGCGCGGAACTGGTCAACTGGTCGACGACCATGTCGAGCTGCCCGCCCATCAGGTCGATCAGCGCCGGCGCCGATCCCTTGTACGGCACCTGGTTGAGCTGAATCTTCGCGGCGTCTTCGAGTTGCAGCAGCGCCATATGGTTGGTGGTGCCCGGGCCTGCATGACCGGCCGTGACCTTGCCGGGATTTGCGCGGGCGTGCGCGAGCAGCGCCGCCACGTCCTTGAACTGTCCATTGCCGCCCTTCACCACGACCACCAGCGCCGTGGTGGAGACCAGGCCCACCGGACTGAAGCTGGCCAGCCTGAAACTGGTGCGCGTCATGCGCGGCAACACCACCACGGCATTGGGCGTGGTGACCAGCAGCGTGCTGCCATCGGGCTCGGCACGTGCAACGGCCGACGCGCCAATCACGCCGCCCGCGCCGGGTCGGTTGTCGACAATCACGTTGCGCCCCAGGTTCTGCTCCAGCGCCGGCGCAATGGCGCGCGCTACCACATCGAGATTGCCGCCCGGCGCAAACGGCACGATCAGCGTGATGGGCTTGTTCGGCAACGCTTGCGCGCGTGCACCGATGACATAGGGCGCTGCGCCCAGCGCAACGATCTGCGCCAGCATGCGTCTGCGATTCATGGTTTGTCTCCTCCACACAGGCGGTGGGCATTTATTTTTGGCAAATCGGCAAATGTCTTGCGATGGACGGGATGCGGCGCCAAGCCGGCATCCGTCGCGGGATCTGCGTCCCGTGCACCACGATGGGATTTCAGTCGCGGAAGCCAGGATCCAGACGATCGAGCTTACGCAGCAGCGCGGGCCATTCCATCAGTCCGTACGGGCGGCGCGTGCCGGGCTGATAGTTGTTCCAGGTTTCCTCCAGCACATCGGCGGGCACCTGCTGCAGCGGCGTATTGCACGACATCGCCGCCACCTGCGAGCGGCACGCCAGTTCCAGGCGGTGCATCCAGTTGAACGCCTCACCCACGCTGTTGCCGACGGTCAGCGCGCCGTGATTGCGCAGGATCAGCGCCTCGCCCTTGCCCAGATCCTCGATCAGCGACGCCTGCTCGGCGGTATCGAGCACCACGCCTTGATAATCGTGATAACCGATCTTCAGAAAGCGCATCGCCGTCTGCGTGATCGGCAGCAGGCCGCATTCGAGCGACGACACGGCCATCGACGCCCAGCTGTGGGTGTGGATCACGCAGGCCACTTCGGGACGCGCGTGATGCACCGCGCTGTGGATCACATAGCCGGCCTTGTTGATGCCGTAATTGAGCGCGCCGAAATCCGGTTTGGAAAGGATCTTGCCGTCGTGGTCCACCTTGATCAGGCACGAAGCCGTGATCTCCTCGTACATCATTCCGTACGGGTTGATCAGGAAGGCGTTCTCTTCATCGGGCACACGCACCGAAATATGGTTGGCCATCATGTCGGCCATGCCGTACAGCTCGACCAGCCGGTAGCATGCCGCCAGATCCACGCGCGCCTGCCATTCCGCGTCGCTGCACTGGTTGCGCATGGAAGGAATGCTGAGCACACCGGGTTTCGTCATGATCTGTCTCCTTGGAATTGCTGCCGATTCAATCCGAGCCGAGCGCGAGCTCGCTCGGGCGGCGTTTTTCGATGTGATACTTGAGCAGCGCTGCGCTGCGATAGATGCCGTGTGCAAACTTGCCGTACGGGAATGTCAGGAACAGCGCCATGACGATACCGAGATGCACCGCAAGCAAGGCGGCCATCGCGCCGGTGTCGCGTCCCGCCAGCAACGCGAGGCCGCTGGCGCTGGTCAGGAACAGCAGCGCGATGAACCCGCGGTCCATCGGCTTCTGGCTCGCGTCCATGGTGCGCGCATCGCGTTTCAGATTCAGCCACAGCAGCCCGGCCGGGCCGATCAGCAGACCGACGCCGCCCGCGCTGCCCAGAATGACCGGCAGGCTGAGCACCGGATACGGCGCGTGCAGGTCGAGCAGATAGTGATAGAGCGTGGCCACCGCGGTCGCCGCAAAGCACAGCATGAAACCGTAGAACGTGAAGTGGTGGAAGCGGCGGCGCAACAGCGTGAACGCGTCATCGTCGTTGTTGCAGCCCTGGCCGTGGCCGCCATCCAGATACTTGAGCCGGAGCGCGTCGTGGGCCGCGCCGCCAACCGCCGCGCCGCGCGTCTCGCCGCTGCGAACGCCAGGCGAGACGCGCCGCCAGAAGCGCGTGACGCCGATGCCCAGCGCGACCATCGCAAACACGAACACCACGCCGAACATCGCCGCCAGCAGGTTGTGCGGAAAGATCGCGTAGAAGTTGCCGGCCAGCGGCTCATGCAGCAGCGTGCCGCGCATGGCCAGCACCATCACCAGGAACAGCGCCAGTCCGCCGGCCAGCGCCAGCGCCATCGTCAGTCCGGCACGGCGATACAGTCCGCCCAGCGCCGCCGGGAACGCGTAATCGCCATAGGTTTGCACGCGCACCTTGGCCATCGCCTGCGGAATATTGACCGCGAACTCGTGCGGCGGGGCGTATTGGCATGCGTGATAGCACGCGCCGCAGTTGTGGCACAGATTGGCCAGGTAGTGGATATCGGCCTTGTTGAATTCGAGCCGACGCGTCATGGCCGGAAACACCGCGCAGAAGCCCTCGCAATAGCGGCAGGCATTGCAGATCTGCAGGGTACGGGCCACTTCGCCCTCGTCCGCGGTCAGCGGCAGCGCGCCAGTTGCAAGCGCCGCCGCCTCGCGCGTCAGCGCTTCAAGATGTTGCATATTCCTTTTCCCGTGATGCCGCGGCGCCAACGCTCGCCGCTTTTGCCGCCGCCTTTGCCGCTTCGGTGCCTGCGATGCGGCCGAACGCGGTGCCGATCGCCATGCCGACGCCGGCGGTGTAGCCCTTGCCCAGCACGTTTCCGGCCATCATTTCTCCGGCCACAAACAGATTGCGGCTGGGCTTGCCGCCGAAATGCACGGCGGCATGCTCGTCGACCTTCAGCCCCAGATACGTGAACGTGATGCCGGGGCGCAGCGCGTAGCCAAAGAACGGCGCGGTATCGATCGGCCGCGCCCAATGGGTTTTCGCTGGCGTGACGCCTTCGGTATGGCAGTCGTCCAGCACCGTGTGGTCGAACTTGCCCACGCGGCATGCGGCGTTGTAATCGCCGATGGTGCGCATGAAGGTCGCTTCGTCAAGGCTGAGCTTGCGCGCCAGTTCGGGCAGCGTGTCGGCACGCACGCCCGGAAACACCGGCGGCATGAAACGGCCCACAGCCTTCGCGTCGATGATCGAATAGCCGATCTGCTGCGGCTGCTGCGCCACCAGGCGGCCCCAGATCGCATAACGCTTGGGCCAGAAGTCCTCGCCTTCATCGTAGAAACGCTCGGCGTTGGCATTCAGCACCACGCCCAGCGACACGCAGTCGATGCGCGTGCAGATGCCGCCGTCGTACAGCGGCGCGCGCGCGTCGATCGCCACGCAATGCGATTGCGACGGATCGCCGATCGCATCCGCGCCTGCTTCGATCATGAATTTCAGCAGCACACCCATGTTGAAGCGCGTACCGCGGATCAGAAAATTGTCGGCTGGCCATTCGCCGCGCTCGTTGCGGCCCCAGGCTTCGCGCAGCCATTCGCGATTCGATTCGAAACCGCCCGCGGCCAGCACGCAGGCGCGCGCCTCGATGCGCTCGGCGCCGATGCGCGCCGCCACGAAACGGTCGCCGTCGAGTTCGATGGCATCGACCGGGCTGTTGTACCGGATCTGCACGCCCAGCTTTTCGGCGCTGCGGAAGTACGCATTGACCAACGCCTTGCCGCCGCCCATGAAGAACGCGTTGGTGCGCGCCACATGCAGCGCGCCCGACAGCGGCGGCTGGAAATGCACGCCGTGACGGCGCATCCAGTCGCGGCACGTCGACGAGGCGCGAATGGCCAGCCGCGCCAGTTTTTCGTCGGTGAGCCCGCCAGTGACCTTCAGCAGGTCCTGCCAGTACTCCTCTTCGGGATACGCGTCGACCAGCACATCCTGCGGCGCGTCGTGCATGCACCGCAGGTTGCGCGTATGGGAGGAATTGCCGCCGCGCCATTCGCGCGGCGCGGCTTCCAGCAGCATCACGCTGGCGCCGGCTTCGCGCGCCATCAGCGCTGCGCAGAGGGCGGCATTGCCGCCGCCGATGACGAGGACGTCGATCATGTGCGGACGCCCCGCCCGCGGGATTCGAGTGTGAGGATGGACACGGCTTTTTCTATGCCTTCAAGAGTCTGGTCGAGACTCTATCGGCGCCGCTGAACGCTGCTAAGCCCTTGTCCGGCATGGGGGTATCACGATTCGTGATGCCCACGGCAACGCGCCTGGCACCGCGCCATGCGTTTTCAGAACCGTCTCATATTCGCGCGACGCGATTTCCGGGAAAGTCTTGTCAACAGCACGTGCATCGCCAATACGCGAACCCGCACGAACCTTGCCCGGCTCCACAACATTCCGCCGTCATGAGCGCTACCGCAGATCCACATCCACTGCCTGCATCCGTTCCAACGCCGCCATCTCCGACACGGGCGGCCCCCTCGGCGGCGCAAGCGCGCCGCCGTACGGGGCGGCGCCGTTCGTGCCGCCGTTCGTGCCGCCGTTCTTGCCGCGCTCGGGGCCGGCACCGATGGCAGCGCCCCGCGCAGCCGGACGCCCTATGCCTCCAACAGGCGCGCCCCGCGCCATTCTCCGGAACGCACCAGTCCGCGCGCCGTGTCGGCCAGCACCACCCGCAGGGCCAGTGCCGCGGGCGACAGCTCATCGTCGGACAAGCTGCAAAGCAGGTTCTTGCGCCCGACCTGCGGATCGTCGATCTGCGCCAGGTGAAAGCGCGTTGCCGCGTCCGGATAGCGCCCCACCGCCGCCCAGGGCTGCAACGTGGCGCCAAACCCCATGTCGACGGCATCCATCAGCATGGCCAGGGAATCCACTTCCTGGATCACGCTGGGCGTCACCTTGGCGCGCGAAAACGCTGCGTCGAGCGTGCTGCGCAAGCCATGCAGACCAGTCGGCATGATCAGCGGCACGCCGGCCAGATCGGCCATGGTGCATTGCGTGGGAGGATCCGCGCGGCCTTGCGGCAGAGCCTGGCGCGACTGAATCAGAAAAAGGGTTTCCTCGAGCAGCGGCATCACCGTCCACCGGCGCGCGGCGTGGGTGTCGAACAACACGGCCAGATCGAGCTGGCGCGCGTTGAGCATGGCCGTCAGATGGCCAGAGAGGCTTTCCACGATATGCAGGCGCACATCGGGGTAGCGGTCGCGCATGGCGCGAATCAGTGGCACACCGATCACCGATGCCGTGGTGGGCGCCAGCCCGACGCTGACCGCGCCCGACAAGCGCGCCTGATGGGCGGCGCGGCGCGCCTGCTCCGCATGGCGCAGAGTGAGCTGGGCCTCGTGGAAGAACGCCAGCCCGGCCTCGGTCGGCGTGACCCCCTGCGGGGTCCGGCGCAGCAGGCGCGTGGCCAGTTCGCTCTCCAGGCGGCTGATCTGCTGGCTGACCGCCGATTGCACCATATCGAGTTCGAGCGCGGCGCGGCTCATGCTGCCAAGCTCTACCACCCGCACGAAATACTGAAGCTGGCGCAATTCCATCTGGCTCCCCCGGCAGGGCCGACCCATCCGCGCCAGCGGAAGTCGGCTCCCATGTTCTGGGGCGTCTTATACCAGATACGCCGGCGTCGCGTCCCGCGCGGCTGCCTGGGTCGGGGTCACGGCGCGGTCAGCGGACACGGGCCAAACGGCGCGTCAGGCTTCGTCGGCGCCGCTATACCAGTCCACGGTCTGGTCGAGATAGACAAGACCCTTGTCGGCCAGCGCTGGGCGCATGTTGTACATGTCCACGCCCAGCACGCCCGAGGCCAGCTTCTCGCGCTTGGCCGCCTCCAGCGCCTCGCGCTCGGCGGCCTTGCGCGCGATGTCGGCGGCATGCGGCCGCGCCACGACAACCACGCCGTCGTCATCGGCCACGATCACGTCGCCAGGTCGGACCTGCGCCCCGGCGCAAACCACCGGCACGTTGACGGCGCCCACGGTCTCCTTCACCGCGCCCTGCGCGGACACCGCGCGCGACCAGACCGGAAAGCCCATGGCGTTGAGCGTACCGACATCGCGGCAGCCCGCATCGAGTATCAGCCCGCGCGCGCCACGCGCCCGCAGCGACGTCGCCAGCAGATCGCCGAACACGCCGTCGGAGCAGTCGCTGGTCAGTGCCACCACAAGAACATCGCCGGGGCGGATCATTTCCACGGCGACATGGATCATCCAGTTGTCCCCGGGATGCATCAGCGCCGTGACCGCGCTGCCGGCAATCGCGACGCCGGACTGGATCGGCCGGATATACGGCTTCATCAGCCCGGTGCGCCGCTGCGCCTCATGCACCGTGGCCACGCCCGACGCGCCAAGCGATTCGATATCGCGCGCGTCGGCACGCAGGATATTGCGATATGCCACCGTTCTCATGCCAGTACCTCCGCCACTTGGGGAAACACCCGTGCGTAGCCCTCTGCATATTGAACCTTGCGATCCGAGTTGCGCGTCGCCTGCGCGCCGCGCTGCAGGGCCACGCGCGTGTAGTAGTCCCACAGATGTTCCTGCGCGGCCATGGTCTCGAACGCACGCTGCTTTTTCTCCCATACCGGCGAAATATCCAGCAGCACATCGGGCTTCCAGTTGCATTGCTCGGGCTGATGCGGCTCGAACAGAAACACCGGAGGCGCACCAATCACCGGTACTTCGGGCCTGTAGCCATGCGCCTGGGCAATGACGCGCGCTTCCTGCGCGACGTGCGTGGCCAGCGGATGGTCGAAGTTGTAGATGTCCTCGCGCGAGTGGCTCAGCACCAGTTCCGGCCGGATATCGCGATAGATATCGGCCAGCCGCAGCAGCGCGTCGTCCGGCACGCGCAGCGGGTAGTCGCCAAGGTCGAAGCAATCGAGCGTGCCGCCCAGGATCTCGGCCGCGCGTTGCGCTTCCTCGTGGCGCGCGGCCTTGACGCGCTCCATCGTCATCCCGGGCTGGCGCCACATCTTGGCGGATTCGCCGCGCTCGCCGAACGACAGGCAGACGATGCGGACGTGGTAGCCGCGCGCGGCATACAGGGCAATGGCGCCGCCCGCGCGCCAGACAAAGTCTGCGGCATGGGCGCTGACAACCAGAATCGAAGGCTTGGCAGCCGTGGTGCTTGGATGGGACATAAGACTTCCAGAAATCGTTGGGGCTGGCGAATCGCGTGCGACGCGGACGGGCGCAATGCGTCAGTCTGCGGTGATGCCGGCCTTGCGGATCACGCCATTCCAGGTGGCAGTTTCGGTGCGCACGAACTGGCCGAACTGTTCGGGCGTGCCCGATACGATCGTCACGCCCAACTGGCTCAGTTGCTTGCGGACGTCCGGATCAGCCAGCGCCGTGTTGGCGGCGGCATTGAGTTGCCGGACGATCGGCGCCGGCGTCTTGGCGGGCGCCACCAGACCCCACCAGACCGACGCGGTAAAGCCCGGCAAGCCTTCTTCCTTCGAAGTCGGCACGTCCGGCAGCAGCGCCGAGCGGTTTGCGCTGGCCACCGCCAGCGGACGCAGCGTGCCGGCCTTGATATGGGAGACCACTTCGAGCGGGTTGATCGGCATGAAGGTAATGCGTTCCCCAATCAGGTCAGTAATCGCAGGCGCACCGCCCTTGTATGGCACGTGCAGCACGTCGATGTTGGCGGTCTCCTTCAACATCTCCCCCGCCAGATGACCGGAGCTGCCGTTGCCGGCCGATGCATAGCTGAGCTTGCCCGGCTGCGCCTTGGCCTGCGCGACCAACGCCTTCATCGATGCGATCGGCGATTTGGCCGGCACCACCACGACCAGAGATGCCTCGCCGATGCGCGCCACCGGTGCGAAATCGCTCGACGGATTGAAACCGAGCTTGTTGAACAGTGCGGAATTGGTGGCGAGGCTGTTGGACGCCATCATGATGGTGTAGCCATCGGCCGGCGCCTTGGCCACGAAATCCATCCCGATGTTGGTGCTGGCGCCGGGCCGGTTGTCCACGATGATCGGCTGCTTGAGCAACTGGCTCATGCGCTGGCCCACCGACCTGGCCACGATATCGACCGCACCGCCAGCCGCGTACGGCACCACCAGGCGTATCGGATGGTCGGGGAACGTCTCGGCACGTGCGCTGGCGCCGACCAATGTCAGCGACGCCATCAGTACCCCCGACAGGATGGGGCGGCTGGCGCCGTGCGACATACCAATACGAACAAGCCTGCGCAGCATCATCGTCTCCAGATGTTTTCAGAATGTGGTCGCATTCTCTGCGCGGGCCGTGATACTGTCCAATACGTTTTCACATCGCCGGTTATTTCGATTCGCTATTATGGATTTCCGCCAGCTCCGCTATTTCGTGGCCGTTGCCGAAGCCTTGAGCTTCAGCGAAGCCGCGCGTCGCCTGCACGTCAGCCAGCCGCCGCTGAGCGTGCAAATCAAGGCGCTGGAAGACGAACTGGGCAGTGCGCTGCTGGAGCGATCGCGGCACCATGTGGCGCTGACGCCCGCCGGCGAACTGTTTCTGGACAAGGCGCGCGCCGCACTGGCGAACCTCGATCAGGCCCGCGAGGTAGTCAAGCAGGTGGCGTCGGGCGAAGCGGGGGAAATCCGCGTGGGCTTCACGGCGTCGGTGCCGATGCAGGATGCCTTTCCCCGTGCGGTCCATGCGTTTCGCGAGGCGCATCGCCACGCGCGGCTGGAACTCGTACACCTGTCGACCGGGCAGCAATTGCAGCAACTGGAGCATGGCGATATCGACATCGCCTTCCTGCGCCCGTCGCCGCAGTTTCGTCCGCCCGCCTCCATCACCGTGCGAGAGGTGTTGACCGACAAACTCGTCGCAGTGCTGCCGTCGGGCCACACGCTTGCCGCAACGGATGGCCTGCGGGGTATCGATATCAACGCCCTGTCTGCCGAAAAATTCCTGCTGTTTCCGCGCGGGCTGGGCTGCGGGCTGTTCGATCACGTCACGACGTTGTGCAACCGGGCCGGATTTGCCCCAAAGGTTGCGCAGGAAGCCCGCGAGGCCACGACAATCATCGGCCTCGTGGCCAGCGGTGCGGGGGTGTCGGTACTACCGGCGATCTACGCGCGCACCGGCATCCCGGGCGTGACCTATGTACCGATAGCGGGTCCGGACGCGGCGAGCCGTATCCTGATGGCACATCGCGCCGAAGCGCTCTCGCCCATCATGAAACGGTTTCTCGGCTATTTCTAAAAGACGGCCCGCCCCGCCCCGAAACGACGCGGGACGCGGGCGGGCATGCTTCAACGGCGCTTCGGATGACGTGGATCCAAGCCGGTGGAGGCGTCCGTTCAGGCTGCAGGTGCCTTGATCAGACCGTCGGCGCGGAACATCGCCTTGATGCCGCGCACCGCCTGACGAATACGGGATTCGTTTTCGATCAGCGCGAAGCGCACGTATTCGTCGCCGTAGTCGCCAAAACCAATACCGGGCGATACCGAAACCTTCGCCTTGGCCAGCAACTGCTTGGCAAACTCCAGCGATCCAAGCGCGCGATACGGCTCGGGAATACGCGCCCAGATATACATCGATGCCTTGGGGATATCGACGGGCCAACCGGACTCGATCAGGCCGCGCGCCAGTACATCGCGGCGCGACTGGTATTGCGCGGCGATTTCCTTCACGCATTGCTGGTCGCCTTCCAGCGCGGCAATCGCCGCGACCTGGACAGGCGTGAACGTGCCATAGTCGTGATAGCTCTTGATACGTGTCAGCGCGGCCACCAGATCGGGATTACCGACCATGAAGCCGACGCGCCAGCCGGCCATGTTGTAGCTCTTCGACAGCGTGAAGAATTCCACGGCAATATCCTTGGCACCGGGCACCTGCATGATCGACGGCGCCTTCCATCCGTCGAACACGATATCGGCGTAGGCCAGGTCATGCACGACGAAGATTTCGTGTTTGCGCGCCAGCGCGATCACACGCTCGAAGAAATCGAGTTCCACGCATTGCGCGGTCGGGTTCGACGGAAATCCCAGCACGATCATCTTCGGCTTTGGATAGCTGCCGCGAATCGCGCGTTCGAGTTCGGCGAAGAAGTCGACGCCCGGCGTCAGCGGCACCGAGCGGATATCGGCGCCGGCGATCACCGCGCCGTAGATATGGATGGGATAGCTCGGATCCGGCACCAGCACCGTGTCGCCGCGATCGAGCGTTGCCAGCATCAGATGCGCCAGACCTTCCTTGGAGCCGATCGTGACAATGGCTTCCTTGTCCGGATCGATCTCGACGTCGTAGCGCTCGCGATACCAGTGCGATATGGCGCGGCGCAGTCGCGGAATGCCTTTGGACGCCGAATATCCGTGTGTATCGGGCCGCTGCGCCGCATCGACGAGCTTGGCGACGATATGCGGCGGCGTGGCGCCATCGGGATTGCCCATGCTCATGTCGATGATGTCCTCGCCACGTCGGCGGGCGGCCATCTTGAGCTCGGCAGTGATATTGAAAACGTAGGGGGGAAGACGATCGATGCGCGCAAAGCGGCGCTTGCCGGATTCGGCAGTCATGGGGAGGTCCTTTACGTAAGCGCCCGAAACCGTCCGAGCGACGTCGCGACCGCTGTGTCGGTCACTGGGCATCGATCATAGCCAGCCATACCCGTTTGCACAACTGGAGAATGTGCGATCCCGCAACGCGATGCGGGCGTGGCAGCGTTCGCAGGATTCGCGGCATGGCGAGCCATGCCGCGTCACGGACCGTCGTCGGCGCGATGGCAGTCGAATGATGGCAGTCGAATGATGGCGGCCGAATGGTGGCAGCCGGATGAGCGGGGACGGCCGCTGGCCCCCACCCGCTAGAGGATCGACCCCGGCACCTTGGTTGGCCGGTCGGGCGGGAGATTTTTCACGATGCAATCGAGCGCCTCGGCATTGGGCTTGGCGCCGCCGAGCGCGCCAGCGATCGAATCGCGATACTCGGGCACGCTGACGCGGTTGTAGTAGAGGCGCGATGTCTGGTCGAGCCAGTAGACGTAGTCGCTGTCGCTATCGTTGGTACCGCTGCGCAGCCACTCGCCCAATTCATGATCGCCCAGCCGCGTGCCGGCGCACACGCTCTGGATCTTGTCGAGATATTTGTTCAGGCCATGCGCCTCGTAGTTGCGCACGGAATCCGGCGCGCAGGCGGCAAGACCGAAGACAACAAGGCACGGCAGCAGGCGAAGGTGCGACATGGCAAATCCCGTGGCAATGGAGGTGCCTTCCAGTGTAGTGGCACGGCCCTGTCATGGGGTGGCGGGATGCAAGATTTCCGCGCGGTCTTACCGCCAATTTTTCGCGCCAGTTCTTTCCGCCAGTTCTTTCCGCCAGTTCTTTCCGCCAGTTCTTTCCGCTCAGTCGTCGATGGTCTCGTGGACTGCGGCATTGCCGCGCTTCCAGTACGCCGACGCGCGGATGCGCGCCTTGTCGATGCCGCGCTCGGCCACTAGGTACTGGCGCACCGCGCGCATGGCGACGGCCTCGCCTGCGGCCCACACATAGCCTTCGCCCTCGGGCAGTGCCAGCCGGCGCAGCGCGGGCGCCAACTGGCTGCCTTCCGGCGTGCCGGGGCCATGCTCGTCGCGATGGATCCAGTGCACCTCGGCACGCGGGCCGGTGGCGAGCGGAATCCGCGCGGATGCATCGGCCACTTCAGCCACCACGATCACGCGCGCGTCGGGCCCGAGTTCCTCGATACGGCGGCCGATGGCCGGCAATGCCGTGTCGTCGCCGATCAGCAGATGCCAGTCGAACGCATGCGGGATCACGAACGACCCGCGCGGACCGCCAACGCCCAGGTACTGGCCGGGCCGTGCCTGAGCGGCCCAAGTCGATGCGGGGCCATCGCCATGCAGCACGAACTCGATGTCCAACTCGTGCGCCGCGGCATCGAAGCGGCGCGGCGTGTAGTCGCGCGCTTCGGGCCGCGGCTGGCCTTCCGGAAACACGATGCCATCGGCGCCCACCTGTGGCAGCACTGGCTTTTCGGCGCCCGGCGCGGGGAAGAACACCTTGATGTGATCGTCGAACGAAGCCGAGGTGAAATCGGCAAGATCGTCGCCGCCCAGCGTGACGCGCAGCAGTTGGGGCGAGACGTTGCGGGTGCGCAGCACCTTCAGCAGGCGCATCTTCAGCGGATGGCGAACACGCTGTACGGTCAGGTCGCGATTTGCGGTCATGGAATTCCTTGAGGTAACGCTGCCGCCGGCCGGCGCTGGCGGCGAGGACATTCGGGAAAACAAGAGCGAAACGGCCGGCATCATCGCTGTCCTTTTGTGGGGCTTTGGAATGCGTGGTCGCGCCTGGATCGTGCGCGACGAAAAGTCAGGTCAGCACGCGGCGATCCTCGGCAACAGTCGGCCGCATGGGGCGCGGTGCGTCCGGGGCGCGACGTCGCCCCCCCCCCGCGCAGGCGCAACCGGCAACCGCCGCCGGACATGGCATGACATCTGGATGATCATGCGTCGGGGTTTCCGGGGTGCGCACCGCGCTCGATCTCGTCCACGGCACGCATCAGGATTGCGGCGATGCGGCGCTGCTCGTCGACCGCGTCGCCGCTGCGCTCGGTCAGCACCTGCTTCAGGCGCGTGCGGGCCTGCACGTATTCCGGCACCCAGCCGCCCTCATCGGGAGCGCGCTGAGGCTGTCCGCTCATGGCACGCCGCATCCAGTCCATCTTGCGCGCCACATGCTGCAGGCGGGCCACCATTTGCTCCAGCCGTTCGCGATTGGCGTCCAGGTAATCGCGCCCGGCATCGGACAACTGATAGCGCTTCTTGTTGCCTTCGGTGTCTACCGTCGCGTAGCCCAGGTCTTCCAGGAACGTGAGGGCCGGATAGACGACGCCCGGGCTGGGCTTGTAGAAGCCGCCCGTGCGCGTTTCCAGCGCCTTGATCAGTTCATAGCCGTGCGAGGGCTTTTCGTCGAGCAGCGACAGGATCAGCAGTTGCAGGTCTTCCGCGCTGAACTTGCGCCCACGGCGCAGGCTCTCGCCGTCAAACCCGTCGCCGCCGTCCCAGTCTCCGCCGCCACCGTGGGACCAGAAACCGCCACCCCCGCGCCGGCCGACCGCGCGATACCAGTAGGCCGCCGCCACGCGCGAGAACGCCGCGAACGGATCGCGCGGGCCTCGTCCTTCCGCATGCCATCCGGCGTCGCGATCAGAGCGGGGGCCGTGCGCGTGGCGCCGGCTGTGGGCGTGACAGCCGTGCTCGCCCGAAAAACCGTGACCGCCGGGATGATCGTCATGACGACCGTCGTAGTGGCCGTGGCGATGGTCGAAATGATGATGATGGGGGTGATCCATGTGCCCGAAGGGATGTCGCATCGCGCTCTCCGATATATCGTAAGACTTATCGTAAGATATATATCGTACGATATAAAGTCAAGGTCGGATGTGCGATGCGTGCAACCGCCTAGTTCCTGTCACAATGCAAGTCACTCGCACCTATCCGCGTTTTCCCAACCTGGCAGGAGGAGACACCCATGCCTGAAAAGAAAGCCGTACTGGTCGTAGGCGCCGGCGACGCCACTGGCGGCGCGATTGCGCGCCGGTTTGCCCGCGAAGGCTATGCGGCCTGCGTCACCCGGCGCAACGCCGACAAGCTGGCGCCACTGGTCGAGCAGATCCGCGCCGACGGCGGCGAAGCGCATGCCTTTGCCTGCGACGCCCGCAAGGAAGAAGAGACCACCGCGATGATCGAGCGCATCGAGCGCGACATCGGTCCGCTGGAAGTGGCCGTGTTCAATATCGGCGCCAACGTGAACTTTCCGATTCTGGACACCACCTCGCGGGTGTACTTCAAGGTCTGGGAGATGGCCTGCTTCGCGGGCTTCCTGATGGGCCGCGAAGCCGCGCGCGTGATGGTGCCGCGGCAGCGCGGGTCGATCTTCTTCACCGGCGCCACCGCCAGCACGCGCGGACGCGAAGGCCTGTCGGCCTTTTCCGGCGCCAAGCATGGGCTGCGCGCGCTGGCGCAAAGCATGGCGCGCGAACTCGGGCCCAAGAATATCCACGTGGCGCACCTGATCATCGACGCCGCGATCGATACGGCCTTTATCCGCGACAATTTTCCCGAGCGCTACGCCACCAAGGCGCAGGACGGCATCGTCAATCCGGACCACATCGCGGACACTTATTGGATGCTGCATCAGCAACCGCGCGACGCGTGGACGCACGAACTTGATATCCGCCCCTGGATCGAACGCTGGTAAGCCGCGCCAACCAACGCCTGGCAACGCCAACCCCCGAGGAGACAACACGATGAGCAAGCAGGTGGAGTTCTATTTCGATTTCGGCAGCCCCTACTCATATCTGGCGTACAAGGAACTGCCGCGCGTGGCGGCGCGCACGGGCGCAACCATCGTCTGGCGCCCCATGCTGCTGGGCGGTGTGTTCAAGGCAACGGGCAACCATAGCCCGATGGAAATCCCGGCCAAGAGCGACTGGTCCAACAGCGATATCCAGCGTTGGGCCCAGCGCTACGACGCACCGTACCTGCACAACCCGTTCTTTCCGATCAACACGCTGGCGCTGATGCGCGGCGCCATCGGCTATCGCCGCAAGGGCGAAGCCGAATTTCACCGCTATGTGGCAGCGATTTTCAGCGCGATGTGGGAAACGGGCAAAAACCTCAACGATCCGAACGAGATCGGCAAGGTTCTGGTGGCGGCCGGATTCGATCCGCGCGAAGCGCTGGCAATGCTCGACGACCCCGAGGTCAAAGCCGAGCTGAAACAGGTCACCGAGGATGCCGTGGCGCGCGGCATTTTCGGCGCGCCCAGCTTCATCGTCGATGGCGAGCTGTTCTGGGGCAACGACCGGCTGCTGTTCGTCGAAGAACAGCTCGCCGGTCCACGCAAGGCTTAGGCGAGCCGGAACACCGTCACCGCCGCGGCCAGCTGGTTGGCCTGCGATTCCAGCGCATCGGCTGCGGCGGCCGCCTGCTCAACCAGCGCGGCATTCTGCTGGTTCACCTGCTCCATTTGCGACACCGCCTCGCTGACCTGCGTGATGCCGCTCGATTGTTCGATCGATGCGGCGGAAATCTCGCTCACCGTATCGGCAAGACGCTTCACGGCCGCCACGATATCCTCGATGGTGCTGCCAGCCTGTTCCACTTGCGCGCTGCCGGCGCCCACCTTGTCCACCGATGAATCGATCAGCGCCTTGATTTCCTTGGCGGCATTGGCGCTGCGCTGCGCGAGGCTGCGCACTTCGCCAGCCACCACGGCAAATCCCCGGCCCTGCTCGCCGGCGCGCGCGGCTTCCACGGCGGCGTTCAGCGCCAGGATATTGGTCTGGAACGCAATGCCGTCGATCACGCCAATGATGTCGACGATTTTCTGCGAACTCGCATTGATCTCGTTCATCGTCTTCACCACGCCGCGCACCACCTCGCCGCCCCGCGTGGCCAGATCGGCCGCGTCACGCGCAAGGCCACTGGCGCGCGTAGCGCTTTCCGCGTTGTTGCCTACCGTAGACGTCAGTTGCTCCATGCTCGCCGCGGTTTCTTCCAGCGCCGACGATTGCTGCTCGGTACGCGACGACAAATCGGTATTGCCGGCAGCGATTTCGCGCGCGCCGATCGTCACGGCGTCGGACCCCGCGCGGACCTTGGCCACAGTCTGCGTCAGGCCGTGCTGCATGCGCGCCAGCGCATCGAGCAACTGGCCGATCTCGTTGCGCCCCGCCTTGGGCACCGCGATGCTCAAATCGCCGTCGGCCACGCGCATGATCAGCTCGCAGGCCCGGTTCAGCGGCGTCACCACCAGCTTGCGCAGCGCCAGATGCACGGCGACGATCAGCAGCGCCGACAGCGTCAGCCCCACGCACACCAGCACGATCACACGGCTCAGGCGCGCGCGCTCGTCGGCCAGCGCATCGTCGTTCAGCTTGATCGCGAATTGCTGGAAGCGCTCGACACCCGCGGAATATTTGGCGCCGGACGCGGTGATGTCGCGGTCGTTGATGGCGGCGTAGGCATCGGCATCGCCCTTGCGCAGCGCTTCCAAGCCCTGCTTCACCACGTCCATATGCGCCACGCCAGCCGCGACGATGTCGTCGCCCGTCGATGCGTCCTGCCCGACCAGCGCGGGCGCCTTCTCGAAGGCCTGGAGTTCGTCGCGCGACTTGCCGATCGACTTTTCGGCGCTGGCGATTGCGTCGGCATTCACTTGACCGCCCGCCTTGGCCGAACTGTACGCCCGCGTCAGTGCGGAACGCGCCCGCGTCATGTCCTTGTAGGCATCGTTGAGCAGCAACGCCCGTGACGACACCAGATGGATGCGTTCGGCCGAATCGCTGGCCGCACTCAGCTGGCTGACGCCGAGCGCGGCGCCAAAAACGATCATCAGTCCAAATATCACCAGCGTCGCCAGCAGGCCATGGCGAATACTCACGTTGTTCATCGGGGGCTCGACTCGTAGGGATCCAGCCCAGCCTTAACGACCCTTGCCCTTTAAGCTTGAGGTCGGTGATGCGGGCCATTTGCTCCAGATCAAATTCGTGTCAACATAAGTGGATCCACATCCACTTGCCGAGGCCCATCGCGGCGCATCCGGTGCCCCGATAACGCGTCGCGCGCGTCGTGCTACGCTGCGCCTCGATTTGCCCTCGATTTGCCCTCCTTCGCCGTTATCCGGTTTTATTTGCCGCCAAGCCATGTCCATTTCCTTCGCCCTGCCACCTGCCGCGCAACCTGGCCAAGCTGCCGACACCATCGACACACCTTCCCTGGTGCTCGACCTGGACACGTTCTCGCGCAATGTGGACCGCATGCAGGCCGCCGCCGATCACGCCGGCGTGAAGCTGCGCCCGCACGCCAAGGCGCACAAATGCCCCGACATCTCGCTGGTGCAGATCGCACGCGGCGCCGTGGGGATCTGCTGCCAGAAGGTCAGCGAAGCGGTGCCATTCGTGCGCGCGGGCGTGCGTGACATCCATATCAGCAACGAGGTGGCCGGCCCGGTGAAGGCCGCGCTGGCGGCCGAACTGGCCAGGCACGCGCGCATCAGCGTATGTGTCGACGATGTGGCGCAGGTGGACGCCCTCGCCGTCGCCACGCAGACGGCCGGCACGCAACTGGACGTTTTCGTCGAAATCAACGTGGGACAAGGCCGCTGCGGCGTAGCCGACGGCGCGGCGGTGCTGGCACTGGTGGAGCGCATCAACGCCCATCCCCAACTGACGATGCGTGGCCTGCAGGCGTATCACGGCGGCATCCAGCATCTGCGCGGCTGGCATGAGCGTCGCGATGGCGCGGCACGTGCGGCGGACCGTACCGGCGCGGTGATCGCACAACTGGAAGCGGCTGGCGTGGCGTGCGAGGTGGTCACGGGCGGCGGCAGCGGCAGCGTCGAGTTCGATCTGGCAAGCGGCGTCTACACCGAGATTCAGCCGGGCTCCTATGTGTTCATGGATGCCGACTACGGCGCCAATACCTACGCGGGAGCGCTGCGCTTCGAGCACAGCCTGTTTATCGCCACGGCCGTCATGAGCGTGGCCGCGCGCGATCGCGTGGTGGTCGATGCGGGCCTCAAGTCGATGGCGGTCGATTCCGGTCTGCCTTGGATCTGGGACGATGGCGCCGCGTCGGCAACGCTCGATTACGTGGCGGCCAACGACGAGCACGGCATCGTCATGCCGAAATCCGGAACCTCCACTGGGGGGCTGCCGCCGCTGGGCAGCCGCATGATGCTGGTGCCCGGTCATTGCGATCCCACGCTCAATCTGTACGACGAGTTGGTGGGCGTGCGGGGCGGCGTGGTGGAATGCGTGTGGCCCGTGGCGGCGCGTGGATTGAGCCGCTGACGCGCCGTACCCGGCACGCAGCATCCGCATCGATGGCACAACGGATGCGAGCAGGATGGTGCGGGATGTGATCAGGTCGCGACCGGGGCCGCAATGTCGACGCGATTCATGCGCAATCGCTAAGCGGGACTAAGGGGTGCTTGAGGCTCAACTCAGGCGCATCGCGGCGCATCTGAGTACATCCCAGCGCATCTCAGGCGGACTGGGCAACCAGTTCGTTCAGGTCGGCCGACACCCAGGATGTGCCGGTCCAACGCTCGAAGCGCAAATCGTCGAGCGGAATCGCCGACAGCGTGCCGATCCAGTCGGTCGGGGCGGCGCCGCAGCGCAGCCCGGTGGCAACCATGTTCATGGCCTCGGGCACGTCGATGTCGGCCACGCGCGTGACGGTCGGCCACGGTAAGAGCCGAATATCGGCCTCCGGCAGGCCAAACCGATACAGGCCAAAACGCATGTGCAGCGCGGCACGCGTGAGGGCGTGGCGCGCCTGGCTCAGCCCATCGTCCTTCATGGCGGACGGGTCCCATTGCTGATTGCGCGAGAACCAGAGGATTTCCTCGCACGAGCGGGGATCGAGTGTACGGGCGGCAGCCGGCAAGAGACTCCCGGACCGCGCAATCTCGGCCAACGGCGTACCCACTGTGTAATGCCAGACGTAACCGGTTTCTTTTTCCATATGCAGCTCCTGCAAGCGCCCTTCCGCCTACCAGATTGGTGGCAGCATGCCCCGTTTACAAGCAAGGTCACGGCGCGTTGCGGCCGCAACAAGAATGGTGCTTTGAGGTCAATGCCCGCGCCATCGCCCTGCAACGCAGGACTGGCGCGGTTTCCCGGAAACTGGCGCAGATCGGACGGCGAGCCGTGTGCGCACTTTCTTGAGGGAAACGCCTAAAACCTTAGCACAGCGCTTGGTGCATTGCAGCATCCAATTTGCATTTCGAGGGATTGAAACGCTGGTGCGCGACGGGGATCCCCTCCCCTGGCAGGCAATTCCAATGTCTGCACATTACGCACCAAAAAGTGCGAATACCGGGATCGGAAACTTTCGGTTGGATGTCACCGGGGTGCCGTTGCCGTTGCTTACGCTGCACAGCGCATATGCCACCACGCATTTGCCCGGGCGGCGCAGGCTGCCGGGCCCTCCCCCGCAAGAGACACGACCATGACCGAAGCCATCCGACACGTTGCCCGGGTTCGCCCGCTGGGCATGCTGGCCGCCCTGCTACTCTGCACGGCGCTGACCGCCTGCGGCGGCGGCGACGACAACAACAACGGCAACCCGTCGCCCAACAAGCCCGACGCTGGCACGCCCGAAGTCAAACCGCAAATGAAGTGCGCGCCCTGAGGCCTGCGCAACGCCCGACCCGACCTACGCACCTTTTCGCGCAAACCGAACTTCCTTGGCAAACAACGACATGACTTCCAGCCGACGCAACTTTCTGAAGATGGCCGGCGGCAGCGCCGCCGCCACCGCCGCGCTTGCCGCCTTCCCGCCCGCCATCCGGCGCGCCCTGGCAATTCCCGCCAATAACGCCACCAAATCGATTCGCGATGTCGAATACGTGGTCATCCTGATGCAGGAGAACCGCTCGTTCGACAACTACTTCGGCACGATGAAAGGCGTGCGCGGCTTTGGCGACCGCTTCCCGATTCCGCTGCCCGGCGGACGCAATGTGTTCCAGCAGACCTACGCCAGCGGCAACACCAACCGTATCGTGCTGCCGTATCACCTCGACCAGTCGGTCGGCAACGCGCAGCGCGTGAGCGGCACGCCGCACAGCCAGCCCGATGGGCAAGCTGCGTGGGACCTGGGTCGCATGAGCGCGTGGCCGACATCGAAGAAGACGCAATCGATGGGCTACTACACGCAGCAGGAGCTTGGCTTCCAGTTCGCGCTGGCCGATGCGTTCACGCTCTGCGACGCCTATCACTGCAGCTTCCACGGCGGCACCAACACCAACCGCCTGTTCCACTGGACCGGCACCAACGATCCGTTCGGCAAGAACGGCGGCCCGGTCATCGACAACAGCGGCGATTCGCTCGACGCCACCGGCATCAACTACACGTGGACCACCTACCCCGAGCGCCTGCAGGCCGCCGGCGTGACATGGAAGGTCTACCAGAACATGCCGGACAACTTCACCGACAATCCGCTGGCCGGCTTCCAGCAATATCGCGCCGCCAACGCTGCGCGCGGCAACGCGGCCAACGGGTCGCCGTATCCCGCCTACACTGCCGCGGACGACGCCGGCAACCCGCTGTACAAGGGCATTGCCAACACCATGCCGGACAACGGCTTCCTGCAGGCACTGCGCGACGACGTGGCGGCCGGCACGCTGCCGCAGGTGTCGTGGATCGTCGCGCCCGCCACCTATTCGGAGCATCCGGGGCCTTCCAGCCCGGTGCAGGGCGCGTGGTACACGCAGCAGGTGCTGGACGCGCTGACCGCCAATCCCGACGTCTGGAGCCGCACGGTCCTGCTGATCAATTTCGACGAGAACGACGGCTTCTTCGACCATCTGCCGCCGCCGTGCGCCCCCGCGCTGGACAGCACCGGCAAGCCAATCGGCTACACGTCGATGGATGCATCGCCGGAGTACTACAGCGTCGACAAGACGCCATTCGGCCCCGGCCCGCGCGTGCCGATGTACGTGGTGTCGCCGTGGAGCCGCGGCGGCTGGGTCAACTCGCAGGTGTTCGACCACACGTCGGTGCTGCGCTTCCTGGAGCAGCGCTTTGGCGTGGCCGAGACCAACATCAGCGCATACCGCCGCGCGATCATGGGCGACCTGACTTCGGCCTTCGACTTCGTCAATCCGAATGGCAACGCCGCGCTGGCCTTCACGCCGCTGATCAAGACCGATGCCGACGCACTGCGCGCGGCGCAGGATGCCAAGGCGCAGATCCCCGCGCCAAGCGTCGCCACGCAGACCATGCCCAAACAGCAGTCAGGCACGCGGCCGTCACGCGCGCTGCCGTATTCGCTGCACGTCAGCGGCCTGGAAGATCCGAACACCAACACGTTCTGGCTGCGCTTCAAGAACGACGGCAAGCAGGCCGCGGTGTTCCATGTCTATGACAAGCTCAACCTCGGCAACGTACCGCGCCGCTACGCGATCGATGCGGGCCAGTCGTTCGACGCCAAGCTCGATGTACTGGCCGACAACGGCCGCTATGACCTCTGGGTGCTGGGCCCGAACGGTTTCCACCGCGCGTTCGCCGGCGACGTCAGCGCGCAGAAGACGGCCGGCGGTGGCGCCGCGCCCGAGATCCGCGTCTGCTACGACGAAGCCAATGCGCACGTCTGGCTCACGCTGATCAATCGCGGCAGCACGGCATGCACGTTCACCGTGAAGCCCAATGCCTATCGCAACGACGGCCCCTGGGCGTTCGAACTGCCGCCCGGCAAGGAACTGGACCAACACTGGCCGGTGGGCTCCCAGGCAAACTGGTATGACTTCACGGTGACCACGCAGCAAGGCGGATTCAGCCGCCGCTTTGCCGGCCGGCTGGAAAACGGCACGCACACCACGTCGGACCCGGCGATGGGCGGCTGACACGCCGACGCACTCGGCCCGGCGCGCGGGCAGCGATTTCCGGCGCGCTCCCGCGCGCCTGCACGCACGCCGAGGGACGCAGGCGCGGCCTGGTGGGTCGCGCCGAACGTGTGGGTCGGTCGTCACGCTGTCATATTTCCGACTTAAAGTCCCGGGCTGATCTGGCTCTCCCGGGACTTGCATGCTTGGCGACCTGTTGATGACGTTTTACGAGGTGGCTCGACAAGGCAGCATCACGACCGCCGCGCGCCAGTTGCGCGTGAGTCAGCCCACCGTCACCGGGCGGATCCGGCAACTCGAAGACCTTTACGGCGTGGAGCTGTTCCACCGCCGCGCCGGCCGCGTGGACCTGAGCGACGTGGGCGTAGCGCTGATGCCGCTGGCCGAGCAGATCACCCAGCAGGAAAGCAACGCCGATTTCCTGCTGCGCAATGCCGGCAACCTGAGCTTTGGCAACCTGCGCATCGGCGCCACCGGCCCCTACTACATCCTGCGCAGCGTGGCCGCGTTTCGCCAGCGCTATCCGGCCATCGAGATCAGCATCCAGATCGGCAATTCCAAGCAGATGATCGATGCGCTCTACGAATATCGCATCGATGCCGCCGTGTCGTCGCACGCGCTCGGCGACGCCCGGCTGCATCGCGTGATGCTGGCAGCGGATCCGATGGTGCTGGTGGTGCATCCCGCGCATCCGCTCGCGCGGCGCGTGCATGTCGACGTAGCCGAATTGTCGGGCTGCCATCTGCTGGTGCGCGAGCAAGGATCGATGACGCGCGAAGCCACCGAATCCGCGCTGCATGCGGTGGGCGCGGAGCTGCCCGCGCACACCGTCATCGGCAGCCGCGAGGCGATCTGCGAGGCGATTCGGCACAACCTCGGCGCGAGCGTGATGCCCGCCGGCGAAGTGCCGCACGATCCCGCGCTGGCCGTGGTGCGCTTCGCCAACGATGCGCCGGTGATCCACGAATACCTGTACTGCCTGAAGACCCGCTGCAACACGCGGCTGGTGGGCGCGCTGCTGGACTGCCTGGTGACGCCGGGCCACGCGGCCAGCCGCCGCTGTGAAGCGCCGCCCCCAGCGCCTATATTGAACTGACCGTCGCCACGCCCCCTACGATGACCGATCCGGGCCGCCCCAGTTTCCCCGAGTACGACCAGTTGCTGGCGTTGCTGGAGCTTGGGGCGCCATGGTTCCAGACCGAAGTGGTCTGCAACGTGGCCGCGCGCGATCACACGTTTGCCGTGCATGTGGCGAGCCTCGGCACGCGCGCACCCGATGCGCCCGCGATCGGCATCTTCGGCGGCATTCACGGGCTGGAACGGATCGGCACGCAACTGGTGCTCGACTACATGCGATCGGTGTTGTGCAGGCTGGCCTGGGACGAACTGCTGCATCGCCAGCTGGAAACGGTGCGGCTGGTGTTCATGCCGATCGTCAATCCGGGCGGCATGTACGTGGCCACGCGCGCCAATCCGAACGGCGTCGACCTGATGCGCAACGCGCCGCAGAACGCCGACGCATCGGTGCCCTTCCTGGCGGGCGGCCAGCGCATCGGCGCGTGGCTGCCGTGGTATCGCGGCCGCGCCGGGGCGCCGATGGAACCCGAAAGCCTGGCGCTGCTGCGCGTGGTGGAAACGGAACTGCTGACGCGGCCGCTCAGCTTTGCCGTCGATTGCCATTCGGGCTACGGCTGGCGCGACAGCATCTGGTTTCCCTATGCGCGCACGCACGCGCCGATGCCGCATTTTCCGGAGATGTACCTGCTCAAGACCATGTTCGAACAGGCCCATCCGCACCACGGCTACGCATTCGAGCCGCAAAGCCACCAGTACCTGTTGCACGGCGACCTGTGGGACTACGCCTACGACCGCACCCCGGCGCACAACCTGTTTCTGCCGATGACGCTAGAGCTGGGTTCGTGGCTGTGGATCAAGAAAAACCCGCGCCAGCTGTTCTCGCGCGCTGGCATCTTCAACCCGATCAAGGCGCACCGCACCGCACGGGTGCTGCGCCGCCATGTGAGCCTGTTCGATTTTCTGGGCCGCGTGGCGGTGGCGCCCGAACGCTGGCTGCCGCACGGTCCGCATCGCCTGCATTTGCTGGAACAGGCGCGCGCCCACTGGCAGAACCGCAACGGCGCGCCATGAGTCAGTGGATCTTCCTGCGCGGGCTGACGCGCGAATCGCGCCACTGGGACGACCTGCCGGCCCGCTGGGCGGCGTGTGGACTCGGGCAGCCGCTGCTGATCGATCTGCCGGGCAATGGCCATGCACGCGAGCAACCGGTGCCCGGCGATGTCGCAGGCATGGCGCAGGCCGTGCGCGACGCGGCGCGAGCATCGGGCACAGACGGTCCGTGGCGCATCCTTGCGATGTCACTCGGCGCGATGGTAGCCACCAGTTGGGCACAGGCATGGCCCGCCGACGTTGCGCAACTGGTGCTGATCAACACGAGCATGCGCCCCTTCAGCACCGCAACCGAACGCTTGCGGCCGCAAAACTGGGCCGCCCTGATCGGCATGGCCAGCCATTGGCATGACCGCGCGCGCTGCGAGCGCACCGTGCATCGGCTGACGTGCGAACGGCTCGATACGCGCGATGCGGATCTGTCGCGCTGGGTGGAGATCGGCCTGAGCGCGCCCGTGTCGCGCCGCTCGGCGATGCGCCAGTTGATCGCCGCCGCGCGCTTCCGCGCGCAGCCGACGGCGCCGGCTTGCCCGACCCTGATCGTGTCGTCCGACGCGGACCGGCTTGTCGATCCGGTCTGTTCGACGCGCCTGGCTGGGGCGTGGCGGGCGCCGCATGTCGATACGGCGCGGCATCCGTGGGCTGGCCACGACCTGCCGCACGATGACGCCCAATGGCTGTGCGACACGGTATCCCGCTTCGACGCCCAAACGAAAAACGCCGGATGACGTGAGCCATCCGGCGTTTGCGACGTTTTGTTGTGCTTGTCGGTGCGGGGCGACGCCGCGCTCAGGCGGCGCAGGCGGCCTGGGATTCCAGCAACGCTTTCGCGCGCTTGTTGCACAGCGCGCCGAGCAGCGTTTCAGCCGCCGCTTCCAGGCGTTCCTGCGTGCCGAAAAGCCGCGCCGCGATCAGCCCGCTTTGCAGCGATCCATAAATCACCTGCGCCAGCATGGCCGGGGGCACCGGATACGGCGTATCGCGCTCCTTCTGGCCGCGTTCGAGCAGCTTGGTCAGCCACGCCTCGTTGATGTGATAGAACTCCTTGAGCACATGGTGGACCGATTCGGGCAGGCTCAGGATTTCCGTCGACAACATGCCGGCCAGGCAGATCTGCCCCGAACCGCACGTCTGGCGCAGCGGGTCGAGGTAAAGCCGGGCCTGCTCCAGCACCGGCAGGCTCGAATCGATGCCCGCCAGCCGCTCGGAGATGCGTCGGCTGTATTCCCGCACGGCTTCCAGGACCAGATCGTCCTTGGAAGGAAAGTAATAGTGGATGCTGGAGGTCTTGACCCCCACCAGCTCGGCCAGGTCGCGGTAGCTGAAGCCGTTGAAGCCGCGGCTGCGGATCAGCACCAGCGTGTGTTCGAGCAGTTGCTCGCGAACAGGTTGCGTTTTCATGGTGGGAACTTTATCTACACGAAGATAGATACTCAACCGGGATTTTCCCGGAGTCAATCTCCAGGCCGATTACACCAGTGTTTGCACCACCAGCGTGACGGCTGAACCACTGGCTGCACAAAGTGCCAGCCATCCGCCCAGAATCAGGGCATCGTGCCCAAGCGTTTTCATCGTAGTGCTTCCTGTTGGAAAACAGACGGGCCTTCCTCTCGATTCGAGGGAGGCCCGTCTGCGTTGGCGCGACCGCCAAATCCTGGCAAGTCGCGCGCCGTTGCGCTCAGACCAGTGCGCCGTCGGTGTACACGTCGGTCGAGCGTGCGCCGTCGAAGTACGGGTTGCGCGGGCCATTGCCGCGGGCGCCGTCCAGGTACGGATCGGCAGAACGGGCCGGGCTGGCCGAAACGCCGGTGCGGTCCAGGCCGGCTACGAAGCGCGCGCCGTCGGTGTACGGATCGGCGTTGCGGGCGCCCTCCGAGTACACGTCGCGATTGCCGATGCTGGCGCTCAGGCCGTCGCGATTGCTGATGCGTGCACCGTCGGTGTAGCCGTCGCGGTTGCTGATGCGCGCGCCGTCGGTGTAGGCATCACGGTTGCCGATGCGCGCACCTTCGCTGAAGGCGTCGAACTTGCCTTGGCGCGCGCCGTCGGTAAAGGCGCTGCGTTGATCGTTGATGCGATACGTATAACCGTAGACTTCACCGCGCGGCTGGGCTGCTTGGGCGGCGCCCGTCACAAAAGCGGCTGCAAGGGTGGCGGCGGTCAGGATGGTCTTGGCGTTCATGATGCTCTCCGTGATAAGGCCGGGCGATCTCGGTTCGGTGGTGGATCGCGGGGCGATTGTCTGTGCTGCGATTCGGCGGATTCTTTTGCTATCTACTGCTAGATAGATTTATCGATCCAAAAAAATACCGCCTCCGGTACTGACAAACTGCCTGGTGTTGCGTGGACAGTTTTCGCTAAACCGCTATTGCTTGTTGTTGCGTCGCTGTCCATGGCCTGAATACTATCTACCTATAGATAGATAAGCAAGGACGATTTGCAGTGCGCGCGCAAAAACTTTTCTATCGGCGCGATTGATCAGGTCAATTTAGGCGATATCTAATTGATTCTTCAGGAATTTGTGATCGATCCCGCGCTGCACCGTGTGTGCCGCCCTGCCTTCCGGCACAACAGGTGCTAGGGTTACAGATACTGCAGTCGCGTCCGCACCACACCGCACGAACGCGCGGCCAGATACAGTCCCGCACGCCACCTACTTTGCGGACGCACTCGGCGCCCGACCTTTGCGGAGCATTCAACAACTCATGCCGCCCGAACCCCACCCAGATCCGGATACCGGCGCTCGTACCGGGCCTGCTCCTTTCGCCGCGCGGGAGCCCGGTGGGGCGAGCGCTGTCGATCCTGCGCCCCCCGCCCCGTCCCGGCGCTGGCTCGTCGGCATGCTGGGGCTCGCGGGGCTGGCGGGTCTGGTCGCGGCGGCCGGTCTGGGTCGCCTGCTGCTGTACCGCGCGATCGAACGCGAGGCATTCGTGCCCGGCCCCGTCGGCACGCAAACGCCTGACGACTTTGGCGTGGCTTCGCGCCAATACGTATTCCCGAGCGGCGACCGTCGGCTGCACGCTTCGTGGGTCGGCGCCGCCAATCCCGCGGCCCCGGCATTGGCGGTGTTCCATGGCGACGAGGAGTCGCTGGGCGACTGGGCGCCCGTGCAGGCCTTGCTCCATGCCGCGGGCATCAGCTCCTTCGTGTTCGATTACAGCGGATATGGCACCAGCACGGGCAAGCCCAGCGTGCGCCATTTGCGCGAAGACGCCCTGGCGGCGTATGCGCAGTTCCGTGCGGTGGCGCCACGCGCCGCGCGCCATCATGTGATGGGCTATTCGCTGGGCAGCGGCGTGTTGCTCGATGTGCTGGGCGATCTGCATCCTCAGCCTGACGGCGCGGTGATCGGGGCCGGATTTCGCTCCGCGCGCGCGGCGGCGGTCGCCACCGGCCTTGTGCCGCGCTGGATCGCGTGGGCCTTGCCGAATCCGTGGGACAACGTTGCCCGGCTGCGCGCGCTGAGAATGCCAGTGATGCTGATACACAGCCGGCGCGACGAGACCATCCCGTTCGGCCACGCAGAGGACCTGGCCCATGCCGTGCATGCGCCAAGCCGCCTGGTCGTGTTTGAAGACCTGCCCCATAACGCCGCCATCGAACCGGCGTTCATGAACAAGTTCTGGGCGCCGGTGATCGGCTACCTGCAAAGCGGGCGCTTATAGCCCCTATAGCGCCCATAGCGCCCATACCGCCACTGACGCCTCTAACGCGTGTCGCGTCACTGCCGCCCGGACTCCTCCGGCGCGCTTACAGCTTGAACTCGCCCACCACCTTTTGCAGTTCCTGGGCCTGATCGGCCAGCGCGGACGATGCGGCCGCCGCCTGCTCCACCAGTGCCGCGTTCTGCTGCGTGACATCGTCCATCTGGGTAACGGCCACGTTGACCTGTTCGATGCCGGCGCTCTGATGTTCGGACGCGACGGCGATCTCGCCAAGGATCTGCGTGACGCGGCGCACTGCCTGCACGATTTCGTCCATCGTCGCACCGGCCTGCCCGACCAGCGCCGAGCCGCTTTCCACCTGATTCGCCGAATCGTGGATCAGCACATTGATCTCCTTGGCCGCCGCTGCGCTGCGCTGGGCCAGCGTGCGCACTTCGCCCGCCACCACCGCGAAGCCGCGGCCCTGCTCGCCGGCGCGCGCGGCTTCCACGGCCGCGTTCAGCGCCAGGATGTTGGTCTGGAACGCGATGCCCTCGATCACGGCGATGATGTCGGTCACCTTGCGGGAACTGACGCTGATCGCGTCCATCGTCTTCACCACCTTGCCGACCAGTTCGCCGCCGCGCTCCGCAATATCGGACGCCGATGCCGCCAGCCCGTTGGCCGTGCGCGCGCGGTCGGTGTTCTGCTTGACCATGGTGGTCAGTTCGCTCATGCTCGACGCGGTTTCCTGCAGCGTCGCGGCCTGCTCCTCGGTGCGCTGCGACAGATCGGTGTTGCCCACCGCAATCTGCTGCGATGCCGATGAAATCGAATCGCTGGCCGACTTGATGCGCGTGACCAGGTCGGTGAGCATGTCCTCCATTTCGCCAAGTCCGCCCAGCAGACGACCGAAATCGCCGCCGCGATCGGTTTCGAATTCCTTGCTCAGGTCCCCGGCGGCCACCGTTTCCGCGATGAATTCCGCTTCCCTGAGCGGCACCTCGATGGCACCCGTCAGCCGGAACCAGCAGATCACGCTGAAGGCCAGCACCGCGGCGCCTAGGCCCCAGATCCAGCCGCGCGGACCGCTGTCCGGCATCGCGTCAAGCGCCAGCGTCATCATGATCGCCACCAGCAACAAGATCACGCCAAATGTCGCACCCAACCGGATGCGCATACTCAAGTTGTCCCAAGCCATGATGCAGTCCGCTCCTCGTTTGCGCCCCGCGTAGTCCGGGGCTATCGATGGGCTAACGGACAGGTAACGGCGAAACTTTAGCGTTCAGAGCGTTAGCGTTTCGGCGTTGCGGTATTCGGCGTCCCAGCCCTGCGCCAGCTGCTGGCAGCGGCCCAGCGCCAGGGCCTGGCGCTCGACGTCGACCACCACGATATGGTGGGCCCACGCGGGCCGGGACGGCGTTTCGGTGGTGCGGCCGTCGCTGAGCAGCCAGAGCCAGCGGCGCTGCGCGGGACGCAGCCGAGTCTGGCGCGCGAGCAACTGGTCCGCGCGCGCCGCACCAAGCGCCAGCGGCGTGCCGCCACCGCCGGCGATCGGGCGGATCCAGTCGTCGTTCCAGCGCCGCGCGCGCGACGGCGCCAGACGGACTTCCGCCTGCCCGGCCGCGAAACACACCAGCGCAACATCGGCGCGCGCCTGATAGGCGCGTTCGATCAGGCGCACGAGTACGCCCTTGGCCAGCGCCAGCTGGTCGCCTTGCAGCATCGATGCAGAACAATCGAGCACGATGCAATGCAGCTCCCCGCCGCGCGCCGACACATGGCGATAGCGCAGATGAGGCGCGGCCAGCGCCCGGTCGCGCTTGGCGGCCAGCGTGCGCGGCCAGTGCACGCGCGCGCCCGGTGCGCCGTCATGCGACACGGAACCCTTCGATACGAGCCGGGGCGCCTGCCACCGGTGGCCGCCCTGCCGCTGCTGCGCGGCGGCGCGCCGGTGGCTCAGGCTTTTTTTGCGGTGCGATTCCCGATATGGAACGGTTTCAGCGGTTTGACGTCGGCAATGCCGGCGGTCTGCGGCGGCGGCAGCGCACCCCATGGGTCGGCGCTCTGGCGATGGTCGGGCGCAGGACCGTCCTGCCCTCCCTGCTCGCCATGCGACGGCGCCGGCCCACCCTTCGACGGTGCGGACTGCGCGTCTTGCCTTGGCTGCGATGTCTCGCCTTGCGCGTGACGTCGATGGTGCAGCACCAGCTCTGCCACCGCATCGACATGATCGGCGCGCACGGCAGGGTCGCCGCGCCATGCCGCCAGCGCACGCGCCGCGCGCAGCATCACGAGGTCGGCGCGCACGCCATCGACATCGGCGGCCAGGCACAGCGCGCTGACACGATCGTGCACCGCATCGCTGAACGCCAGGCCCGCAAGCGCTTCACGCGCGCGCGCCACCTGCCGCGCCAGATCGCGCTGACGTTCCGCCACGGCAGCGCGGAACGCATCGGGATCGGTATCGAAGTCCAGCCGTGCCCGCACGATCGCCTGCCGCACCGCCGGGTCGTCGTAGTTCGATAGCGCCAGCGCCAGCCCGAAGCGATCGAGCAATTGCGGACGCAGTTCGCCTTCTTCCGGATTCATGGTGCCTACCAGCACGAATCGCGCCGGATGCTGATGCGACAGGCCATCGCGCTCCACCACATTGACGCCGCTGGCCGCCACGTCGAGCAACTGGTCCACCAGCGGATCGGGCAGCAGGTTCACCTCGTCGACGTACAGCACGCCGTCGTGCGCACGCGCCAGCAGGCCCGGCTGGAACCGCACCTCGCCCTGTTGCAGCACATGTCCAAGATCGAGCGAGCCGGTCAGTTGTTCCTCGCTGGCGCCGAGTGGCAGGGTCACGAAGCGCCCGTGCGGCAGCAGCTCTGCCAGCGCGCGCGCGGCGGTCGATTTTGCCGTGCCGCGCGGTCCCGTCACCAGCACGCCGCCGATGCCCGGATCGATGGCGGCCAGCAGCAGTGCCTGCTGAAGCGCGTCCTGGCCCACCAGGGCACTGAATGGAAATATCGGGCGCAATGCCGTTTTCGTCATGACATCCCTTCCAGATGCTGTTCGTTATCGAGCAGATGGCCGGCGATCCGCGTTTGATGGTCGCCCGGCTCCTGCCACAGTCCGCGCGCCATCGCCTCCAGCAGGCGCTCGCAGATGCCCTGCAGCGCGCGCGGATTGTGCTGCGCGAGAAACGCCCGCGTGGCGTCGTCATGCACATAGGCGTCGGCCACCAGCGCGTATTGGTGATCCCCGACCACGCGCGCCGTGGCATCGTAGCCCAACAGGTAATCGACCGTCGCCGCCATCTCGAACGCGCCCTTGTAGCCGTGGCGTTTGACGCCGTCGATCCATTTTGGATTCACCACGCGCGTGCGGATCACGCGCGCGATTTCCTCGTCGAGCGTACGCACGCGCGGCGCGGCCGGGTTGGCGTGATCGCCCAGATAGACGGCCGGTTGCGCGCCGCCCAGGTGCCGCACGGCCGCCACCATGCCGCCGTGGAACTGGTAATAGTCGTTGGCGTCGAGGATGTCGTGTTCGCGGTTGTCCTGGTTCTGCAGCACCACGTCGATCTCGGCAAGCCGCGCGGCGAACGCGTCGCGCGCGTCGGCGCCGGCGCTGCGCTGACCGTACGCGTAGCCCCCGGCATGCAGATAGGCCTGCGCCAGATCCTCGTCGCTTTGCCAGCGCCGTGTGTCGATCAACGCCTGCAGCCCGGTGCCGTAGTCGCCGGGTCGCGCGCCGAACACGCGCCAGCCGGCACGCTGGCGCGCGAGTTCGGGCGCGATACCCTGCGCTTCGAGCGCCTGCTGTTCGGCCAGTACGCGCGCGCGTAGCGGATTCACGTCGGCGGGCTCGTCGAGCGCCGCCACGGCTTGCACGGCCGCGTCGAACAGCGCCACGAGATTGGCAAACGCGTCGCGGAAGAAACCGGACACGCGCAACGTCACATCGACGCGCGGCCGGTCGAACACCGTCATCGGCAGGATCTCGAAATCGACCACGCGATGGCTGCCGTGCGCCCATTTCGGCCGCACGCCAAGCAGAGCCATCGCCTGCGCGATATCGTCGCCGCCGGTGCGCATGGTGGCGGTGCCCCACACGGACAGCCCAACCGCGCGCGGATACTCGCCATGCTCCTGCAAATGCCGCTCGATCAGTTGGTTGGCCGCGCGCAGCCCCAGCGTCCACGCCGTGCGCGTGGGCACCGCGCGTGTATCGACAGAATAGAAATTGCGCCCGGTGGGCAGCACGTCGGGACGCCCGCGCGACGGCGCGCCGCTCGGCCCCGCCGGCACGAACCGCCCGGCCAGCCCGCGTTCGAGCTGCATCAGTTCCTGCGCGCCGCACGCATCGAGGCGCGGCGCTATCTGCTCGCGCAACCGCGCCATCACTGCGCGCGATTGCGGGCCGACGTCGGTGTCGTCCTCAAGCAGCCGCAGCGCAAGCGCTTCCAGCCGCTCGCGCGTATCGCCGCAATGGCGCCACGGCCCATCGCCGACCTCGGCAAGGCACGCGGGACGCGGGCCGGTCCATGGCGCCGCCCAGTCGGCGTCGAGGGGATCGAAATCCGCACCGAGGGCAAGGTCGGCCGCCATCGCGGACAGCAGACCGGCGCGCGCGCCCTGCCCGTCTTCCACCGGAAAGCGCGCCAGCGCGGCCAGCGTATCGCGCCGCTGCCGTCCGGCCGGCGATTGCCCGAAGACATGCAGCCCGTCGCGTATCTGCGACTCCTTCAGTTCGCACAGCCATGCGTCGGTGCGATTGAGCAGCACCTCTTCGTCTTCACCGCTGGACGGCGCGTCAAGCCCGAGTTCGCGATGCAGCTGCTGGCTGACGATCGACTTCAGGATCTCGCGCCGCAGCAGCCTGGCGCGACGCGGATCGAAGCTCAGCGCTTCGTAGTATTCATCGACCTGACGCTCCAGATCCTGTAGCGGCCCGTAGTTTTCCGCGCGCGTGAGCGGCGGCATCAGGTGGTCGATGATCACGGCCTGCGTGCGGCGCTTGGCCTGTGCGCCTTCGCCGGGATCGTTGACGATAAACGGATAGAGATGCGGCAGCGGGCCCAGCACCACATCGGGCCAGCACGCATCGGACAGCGCGACGCTCTTGCCCGGCAACCATTCCAGGTTGCCGTGCTTGCCCACGTGCACCACGGCGTCGATGCCAAACACATGGCGCAGCCAGAAGTAGAACGCCAGATAGCCGTGCGGCGGCGGCAGCTCGGCATCGTGATAGCTGGCGTAGTCGTCGACCCCGTAGGCCCGCGCCGGCTGGATGCCGATGAAGACATGACCGCTGCGCACGCCGGCGATCATGAAGCGGCCGTCGCGCACCATCGGATCGGCCTCCGGCGCGCCCCAGCGCGCCGTGACGGCGTCGCGGTTGGCCTGCGGCAACTGCGCCAGCCACGCCTTGTAGTCGCCCATGGCGAGGCTCTGGAATGCAGGGCGCCATGCATGCTGATCGACATCGTTGGTGATGCCGCGCGTCAGGCCGCGCATCAGCGCGTCGCCGTCGGCCGGCAGCGGTCCGAGCGCATAGCCGGCATCGCGCAGCATCGACAGGATGCGCACCACGGAGGCCGGCGTATCGAGCCCCACGCCATTGCCGATGCGCCCTTCGCTGGCCGGATAGTTCGCCAGGATCAGCGCGAGCCGCTTGTCGGCGGCCGGCACGGTGCGCAAGCGGCACCAGCGGCGCGCCAGTTCCGCCACGAACCGCAGGCGCCCGGCATCGGGCTGATAGCGCACCACATCCACTTCCGTATGCGGGCAACGCCATGCCAGTCCCTTGAAGCTGATGGCTCGCGTGATGATGCGGCCGTCGACTTCCGGCATGGCGACGTGCATCGCCACGTCCCGCGTGCCCAGGCCCTGGCTATCGGCGAGCCAGTCGTCGCGATTGCCGCCGCTGAGAATCACCTGCAGGACGGGCGCATCGTTGGCCAGCGGCGTGTCGGGCTCTCCCGCGCGATCGAGCGACGCGGCGGAAAACGCCGTGGTATTGAGCACCAGCGACACGCCATGCGCGTCGCACAGCTGCTGCAAAACCTCGCGGCAGATCGGCTCCTTGAGCGAACTGAGCGCCAACGGCAGCGGACAGAGCCCGGCATCGAGCAAAGCGTCGGCCAGCGCGTCGAACACCTCGGTGTTGCCCGCCTGCAGGTGAGAGCGATAGAACAGCAGCGCCACCACCGGCGCGTCGCGCAGGCCCCGCGCGGCCCATTCGCGCTGCCAGTCCTGTACGGTGGCCACGCCACGGTCGCGATGATAGAGCGCGGCTTGCGGCAGCACCTGTGCCGGCATGGCGGTCTGCGCATGGCCAAAGGCGTGGTGCCCGATGCAGCGGAAAAACTGTTCGGCGTTGCCCGCGCCGCCTTCGCGCAAATAACGCCACAGCTGGTGCGACAGCGCGGCCGGTGCATTGCCGCGCCGCGACAGGTTGTCGTCTTCGGCAAGGTCGCCCGAAAACATCACCAGCAACTGGTTGCGCGCGCGCGCCAGTTCGGGCAGCCGTTCCAGGCCGTAGGCCCAGTCACTTTCGCCGCCAAGATGATCGACCACCACGACGCGCGCATGCTGCAGCACCTCGTCGATGTACAGATCCAGCGACGCCGGTTGCCGCAGGTACATCTGATTGGCCAGACGCACGCGCGGATAATCGTCGCCCAGTGCGGGCACGGCGGCGGCCAGCAGCGACAACGTGGTATCGGCCGCGCTCAGCACGACAATATCGCCAGGCGTCTGCTCGATGCGCAGCACCACGGCGTTGTCCTCGACAAAGCCTCCCGGCCGGGTGGACAGCAGATGCATCGGTCAACGCGCGCCGACGGCGCGGAAATCGTAAAGGCGCTCAGAATACGGAGAACGCGACGGGCTGTCCATTGGTGCGCAGAGGCGATCCATGGTCGATAACGGCGACGTTCAGCGCATCCGCCGCCACGCGCGATACGCGCCCGCGCCGATCACCAGCAGCGCAAGCGCCAGCGTTATCCACGGCTGCCGGACATGCGGCGCCGCGGCGTCTGCCGTCGGCATCGGTTGCGGCAGCAGACGCTGGCCCGTCACCGCATGCGTGCGGTCCTGCTCGGCTTCGGTTTTGCGCGGCGTCGGCGACGGGCCCGCTGTGGGCGCGTCGGCGGAGTGCCGCTGACTATGCAGCGCGTTGGCGTGAGGCTCACGCGCACGGATCGGCGCAGCGCGCGGCACGGGGTCGACCACGGCATCGGCAAGTTCGCGGCCCAGGGCCTTCATATCGATGCGCGCCGCATGGCCGGCGCGTGCAATATGCGCCATCAGCAGCGGATTGCCGCAGGTATTGGCCGTGCACGACAGCCCATCGCGCCGCACGCTCTGCGCGTAGGCGCGCAGCATGTCGCGGCGTTCCGCATCGGTGAAACGGTAGCTGCCTTGCCGGTCGACTTCCAGCAGCCGCGCCAGAATGCTCTGGCGGGCATGCGGATTGGCGTCGCGAAAGAACGCCTCCATGCCGAGATCGAGTTTGTCCGCGACATAGACGTCATACGTGCGTTGCCAGAACTCGCCGGGCATCTGTTCGGGCACGGTCGCCTGAAAGCCATAGAGGTGCTCCACCTCGCGGGCCATTTCGCGCGCGCCCGCGTAACCGGATCGCTGCATCGCGCTGATCCATTTCGGATTCCACTGGCGCGCGTTGAGTTCGGTGGCGAGCCAGGTCTGCGCATCGACGGTCTGCGTTTCGCCGGCGCGGCGCAGATTGTGCAGCCACAGCGGCGGCGCCTTGCCTGCAACGGCGCGCGTGGCGGCAGCCAGCCCGCCCGCGTACTGGTAGGTGTCGTCGTTGTCGAGCGCGCCATAAAGCGTGCTGGTGCGCGAAAACAGCACCGCCTGGTTCGATTTGAGATGGCTGGCCAGCGCCATCGGCGCGGATTGGCCCCAACCTTCGGCCGAGTACGCAAAGTTCATGTTGCGCAGGTATTGCTGCGCCAGCGCGTCGGGTCCGCTCTGGGCGTCGCGGCTCTGTTCGACCATCTGCTGCACGCCGATCGCATAGTTGCCGGGCCGCGCGGCAAACACACGCGCACGCGCCAGCCTGGCCGCCTCCTGCGCGCCGACGCCCTGCCCGATCAGCAACGCTGTCACGTCGCGGTCATGGCGGCTAATTGCGTTCTCGCCGGCCGCCGCGGCCAGCCGCGCGGCCTTGTCGAGCAGCGCGATCTTGTCGCCAAAGCCATCGCGATAGATGCCCGAGGTAGTCAGCACCACGTTCACGCGCGGACGCCCCAGTTGCGCGTCCGGGATCAGGCGCACGTCCTCGACGATGCCGCGCGCATTCCAAACCGGTTCCACGCCCATCAGGTACAGCGCTTCGGCTTCCATCGCACCCTGATGACGTTCCGTCTCGCCGTACCACAAGACCATCGACACCGATTGCGGCACGCCGCCCGACGCTTGCGCAAAGCGCGCCAGCGTTTGCGCGGCCATTTCCTGCCCCAGGGCCCATGCTGCGCGGGTGGGGATCCGCGCGCCATCGAAGGCATGCAGATTGCGGCCCGTCGGCAGACTGTCTGGCACGCGCACCGGATCGCCCAACGGCCCGCTCGGCAGATATCGCCCGGACAACACGGTGATCAGGCCGTCGAGTTCCTGCTGTGGCGAGCTGCGCAGATCGGCAAGCCACTGCCGCGCCGCCGCCAACGCCTTGCGCGTCGTATCGTCGCCGCCGTCCGGTGCGTGGCCGCGGACGATTGCCTCGGCCCACGCGCGCCGCTGCGCGGCGTCCGCCGGCAGCTGCGCGCCCAGCATCAAGGCCAGCGCATCGACCTGATCGGCCTCCGACGGCATCTCGCCCAGCGCGTGAATGCCAAGCGGCATCGGTTCGGCCTCGACCTTGTGCAGGAAGGCGTGCAGCGTGGGCGCGATGGTGTCCCATGGCGCATCGGCGTCGAGCCCCAACTGGCGGTCCAGCCCTTGCGCGCGCATCTGTTGCAGCGCTTGCTTGCGATACTGCGCCGAGAGTTCGGGCGCGCTGTCGCGCGTGGCTTCGGCCTGCTCGACGGCCTCGTCGAGCGCCGCCAGCAGGGGCGGCTGTCCCGCGGACGCCAGCAACGGCGACAGATGGCTGACCAGCACCGCCGCGCTGCGCCGTTTGGCCTGAATCGCCTCGCCGCCGCCATCCTGGATGTAGACGTAGGCGTTCGGCAGATCGCCAAGCAGGACTTCCGATGCGTCCTCGCCCGACTGGGCCACCTGCTTTCCGGGCAGCCATTCCAGCGTGCCATGACGCCCCACGTGCACCACGGCATCGGCACCAAACGCGTGCCGATACCAGAGATAGGCGGCGAGATACGAATGCGGCGGCGGCGTGAGCGTGTCGTGCGAAGCGTCGAGCGCCCGCTCGAACGTCGAGCGCAACGGCTGCGGTCCAACAAACACGTTGCCGAAGAACAGTCCCGGAATCACGAACGCACGCTCGCCACGCGCATCGCGCGTCATCATCAATGGATTCTGTTCGGGCGGGCCCCAGGCCTGCAGCACCGACTGGCGAAACGCCGCGGGCAACGCGTCGAACCAGCGGCGATACTGCGCTACGGGCACCCGCGTGACATGGCCCGCGCGCACCATGCGATCGAGTTCGCCGGGCGACCAAGTCTCGACGTTGCGCCCGCTGGCTTCCAGCAGTCCAGTCAGCGTGGCGGCATCGGGCATGGCGGTGCCGGTGTCGTATCCCGCCGCGCGCAGGCGCTGCAGGATCCGCGTCAGCGACGGCAGCGTGGCCAGGTAGCTCGCGCCGATATTGCCGCGTCCGGGCGGATTGTTGTAGTACAGCACGGCCACATGCTTGCGGGCGGCGGGCTTGTCCTGCAGCGCTATCCATCGCACAACGCGCGCCACGATGGCCTGCACGCGCTCCGGCACCGCGGCGCTGCCGATTGCGCCATCGCGATCCTCCTGCGTGGCGAACAGCATCGGCTCGGTGGCGCCGCTGCGCTCGGGCGCGGTCAGCAGCAATGGCAGGCGATCCCCGGCAATGCCACGTATATCGGCTTGCCACACGGCGGCACTGTCGCGCGTGGCGACCAGATTCATCACATGCAGTCCGTGCCTGGCCAGCCACTCCTTGTCTTCGGCGCGCGGAATGGTCAGATTCAGCGAAAGCAGCGCGCGCAGCGGCGTGGCGCCGCCGTGCCGCGTCAGCAGCGCATCGAGGCTGGAAATTGGCCAGCCGAATACCGGCACGGCGCCGATGCCGCGACGCTCCAGAGCATCGATCAGCGCGTCGATGTGCGCAAGATCGCGCTGACGCCATGACGTGGCGTAGAACGCAATGCCAACCAGCGGCGCCTCGTCGCGCATGCGCTGCTGCGGGCGATACCAGCGCAGGTAGTCGTCGAGCGAGGCAAACGGTTGCGGCGCGCGCGGATGATAGATGCCAGCCGCTGGCGCCGCGCGCACCGGCGGCACCGCGATCGGCGCGATGCCGGCCGCGCGCTGGCGCGCCGCCACCGCATGCGCGAGCAGCGCCACAAGGTTGTCGACGCCACCCGCGTCCCAATACGGTTGCGCGGCGGCGGTCAGCGCCGCATCGGGCCCGACACCCCACGCTGCCTGCGCGCTTTCGAGCGGCGCGGCCACAATCGACGCGCCCCGCTCGCGCGCATGGCGCATCGCGGGCGCCATGCCGCGCAGCACGGCAGGCGGTACGAACCACGCTTCAATAACATCGGCGCGATCGAGCACGGCGCTATCGGGAACGCGCGTGGCAAAGCTGAATTCGGCCACGTCGTTGCCATAGGCCGCGCGAAACGTCGCGGCCGCGGCCGGCAGCAGATGCGGCTGCGATGTCACCACGACGACCTTGATCGGCGCGGCCACACCTAGGGCCGGCAGACATGCCAGCCACAACCACAGCAACAGGATCCGGCATAGCAAGCGGCAACGCGCGGGCGAAGAATCGGACACGGCAGAAGCGATGGGAAAGGGGGCGATGAGAACGGTGGAAAAGTGACGGCAGCCATGCAGGCTGCGCATTCTACCTGCCCGCCCGAGCGGCGCGCACGTCATGCCGCTGTCGTGCCTTTGTCATGCTGTTGTCGTGCGAACGACACGCTGCGCGAGCGCCCCGTGGTCAAGCGCCGCAGCACGCACTGCATGCGTGTGGTTTTTTTACCGACGAGATTTTTTTTGCCACGCCGTCCAAGCCCGATGACCGCCGCGCGCGACGGCAGCTTTCGCCACAATCGGCAAGTTGTAGCAAGCGCCGCGTGTAAAAAAGACAAAGCCAGGACGTGCCTGATGCGGGCCCTGGCTGTTGGGCGATAAATCTACCGCACCGGCCGCGTGACGGCAATCATTCTTGTGGGCGACCCCACATGATCCATGGTGACCCATCGTGTACCTTGCGTCGGATCGACTATATTGGACGGCATGGCGCAGACAATCGCATGAATCACTTTTAGTCAGCTGTTGACATATCCGGGAGGTAACTGCCATGCGTTCGCTTGCAAATTTGTTCAGTCCGCCGACGCCCGAGAAAATCGCGGAGAAGGAACTGCACGACATGCGGCTGACGCTTTTCCAGGCAGAGCGTCGCCTGCTAGAAGCGCAGATGCAAGTCGATTACTACCGCAACATGATTGCCTTCCTCGAAGAGGTGGGCGCAACCGGCGTGGAAGGCGTTGCCGACCGCCGCTTTGCCTCGCCACCGCAAGCGGACGCCCCGGCGCTGCAATCGCCGCAGCCCTCGCGTTCGGCACCGGGCCTGACGACGATTCCGATCGTGCCGTCCGCCGCCTGATTGCTGCCGAACCGGTCGCATAGGTTCGCATGAGCCTGTGCGATACTGGCCGCTTTCTCGCGCCTCGCACTGAAATCGGCCATGTCTGAATTTGCCTTGTTGCCCGCAATAGAAATCGAAACCGCGCCTGGTCCGACATGCGCCGTCATCTGGATGCACGGGCTGGGCGCCGACGGCAACGACTTTGTCCCCGTGGTGCCCGAGCTTGGTTTGCCCGACGCGCCGGCCATCCGCTTCATCTTCCCGCATGCTCCCGCGATACCGGTCACGTGCAACGGCGGCTATGTGATGCCGGCCTGGTATGACATCTATTCGCTCGACGAAGCCGGGCGACAGGTGGACGAAGCCGGCATCCTCCAGTCGCGGGACGCCATCCGCGCGCTGATCGCCCGCGAGAACGCGCGCGGCGTGCCGGCGTCGCGAATCGTGCTGGCCGGTTTCTCGCAAGGCGGCGCGATCGCTTACACGACGGCGCTCACGCATCCCGAAACGCTGGCAGGCGTGATCGCCCTTTCCACCTATATTCCGTCGGTCGATCTGCTGGCGGCCGAAGCCACGCCCGCCAATGCCGCGACGCCGATCCTTGCCGCGCACGGCACGCACGACGATGTGGTCCCGCTGGCGCTCGGTACACGTGCGCGCGACTTCGTCGCATCGCGGGGACATCCGGTCGATTGGCATACCTACCCCATGGCGCATTCGGTCTGTCTGGAAGAGATTGCCGACATCGGACGCTGGTTGCAGGCGCGGCTGGCACCGGCACGCTGAGCCTCGCGCACATCCGCGGCAAGCCGTTATCGCGGGCGTTTGCGCTACCATTGCGCGCCTCGCCTTCGCCCTGGAGAACCTTCGCTCATGATTCCCGCTTCGCCGCCGCCCCGCATCGACTTCAACACCCGCAAGGCGCTGATGTTTGCGCTGACGGCCGAGCGCCTGTCGGCGTTTTATGAACACGGGCAGTGGATGACCGAATCGCAGGGCGCCACGCTGGCCGGCAACTGGCTGTCGCGTTCGAAGTTGCAGCTTGCCTTGTCGGAACGGCGGCTGCTGTCCGATCTTAGCGACCAGCTGGCGCGGCAACTGGCGGCCACGCTGTCACGCGAGGCCGGGCTCTATGCATCGCACGAGATGATGGAGGCGCTCGATCCCAACTATCAATCGGCCTTCGCGCACGACATGCTCGACGAATGCGAGCGGATGCTGCGCGAAAACGGCGTCGAGGAATAGCGGGAATAGCGCGGCCGCCGCGTTTTGAGCCTAGCGCGCCTGCGCGGTCGCGCGCTTCACGCTTTTCGGGTTGATCAGGTCGGCATCGAGGCGGCGGAACACCAGCGCCGACAGCAGCGTGATCACGCCGACGCTGAGGAACGCAAGCCGGAACGCCGGCGCGGCCACGCCGAGCTTCGCGGAAAACAGGCTGACCAGTCCGCCGCCGATGGTCACGCCCAGTCCAATCGCCAGCATCTGCACCATCGAGAACAGGCTGTTGCCGCTGCCGGCGTCCTCGCGTGACAACCCCTTGAGCGTCACGCTGTTCATGGCGGCAAACTGCATCGAGTTGGCCGCGCCGAACGTGGCCAGTTGCAGGATCGACAAGACCAGCGGCCAGCCCGGCGACATCGCTGCAAACGACGCGATCGACGCGCCAACGATCACCGTGTTGACCATCAGGAAAGTGTCGTAGCCGAAGCGGTTGACCAGCGGCACGATCCAGCGCTTGGAAATGGTGCCGGCGATTGCCACCGGCAACAGCATCAGGCCGGAATGGAATGGCGAGTAGCCCAGTTGCAGCTGAAACAGCAGCGGCAACAGAAACGGCACTGCGCCTGAGCCGATCCGGCAAACCAGATTGCCGACCAGACCGATGCTGAAGTTGGGCTCGCGGAACAGCGCCAGACGGAAAAGCGGCGTGCGATGGCGGCGCGCATGCGGAATGTAGAGCAGCGCACTGGCAAGGCTGACTGCAGCCAGCAACGCACTCCACGGGCTATGCGCACCGTTTTCCAGCGCCAGCGAAAACGTGACCATGCACAGCGAAAGCAGGCCACAGCCGATCCAGTCGAAAGGCGGCGCCGCGCCAGTTTCGCCTTGCGGCAGATAGCGCCGCACGGCAAACAGGCCGAACAGCCCGACCGGCACGTTGATCAGGAAAATCCAGTGCCACGACGCGCTCTGCACGAGCCATCCGCCCAGCACGGGACCGAAGATCGGGCCCACCTGCCCGGCCACCGACACGAACGCCAGCGCCGCGATGTATTGCTCGCCCGGGATATTGCGCAATACGGCCAGCCGCCCGATCGGCAGCAGCATCGATCCGCCAACGCCCTGCAGCACGCGCGCGATCACCAGTTGCGTCAGCGTGTGCGCGGTGGCGCAGAACACCGAGCCCAGCACGAAGATCAGGATGGCGCAGAAGTACACGCGGCGCGTGCCGAACTTGTCCGCCAGCCAGCCCGATGCGGGCGTCAGCATCGCCATGGTCAGCGTGTACGCCACCACCACCGGTTTCAGATCGAGCGGCCGTTCGCCCAGGCTGTGCGCCATCGAGGGCAGCGCGGTGTTGACGATCGTGGTGTCCAGCGTCTGCATGAAAAAACCGGCGAAGACGATCCACAGCATGGCCTTCTGGGAAAAAGCCTGCTGGCTGGCGGGGGCTGAAGCGGTTTGCATGAAAGTTCTTGAAGGAGACGCCTGTCGGGGGAAACCCCAACAACGGCATCCATGGTATCGACCGACCACCCCATCGGGAACCCCTCTGAGTTTATTGACTGTTATCGGAAATTCCGATGACAATGCGGCGATGCTCAATCCTGTCTGGATCCAGACCTTCGCCACCGTGGCCACCGCGCGCAGCTTTACCGACGCCGGCCGCCAGCTTGGCCTGTCGCAATCTTCGGTCAGCGACCATATCCGCCGGCTCGAACAAAGCGTCAACCGGCGCCTGTTCGTGCGCGATACGCATTCGCTGGCACTGACGCCGGATGGCGAGGCATTGCTGGTGCACGCGCGGCTGATCCTGGAAACGCTGGCGCGCGCCGAATCGCAATTCAGCGGACCGCGGCTTCAGGGGCGCGTGCGGCTCGGATGTTCGGAGGATCTGGCGCAGGGTCCGCTGCCCAACGTGCTGGCGGCGTTCCGCGCCAGTCATCCCGATGTGGAACTCGAAATCAACATCGGCATGACCAGCAAGCTGTACGAATGGATCGACGCCGGTACGCTGGACCTGATCGTCGGCAAGCGCCGCGAGGGAGAACGGCGCGGCGTGCCGTTGTTTCGCGGTCAACTGGAATGGCTGGCGCGTCCCGGCACCGTGGTGGACGTTGACCAGCCACTGCCGCTGATCCTGGTGAACGAACCCAGCGTGACGCGCTCGGTGGTGCTCGACACACTGGCCTCGGCGGGATGGCGCTGGCATATGGTGTGTACCAGCAGCAGCCACTCTGGCTGCATCGCCGCGGCGCGCGGCGGCCTGGGCATTACGGTGCGCGCGCAGAACCTGACCGGCGGCGGCCTGGTTGCGCCGATCAATTTCCACGCGCTGCCGGCACTGCCCGAGGTGGAATTCATCACGCTGGCGTCGCGCCGGCTATCGAGGCCTGCCGAAACGCTGCTGCAACTGATCCGCAAGAGCGATCTGCGCTCGCCGCGCGTCGATTAGGCTCGCAGCGCGCACCGCGTGCTTCAGGACCTCGGGATCAGCGTGCCGATTGCCTGCCAGGCCGTCAGCAGGTGATATGGCGTGGTCGACGGCATTTCGGCGCGGACGACATCCCCATTGGGCGCCAGGCATTCGTGCCAGCCCCTGGCGTGGAGGAACCGTTCGCGGAATCGATCACACCAGCGTTCGAGTTCGGCCAGCGATGCTGCGGGATCGGCGTCGAGCGTGGCCTTGATGGTCAGCGCGCGCGCAAATTCCGTTTGCGCCCAGATGCGCTCGATCGGGTCCGTGATGTTGCCCTGCCCGTCCAGCGCCGCGCATACGCCGAGCGTGTCATCCGCCACGCCGTGGCGGCGCGCAAAGTCGAAGGCACGCGGCAACGATGCGGCTAGCGTCGTGTCGGCAAACAGCGACGGCGAAGTCATCACCAGCGAAAACCATTCGAACTGGTGCCCCGGCTCGATACGATTACCTGCCGAACCCTGCGGCAGCTCCGCCACGCAACCATCGGCGGGATCGACAAAGGCGCCGCAGATGGCGTCGGCAAGCGCGCGCAGGCGATCGGCAAACCAGCTGTCGGCCGTTGCCTCCAGCGCCGCGAGATACGCTTCGGTCAGGTGCATCAGCGGGTTCTGCAACGCGCCGGCGCCGTTGTCGGCAAAATCCTCGGCCAGCGCTGCGTGGTACAGGCCGCTGCCGCTGGCAAAGCGCCCTTCTATCACGTCCACCGTGCGTCGCAATGTCTGAAGCGCCTCGGGGTTGCGGCCAGCGCGATAGTAGTGCGCACAGGCGAAGACCACGAACGCATAGGTATAGAGATCGCGCGTGCGATCGAGCGGCGCGCCTTGCGCATCGATGCTGTAGCACCAGCCGCCCGCGCCATCGCCAAAGTGCGTGTTGAGCGAAGCAAAGAGCCGGTTGGCGTGCTCGATATTGCCGATCGCGGCGAATACGTAGAGCTGCCGCGCGCAGGCCATGGTGCGATAGCGCTTGTCGGGCAGCGGCGCGCCGCTGGCGCCATCGAGCGCCTCGTGCGCCAGTTGCATCGTCCCGTTCCAGCCCGCGCCGGTCCAGGCTGGCGTCACTACCGTGTCGAAATGCGCCCGGAGCGCCGAGATCCGGTCGATGAGAGTGGACGAAACAAGCATGTCAATCAGGGGGCGAGGGCCGCAAGGTCGACCCGGAAATCGGAAGGCAGACACGATAGCAGGCCGCTTGCGCCATGCAAAGGCCGTTCACGCCGCACCGCATCATTTCGCGCTGGCAATACGGCGAGCCGGTGCTATGTTGAAAGTCCGCCTGCCCCGCCGCGGCCCGTCTTCAGGAGTTCCGCCATGTCCACTCACCCCCTGTCACTGACCGATCATCGCCGCACGCTGGTGATGCATGTCCTGGAGGATCCTCCAGGGCGCTATACCTGGCGCATCGTGGTCGAAGAAAAATGCGGTGGCGCCGATTGCGACAGCACCATCGAAGCGCATTCCGACTACGCCTCGCATGCGGAAGCCGAAGCGGCCTGCTGGGCGGCCGGCAACGGCATGCTGGACGGTCCGCGCAATGCCGATGAAATGATCCCCCCGCAAAGGCCTCACTAGACGCAATGCAGAGGTGTTCCGTGACATTGCGTGACGAAGAGGCCCAATGAGCGCTTGAATCGCCCATTCACCTCTTGATCCGCCCGCGCCTGCGCCGTACGTTGTACGGACGCGGGAGCGTTTTTCGGCATCCCGCGAGGAGAGCGTAATGGACAAGCCGACGGTAAGCCCCAGCCGCTTTGTCGAAATCCTTAACGAGCGGCTGACCAAACATCCCCTCTACCGCGAGGGCATGCGCGTCTATGCCATCCCGGCCCATTCGGACCATCCGCGCAGCCTGGTATGTGTGGGCCCGCGCGGCACCGAGGGGATCTGCGCGACGATCGAGAATATCGTCCGTGGCGAATGCGACGTCTTTCCCGACATCGGCCAGCACTGGCAGCGGCAAACTGCCCGCCCGACCCACGAACATCGCGCGCGCTAGCCGCATCCCATTCCAGAACCCGCGATCCGCAAGCGGGCGACATCGGCGAGCCTGACAGCTCGCCGATGTCGTTTTGCACGCCAGTCGGTTCGCTGAACTGTCTTTCCCTTCACCCAAGCTGCACCAATTTCCCGGGCTGGATACAATGGCTGCCGCAATCCCCTGCCCGGAGCACTGATGAAAAGAACATTCGAAATCGATGGTGCGGTGGACCCGCTGCCCCGCGCCCAGTCGATCGCTGAATCCAGTGAAACCCGTGCCGCCGCAGTGGCCGCGATCGTCGCGCAGACTGCCGTCGAGCAAGCCGATCACGCCATGCGCAACTGGACGGACCCGCTCGATGGTCCGGTGCGCATTGGCTCGCCCGAGCATCTGCGCATGTACTGCAACATGCTGCTGCAGACCCACAATCCCTACAAGCCTTCGGTCATCGACTGGCCGCCATTGTCCGCCGATGCTCTCAAGCGCGTGACGTCGCTGCCGATCTGGGATATCGCCGTGCAGACGGAGGGGCGCGCATCGGTGCGGGTGCACAGCTTTGCCGCGCGCCAGCGCGATGCCCTGCTGCGCAGCGCGCTGCAAATGGACGCCGACGAGGAAGCGCGCCACAAGGTCGTGCTGTCCAAGCTGGTGCAGGCGTACGGCATCGAACTGGCGCCCGAACCGGAATATCTGCCGCCGGCCGACGCCGAATGGGGCTGGCTCGTGACCGGCTACAGCGAATGCATCGACAGCTTTGCCGCGTTCGGCCTGTTCGCCGCGGCCAAGGATTCAGGCTTTTTCCCGGCCGAACTGGTGGAAACCTTCGAACCTGTGATCCAGGAAGAGGGCCGGCACATCCTGTTCTTTGCCAACTGGGTGGCGTGGTATCGGGCCAGTCTGCCGTGGTGGCGCCGGCCGGCCTTTGCGCTGAAGGTGGCGCGGGTATGGCTTTTTCTGATTCGCGAGCGCATCGGCCTGGCCAAGGGCATCGACGTGAAGGCGGACGGCGCCGCGCAGGATGCCAACTTCCCGATGAACGCCGCCGGATCGCTCGGGCAGACGCTTTCCGCCGGGTCAATGATCGACCTTTGCCTGGCCGAGAACGAGCGGCGCATGGCGGGGTATGATGCGCGCCTTGTACGGCCGACCACGGTGCCCGCCCTGGCCCGCCTTGTCCGACGCTTCGTCAAGTAAATTGCAATGCTGCTTTTTGGATTGTCCCTGCTGACCCTCGTGGTCTGGTGCGTGCTGGTGTTTGCGCGCGCCGGCTTCTGGCGTGTGCGCAAGCCTGCGCCGTCCGCGCCGCCGGCGCAATGGCCACCCGTGGTCGGCGTGATTCCGGCCCGCAACGAGGCCGACGTGATCGCCCGCGCGGTGACCGGCGTGTTGAGCCAGCAGTACGCCGGCCCGCTGCATCTCGTTGTGGTGGACGATCACAGCAGCGATGGCACCGCCGATATCGCGCGCGCGGCCGCTGCATCGATCGGCAAGGCCGACGCCCTGACCGTGATCGCCGCACGCGATCTGCCAGCGGGTTGGAGCGGCAAGGTGTGGGCGCAGTCCGAAGGCCTGGCCGCCGCCGATATCGAGATGCCGGACGCGGCCTTCGTGTTCTTGACCGATGCCGATATCTGGCACGGCCCGCAAACGGTTGCCGATCTGGTTGCGCGTGCCGAGCAGGAGCAACGCGACCTCACGTCGCTGATGGTGCGGCTACGCTGCGAATCGGCCTGGGAACGCATGATCGTGCCGGCTTTTGTGTTCTATTTCGCCAAACTGTACCCATTTGCGCGCGTGGCGGACCCACGCAGCAAGGTCGCCGGTGCGGCGGGCGGATGCATGCTGGCCAGGCGCTCAGCACTGGCGCGCATCGGCGGATTCGCAGCCATTCGCGGTGAGTTGATCGACGATTGCAGCCTGGCCGCGAAGATCAAGGCCGGCGGCTCGATCCGCCTCGATCTGGCCGACGACAGCCTCTCGCTGCGCCCGTATGACGACTGGCAGAGCCTGTGGAACATGATTGCGCGCAGCGCCTATACCCAGTTGCATTACTCGCCGTGGCTGCTGACCGGCGCCACGCTGGGCATGGTTCTGACCTATCTCGCCCCGCCCGTGCTGGCACTAGTGGGCGGCGCTGCGCTCTGGCCGGCGTGGCTGGCGTGGATCCTGATGGCCATCAGTTACCGGCCGATGCTGCGCGAATACCGTCAGCCGGCGTGGCTGGCGCCGTTGTTGCCGATCACGGCGCTGTTCTACCTTGGTGCGACGCTCGATTCCGCGCGCCGCTACTATCTGCGGCGCGGCGGACAGTGGAAGGGGCGCGCGCAGGCCCCGGTGCGGTCCTGAGTGCGCACGCCGGCAGGCTCCGGCGCCGCTTCACTTGAGGTACCCGTTCTCGCGGAACCAGTTCAGCGCGTCGCGCAGTCCTTCCTGATAGGGGCGCGGCGCGTAGCCCAGTTCCCGCATGGCCTTGGCCGACGTGAAGAACATCCGGTATTGCGACATCTTCAGGCCGTCAACGGTCACGAACGGCTCCTTTCCGGTAAAACGCGCCACGGTCTCGGCCACCCGGGCGATCGGGTAAAGCGGCCAGCGCGGCAGTTCCACGGTCGGCGCCTTGCGGCCGGCCATGCCGGCGATATCGGCCAGCATCTGGCGCAACAGTACGTCCTGGCCGCCGAGGATATAGCGCTCGCCGATGCGGCCCTTGTCCAGCGCGAGGAAATGACCGTTCGCCACGTCGTCGACGTGCGCGAGGTTCAGACCGGTATCGACGAAAGCCGGAATCTTGCCGGTGGCGGCCTCCACGATGATGCGTCCGGTCGGCGTGGGGCGCACGTCGCGCGGACCGATCGGCGTGGAAGGATTCACGATCACGGCCGGCAGGCCCTCCCCGACCATGCGCTCCACTTCACGCTCGGCCAGCACCTTGCTGCGCTTGTATGCGCCGATCGCTTCGTGGCCGGCCATCGCCGCGGTCTCGTCGACCGGCGCCGTGGCGCCAGCTACGCGCAGCGTCGCCACGCTGCTGGTGTAGATAATCCGCTCCACGCCGGCGTTGCGCGCGGCGGTCATGGTCGTCACCGTGCCTTCGACGTTGGCGCGCACGATCTCCTCGGGGTCCGGCGCCCACAGCCGATAATCGGCCGCCACATGAAACAGATAACGGACGCCAGCCATGGCGCGGGCCATCGACGCGGCGTCGCGCATATCTCCCTCGACGATTTCCACTGGCAACCCGGCCAGATTGGCGCGCGGGCTGGTGGGACGCACCACCACGCGCACCTGGAACCCGCGCTCGAGCGCCTGGCGCATGACCGAAGAACCCAGAAAGCCGGAGGCTCCTGTCACGAGAATGCAATTGTTAATTTCAAATCCCCTGTAGGCGTTAGGTGCGAATTAGGCGCTAATAGCGGAAATGCCGGGGCGCGTAACGCGCATTTTCACCGGAAAGACCCTGTTGGCAGTAACCAACGCGCGAACATGAAATTCCGACCCGGTATATAGTAACCACCGTGAGCCGGAAAAGTGATGCCGGAATACCAAAATCAAGATGTCTTCAAATCTTCACAAGCGGGTCGGGGGGCCGATTCCATGCAGGTAATACTTGCTCAGCCAAGAGGGTTTTGCGCCGGCGTGGTCAGGGCCATCGAAATCGTGGACCGCGCACTGATCAAACATGGCGCACCCGTCTATGTCAGGCACGAGATCGTACACAACAAACATGTGGTGGATGGCCTGCGCAAGAAAGGGGCACGCTTTGTCGAGGAACTTGACGAGGTGCCCGGCGACGCCGTCACCATCTTCAGCGCGCATGGAGTCTCCCGCGATGTGGTCGCCGAGGCGCAGCGGCGCGAGCTGCACGCCATCGATGCCACTTGCCCGCTGGTGATCAAGGTCCATAACCAGGGCCGCCAGTATGCGGCCGCCGGCCGCCATGTGATCCTGATCGGTCACGCCGGCCATCCCGAGGTGGAAGGTACGATGGGGCAGATTCCGGGCAAGGTGATTCTCGTGCAGAACGAGGCCGAGGCCGCCAGCGTGGACCTGCCGCCCGATGCGCCAGTCGCATATATCACCCAGACCACGTTGTCCGTGGACGACACCCGTAATATCATTGCGGCGCTCGGCCGCCGATTCACCAATCTGGTCGGGCCGAATACACGCGATATTTGCTACGCTACGCAAAATCGGCAGAGCGCAGTGCGGGAATTAGCCGCGCGCGTGGATGTCATTCTCGTGATCGGCGCCACCAACAGTTCGAATTCGAACCGGCTGCGTGAAATCGGTACGGAAAGCGGCGTACCGAGTTACCTGATCGCCGATGGCAGCGAGCTCGATCCCGCGTGGGTCCGCCACGCAGGTGTCGTAGGAATTACCGCGGGTGCCTCGGCGCCCGAGAACATGGTGGAAGACGTCATTGCGGCCTTGCGCCGCCTCGGTCCGGTCGAAGTCTCGACCATGGAAGGGATCGAGGAACATGCCGAATTCCGCCTGCCGGCTGAACTGGCCGATGCAGCGCTGGCCCCAGGGGCCAGGACCACAACCGATATCAGTAACGCCCAGCATGCCGCCCACTCTGTGGCGGGCTGACGCGCAAAGCTGAACCTAACAGGAAGTACCCCCTTGGCCATTCCGTTTCTGCAGGTCGCCCGCGTAGGCGCCTATATCGCACGCAAGCATCTGTCCGGACAAAAGCGTTATCCGCTCGCCCTGATGCTCGAGCCCCTGTTCCGCTGCAACCTGGCATGTTCGGGCTGCGGCAAGATCGACTATCCGGATCCCATCCTGAACCAGCGCCTGTCGGTGCAGGAATGCCTGGAAGCCGTGGACGAATGCGGCGCGCCCGTAGTGTCCATCGCCGGCGGCGAACCACTGCTGCACAAGGACATGCCGGAAATCGTGCGCGGCATCATCGCGCGCAAGCGTTTCGTCTACCTGTGCACCAACGCCCTGCTGCTGGAAAAGAAGATCGACCAGTACAAGCCGAGCCCGTATTTCGTGTGGTCGATCCATTTGGACGGCGATCGCGAAATGCACGATCACTCGGTCAACCAGGAAGGCGTCTACGACCGCTGCGTCGAAGCGATCCGCATGGCCAAGGACCGTGGCTTCCGCGTCAATATCAACTGCACGCTGTTCAACGATGCCAAGCCGGACCGCGTGGCCAAGTTCTTTGACTCGGTCAAGGCGATGGGCGTGGACGGCATCACGGTGTCGCCGGGCTACGCTTACGAGCGCGCGCCTGACCAGCAGCACTTCCTGAACCGCAACAAGACCAAGCAGTTGTTCCGCGACATCCTGTCGCGTGGCAATGCCGGCAAGAAGTGGGCATTCAGCCAGTCGACGATGTTCCTGGACTTCCTGGCCGGCAACCAGACCTACAAGTGCACGCCGTGGGGCAACCCCGCGCGCACCGTGTTCGGCTGGCAGCGTCCGTGCTACCTGGTTGGCGAAGGCTACGTGAAGACCTTCAAGGAACTGATGGAAGATACCGACTGGGACGCCTACGGCGTCGGCAATTACGAAAAATGCGCCGACTGCATGGTCCACAGCGGCTTCGAGGCGACCGCCGTGGCGGACACCTTCTCGCACCCGCTGAAGGCGCTCGGCGTGAGCCTGCGCGGCGTGAAGACGGACGGCCCGATGGCGCCGGACCTGTCGCTGGAAAACCAGCGCCCGGCCGAGTACGTGTTCTCGCGCCATGTCGAAATCAAGCTGGCCGAGATCGGCAACCTGAAGAAGGCCCAGGGTAGCCGCGCCGAGGCCGTACAGGCGGCCCAGGTGCACTGACACGCGCACTGCCGCAGCGGGCCCGCCTTTGAGCCGGCCCAATGAGAAATGGCGTCGGAGCAACCGACGCCATTTTTGTTTGCCTGGGACGCAAGCGGTTCGAAGACCGCGCTGCCGCCTGGCCTCAGGCGCGCGCGTTGTGATTGGTGAGGTACTTCACCAGCCCATCGACGCCGTCGCGCGCGACGATATCGGCGAATTGCTTGCGATACACCTCGATCAGCCACGCGCCCATCATATTGATGTCGTAGATTTTCCAGCCGTCGCTGCCACGCTGCAGACGGTAGTCGATCAGCATCTCGTCGCCGTTGTTCATCACGCGCGTGGCAACCACCACGTCGTTGGCATTGCTGCCAGCCTTGGCAGGTTTGTACGTGAACTTTGGACTTTGCTCGCGCAATTGAGACAACGATACGGCGTAGCTACGCACCAGCAATGCCGTGAATTGCTCCTGGAGCGTTTTTTGCTGCTCCGGGGTGGCCTGCTTCCATGCGCTGCCCACGGCCAGCCGGGTAGTACGGCCGAAGTCGGTATAGGGCAGGAATTCGCGCTGGACGACAGCGGTAATTTTTGCAAGATCGCCGGCACGCGTTTCAGGGTCGGTCTTGATCTTGGTGATCACGCCTTCGACTGCCGATTGCACCAGTTTGTCCGGTGCGGCGCTGGTGGCAACCTGCGCATGCGCGGATGAAAAAACTGCCACTGCAGCGATCGGCGCGATGATGGCGGCGGGAAAGATTCCGGAACGTTTCATAACTGTTTGATGCGCTTGATAATCGACCGTTAGGCCAGTCGACCCAGTATATAGCGGTTCAGCAAACCGCCGCGCCACATGGCCGGTGCGGCGCGTGGTGCGCCAACCGCTATACTCCCCGGTGCCGCCCGGCGCCCCATTGCCACCGTATCGCAGCCGGACGTAGAAAAAACAGGACTCATGATCAGACCGCTGCTGGTTCGCACCGTCAAATTCTCCACCGCTCACGCCTGGCTCGTGATCGGTATCTGCCTGCTGCTCGCCATTGGCAGCGGCGTCTACGTGGCCCGCAATTTCGCCATCAATACCGATATCGGCCGCCTGCTCGAATCGGATGCGCCATGGGCGAAGAACGACCAGGCCATCAGCGCCGCATTTCCCCAACGCGACAAGATGATTCTCGCGGTGGTGCAGGCGCCGGCCAAGGAACTGGCCGACGCCGCCGCTAACGAATTGGCCGACGCCCTGCGCAAACAGCCGGAACGATTCAACGCAGTGGGCCAGCCCGGCGCGGGCCCCTTCTTCGAACGCAACGGCCTGCTGTTTGCCGACACGGCCAGCGTCAACGACATGGCCGACAAGCTCGGCCAAGCGCGGCCGTTGCTGAACAATCTGGCGCACGATCCCACGCTGCGCGGGCTGTCCGATCTGCTGACCACCACGCTCAATCTGCCGCTGCAGCTTGGTCAGATCAAGCTGTCCGACATGGACAAGCTGCTCGGCGAATCGGCCCGCACCGTCGACGGCGTGCTGGCGAACAAGCCCGTGGCGCTGTCCTGGGCCGGGCTGGTCGACAGCAGCCTGAAGCCCAATGCGGACGGCCGCGCATTCAGCTTCGTCACGCTTTCGCCGGTACTCGATTTCAGCGACCTGAAGGCTGGCGCCGGCGCCAGCGACGCGATCCGCGCGGCCGCCGCCCAGTTGAAACTCGACGAACGCTACAACGCCGTGGTGCGGCTGACCGGATCGCAGCCGCTGGCCGATGACGAATTCGCCTCGGTCAGCGATGGCGCCGTGCTCAACGGCGTGCTGACGCTGGTGGTGGTGATCGGCATTCTGTGGATGGCGCTGCGCTCGGCGCGCCTGATCACGGCGGTGCTGGTCAGCCTGATCTCCGGGCTGATCATCACGGCCGCGCTGGGCCTGCTGATGGTGGGCGCGCTGAATATGATCTCGGTGGCGTTTGCCGTGCTGTTTGTCGGCCTTGGCGTGGACTTCGGCATCCAGTTCGGGGTGCGCTATCGCGCCGAGCGGCACGAGCACGGCGATCTTCAGGAAGCATTGGCGCTGGCCGCGCGCGACGTGGCCGGGCCGCTCACGCTTGCTGCCGCGGCCACCGCCGCAGCGTTCTTCTGCTTCCTGCCGACCGATTACCGCGGCGTGGCCGAATTGGGCAAGATTGCCGGCGTCGGCATGTTCATCGCCTTCGCCACGACCTTCACGATGCTGCCGGCGCTGATCCGCGTGCTGGCACCGCCCGGCGAGAACGAACTACCGGGCTTTGCCTGGCTGGCTCCGGCCGACTCGTTCTTCGAGCGCCATCGCAAGGGGACGCTGGTTGGCGTGCTGGCGGTGCTGTTTGCCGGCGCCCCGCTGCTGCCGCATCTGCGTTTCGATTTCGATCCGCTTCATCTGAAGGATCCGCATTCCGAATCGATGTCGACCCTGCTCGCGCTCAAGGACGCGCCGCAGGCCGGCACTGACGACGTCAAGGTGCTGGCGCCCACCCTCAAGGATGCCGAAGCGGTCGCCGCGCGGCTCAAGGCACTGCCGGCAGTCGAGCGCGTAGTCACGCTGAAGACCTTTATCCCCGACGATCAGCCGCCCAAGCTGGCCACGATTGCCGGCATGGCGAAGAACCTGATGCCGGTGCTGACGCAGCCGACCGCCTCGCCGGCTGACGACGAGCGGCGCGTGGCCTCGCTGCGCAACGCGTCGCGCCAACTGGCGCTGGCCGCCGAGGATCATCCCGGCCCCGGCGCCGCATCGGCCGAGCATTTGTCGCGTGCGCTGAAGCAGCTGGCCGATGCGCCCGCTGCCACGCGCGATCGCGCCGAGCTGGCCATCGCCTTGCCGCTGCGCCTGGCGCTGGGCACGCTGCAGCGCGCGCTGCAGCCCGAAACCGTGACGCAACAAACCCTGCCGCCTGAACTGGTGCGCGACTGGCTGGCGCCAAACGGCCAGGCGCTGGTCAACATCAGCCCGAAACTGCCGCCGCCCGGCGCGGGCAGCGACGCCGCGCGGGAAGCCGCGCTGAACCAGTTCGTCGCCGTGATGGCGCGCGTGCAGCCGGACGCCACCGGTGGCCCGATCGCCATCAAGGGATCGGCCGACACCATCATGACCGCCTTCATCCACGCGGGCATCTGGGCCGTGATGTCGATCACGGTCCTGCTGTGGATCACCCTGCGGCGCGTCGGCGATGTGCTGCGCACGCTGATTCCGCTGCTGGTGTCCGGACTGGTCACGCTGGAACTGTGCGTGATCTTCGGAATATCGCTGAACTTCGCCAACATCATCGCCCTGCCGCTGCTGCTGGGCATCGGCGTGGCATTCAAGATCTACTACGTGATTGCCTGGCGCCACGGCAAGACCAAGCTGCTGCAATCCAGCCTGACCCACGCCGTGCTGTACAGTGCGGCCACCACGGCCACGGCATTCGGCAGCCTGTGGCTGTCGCACCATCCGGGTACCGCCAGCATGGGCAAGTTGCTGGCGCTGGCGCTGGCCTGCACGCTGGCCGGCGCGGTCTTCTTCCAGCCCATCCTGATGGGACGCCCCCGGCGCGAGCTGGCCGGGCGCGGCGAACCGCTCGGTCCGTCGCTTCCCCCACTCACGGTGGCTACGACCATGGCACAATCTGCCGATAAATCAGCAGGATCGGATTCCGGCGCGCCGCGACGCTAGCCCGCCGATCGCCGATACCAGACGACATTCAGGCGGTCTTCCCCCGGAAGGCCGTCTCCATGACAAAAAACCAGAAGCCAGACCGCCTCGCCATGTCCTCCCGTATTTCGCCCCTGCGCGGCACGCCGCCGCAAAGCTCCCGTCGTGCCGTCGCCCTGACACTGGCCTCGCTGACCGTCCTCGCAGCCGGTTGCGCCACCGGACCCGAAGCCAATCCGGCCGATCCGCTCGAGCCGATGAACCGGGCGGTCTTCACGGTCAACGACAAGGTCGACCAGTACGTCGCCCAGCCGATCGCCAAGGGCTACAAGGCGGTAACGCCGGAGCCGGCGCGTATCGCGGTGACCAATTTCTTTGCCAATTTCTCGGACGTGGGCAACTTTGCCAACAACGTGCTGCAAGGCAAGGTCGTCGATGCGGCCGAGACCATGATGCGCGTGGCGATCAACACGGTGCTGGGCATTGGCGGCCTGATCGACATCGCCACGGCGGCCGGCATCCCGCGTCATTCGCAGGATCTGGGGCTCACCTTCGGCACCTGGGGCATTCCGTCGGGGCCGTATCTGGTGCTGCCGCTGTTCGGGCCGAGCTCGATCCGCGACGGCGCGGGGCTGGCCGGCAGCTTCTACCTCGATCCGGCGCACTATTTCGATCCGGCCTGGCGCAACTCGATGTTCGGCATCAACGTGCTCAATACGCGCACCAACATGCTCGGCGCCACCGATCTGCTGTCGCAAGCGGCGCTCGACAAATACGCGTTCGTGCGGGATGCCTACATGCAGCGCCGCCAGTATCTGCTGGGCGATGGCGGCAATGCGCTGCCGTCGTACGAGGAAGACGAGGATACGGCGCCCGCCAGCGGCACGAGCGGCAGCGCACCAAAGACCCCGGACACCTCGACCAAGCCCGACACGCCCGCGGCACCGGCTGTACCGGCGCCCGCGCCCGGCACGACGAAATAACCTGGCTGGCGGTCATCGCCTCACGCGCGTCGACCGCTCGGACGCGACGCATCGGTCATCACAAAAAAACACAAAAAAGCACGCCCACACCGGGGCACGGCGCGGGCGCGAAGACCACGGATGCGGTGTCCGTGGCCCGACAGATCGTAGGCAATTTTCGGAAAACCGATTGCCAACAATTGTGTCGACACGGCGATGGCGCCAGTCTGGCGCAACATGTGCGATGTGTGCCTAGCCGGCGGACGATCGACGATGCGCCGATGGCACGGTATTGAAGCGAAAACGGATGGCGCGGGTCAGCCCGCGCGATGGCGCAGCGGCAGCCAGATCGAGAACGTTGCGCCCTCGCCTGGCGCGCTGTCCAGCATCACGCGCCCGCCATGGCGTTCCGCCACGGTCTTGACGAAGACCAGTCCCAGGCCGCTGCCGGCCGGTGCATTGCTGGCAGGCGCGTGCACACGGCTGAACGGCCGGAACAGCCGCGCCTGCGCGTCCTTCGCGATGCCGGGACCCCGGTCGGCCACCTCGATCGCCATGTAAGGCCCCAGCCTGTGCAGCCGTATCGTGACCGGTTCCCCGGGCGGGCTGAACTTGATGGCATTGCTGACCAGATTGGCGATGGCGCGCACCAGCAGCGCCGGCGCGACCCGCAACCTGACGCCTTCCGCATCGAGCTCCAGCTTCAGTTCGATCCCGCGCGTGCGCGCCAGCGCCCAGAGCTCGTCGGTGGCGTCCAGCACCAGCGATGTCAAATCGGCGTCGGCAAACACCAGGTTCTGGGATTCGGCCTGCGCCAGCCGGATGAAATCGTCGGCCAGCGCCAGCGTGCGATGCGCATGTTCGCCGATCCGCTCGAGCAGTTCCGCCTGCGGCAAGGTGCGTTCGGCGCGCGACTGCAGATCGATCAGGGCCAGGATCGACGCCTGCGGCGACCGCATGTCATGCGACAGAAAATGCAGCGTCTGCTCGCGCTGCCGCTCGGCGCGGCGCACCGCCGTGATGTCGATCAGGCTGACGATGACGCCGGCTGGCCGCCCCGCCTCGCCGTGCAGCGGCGCCCCGTGCAGCAGATAACGGCGGTCGTCCCCGGTCGCCAGTTCCACGCCATGCGAATCGGACGACGACGTCACTGGCGCAGCGGCATCGAGCGCGTCGCACAGCGCGTCCCAATAGGCCAGGCCCGCGCCGGGCGCCGGAAACAGGGTCTCGATGATGTCCGGCAGCCCCGGCCGCTCGAGGCCGCCATAGGCGTCGAACGCCTGCAGGTTGTCGAGCGCGGCCGGCTGCGGCAGATCGTTGATGCCCTGCAGCACGGCAGGCGCCAGTGCGACGGCCCGGCGGTTGGCCACCAGGATGCCGCCATCGAGATTGCAGATCACGGTGGCCTCGGGCAGGCTTTCGAGCCCGTCGGAGAGGAAGCGCCGCATGTCGCGCAGCCGCGCGGTCATGTCGTACACCGCCTGCATGCGTCCATCCAGCGAATGATCGATGCGAGCCGGCACGGCCAGCAGTCCCGGCTCGCGCGCCAGACGCGCCAGTTCTTCGGACAGAAAGCGCAACGCCGCTTCCTGGCGACGCCAGCTCCAGAGCGGATACACCAGCAGGCATCCAAACACCGCTGCCGCAGGCGCGAACCACAGATGCATGCTGCCCACCAGCATGACGCTGCCGCCAATCAATGCGGCCACCAGCAGCGCCACGGCGATCAAGGCGTCGCGCGGCGTCAGCATCCACGCCGCCAGCGCGGCCAGCAGCACCGGCAGCAGCGTGGCAAACCAGCCTGCCAGTTCGGGAACGCGCACGATGCCGGTGCCATCGCGCAGCGCCTGCAGGACATTGGCGATCAGTTCCATGCCGCTCATGCCGCGTCCGTTGCGCGACACCGGCGTGGCCAGCACATCGCCCAGCCCAGTGGCCATCACGCCGACGATCACGTACTTGTCGCGGAAGTACCCTGGGCCGAGCTGGCCGGACAGCACGTCGATCACCGATACGCGCGCGAATGTGCCCGGCGGCCCGGCATAAGGAATGCGCAGGCGGTCTTCGCCGACCCAGCCGGTGCTATCGGTGCGGCGAGCGGTTTCGTGGCGGAACGATTGCGGCGACGGCGGCGACGCCTGGCCGAAGGCGGCCATCGCCGCCGCGAAGTGCCAGACCGGCGGCGCATCGCCATCGCTTTCGCGCAGGAACACCGAGCGCGCGGCGCCATCGGCATCGAGGATCATGTTGATATGACCGACCTAGGCGGGCAGCCTGGCAAGCGGCCCGCGCATCATGAGGCCGGTGGGGCCGGCTTCGGCCACCACCGGCAGGATCACGTTGCGCGCGCGGGCCAATGCCTGCGCCAATTCCACGTCGTCGGCAGGGTAGCGGATATCGGGCTCGGACAGGATCACGTCCATGCCGATCACGCGCGGCTTGTCCGGCGCGATGTGGTCGACCAGCGACGCCAGCACCGAGCGCCGCCACGGCCAGCGACCCAGCGCGCCAATACTCGCGTCGTCCACGGTCACCAGCACGATATCGTCGCGCGCCGGATGCGGCTGGCTGGCGATGGCGAAATCGAGCACGGCCAGGTCGGCGCGCGCAAACCAGTCGAAGCGCGCCACCGCGGCCGTGATGGCAATCACGGCGACAAGCAGCAGCGCCCACTCGACGCGTGTGCGCCGATGAAAGAACGCGGCGGCGCTTCTACCGCGCGTCCGTCTCGATGCCATGGCCTGCCGTTCCCATCGTCACCACACCGCCCCGTGCGTCGCGCAGCACGGCCGGCAGACCTACCTGCTGAGGCGCGCCGAAAGCGGCCGCCGGCGGCATCTGCGCGTCGATGGCGCGCGCGACGCGAATGAAGTACGTGCCCGCCGCCGGGCGCGGCATCGAAATCTCGTTTTGCGTGGCGCGCACGGTCACCACATCGTCCTGGAACGCCGCATCGCGGCTCATTTGCACGACGTAGCCCGATGGCGCGGCGGCTTCGGCCGGCCAGCGCACGCGCAAGGCGTCGCCGTCATCGCTGGCGGCCGGCAGCGGCGCGGCCGGCATCACGGTCAGCGGCGAGGCGTCGCCCCAGGGGCCGGGCTCGCCACGCGCGTCGATCGACCGCAGGCGCCACCACCATCGACCCTCGGCAAGCGCGCGATGCGCCTCGACGCCCGCTTCGCGCACCACGGTCGATTGCCGCGTAAAGCCCGGATCCGCCGAAACGGCCAGTTCATAGCCCTCCGCCTGTGACACGGCGGCCCAGCGGAACATCGCATCGGGACCATAGGCGACCGCGTCCGGCTGCGGCGCGAGCGAGAACGGCGCCGGTGGATTGCGCTTGACCGCGATCGGCAGCACCGCCGCATGTCCGGTCAGGCGATCGGCGGCCAGCGCATTGACCGCCACGAACAGGCGGCCGTCCGACAGATCGTCGATCACGGCCTCGGGCGCCGCGACTTCGGCGGTCCAGATCCATTCGGTCAGCGTCGCGTCGCGCGCCACGCCCACGCGATAACCGGCCGCCCCGTCGACCGCGTGCCACTGAACGGTCAGGCTGCGCGTCATGACCGGATCGGGCGCCGCTGTCACGACCGGCGCCGGCAGCAGCGGCACCGGCTGGCTGAGGCGCCCGCCGGCCGACACGCCGACGCCGAACCCCGCGCCGACCGACGCCTCGCCCGATCGCGCGCCCATATCGACGCGGCCTTCGATCACTTCGCTGCGCGTTCCGACGGAATCGACCGCCACGCGATAGCGGGTACCGCGCACCCCGGTCACCAGTAGCGGCGTGCGGATCTCGTAACGGCCCACGCCCTTGCCATTGGGCGCGACGCGTGACTCCGCCGCGCCGCGCTCCACACCGATCACCGTGTCGGTCAGGCCGCTGCGTGCGAAGGTCCGCAGGCGCCGCACCTCGATGCGGGTGCCGCCGGGCAGCGCGACGCGCGTTCCGTCGGGCAACTCCAGCGTGGCGGAGCCGTCCGGGCCGGTTTGGATCTGTGCGGTTTCGCGCAGCGCATCGCCCGTGCGCAACGGCTTGCCATCTGCCGACACCTGGCCGCGCACGAATACCGCGCGCGCGGTGGCGGCCACCACCGGAATGCGTGACAGGGGCATGCGGATGCGGCTGCCCGGCTTCAGGCGGTACGGATCGGCGACGGCATTGCGCGCCTGCAACAGGCGCCAGTCGTTCGGGCTCGTCATATAGCGCGCCGCCAGTCCGATCAGCGTGTCGCCGGCTTCCACCTCGTAGATGAAATCGCTGCCCTGCGTGCCGGCTGGTGCCGCCATGGCACCGGCCGGCAACATCACTCCAGCCACTGCGCCGCACAGCACAGGGCGGATCCGCGCTTGCCGCCTACGCATCGGCGATTGTCGCGGCTTCGAAGCGGTAGCCGTGCGAATACACCGACGTCAGGCGCACCCCATTTTCGGGACGCAATGTCAGCTTGATTCGCAGCCGCGAGATATGGGTGTCCAGCGTGCGCGAGCCGGCCTCCATGGCGCGCCCCCAGACCGCCTGTTCGATCACGTCGCGCGACATCAGCCGGCCGATATTGCGGAACAGGAACAGCGCCAGATCGAATTCGCGCGGCGACAGATCGGCAATCTGGCCCTGCACGGCGATACAGCGCCGACGCGCGTCCACCACGTAGTCGCCCTGGCGGATCAGGTCATCGTCATGCACGGTATCGGGATAGGCGCGACGCAGCAGCGCGCGCACACGCGCCACGAATTCCGCCGCCCGCAGCGGCTTGGCCAGGTAATCGTCGGCGCCCACGGTCAGGCCCGCGACGATATCGGCCTCGTCGACGCGACTGGTCAAAAACAGAATGGGCGGCAAGCGCCCGGAGTGCTGGCGAACCCAGCTTACGAGTTCATAGCCGCTTACATCCGGCAGTTGCCAGTCCATCAGAATCAGGTCGAACGCCTGATCGCGCAACGCGCGCAGGAAGGCGGATCCGGTGGCAAAGCTGGCACACGTGAATCCGGCCTCTTCGAGTAACTGGCGAATCTGCTCGGCCTGGGCGGCATCGTCCTCCACTGAGGCAATTCTCATCTACTTCCCTCTGATGACTTCGGCCTGTGTCCGGCACGGCGGCGCCATGTTACCGAAACGGGCCATGACACGTCGAGGCTACATTAGAGGGGTTAGCGGCTCTCGGGTGTTGCGGCCATGCCGATTGGCCGAAATATTGTTGCGGGCGTAGCGGATTCGTGTCGCGCACAGCACATCCCCACCGATGCGGATCGGAGCCGGCAGCGCGGTGTCCGGTGCTGCCCCGCACGCGCGAAATCGCCGCCGTCGTCTAGAGAATTTTCATGCGCGACGACGACTTGTCGGCGGCTGCGTCGAAGCGCGTCGAGGTGGTCCTGCGGGCATCGCCTGCAAGGAAAATCGATCTTCAGGTTTCCGAGCCGGGCGCCATGGCAATTTCCGCCGCATGCGTCATCGCAACGCAACGAGAAAATCGACGAGCGCGGACACTATGCGCCAGCGTGGTCGTGCGGCACCGTAACATTTTCAATTCCGACGCAAGCCCACCGATGCGCCCAACAAAAAAGGAGCCGAAGCTCCTTTTCTGGGCAAATGCGGACGCACCGCTTACTGCAGCATATAAGTTTCGTATTCAAGTCGATCAAGTTTGCGATCGAGCAAATACAGCGCAAGTGCCACCACGATGAGCAGCGATACCGCAAAGCCGTAGCCGTACCATGCCGGCCCCAGCGACAGCGTCAGGCGCGTCAGCGCGAAGTTGAGCACGACAAAGGTGCCGGTCAGCATCAGCACCTCGCGGCGACGATCGAGATAGAAATAAATATTGAGCACGCCCAGCAGCACCACCTGCAGGCTGGCGCCGATCACATCCACATAGAGCAGCGGCAGGTACAGCTCAGAAATGCCAAGCAGCCGCAGCAGCCAGCCGCCGATCACGAACAGCAGCAGCGACGCGATGGCCTGCACCTTGACGATCTCGTACAAGCCCAGGCGAATGGTCTGCACCATCGTATTGCGCATGTCTTCGATGTGTTCGAGCGAACTGCCGCCGCGCACCGCGTTGTAGAACGCGTCGTAGTACTCGACGAAATCGGTCTCGATCCGCACCAGGAACACCGCCATGCCCGGGATGATCGCCAGATAGGCCAGGAATACCGGGATGTCGTAAATGATGGACGCATTGAGCGGGCCGATCACAGGCTGGCCCGTGGACGGCGCGTACCAGAACATGAACTTGTCCAGCCAGATGCCAAGGTTGTAGAACAGGCCGATCGCCACCAGGCTTGGATAGGCGTAACGCTTCTGGAACACTTCGAACGACATGAAGCGCTGGCTTGTGTAATTGCGATAGATCAACGTGATCATGCCCACCAGCAGGCACAACTGCCCGACCACGAAGCCGCCCAGCAGCCCTTCCAGCCCGCGCGAGCGCAGCGCCAGCGCCGCCAGCACCGTGATCGTGTAGCCGACGAAGAACGTCCACACGATGGCCTTGTATTGCTTCATGCCGGACAGGAAAATCGCCGCGATCCAGATATTGCTCATGATCACGAAGCCCGCGATCATCAGCAGCCGATACAGCACGGACTGGTCCGGAAAAGCCCAGAACGCACAAGCCAGTCCAATTGCGCCTGCCAGCGCGGTGCTCAGCAGCGCCACCGCGTGGTAGTTGGACAGCACCAGGTCGGCGCGACGCTCGAACAGGCGGTCCGACGTGAAGCGCGTAAACGACAATTGCATCGGCCCGGTCAATATCAAGCTGCACGCGATCAGGTAAGTCACCGACACCTGGAACTGCGTGATCAGGATGCCGGGCACCACCCAGCCAATCGACAGCAGGCCGATCAGCAGGATGCCGAGGATCGACAGGATCCACGGCCCCGAGCTGATCACGCCGGCATAGGCGTAGGCGCTCAGCATGCCGGACAGGCTGTCGCGGCGCAGCATCTTGCGAAGTTCGAATCCGATACCGGCCATCTCAGCGTCCTCCCCCGTGCACCGGGCACCTGGCTGGGCTGGCGCCCCGCTCGCGGCGCGCGTTATCCGGCATCTCCATCAATTCGGTGTAGAGCTCGCGATAGCTGCCGACCATCTGCTCCTGCGTGTAGTAGCGCTCCACGCGCGCAATGCCGGCCGCCTGCGCGGCGCGCCAGCGCTCCGGATGCTGCAGCAGCCCGAGCGCGGCCCCCGCCAGCGCGGCCGGATCGGCGATACGCACCACGTCGCCCGCGGCGCCCAGCGCAGCGTCGTCGCCGGGCAGGCCGAACACCAGTTCGCTGCACGACCCCACGTCGGTGGTCACGCAGGGCACGCCGGCGGCGAAGCCTTCCAGCACCACCAGCGGCAGCGCTTCGGAAATCGAACTCAGCACGAGCACGCCAACCTTGGGCAGCAGTTCGTCGATCTTCTGGAAACCGAGGAATTTCACCTTGTCCGCCAGCCCGAGGCTTTGCGCCAGGCTGCGGCATTCGCGCGCATATTCCGCATCCTCGTCCTCGGGACCGGCGATCCAGCCTTCGGCATCGGGATATTCGCGCACCACGGTCAGCATCGCGCGGATGAACGTCTTGATGTCCTTGATGGGCACCACACGGCCGATCAGGCACAGCACTGGCGGCACGCCCGGCGCGCGCTTTTCGCGCAGCGCGGACAGGCGCGGCAGGTTGATGCCGTTGGGGATATTACGCGTGCGCTCGGCCGGCGCGCCGTCCAGCACCTGGCGGCGTCGGTTGCCCTCGTACAGCGCTGTGATCTCGTCGCCAGCCTCGTAGCAGACCCGGCCAAGCGTTTCAAAGAAGCGCACCCAGAGTTCGCGGAAATAGCTGATCTGGGAAATATCGCGCTCGAAGATGTTCCGGTTGTCGCGGATCCACTGGCTCTGGAACAGGTCGATCTTGCGTTCCTTGGTGTAGATGCCGTGCTCGGACACCAGCAGCGGACGCCCGTTGCGATGCCGCAGCATCGCGCCCAGAAACCCCGCGTAGCCCGTGGAAACGGTGTGGTAGACCTTGGCCGGGATCAGGCCGTCCGCGATGCGCACCAGTTGCCAGAGCGGCTTGTGCATGATGCGGATGGTCCAGAAATAATCGGTGAAGGACGGGTCCGTGCAGAACTTGCGGTACTGGTCGGTGATGGTGTCCCACGCACGCTTGCTGTAGAGGAACGCGTCCTCGGCCAGCGCCCCGCCCTCGCGCAGCGCGGGCATCAGTTCGCGGATCAGCTCGCCGGCCTCGGCTTCCTTGCCCGGCTCGCGCAGCAGTTCATGCAGCGCGTCGGTCTTTTCGAACGCGCGCGCATCGCCGGCGGTGCCATGCACCATCGGCGGCGGCGGAAAGTCGTACAGGAAATGGGTTTCCAGATGCACCACGTTGTCCGGCAGCGCATAGACCATCTCGCCGTAGTCCTGCCTGCGGCTGCCGATGAAGACGATGCCGAAGCGGATCTCCGGAAACGCCCGGATCATCTGATTGACCCAGCTCGACACGCCTCCGCTCACATACGGGAACGTGCCTTCGAGCAGCAACATGACGTCGGCGGACGTCCCCTTGACCAGAATTTCGCTCATGATTGCCAGTACCGCAGCAGAGGCCGCACCAGCGGGAGCGGCGACGGGCTGTCGAAAGCCGCCATCAGCTTGCGCACGGCGGCATAGTCACGTTCCAGGTAGGCGGCTTCCGCCAGCAACGGCAGCACGCGTTCCCGGGCAAAGCCCAGTGTTTCGGCACGGGCCAGGAATTGGCGCGCCTCCGCCGGCGCATTGCGCGTCAGCGCCAGGCGCCCGCGCATGTACCACAGCGCGGCATTGCCGTCGTCGATCTCCAGCGCGGCGCTGGCGTAGCGCTCCACCTGGCTGGCGGTGTAGCGGTACACGTCGCCCTGCACCAGGTTCTGGTAGATCAGTTCCCAATAGAGATCGGCCAGACGCTTGTTGATCTCGCCGCGCGCCTGCGGCGAATCGGCTGCCTCGAGGCGCGGCAGTTCGGCCAGGATCTGCTGCGTCAGCTGCTTTTCGGCGCCATCGAGCATGCCGTAGGCCAGCAGGCGGATGTCGTCGGTGCTGTCGGCCAGCAGTTCGCGCAGCACCGGACTGGCCGTGCGGGCCGGCATCGACTGCATCGCCACCAGCGCGGTCATGCGCTCGGGCAGCGGTGCGCGCGTGTTGCCAAGCTGCGCGCGCAGACGCGCCCCGCCGCCGTGCGTCACGCGCTGGATCAGATGCGTGACGAACTGGGGCAGCGCCACCGACGCAATGCCGGCGTCATCGAGCCGCTTCGGGAACAGCTTTGCGAACAGCAGGCTGCCCAGGCACACCAGCACGCCGCCGAACGGCACCAGAAAACAGAAGGCGGCCAGGTAGGTGTAAGTCCAGCCGAATGGCGTGCGAAAGCGCCGCGGCAACATGCGCCACAGCGCCAGTCCCAGCAGCCCGGCAGCCAGCGCCTGCAATGCCAGGAACGACAGCAGCAGCGGCAGCCCCGTGCCGCCGCGGAACAGCAGCGCCAGTGCGGCGATCTGGACGGCAATGCCGCCGATGGTCAGCTTGCCCATGCGTCAGCCTGTCCGTGTCTGGCCCGCGGCCAGTGCTGCGCCAGCGTTCGATCCGGCATCCGCCGCGGCGGGGGTCGCGTTGCCGCCGTCCAGATGCAGCCGATGCAACAGGCGCACGAGCGCTTCCTCGGCGCCTGCGGCAGGCACCGCCAGCGAATAGACGCCGATGTGCGCGCTGGCGAAATCGGTGCCGAACTGCGCGCGCAGCATATCCTCGATGCGCACCAGATAGGCCGATACCGCCTGGCTGTCCGACAACGGCATCAGCGTCAGCATGGCGCGCTGGTGTGTGCCGCGCGCGGGCCATGCCACGTCGAGCGCCCGGCTGCTGCGCACCACCTGTTCGAACAGCGCGTCGCGCGCCTCGTCCAGATCGAACACCAGCGCCACCACCGAACTCTCGATGCCGGTTTCGCGACGCAGGCGCGACAGACGCGAATAATCGAGCGCAAAGGCGTACGGAATTGCCGGCGCCAGTTCCTGGATGCCGTGCGTGGCGTGCGCGTGGTCCACGCCATCGGCGTAGTAGCCCATCAGCACCATCAGCAACTGCAGGTTCTCGTAGGTCAGCGACAGGAACGGCATGCGCTCCACCACCAGCACGCCGATCAGGCGGTCCGATCCTGCCAGCACCGGAGCCACGGCCACGTAGCGCGTCTGCGCGTCCTGCTGCAGACCGGTCGAGCGCAGATGCGCCAGCTCGCGCGTGTCCAGGCAATGGCGCACCAGCGGATCGTCGATATCGAGCCCGATGGACGGGCCGATCGACGCCACCGCCTCGGGCAGGATCTCGTCGCCGCGGCACGCGAACAATGCCGCGCCTTCGAGCTGGCACGCCTGCGCCACCACCTGCAGCATCGGCTGCGCGCCGGCCAGCGCTTGCGCGTGGTTACCACGCGCGGTGTCCTGCAAGGCCACGGCGCGCAGTTGCGACAGCGTATCGCGCAGCGTGGTCGGACGCGCCAGCAGATCGTTTTCAAGCCGGGCGTGCGAAATCCGCAGCAGATAGTGGTTCTTGGTCAGCGCCGACAGCCGCTCGTCCAGATAGCGGTTCACGGCGCGGGCGCGCGCCAGGCGCGTGTTCCACACGTCGCCGAACTGTCCGGCCACCAGTACCATCAGCAGGCCGCCCAGGAAGAACATGCGCGGGAACGCTTCGTGCGCGCCGAGGCTGTCGAAGAAGAACCAGCCGCCCAAGAGCATCAGCGTCGCGCCGACACCGACCAGCGTGCCATAGCGCAGCGCAAGAATCATCGGCAGCAGCCACGCCCACGGGAATCCCATGCCCAGCAGCAGAGGATTCTGCGGCAATGCCAGCCACGCGGCGGCCATCACCACCGCCATCACGACGATCATCTCCAGCACGGCTGCGGCCCCGCCTCCCGCGGGCGCCAGCCAGCGCGCATAGCGCCCGCCAAGGCCGATGCCCTGCCCCTGGCGCGTTCTTTCCGCGGTTTTAGCCACGCTTGTCACCCGTCCTTTTTCGACTCAATCTCAACCTTGCATCAGCGGCGACAGCAGGCGGCGCAGCAGCTTCTGCGCCACGCCCGACAGCGATTCGCGGCTCCAGCCGGCGTTGCTGCCGGTGGCAGACCACACCACCTGGCCGGTCGCCACGTCGATCAGTTGCAGCGAAATGCCCACCGCCGGTTCGCCGTCGACGCCCACCTTGTAGCGCCATTCCTGCACCGCGCCGGTCAGCGCGTAGCGGGCGCGCTCGCTGCGCGCCCATTCCAGCGCCTTGCCCACCGCTTCACGCTCGGCGGGCTCGAACAGCGTTTCCGGATTCAGCGCCGCGGGATAGCGCTTCAGGTTGGCCACGCCGCCCGTCTTCAGCAGCGATTCGGCGATGGCCTCGGCGCGCAGGCCGGCCTGCGGCGTCTCGGTGTAGTTCACGATCGGCAGCACGGCGACGGTGTCGCCGGGCGCCATCTGCGGTGCGCGGCCCACGTCCGTCACGGCGCAGCCGGCCAGCCAAAGGGCTGCACCGAGCGCGCCACACCATGCCACCAGCCGGCCCATGCGGGTATTGGTCCTGTTCATCTTCGATCCCCCTCGTTACCTTGAAAACTTGATCATCAATAGAGCCAGCGATAGCGCAGGCCGACTTCGGTCAATGGCGTACCGCCGGTGCGGGACGCGGTTTCGTGCAGCACATACAGCGACAAATGGTCGTTGCCGAACACCGATCCGGCCACGCCCAACTGGCCGCGGAAGTTGTGGCCCGCGCGCGAGTCGTACAGCGCGCCGGCTTCCATGAACGGCCGCCACTTGCGCGTGTAGTCGTCGATCAGGTCGGTGCCGAAGCCAAACAGCACACCGGCCTGCGTAAAGCTCTGCGGCATGTAGAACGCCGGCGTCGCCTCGTCATCACCGGCCGGCAGCAGCCGCTGCATGGTCGGCGACAGCGTGCCGCCGTTGGCGCTGTAGATCGCACGCGTGCCCACCACACGCACCGTGTAGTCGGGATACTGCGTGCGGATGCGATAGCCGGCTTCCACGTCGTAGACCATGCCGTGGCCCAGCGCGGTGCGGTCCTGCCCGTAGAACTTGCTGTACTGCACGCGGCCGCTGACGAATTCGCGCAGCCCCAGCCGCCACGTCGCGCCCAGTTCGGCCACGTCCTTCATGCCGCCCACGCGCAGTTGCGACGATTCGTCGGCCTGCTGGTTGTAGCCGATCGTGCCCGTGTACGACACGCGGCCTTCCTGGTTCCAGTTGCCGGTCAGGCGCGCCGTGGTGACGCTTTGCAGCCCGTCACGGCGGCCCACGCCCAGCAGCCAGCGCTTTTGCGTGTCGCGATAACCGAGCGCAAGCTCGGCGCGGCGGTCGGTGCCCGGCACGTTATCCAGCGTCGTGCGGTCCGTGCTGCGCTGGTCGCGGAACACGCCGCGCAGATTGACCGAGTAGCCGGCCACAGACGTGCGCCGCCCGCCAGGCTGTACTCGTAGTATTCGAGCGGCTTCTGGTGCTGGAACGTGACGCGCGGCTCGATGGCCTGCGCATTGAACAGCAGCGCATCTTCAAGCGTTTCCTGCAACGTGTCGTCGCTGCGCGCCACATCCTGCGTTTCGAACGCTTGCGTCTGCGCGGCGGACAGCCGGTCGAGCTGAAGATTGGCCTCGATCTGGTTGGCCACCGGCACGCGGCCCGCCTGGCGTTCCATGATGCGGTCGAGCCGGTTCATGTCGTTCTGGTCCAGCGCGATCGCGACCTCGGCGTAGGCCGGGCGCTCCAGCGTGCGCACGTACTGGCGCGCCAGCCATGCCCGCGCCAGTTCGTTCGACTCCGACGACATGGCCCACGCCAGCGCCACTTCGCGGCTGGCCGCGGCGTACTGCTGCTGGCGGCGGCCTTCGCGTTCGGCCAGCGCGGCGGGCGGCGCCGCTTCGAGCGGCGGCAGGCCCGGCACGTTGCCCAGTTGCGAAGGCGATTTCGGATCACCGGGCGCAGCGCGGCGCGCGGCCGTTTCAGCGCGGTCGCGGCGCAGCATCTCGATCACCAGGGTGCGCGACACATCGCCAGATGCAAAGATCTGTCCCAGCGCCACTTGCTGGCGGCGCAGATCGACGCGCGCCGGGCCACCCTGGTTGTCCTCTTCCTCGCCGTCGGCAGCCTGGTCGTCCTCGTCGGGGTCGACCGCGCGGACCTCGGCGCCCTTCAGGCCCGACGCCGCCCACTGGCCATGGAGATCGACCCACGCCTGCTTGCGGATGCGCCAGGCCGTGGAAGTCTGGCCAATTGCCTCGTATGCGTCGGCGCTCAAGCCGAGCCAGAGCGGATCGGCGCTCTTGCCCTGCTGCATCTTGCGCAGGTAATGCAGCGCAGTGCGGCCGTCCTGGAAGCGCATCGCACCGGCGGCATAGGCGCCCCACAGGCCCGGGTCATCCTCGGCATCGGGCTTGAGACGCTGCATGACCGCCCGGACCTCGCTGTCGGTGCCCATGTCGACCAACGCCCACAGCAGCGCGGCGTAGGTTTCGCTGTCGGCATCGCGCTGGCCCACGGCGTGGCGCAAATCCGCCAGCGAACGATCGCGTTCGCCGGTCAGGCGCCAGTATTCGGCGCGACGAGCGAGGAACGCGGCCGACGCTTCGGCCTCGCGCAGCTGCGCGGGCGTGAGCGTCGCCAGCAGCCGTTCGATGCGGATATAGGCGTGAGCGCGCGTGTAGTAGTAGACCGCTAGCTGCAACGAATCGAGCTTGCCGTTCTTGCGCCAGCCGGCTTCGGCGATGCGCCCGGCGTCGATCGGCGAACGATCGTAGTACTGGATCAGGTTCGAGAAATCGGCTTCCTCGGTATCGCGCACCTCGTCCAGGCAGTCATTGCGCGCCGGCCCTTCGGGCAGCTTCAGGCAGTGATCGTCGTGCGTCTGCGCCATAGCGATCATCATCTGCCGATAGCCATCCTTGAGCAGATCGTCGCGTTGCGTGAGGCGCGCCAGTTCGGTGTAGGTGCGCCAATACAGCAGGTCCTGCGGGCCGGCATTGCGGCGCGCGGGCAGCATCGCATCCATGGCCGGCTGCAGCCTGCCCTTCACATAGAGCAGGTTGGCGCGCTTAAGCGCATACAGCGGCCGCGCGCCATAGCGCTTTTCGAGCTGGCCATAGAGTTCGAATGCGCGGTCGTCGCGCCCGGCGCGCTCGGCCAGTTCGGCATTGCGCTCCATGATCTGGCGGCCGTTGGCGCCGCCGGCGAGCGTATCGAGAAACGCCATGGCCGCGACCGGCTCGCCCAGCCGCTCGTAGGCCGCCACGACCTCGTCGACCACTTTCAGATTGCCGCCGGAAGCACGATGACGCAGCGCGGCCAGATAGGCGCGATCGTCGTTGAGGCCCGGCGCCAGACGCATGACATTGTTCCATGCGCGTTCGTCGCCCGTGGCCTGCGCGTATTCGAGCCAGCTTTGCAGCGCCACCGTGGGCTGCCGGTTCCATTCGGCAACCTGCGCCAGACGCTCGCGCCAGACCGGTTCGCCGGGCAGCTTGCGCACGGCCGTTTGCGCCACGTTCTGCGCCTGATCGAGCTTGCCGGCGGCCAGGAACACGCGATAGGCGAGATCGTAGTCGTCGGCGTTGAACGGTTTGCCTGCCGCGACGGCGGCTGCCACTTCGGCCTTGGCGGCTTCCTGCGCCTGGGCCTGCGTCGGGTTGCCGACGACGGGCGGCGCCGATGCCGATGCCGGCGCGGCCTCGGCTGCCACGCGGCGCATGCCGAAGGCGTCCATCCGTTCGCGCCGCGCCACGCCGCGCGGACCATCGAGATACACGTAGTCGCGTGCGGCCCAGGGCTCGGTGTCCGATACGCGGCGCACTCCGGCGCGCGCGGCCTGTTGCGCCTGATCGCGGCGCAATTCCGCCAGCGCCAACTGTGCCGCGCCGGACGGCCTGGCGGCCGACAGCCTGAGCAGGCGCTCGACATATTTGGCAGCGATATCGGGCTTGTTGGCGGCCAGCGCGAGACGAGTCAGATAGCGCAACACGTCCGGGTCATCGAGCAGCTTGCCGCCGCGACGCTCCGCTTCGGTGAGCGCTTCGTCAAGCAGATTGCCCGACTGCAGCGTCTGCAGCGCCTGCAGGAACAGCGTGCGCTGCTCGTACAGGTTTTTCGAACGCGCCTGCGCGTCGAACAGCGCCTGCGACGCATCGCGATAGTTGCCGCCGGCCAGCGCGATGCTGGCGAGCTGCCGATTGTAGAAATCTGCGTTGGCAGGATCGCGCACGCCCAGCGCCCGGAAAAACACGTTGGCCGCTTCGGCGTCGCCAATCTGGCGCGATTGCGTGCCCAGCGTCTGCAAGTCGGCCAGCGTCCAGCGGCGCATCGTTTCCGGCGCGGCGGCCTGCGCGAGCAGTTGTTTCATCTGCGCCAGACGTTCGGTGCGCTCGGGCGATTCCGGCTGCGCCGCGTAAGCGCGCTGCTGCGTGATCTCGATGCGCGTGCGCAGGATATGGCCAGTGAGATCCTGGCCTTGCACGGCCTGCATGCGTGCCAGCATCTTCTCGGCGTCGTCGAGCCGGCCGCTGCGCGCATATTGCTCGGCCAGCACGCTCATGAAACTGGTGTCGTCGGGCGCCACGCGCGACCACGCCTCCAGATAGGCCACGGTCAGGCCATCGACCGCGCGGCCCTGGCCAAGCAGGCGCTCGCGCAGCGTTTCGCGCGGGAACATCAGCGCCAGCCCCACCCCCACCATCGCGGTAAAGGTCAGAACCAGCGCCGGCGGCAACAGCCGCTCGCGCTCAGGCGCCGCAGCGGACTTCGACTTGTTGCTGGACATGGATCGGATCATTGACCGCAGGCGTATCGAAACGCAGCGTATTGTTGTTGTCGCGCACGCCACGGGCCGGCTTGCCATCGATGGTCACGCTGCACTGGCCGGCATTGGCAAGCCGGAAGAACGGCTTGTAGTAGCCGGAAAACTGGAATCGGGTGGTATTGCCGTCGCGCTGCCAGTCGCGCACCAGGCCGTTGGCCTCGGGCAGTTCCGGCACGGCGCGCGTGGCGGCGGAAACGACACGGAAGCGTGCGTTGCCGCCGTCGAGATGCACGTACACGCCACCGCCGGGCGCCGCGGACGACCCGGTCACGCCACGCGCGCTGGCCACGTCGGGCACGCCCGCGCCGGTCCAGCGCAGGTTGCGCAAGTTGCCATCGCCACGCACCAGCCAGGCGCCGCTTGCCGGCGCGCCGGCCGCGCCCTCGCCCAGTTCGCGCGCCACCGCCATGCCCTGCCAGTCCAGCACCTTCAATACATAGTCGGTGGAATGGATCGGCAGCACCGGCTGCTTGAGCGCGTAGTCATACACGGTGCGCAGCGCCTTCAGCGACGCCACCTTGGTGCCCGAATAGCTGTGGTAGTAGATATTCATGGCCTTGAAACGGTATGGCTTGTCGGTCAGCTCCCAGGTTTCCACCAGGCGCTCGAAACCGTAGTACGGGCCATGCCACAGGTTGGTGTAGATGTTCTCGTTCTGGTTGGTGGCGAAGACCTGGAACGTGTCGTCGGCCTTGTTGATGCCCAGCGGCGCGATGGCGGTCCAGGTGGGATTGCTGCGCGTGATCATGGTGTCGCCGCCGTTCATGTTCAGCACGCCGGCCGCATCGGTCAGCTTCAGCGCCTCGGGCGGCGCCTGGCAATCGCCGGGCCACAACAGCATCTTCACGGGCTTGTTGGGCGACAGCACGCGATTGATATAGTCGATCGAGCCGCCGATCTCGCGGTTCAAATCCATCCTGTAGCCGGGAATGCGCAGGTGGTAGTCCTCGTCGCCCTCCACCACCTTGGCGTCGCTCTTGCCCGCCACGGTGCGCTGCCATTCGAACGGATGCGAATACGTGTGGCTGGCCACCTCGACATAGGGCTGCGCGAAGATCTTGCGCGCGATCGGCTCCAGTTCGCCCGACAACTGCGGGTACATGCCAGCCTTGCCGACTTCGCCCTCGATCACCGACATCGTCATCGGCAGGCGGTAACGGTCGAAGATCTCGCGCAACAGCACCTCGCCCGCATAGCCGCCGCCGGGAATCTCGGCCTTCGACGCAAACCCGTCGCCGTCGATATGGATGGTCAGCAGGCGGCGGCCGTTTTCGGTGGTGGTGTCCGGCACCGGCATTTGCGGCAGGCGCAGCGCCTCACGCAGGAATTCCAGCGGCTGCACGACCCAACGGTCCTGATCGTTGGCCGAATTGGTGCGCACCGTGTACGGGGGACTCACGTAGCCGCCCCACGGCATGATGGCGGCGGCGTCGTACGTCAAGGCGCCCGAGCGCAGGCGCAGCAGCGAACGCGTATTGGGCGCGTCCTCCTGCACCTGGATCGGCAGCGCTTCGGTGCGATCGGGCGCCACCGGTTGTTCGAAGCCCATCATCTTGTCCTGCGACACGATTTGCACCGGCCCCGCCACGCGGCCCTTGACCGTCTTCAGGTTCAGCATGCGCGCCATGGCTCCGGCCGGCTGTGCGCCGAAGCCGTTCATGAACGCAACCGGAATGCCCTGGCCGATCCGCTTCTCGATCCATTCCAGGAAACGGCCCGGGTTCTGCGAAAAATTGCCGTTGGCCCACACCACCACGCCGGCGTAGCGATCGGGCGTGATCTCGGGCAGCACGTCGCGCGTCTCGGCAAAATCGACGCGGTAGCCAAGATAGTTCAGCGGCATCGAGACGAAGCGCACCCCGGCACTGTCGTCGATCAGTTCGCCCTCGCGGCGCTCCTGCACCACCAGCACGCGGCGCGGCAGCACTTCGATGCGGCCCACGCCGACGGTCTGCAGTCCGGGATCGGTGACATACGGCGTGATGCCAAGCGCGTCGATGCGGCGTGCGGTATCGCGCTGGCAGACGCGATCCGTCGGCGGGCAGTAGTCGATGGCGATCAGCGGCAGCTTGTATTGGTCGCGAATGACGCGCGCCTGATTCATCAGCCAGTCGCGATCCTGCTGGCTGACTTGCGTATAGGCGCGCTGCGCCTGGTTCCAGCCGCGGAACAACGATTCGAACACCACGCCATACGCTTGCGCATGCACTTGCGGCAGGATTTCGAAGCCGCGGTTGAACAGCAGTTTCGCGTCGGGATAGCGTGCCTTGATGGCCTGGATCACGCGGACCATGCCCGCTTCCTGCCGCGCGCGCTCGGCGTCGGTCTTGGCCACCAGCTGGTACGAATCGAGCGTATCGAGAAAGAAGCCGCGATAGCCACGGTCCCACAGCGGCGCGATCACGCGGTCCACATAGAACGCCGGCCATCCTTCGGCCGCCTGATCGACCACACGCGCATTCCAGGCATCGTTGCTGCCGCTCAGCCAGGCTTGCGGAATGTCCTTGAAGTACGCGCGGCTGGGCAGCACCTCGCCCACGCTGACATAGGCAAACCAGGCGGTGTTGGGCGTCTTGGCCTGGCGCGGGTCGAAGCCGCTGTCCGGTTCGACCACGGCCACGTCGAAGGCCTGCAGCAGATCGACCGGCGGCCGGGCGCCGTAGTGGAACGCCACATTGGGGGCCGCAGAAGCCGCATCGGCAGGCGGCGTCCGCGGAGTCTGGGCGATGGCTTCGGCCGACGGCGTCAGCGATCCCAGCAGCACGCTGCCCAGCGACGCCACCGCGGCCACCGCGGCCACCGCCAGCATCGCGTGGCGGCAGATACGTCCCAGCGAACGCGTGTGAGCGCCCTGGTCAACCTTTTGGAAAAGCCCCCGGATGATTCGCTGCAATCGCTTCACTGGCTGTTGTCCGCTTCGTTGTTGGTGGTCGTGCATGCGGTGGTCTGGCGCGTTGCCAGGTACCCGTCCCGGCAGAATCTGACCCAGCATTATGCCGATTTCGGCATACGGAACTAGCATTTTTACTAGTTTTTCAGACAGGTCGGATGCTAGGCCATTCGGATGGAGGAGATTGTCAAAAATTGTGCCGGTCGCGCCTTGTCACGACGCGGACATGGGCGTGCATTACCCTGCCGGTCCCAGCCGGGACAGCGTTTGACAATCCGTGCGAAATGGCGGCGAAGCGTTGCACGCCAGCTGCGCTGGCCGTCGCCGTGGGCGGGCGTCCGAACATTGCCGGACACCGCCCTTGAACTAAGAATCGACTGACATTGATGTTCCCCGTATCAGGCCATTGGCGCTTTTCGGCGCCCTTGTTGCGACGTGCGCGCGTGACTGCGGCCGCCGCGTTGTGGTTTTGGCGTCATTCTCCGCACATCATCCATTGGTAGCCATAGTCCATATGGAGTAAGCAATACGACGCTGAATCGTGGCAGAGGCCGGTGCCGGAATCCGCGATACCCTGTTGTTTGATACCGGCTTTCGATACTGGGGATATGGAAATGCGCCGCATATCAGCCGCCCACCCAATCTGATGTCAGACAAATCTGGAATTCGATGTAGAAAAATTTAATATCTGCTGTTTGCATGCCGAAACACCGTTAGGGGCTTAGTCTGATTGACACACGAAAAAAAACCGTCAGAATGGCTCCTCGCATGTGCACCGGCCTGTAGCGTTTTGCTTTTGGTTCGTAGTGGGCAACATGCTTTGTCGGGCAATTACGCTCATCTGAAATTCAAGGTTGGATAGAGAAATATGGAAACCGGTACCGTTAAGTGGTTCAACGACGCCAAGGGCTTCGGCTTCATCACCCCGGACGCAGGCGGCAACGACCTGTTCGCGCATTTCTCGGCGATTGAAGGCAATGGCTTCAAGTCGCTGAAGGAAGGCCAGAAGGTCCGCTACGTCAAGGCCATGGGCCAGAAGGGCGAGCAAGCCACGAAGATCCAGGCTATCTAAGCCGGATCGCCGGGCAGCTTATCTGGCCTGGGAAGCCCCGCTTCGGCGGGGCTTTCTGTTTTTTGCGGCTCATAATGTATTACCTTGCTGACGTTTTGCCGAAGCGACCATTAAGCCTGCAATCGGGTTCGACGGTCGGCGCGTCCATCGCCATGCTGATTTGCACGATGAATATCGTGCATGCCCAGTCAATGCCTCCGACATTGCGTAACTTTGGCAACGATCCGTTCGTAAGAATTTCCCAGGCGATTGCCGATTGCCCGGAGCCCGCCGGCCCGCGAATTTCAGAAGCGCAATGGAAACGCGAGGCGCATCACCGCATCGAGCAAGGCAATCACTGCTATGTGGAAGGCCGCTGTCGCTTAGCCAATGCGTATCAATATGACAACGATATTGCCGAAGCACTACAGCGCCGGCTCGATACCCTGAGCCGCTCACAGCCTGCCTGGCAAAATAGCTCGCTGTGGATCACGGTAAGCGGACGCCGGCTGACGGTGCAGGGATGCGTGGCGCCGGGATTCAACCGCTCGTCATTTCTGAGTGCATTGCGCGAAATTGCCGACGTCGAGCAGGTCATCGACCAGACCACGAGCACGCCCGCGCGTGGCGTTCCATACACTTTATATGACGACTCCGTCACAAATTCGTCGAATCGGTGAAGTTGCTATAATCGCCGGACTTTAAAAACCCCGAATCCATGCCGTCTCCGGGGCATCCGCTGCGGCCATGAACTCACTGGCGCAGAGGAATCCGCCAACCGGAACGGCCGAACCCAAGCGTGCCGAGGAAATCTGTGGCCGGTACTGAAATCGCAACGCCAGGCGGCCCGCACGCCGGACCCGCCGTGTCTTCCGGAAGCTCGTTCCACACCGCCATGCGCATCCTGCCGCCGTCGCAGCGGCAGGCCATGTTCGAGATCTACGCATTCTGCCGCGCCGTGGACGATATTGCCGACGGCGACACCCAGCACGCCGACCGTCTCGCCGCGCTGGAACAATGGCGCACCGACATTGCCGCCTGCTACGCGGGCCGCGCGCCGGCCGCGCTGCGCTCGCTCGACGAGCAGATCAAGGCGTTCAACCTGCAGCAGCAGGATTTTTTCGACGTGATCGACGGCATGATCATGGATGTCGTGGCGACCATCGTCGCGCCGGACGCCGCCACGCTCGACCTTTACTGCGACCGCGTGGCCAGCGCTGTGGGCCGTCTTGCCGTACGTGTGTTCGGCCTGGAAGAGCAGCCCGGTATCGAACTGGCGCACCACCTGGGCCGCGCGCTGCAGCTGACCAATATCCTGCGCGATCTCGATGAGGATGCGGAGATCGGCCGGCTCTACCTGCCGTCCGAAGCGCTGGCCGCGGCCGGCATTCCGCTCGGCTCGCCGCGCGAGGTGATCGATCACCCGGCGATTGAGCCGGTGTGCCGCGGCATTGCGCGCGACGCGCAGGCCCACTACGACGCTTCGGCCGCCATCATGGCGCGCTGCCCGTCGCGCGTGGTGCGCTCGCCGCGCATCATGTACGACGTGTATCACGAGATCCTGACGCGCCTGCTGGCCCGTGGCTGGCAAACGCCGCGCGCGCGCGTGCGCGTGCCCAAGGCGCGGCTCGTCTGGATCGTGCTGCGGCACGCCATTGGCTGACCGCCCTGTTTCACCGACGCTCGCGGCTGCCGCCGCGGCGTCGCCAAGAAAGAAGTGCCCCCCAATTGATGAACCAGGCTGCTACGATCACACGCTCACAGGACGACACGGTGCCGATTGGCACCGCCCACCGCCCTGCTCAACCGTCCTTGCCCGATCCGCTCGACGCCGGCATCGCGCACGCCGTGGACACGCTGCTGGCGCAGCAGCAGGCCGATGGCCACTGGGTCTACGAACTCGAAGCCGATGCCACCATTCCGGCCGAGTACATCCTGATGGTGCATTACCTCGGAGAAACCCCGGACCTGGTGCTCGAAGGCAAGATCGCCAACTATCTGCGCCGCATCCAGAACCGCGATGGCGGCTGGCCGCTGTTTCACGCTGGCGCGTCTGACGTCAGCGCCAGCGTGAAGGGCTACTTCGCGCTGAAGATGGCCGGCGACGACCCCGAGGCCGAGCACATGCGCCGCGCCCGCGCCGCGATCCACGCGATGGGCGGCGCCGAGGAAAGCAACGTCTTCACGCGCACCCTGCTGGCGTTGTACGGCGTCATGCCGTGGCAGGCGGTGCCGATGATGCCGGTGGAAATCATGCTGCTGCCGGAGTGGTTTCCGTTCCATCTTTCGAAGGTGTCGTACTGGGCGCGCACGGTGATCGTGCCGCTGCTGGTGCTGAACAGCCTGCGTCCCCAGGCGCGCAATCCGCGCAAGATCGGCATCGACGAACTGTTCGTGCGGCCGTGCCAGGCCACGCGCCTGCCGCGCCGCGCGCCGCACCAGAGCCCGCTGTGGGTTGGCGTATTCCGTGCGCTCGACGCCGTGGTGCGCGTGGCCGAACCGCTGTTTCCGCGCGCCATGCGCCAGCGCGCGATCGACAAGGCGCGCCGCTTCACTCTGGAACGCCTCAATGGCGAAGATGGCCTGGGCGCGATCTTTCCGGCGATGGTCAACGCGGTGATGATGTTCGACGTGCTGGGTGTGCCGGCCGACGATCCCGATCGCGCCATCGCCCGCAAGTCCATCGACAAGCTGCTGGTCGTCAACGATGACGAAGCGTATTGCCAGCCGTGCCTGTCGCCGGTGTGGGACACCTCGCTGGCCAGCCATGCGCTGCTGGAAGTGGGCGAGCCGCGCGCCATCGCCGCCGCGTCGCGCGGGCTGGACTGGCTGGTGCCGCTGCAGGAGCTGGAACTGCGCGGCGACTGGACGGTGCGGCGCCCCAACGTGCGTCCCGGCGGCTGGGCCTTCCAGTACGCCAATCCCCATTACCCCGATGTCGACGACACCGCCGTGGTGGCCGCGGCAATGGATCGCGCCGACCGCGGCGACCGTTCCAATCGCTATACGCCGGCCATTGCGCGCGCGTGCGAATGGGTGATCGGCATGCAGAGCAGCAACGGCGGCTGGGGTGCGTTCGAGCCCGAGAACACGCATCTGTACCTGAATAACATTCCGTTCGCCGATCACGGCGCGCTGCTCGATCCGCCCACGGCCGACGTCTCGGCGCGCTGCCTGGCCATGCTGTGCCAACTCGGCCAGATGCCCGCCAACAGCGAACCCGCTGCGCGTGCGCTGCGCTATCTGCTGGACGAACAGGAAGCCGACGGCAGCTGGTTTGGCCGGTGGGGCACCAACTATATCTACGGCACGTGGAGCGCCCTGTGCGGCCTGAACGCGGCCGGCATCGGCGCCGATGCGCCCGAGATGCAGCGCGCCGCGCAATGGCTGGCGTCGATCCAGAACGAGGACGGCGGTTGGGGCGAATCGGGCGACAGCTACAAGCTCGAATACCGCGGCTATGAAAAGGCGCCGAGCACCGCGTCGCAGACCGCCTGGGCCATGCTCGGCATGATGGCTGCCGGCGCGGGCCATCACCCGGCCGTGGCGCGCGGCGTCGAATATCTGCTGCGCACGCAGGCCAGCCACGGCCTGTGGGACGAACCGTATTTCACCGCGGTGGGATTCCCGCGCGTGTTCTACCTGCGTTATCACGGCTATTCGCGCTTCTTCCCGCTGTGGGCGCTGGCGCGCTTCCGCAATCTTTTGCGCGACGGTCATCACGCCGTCGCGTGGGGACTGTGAGCGCCGCGGCCACGCTGCAATCGCCGGTCCTGGCGGTCAGCGGCATGGATTTCGAGGCACGCATCGCGGCCGGCCCGGGCGTCGAGACGCTGTACGGCCATCGCGACGCGATGCTGGCACGCGCGCTGGACGCGCTCCTGACGCAAGGCTGCGCCGGCGTGATCAGTTTTGGCGTGGCCGGCGGCCTCGACCCGAGCTTGCCGCCCGGCACGGTCATCGTGGCCACCGCCGTGCGCGGCGGTCAGATGTCGTACAGCACCTCCCCCTACTGGACCGCGGCGCTGCGCCGTGCTTTGCCCCACGCGGCGAGCGGACTGTTGGCCGGTTCCGATACCCCCGTGACCACCGTTGCCGACAAACTGAGGCTTCATGAAGCGCACGGCGCGCTGGCAGTCGACATGGAATCGCATATCGCCGCGCGTGCTGCCCAGGCACACGGCATTCCTTTTGCCGCACTGCGCGTGGTCATCGATCCGGCAGACCGGCCCGTGCCACCGCTGGCCGTGGCCGGGATGGCCGCCGACGGCAGCACCGACATCGCCGCAATCGTGCTGGGACTGCTCAAGGCGCCCCGCCAGTTGGGCGGCCTGCTGCGGCTCGGACGCGACGCCGCGGCGGCAAAATCTGCGCTGACTGCGGCCCGCCGCGCCGTGGGCGCGGACTTTGCCCTGACCGAACTGGCGCCGGCCTAGGCTTTTCCACGCCGCATCTGCCTGAGCCCGGCTGCGTCAGCGCGGCACCCTTCCCATCACGCGTCCATCGCCGCTCCCGGGCGCGCATTTCATCGTCCCCTTCGCCAAACTTTTTTGTCCTGCGCGCCATCGCGTCGAGTGTCGACCGTCGCGCGTCGTGGGCGCCTCACGGTCATCCATGACGATCGACCGACCGCCGCTTCCCGCTTCCCGCTTCCCGCTTCCCGCTTCCCGCTTCCAGCAAGGATCCCCTGCCGCCATCGCCTTCCGTCCGCTGCGCCGCGTCCGGCACCGGCGCGCGGCTGCCATCCCTTGACGGTTTTCCATCCTTGACAGCTTTACCGGCTGCTTCTATTCTCCGTTTCATTCTTTCTTTAAGATCGTTGTTCTATCTTACAGAACGACAAATAACGGAGACCCCATGCCCCGCCCTGTCTGCCCCGCACGCCGCGCGCTGGTTCATGCGCTGATCGCAGCCGCCGCCCTCCCTGTCATGCTTCACGGCGCGCCCGCCATTGCCGCCGATGCGTATCCCGCGCAGCCGATCCGCCTCGTGGTGCCCTTCCCACCCGCGGGCGGCACCGACGTGCTGTCGCGGCTGGTGTTCAACAAGGTCGGCGCGGCCACCCACTGGACCGTCGTGGTGGAAAATCGCGCGGGCGCAGGCGGCAATATCGGGCTCGACTCGGTTGCCAAGGCGAAGGCCGATGGCTACACCATCGGCATGGGCCAGACCGCCAACCTCGCGATCAATCCTTCGCTGTATCCGAAAATGCCCTACGACGCGACCAAGGATTTCACGCCCGTGGCGCTGGTGGCGGCGCAACCGGTGGTGCTGATCGTGCGCCAGGATTCGCCGTATAAGACGCTGGCCGATCTGGTGGCGGCCGGCAAGGCCAAGCAGTTGTCGATGGCGTCGGCGGGCACCGGCACGGTCGGCCATCTGACCGGCGAAATGTTCCAGCGCCGCGCCGGCATCAAGGCGCTGCACGTCCCGTACAAGGGCGCGTCGCCCGCACTGACGGACCTGATGGGCGGCCAGACCGACTTCTATTTCGCCACCCCGCCGATCGCCATGCCGATGCTCAAGGCCGGCAAGCTGCGCGCGCTGGCGGTAACGTCGACCAAGCGCGTGGCGCTGCTGCCTAATGTGCCGACCGTTGCCGAGCAGGGCTACGCGGGATTCCAGGCCGAGGACTGGAAGGCGCTGGTGGCGCCGGCGGGCACGTCGGCCGATGTAGTGGCGCGCCTCAATGCCGAAGTCAACAAGGCGCTCAAGGACAAGGACACCATCGCCAGGCTGCACGACGAGGGCAGCGAGCCGCGCGGCGGCACGCCTGCGGAGCTTGGCGCTTTCATCAAGACCGAGAACGCCCGCTGGGGTGCGATCGTGCGCGAATCGGGCGCCAAGGTCGAATAAATCTTTTTCACGCAGGATCGTTATGCAAAAGCCGCTTCGCAATATCCGCGTGCTCGACCTCACCAACGTGCTGGCCGGGCCCTTCTGTTGCCATCAACTGGCCCATATGGGCGCCGAGGTCATCAAGGTGGAAACGCCGGGCACGGGCGACCTGGCGCGACAGCTCGGCGCGGATGCGGAACTGAACCGCAAGCTGATGGGCGTGTCGTTCCTTGCGCAGAACCCTGGCAAGCGATCGATCACGATCAACCTCAAGCATGCGCGCGGCAAGGAAGTGTTCCGCAAGCTGGTGGCCAGCGCCGACGTCGTAGTCGAAAACTTCCGGCCCGGCGTGATGACGCGCCTGGGCCTGGGCTTCGACACGCTGAAGACCGTCAATCCACGCCTGATCTATTGCGCGATCTCGGGCTTCGGCCAGGACGGCCCGCTGTCCGATCTGCCCGCCTACGACCAGATCATCCAGGGCATGTCGGGCGTGATGAGCATCACCGGCGATGCGCAGAACGCGCCTCTGCGCGTCGGCTATCCGGTGTCGGACACCATCGGCGGCATGACTGCGGCGTTTGCCATCGCCGCTTCGCTGGCCGATACGCAACGCACGGAAGGCTATTTCCTCGACGTGTCGATGCTTGAGGCGACGATGGCCACGATGGGCTGGGTCGTGTCGAACTATCTGATTTCCGGCAAGCAGCCGGTGCCGATGGGAAACGAGAACATGACGGCCAGTCCGTCCGGCACGTTCCGCACCGGCGACGGTCCGCTCAATATCGCGGCCAACAAGCAGGAACAGTTCGAAGCCGTGTGCCGGGTGGTGGGCCGCCCGGACCTGGCTGCGGACCCGCGCTTTGCCGAGCGCCAGGCGCGCCTGGCCAATCGCGCCGCGCTGACTTCCGAGCTGGAGGCCGAATTGGCGAAGAAACCGGCCACCGAATGGTGGCAACTGCTGAACGATGCGGGCGTGCCGGCCGGGCCCGTGATGCAGGTGCCCGACGTGCTGGCGCATCCGCAGGTCAGCGAGCGCGGCATGATCGGCGAATTCACCGATGTGCCGGGCGTCGGCCGCGATATCCGCCTGGTCCGCACCGGCTTCAAGGTCAACGGCGCGGCGCCATCGGTGGACACCCCGCCGCCACAACTGGGCCAGCATACCGACGACATTCTTGGCGAACTCGGCTACGGCGCCGACGACATCGCCGCACTGAAACAGGAGCAAGCACTGTGAGCGATACCCCCGACATCGACGCCGGCCAGCAAGCATCGCAAGACTGGTGGCGCACGCGCATCATCGACATGAAGCCGGGCGAGATCCGCTACCGCGGCTATCCGATCGAACAACTGATCGGCAACGTGTCGTTCGCGCAGATGATCTGGCTGATGCTGCGCGGCGAGCTGCCCGAAAAACGGGCCGGCGCACTGCTCGATGCCGCGTTGATGGCGGCGGTCGATCACGGTCCGCAGGCGCCCAGCATCGCCATTGCACGCATGGCCGCGACGTGCGGCGTGGGGCTCAACAACGCGATGGCGTCCGCGGTGAACGTGCTGGGCGATGTGCACGGCGGCGCCGGGGAACAGGCGGTGGAGCTGTACCACGACATCGCGCGTCGCTACGACGACGGCATGCCCTTTGACGACGCCGTTGCAGCGGGCCTGGCGCACTACCGCGACCTGCACGGCAAATTCGTGTCGGGGTTCGGCCATCGCTTCCATCCGCTCGATCCGCGCGCGCCGCGCCTGCTGGAACTGGTCGACCGCGCTGCCGACGAAGGCGTGGTGTCGGGACGCTACGCCGCGATTGCGCGCGCCGTCGAGGAAAAGCTGGGCGAAGGCCGCGCCAGACCGATACCGATGAATATCGATGGCGCAACCGCCGTGATCTATGCGGAGCTGGGCTTTCCCGCGCCGCTGGCGCGCGGCCTGTTCTGTCTGTCGCGCTCGGTGGGCATTCTGTCGCATGCATGGGAACAGACCCAGCAAGGCGGCCGCAACAAGGGGCCGATCCCGCGCCAGTTCATCTGGACCTACGACGGCGAACCGCAGCGCGACGTGCCTGCGGGCGACGACGGATCGGCATGACTGGCGCGCCGCCCCGCGCGCGTGGGCGGCGCCTCAATGGAAATCGCGGCTGCCCACCATGAGGCGGCCCAGCAGCGGGCTCAAGTCCACCAGTTCCTGCGCCACCAGGTGCCTGACGTCGCCCTGGCGCTGCCAGGTGCCGACCACGCCCAGCAGCGTGGCGCCCAGCACTTCCTTGCGCTGGCGCTCGACCAGATCGGGCCAGATGATCACGTTGACCGATCCGGTTTCATCCTCGATCGAGCTGAAGATCGTGCCGCTGGCGGTCGACGGCCGCTGTCGCACCGTGACGATGCCGCATGCGCGCACGCGGCGGCCATTGCCGCAACGCGACAGCTGCGCGGCCGTCATGTACTTGAGCGCCGCCAGCCGGCTGCGCAACAGCACAAGCGGGTGGCACTTCAGCGACAAGCCCAGGCTCGCGTAATCGGCGGCAACGTCCTCGCCGATCTTCGGCCCGGGCAGCTCCAGCGCGTGTTCCTGCGGCGGCGCGCCGTGCAGCAGATCACGCCGTGCCATCTGCACCGCCGCACCGCGCGCATGCCAGCGCGCCTGGCGTCGATGTCCGGCCAGCGACAGCAGCGCATCGGCCGCGGCCAGCACGTCGATATCGTGCGCATCGAGCGCGGCGCGGCGCGCCAGATCTTCCACGCCGTCGAACGGCCGTTGCGCGCGCGCGGCCTCGATACGCAACGCCGCCTCCTTGCGCATGCCCTTCACGCGGTCCATGCCCAGCCGCACATCGCGAAAGCGCTGTCCCTCGCGCCGCGCCTCGAGCGTGCTCTCCCAGCCGCTGATCGTCACGTCGACGGGCTGCGTCACCACGCCGTGACGGCGCGCATCCTGCACCAGTTGCGATGGCGAATAGAACCCCATCGGCTGGCTGTTGAGCAACGCACACAGGAAGGCGTCGGGGTAATGGCATTTGATCCAGGCGCTGACGTAGACGAGCTTGGCAAAACTGGCCGCATGGCTTTCCGGAAAGCCATACTCGCCAAACCCCTCGATCTGCTTGCAGATGGCCAGCGCGAACGATTCGGGATAGCCGTTCGTGGTCAGCGCGCGCACCAGCGCGTCCTGGTGTTTCTTGAGATCGCCGCGGCGCCGCCATGCCGCCATCGAGCGCCGTAACTGGTCCGCCTGCCCCGGCGAAAAGCCGGCGGCCTCGATCGCCAGTTGCATCACCTGCTCCTGAAAGATCGGAATACCCAGCGTGCGGCCCAGCACGCGGCGGATCACGTCGTTGAAGTAGGTGGGCAGACGCCCTGTGCGACGCAGGTCCTCGCGCCGTTTCAGATAGGGATGCACCATGCCGCCCTGGATCGGGCCGGGCCGCACGATGGCCACTTCCACCACCAGATCGTAGTACTGCCGCGGCTGCAGACGCGGCAGCATCGACTGCTGCGCGCGCGACTCGATCTGGAACACGCCCACCGTATCGGCGCGGCAGATCATGTCGTAGGTGGCATCGTCGGTTTCCGGCAGGTCTTCCATGCGCGTAGGCAGGCCGGCGCGATCGGGTTCGGGATTCGGGATCATCGCCAGCGCGCGCCGGATCGCCGTCAGCATGCCCAGCGCCAGCACATCGACCTTGAGCAGGCCCAGCGATTCGAGGTCGTCCTTGTCCCACTGGATCACGCTGCGTTCGGGCATGGCGGCGTTCTCGATCGGCACCAGCCGCGACAGCTTGCCGCGCGCGATCACAAAGCCGCCCACGTGCTGCGACAGATGGCGCGGAAAGCCGCGCAGTTGTTCGGTCAGGCTGGCCCATTGCTGCACGGCCGGCGAATCGGGATCGAGCCCGTAGCGCGCGATCCGTTCGACAAACGCGGTGCCGCCATCCCACCACGCCTGCCCCTTCACCACCTGCTCCACCACGCCGGCGTCGATGCCGAGCGCGCGGCCCACGTCACGCAACGCGCTGCGCGCGCGATACGTGATCAGCGACGCGGCCAGCGCCGCGCGATCGCGCCCGTACTTGCGGTAGATGTACTGGATGACTTCCTCGCGCCGCTGGTGCTCGAAATCCACATCGATATCGGGCGGCTCGTCACGCTCGCGCGAAAGGAAGCGGCCGAACAGCAGGTTGGCCTGTTCGGGGCTGACCTCGGTGATATGCAGGCAATAGCAGACCAGTGAATTGGCCGCCGAGCCGCGTCCCTGGCACAGGATGCCCTCCTGTCGCGCAAAACGGACGATATCGTGCACGGTCAGGAAGAACGGCTCGTATTGCTTTTCCTCGATCAGCGCGAGTTCTTCCTCGATCTGCTTTTCCCACTCCGGGGCCATGCCGTGCGGAAAGCGCTCCGCGATGCCGTGCCGGACTTCCTGGCGCAGGTATGCGATCGGCGTCAGGCCGTCGGGCACCAGTTCCTCGGGATATTCGTAGCGCAGCGCATCGAGCGAAAAGTCGCACGCGGCGGCGATCCTCAAGGTCTGCGCCAGCGCGTCGCGCGGATAAAGCCGCGACAGCACCTGGCGCATGCGCAGATGCGCCTCGGCATTGGGCGCCAGCGCCATGCCGCAGCTGGGCAGCGGCTGACCCAGCCGGATCGCCGTAAGCACATCGGCCAGCGGCTTGCGCGATCGCACATGCATGTTGACCGCACCCGCGGCCACCAGCGGCAGGCCGGTTTCCTGCGACACCTGCTGCAGGCGCGAGCGGTGCAGCGCTTCGGCATGCCGTTGCAGCAGTTCCAGCGCCATCCATGCACGATCGCCGAAAACGCTGCGGCACCATTGCGCCTGCGCGCGCAGCACGTCGATATCGGCGCAGTAGTCTGGCAGCAGAATCGCCAGGCAATCGGGCATACCGCGCAGATGCGCCTGCTCCGGTTGCGGCGCGGCGATATCGGCGGGATGCAGCAGATAGCTGCCTTTCTCCGCACGCATACGGCCCAGCGTGATGAATTCGCAGAGATTGCCGAAGCCGTTGCGGTTTTGCGCCAGCAGCACCAGGCGCAGCGCCGGCATGGCGTGTTGCGCGGTGGCAGTCAGCGTGAAGCGGCTGCCGAGAATCACATTGAAGGCGTCGGCCGCGGCGGCGCGCGCTTCCAGCATGCGATGGCGGCGCGCCGCGGCATCGGGATCACCGTCGGGATCAAAGCAGGCGTCTTCGTCGCTGTCGTCCGGCATGTCGATACCGGCCGCCGCGCCCGGCCCATCGCCGCGCCTCGCTCCGGCCGCTTCGCCAGCCGGCCCTGCTGCCTGTTCTGCGGCCTGTTCGCCGTCGTACTTGCCGTCCCTTCGGTCGTCCCGTTCGTCGTCCCGCTCGTCGGACGCCATCTCGTCGGGTGCCGCCATGCCGGCCAGCCAGGCATCGACCTCATCGCTCTCGCTGTCCTCGCCCGGCGCCTGCCCTGCCGCCAGACGCCGTGCGCTGCGCGTGACGGCTTCCCACATTTCCTCGCGCAGCGTCTTGATGGCGTGATGGGCGCGCGCCGTGCCGGCCACGGAACATTCGTCGGTCATTGCCAGGCCGCTGTAGCCAAGCTGGAAGGCGCGTGCGATCAGTTCCTGCGGATGCGACGCGCCGTCCAGGAACGTGAAGTTGGAAATGCAGTGCAGCTCGACGTAGTCGGGCAGGGACGGCAGCAGCGAAGACAATGCGGGCAACATCGCCGGTCCTTACGCAAACAGGCCGTGCAGGAACCAGCGGTATTCGCCGCCGTCTTCCTGCCCATCGCGCATGGGCCGGCCCGGGCGCTCGCGATACACCCAGCAGCGCAAGCCGTCGGCGCGTTCGGCAATAAAGTAATCGCGCGTGACCAGCGCACCATCCCACCAGCCGGCTTCGATACGCTCGGGGCGCGTCAGCATCACCAGCGGGCCATCGTGCACAGGCCGATGATGCTGCACGCGCAGCGGCAATGGCGCTTCGAGCAACCAGAGCGGACGCTCGGGCGGCAAGGCCTGCGCCGACGCGCCGCGCGCGGGCGTCTCGTCCACCGGGCGCCACTGGTTGGCGCATTCGGGACGATGATCGGCCAGCGGATGCGGCTGCAATACGTTATCGCGGCCCAGGCGCGCCACCAGCGTATCGATCAGGCGGCCCAGTTCGGCCGGCTCCGCGCCCGGTTCGGGAAACAGCGAATCGCTTTGCGGCACGCAGATTTCCATGGCTTCCACGCGCAGCGCCAGGCCAGCCACCGGCGCATGGAAGCGGACCTTGTCGAGCTTTTCGCGCAGCAGCTTCGAAAGATGCACGGGGTCGCGGCTTGGCTGCGCCAGGCCCAGATGCACCGCGGTGCTGTCAATTTCCTCGCCCAACCGATAGCGCTCGTGCTCCAGCATCAGCACGCAACGCGTGACCCCCGCCTGCTGCGCGGCAAGCCAGCCCGACAACGCCAGCAGCAGGCGCTGCGCGCCGGCCAGCACCCCGTCGGCCGATTCGATACGGCCCGGCAATTCCATGCGCTGCGCAAACGTGGGCGGCGCCTCGAACCACGCAAAGCCGCTGGGCGCCTTGCCATAGGCCTGATCCAGGCGCGCCAGCAGGTCCGTGCCGATGCGGCGCGACAAACCCGCGCGCGGCAGGCGTCGCACCTGGCCCAGCGTGCCGCAGCCGATGCCTTCGAGCCATTCTGGATCGGCCAGCGTGCGCAGGCATTCCACCGGCAGGCGGTCCAGCAGCCGCGTCATGCGCGCGGCCTGCACCGCACGCCGCGCCGGCCTGACAATGCCGCGCGAGGTCTTGCGCAGCGGCTGGCGCGCCAGCCACGCCGCGCCTTGCGCCGTGGTGCCGCTGCCGATCTGCGCAAACGTGCCCAACTGCCGCACGCGCGCGCGGATCGCCCGGCATAACGCGCGATGGCCGCCAAACAGGCGCAGGCTGGCCGTCACGTCCAGCATGACCGTGGCGGATTCGGGGTCGGGATCGATCGTCACGGCTGGCGTGAAATGGAGCAGCGTCAGCGCCACCGACGTAGCCAGCGTCGCCTCGGCCGCCGCATCGCGTTCGATCTGCACCACGTCGGCCGACAACGCCTGCACGCCGCCGCGCCGCATGCCATAGCGCACGCCCAGTGCCGCGGCCGGGCCATTGGCCAGCACCACGCGCTCGTGCTCGATCACCGCCACGGGCAACTGCTGCAGCGTGCCGGAGGCGGAAGCCGACGACATGCCGGCAGGCTCAGGCCAGTTCGGCTGCAGCGCGTCCAGCGACAGGCGCGGCAAATGCACCGCGATCCAGTACGTCATCGGCAACATGATGGGAACTCACCGGCATGGCAGGCGTGACAGGCGTGGAAACCGCGGGCGCACCGGTGCGTTGCGGCACATGGGCCATGCCTTCGAGCGGCAACAGCAGCGGCGTGTCGCGGACCGGGCCGCGCCGCTTGTGAAAAACGATCGACATGAGATTGCCGGGCAGCGGCGACAGCGCCAGCCGCAATACCGCCGGCGACGATTCGCGCAGGACCCGGAGCGGACGCAGCACCCACACCACGGCATCGCCGGCCTGCGCCAGCACCTGCAGACGCCGCAGCGCCTCGGGCCGCGCGTTGGCCAGCCAGACCAGCATCGCGCCAAACGCCTGACTGCGCAGCATCTGTTCGGCGGACCACAGCATGTCCGTGCGCTGGGAAGCGAGGGTCGCCGCCGATGTCGGCCGCACCCAGTACAGCTGGCGCGCCGGCAAGCCGCCCGACACCAAACTGGCGGCATTGGGCAGATAGGGCGGATTGACCAGGCCGATGCGCCGGCCATCGGCGGCCAGCGTGCGCAGCGCGGGCATCAGCAAGCGCAGCTCGCCTGCGCCATCCTGCCCCAGCAGCAGCTCGGTCACGGCGCCAGCGGGCCAGCCGCCGCCGGGCAGCTCGGCGCTCAAGGCGTCATAGCCGGTGGCGCAGACCGGCAGCCGGCCGGCGCGGCCAAGCTGGCCCGCGCGCCACAGGCCGGGATAGCGATGTTCGAGTTCGCGCACCGATTCGCGGGGCGCGGCGGATGGGGGCGCGTGGTCCGCCATGGCTGGCGGTTCCACAAGCGGCAAGGCGGTCATGGTGGCAAGGGCCGCGCCGACGACGCGGCGCGGCATGGCAATTCGTCTAGTACTGTATGTTTATACAGTATCGATGCCGATGCAAGCCAAACTTTGACAAGTGCCGCGCTGGGCGCTTTTCAGGAAAGTTTTGCGCGGCTGCCACATTCCGGGCCGGCAGATTGCAAACAAATGTCAAGCGTCATTGTGAAGTGGCAGGCAGTGGGGAACAATGCGCGGCTATGAAACGGAATACGCGCGAATGCGTGCATCTGCTGATGGAAGGTATGCAGCGCCACGGCCCTCTGCGCCGCGACGCGCTGGCCGAGGCGTGCGGGTTGACTCCCGAGGAAACCACGCGCGCCTTGAAAGCGGCGCGGCAGATGAGCGTGATCGACCATATCCCCTATGAGCCCGGCACCACGGCGCTGGAAATCTTCTATCAGCTGACCGGCCGCCAGTTGCCGCCCGCCCGCAAGAGCTCGCGCATGCCGCCCGCTCCCGACGACCGTTTCCAGCCGCTGCTGGAAGCGTGGTGGAACAGCAGCGAACCCGATCGCGCGTAACGCCGTGCGCCGCGGGCCCCGGCAGCGGCAGCATGCGCTGCCGTCCGGACCCGGCCACCTCACCCCATTTCCACGCCTATTTCCACGCCTATCTCTGACGCCTATTTCTGACGCCGATAGCGGGCCTGCATGATCTGCATCCACTGGCCGTCGTCGGTCTGCATGAACGACGTGAGCGTGCGGGTGTCGTCGTCCTCGAATGCCACGACATCGCGATACTTGGCCATCTTGCCCTCCACGATATTGCCGTCCGGCGTGAAGGACGGGCCGTCGGCGCGCATCGTCAACGTCTTGCCATCGGCTTCGAGATCGCCTTCATAGATCCACATATGGGTCATCATCGACCCCACGAACGTCCCCACGAAATGCTTGCGGCTGGGGTCATAGCCCAGCGTCATCACCGTGGTGGCCGCCGCGCAGCCCGGAAAATCGCCCTCGGAACGCCCCTGCACCCACAGGTCGCCGATCTGGCTGACTTCCTCCGGGATCTTCCATGCCTGCGCCGGCGTGTCCGGCCCCATCTGCGCTTCGCCCTCGCCTATCCACTTGCCCACAAGCTTGTGCAGCCAGCGGTGTTCGTTGGTGATTTCCGTCTTCATTGTCTGCCTCTCCAGTAATGGATCCGGCCGCGGATCCGGTTGCGCCGCGACGTTGTGTACAGCGTACACAATAGGGTAGTCAACGATCCGGCGGATGTCCACATCGGGCGCACCAGATGACAGAAATTTAATTTTGGGGAAAGGCGGCAATCGAAATGCGCCGCCATGCATGCCATGACCCGCGCAACGGGCGTGCCGCAGGCGGACAGCTGCCGGAACGGAGAGAGCGGGAAGCGGCGGGAAGCGGCAGGCACACGGCGGCTGCGCCAACACCGCGGCCCTCCGCGCGATTATTGGGGCAGCCTGATCTTCGGCACGATGAACTGGTTGCCGGGCGCGCGCATCACGTCGCATTGCGCCTCGCCCTTGCGCGCCTGGCCGGCCTGGTTCACGAATTCGATGCTGCCGACCACGCTGTAGACGTCTTCGGCCACGCGGCGCGTGGTGCTGCGCACCCAGCGAAACTGGCCGGGATTCGGCAGCTTGGCCTGCACGGCGTCACGGCACGCGAACGGCGCTTCCGGTGCTTCCGGCTTGCCGCCCCGCTGGCCCAGTTCGATGTTGACGGGCGCCTGCGCATCGGACGCCGGTGCGGCCGCCGACGCCATCATCGGCAGTCCCGCAAGCATCACGAAAGCGATCGACACCGCGCGGTTGCGGCGCGTATGCGTTGTCATGGTCAATGCTCCAAACAAAAAAGGCCGGCACGCGCGCTGCATGCCGGCCGGTCGCCATTGTACTGCGGGCGAGGTTCCTACACGGACAGGTCGCGCGGCTCAGGCTTGTGGTCGTCGAACCAGCGATAGAGCGTCGGCACCATCACCAGCGTGAGCAGCGTCGACGTGATCAGCCCGCCGATCACCACCACGGCCAACGGCCGCTGCACCTCTGAACCCGGGCCCGTCGAGAACAGGAACGGCACCAGGCCAAGCATGGCGATGGTGGCCGTCATCATCACCGGACGGAAACGCTGGGTCGCCCCGCGTACCACCGCATTGCGCAGCGACATGCCCGACTCGCGCAGCGTCCGGATATACGACACCAGCACCACGCCGTTAAGCACCGCCATGCCCCACAGCGCGATAAAGCCCACCGACGCCGGCACCGACAGGTATTCGCCGGTGATGAACAGACCGATGATGCCGCCGATCGATGCGAACGGCAGCACCGTGATGATCAGCGTGGCGAAGCGCAGCGAGTTGAACAGCAGGAACAGCAGGAAGAAGATCGCGGCGATCGTGATCGGCACGATGATCTTCAGGTGGCCCATGGCGCGTTCCATGTTCTGGAACTGGCCGCCCCACTCGAAGTAGTAGCCTTCCGGCAGCTTGACCTTCGCTTCGGTGGCGCTCTGCAGTTCGGCCACGAAGCCGCCCAGGTCGCGATCCTTCACGTTGATCATCACCACCACGCGGCGCTTGCCCATTTCGCGGCTGATCTGCGCGGGGCCGTCGGTGACCTCGATCTTCGCCACGCTCTGCAGCGGCACCTGCACGCCATCGGGCGCCTGCACCAGCAACTGGCGGATGGCCTGCACGTTGTCGCGGAATGCCTCGGGCAGACGCACGGCCGCGGCAAAACGGCGCTCGCCTTCGAAGATGTCGGTGGCGCGCTTGCCGCCGATGGCGATCTCGATGATGTCGTGAATGTCCGATACGTTGAGCCCGTAACGCGCAATCGCCTGGCGGTCGATCTCGATCGACAGGTACTGCTGCCCGGAAATCCGCTCGATACGCACGTCCTGCGCGCCCTGGATGCCGCCCGCCACGCGCGCGATGTCGCCAGCCAGGCCGCGCAGCTTGTCGAGATCGTCGCCAAAGATCTTCACGGCGATATCCGAACGCACGCCGCTGACCATTTCATCGACGCGATCCGAGATCGGCTGCGCCATCACGATCTGCACGCCGGGGATGGCCTTGAGCTTTTCGCGGATGGCGTTGGCGATGTCGTCCTGGGTCCAGCCGTCGGGCCACTCGTCGCGATCCTTCAGGCTGGCGATCGGCGTCGACTCGTTCTGGCCCTGCGGGTCCGCCGGGCTTTCGCCGCGACCCACGCCGGACACCACCGACTTCACGCCCGGCACTTCGAGCACCAGCTTGTTGGCCTGCCTTTCGAGCTTGATCGACTCTTCCAGCGAGATGTTCGGCACGCGGTCGATCGCCGGAACGATCGAGCCTTCCTTCATCTCCGGAATGAACGAGGTGCCCAGCAGCGGCACGATCGCCACCGTGGCCACGAACAGGCCCACGGCGGAAAACACCGTCTTCTTGCTGTTGGCCAGCGCCCAGTGCAGCATGCGCAGGTAATGGCGTTTCATGAACGCAATCACCCGCGTGTCGTGCTCCGCGCCGCCCTTGAGCAGGTACGAGGACAGCACCGGCGACAGCGTCAGCGACAGGAACAGCGAGATCGCCAGCGCAATCGAGATCGTGAAGGCCAGCGGCGCGAACATCTTGCCTTCCATGCCCTGCAGCGTCATCAGCGGCAGGAACACCAGGATGATGATGCCGACGCCGACGATCACCGGCGTGGCCACTTCCTGCACGGCCTTGACCAGCACCTGCGTCTTGGTCAGCCCCGATTTGCCGGCGTGGCCCAGCCGCTCGAACGCGTTCTCCACTACCACCACCGACCCGTCCACCATCAACCCGATGGCGATGGCAAGCCCGCCCAGCGACATCAGGTTGGCCGATAGCCCTACCCGGTTCATCACCATAAACGTCAGCAGCGGCGTCAGCACCAGCGTGGCCAGCACGATCACCGACGAGCGCACATCGCCGAGGAACAGGAACAGCACGATCACCACCAGCACCACGCCTTCGAGCAGCACCTTGGTGACGGTCCAGAGCGCCGCGTCCACCAGTTCGCTGCGGTCGTAGTACGGCACGATCTGCAGCTTGTCCGGCAGCATGCCGCGCTCGTTGATTTCCGCCACGCGCGCCTTGACCCGGCTCACCACTTCCTTGGCGTTGCCGCCGCGCATCATCATGACGATGCCGCCGACGGCTTCGGTCTTGCCATTCTTGACCACCGCGCCCTGGCGCACCTCGTGGCCGATCGTGACCTGCGCCACATCGCGCAGATACACCGGCGTACCGTTGACCTCCTTGAGCACGATGCTGCCGATATCGTCCACGCCCTTGGCCAGGCCCACGCCGCGGATCAGGTACTGCTCCGCGTAGTGCGGCAGCACGCCGCCGCCGGAGTTGGCGTTGTTGCGCGCCAGCGCCTGGTACACCTGCTGGAGACTGACCTCGTAGTGACGCATGCGGTCGGGATTGACCAGCGCCTGGTACTGCCGCACGTAACCGCCCTGCGAGTTGATCTCGGCCACGCCGGGGATCGATCGCAGCAGCGGGCGCACCACCCAGTCCTGCGCGATGCGCCGCTCTGCCAGTTCCTCCTGCGTGAGGTCGCGATCGCCGTCGTCCGCGCGGTCCAGCGTGTACTGGTAGACCTCGCCCAGGCCGGTCGATACCGGACCCAGCACGGGCGTGACGCCCTCGGGCATGCGTCCGGCCACCTCGATCAGCCGCTCCATCACCAGCTGCCGCGCGAAATACACGTCGGTCTTGTCGGTGAACACCAGCGTGATCAGCGACAGGCCGGCCTTGTTCAGCGAGCGCATCTCCTCGAGTCCGGGCAGGCCCGTCATCGACATTTCGATCGGCACCGTGACAAAGCGCTCCACTTCCTCGGGCGAGCGTCCGGTCGCCTCGGTGGCGATCTGCACCTGGACGTTGGTCACATCCGGAAACGCATCCACCGACAGCTTGCCGGCGGCACGCAGGCCGAACAGGAACAGCACCACGGCGATCACGCACACCACCAGCCGCTGTTTGATGGCGGCTTCCACAAGCGATGTCATCATGGCCGCTTACCCCTGTTCCAGGCGCTTGCGCTCGTTGTCGAGATGGAAGGCGCCCTCCACCACGACACGATCGCCCGCCTTGATACCGCCCAGCACCACGCGCATGCCGTCGCTTTCGGAACCGAGCTTCACGCGGGTCAGCCGATACTGGCCCGGCGCGGTTTCAACGTAGACCTGCTCGTCGTTGCCGTCGCGCACCACGGCCGCGCCCGGCACCACCAGCGTATCGACGGGCTTGCCCGCAATCAGCATGGTGGCCAGCATGGCCGGCTTCAGACGCCCTTCCTTGTTCTCGAGTTCGGTGCGGACCAGCACGGTGCGCGACTGCGGATTGACGGTGCGTCCCACGTAAATCAGCCGGCCCGTGATGCGGCCATTGGCGTTGGCCAGCGACGGCACCTCGATATCGACGCTCTGCCCTTCGGCCACCTGTGCGGCCTGCTGCTCGGGCACTTCGGCCACCACCCACACGCGCGACAGATCGGCGACGGTATAAAGCGCATCGGCCGGCTGCACCACCTGGCCCTGCGCGACGTTGCGCTCCACCACAGTGCCGCTGATGCTGGAAAACACCGGCGAATACGAATCGATGCTGCCGTTCTTTGCCAGCGCGGAAACGGCCGCGGTCGACATGCCCAGCACGCGCAGTTGATCACGATAGGCGCGCATTTCCGCGGCAGCGATCGCGTATTCGCTCTGACGGCGCTGCAGCTCGGCGCGGCCGATCACGTCGGCGGCAAACAACTGGCGCGCGCGCTCGGCATTGCGCGCTTGCAGATCGTTCTGCGCCTCGGCCTTCAGGAACGCCATCTGGGCGGCGCCCAGTTCGCTGCTGTGCAGGCGCGCCAGCACCTGACCGGCCTTGACTTCCTGGCCGAGGATTGCGTAGAGGTCCGTGACCCGGCCGGTCACGCTCGCGCCGATGCGCGACACGCGCTGTTCATCGAAATCAATACGGCCCGACACGCGCAGCATCTCGCTGAACGCGGACGTGGCAACCGGCGCCACCTTCAGCGTCTTCTGCAGGTTGTCGGCGGGCTTGACGATGCCCGGCGGCAGCTTCGGGGTCTCGGCCGCCGGTTCGGGATCTTTGGAGCAGCCGGCCAGCGACATCGCCAGCACGACAGCCGCTGCAATGGAAAGCAGGGAATGGGAGGGACGCATGTTCAGTTCGTATTCGGTGTGACGGACATGGACGGCGCAGCGGCGGCATGGGCGCCCGGCGTGGCCGACATGAGCTTTTCAATCTGGATCGCGGCGATCTGCAGTTCGTACTGCGCGTTGATCAATTCGCTTCGCGCGTTACGCAGCACGCGCTGGGCGTCGAGATAGTCGAGAATGCCGCGCTCGCCAAAACGGTAGGCGGCTTCGGCCACGCCCAGCGCCGATTCGGCCTCGCGTACGATGCCCGATTCCAGCGCGGTGACCTGCGCCTGCGTGATCTCGTATTGCTGATAGGCGCTTTCGAGCTCCTGCGACAGTTCGAACTCGCGCGCTTCCAGCGCGGTGCGCGCCTGAGTGGCCTGCGCCGTGGCCTCGCCTACGGGGCCGCTGCGACGGTCCCACAGCGGGATCGTCATGATCAGGCCGATCTGCGAGACATTGTTGTCGGGCTGGCGATCGGTGCTGGCGCGCAGCGACACTTCCGGCCAACGCAGCGAGCGCTGGTAATCGACTCCGAGCCGCGCGCGTTCCAGTTCGCTGCGGCGCTGGTTCAGTTCGGCATTGTTGGCCTGCATCGCGTCGCGCAACACGGCCAGCGTCGGCACGTCTGGTGTGCCCGCCAGGCTGCCGCCCAGCGCAAAGCTCGCGGGCATGGCGCCGCCAACCTGCTGGCGCAGCGCGGCCTTGGCCTGTTCAACGCGCAGCTCCGCGGTCTGCAGCGTTTTCTGCGCGGCCAGCAGTTCAGTTTCGGCCTTGATCAGTTCGTAGCGCGGCGCTTCGCCCACGTCCACACGCACCTTGGCGCGGCCCTGAATCTGGCGCGTCAGTTGCAGATCATCGCGCGCGGCGGCCAGTTCGGTTTCACGGCGCAACACCTGGAAGTACGCGGTCTTCACGCGCGCGGCCAGTTCAGCGCGGAAACTCTTCCGCAGCGCCTCGGAGGCGTCGAGTCCGCGGCCCGCCATCTCCGCGCGCAGTTGGCGCTGGTTCGGATAGTCGAACTTCTGGACGAAGGCGTACGACGGCGCATTGCCACTGGCCACGCCCGGCTGCTTGCCGGACAGGCGCCCATACATCACCTCCACCTGCGGGTTCGGATAGGCGCGCGCGCTGTTGATGGCGGCGCTGGCGGCGTCCACATTGGCCTGCGCGGCCTGTGCGCCCTTGTTGGTCGATTGCGCAAGCTCCAGCAACTGGGGCAAGTCGAAAGTCTCGGCCGCGGGCTTGCTGACCCGTGGCATGGCTTTGGCGGCGTATTGCATGGCAGGCGGCGCCGAAGCACCGGCCTGCACGGCGGGCACGGATGCGCCGGGCGGCACGGGCTGCGCGGCCCAGGCCGTCGCTGTCACGAGCGACAGCGACGCGACCCAAGTCAACGTATGGTTGGTCTTCATGTCAGAAAAAATCGAGCGGTACGGCTGTCCCCAGCGCACGCCCGCCACCAATGGATGCGCCCGGCGAGAGGCCGGTGCGGCAGCGAATGGGGCCGCCGCGGCACAAGGCGTGTCGCAGCGGATATCAGGGGCGCAAGGACAAGGAAGGCGCGCAGGCAGGGCCGATCAGCCCGGTCGCGGCCAGGAGGTGTCAGGCGAGGAGATTGGGCGGTCTGAACACGCCTTCGGATTCGAACAGCGTGCGTGCCTTGGGCACATGGACGGCGCTGTCGCGCGATTCAGCCAGTTGCAGCTGCGGCACGACGATCAGGGCGCTGCTTTCGTCCACCGCGTCGAACAGGTCGAGCGGGTCGAGCAGATCGGCCGACCAGATATTGCAGTAGCCCGGCGGGGGTCCGTCGTCGATCTGGTCGTCCGGACCGTCTTCGGGATCGCCGCGCAGCACCAGTTCCGCGAGGTCGTCCCCGGCGGCCAACATGGCGTAGTCAGGCTCCGCAGCGGGCGCCACCACCGGCACTTTCGGCGCAGCCGCGCGCGCGTTCGCCGCTGCCTGGAAGGACAGCGCGGACAGGCACAGGGCAGTCAGCAGAAAGAGAACAAAACGCATGGGGCGGGGATGGCAGCACTTGGGTGGAGATCGAGCGGTCTTCCCGCGGGTGTTAAGACCGGGGATTTGCTGCAGGACAGCATTGTAACCGAACGCAACATTGACTCGGGAAAGTACGACTAGTTCCTTCCCGGGAAATCGAACACCGGCCGCGAGCCCTGCAGATATCCCACTGCATCGCTTCGATGCTGGCGTGGCGACACCTGCCGGGGAGTCGCATTTCCAAGGCACCCAAGCGCCCGGCGGCACACATCGACGGTGCACGGCATGCCCAGCTTCGGCGCGTCGCACCATTGCAGAAGCCCGCGCCACCGGGGTAGCCGAGCCGGCTGCGCGCCCGCCTCCATCCGCCGAAACCGTTGCGCCAAGCCATATCGCAGATCGCCACGCCTATCCGGGTTTCCACTGGCATCGATCTTGCTAGATCTCCTCACAAAGATATCCTAAATATATTTACAGGATATTTACTATGCGAGGCGAAACGGCTTGTATGCCGGTCGCCCCCATTCACTCGAGGAGTTTTCATGCGCAATCCCCGCTGGACTGGCATCTTCCCGGCAGTCACCACCAAATTCCACGCCGACGAGCGCATCGACGCCGAGGGCACCATAAAGCACATCGATTTTCAGATCCGCAACGGCATCCACGGTCTGGTGACATGCGGGTCGCTGGGCGAGGCGAGCACGCTGTCGCTGGACGAGAAACTCGACGTGGCCCGCATCGCGCTGGAAGCCGCCGACGGCCGCATCCCCGTGCTGGCCAATGTTTCGGAAACCAGCACGCGCGACGCGCTGCGCTATATCGACGGCGCCAACAAGCTGGGCGTAGCCGGCTTCATGGTGATGCCATCGGTGATCTACGTCGCCGACGCGCGCGAGGCGATGCAGAACGTGCGCGCCATGGCCAATGCCGCCCAGAAGCCGATGATGGTCTACAACAATCCCGTCGCGTACCGCGTCGATCTCAAGCCCGAGCATATGGCCGAGCTGGGGGACTGCGAATGGCTCGCGGCCATCAAGGAAAGCACCGGCGATATCCGCCGCGTCACCGACCTGCGCAATACCGTGGGCGATCGCTACCAGATCTTCATGGGCGTCGACGATCTGGCCTACGAAGGGCTCGCGCTCGGTTGCGATGGTCTGCTCGCCGGCGTCGGCTGCGCGTTCCCGCGCGAGACCGTGGCGCTGTTCGACCTGATGAAGGCCGGACAGTTTGCCGAGGCGCTCAAGCTCTACCAGTGGATGACGCCGATGCTGCATCTCGACGTGTCGAACAAGCTGGTGCAGAACCTGAAGCTGATCGACGCCATCGTCGGCGTGGGCACCGAACACATGCGCCGCCCACGCCTGCCGCTGGTGGGCGACGAACGCGCCTTCGTCGAAAAGGTCGTGCGCCAGGCGCTGGCCACGCGTCCGGCGCAATACCAGTCGGTGGCCTGAGCCGCTCGCACGGGCGGCGCGCGCAAGGCCCATCGCGCCGCCCGCATGCGCGCGCATCGCGCGCGTGGCATCCAACTTGCTCGCGCCCCGGGTCCGACCGAAATCCCCCGAACAGGAGTCCTTCAGCAATGTCCGACCTTTCCTCCCCCGCCGTGGCCAATGCCTACGGCAGCCCGCGCGTTGCGCGGCCGGTGCGCTGGGTGCTCCGCCTTTCGGACGCCGTGCTGGCCGTCGAGCGGCATCTGCTTGGCGGCCTGATGACGCTGCTGGTGTTGCTGATCCTGCTGAACGTGGTCACGCGCTATGCCGGCCTGCCGCTGTACTGGGTGGACGAGGCGTCGGTGTATTCGGTGGTCTGGCTGACTTTTGTCGGCGCATCGATCATGACCCGGCTGCGCCTGGACTTTGCCGTCGGCCTGCTGACCGAACAGCTGGGCGCGCGTGCTTCGCGGGCGGCGAAGGTGGTGGCCACCGCCGGCGTGCTGGTGTTCGGCCTCGCGATGATCGCGATGTGCTGGCTCTGGATGGATCCGGTGGGCATCGCACGCTACCACTTCGACGCCAGGGAATACGCGGCCGAGACCTTCAACTTCCTGTACACCGAGCGCACGCAAACGCTCGAATGGCCGATGTGGGCGCTGCAGATGATCATCCCGCTGTTCTCGCTGAGCCTGAGCCTGCATGCGCTGGCCAATCTGCTGGAAGACCTGAACCTGGCGCCGCGGCGCACGTTCGCCGAATTCCAGGTAGGCAACTCCGAGACGGTGAACTGACATGGTGACCACGTTCTTCTTCTGCGCCGTGATGCTGGTGGGCGTGCCGATCGGCATCTGCCTGTGCCTGTCCGGCCTGGCGTTCATCTTCAGCACCGGCGACACCGTATTGCTGCAGTCGTTTCCCTCGCAGATGTTTGCCGGCGTGGACAGCTACGGGCTGATCGCCATCCCGCTGTTCATCCTGATCGGCGAGATCATGAACAGCGGCGGCATCACGCGGCGGCTGGTCGATCTGTCGATGGCGTTCGTCGGATCGATCAAGGGCGGACTCGCGTACGTCAACATCCTTGCCAACATGCTGGTGTCGTCGATCATCGGATCGGCCACCGCGCAAGTGGCCATCATGTCGCAGGTGATGGTGCCCGAGATGGAAAAGCAGGGTTACGACAAGACCTTTGCCGCGGGGCTCACCGTCTACGGCGGCATGTTGGGGCCGATCATTCCCCCGTCGGTGATGTTCGTGGTCTACAGCGTGCTGGCGCAGGTGGCGGTGGGCGACATGCTGATCGCAGGCATCCTGCCCGGCGTGCTGCTGACGCTGCTGTTCTTCGTCATCATCGCCGTCATGGGGCTGTTCTACAACTATCCGCGCAGCGCGCGCAGGTCGTTGCGCGAGCGCGTGGCTACCGTGCTGCAGGCAAGCCCCACGCTGCTGATCCCGATCGTCATCGTCGGCTCGATCCTGGCCGGGCTTGCCAATCCCACCGAGGCGGCGGCGGTTGGCGCGCTGGCCGCGGCGCTGGTGGGCCGCTACGTCACGCGCGAATTCGATCTGCGCACGCTGCCGGCCATTCTGCTGCGCTCGGCGATCTACTCGGCCATCGTGCTGTTTCTGGTGGCCGCCGCCGCGGTGTTTTCGTGGCTGCTGATCTACGGAAAGATCCCGCAGATGGTGGCTGCCTGGATCCAGACCGTGGCGCACAGCCCGATTGCATTCCTGCTGCTGGCCAACGTGATCCTGCTGATCATCGGCACCGTGATCGACGGCATTCCGGGACTGATCATGACGGTGCCGATCCTGCTGCCGGTGGCCACCGAGGTCTATCACATCGATCCGCGCCATTTTGGCGTGGTCATCGTGATCAATCTCGTGCTGGGCCTGATGTCGCCGCCCGTCGGCCTGAGCTTCTTCGTCGCCTCGGCCGTCACGGGCGCCAAGCCCGGAAAGATGTTCATGGTCACACTGCCGTTCTTTGTGATCAGTTGCGTGGCACTGGTGCTGCTTTCGCTATTTCCCAGCCTGTCCATCGGACTGCTGAATTGAGCGCGCGCCGCCGATCCGTTCCGCCCACCCGTCATCCCGATTGTTCCCAACGTCGTTCACCCCGAAAGCCAGGAGAGAAGCGCCATGTCACTGATTACCCGCCGCCATTTCATCAAGTCCACCGCACTGGCCGGCATTGCCGCGCCGCTGGTCATCACCTCGCGCACCCATGCGGCCACGACCAAGGAATTTCGCCTGGGCTTGATTACCCCGGCGGGCCATTCGTGGAACCGTGCGGCGGTGGCGTTCGGCGAATCGCTGAAGAAGGAAACCGATGGCCGCCTGAGCGTGACGGTGTTCCATTCCGGCCAACTCGGCAACGAATCCGCAATGATGCAGCAACTGCAATCCGGCGCGCTCGACATGGGATGGATCCAGGCCGCGGAACTGGGCTCGCGCGTGTCCAGCGTGGCGGCCATCAACGCGCCGTACCTGGTGCGATCCACCGCCAGCGTGGCAAAGCTGGTGCGCACGCCTACCGCGCTGAAGCTGCTCGATGCGTTGCCGCGCGAGACCGGCACCATCGGCCTGGGCTGGGGCATCACCGGCATGCGCGTGGTACTTGCCACGCGCGACATCAACTCGCCAGACGATCTCAAGGGCATGAAGCTGCGGATCAACCCGACGCCCGTCTATCGCGATTTCTATTCGATGCTGGGCGCGGCGCCGACACCGATCCCCACGCCGGCCGTGTTCGACGCCATGACCAATGGCCAGGTCGATGGACTCGAGGCCGATATCGAACTGTCCTGGAACCAGCGCTACGACAAAATCGCCAAGTCGCTGCTGCCAATGAACGCGCTGTTCATGCCATTCGCGCCGCTGGTGTCGGGACGCATCTGGGCTGGCCTGGACGCCAAGGACAAGGAACTGATCCGCGCGCAGGTCAATCAGGCGCTGGTGGCGCAGATCAACGACATCGTAACCACCGAAGCCGGCCTGATCGACAAGCTCAAGCAGTCGTCCGTGCATTTCAAGAGCATGTCCGGCTACGACCCGCAGCCCGTGATCCGCAAGTTCGACGAGATGTGGGTGGCCAAGGCGCCGGCGATTCCGGAGCTGCGCAGGATCGGCGCCGCGGTCTGAGGCCCAGCCGTCCGGCCATGCGGCACCCCGCCGCTGCGGCATAATGTCCGGCACCGTCGCCCGGGTGCCGGATCGGACGGCATTCGCACTGCGGGCGCACGCCCCCGGCCCGTTGCCGCGGCGCCGGGCGTTGCTGCCTACACCTTCGAGATGACAACCCAGACCAAGACCCAGAGCACGCCCGGCCAGGGCAAGCGGCGCGCCGCCGATGTGGCCTACGACAAGATCGAGACGATGATCTCCAAGCTGGAGATCGCACCAGGAAGTCCCGTGGTCGAGGCCGAGCTTGCGGAATTGACCGGGCTTGGCCGCACGCCCGTGCGCGAAGCGCTGATGCGCATGGTGTCGATCGGCCTGATCGTCCAGCAACCGCGACGCGGGCTCATGGTGTCCACCATCGACGTCATGGATCACCTGGACGTGATCGCCACGCGGCGTGTACTGGAACGCCTGATCGCCACCACTGCCGCGCGGCGTGCCACCGACGCCCAGCGCAAGGCGCTGCTTGCATGCGCGCAGAAGATGGTGAAGGCCGCGCAGCGCGGCAATCTCGACGAATACATGGAGGCCGACCAGGCGCTCGACCATGTCAACCACGCCGCCTGCCGCAACCGTTCCGCCGTCAAGGCAGTGGTTCCGTTGATCGTGCAGTGCCGGCGCTTCTGGTATGCCTATCAGCACGAAGGTGAAATAGCCGAAGGCGCGCAAGCCCATCACGCCATGGCCGAAGCCATCGCCAGCGGCAACGAAACCCAAGCCGCCGATGGCGCGCAGGCGCTGATGGACTATCTTGAACGCTTTGCGCGCCGCGTAATTGATGCGTGATTGATGTTGCGATTGATGCGGGATTGACGCAATGCAGGCCGCCGCATTGCGTTGCGTGGCATGTCCACGATTCGGCAACATAAGTTTACTCGCCAGCGCTCAAAACACTCCTTAGACTCGAAGCCATCGACTCGAAAGAAAGGAGGAAAAAAGTGGGCTGGTTTCTTGTCACCATCGCTCTGCCGGTGCTGGCGCCGCTTCTCTCGCTGCTGTGCATGCGAGCCTTCCCGCTTTCCCTCCCCGCCTCCCGCCTCGCATTAGTGAACGCCTTCAAGGACGGGCAACTATGCTGGCCTTCGATGGGCTTCTGCGTATCGGGGCTTTACGAACTGACAGGCAGCACCGCCGCGTTTCTGGCGGACGCGCCGGGCCACCAGTACATGGGCGCAGCACTGATCGTCGTCCTGGTGCTGGCCAGCCTGTTCTCGTCATGCGGGATCGTCTTCACGACACCGCGCAAGCGTCCCGCCGGCGTGACCTGGCTCAGCCATTTCCGGGTACTTGCAACCTCGGTGGTGCTGGTCGCCGTGTCGGCATTCGTCTTCACGATCATTCACCTCAACCTCTCGATCTGACAGGAGGATTCATGCACTCACTCGTCAAGTGGTTTCGCTATCGCTGCAGCACGCCCGACCGCTACATCTCCACGCTTTGCGCCCTGGCATGCGTCGGCGTGGCGTACTGCATCGTCGTCATCGTGGCCGCGCTCTATGTGCACCGGGACCGCATCTTCTGAGCGGCCCCGGCGCAGGCATCGCGCAAACATCAACCATTGGTCCAGCCTATGCAATACATAGCAAGCCGGTCTTGGACGCTATAGCAGAAAAGGCGGATCATCGCGGTCAAAGGTTTCCCCCACCCACCGGAGTCTTCGATGAAGTCCGCCTTGCTCGCCCTGTGTGGCGCAGCCTCCCTGCTTGCCTCGCTGTCCGCCGTTGCCGGCCCTGACTTTGCCGTCATCGAGCGCGCGCGCGACAATGCCCATCAACGCCAGCACGCCAAATCCGTCGAGTGCGGCGCCACAAACGGCGCCCCCGCGGGCGGTGCGGCCAACGACGCGGCCAAAGGGGCCAGCGCCCCGCGCGCCGCGCTGGCGCCGATTCATACCAGCTGAAGTACTCGCAACCGCGGACATACGACGGCTTTGCGCCTTGCGGCCGGACCGCAACGCATGCCTGACCGATCCTGCTTTGGCTTTGGCTCTGGCTTTGGCTTTGGCTTTGGCCCCGACCTCGTTCCGCCTGCGGTGCTGCTAAGTCGGACGCCTCCGATCCGGCGGCGCCAGAATCGCCGACATCAGAAATCCTAAGGGCAGAGACGAAAACATTCACTTCGTCCAAGGTCCTCAATCAGGGAAGATGCCGGATCCGAATCGAAACCAGGGGTCAGTGCGCAATGTCCGCAAGCGGCGCATCCGGCGGCAGCTTGCGCCGCCTTTGCATTCGAAGACCGTTGGCCGGCCTGGGTCTGGCCGTCGCCCTGGCACTGCCGCTCTGCGCGCATGCCTGGACGGCCGGCAATGGCGGCGGCGCTGCAGCGGCGGTTGCCACACCTGACACGCAGTCAGGCCCGTATCGCGGCATCGTCGGGCCGGTCGGCACGCCCGATCCGGCCCCGGCGGAGCCCGCGCAATGGGATCGCGCGCTGCCATTCTTCGCGCAGCGCGTGATCGACAAGGGCTACAGCCTGCCCAATCCGTACGATATCGGCTATTCCTATTTCAACGGCAATCAGCGATATCAGCTCGATCACCTGCAGATTTCGGCCGGCGCCAATCCGCTGCGCGCGGCGGATTTCGTGCAGTTCCAGCAGTCGCGCATCCACAACGTGTCGAATCAGGTGCAGGTTGGCGCGTGGCTGTTTCCATTCATGAACGTTTATGGCATCTTCGGCAACGTCCAGGGCAGCGGCTCCATCGATATCAACTTCTCGTCGCTGACCGATCTCGAACGATTCTTCGGCATCAATATCGGCTGCGGCGGTCGCCGGCCCGGCCCGAATTGCAGCAAGCCGATCAAGCTGCCGACGCAGCACGCCAACTATAGCGGCCACACCTATGGCGGCGGCTTCACGCTGGTGGGCACCTACAAGCAATTGTTCTTCTCGCTGCCGGTGACATACACCGTCTCGGACATTTCCATGTCCGAGACGCCGGTCAAGTCGATCAACATCGGTCCGCGCGTGGGATGGAATTTCCGGCTGGGCCACGGCCTGGGATTGCTCACGCCCTACATCGGCGCCACCTATTTTCGTACGCGCGCTACCATCACCGGGCACTTCGATGTCCCCGTGCCCGATTCAGGCGGCCAGACCGCGCGCCTGAACTACCAGATCGGCGAAAGCGTGGCCGGCAACTGGAGCGGATCGTTCGGGGCCAGCTGGGCCATCAACCGCAGCCTGGGGCTGTTGCTGGAAATCGGCTACGGCTATAACCGCAGCAATATCATCGCCACCGGATTCTTCCGATTCTGACGATCATGCGCACCACCATCGTCGCCTGGCTCTCGCTGTCGGTCTGTGCGGCGTCCGCGGCGGCGCAGACCGCGCAATCGCCGCAGACCGCCTCAGCCGAACACACGAGCTGGATCGACAGAGTCCTGAACAAGCTTGGCGCGTCCAAGGAAGTGGATCTGAGCCACGGCATCGATTGGGGCGTGCTGCCGGGCCCGTTCTATAACCCCGAGATGGGCCTCGGCGTCGGCGCTGCCGCCATCGGTCTCTACAAACCCGGCAACGCGGAAAAGGACACGCAGCTGTCGACGGTGACCATCCACGGATTTCTGACCACCACGGGCGCAGTGGGCATCGGCGTCGACAACAACACGTTCTTTGCCGACGACAGCTACCGCTTTGTCTTCTCTGGCGGGCTGGTGAACATGCCGACGTCCTACTGGGGCATTGGCTACGACAAGGCCATCGACAACGCCAACAAGGAAGGCTACACGCGGCGCGGCGTGGTAGTGCAGCCACGCGTGATGGTGCGCGTACGGCCCAATGTCTACATCGGCGGCGGCTACGATTTCGAGTACGACAATGCGGCGCAACTGGACCGCGGCAGCAGCAGCGCGCTGGCCACCGATCCGCATGGCACGCGGGTTCTCAGCAGCGGCCTGACGGCGCATTTTTCCTACGACACGCGCGACTTCCTGCCCAATCCCTACAAGGGGCAGGCGCTGCTGCTCAACGGCACCGTTTACCGTCGCGCAATCGGCAGCGACACCGATTTCGAATCGCTCGACATCACCTACGACACGTATTTCCGCATGCGCGAACGCGACGTACTGGCGTTCGACATCTATGGCAAATTCAATTGGGGCGATGTGCCGTGGAGCATGATGTCCAAGCTGGGCGACGGGCGACACATGCGCGGCTATTTCATGGGACAGTATCGCGACAAGGCGATGCTGACCGCGCAGGTGGAATACCGCTGGCATATCGCGGGTCGCCAGGGCATGGTGTTCTGGTTGGGAACGGGCGCGATCGCCGGCAATCCGGGCGCCTTGACGTCGGCGCATTGGCTGCCGAACGCGGGCGTGGGATATCGCTTCGAATTCAAGCCGCGCGTTAATGTGCGGTTCGACGTCGGCGTTGGCAGCAACACCAAAGGCGTCTACTTTCAGATCAACGAGGCGTTCTGACTCTACGGCGATAAAAAAGGCGTCGCGGGCCTGTCACCCGCGACGCCCTGCGCTACAGCGCGGCGATTACTTGCCCAGCTTGACGCTGGTAAGGTCGGCGGTCAGGTAGCCCACCGAAGCGCCGAGACCGTTCTTGTAGTTGGCAAACACCAGCGGCTCCACCACGGCCTTGACCTGCGCCTTGATACCGTCGCCGGGGTGCTGGAAATTGCTCATGATGTATGTCCAGCCATTGATCTCGTCTACGGCGTGCAGGCCCGTCGACTCCCCGCCAGCCGGCACCGACATCAGTCGCGACAGCTTCTTCGTGTCGACGTTGTACGCCCACAGGAAGTTGTTGGTGTGACGGCTGCTGTCTTCGCCGATGAACAGCGTGCGCAGCTTTTCCGAGAACTTGAGGTTGTCCGGATTGCCGATGATTTCCGGATCGGACGTGTTGCCCAGCGCGTCGGCGGCGATGTCCTTGCCAAGGAGCAGCCCCTGGGTGTGCACCGGCATCCATTCGCTGTTGATCGCCGCGCCGCTGGTGTCCTTCTGACCGCCGGCCAGCTTGTGCTGCAGCACGCCGCCCGAGTTGATGGCCGCCGGCACGCCGATATTGCTCTGCGCATACCAGCCGCGCGCGGTGTTGTTCGTCACCATCGAATCGACGATATTCTGCAGCGCGGAGTAGGCGACCTTGTCCTTGATGTTGACCGTGGTGCCTTCCATCTTGGTGAAGCCCATGCTCCCGCCCATCAACGCGGCGTAGCGGTGGGTCTCCAGGAACGCCGCAACCAGTTCCTTGCCGGCCTTGACGCGGATCCACTGCGCGACGCCGCTAAGCATGATCTTGGTGTAGGTCGCGTCGGCCGGATCGGTGGTCGACACATCCATGATGTCGGCAATCGTGTGCGACTTGGCCCAGGCTTCCACCTGCGCGCTGCTGGCGTGACCCAGGCGGATCCACGTCAGGTCGGCGCCGGGCGCGGCCGGATCGACCGAGAAACCCGAACCGACCTTGGCCACGTACAGCGTACCGGCCGACAGGTCCTTTTCCTTGTCGGCCACGAACACGAACAGGCCGCTGTTGGTGGCGTCGTCGCCCATCAGCACGGTACGGTTGTCCGGCATCACCTGCACCAGTTCGTGCGAGATGCGGCCCAGGCAGTAATGCTTCTTGATCGAGCCGGTGCCGTCGGGGTTCACCGTCACTTCGGGCAAGTGGCCATACAGATAGGGATTGAACGGGATCGACGAGGTGCCGTACAGATTCCGCGCGTATTCGATGCACTGGGCGTTGGTGGCCGCCGTGAACGCATCGGGCTCGTACTCTTCGCTCGACAGGTGGGTGTTCCACGGCGACAGGCTCGCGCCGCAGGTGATCCACAGACCGTTGGCGCCCGACGTATCGACGTTGTGGTACTTCACCAGCGAGAGCTTGCCGGTAGCGGGGTCCTGGTCCAGCGTCAGGATCGCGATGGGCGACGGCAGGCGGCCGTACATGTCCTTGACCTTGGCCTGGTCCCACGTGGTGTATTCGAACTGCACCACGGCGAAAACCGTGTTGCCCTTCACGCCCGCCACCTTCGCGCCGTCGATCTTCAACAGCGAGGTGCCATCCGGCGAATCGGAGAAGAACTGGCGATTGCCGCTCACCGACGGGTCGATGATCGGGTTGTTGTTGATGTCGAAATAGCCGCCGGCCAGGATCTGGCCGCCCTTGCCGTCCGGCACCAGGTCGCCGGTCATGAAGAACGGCTGGTAGGCCAGCTTGTAGGTCTGGCTGCTGCCGTCGCTGAGCGTCACCTTGAGGCTCGAACCGACAGTCGTGGTGGCCATGGCGGCCGGATTGCTCAGCGAGGGCGCCGGCATTCCCGTGAATTCGGCCGATGCAAAGGTCGGCGTCGCGCCAGGCGTGGTGACCGGCGTGGATCCGTTGCCGGCCGGCGCGTCATCGCCACCGCCACAGGCTGCCAGCAGTGAAGTCGAGGCCAGGCCGAGCGGCAGCATCGGTGCGCCAGCCAGGAATTTCAGTGCCTTGCGGCGCGAAGCGTCAGGTTTTTCGTACATTTCGATTTCTTCCCGTCATCTAGTTGTCATGGAACGGATCAAGCGAAAGACCCTATCCGTTCGCGGTGTGAGGACGACCGCACAGCGATCAGGCCAGGGCGAATCGTATGAACCGTTTGTGACAACAAGTTGAAGACAAGCGACATCGTGTGTACTTGATCCCCATTTGCAAGACGTCCGCCGCGCGCACCCACCAAAAAAAAACGCCGCAGCCGGGATCCGGCCGCAGCGTATCAATTCGCCGGCGCGCGCGACACCCACTATGTCGCCCGTTGCACCCCATTTCTGGTTCGGCCGGCTTGTCCTTTCATGGCCGAGGAAGACCCGCCACGGAACGCATCCTAAAGCGCTTCAATGACGTTTTTGTGACCGCATGTGCGAACAATGAGACGGGCGATCGACCGCCTCGATGTGTGAAGACTAGCCATTTTGCCGAAACTCAATGACGCAAGTGCGCGCGCCCAGCCCTGGGCGCGAATGTGGCAAAAACCCTACGGCTCGCCCCGTGCGATCCCAAATTATCCTCATCAAAGCGGCCAATTCACGTTTTTCGGGAATATGTCATCTTTAGCCTATTGAAGGGTTCAATCGGCCCGGCTAAGGTTCTGCGCATAATAATTTCCCGGCGATATATGCGTCCCAACCATATATCGCTCGCCCCGATCGGAAACACGATGAGCCATTTCTTCGATGCCATTCTCGCGGGCGCCGCGCGCCCCGCGCCGCCTCCCTTGCCGAACCCATCGGGTTCCGCGCCCAATTCCGCCCTGTTTTGTAGCAACCCGTAGCAATCGTCGCGGCATCCGGGGCAAAACATCTCTGAAAGCCCGGATCAGCGACCCTTCTTTGGGTAATTCCAACCACGGCGTGACGGGGTCAACCGGCGGCGGCCAGCGCTGCCGGGCGCGCCAGGCCAGGTGGAAGGATTACCCAGGATCCACGACTGGAGAACATTCAATGAGCAGTGTGATGAATGACGGCGTTAACCCGTCTTATGGGCAGGCGCCGTTCTTTTCCAAGGAAGCGACCTACGCCAAACCGGGTTTTTCCCGCTGGATGGTGCCCCCCGCCGCCCTGGCCGTTCACCTTTGCATCGGCCAGGCCTATGCGTTTTCGGTATTCAATGCTCCGCTATCCAAGGTGATCGGCATTACCGAATCCGCGCCCGACGACTGGAAATTGACCACCCTGGGCTGGATCTTTTCTTTGGCAATTTTCTTTCTTGGCATTTCCGCGGCATTCGCGGGCAAATGGCTCGAGCGCGTCGGCCCGCGCAAGACCATGTTTACGGCGGCCTGCTGCTTCGGCAGCGGTTTCCTGATTTCCGCGCTGGGCGTCTACACGCACCAGATCGCGCTGCTCTACCTGGGCTACGGCGTGCTGGGCGGAATCGGGCTCGGCCTCGGCTACGTGTCGCCAGTATCCACGCTGATCCGCTGGTTCCCGGACCGTCGCGGCATGGCAACCGGCATGGCCATCATGGGTTTTGGCGGCGGGGCGATGATTGCCGCCCCACTGTCGGTAGCGCTGATGAACCATTTCAAGAGCGCCACGTCGGTAGGGGTAACCCAGACCTTCCTGGTGATGGGCGTCGGCTATTTCATCTCGATGACGATCGGCTCGCTGGCGATCCGCGTGCCGCCGCCCGGCTGGAAGCCGGAGGGCTGGACCCAGCCGGTGGTCGAGAACAAGATGATCACCCGTAACCACGTGCATATCGACGAAGCGCTGAAGACGCCCCAGTTCTATCTGCTGTGGCTGGTGCTGTTCCTCAACGTGACGGCCGGCATCGGCGTGCTCGGCCAGGCATCGCTGATGATCCAGGAGAGCTTCAAGGGTAGTGTTTCCGCCGCGGCCGCCGCCGGATTCGTGGGGCTGCTGTCGCTGTTCAATATGGGCGGCCGCTTCTTCTGGGCATCGTCTTCGGACTGGATCGGCCGCAAGAACACCTACTTCGTGTTCTTCGCGCTGGGCGCCGTGCTGTACTGGCTGGTGCCGCAACTGGGCGCATCCGGCAACATTGCGCTGTTCGTGCTGGCCTACTGCATCATCATGTCGATGTACGGCGGCGGCTTTGCCACCATTCCCGCGTATCTGGCCGACATGTTCGGCACCGCCTTCGTCGGCGGTATCCACGGCCGCCTGCTGACGGCGTGGGCGGCGGCCGGCATCGCCGGTCCGGTGCTGGTGAACTACATCCGCGAATACCAGGTGGCGCATGGCGTGACCGGCGCGGCGGCCTACACCATGACGCTGCACATCATGGCGGCGCTGCTGGTTGTCGGCTTCCTCTGCAACCTGCTGGTGTCGCGCGTCAACGAAAAGCATCACATGACCGACGCCGATGTGGCCAGGCTCGGCGCCAGCACTGGCGCTGCCCACTGACGGCACGGAGATCTACATATGGAAAAACAGAACCTGAACGCGCATCCGACCAACAAGGGCCTGCTGGCCGTTTTCTGGCTCTATGTATTGGTGCCGCTGGTGTGGGGTGTGTCCAATACGATCACGCAGGCGCTCAAGCTGTTCCAGTAAGCGTTTTTGTCTCTCGCCGATCCCGATCGGATACACGAATGGCCGCAAGCGATTGCGGCCATTTTTATTTTTCATCGCGCAGGCGCATCAGCCCTCCTCGCGCCGATTGCGCATCTGCAGCATGGCTGCCATCGCCGCCGTCGCCCCAACCACCAGCGCCGTGGTCAGCATCGGATGTCGTGATGACGTCGTGTATGGACAAGACCGCAACGCGCGACGCCGGCCGGCCGGCTCGCCGCGTTCCATCATGCTGTTGCCGGCCACATGCAGCGCGTTGTCCTCACGCGGGCCGGCGGGTGTCCGGGTCTGCTGCGCGCGGCCCATGAAGCGGCGCATCAGTCGATCGAACGCATGCGGCGCATGATAGGCCGCGGCCGAGAACGCCTTTGCAGACGCTCCGACGAACAAGTCGCGCCGTGGATTTTCGGCGGCGAAAAGGATGGCATCCGCCGCCAGTGACGGGTCGTACAGCGGCGGCGGCAGTTTGGGCATCACATGCAGGAAGTTTTTGGCGTGCGTCACCATCGGCGTGTCCAGTCCCGCCGGCTTGATCAGCGTGACGGAAATCGGCGCCTGTTCCTGCTCCAGTTCCAGCCGCAGCGAGTCCGTAAAGCCCTTGATCGCATGCTGCGACGCCGCATAGGCGCCCTGCAACGGAAGTGGTCCATCGCATGCCTCGCTGCCCATATTGATAATTGCCCCGCCGTTCTGCCGCAGATGCACGGCCGCCGCCAGCGATCCGTGCACCACGCCCCAATAGTTGGTGTCGAACAGGCGCCGCTGGTCTTCCAGCGGCACGTCCTCGTACCGTCCAAATATCGTCACGCCGGCATTGTTGATCCACGTGTCGAAACCGCCAAAGCGCTCCAGCGCCGCCTGGGCCACACGGGCGACATCCTCGTGCCGGCCCACGTCCGCAGCGACGCTAATGACTTCCGTGCCATGCTCGCGCAACTCTTCGGCCAGCTTGCCCAGTGCATCTTCGCCGCGCGCCACCAACACAAGCTTGGCGCCCAATGCCGCTGCCCTGCGCGCCGTTATCAGCCCCACGCCGCTCGTGGCGCCGGTCAGCACGATCACCTGCGAGCCGATCTTCTTCAGGGTCTTCATGTTGCCTCTCATGGTTGAGGTAAGCAGGTTCAGGTCAGTGGGAACGTCGGTCCGTAACCGGCTAATCCAACGCAAATCCTGTTCCCGCGGCGCAAGTGCCGATTCTTCACGCGCGCAGGCCTGTGTGCGGCGCAGCAAGCAGGGACAGGTTTTACAAAGCGGGTAAAGACGGGTAAAGACGCGACGCGCGCGCATGTAGGACGCGGACTGCTTTCGCAGGCGGCGTGCGCTGCATAAGCTGAAACCAACCAATTTATGCGTCCCCGCCAGATACGCACCGATCCCCATGGCCAATACCACCGCATCCGACGCCGCCCCGCCTACGCTGGAAAAATACCAGCGCAAACGCAATTTCTCGGCCACGCCGGAGCCCAGCGGCAGCAGCCGCTCGGCCGCGCGCGGCAAGCGGTCAGCCGCCCCATCGGCGCATGCGTTCGTCATCCAGAAGCACGCCGCGCGCCGCCTGCATTACGACTTCCGCCTGGAACTCGATGGCACGCTCAAAAGCTGGGCCGTGCCCAAGGGACCGAGCTTCGACCCATCCGTCAAGCGCATGGCCGTGCATGTCGAAGATCATCCGCTCGACTACGCCGATTTCGAAGGCGTAATTCCGGCCGGCCACTATGGCGCCGGCACCGTTATCGTCTGGGACCGTGGCGTGTGGGTGCCAGACGAAGATCCCGAGGCCGGCTATCGCGACGGCAAGCTGAAATTCGAACTGCGCGGCGAGAAACTGCAAGGCCATTGGACCCTGGTTCGCATGGGAGGCAAGAAACAGCGCGACGACAACGCGTGGCTGCTGATCAAGGAACGCGACGAGTACGCGCGGCCCGCGTCCGAATTCGATGTGGTCGACGCAATGCCGGACAGCGTGCTGACTGGTACAGCAAAAGCGAAAACCGCGGTTGGCAAGAAGGCCGCCGGAAAAAAAAATGCCAGCAAGGGCGCCGCCGCCAAATCGGGAAAAACGAAAAAGCGTACGGCACTGTCCGACTTGCCTGCGGGCGCAAAAAAGGCCGCGCTGCCGTTGGCGCTGTCACCGCAACTTGCCACGCTGGTCGACGCGCCGCCCGCCAATCCCGCGCAATGGCAATACGAGATAAAGTTCGACGGCTACCGCATCCTGGCCCGCATCGACGGGGACGATGTACGGCTGTTCACGCGCCAGGGCAACGACTGGACTGCCAAAATGCGCGGCCTCGCCGCCGAGATTGCCAGCCTCGGATGGCCCGATGGTTGGCTCGATGGCGAAATCGTTGTGGTCGATGCGCATGGCATCACGGATTTCCAGGCGCTGCAGAACGCGTTCGAAACCTCGCACGTGGATGCGATCCAGTTCTACGCATTCGACCTGCCCTATTTCGCCGGCCACGATTTGCGCGCAGTGCCGCTGGCAGAGCGTCGCGCGTTGCTGCGCGGGCTGCTGGCCGACCATGATGCCAGCCGCGTGCGTTTCAGCGACAACTTTGAAGGCAACCCGGCAGACATGCTCGATGCCGCCTGCCGCATGAAGCTGGAAGGCATCATCGCCAAACGTATCGATGCGCCATATGTCAGCACGCGTGCGAATACGTGGATCAAGCTCAAGTGCCAAAATCGCCAGGAGTTTGTCATCGGCGGCTTCACTGACCCCAAAGGCAGCCGAAGTGGCCTGGGATCGTTGCTGCTGGGCCTGCACGATGCACAAGGCAAACTACGCTACGTCGGCAATGTCGGTACAGGCTTCGACACCGACATGCTTGGCGCGCTGCGCAAACAGCTCGACGCGATTCGCGCCGACGAGGCCCCATTCGACCCGCTGCCGCGCGGCATCCGCGGCAACTGGGTCAAGCCGAAACTGGTGGCGGAAGTGTCATTCGGCGCGTGGACGCGCGAGGGTCGCGTGCGCCATTCGGTATTTCACGCCCTGCGCACCGACAAGCCGGCGGCGGCCATCACGCTGGAAGTCCCCTCGAAAGCGCCATCGCGCGGCAAGGGCGCGGCGGCCGCCGACCAAACATCGCACCGCTCATCGACCTCCGCAACGTCAGGGAAAACCGTCGTGAAGACATCCGCAACGCGCAGCAAGCCCACCAGAATGGCGGTGGGCAAGATCGTCGTGAGTCACGCGGACCGCGTTATCGACACATCCACCGGCCTGACCAAGGGCGATCTCGTTGGCTACTACGCGCGCGCGGCGGCGCTGATGCTGCCATATCTGAAAGGACGGCCGCTGGCACTGGTGCGCGCGCCGTCAGGCATCGGCGGCGAGCAGTTCTTTCAGCGGCACGGCGATACGCTTCACGTCAATGGCGTCAACGCGCTGGACCCCGCGCTATGGCCGGGACATCCGTCGCTATTGGAGATCACGCGCGCGTCGGCCATCGTCGAAGCGGCACAATTAAACGTCGTGGAATTTCACACGTGGAATGCCAAGGCGCGCAACATCGACAAACCCGATCAAATCGTCTTTGATATCGACCCTGGCGAAGGCGTCGACTGGGCGACGATTCAGGAAGCGGCCGGCTTGCTCAAGACGTTGCTGGACGCACTGGGGTTGCAAAGTTTCCTGAAGACCAGCGGAGGCAAGGGGTTGCACGTCGTCGTGCCGTTGTCCGCGCGCGCGGGATGGGATGACGTGCGCGCGTTTGCGCAGGATGTGGTCGTGCATATGGCCAAGACCATTCCCGAACGCTTCGTGTCCAAGAGCGGGCCGCGCAATCGCGTGGGCAAGATCTTTATCGACTATCTGCGCAACGGCATCGGCGCGACCACGGCGGCGGCATTTTCGGTGCGGGCACGACCGGGGCTCGGCGTATCGATTCCCGTGCATTGGGATGAGCTGCCGGAGTTGCGCGCATCGGCGCAATGGACCATCGCCAACGTCGACGAACGACTCGATGAGCTATCGAGAAACGATCCCTGGGAGGGGCACGACAAGGTCCGGCAAACGCTGACCGCCGCGCGCAAACTGCTCGACGACGTTTGACGCGCGCCGAAGCACGCGTGCTGCCAAGAACTTTCCGGGCTAGTGGGTGCGATCGATGCGCAGTCGCGCTTCGTCCATGGCCTCGATGGCGGCCAGTTCCCGCGTGGGAAAGCCGCGGCCGTAGCTGCCGAAGGTTGACCGATCGTCGATGGTGTAGAACCAATGCCAATTGCCGAACGTGCGCTCGCCTACATCGAATCGCACATGGCAACCCTTATACATGACACTCTCTATCATTGTGCTTCCTCATATTGCTTTGCGTGATCCGACTCTACGCCGATCTGCGCGTGCGTAGCGGTTTTATTTGCCGAATCCGGCGCGCGGGCGCCATCATCGCACCCGCAGGCAACGAATGCGCCGCGATATTGCGAGGGCAACGGACGACCCTCGCACAAGGAAATAAAAACTCGTGACTGCCAGGGCAACGAGCGTAGAGTGAGCAACCGGTTCAGGAAAAGCGTTCAGCGCCACCGCGTTGTCGCCTTCTCGCGCCCTTCGCATACTTGTCGTGCGGCACACTCGAGGAGACACGCTTGGCCATTTCTTTCGGTTTTAGTCTGTTGCTATTCGTCATTTCGCTTTGGGTCGAATGGCAGCAGAAAAAACGCGAAACGGTAAGCGCCGGGCTGGCCTGGCTCAGCACGTTGAGCTACTCAAGCTCGCTATTGGTCATGGTTTGCGCGATCGCTATCCGGATGCTCGCCAATGCTGGCGAGTGACCGGCCGACGCTGGAACAAAGCGCCATCGGTCCGAAATCGGCTGGCAATAAGCGCTGCCGCGGCTAGCCGCGCGCTTCTTCATCCGGGATATTGAATTGCTGCCGCAACGTCTCGAGCACGGGCCGCAGCGCATCCAGACAGGCATTGCCGTTCTCGCCTTCCATTTTCGATACGCGCCAGTTGCAACCTTGCGCATCGGGTGCGGTCCAGCAGATATCCCCGAAGCACGTACCCTTGCACACATCGAGCTTGTCCTGCTCCGCCCGAATCATCGCGCGCAGTTCAGCCTTATGCTTGGTCTGCCTGTCCATTGCTCGTCTCCTCGTATTTTTCGCCAACACAGCCGGTTCGCTGCAAAGGGTTCTATAAACCGACGACGACCTTCTTATCCACCATCCGGTCGATAATTTCGCGCGCGGTCGTCACTGCGGCATCCATGGCCACGGCAACGCAATCGAATGCGTTGCCTTGAACCTTGAAAACGCCCACCGGCTCGCGGGTCGGGTCATTGCCCTCCTGGCAGATCAGCACCGACGAACTATAGGTGCGCGCCGGCCGGCGCGCGTGCTCGTACCATTTTTTTGCGGGATCGAACCGATACACCAAAGGGTAGATGTCGAACCCCTTGTAGCTGGTACGCCTGGCTTTATCCACTGAGTTCTCCCCTCGATGCGGGCATATGTACTCTACGCGCATTAAGGTCGTGTGCAGTGGATTATTTGGAAGGTATGAACGATTTTCAGAGCGAAACCACGTCCGTCGTAGCGGAATCACGCAACACAGCGCTTTCAAGCGCGTACCGGCGCCGACCCGTCAGCATTTGACTCGAATAATGCCGACCGCGCCGTAGCCGCCGGCAACGTCACCCGGTTAGATACCTTCGAGTAGCAAATCCACCGCAATGCGGCCGCGCTGGATGCATGCCCGTTCGGCTGCCTCATGCGACAGATACGGAGAGGTATGCGCCTTTGGACCCCAGACATGCGCGCCGCCATCGCCGTCGGCCTCGCGCACACTGACTTCATAGCCCCAGGCGACAATTTGCGAAAGCAGGCCTTCGGTTACCGCCACACGGTAGACGTGCATCTGCAGGACGAGCCCGCGATACGAATGCGATGTGTGCGTTCCAGAATTTTCCACGCCCTGAATTGGTTGTCGCCCGCAAAGAGGCGGGCGCTCGGGCGCCGCGGGCACGCTCTCGTGATAAAGGGCCCTAATGCGTAAAAACTCGCGGTGCGTGAGCCCATCATGCGCGCCGGCTCTCGCGTGCGATGTCAGCCGATGTCCTACCCGCCGTGCTTTTCCAATAAAACAAAATAAAAGCGCGGACGGGGTGGAAACAGGCGTAGAGTGGTCAGAAATCCAGTGGGAGCAAACGATGGACAGCCATCCAGCATCTAGCAGCAACGGTTTCGATATCTATCCGCTGGTCTATAAATACGACCCGCCGCGCGAATGGCATGAACGTCGTCCGGACCGATCCTATTGCGCCTCTGTCGTCATTTGCCGCGAAGGCGAACAGCCGACCGACATGAGCGGACGCGTGTTTCACGTGCCCAATGCTCAGTGGTCCGATCTGGGCCAGGCCAAGCGCGCCGCCGTGCAGCGCGGCGAGGACATCGTGGCGGGGCTGGTGCCCGGCGAATCCTTGGGCGGCCTCTGAAATCAGTATTGCCGACGTACCGGATCGGCAAAACACCGCTCGTCGCGGCGTGGCGTGCATGACTGCACATGTCGCACCGGATGTCGAAGACAGAGACATCGCCATGGATGGAGGCCGCCGCAGCGATGATGCCGCGAATTCCGTCCCGCACGATCCGGCGCCCGTGTGCGCCGTTCAATAAAAAACCCCGCCGAAGCGGGGCTTTTCAGACTACGGTGCCGCAAGACTCAGATCGGTTCGATCTTCGTCGCTGCCGGACCCTTCTGGCCAACGCCTGCGACATAGCGCACCTTTTGGCCTTCTTGAAGCGTCTTGAAACCGTTGCCTTGAATTTCGGAGAAATGTGCAAACAGATCGTCGCCGCCTGCGTCAGGCGAGATGAAGCCAAAACCCTTAGATTCGTTAAACCACTTTACTGTGCCGGTTTCCATGTCAGGACTCCTTAAAGATTCTCGCCGAGCCAAAATGCAGGCGAGGCATGACGATCAAGAAAGAAACATGGAGAGAAAGTGAAGCCGCCGGGGCGAGCATCTAACGCTTCTAGGTTACGCTTGAAGATCCTGCACCGACCCTTATACAGGTATGCCCTATCGCCGTCAATGACGAAACGTCTGCGATGGAGTGCGGCATGGGATACGGCGTCGCATAGTACATGCTGCACCAGGCGCGCTGTTTCGATGCGTGTCGGTATGGCGATGCATGCTACAGTGGCCTTCCTTCACCACACGAGGCCCGCATGGCACGCTGCGAAAACTGCCTCGCCGTGATTCCCGACACCGCCGGCACCCCTGGTCATCCCGCGCTGCGCATCATCGATACGCAGCGTCGCAAGATTCCCCGCGCAGCCACCGTCACCGTCAGCACATTCCGCTGCACCGACTGCGGCACGGTATGGCGCTATCGCGACGCCAAGGACGACGGCCCGCAAGGCTGGGCCATTGTCCCGGGCAACGCCGCACCGGAGATCCTGTGAAAGCCGCCTGGGCAACCGCGCATTGCATCAGGGCGTTGCTGTGCGTCGCGCTGGCCACGCTCATGCAGCCGGCCTCGGCAACGCGCTGCAGGAACGGCGCGGAAACGCTCTATACGCAGGATGCATCGTGCCCGGCGGGCTATTCGACAGTGTCGAATTCAGCCAACGGTAGCGTCTCGACGCTGGGCAAGAGCGACGATATCCGGCAGCGTGAACAGGACTATCTCTCCAGCAGCGCCACCGCGCGCGCCGAGCGGAAAATGCGCGACGAGTCTTCGCCATCCGCACAATCGGCCACACCACCCAACGGCATGCGGACCGCGTTGTGCGAAGCCTTGGCCGATCAGTACCGCGCCATCGACGTCACGATGGGACAGCCGAATGGTCCGCACACGATGAACACGCTGGACAAGTTGCAGCGCGACGTGCGCAACGAGCAGATGCGCAACGGATGCTGAGTGGATGAGTGCCGCCGCGCGCGTCGCCTTATGCGTGCAATGCCACTTCAGCAGAAAACCCGCGGAGGTGGTACTATTGGCCCCGCGTCAAAATCACTCGACGCCAATTACGCGGCCCGCACGACATCAACACTAGAAGAGCACAAGCGGCCGACCGGGCGTACACCCGCATCTTTTCAGGGCAGCCATTGCCCGTAACCATTTCCGACCCGCGGCACGTCCGCTCCGCAAAGACTGCGCATGTACCAGCGCGTCCGCTTGCGCAAGCACGGTCAATCTCAAGCCAGCTTCCTCGACTGCGCCGTTGCGCGGCCCCTCGACGCTGACATTTTCGCAATGGCGACCGGTCGCCAGGCCAGCACATATGCGCGCAAATGCGACGCACGGCACAGGGCCTCCCGGATGGATCGCCACCAGCAAGGCAACAATTTGAACTACAGCACGACACCTTTCACCGTATCCGTCTACCCGATTCAGCAGGAACCGGGTCTCTGGTTTGCGAACTACATGATCTCCGAATACAGCGACGGCGCCGAACGCATTGTCGCCAACGTTTCGATGCGACATGCCACGTTCGGTACGGAAGCAAAGGCCAGACAGGCCGCCCGCCATGCGGGCGAGAGCGCGATCGCACGCATGCGTCCGCGGCCGTTTTCGTATCAGCAATCCGCAACCCCCGCCGCGTCGCATCGCGGCATTCTCTGAATCAGACAGGAGCGCCCTTGGCTAAAGAAGAATTGGTGGAATTTGGCGGCAAAGTTTCGGAAGTCCTTCCCGATAATCGCTTCCGCGTCATCCTGGAAAACGGCTTCGAAGTGTGGGCCTATTCGTCCGGACGACTCAAGAAAAATCGCATCCGTGTTCTCGCCGGAGACCGCGTCACGCTCGAAATGTCGCCCTACGATCTGACTAAGGGCCGCATCAACTATCGTCATAAGTCCTGAACGGTCTTACGGGAGAATCGCATATGCCAAATAGCGAGGAATGGGAAGAAATCCATCTGACCCCGAAAGGCTGGATCGCCGGCAGCTATCGCCGCACGCCATGGCCGGCCGTGGAAGCCGCGGCACCTGACACGCGCGTGCTGACTGTTCGGCGGCACGTGACGGCGGTGTACGGCGGGCCTTCGCGCGCCGTGGAAGACCGCACGCCGCAGACGCAGGACCTGGCGCTGATCGAGTCGCTGCTTTCGCAATTCGGCAGCCCCGAATTCAACGTCTGACAGACAGGCGGCGGCCAGAGACGCGCGGCAGTAAGCACGCCGCGACCGCTTCGCCCGCCGCATCGGCCGGAGGTCTCGCGCCGGAACTGGCCGCCGGCAAAAACATGCCATAAGACCAGCGCAAGCGCCCCCATGCCGCACACAAGCGGTGGCATGCGGTGGACGCTTTCGGACCGCCGACGTCCGCCCGTAGCGGCCTGGCAAGAATTGCATTCCTTACCTGCGCAACGATGTCGCGGCTACCACGCCACGGCAACGCACGCTCACCCATTCCGGGTCGGGCCTCACCCGTCACACCCTTCTGCGATCCCTCCCAGGCCTTTGCCGGGCGGCGTAGGCGTTCGTCTGTCAGCGAAGCCGCCGCCTGCGGCACGGTTCTTGCCACTGTGGTCCCAAACCACATGGCCGTCAGGCACTTCAAGCAAGATAAATCCGATGAGACAAGACCGAGATCCCTGGTTTTCGAGCGAGTTCTGGCAGCGTGCCGTGATTGGCATTCTTACGCTGGCAGTGGCGTATTTGCTGGTGTTGCCGGCGACGGGCCACGCCGCGGAAACCACGTTCGCCCGAACCATCGGCGTACTTCGCTGAAGCAAAGCCCCTCTTCATGCTTTACGCAAAAAATACAAAGGATATGGCAGGAATGCCGGAAAAAAATACAATGCGAGCCGTTTCAACATCACCTTGGCTTGCCGGGAGGCAGACCCGGGTGATGCAGCATGCCCAGCGTGTTCCCCGCCTTGCGATCACTATCGCGGCCCACCAAGCCGCCTGCCAGCTATGAACACCTCCCCTGCCAATCAAGCCCCGCGCCAGCCGCTGATTCTTAACGTCGAAGATCGCGACGGTCCGCGCTATGTAAAAAGTCGCATCCTCAACCGTGCGGACTTGTCGGTGCTGGAGGCCTCGAACGGCCAGGCCGCGCTGGCGTTGGTGCGTCAGCACGCACCCGACCTCGTGCTGCTGTCGGGCCAGATGCCCGATATCGATGGACTGGACCTCTGCCGTCTCATCAAGGACGACCCGCAGACCGCCCGCACGATGGTACTGCTGGTATCGGGCGGAACGGACGCGCGTCGGCGCGCACAAGCGCTCGATGGCGGCGCCGACAGCTTCCTGATGGAACCCGTCGAACCCGAGGAACTGATTTCCAACATCAAGGCCCTGCTGCGCATGCGCGGCGCCGAGGATGCCTACCGGCGCACCTCGCAGGCCCTGCACGAGAACGAAGACCTGTTCCGGCAATTGGCCGAAGCGCTGGCCGATGTGGTGTGGATCTTCGATCCCGCGTCGCAGCGCTTCCTGTTCGTCAGCCCTTCGTTCGAGACGCTTTGGGGCCGCCCATTGGAGCCGCTGAAGGAAGACCCGATGCAATGGCTAAAATCGGTGCTGCCCGAAGATCAGACGCGCATGGAGGCCGAGTGGCAGAGCATGCTGCGCGATGGCAGGTTGGACACTGAGTTCCAGCTGGAACGACCGAATGGCGAGATCCGCGAAGTGCACATGCGCGCGTTCCCGGTACGCGCGGCGGACGGTAGTTGCCTGCGCGTGGCTGGGATTTGCCAGGACGTGACTCGCCACAAGCGCGCGGAACGCACGCTGCACAATGAGGAGCGCCGCAAAGACGAGTTTCTCGCGATGCTGGCGCACGAATTACGCAATCCGCTGGCGCCGATGCGTAGCGCGGTCGATCTGCTGCAGCAGTTTTCTCCTTCCCGCGAGGACATGTTCCGCGCCCGCGACATCATCAGCCGGCAGCTGCACCATCTGACAAGGCTGGTGGATGAACTACTGGACGTTTCGCGCTTCAACCAGGGCAAGATCACGCTGCGGCGTGATCTCGTGGAGTTGCGTGGCGCGTTGAACACCGCCGTGGAAACCGTTCGCCCGCTGCTTGAAGCGCGCGACCATACGCTGCGGCTGTCGTTGCCTGAACAGCCATTGCCGATTCGCGGCGACATGGTGCGGCTGACGCAGATATTCGCCAACCTGCTGCACAACGCCGCGAAATACACGCCCAAGGGCGGCCACATTGCGGTCGAAGCCACCGCTGCCGATGGCAAAGTGCTGGTGCGCGTACGCGACAATGGCAACGGTTTGTCGGCCGTGCTGCAGCGTCAGCTATTCGATCCCCTGGCCCCGGGGGTCGGTGATGCGCAGGCCGTTGCGGTGTCCGATCAAGATACCCCCACCGAAACTGCCGACGCGACCATCACCGATCCCGATAATTTTGCCGCGCGCGAAGGCGCCGGCATCGGCCTGACGCTCGTGCAGAAGCTGGTAACGCTACACGGTGGGCGCATCAGCGCGGAGAGTCCCGGGCGCGACCAGGGCAGCACCTTTATTGTCGAACTGCCCGTGGAACCGTGGCAAAACTGGCATCCGCCCACCAGCAAGACGCGCACGCAGTCTGGCGTCGCGCATACGATCATGCTCGTCGACGATAACGCCGACGCGCTGGAAGCGATGACGATGACGCTGGAAACGCTCGGCCACACGGTGATCACCGCGCCCGACGGACAAAGTGCGATCGACTGTGCGGCCAGCGTGCGCCCGGACGTGGTGCTGCTGGATCTTGGCATGCCCACCATGGATGGATTCGAAACGGCACGCCGTCTGCGCGAAATTCCCGAACTGCGCAATGCGCGCCTGGTGGCCCTGACGGGTTTCGGCCAGCCCGACGACCGCCGCCGCACACGCGCCGCCGGTTTCGACCTGCACCTGGTCAAGCCAGCGGATCTGAACGCGCTTACGCGCCTGCTGGACGAACTTGACGCCTGACGCGTCGACGCCCGAAAAAGGAAGCTCATGCATATCACGCCCGAACCCGACGTCGTACCGCCGAAGCCCGAAACGCCGCCGCCAGAGCCGCCCGATACTACGCCGGAGCCGATCAACGATCCGCCGCCCGGCGACCTGCCGCCTCCACCGCCGCAACGCGCTCGTCTGCATTAGACGTATCGACTCCGGTAACGCATCATGTCTCGCATCATCTGGAAAGGCGCCATCAGCTTCGGGCTGGTGAACATTCCCGTTGCGGTGAAATCCGCGTCGCGTTCGAATACGCTGGACCTTGACCTGCTCGACAAGCGCGATATGGCGCCGGTGGGTTACCAGCGGGTCAACAAGCACACCGGCAAGCCGATCGAACGCGATCAGATCGTCAAGGGATATGAGTACGAGAAAGACGAATATGTCGTGCTGAGCGACGAGGATTTTCGTCAGGCCAATGTCGAGGCCACACAGACTGTCGATATCGTCAGCTTTGTCGATGCCGCATCGATCCCGCCCTACTACTTCGATACGCCCTATTACCTCGAGCCGGACAAACGCGGAGAACGTGGCTACGCGTTGCTGCACGCGACGATGCGCAAGACGGGCCGCGCCGCGCTGGCGTTGGTGGTGCTGCGCAACCGCCAGCATCTGGCCGCGCTGCTGGTGGCTGGCAACGCGTTGGTGCTCAACACCATGCGCTTTGCCGACGAAGTGCTGCCCATCGAGGATCTGAGCCTGCCCGGCGGCAAGAAACATGCGGCCAGCGCGCGCGAAGTGGAGATGGCCACGCGGCTCGTCGAAGAGATGACAGAGGACTGGAAGCCGGAGCAGTACCACGACACCTATCGAGACGATCTGCTCGCCCGCATCCGCGCCAAGGTCAAGGCGGGCAAGACCCACGTGCTGACGCCAGCTGCCGAGGAGGAATCACCATCTGCCGGCAAGGGCGCAAAGGTGATCGACATGATGGCGCTGCTCAAACGCAGCATCGGCAATCGCGGCAAGGGCGCAGCCAGCTCGGACGCCGAAACCGATTCGGATGCGGACGCCGATGCAAAGAAGCCTGCGCGCAAGGCGGCCAAGCGTGCTTCCTCGTCGGCCAAGGCGGGGAAGGCGGCCGCGGCGAAGGCGCCAGCCAAGCGTGCGACGCGCAAGACCGCCGCGAAGAAAGCATCCGGAAAATCACCGGCGAAAAAGCCAGCAAAGACCGCCACACGCACCGCCGCCCAGGCAAAGACTCCCGGCCGCCGGAAGGCAGCCTGAGGACACGCGCCTGCAATCATTCGCGAAGAGAAATAAAAAAGCCGCGACACGTGGGAGAGTCGCGGCTCAGCGCGGACCGACTATAGTCGCCGCGCATCAGAAAACCTCGTACTTAACGCGAAGACACCTTGAGGTTGTCCTTCACGTTGTCGACGCCTTTCACCGAGCGCACTGTATCGAGTGCAAGCTGATGCTGCTCCTTGCTCGGCACCGTGCCGGTCAGGTTCACCACGCGATCCTTCGTCTTCACGTGGATGCCGGTGGACTTCAGGTCCTTCGTGGCCAACAGCTTCGTCTTCACCTTGGTCGTCAGCGATCCGTCGGTGACGGCCTGCTTTGCATTATCGACACTCGCGTCAGTTTTCGCGCCCGTGGATGCCGCTGGCAGCTTTTCCTTGTCCCCCTCGGTATGACCGGGCATGCCCGGCGCGTTATTTGCCGGCGGCTGCGTCGATGTGTTGTTCATCGTATCGGCCACTTTCATAAAGCCGCCGTTGTCCAGCGCGTGCGCGCCACCCGCAGCGGCCAGTGCAGCAACCATCAGAGCCAAACGGAAAGTCTTTACGGTCTTCATGCGCATATCTCCTTGTTAGCGTTTGAATCGCAATCAATCAAGTTCATTCATTCCTACACACGGCCTTACTTTGGCGCCTGCACATGCAGCACAAGCCAAACACCGTTGCATGGGATTCTGCAAATTGCGTTCCACCCCGAGCGACAAGGAAAATCTCACGAAAAACAAGGCGGCGAGACCGTCCGGGACCGCTTATCCCGCACTGAAAAACTTGGCCTGTGTAAAAAGCTGGCATGCGTTGTAAATCGCGGCACTACCCGAGTGGGGCATCGACTACCTGTATGTCTGTCAGATGTCATAACCCACACATCCGCACGTGGCACGGCGATTGCTGCAGTAAAGCGTGCGGCAGCCCCTGCCGCGACTTGGAGATAGCAATGGGACAGCAGCAAGGTAGCCAATCCGGTAACCAATCGCAATCCGGACAAAAGCAGCAGGATCAGCAGCAACCCGGCCAACGCAGTGGGCAGCAGCAAGGTAGCCAGGATCAGCAACGCCAAGGCGGCGGGCAGATGGGCAACCAGGACAAGGGCTCTGGCCAGCATCAGCAACAAGGCTCGGGCTCGGGTCAGCAAGGCTCGCAGCAGCAACAGGACAAACAGGACAAGAATCGCCAGCAGTAACGGCGCCAGTCGCCGAACGACGGTTTTTCCCGGGCCTGCAGTGACATCTCCACGGTTGTCACAACACGCTGATGTCTAGCGTGCCTCACGCAAACAGGCCCCGCGCCGGAACTTCCGCAAGGATGTTCCGGCGTCTTTCATTTCCACGGTGAAGCGTTGAATTTCGGTCGCGATAAAAAACGAGCGCGCTTGGCGCTCAACTGATGCGATCCGCCACCGCCGCGATGGTCCGACGCCATACATCGCGCTGGCTCGCGAGATAGTCGACGGCATCCGCCCCCGTGAGACCCAGTGGATCTGCGCCATCCTGCGTAAGACGTTGCCGCAGCGACGCATCGCGCAGTACTTTGGGCAGACGCATCGACAACGACGCGCGACGCGCTGTGTCCAGACTCGGTGCTGCCAGCACACCGTACCAGGCGTCCTGCAGCATCTGCGATATGCCGGCTTCTGCAAAGGTGGGGACCGCAGGCGCCAACGCACTGGGCGCCCGCCCGGTTACGGCCAGCGCGCGCACCCGCCCCTGCCGCATCAGCGGCAACGAGGCCTGCAAGGTGCTCACCAGCAACGCGACGTGCCCCCCTTGAAGATCGACCAGTGCGCGTGCGCTGCCTGGGTATGGGACATGGGTCATCGACACGCCCGCCTGATGGCACATCAGCTCGCCAACGAGGTGCGCGCTGGAATGAATGCCGAGCGATGCATAGGCGATGGTCCCGGGATGCCGGCGCGCTTCAGCGAGCCAATGCTGCAGCGCCCGGCGTGCATCGCCAGCGCCCCAGTGCGCGCCATCGCCTGCCATCAGCAATACGTGCGGCGTGCTGGCCACGATGGCGAGTGGGTGCAACGCGCGCGCAGGCGATTCAAGTGAGCTGGCAAGCAGCGGCCCGATGCTGACCGAGCCCACGGTGCCGAACAGCAGCGTGGGCCGCGCAGCGGGCGCGCGCGCTGCCTCGTGCAGGGCAATCTGGCCTGCCGCGCCAGGCCGGTTATCGACGATCGTTGGCGCGCCATCGTTGCTGAGGCTTTCGGCCACGGTACGTGCCACGTGATCGGCGCCGCCGCCGGAGGCATAGCCCACCAGCAAACGCAGTGGTTCGGCGGCAGCAAACGAAAGACACGGACGCGCGAGCGGCAACATCAACAATGTCGCGACAGCGCGCCTGCGGGTGGAAACTGGCATGAAAGCGGGAGCGGGTCGACAGGCTGCCGGCATGCTAGCACCGCGCGCCTGAAGACGCCGCCCGGACAAACCCGCCTGATAGCGCCTGCTCCCGCCACCCAAGCGCTTCGTTGCGCGCAGCGATGCCAACGCTTGCAGGCGCGGCGTCGCTGCGGCTCGGCTATCCCGCGCCCCCTAACGCGCAGACAGGCGTCATCGATCCACTACAGCTGCGGAGCGCGACATGCCGCGCCACTATTGTTAGCAGACGGATCCGTGCCGAAAACCGCCTGCGCGCCACATTGCGAGCCAAACATTCGCGCCTGATCATGGCCCACGCCCACCACCTCGAACGCGCGGTGTGCACTTGCCTGCCCGGGCTGCGCCAGATGACGCTCGTATCGCCAGTAACCGCGCGCACGTTGCAGGCGCGTGGGGCCTTCCGCCTCGGCGCCGCAAGCCTTGTCCAACACGCGATGATTCGGATCGTTGTCCTCGCTGCCTACCATGTATGTCACCTGGCGCTGCATATAGCGCCGATAGAGCGCCATACCGTTCGCCCCCCTGGCATAGGCAACCATATCGTTCATGCCATAGCGATACTTGTCGTAGTCCGCGCATACCGCCGTGCTGTATGGCGCGAAGCTGCGATAGTCGGGCGCGACGGGCCGCTCGGGCGTGAAATACAGATACGACGACGGATTGGCCACCACGTAGCGCAGATCGATGCCGCTGGCGCGCACGTTCTCGTCGACGTTGTTGAGCACGGCGTAGCGGTGCACGATCTGCGCGCCGCCCGAATGACCAGCCACCGTCACCTTGACAACGTTCGGCAGGCGCTTCCTGTCCGTCACGTACGCCACAAGGTCGTCGAGCACCTGTAGCGAACTGACGCCAGCGCCCGGTCCGGACACCGCGTCTTCACCGCCGATCCAGCCCTGCACGCTCCACACCGGCATGTTGTCGAAATGCTTTGCCGCATCGGGCGTACCAGGAAAGTTCGGCGCTACGAGCAACACTTCGTCGGCATTGCGCCCGCTTTCCTTCAGCAACGCAGCGCCCGCGGCGTAGTAGTCGTCGCCGTTGCGCTGCAAGCCATGCTGGACGAACACCACCGCGCGCACACGGCTCAGGTCACCGTCGAGACGATGGTTGGCATAGACCGGGAAGTCGTATCCCGCGCCAGCGCCGAGGTGCACACGCTGCCATTGCGGCTTGCTTGCGGCGACGGCACTTGCTGGTGCTTGCGGCAAGCCGGCGCATCCGGCCAACGTGCTGAGGGCGGCGACCAATACGGCAAGGGGCAAGGCGCGGAATACGCGGCGCATGAAAAGTCTCCTGGGATGTCTGTTTTTTACCGCCGTTGCGCCCGTGCACGGAGGACATCGGGCTAAACGCCAATATTAATCACATGCCGTCCTTTCGTAAAATATATGCATGGCAGCAATCCCATATTTAATGAATATGTCCGTATGGAATTAAGACATCTGCGCTATTTCCTGACGGTGGCCAGCACAGGCTCGGTTACGCGCGCGGCCGAGCAGCTTGGCATCCAGCAGCCCCCGCTTTCCCAGCAGCTCAAGGCGCTGGAAGCCGAGCTGGGCGTGACGCTGTTCGAGCGTCTGCCGCGCGGCGTGGCGTTGACGCCGGCCGGCACGGCGTTGCATGCCGACGCCGTCGAGCTGTTCGCGCGCATCGACCAGATGCGTGCGCGCATGCAGCGCATGGCTCGCGGCGACGAAGGCTCGCTGGCGATCGGCTTCACCAGTTCCGCGGCCGCGCACCGGCTCACGCCCGAAGTGCTGCGCGCATCCCGTCGGCGATTTCCGCACGTTGCCTTGTCACTGACCGAATGCAACGCCGCCGAAGCCATCGAAAAGCTCGCCGACGGCACGCTCAACGCCGCGCTGCTGCGAGCGCCGGTACTGCATCCGGAAGGAGTGCGATTCGATCTGTTGCTCGAAGAAGAGATGGTGATCGCGCTGCCGCTCGATCACCCATTGCTGCGCCGTCGCGCCATGCGCGGCGAACATGCCGGCGCACCGGTATCGCTGGCGGCGCTGGCCAACGATCCATTCATACTGGTGCGCCGCCCCGGCGCGCCTGGCATGTATGGCGACCTGCTGCGCGAATGCGAGACGCTGGGCTTCACACCGCGCATCGGCGCCGAAGTGGGACGCATGCTGACCAATCTGAACCTCGTGGCCGCCGGCGCCGGGGTCAGCGTGGTGCCTGCATCGATGGCCGGGCTGAATCGCCATGGCGTGGCGTATTGCAGGATGGTGGAAGCCGATCGGCTGCGCGCGCCGCTGACGCTCGGCTATCGCGAAGGGCAAGGCGACGCCGCGCTCGATTCGCTGGTCACGCTGACGCATCGCATCGCGGCGCGCCACCGCAAGAAAGCGGTCGATACGTGAAACCCGCGACGCCGCTGCAGCGCGCACAAGAAACGCGACAGCGGCGCATCGGCCGGTAGACGCTGTGCTCAGTGCAGCAGTCCGATCTCCAACTTGCCAGCGGACGTGCCGATCAGCAGGCCGCTGTTATAGAGGTATGACGCCGTTACCCCACCCGAGGCGCCGATCACGCCTGCCACCGGATTGTTGTAGGCAAGCGTGCCGGCCACCCCGTCACGCACGATACTCGTCCCGTTCAGGTCCGCGTTGATCTGCGCCCCATCGGTGGCCTGCACGCGATACGCGCCGTCGGCCGTCCCCACTGCCAGGCCGGTCGTCGATTGCGGCGCATAGATGTTCATGCCGTACGCCGATGCCGAGCGCGTGAGGATCACGGGCACCGGCTTGCCGTTGACCATGCCGCTGATCAGCGATCCGCTCAACACGCCGTCGCCGGCCGCTATCGTTCCGCCAACGTAGTAGTCGAATGCGTTACGCGTGGCGTTCCACACGATATAGCCCTTGGTGGTGTTCGTACACGCGGCGTCGTACAGGATGAAGCCGCCGCCCGCACTGGCCGCGCACGTCTGCCACGTTGCCGCAGAAGAACGCAGGCGCGCGGATCCGGTTCGCACGCTCACCGATCCGTCCGCCACGGCGGTCTGGATGCCATTGACGTTATAGATATCGGCCACGGCCTTGTAGTCCGACGAGACGTTCTGGAACGCCACCAGCGGCAGGAAGCCGCCACCGGACAGCGGTCTCACTCCGCCGGCCAGCACGCCGCCGCCGGTCAGCGTGAATTGCGCGCCGTTCTCATCGCTGCCATAGGTGCAGCCGCCCTGCGAGACAAGCTGTCCGCTCGCCACCGTGGCAGGCGCGCGCTGCAGGCTGGCGTCGATGGTCACGGTGTACTTGAGCGTGGCCGGATCGATGCGCACCGACAGCTCCTCGCCGCTCGTATTGCCGCCCTTCCAAGTGGTGGCGACCGACGGCATGTTCAGGCACGACTGCACGATGCCCGACGCCCCTTCGCAGGTGTAGTTCACCGCGGCATCCATGCTGCCGGTGCCCTTGTACTTTGGCCACGCAGGATACTGGCACAAGGGGCGTGTGCGGCCGTAGGTGCCGGCATTGGTATCCATCACCTCGCGCGTGCCGGGCGCCACACCCTGCTCCACCCAGTTTTCCAGCGCGGTAAGCGAATTCCACGCGGGCAGGAAGCTGCCGGTGCCGTGACCCATGCCTGGCACCGTATAAAAACGGATGCCCCGGTCCACCGCCGCCTGACCCACGCTCGCGACCACGGCCTTGTACCACGCAATGGTGGAATTCGGGCTGATCACTTCATCGGCCAGGCCGTGCAGCATGATCAGGCGGCCGCCGTTGTTCAGGAATGCGGAGATGTCGGAATTGGTGGCATCTGTCAGCGCGGATACCGTTTGCACGCGCGACGTCCAGCTACCGGGGCTGGCGGGGTCAAACGTCAGGGTGTCGAAGGTGGCGTTGCGCGTGACGAAGAACTTCACCCACTGGTCGCCCGTGACATACATGTTGGCGTCGGCGGTGGTGGCCGGATTACCGGGCACTGCGCGCGTGCCGAGGTCGCGCGTGGTGAATGGGCCAGCCACCAGTGCGCCTTCCAGCAGGTTGTATCCGCCCGCCACGGTCACGCCGTTGGCCAGCGCATAGTTCAGTTGCAGCGGCTGTTCGATCGTCTTGACCGTGTTGATCTGCGCATCGGACAGGCACGTGTCGCCCGTATCCGTACCATTGGCGCAGCGCAGGCTGGCAAGCACCTGCATCGCCCCCACGCGACACCCCTCGACGTTGCTGACGACCTTGTCGGCCGCGCCATCGAGCGTGTCGCACGCATCCATGGCTGCCTTCTGCACCAGCAGCGTCTTGTTGATATTGAGCCAGCCCGCGCCGCCATTCAGGTACAGCGCGCGGCCCACGGCGACGTTGGAAAGACGCGTGCCGGTGTAGTTGAGCGCGGGTTCGTTGGCAATCACGCCGGCGTAATCCTTCGGCCAGCGCTGCACGTAGCTGAGCGCATCGCGCCCGCCCGTCGACGTGCCAAGGAAATAGGCGTGCGAAGGCGCCTTGCCATAACGCTGCGAAATCAGCGCAATGGCTACGTCGTGGGTTTTCTTGAGCGTATCGCCGCCGTAGTTGGCGAGCGCTTCATCATTGGTGGCAAAGCGCCCATCGGTAATGCTGGCGCTCTGGTGCCCGGAATCGTCGCCCCAAGTCGCGTAACCGCGCGCCAGCGGTGCGGGGTCACCGGGCAAGGCAAAGCGCACGGTCTCTGTTCCGTCGATCAAGGTGCCGTCGAACCCGCCGCCGCCAAACTGGATGCCTTTGCCATTCCACTGCGTAGGCAAGTTCACGGCAAAGTTGATATTCGGCGCCGATCCGTCGACCGGCGCAATCGCGCCGCGCACCTGGCAGTATTCGCCAAGCGTATTGCCAGGGGCGTCCGCTGCGATCAGCGTTGCGGCGGTCACGGAGGCACCGCCCGATGCCAGCGCCAGGCTCGAGGCCGGCACCGCTGTGCCGTTCAGCGCAGTACACGCCTCGAGCGCGCTCAGGGCCGGCGGCGCCGGCGCCCCGTCTCCGGGCGCGCCCGGCGGCGTCTGTCCCGCGCCACCGGTATTGCCCGCGCTGGCGGCGTCATCGCTGCCCCCGCAAGCCGCCATCAGCAGCGCCGCCGCGCCGGCCACGCCAAGCAGGCTGGCGCGTTGCCAGCCATTGAATTCGGATGTCATGTCTCGTCTCCTCCAATGCCTCCGGTACTTGTGCCGGATGGCTGGAGCGAGACGGTAGCACCGGCTTATCGGTCCGTAAAATATATGCCTGGCGATATATCCATATATGGAACATATGGATACGGCGCGGCGTTACGGCAGCGCGCCGAGGCATTCGCGCGTCGCCAAGCATTTCGATGGGCGCTAGCGCGGCAGCCCTGTGTAGTTTTCCGCCAGCGATACGCACGCGGCGTGCGAATGCACGAGATAGTCGAGCTCCGCCTGCTGAATCCGCTGCGCGAAAGCGTCGGCCTCGGGAAAACGATGCAGCAACGACGTCATCCACCATGAAAAGCGTTCCGCCGCCCAGACGCGATGCAGGCATTTCTGCGTGTACGCGTCGAGTTCATGCGCATCGTGATGCAGGTAGTGGGCGATCAGGCCATCGGCCAGATACAGCACGTCGCTGACCGCCAAATTCAGGCCCTTGGCGCCGGTCGGCGGCACGATGTGCGCGGCGTCGCCAGCCAGGAACAATCTGCCGAACCGCATTGGCTCGCAGACAAAACTGCGCAGCGGCGCGATGCTCTTTTCGATGCTGGGCCCGGTCACCAGCGACTGGGCAGCCTGGGGATCCAGGCGACGCCGCAGTTCATCCCAGAAGCGGGCATCGGACCAGTCCGCTGCTTTTTCGGCGGAAGGCACCTGCACGTAATAGCGGCTCCGCGTGCGGGAACGCATGCTGCAGAGGGCAAAACCGCGCGCATGGCTTGCATAGATCAGTTCGTCTGCGACAGGCGGCGTCTCCGACAGAATGCCGAGCCAGCCAAACGGATACATGCGTTCGAATATGCGCTTTGCCCCATCCGGCACGCTGGCGCGGCTGACACCGTGAAACCCGTCGCATCCGGCGATGAAATCGCACACCACTTCGTGCGTGACGCCTTGCTTGCGATAGCGCACGCGCGGACGATCGCCATCGAAATCGTGCAATGAAACCGCGTCGGCTTCGTAGATCGTTTGCGCGTCCGCAGCCGCGCGCGCCTGCATCAGATCCCGCGTCACCTCGGTTTGCCCATAGACGGTGACGTCACGGCCAATCAGCGCATGAAAGTCGATGCGATGACGCACACCGCCGAACGACAGCTCGATGCCGTGGTGTACGAGCCCTTCCTCGCGCAGTCTGGCGTCCACCCCCGCGCGTCGCAGCGCGTCGACGGTGACGCATTCCAGAATGCCGGCGCGGATGCGGCTCAGCACATGTTCGGCGCTGTGCTGTTCGATCGCGATATTGTCGATGCCGGCCACGGTCAACAACTGGCCCAGCAACAATCCCGCCGGGCCGGCGCCGACGATCGCGACGCGCGTAGCTTGGTGGATCGGGGACCCATCGAGGGTCATGTCGCGTCTCCTGTTTTTCTTGTGATCGGGCCATCGGCCCAGCGGCGAACGCTGCGCCTTCAGCCGTGCGCGCGCCCTGCGTCGGCGAACACCTCCTCAGCCAGGTGGAACGCCGAATTGGCCGCCGGCACGCCGCAATAGATTGCCGTTTGCAGCAGCACTTCCTTGATCTCGTCGCGCGTGACGCCATTGTTGGCCGCCGCACGCAAATGCAGTTTCAGTTCTTCCGACCGATTCAGCGCCACCATCATCGCAATCGTAATCAGGCTGCGGGTATGGCGCGGCAGCCCTTCGCGCGTCCAGATCTCGCCCCATGCATAGCGCGTGATCAGATTCTGGAATTCCTCGTTCAGCGGCGAGCGCTTCTGTAGCGAGCGGTCGACGTGCGCGCTGCCCAGGACTTCGCGCCGCACCGACAACCCAGCGTCATAACGCGCGTGGTCGTCGGTGACCGGCAGACGGCCATAGACAAAATCAAGCAAGGCCGCGGTGAAACGTCCAGGCTGCTCGCGATTGGAGAGATGGGCGGCCTGCAGCACCACGCACGCTGCGCCGGGGATGGCGTCCGCCAGCGCCTTGCCTTCGGCCGCCGTCGTGGACGGGTCGTCGCTGCCGGCGATCACCAGCACCGGAATGCGGATGGTCTTCACCGCCTCGCGCAAATCCGCGTCGCGCAGCGCGCTGCATCCCAGCGCATAGCCGCGCGGGTCGAGTCCCTGCAGCACCGCGCGCAGATCGTCGAGCGATGCGCCAGCGTCGCGCCGGAATGTCTCCGTGAACCAGCGGCCCAGCGACGCTTCGACCAGTGGCCCCATGCCGTCGCGCATCACCCCATCGATACGCGCCGTCCACGATTCCGCAGTGCCGATCTTCGGCGCCGTATTGGCGACGATGACTTTCGAAAAGCGTTCGGGCGCGTTCACCGCCAGCCATTGGCCGATCAGTCCGCCAATCGACAAGCCGCAGAAAACCGCCTGATCGATGTGCAGCGCATCGAGGATGGCCAGCACGTCGCGCCCGAGCGTTTCGAGCGATGTTTCCGACGCACCGCAGGTGGAACGTCCGTGCCCGCGCATGTCGTGCCGCACCACGCGAAAACGTCCGACCAGCGCGTCGGCCTGCGGCTTCCACATCGTATGGTCGGTGCCCATCGAGTTCGAGAAAATGATGACGGGCGCGTCATCGGGTCCATCAACGGTATAGAACAGCCGCGCGCCAGCGTGATCGAGATAAGGCAAGGTGGTCTCCGGTCAGTCGTTTTTTCGTTCCGCACGCGCGGTGCGCCAGGCGGCCACCGCCGCATCGGCAAACGATGTGGCCTGGCCCGCGTAGCGCGCGGGATCGCTCAGTCTGTCGAGTGCGGCGTCGTCGAGCAAACCCGCATGTGACGGATCGTCGCGCAGTTGCTGTGCGAGCGCATCGCGCAATGTCAGGCCGTGTGCGATGGCGCGATGCGATGCCGCCTCCACGAGCCGGTGCGCAGGCATGCGGCCGATGCGCCGGCCCAGTTCGAGCATCGCGGCTTCGCCGAGAATCAGTCCGTGCGTGATGTCCAGATTCGCGCGCATGCGCGCCGCATCGACATGCAGGCCGCCGATCACGTCGCCCATCTGACGCAACGCGCCGGCCGCCAGCGTGATGATCTGCGGCAGCGTATCCCATTCGGCCTGCCAGCCGCCCAGCGCGCGCTCATGTTCTTGTGGCATCGCCGCAAACATGGTGCCCACCAGTGGCGGCACGCGCACGGCAGCGCTCAGCACCGCCGCACATCCGACGGGATTGCGTTTGTGCGGCATCGTGCTGGATCCACCGCGGCCTTCGCCCGCAGGCTCGGCGGCTTCGGCGATTTCGGTCTGCATCAGCAGCGAGATATCGCGCGCCATTTTGCCCAGCGTGCCGGTCAGCATGCCGAGCGCCGCCGCCACTTCCACCAGGCGGTCGCGGTGTGCGTGCCACGGCAGCGCAGGAAGGTCGAGCTTCAGTGCGCGCGCGAAATAAGTTGCCACTGCCGGCGCATCGTCGCCAAGGCTTGCCAGCGTCCCGGCCGCGCCGCCGAATTGCAAGGCGCGCGCTTGCTGGCGGGCGCGCTCGAGGCGGTGTAGGTCGCGGCACAGGGCGTCGAGCCAGCCGGCAGCCTTGGCGCCGAACGTGGTAGGCAGCGCGTGCTGCAGCCAGGTGCGCGCCACCATCGGCGTATTGCGATGCGCGCCCGCAAGCGCCGCGCATGCATCGCCAAGCTGCAAAAGATCGATGTCGATGGCATCCAGCGCATCGGCTGTCTGCAACACCAGCGCGGTATCGATGATGTCCTGGCTGGTGGCGCCCCAATGCACGTATCGCCCCGCTTCGGCATCGCGCGCGGTAACGGCGGCCGTCAACTGCTTGACGAACGGAATGGCAAGGTTGCCGGCCGCGACAGCGGCGTGCGACAGGGCGTCGAGGTCGATCACCGCGGGCGCGGCGCACACCTGGGCAATCACGCTCGCCGCAGCGTCGGGAATCACGCCGCACTGGGCCTCGGCATGCGCCAGCGCGGCCTCGACATCCAGCATGCGGCGCACGGTGCCGATATCGGAAAATATCTCCAGCACGGCCGGGCTGCCGAACATGGGATCCGTCAGGCGGGAAAATGTGGGCATGGCGTTGTCGGTTGGGGGCGGACCGCAAGGTATGCGCCGATTGTGATGCAAAACGCGGCACCGGTGTCAGCCGGCGCCGCACGCGCCAACACTGGTGCGCTAGATGTCGAAAAACACGGTCTCGGCCGCGCCCTGCAGCACGATGTCCCAACGATAGCGTTGCGGCCCGTCGGACCGCGCCACCAGTGTGCCGATCCGCTCGGCCGGCACCAGCGACAGCACTGCGTCGGCGCTGTTGGCTTCGCCCTCGTCGGGAAAATACATGCGCGTGGCCACGTGCTTGACGAGCCCGCGCATGAACACCGAAACCATGATGTGCGGCGCCTGCGGACGACCGTCGATGCCGGGCACGGCGCCCGGCTTGACCGTGACAAAGCGGAAGGCGCCGTCGGCCTCGGTGGGAACGCGGCCAAAGCCGGTAAAGCCCGGCGCGAGCGGCACATCGCGCGCATCGTCGGGATGGCGATAGCGGCCGGCAGGGTTGGCCTGCCAGATCTCAACCATGCCGTCGGGCACCGGTTCGCCGCGGCCATCGAGCACGCGGCCTTCGATCACGATGCGCTGCCCGGCCAGTTCGGGCGCGTCGGCGGTCAGGTCCGCGCAGTTCAGGCCGGACAGGCCGATATGCAGGTACGGACCGACGGTCTGCGATGCGGTGGCGTACAGCATGGCTTACTCCATTGGCGTGGCATCGCGGCCACGCAAGACGATATCGAACCGGTAACCGAGTGCGTACTCGGGCGAAGTGGTCTCCCAGTCGAAACCTGCAATCAGACGGTTGCGCGCCTTTTCGTCCGGCACGCACTGGAAGATCGGGTCATAGGCGAGCAGCGGATCGCCGGGGAAATACATCTGCGTCACCAGTCGCGTGGCATATGCATTGCCGAACAGCGAGAAATGAATGTGCTGCGGCCGCCAGGCATTGTGGTGGTTGCGCCAGGGGTATGCGCCGGGCTTGATCGTCTTGAACTGATAGTGGCCGTCGGCATCGGTGATGGTGCGTCCCTCGCCCGAGAAATGCGGGTCGAGCGGCGCGTCATGCTGATCGCGGCGGTGCGTGTAGCGGCCTGCGGCATTGGCCTGCCAGATTTCGATCAGCGCGTTCGGCACGGGGCGGCCGTTTTCGTCGAGCACGCGGCCCGTGACGAGCATGCGTTCGCCGATGGGCTCGCCGCCGTTGCCGACGGTCAGGTCGTTATCGCCTGCGCGGACGAATTCGGGGCCGAAGGTCGGACCGGTCACTTCCGACAACGACTGCGGCAGCGTGATCAGTGGTTGAGTCGGCGCGCGCAGTTGCGTGGATGCATAGGGGTCGTAACGATAATCCGGCTGGGTGTTCCAGTACGGCCGGCGGTACGGCGCGGGGCGATCGGAGCGTGGGGGCATCGCTGTCTCCGGGGTGAGGTGGTGGAGTGACGCGACTGTATTGAAGTCAAGAAGTCATGTAAATTGAGTTTGTTTGCAATTTATATGAATTTTATTTATGCAAGCGGCGCTTTCCTCAGATGCTTTCCGCACCCGAATTCGTTTGCGACATCTGCATTGCTTTGTAGCCGTGGCGCAGACCCAGCATTTGGGGCGCGCGGGCGAGCAATTAGGTCTGACCCAGCCCGCCGTGTCGAAAACGCTAAGCGAGCTTGAGGAACTGGCGGGCGCGCGGCTGCTTGTACGTCAGCGCGCCGGCACCACGCTTACCGCCGCCGGCATGCGCTTCCTGCGCCACGCGCTGCGCATTATCGGCGACATCGATGCGGCGGCGGACAGCCTTGTCGGCGCGCACGCGCGCACCCAGGAGCGCATTCGCGTCGGCGCCTTGCCAAGCATCGTGCCGGCGCTGCTGCTGGATGCAGTCACGCGGTTTCGCTCACTTCATCCCGACGTGGGGCTGGCCGTGCAGAGCGGCATGAATCGGACGCTGATCGACTGGCTCAAGGCCGACTTGCTCGATGTGGTGATCGGCCGCATGGACGATCCCGCTGCCATGGAAGGACTGTGGTTCGAATCGCTGGCCGGCGAGCCGCTGGTGTTTGCCGTGCGCGCCGGCCATCCGCTGGCGGAGCAGCCGCGCTTGGGCGTGGCCGACGTGCTGGCGTGGCCGCTGGTAGTACCGGCGGTCGGATCGATCCCGCGCCATAGCACCGAAAGCCTGCTGGCGCGGCACGGCCTGACCCTGCCCGACGGCTGCCTGGAAACGGCCGATGCCTACCTGGGCCGGCTGGTGACCGCGCAAGGCGACGGCGTGTGGGCCGCGCCGATGTCCGCCACGCGGCGCGCCGTGGCGGCCGGCGAAATGACGCTGTTGGGCATCGACACCCAGGGCACCGAGGAACCGATCGGCCTGCTTCGGCGCAGCGATCGCGTACTGGAACCGGTGGCCGAAGCGTTCGCCGAAACCATCCGGCAAATTGCAGCAGCTGTTTGAACAGCAATGCCTTTGCCTGTGCAGACGCACCAGACGTGCTACCGTTGCGCGCATCGGCACGGATCGCTGCGACGCATGCACCTGGACCAGGACACCAACCTCTTTTTTATCGGCTTCATGGGCGCCGGCAAGACGTCGGTGGGTCGGACCGTCGCACGCATGCTCGGCCGGCCGTTCTATGACACCGATCACGAAATCGAGGCGCGCTGCGGCGTGCGCATCGCCACCATTTTTGAACTGGAAGGCGAAGACGGTTTCCGGCGGCGTGAAACACGCATGGTCGACGAATTGACGCGTCGCAGCGGCATCGTGCTGGCCACCGGAGGCGGTGCGGTGTTGCGGCCCGAGAACCGCGAAATGCTGCGCTCGCGCGGCCATGTGATCTATCTGGACGCCACGCTGCCCGATCTATGGCGGCGCACCCGGCGCAACCGCAACCGTCCGCTGCTGCAGGCCAGCAATCCGCGCGCGCGGCTGGAGGCGCTTTTCGGCGAACGCGATCCGATCTACCGTGAGATCGCCCACATCATCATGCCGGCCCACACCGGGAGCGTCGCGCAGGCGGCCGGCCACGTGCTCACAGCCTTGGGACTGACCGCCAGCGACACGGTGCCGCACGCCTGAACCGCACCCGACAGCGGTTTCAGAATCGTCTTACAGCGCCTTCGACTCGCCTATGGCACCCTGCTGGCATGGGTTTCGGCGTGGATCTTCACTCCATCGCCATGGTCGAAACCCCATTGTCGAAAGCCTTTCGGCGAGTCGCACCGCTTGCCATGCGTGGAAGAGTGACGCGTGGGGCGGCTACCGCGGTTTGCAATGATTTTCGGGCAAGCGGGCAGCGCGTCTGCCCGCCTGCGCTACAGGAGTACCGAGCATGCGTTTGCAAGACAGGACGGCCCTTGTCACTGGGGGCGCTGGCGGGATCGGACAAGCAATTGCCCTGCGGCTCGCGCAAGAGGGCGCCGACGTCGTGATCGCGGTGCATCGCCACGATGCCAAGGCCGACGAGATCGCCGATGCAGTGCGCGCCGCCGGCCGCCGCGCCTTTGTCGTGGCCGCGGATATCGGCAACGTGGCGCAGGCTGGCGCTTTGATCGACGAGGGCTCCCGCCTGGCCGGCAGGCTCGACATCCTGGTCAACAACGCAGGCGTTGAAATCCGTGCACCGTTCACGGAAGTCACCGAGACCGATTACGACCGCGTGCTCGACACCAATCTCAAAGGCCCGTTCTTCCTCACGCAGTTTTTTGTCAGGCATCTGCAGGCACGCCAATGCGGCGGCAAGATCATCAACATTAGTTCCGTCCATGAAGAACTGCCGTTCCCGCATTTCACCAGCTACTGCGCGAGCAAGGGCGGGCTTCGCATGATGATGCGCAACCTGGCCATCGAACTGGCGCCGCTTGGCATCACCGTCAACAACATCGCGCCCGGAGCCATCGAGACGCCGATCAATCGCAACCTGATGGCGGATCGCGCCCAACTCCAGGCGCTCATCGACGACATACCGCTCGCTCGTCTGGGACGCCCGGCCGAAGTGGCCGGCTTGGTGGCGTACCTGGCCAGCGCGGAGGCCGATTACATCACCGGCGCCACGCTGGTGATCGACGGCGGATTGCTGTGGAACTATGCCGAACAATGATGCGCCGCGCGGCAACGGCGTGCCGCACGCAGTCGTCCAGACCACCGAGGCCCAGGCGGATGCCACGCCGCACGCTGCGGCTCGCCGCGCCGATAGCACGCACGGGCCCATGCATTGCCACGCCCACGCGCCATCCGTCACGCATCTGCCCTGCCCGGCACCCGCCGCGCTGGCCGGCCATGACGTACCAGACGCGCTTTCCCCAGCGGAGCGCTACGCCGAACTCTTTGTCGCGGTGCAGGCCAGCGGCATGTTCCGCGACAGCAAAACGTTTCCGGACTGCATTCCGCTGTACGAACCCGATGCCATCCTCGCGCGCTATCGCGCAGAGCGCGAGGCGCCGGATTTCTCGCTCGAGGGCTTCGTGTGCGCCCATTTCGCCCGAGAAACCATCCCGGACGACAACTATGTATCGAATCCTGACAATTCGCTGCGCGAGCATATCGATGGCCTGTGGCCGGTGCTGACTCGCGAGCCCACGGAACATCCGCCGCAATGCTCGTTGCTGCCACTGCCGCAACCGTATGTGGTGCCGGGCGGGCGCTTCCGCGAGCTGTACTATTGGGATTCGTATTTCACGATGCTGGGCCTGTCGGCCAGCGGGCGGTGCGACCTGATGCGTGCGATGGCCGATAACTTCGCCTATCTGCTCGATACCTACGGCCATGTGCCGAACGGCACGCGATCGTACTACCTGAGCCGCTCGCAGCCGCCCGTTTTCACGCTGATGGTGGACCTGTTCGAAAACCACGGCGTCGACACGGCCCTGCGCTACCTGCCGCAATTGCGCAAGGAGTACGACTTCTGGATGGATGGCAGCGCACACCTGCAACCGGGCAGCGCCTGGCGGCGCACGGTGTGCCTGCCGGGCGGCGCCCTGCTGAACCGCTATTGGGATGACCGCGCCCATCCGCGCGAGGAGGCGTATCTGGAAGACGTGGAGACGGCACGCCGCAGCGGGCGACCCGCCCACCTGGTGTATCGCGATTTGCGCGCGGCGGCGGAGTCGGGCTGGGATTTCAGTTCGCGCTGGTGCGAACCCGAATTCGTGCAGAACCACGTCAAGTGCGACCTGGCATCGATCCGCACCACGGCGATCCTACCCGTCGATCTCAACGCTCTGCTGTGGCACGCTGAATGCCGGCTGGCCGCATTATCCGACCGGGCGGGCAACCACGCCGACGCAGCGCGCTATCGCGAGGCGGCGGAGCGTCGCCGCGTGGCGATCGACGCGCTCATGTGGGACGAAACGACCGGCGCCTTTTTCGATTTCGACTGGCATCGCGGCGCGCGGCGCACGCAACTGTGCGCCGCCACGCTGATGCCGCTGTTTGTCGGGCTGGCTAGCCCGCAGCAGGCAAGTGGCGTCGCGTCGATCACCGCGGCGCAGCTGATCGAGGACGGGGGGCTCGCCACGACCCGGATCGATTCCGGCCAACAATGGGACCGTCCAAACGGCTGGGCACCACTGCACTGGATCGGCATAGTGGGGCTGCGCCATTACGGATTTGCGGATCTTGCCGACGACATTGCCCACCGATGGCTGAATACGGTGGCCAGCCTCTATACGCACGAATACAAGCTGGTGGAAAAGTATCGATTACTGCCCAGACAGGACGGGGCGAAGGGCGGCAGCGGCGGGGAATATCCGCTGCAGGACGGCTTTGGATGGACCAACGGCGTGGTGAGCGCGCTACTGTCGCAATTTCCGGAACATGCCATGGCACGGGCCGCCGCCGCGCGGTCCGGCGCCGCAGATTAGCGCGAAAGAGCACGCGACTACGCCGCGACAAGGCGTGGCGGATCATTCTCGCCGGCTCTTTCGAATTGTGTTCCCTTGTTCAGAACCGTGAAGCGAGCGGTCCGGGTTTTGCCCCGAAGGCGCCCTTTCGCAATAACTCATGTGAGTTATTGGCGCCGCAAGCGCACGACTGCTAACTTACCGCAGGGTCAATCGACACGACCCGAAACGACTTGGCAACTCTTACTACCCCGACGATCCCGCGCGTCGGGGTATTTCTTTGCGCGCCCACATCGGCGCCTTCCCACAGCCTGCACAGTTGTTGTCCAGCATCAATGTGGTCGTCACAGGTGGACACAAATTTCGGGCCTTTCCAGGTGCATGATCATGGCTTGTCCATCACATCCAAAGGATGACCATCATGCAGAAACCATCAAGACCTCCCAAAGACGCCAAGCCGATTGACAGCGACGCCGGCAGCACAGCCGATCCCGCCGCAACCCCCACTGTGGACGGGCAAACGTCCAGGCCCGACAAGCCCTCGGGGACCAAATGCAGGATGACGTTTGCGGCGTTCCTTCGCTCGATTCCGCCAGGCGACGCGTTCGACGACGCAGATTTCGCGCGTATCCAGTGACGGGGCCCCGTTCATGTATCTCGTCGATACCAACGTCATCAGCGAATACCGAAAAGGACGACGCGCCAATCGAGGCGTCGTCGCCTTCTTCGAAGACGCCGAAGCAGAAGACCAGCCGATCTATCTTTCCGTCGTCACCATGGGCGAACTGCGTCGGGGCGTCGAACTGAAACGTTTCCGCGGCGATCAGCAGCAATGCGAAGTGCTGGATGAATGGCTGCTTGGCCTGCAGCGCCGCTACTTTGATCGCGTCCTTGGCATCGACGCGCGCATCGTCGACCTGTGGGGCCATCTAAGCGTGCCCGATTCGCATAACACGCTCGACACGCTGATTGCCGCTACAGCGTTGATCCACCGATTGACCGTCGTGACGCGCAATGTGCGCGATTTCCGGAACACCGGCGTGCGCATCCTCAATCCGTTCGACGACCATTCCTCTCACTCAAGCCCTGGGTTATGCCGACCCTGCAATGCCCACCGTGGTTTGTCCGGCCTCCCTATCCACATGTCGGGCCATGCGTCCCACCTGGGACAAAACCCGCAGTGCCACGCAGGCACGCGGCTACACTAACGGCTTTACGCACTTCGTCGATCCTTCGCCGTGTCCGATTCCAACCTATCAGCCACGCCGGCTCCATTCCTGACCGATTTTCGCGCCACGCCCACCCCTGCCCACGACAATCCGCGCCCGGATCGCCTGGTCAGAGGCAACCCGAACCGGACCACCTGGACGCACTACAGCGCCGCGCAAGGCAATTTCGACTGCGGCATCTGGACATGCGAGCCGGGAGCCTGGCGCATTGCGTTTCCGGCTGGCAAGGAAGAATTTTTCCACGTGATCAGCGGGCGCCTGCGCATTACCAGCCACGCAGGCGACGCGCGCGAGTTCGGCCCCGGGGACGCCTGCGTCATCCCCGCCGGATTCGAGGGCGTGTTCGAGGTTCTGGAACCGGTACGCAAGCACTTCGTCGTGATCGACCGCAACGCGGGCTGATAGGTCCGCAGGAGATTTTTCATGATCCGCCGTCCCGTCCTCGCCACTGTCGCATCCAGCGCAGCACTTGCCGTGACCCTTGCCGCCGTGTCGGCTGGATTTTCCCCCGCAGGCGCCGCGCAAGCTGCCGGCCCGAGTTTCGATTGCAAGAATGCGCACGAAGACATCGAGCAAATGGTCTGCAAGGACGACACGCTGGCCCAGTTGGATCGCGAGACCACGCGCCTGTACGGACTGGCGCTCGATTCGCGGTCCTTGCCAACGGCGCAGAAGAAGATGCTGCTGGCCGGCCAGCGCGGTTGGCTGCGCGGCCGCAACGACTGCGCAAAGGCCGACGACGCGCGCCTGTGCACCGCAAACAGTTACCTTGAGCGCATCTACGAACTACGTCACACCTATGCGGGGGCACGCACGCAGGACAACAAGGGCATCAGCCGCGGCCCATTCAATATTCGTTGCCCCGGCGAGGCAGTGATCGCCGGCACCTTTGTACAGACGGATCCCGGCTACGCTTACCTGCGCTGGCTTGACCAGCGCCTGGTACTGCGACAAACGCCGGCCGCGTCGGGCGCGCGCTACGCCGCCACCGTGAACGACAGCGAAGCGCTGTTCTGGGACAAGGGCCCCGACGCCCAGGTTACGTTACCGGGCAAGGCCGAGGCCAGTTGCCGCGTGGAAGTGACATCCTACTGATCGACGCGGGACAGCGCATACGGGCGCGTCAGATGCGGGGCGGTCCGAATCCATCTCAATCGCCGACCTTCGATCGCCGGCCTTCACTGGCCGCCCTTCACTGACTGGTCTTCACTGGCCGGCCTTCAGTCGTCGCCCCAGGCGCGTAGCGTGTCCACCGCTGTCGTATCGCTCTCGCACGCCGCCCTGCCGATCTCGCGTGCCCAGTATCGGTCCGATCCGTCCGCCACGCGCCACGCGTGCAGGCGGCGCGTATAGCGCTGTAACTCGTATTCCTCGGTAACACCGATCGCGCCGTGCACCGCGTGGGCGATCGACGTGACAGGCACCACCGCATCGCTCGCATTGAACTTGCCGATCGCCGCCTGCATGCGATCGGGCATCGCTCCGGCCGCCGAACATGCGATCTGCGCTGCCATGCGCGCAGCGGCGACGTATTCCGCCATCACGCTGATCTGATGCTGGATCGCCTGAAACTTGCCAATGCTGCGTCCAAATTGCGTGCGATCGTTGGCGTACTGCAGCGTCAAGTCGAACACGCGGGCCATCGCACCCGCCATTTGGGCCGCATGCAGTGCGGCGCCAATCGTGCGCAGCGTACCGGGCAGCAGCGGGAACGCCGGGGCTGCCGAGCGCGCCAGCGAAACCGTCAGATCGTCGTGTACGCCGGTGCGCCGGACGTCCAGTGTGTCGCGATGTGCCAGCGCAGCCTCGCCGCCCTGCTGTACCAGAAACCATGTAGCCGCAGCGCCGTCCGCCGCATGCGTGCGCGACAGCCCATCGAAGCTGGCCAGCGCGATCGGCGTCTCGGGCACCGGCACGCCAGCCGCGTCGAGCAACGCCCTCGCGAACATCGTCTGCGCCAGTGGCACGGGTAACGCGTGGTATCCCATCGCCATCAGCATCGGCAGCACATCGCGCAACGACAATCCCGCCTCAGGACGCAAGCTATCCGCAAAGCCGCTTTGCTGCAGCGGCTCCCACAACGCCGCCGCATCGCCGCCGGCCTCGATAGCCCGCGCGACCGCGGGCGTGCAGCGATCGCGCAGCACGGTTTCCAGCGCATCCGAGTAGACGTTGTCCATTGCGTTCTCCTGTTACTTCGCTTGATCGCTTGATCCTTCAACCGCTTCATGCAGGGCGGCTCGCTGGCTCCGATAACGGCGCCAGCAGCCCACGCTGCCCCGCTTCGCTTAACGCAGGCCCAGTCCGCGCGCAATCATGCCGCGCAGGATCTCGCGAGTGCCGCCGCGCAGCGAATACGTGGGGGATATCTGGCTGACATACGCGGCGGTGCGGTAAAGCTCCGCATCCGCGGCCAGTTCCGCGTCATCGCCAAGCGCCGCTTCCGCCAGAGCGCCGATCGACTGCTCTAGGGTGGTGCCAAGGTCCTTGACCAGCGCAGCTTCCACCAGCGGACTTTCACCCGCAGCAAGGCGGGCGGTGACGGCCAGCGACATCGCGCGTAGCGCCGCCAGCCTGCCCATGATCTGGCCGATGGTCACGGTATGGCGCTGCACGCCCGGAAGACGACGCAGTGCGGCGATCCACGCGTCCAGCAGCACCACGCTGGAATACAGCCGCTCGGGTCCGCTACGCTCGAACGCCAATTCGGCGTTGACCTGTTCCCAGCCGGCGCCTTCCTGTCCCACCAGCGAGTCGGCGGGAAGGTGCACATCGTCGAACGCCACCTCCGAGAAATGCGCGTCGCCAGCCAGATCGCGAATTTGCCGTACCGTCACGCCCGGCGCGGACAGATCGACGATCATTTGCGACAGTCCTTTTTGCCGATCTCCCGTCTCGCCCGAGGTGCGGACCAACGCCAGCATGTAGGGGCAGCGATCGGCATTGGTCGTCCAGATCTTGCGTCCGTTCAGGCGCCAGCCGCCATCGGGCTGCGGCGCGGCACGCGTCGCCACGCTGGCAAGGTCCGATCCGGAATTGGGCTCGCTCATGCCGATGCAGAAGAACGCTTCGCCGCGACAGATGCGCGGCAGATAGCGCTCGCGTTGCGCGTCGCTGCCATAGCGCAGGATCAACGGCCCACTCTGCCGGTCCGCTATCCAGTGGGCGGACACCGGCGCGCCGCACGCCAGCAACTCCTCTACCAGCACGAAACGCGAGAACGCATCGAGCCCCGCGCCCCCATACTGCGCGGGCAGCGTGATACCAACCCACCCTCGACGCGCCAGCGCGCGGCTGAAGTCGGCGTCGAATCCCATCCAGGAACGTGCCCGCACATCGGCGGGCACCCCCGGCAGGTGCTCCTTCAGAAACGCCTTGACGTCTCGCCGGAACGCAGCGGCTTGCGGCGGCAGTGCCGTCAGCGCAAAGGTGGCAAACAGAGCATGCAATGTCGATCTCCAGTTTGAAACCGCTCAATCCAGCGTCACGCCGGTTTCCTTGACCACCTTCTGCCAGCGGTCGATTTCTTCCGATACGTACTTGCCATACGCTTCCGGGCTGGATGGACGCGGCTCCGCACCCTGCGCCGCGAGGCTGGCGCGCACATCGGCCGATGCCAGCGCCTTGAGCGCCGCCGCATTGAGCCTGCGAACGATGTCCGGCGATGTTCTGGCCGGCACCATCATGCCCTGCCATGCGCCCACATCGAACCCGCGCAGCCCCGATTCGGCCAGCGTGGGTACATCGGGCAACTGTGAGCTACGAGTGCTGCTGGTGACGGCCAGCGCCTTCATGCGTTTGTCCCGGATGAACGGCAACGATGAATTGATGGTGTCGGTCATGAACTGCACCTGGCCGCTGGCCAGATCGGTCAACGCCGGCGCACTACCCTTGTACGGCGCATGCACGGCTTCCAACCCATTGGCCTGCAGGAACAGGAATGCCGCCAGGTGCGTGACATTGCCGTTGCCGGCCGATCCGTATGTCATCTTGCCGGGATTGGCCTTGAGCCACGCCACGAATTCCGGGACGGTGTTCGCGGACACCTGCGCGTTGACTTCCAGGACCAGCGGCACGTTGGCCGTCATGGCCACGGGCAGCAGATCGCGCTTCACGTCGTAGGGCAACTTCCGATAGAGCGCCGGACTCAGCGCGATCGACGACGTGTTGTACAGCACCGTATAGCCGTCCGGCGGCGCCTTGGCGACGATCTCATTGCCGATATTGCCGTTGGCGCCCGGGCGGTTGTCCACCAGCACCTGCTGCCCAAGATCTTCGGACATCTTGCGCGCAATCACGCGCGATACGAGGTCGGTCGGGCCACCGGGCGGGAATGGCACCACCAGCCGGATCGGCCGATCCGGGTATGTCGCAGCCAGCGCCGCGCCCGGCAACGCCGATGCCGCCGCCGCTACGGCGCAGCCCGCCAGCGCCAGCACGCATCGCCGGCGCATTGGATGGTTGGGGTGATGCCTGGCATTTTTGCTCTGTACTGGCATATCTGTCTCCTCCGGTAGTTGCGTGATATCGCCGCCGCGCCACGTCAGCGCCCCGCCAGCAGGCGGCGCGCCGTGTAGGTCATCACCAGTTCCTGGCGCTGGTTGAACACCTCGATCGACGAATCGACCACCGCGCGGCCGCTTTTCGACGTTGGCCGGATGCCGGTGACGGTAATGCGCGCGTGAATGGTGTCTCCCACCACTACCGGTCCGTGGATCTTTTGCGTCAGCTCCAGCATCGCCAGGCCCGTGCCCTGGATCATGGTCTGCAGGATGAAGCCCTCGATCAGCGCGTAAGTGAGCGCCGCTGGCACCGGTCGCCCCTTGATCGCACCGGCTTCATAGCCCTCTTCGATGAAGATGGCCTCGAGCATGCCCGTGACGGAGATGAAGTTGACCAGGTCGGTTTCGGTGACCGTGCGGCGGAAGGTCTCGAAGACCTGTCCTTGTTCGATGTCCTGCCAATAAAAGCCTTGTCCCAGGCGTTGCGGCTGTGCGGTCATGGATGTCTCCTCGATGCGTGAATGAAATGAAAGTGCGCGGGACCATCGGACAATCGGCACGCGGCGGCGATGCGCCGATGGCAGGCGGTGGCCGTGTCAGCGATCCAGCGCATCGATATCCGCATCGCTCATGCCGACGGCGCCCAGAACTTCTCGCGTGTGTTCCCCCAGCCGCGGCGGCACGCCAGCGTGCGCGCGCTCGCCGTCGAAGCGCACCGGGGCGCCGGCAAAACGCAGCGTGCCCATCGCCGCGTCATCCACGCGATCGAAAAATCCAGTGGCAAGCAGATGGGGATCGTTGACCAGATCGTCGAGGTCGTTGACGCGCGCCACCGGAATCTGCAGCGTTTCGCACAGCGCCAGCCACGCATCGGTGCTGCGCGTGCGCACGATGTCGCCGGTAATCTCGTAGAGCGTCTCGATATGGCGCGTGCGTGCGCCGATATTGGCAAAACGTGCGTCGGAAGCCAGATCGTCGCGCCCGGCAGCGGTGAAGAAGTCGCGCCAATGCGCGTCGGTGTACGGCATCATGCAGACGTAGCCGTCGGCGCTCTGGTAGGGACGACGCAGCGGCGCGAGCACGCGCGGATAGCCCGCGGCGCTGCGCGGCGGATCGAAATGCTGGCCGTACAGATGCTCCACCATGTTGAAGGCAACCATCGATTCGAACATCGGTACTTCCACCATGCCACCCTTGCCGCCCTGCCGTTCGCGGCCGGCAAGTGCGGCGGCAATCGACAGCGCGGCGATCAGGCCGCTGGTCTTGTCGGCGGCGATGGTTGGGAAATAGCGCACGGTGCCGGTCTGCGCCGCCATCAATGCCGCATTGCCGCTCAATCCCTGGATGATGTCGTCGTAGGCCGGACGGCCTCCATACGGGCCGTCTTCGGCAAAACCTAGAAGGCTCACGTAGACCAGGCGTGGGTGACGTGCCATCACGCTTGCCGGATCCAGGTCCAGCCTGGCCAGCTTCTGCGGGCGCATGCTGTGCAGCAGCACATCGGCGGTGGCTAGCAGGCGATGCAGCGCGGTCTGGGCGGCCGGCTGCTTCAGGTTCAGCACCACGCTCTTCTTGCTGCGGTTCACGCCAAGAAAAATTGCCGACATACCGTCCTCAGTAGCCGGGCCGGTGCGGCGCGTCGAATCGCCCTCCGGGGTTTCCACCTTGATGACTTCCGCCCCCAGATCGGCCAGCCATTGACTGGCATAGGGGCCCATCACGACCGTCGAAAGATCGACGACCCGGATACCTGACAAGGGCAGCATAGGCGGTGTCTCCTACTGTTTTAGTGATTCTGGCGAGGACACAGCGTAGTGCAGCGCGCCGCTTGCGTCTAATATTAGATTTTTAGGAAGCGATATCCGTTGCATATCACCATGGACCTGCGCCAGCTGCAGCAATTCGTTGTGCTTGCCGAAACCGGCAATTTCCACCGTGCCGCCGAACGGCTGCATATGGCACAACCGCCACTATCGATCTCCATACGAAAACTGGAATCGTCGCTAGGCACGCCATTATTCGTGCGCACCACGCGCGGGGTGAAATTGACGCAGGCTGGCGAAGCGGCGCTGACCGATGCCCGCCGCGCGCTGTTTCATGCGGATCAGGCGCGCGCCGCCGCGCAGTCGGCGGGGCTGGGCGAGCGCGGCGCGCTGCGGATCGGCTTTGTCGGATCCGCCACGTATGCGCTGCTGCCAAGGTTGATTCCTGCGTTCCGCGGTGCCCATCCCGGGATCGAGCTGATCCTTCATGAATCGACCTCGGCGACGATCCTGGACCGCATCGAACGCGGCCAACTGGACGCGGGACTGGTGCGATTTCCGATTCTGTCGAGCGGACCATTCCAGCTGATGCCGCTCGAATCGGACGCCTTCGTCGCGGCGGTGCCTGCAGACAGTCCGTTTGCCGCCAACGACAGCATCGCCCTCAAGGCGCTGGCCGGCGAGCCATTCATCATGCATCCCAGCGCCGACGTGCCGAACCTGCAGGCCGTGGCGATGTTGCTGTGCCAGCAGGCCGGCTTTGTGCCCCGCATCACGCAGGAAGCGGTGCAGGTGCAAACCATCGTCAGCCTGGTGGAAAGCGGGCTCGGCGTGGCGCTGGTGCCGGGCGTCGCGGCACGCTACACCAATCGCCGTGTGCGTTTTCTGCGCTTGTCGAGTCCGCGTCCCACCGCACGTATCGGCATTGCGCTGGCCACCCGGCAGGACGCCGACGATCGTCACGTACAGCGCTTTATCGCTGCAGCGCAGCGAATCGCGCGGGGCTGAGCGCCCGCGTTCCGCCCCGCAACGAAAACCATAGAGGCGGTGCATGGCCGCCATGAAACTTACGCCATCGTTGCCCGCGCGCTGTTGGCCGCGACGTACATTCTGGCTTGCATTGCCGTGGTATCGCGCCTGCGCTGTTGTGCTGCCTCGTCGTCGAGAGGATGGCAAAGCTCGCATCGCCGGACTCGCCCCAACAAGAGCCAGGAGACACGATGGACGAAAGCGTATTCTTCGCCGATCTCGACGCAAGGCACCGCCGCATCTGGCCAGCCGGGGTGCCAACAGCGCCGCACTACCCGCATGGCGAAGTCAGTCTTGGCGAATCGCTGCGCGCGTGGGCACGCATCCAGCCGGACCATCCGGCGCTGATCTATTACGGCCGCACCATCAGCTATGCGGAACTCGATGATCTGAGCGAACGCTGCGCCGAATTGCTGCGCGGCCATGGCGTCGGGGCGGGCGAGCGCGTGGCGGTATTGCTGGGCAATTGCCCGCAGTTCCACATCGTGTTCTACGCGATCCTCAAGCTTGGCGCCGTGTACGTGCCGGTCAACCCGCTGTTCAAGGAACACGAGCTGGCCTATGAACTGAACGATGCGGGCGCCACAATGGCCATCGCGCTCGACACGCTGGTGCCGATGCTGATGGCTGTGAAGCCGGTCACGCGCGTCGGTACTGTGTTCCGCACGTCGGCAGGCGAATTTCTTCCCTCACAGCCAACACTGCCGATCCCTGCCGGCCTGGATGCCGCACCCATCGAGCATCCGGGCTGCGTCGACCTGATGCCGGCGATTCGCCTGTGCACGGGCAACGTGCGTGACGTGCAGGTGGATCTCGATGCGCTGGCGGCGCTGAACTACACCGGCGGCACGACCGGCATGCCCAAGGGCTGCATGCACACGCAACGCGACATGCTGTACACCGCCGCGGCGTCTCTGGCGGTCAGCAGCGAGCACGCGCCGTTGGCCGCGGCGCAACCGAGCGCCGACGTCATGCTCAACTTCCTGCCGATGTTCTGGATCGCCGGAGAGAACCTGGGCCTGATCTATCCGATCTTTAGCGGCGCCACGCTGATACTGCTGTCGCGCTGGGATCCGGTAGCCGTGATGGCGGCGGTGGACCGCTATCGCGTCAACCGTACCTTCATGGTGGTCGACAGCGTCGTGGAGGTGCTGCAGCATCCCGAACTGAACCGCTACGACTTGCGTTCGCTGCAACACACGCGCGTGGCATCGTTCATTCGCAAACTCACGGTCGATCTGCGTCGCCAATGGCAAGCGCTGACCGGCGGCGTGCTGGCCGAAGGTGCCTGGGGTATGACGGAGACGCACACCAGCGACACCTTTACCACCGGCATGCAGAGCGACGATATGGATCTGCACGGCCGCCCGATTTTCGTGGGCCTGCCCGTGCCCGGTACACGCATCAAGATTTGCGATTTCGAAACTGGCGCGCTGCTCCCGATTGGCGCGGAAGGTGAAATCGTGGTGAGCACGCCGTCGCTGCTCAAGGGCTACTGGGGACGCGACGACGCGACCGCCGAATCGCTGCGCGACGGCTGGTTCCGTACCGGAGATATCGGCGCCTACGACGACGCGGGGTATCTGCATTTCCTCGGACGTCGCAAGGAAATGATCAAGGTGCGCGGGATGAGCGTGTTCCCATCGGAACTGGAGGTGCTGCTGGGCCGCCATCCGGCGGTACTCGGCTCCGCCGTCATCGCGCGGCCCGACCGCGAGCGCGGCCAGATGCCGGTGGCATTCATTCGCCTGCGCGCCGGTTACCACGACACGTCGGCGCAGGCACTGACGTCCTGGTGCCGCGACCACATGGCCGGCTACAAGGTCCCGGAAATCCGCGTGGTGGACGAATTTCCGATGACAGCCACCGGCAAGGTGAAGAAGGTGGAACTGCAGAAGCTGCTCGAATCGGACCCGCAGTAGCACGACGAGCCAGGAGACTCGCTGCGCGTCACCATGTCATGACGTGAACGGTTCCACGACGCCGCGCGCCCCGGCGTGGACCCATATTCACTTCGCAAGCGCGGCGCGAACAGTGCTTTTTATTTCAGAGCCGTGCCGAAAGATTCTAATTCGCCGTCTTGGCGCGGGACCGCGCAGAGGTCATCAAAACCTGCCATACGCTCGCACGAGTGCATTGCTTGACGCCCATCGTTCCGGTTCCTTAAATACGTTACGCACAACCGGAGCACCCTCCGGCGACGGTGTACACAGAGCCGGGGGAAACATGGAATCGGACCATCTGGAAGATCCGCAGCGCAAGAAGGAAGAACTGCGCAGCTTCCTGTTTCTGACTGCCGTGATGGTGCCCGCACTCACCGTCATGATCGTGGCCGGCTATGGCTTCATTGTCTGGATGAGCCAGTTGATCAGCGGTCCGCCTTCGCATTGAAGCATCGCAGCCATTGCCTTTAAAGGCCAATGGCAAAAATCAATTCCTGCAAAAGCAGTCTTGATTGGGGGCACACGCATGCCTGCAAGACTTCCGATTCCTATTCAGCCCATTGCCTCGAACGACGAGTGGCATATCGCGGGAATCATGGTGTTCGCGCACCCTGCGAGTCTGGAACGAGTGCGCAATGCAATCGATTCGATGACCGGCACGGAAATCCATGCCGTCAGCGGCGCCGGAAAACTCGTCGTGACCGTCGAGGCGCCGACCTCGCAAGCGATCGTGGCGCAGCTCATGTGCCTGCACCAACTGGAAGGCGTGATCTCGGCCACGCTGGTCTACCAGCACAATGAAGACGCCGCCGCCATGTACGAGGAGATCGACGATGTCAGTCACGCGTCGTGAATTCATCAAGCAGACGGCCATTGCGGCCACCGCATCCGTGGCCGGCCTATCGCTGCCGGCAGAATCCGCCAATTTCGTCACCGACAGCGAAGCCACCAAACTGAAATGGTCGAAGGCGCCCTGCCGCTTCTGCGGCACCGGCTGCGGCGTGACCGTCGCCGTGCGCGACAACAAGGTGGTGGCCACCCAAGGCGACCCGCAGTGCGAAGTAAACAAGGGACTCAACTGCGTAAAGGGCTACTTCCTCTCCAAGATCATGTACGGGCAGGACCGGCTGACAAAGCCGCTGCTACGCATGAAAAATGGCCAATACGACAAGAACGGAGAATTCGCCCCGGTCAGCTGGGAGCGCGCGTTTGACGAAATGGAGCACCAGTTCAAACGCGTGCTCAAGGACAAAGGGCCCACCGCGGTCGGCATGTTCGGATCGGGCCAGTGGACGATCTGGGAAGGCTACGCCGCCGCCAAGCTCATGAAAGCAGGCTTCCGTTCCAACAATATCGATCCCAACGCGCGGCATTGCATGGCGTCGGCGGTGGCCGGCTTCATGCGCACCTTCGGCATGGATGAGCCGATGGGCTGCTACGACGACTTCGAGAATGCGGACGCCTTCGTGCTATGGGGGTCGAACATGGCAGAGATGCACCCGATCCTGTGGTCACGCATCACCGATCGCCGCCTGAGCCATCCCGAGACGCGCGTGGCCGTGTTGTCGACCTTCACGCATCGTTCGTTCGATCTGGCCGACCTGCCGATCATCTTCACCCCACAGACCGACCTGGCGATGCTGAACTACATTGCCAACCACATCATCCGCACCAACCGCGTCAACCAGGACTTCGTCAACCGGCACACGGTGTTCAAGGAGGGCGTGACCGACATTGGCTATGGGCTGCGTGCGGACAATCCACTACAGAAAGCCGCCAAGAATGCCGCCACGCCCGCTGACGCGAAACCCATCACGTTTGACGAATTCGCAAAGTTCGTCTCGAAGTACGACGCCGACTATGTGAGCAAGCTGTCCGGCGTCTCCGCCGACAAGCTGGAACGACTGGCCGAGCTCTACGCCAATCCCGATATCAAAGTGATGTCGCTGTGGACGATGGGTTTCAACCAGCACACGCGCGGCACGTGGGTCAACAACATGGTCTACAACATCCATCTGTTGACGGGCAAGATCGCCACGCCGGGCAACAGCCCGTTTTCGCTCACCGGCCAGCCTTCGGCATGTGGCACGGCGCGCGAAGTCGGCACGTTCTCGCATCGCCTGCCCGCAGACATGGTCGTAACCAACCCAAAGCATCGCGAAGAAGCCGAGCGCATCTGGAAGCTCCCGCCCGGCACCATTCCCGACAAGGTTGGCTATCACGCCGTGTTGCAGCACCGCATGCTCAAGGACGGCAAGCTCAATGCCTACTGGGTGCAGGTGAACAACAACATGCAGGCCGCTGCAAACATGACGCAGGAAGGCCTGCCCGGATACCGTAATCCAGACAACTTCATTGTCGTATCCGATGTCTACCCGACGGTCACGGCGTTGTCCGCCGACCTGATCCTGCCCAGCGCCATGTGGGTGGAGAAGGAAGGCGCGTATGGCAATGCCGAACGCCGCACGCAGTTCTGGCATCAACTGGTCGACGCACCGGGTGACGCGCGCTCGGACCTGTGGCAGGTGATGGAGTTTTCGAAGCGCTTCAGGGTGGAAGACGTCTGGCCAGCGGACCTGATCGCGAAACAGCCCGCCGTGCGCGGCATGTCGCTGTTCGACGTGCTGTTCCGCAACGGCAATGTCGACAAGTTCCCGTTCGAAGAGGTCAGCACCGAGTACAGCAACGCGGAGGCCCAGGCCTTTGGCTTCTATGTGCAGAAGGGTCTGTTCGAGGAATACGCCGCATTCGGCCGCGGCCATGGGCACGACCTGGCGCCGTTCGACGCCTATCACCAAACGCGCGGCCTGCGCTGGCCGGTGGTCAACGGCAGGGAAACACGCTGGCGCTATCGCGAAGGCAGCGACCCTTACGTGAAGGCCGGCACAGGCTTCCAGTTCTACGGCAACGCGGACGGCAAGGCAGTGATCTTCGCGCTGCCCTATGAACCGCCAGCGGAAGCGCCGGACAAGGAATACCCGTTCTGGCTGGCCACCGGCCGCGTGCTGGAGCACTGGCATTCCGGATCGATGACCCGCCGCGTGCCCGAGCTGTATCGCGCGTTCCCCAATGCGATGTGTTTCATGCATCCCGAAGATGCCAAGGCGATGGGCTTGCGACGCGGCGTGGAAGTAGAGGTGATATCGCGCCGGGGCCGCATGCGCACGCGTGTGGAAACGCGCGGACGCGATACGCCGCCGCGCGGCCTGGTCTTCGTGCCGTGGTTCGACGCCAGCCAGTTGATCAACAAGGTGACGCTCGATGCAACGTGCCCCATCTCGTTGCAGACCGACTTCAAGAAATGCGCGGTCAAGATCGTCAAGGTTTAGAGAGGAGACGCCATGGCAACCCGCCGATCCTTGACTGCATGGCCCGGCGTGCGCGCGTGGCTGCATGCAGCGCTGCTCGCCTGCGTGGCACTGGCGACGCTGGGCCTGCCGCCGGCCAGCGCGCAAGGCCTGGTGGACGCCATGCGCGGCCCCACGCCGGTGGCCGATGAAGCAAAGGCGCCTCTGCTGTATCCCACTGAAAACAAGGACATTCGCCGCACACGTGCCTACACCATGCAGCCGCCGACGATTCCGCACAAGATCGACGGCTATCAGCTCGATCGCGATTTCAATCGTTGCATGTTCTGCCACGCTCGCACGCGCACCGAAGAGACCGGCGCCATTCCCGTCAGCGTCACGCATTACATGGATCGGGACAGCAATGTGCTGGCGGAGGTGTCGCCACGCCGCTATTTCTGCACGCAGTGCCACGTGCCGCAGGCCGATGCCAAGCCGCTGGTGGGCAACACGTTTGTCGACGTGGAAACGATGCTCAAGCGCGCCAATGGCAAGAGCGGCGGCGCCAGCGCCCAGAGCGCCAAATAGCCGCACCTAACGGGGCAAGCGATGACGGGCAGACTCTGCGATCTCATCAAACGTTACTGGTGCACCATCAATCGTCCCAGCGCGTATTTCAGCCTGGGCTTTCTGACACTCGGCGGTTTCATCGCGGGCCTGGTGTTCTGGGGCGCGTTCAATACGGCGCTGGAGTTCACCAACACCGAGCAATTCTGCACCGGCTGCCACGAAATGCGCGACAACGTCTATCAGGAACTGCAGGGCACGATCCACTTCGCCAACCGCAGCGGCGTGCGCGCGAAATGTTCCGACTGCCACGTCCCGCACAACTGGACCTCCAAGATGGCGCGCAAGATGCAGGCGTCCAAGGAAGTGTGGGCCAAGATCTTTGGCACCGTGGATACGCCCGAGAAATTCCAGGAACACCGCCTGGTGCTGGCGCAGCACGAATGGGCACGCTTCAAGGCCAACGACTCGCTCGAATGCCGCAACTGCCACGACTACCAGTCGATGGATTTCACGCGGCAGAGCCCGCGCGCGCAGGCCATGCATTCGACCTATCTGGCCGACAAGGAAAAAACCTGTATCGATTGCCACAAGGGCATCGCCCATCGGCTGCCCGATATGGGCAAGGCCGGGGAGCCGTGACATGACGGCAGCCGCCGTGCTGGAAGCCGGCCAGCTCACCGTCCGGCGCATGGGCCGCGCCATCTTTCGCGATATCGAAGTGTCGCTCTCGCCAGGTCAGTTGCTACAGGTCACCGGGCCGAACGGTGCCGGCAAGACCAGCCTGCTACGCGTGCTGACCAGCTTGCTGCAGCCAGCCGAAGGCGGATTGCGCTGGCACGGCCGCGCAATCGGCACGGGCGACGCGGAGTATCTGTCGGCGTTGGCCTATATCGGCCATACCAACGGTATCTACGTCGACCTGAGCGCTGCCGAGAATCTGCGCTTTGCCGCCCGCATGCACGACGCGCCGGCGCAGGCTTCGGCGATCCGCAACGCCTTGGCGTGCCTCGGTCTTGAAGCGGTGGGCAGCGTCCCGGTGCGCGCGCTGTCGCAAGGTCAGCGCAGGCGGGTATCGCTGGCGCGACTGGCGCTAGCGCCACGCCAACTTTGGCTGCTGGACGAACCGCTCACATCGCTCGATCAGGGGTGCGCCGCCTGCTTCGTCGCGCTGCTCGATGCGCATCTGGCGAGCGGCGGCATGGCGGTGATCGCCACGCACCAGTTGCTGCCCCAACGCGGCGCGGTGCTCGATCTGGCTACGCCATCGCGGAGGCTGACATGATTGCCGCGCTCGGCGCCATCATCGCGCACGACGTGTCGCTCGCATGGCGGCGACGTAGCAGCCTGTTGGCAAGCGTGGTGTTCTTTGTGATCGTCTCTAGCCTGTTTCCGCTGGCGGTCGGGCCCGATCCGCAGCAGCTTCGGGTGCTGGCGCCGGGCATTCTGTGGGTGGCCGCGTTGCTGGCATCGATGCTGTCGCTGTCGCGACTGTTCACGCAGGAGCATGCCGATGGCAGCCTCGACCAGCTGCTGCTATGCCCGCATCCGCTTTCGCTGATGGTGCTGGGAAAAATCTGCGCGCACTGGCTGACCAGCGGCCTGCCGGTGCTGGCACTGACACCGTTGCTGGCCCAGCAATACGCCCTGCCCGGCGGTGCAACGCTGCTGCTGACGGCTTCGCTGCTGGTCGGCACGCCGGCGCTGAGTCTGATCGGCGCGGTGGGCGCGGCGCTTACGCTCGGTGTACGCGGCGGTGCGGTGTTGCTGTGCATCCTGGTGCTGCCGCTGTCGATTCCGGTGCTGGTGTTTGGTGCCAGCGCTGGCGCTGCCGCCGACGCCGGCCTGAACGTCGCGCCGCATTTTTCGTTGCTGGGCGCCTGCCTGGCCCTGTCCCTGTGCGTGTGTCCATTGGCCACCGCTGCGGGATTACGCATTGCGATGGAGTGACGCCGATGACCCAGCACGCTTCGTTGCAGGACACCGCCGCGCCCACGCGGCACGCCGGTCGCGCACGATGGACGCGATTTGCATCGCCAGCCCGGTTCTATCCGGTTGCCGGCAAACTCGCCCCGTGGTGTTTCGCCGCGGCCGCGCTATGGCTGGCGCTGGGCCTGTGGCTGGGCTTCGTTGTCGCCCCCACGGACGCGCAACAAGGCGAGGTCTATCGCATCATCTTCATCCACGTGCCAGCGGCCTGGATGTCGATGTTCATCTACGTCGTGATGGCCGGCTACTGTGCGCTGGCGATGGTGATGCGCACGCGGCTTTCGTCGATGATGGCGTCCGCCCTGGCGCCGACCGGTGCGATGTTCACGTTTCTCGCGCTTTGGAGCGGTGCGCTGTGGGGCAAGCCAACGTGGGGGACGTGGTGGGTCTGGGATGCGCGCCTCACGTCCGAGCTGATCCTGCTGTTCCTGTATCTCGGGTTCATCGCGCTGGAATCCGCCATCGACGAGCCGCGCCGCGCGGAGCGGGCGTGCGCCGTGTTGGCGCTGGTGGGTGTGGTGAACGTTCCCATCATCTATTTCTCCGTGCAGTGGTGGAACACGCTGCATCAGGGCGCATCTGTAAGCCTGACCACTGCGCCGACTATGGCCGCGACGATGCTCGCCGGCATGCTGGCAATGACGCTGGCATGCTGGATGTACACGATTGCGGTGGCACTGGTGCGGGTGCGCTGCATCCTGCGCGAACGCGGCGAGGTGGCCGTGCCGATTGGGCAGACGCTGCGATGAACGCGCACGCGGGCTATATCGCCGGCGTCTTCTGCGTGGCGCTCCTGGCGATCGTGATCGAACTGGTCAGGCTGGCGTGGCGGGTACACCGCCGCATCGATCCGGACGACACGCCATGACGCCTCGCCAGCGCAGGCTCGGATTGCTGCTGGCCGCATTGCTGTGCGGCGGCGCGGCGCTGACGCTCGTGCTCAACGCATTCCGGTCGAATCTCGTATTTTTCTTCAGCCCTTCGCAGATCGCAGCCAAGGAGGCGCCATTGGCGCACGCATTCCGGCTCGGCGGACTGGTCGCCCCCGGATCGATCACGCGCGAAGGCGAAACGCTGACCATCCGCTTCGTGGTCACCGATACGCGGCATGACGTGCCGGTGATCTATCGCGGACTGCTGCCTGATCTGTTTCGCGAAGGGAAAGGTGTCGTGGCGCGTGGCACGCTGGATGCCAACGGCACCTTCGTTGCCAGCGAAGTGCTGGCCAAGCACGACGAGAACTACATGCCGCCGGAAGCGGCCGAGGCGCTCAAGCGCGCGGCCAACGACGGCGCCGCCACGCAAAAGGTGCAGCGATGAGTGTGGAACTGGGTCACTTCGCCTTGATCTGTGCGCTGCTTGCCGCGCTGGTGCAGACGGTGTTGCCGCTGGCTGGCGCACCGCGCGGCTTTGTGCCGTGGATGGCATGGGCCAGACCCATGGCGCTCTTGCAGTGGGTGCTGGTGGCCGCCGCCTATCTGTCGTTGACGGCGGCCTTCGTTGGCGACGACTTCAGCGTGCGCTACGTCGCGGCAAATTCCAACAGCGCGCTGCCGCTTGCCTATCGCATCGCCGCGGTTTGGGGCGGCCACGAAGGGTCAATGCTGCTCTGGACGCTGATGCTGGCCGGCTGGTCGCTGTTGGTGGCGCTGTTCAGCCGGCGCTTGCCGCTGAGTTTCGTCGCCCGCGTGCTGGGCGTGATGGGCGGCATCAGCAGCGGCCTGTTGCTGTTCCTGCTGTTTTCGTCGAATCCGTTCGTGCGTCTGCTGCCGCGCGCCATGGAAGGCCGCGATCTCAATCCGCTACTGCAGGATCCCGGCATGGTGTTCCATCCGCCATTCCTTTACATGGGCTATGTCGGCTTTGCCGTGGCGTTTTCTTTTGCGCTGGCGGCGCTGCTGGAAGGCCGGCTCGATGCGGCATGGGCGCGCTGGTCGCGGCCATGGACCATCCTGGCGTGGATGTTCCTGACGGTGGGCATCGCGCTGGGCAGCATGTGGGCGTACTACGAATTGGGCTGGGGCGGCTGGTGGTTCTGGGATCCGGTGGAGAACGCGTCGTTCATGCCATGGCTGGCCGGCACCGCGTTGATCCACTCGCTGGCCGTGACGGAAAAACGCGGCGCGTTTCGCGCGTGGACGGCATTGCTGGCAATTTTCACGTTCTCGCTGAGTCTGCTCGGCACGTTCCTGGTGCGCTCCGGCGTGCTGACATCGGTTCATGCGTTCGCGGTGGATCCCAAGCGCGGCATCTTTATTCTGACGCTGCTGGCACTGGTCACCGGTCTCGCACTGGCGATCTTCGCGTGGCGAGCGCCACAGCTGACGCAACGCGCCGACTTCGACTGGACATCGCGCGAGGCGTTTCTGCTGGCCAATAACGTGCTGCTGGCCGTTGCCGCGTCCGCCGTTTTGCTTGGCACGCTGTATCCGTTGCTGCTCGATGTGCTTGGTCTCGGCAAGGTTTCGGTCGGGCCCGCGTATTTCGAACAGGTCTTCGTGCCGCTGATGGCGCCCGCAGTGCTGTTGATGGGGGCTGCGCCGCTGGCGCGTTGGCGTCGCGGCGAACTGCCGTCGATAGCGCGGCGCTTGCGCTGGGCGGGCGCGGCCAGTGTGGTGATCGGCATCGGTTTGCTGGGCGTGCTGCGCAACCAGTCGGCGCTGACCGGCCTGGGATTGGTGCTGGCGGCATGGTGCGTGGCCAGCGCGGGCGTCAGCCTGAAGGAACGGCTCAGGCATCGGCGCGGATGGCGCGAATCGTTGCGCCAGTTGCCGGCCGGATACTGCGGCATGCTGCTGGCGCACGTAGGCGTCGGGGTGTTCGTGATCGGCATCACGCTGGTCAACAGCCAGGAGACCATGCGCGAACTGCCGATGCGGCCGGGCGACACCGTCACGGTCGACGGCTTCGCCTTCCGCTTCGACGGCGTGGCGCCCGCGGTGGGCCCCAACTACGAGGCGCTGCGCGGCATCATAACGGTCAGCCGCGACGGGCACCCCGTCACGACGCTGGCAACGGAGCGGCGCATCTATCGCAGCCAGGACATGCCGACCACGGAGGCGGCCATCGATACAGCGCTGACGCGCGATCTCTACGTCGCCATTGGCGAAGCTGGCGGCGACACGACCTGGGGCGTGCGCATTTATGTGAAGCCGTTTGTGAAATGGATCTGGGGCGGATGTGCGCTGATGGCGCTGGGCGGCCTGCTTGCCGCGTGCGACCGCCGCTATCGGCTGCGGCAGTCGGCCGCGCGCGAGGTGCAAACGATCGACCCGCGTGTAGCGCCGTCGGCGCTGGCGATCCCGCGCAGCGAGCAAAACGGGCCATGACGCGCTTTCTGATGCCTTTGGCAATCTTCCTGGCCATCGTCGTAGCCCTGGGCGCCGGCCTGCGACACGACCCGCGCGAATTGCCGTCCGCGCTGGTTGGCAAACCGGCGCCGCAGTTTTCGCTTCCGGTGCTGAGCGTGGAGCCGGGCGCGCGGCAGACCGTGAAACCCCAGGATCTGCGTGGCAAGGTCTGGATCCTCAACGTGTGGGCGTCGTGGTGCGCCGCGTGCCGCAGCGAACATCCAGTGCTGATCGACTTTGCCTCTCGCTCCGCCGTGCCGGTCTACGGGCTGAACTACAAGGACTCGCCCGCGGCTGCATTGCAATGGCTGAAACAGATGGGCGATCCGTACGTGCAATCGCTGGTCGACGCCGATGGGCGCGTGGGGATCGATTTCGGCGTCTACGGCGTGCCGGAGACCTACGTCATCGACGCGCGCGGCGTGGTGCGCTATCGACAGGTGGGCCCGGTCACCCGCGAAGTGCTGGAACGCCAGATCCAGCCGCTGCTGAAACAGCTTGCGCAGGGTGATAACCGTGCATAGGCGCGGGCTGATAGCGCTCCTTGCCGCGATCACGCTGCACGCGACGGCTGCCGCGCCGCTGTCGGACGCCGCGCTCGATGCGCGCGTGCACGCGCTGTCCCAGCAACTGCGCTGCCTGGTGTGCCAGAACCAGACGCTGGCCGAGTCGAACGCCGAGCTTGCCGTGGATCTTCGCCAGCAGATTCGCGCGCAGGTCGCACACGGCGCCAGCGATGAGGCCATCAAGACATGGCTGGTGCAGCGCTATGGCGATTTCGTGCTGTACGATCCACCGTTCGCGCCGATAACGTGGCTGCTGTGGATCGGACCGTTTGCATTGCTGGCTGCTGTGGCGATCTGGCTGTGGCGCCATCACCGGAATACGCGCGGCACCCGCGCCGCATCGCTGGCCGAATTGCGCAGACCCCGGCCCGATGATCCGATCGCTCCCGGGCGTCCGCGCTCGCCGTGGACCACCGCCACGTTATGCGTGATGCTGCCGCCAGCCGCCGCCATGCTGTATCTGCATCTGGGCAATCCCGCGGCGCTCGTGCCGGGCGGCGACGCGCACACGCTGTCCGGTGACGCACACACACCGGACATCTCGCAAATCGAAAGCATGGTCGATCAACTCGCCCGCAAACTTCAGGCCGAGCCGCAGGACGCCGGGGGCTGGATCATGCTGGCGCGGTCCTACACGGTGCTGGAGCGTTTCGATGATGCAGCCGCGGCCTTTGCCAGGGCGGTGGCGCTGGCCCCGCACGAGGCCGCAGTGCGATCGGACTATGCCGACGTGCTGGCCAGCCTGAACGGCGGATCGCTGCAGGGGCCGGCGCTTGAGCAGATTCGCGCCGCGCTGGCGGCCGACCCGGACGATCCCAAGGCGCTTGCGCTGGCTGCCAGCGCAGCAGCCCAGCGTGGCGATGCGCGCGAGGCCATCGCCTTTTGGGAGCATCTCTATCGCTTGCTGCCGCCCGATTCGCAAACGGCAACGCGAGTCGCTGCCAATCTGGCCGCAGCAAAGTCGGCTGGGATGAAGTAGCGCACCGCAAAGCGGGCAGACCAAACCGCGAGCGGAACTTGATCGACGTGGACTTGTCGCGCCACTCTCGTACATGGCGCTTTTCCGATATCCACTTACCTGCCATCGATGCATTGCGCCAGGGCAAATTTCGAGCTTGGGAACAGTCTGACAATTCGGGCTCGATTGCTGTACCGCCCCGAGATCCTATGTGGAATACCGCTTCAAAACGTGCGGAGAGGCTGCCTGCCGAAGGCCCCCGCCCTGTTCGCCAGGCCATGGCCTTGCCGGTTCGCCCGCCGGAAGTACTTTATGGATCGTTGCCCATCCGGCACGTCAACACCTGTCAACTGCGGCGATTCGTTCTGATGATGCAATTCCGTTCCGCCAGCGCCGCGGAACGCCACAGCGGCATCAAGGCAGCCGGCATCCTCTACGCCGTCCGGTGTATCGAAGACCGCCTCAGTACCAAGCTGTTCGAGCGCAACGGCACGACGATGCGTCCGACTGCTGCTGCACACCGGCTTTATCCATGCGCCATCCGCCTGCTGGAGATGTGGGATGAGCTGATCGCCGAGCTGCGGCCGCCACCGGACAGCGCGCCGGCAACCGCCGATACTGCGCCAGGCGATGCATCCGCCGAGTCCACGTTGCTCCCTACTCCCGCGTTGCCCGCCTCGCCCCCAATCCCTCCCTCGCCCAAGCCCGCCGCGCGCCCTTTGCCAACCGTTTCCACTGCTTCCACCGGGTCCACCGTCCCTGCTGGCGGCGCCAAACCCAAACCCAAACCCAAAGCCAGGCGCCAGGCCAAATCCCAATCCAGCCCCCAAACCAAACCGCGCGACAAACCGGGCGTGCCCACCCCTTTGGCCGCCGACTCGGCGCTGTTCCCGACTCCTTCCCGCGACACTGCCAAGACCGCCTTGGGCACGCGCCGACCTGTGCGGCGTACCGGCTAGATCGGCCGGCCGCGGGGCAAATCGTCGACAGATATCGACGGCGTCGTAGAATGGCGACTGCTTAGCCGATTAAGGAATCGCCCCATGACCGAGTCCTCCGGTCTGCACCACAAGTCGTTTCTGCTCCTGCTTGCGCTGGTGACCGTCGCGTTCTTCTGGATCCTGTGGCCCTTCTATGGCGCGGTGTTCTGGGGTGCGGTGCTCGCCATCATCTTTGCGCCATTGCAACGCCGTCTCGTCACCGGTCTGCGCGGCCGCGCCAACCTTGCGGCACTGCTCACGCTGCTGCTGGTGCTGCTTCTGGTTATTTTGCCGATGATCGCGATCACGATGTCGCTGATCCAGCAGGGCGTGAGCCTGTACGAAAGCATTCGTTCGGGCCAGCTCAATTTCGGCCACTATTTCCAATCGGCCGCGGACGCCCTGCCGCCCTTCATGCGTGATCTGCTGGCACGCGCCGACCTTGCCAGCCTTTCCGACGTCAAGGACAAGCTCAGCGCCAGCGCGCTGCAGGCCAGCCAGATGCTGGCCACCCGCGCGCTCAGCATCGGGCAAAACACGGCGCAGTTCATGATCAGCTTCGGCATCATGCTGTACTTGCTGTTCTTTCTGCTGCGCGATGGCCCCCAGCTGACGCGCCGCCTGCGGCTGGCCGTGCCGCTGAGCCCCACGTACAAGCAGCATCTGATCCAGAAGTTCACCACTGTCGTGCGGGCCACCGTCAAGGGCAATATCGCCGTGGCCCTCGTTCAGGGGCTGCTCGGCGGCGGTATTTTCGCCGTGCTGGGCATTCAGGGATCGCTGCTGTGGGGGGTCGTGATGGCGTTTCTGTCGCTGCTGCCAGCAATCGGCGCAGGCCTGATCTGGGCACCCGTGGCGGTCTACTTCCTGCTGACGGGCTCGATCCTCAAGGGCTGCGTGCTGGTGGGATTCGGCATGCTGGTGATCGGCATGGTCGACAATGTGCTGCGGCCCATTCTGGTTGGAAAGGACACGCAAATGCCCGACTACGTCGTGTTGATCTCCACGCTGGGTGGCATGGCATTGTTTGGATTGAACGGCTTTGTGATCGGACCGCTGATCGCGGCGCTGTTCATTGCCTGCTGGGACCTGAACAGCACGGAGGACCCGGCCAGCCATTGACCGGGGCGTCCGTGACGCGCAGGTTACGGCATCACAAAATCCCAGCGAATCCCCACGCGCTCAAGCAGCTTGTCGATGTGCCAGCCATGCGCGTCGATCATCAGTTCGTCACCGGCACCGGTAACGTAATGATGTCCGGACGCCAAGCCGGGGTTGTCGGCGGGATTGAACACCAGTTCCAATCCGTACTCGCAGGTCAGCGTCCAGTATCCGCCCGCGTTCATGGTGAAGCGGCTGCCCTTGGCGCCGCAGTTGCGCTTGTAGCCGCGGAACGTCGCCGTCACTGTCTCGCCGGTCTCGGCATCCTGCACGCGGCTATGCAGCATGGAGGGCTCGGACGAGTACGACCAGACGCCGGTGGTAGGCCCTTGGCGCGAGTCGAGCGTCGTGAAATAGATACTCGAGTTGGGCAGGTTGTAGGGGCGATAGAACGGTGTATCGATCCCTGCGGTAACGAAGATCGGCATCTGCAACGATGCGTGCACGGTCACCTCGTCTACCAGTTCGCCGTTATCGCGCAACACGTTCAGCTTGACGCCTTCCGTCGTGGCATAGCTGCCGCTCGGCAGGCCGGCGTTGTCCTCGGCGGTGGCCCAGAGCACAAGCCGTTGGAGGTTGCTGGTGATCTTTCCGGGAGGCACACCGCGATAGTTCGCCGGCATTGAGAGAATCCCGTTGGGCGCGTTTACGGTCTTGGCCGCACGTACCACGACGGTATGTATCATGCCGTCCGGCCCGATCATCGGCACGGTCAGACGCATCGGCTGGCCGTTGGCGTCGCCGACAGCGGTCGTTGGCCCCACCGTCGCATCCTGCGCGACGAAGTGCAACGATGTCGCGTCGGACGGATACCAAGCCACGTCGACGGTCTGGCGCCCACAGCTCTTGGACATGCAGATGGCCGACAGCGTCACCTGCTGATGCTGCAACAACGTGCTGGGATTGACCTCGACGACCTCGGGCAACGCCGTGCCGCTGTCGATCGCGCGCGTGAACAGCGCCGTGTTGCCCGTTGGCGTGATCATCGGATAAGGCTGGGCCGCTTCCCATAGCGTCATCTCGACGGGCCGCTCGTCGAGCGGCACATTGATGGAGAATTGCGCGAGCGCCTTGGGATTGGTGATTTCCGCCTGCTGGATCAGCGCGTACTCATGCCGGCCGCCCGCATAAGTCACGTCGAGGTAGTATTTGGCACCGTTGTACTTTTGCGGCAAGCCGGCCTTGAACGGATCCGGCGCCACAAACGTGTTGCCGCTGGCGGCATAGATTGGCGGGTAGATCTGGCGTGCATCGGGCGAAGTCGCCGCCGCCAGTGTGCCCATCAGCGTGGCCACCGGCACATTGGTCCGTTGCGGCGCCTGCATATCGGCTTCCGGGATCGCGGCGGGCATGTACTGCCGCGCATTGTCGTCCCACTTATAGACGCCCGTGACGCCGTCCTGCTCGAGAATGGTCGGCGTGCTGCGCATCCAGCGCTGCGCCTTGCGGGCGTGGTAACCCGAATACGGCGACGAGCAGCTTGGCGTATTCGACTCGTTGTCGTAGCTCATCGGATCGTTCCTGCTGACCAGCGAATCCGCCGAAGCCGGATAGGAAAATCCCTTCGAAACCCGATACCAGGTGCGATACATGCCCCGCACCGTGTCGTAAGGCAGCGGTTGCGTCGGCAGCAAGGCAGCGTCCTTGGGATACTCGTCGGCAATTCCCCAGCTTTGCGCGTTACCTGCAAAGAAATGCGAAAGGGAAAGCGAATGTCCCACTTCGTGGTCGAAGAGATAGCTGCAATCGGTGTTCCAGTAGATTGCCGACCAGCCGGTCCAGCCGCCTGCCGCGCTATAGTCGTTCAGGTCCTTGTAGACGCCGGCGCTGTTGAGAAACTGCCCTTGCGCGACATAGCTGCCAAAGCTGTATGGAGAAGAGTCGCCATATTCGCTGGTTCGCAGGCCGCGACCGGTATTGGCCTTGTTGACCAGCACCGCCACCTGTTTCAACGCCTGGCTGTAAAGCAGGCCGCCGCCCGCGCTGGCATGGGCGGCTTGCGATGTCGCGCGAATTGGAGCGCCGTCCGCTGGCGCGAAGACCAGGTAACCCCAGCGCGCTTCCGTATAGTCGACGGCGCGCAGCGCGCCGACCGGCAGCACACCGTAGTAGTCGGTGGCACGCTTGGGAAGCGGACCGGTGTCGAGGCTATGGCTGTCCTCGCCCCAGAGCAATACTTTCAGACGTGCAAACGTGAACGGCAGATGCGGCGCCAGCGCCGGCAGCGACGCCGTCGCGCGCCACGCGTCGATTTGCCGCGCTGATTCGCGCGCTTCATCGTAGCCGACTGTCAAGGCCACGCCCCGCCGGATCCAGCCGGCCGGCATCTGCACGGTCCACGCCTTGGAGTTGTACGACGGCAGGCGGGTGACGCTGAGCCGGTCTTCGGCGAAGAACGGCTGCGACGACGGCCCGGCCATATACATCCGGCCCAGCGACACGCCGTTGAGCATGGCTTCCACAAACACGTTACGGTCTTCCGGAATTGCGGTGACCGGCGTGAATTGCAGTAGCGTGCCGCGTCCCTCGACCAGATCCGGTGCACTGCGCGTGTCGTTCTCGCCAATGATGTGTGTCTGGCCGAATTCGAACGCGCCGCTCAGCATGCGCGTTTCGATCACGGGGTCTACGACGGGGGGGTCATCGGGTACGCCCGGTGTATCGGGGTTGACTGGCACATCCGGGATCGCCGGGGTGTCGGGGGAACTGGGCGATGGGACATACGGCGTGTCGGGAACGGCCGGCAACGCTGTTGCGCTGCCGCCATCGCCGCCGCCGCATCCGGCAGCCAGTGCGCCGAGCGCACAGAACATCAGTGTGACCAAACGGCGTCTTGCGGGGGGCGTACTCTTCATGATCTGCAGCTTCGAAAATTGGAAGATTCTTGAGAAGCTGCGATGCCGGGGATCGGGACAACGCAGCAATAGATATGCTTGCGCAGTCGGCCTGTGGTTGACATCGGAACTCAGCGAATTGGCTCCGGCCGCGAGCTGAAGTTGGAAGCGCGTGCCCCGACGCCGGGCGCATCAACCGATGACTCGTCGGCCGACAATCATCGTTTCCCCAAACTGCGCGCTATCAGGTTTGCGACCACACGCCGGGCTATTCCCGGTGCGACGTCCGCGCAGGTACCATCGTCGTTTCACTAACTTGCCGACACCATCGGGAAGCCGGCCAGCCAGGAGGAGCGTTTCGTGGACAGACTGCAGGCGATGAAAACCTTCGTGGCCGTAGTGGAGGGCGGCGGCTTCACGCCGGCGGCGCGCAAGCTCGATGTATCGCTGAGCGTGGTAAGCCGGGTCGTGACCGAACTTGAGACGCACCTGGGCGTTCGGTTGCTGACGCGCACCACGCGCGTCGTCAGGCCCACCGCAACCGGCATGGCGTACTACGAAGACTGCCGCCGCATCCTTGGCGAGATCGACGATGCGGAACTTGCGGCCACCGGCGCGCATGCCGCGCCGCGCGGTCGCCTGACCATCACGGCTTCGGTGCTGTTCGGACGCAGGTTCGTCACGCCGGTGGTGGTCGAATACCTGCGGCGCTACCCGCAAGTCGACGTCGACTGCCTGTTTATCGACCGCGTGGTCAATTTCGTCGACGAAGGGATCGACGTCGGCGTGCGCATCGGGGAGTTGCCCAGTTCGTCGCTGCAGGCCATCCCGGTCGGCCAGGTTCGGCGCGTGGTCTGCGCCGCGCCGCAGTACCTGGCGCAGCACGGCGCGCCTGCGTCGCCTGACCAACTGGTCGAACACAGCGTGATCCAGACCACCGGCATCTCCACGTTGCCCGAATGGCGCTTCATGCGCGACGGCGAGCCGCATCCCGTCCGCCTGATGCCGCGCATGGCTACCACCACCAACGATTCGGCGATCGCGGCGGCAGTCGACGGCTTTGGGCTGGCGCGCGTGCTGTCGTACCAGATCGCCGATGAACTGCGCGACGGCCGGCTGCAACTGGTGCTCGAGCCGTTCGAGCCCACGCCGCTGCCGATCCACGTGATCCATCGCGAGGGCCGCCACGCCATGCATCGGGTGCGCGCCTTTATCGATCTGGCGGTGGAGACGCTGCGCGGCACGTCGTCGCTTAACCCCGCCGGCTGATTCTTCTCGATTTCACAATAGTCACTTGGGCTACGGGCCGTTTTTCGCGCCAATCGGTGCGCCTATAGTCGATCCGTGACGCGCATCTGCGTGAAAATCCGCAACAATCGACCCAGGACACCGATCATGAAACTGTACGGCCACCCGCTCTCCGGCCATTCCCATCGCGCCCGGCTTTTCCTTTCGCTGCTAAACCAGCCCGCCGAGCTGATCGACGTTGACCTGCTGGAGCGCCAGCACAAGACGCCCGAGTTTCTGCAATTGAATCCATTCGGCCAGGTGCCGGTACTGGTCGACGACGAGACCGTGGTGTGCGATTCGAACGCGATCCTGGTCTATCTGAGCAGAAAGCTGGGCCGCAAGGACTGGCTGCCAGAGGGCGCGGCGCAGGAGGCTGCCGTGCAGCGCTGGCTATCGGTGGCGGCCGGCGATATCGCGTCCGGCCCCGCCACCGCGCGGCTGGCGACGGTATTCGGCGCACCGGTCGACAGTCAGGCGGCTATCGACCGCGCGCATGTCGTGCTCAGGCGCATGGACGACGCGCTGGCGAGCCGGCCGTGGTTCGCCGCCGACCATCCGACCATCGCCGACGTGGCGCTCTACAGCTACACCGCGCGCGCACCGGAGGGTTTCGTCGATCTGAACGACTACGCCCACGTGCGTGCCTGGCTGGCGCGCGTGGAAGCGCTGCCGGGCTTCGTGCCGTTCCAGAAAAGCGCAGCCGGACTGGAAGGCTGAACATCGCAACCGATCAGCGGGAGATCAACATGACAACGCAGCCGATAGCCGATATCGAAAGCCTGGCAGGCACGCCGTGGCATACCGGTGAACGGCTGCTACAGGCGCGCGCCGGTGTGGCAGAACGCCTGGCGGAAATTGGCGCGCGTGTGGTGCGGGACTATATGCCTGACCAGCATCGTGACTTCTTCGCGCAGTTGCCGTTCGTGGTAGTGGGCGCCGTGGCGCCCGATGGACGGCCATGGGCTACGGTGCGCGGCGGACATCCCGGGTTCATGCACTCGCCCGATCCGCGCCGGCTCGATGTGGTGGTCCCACGCGACGCCGACGATCCGGCCGAAGCCGGCATGGACGACGGCAACGCGATTGCGCTGCTCGGCATCGAGCCGATGACGCGGCGACGCAATCGCATGAATGGCGTGCTTCATCGCTCCGACGCGCAAAAGTTTGAGGTATCGGTGGTGCAAAGCTTCGGCAACTGTCCTCAGTACATCCAGAAGCGCGACCCGGTAATGACGCGCGATCCGGCCCAACCAAGCGGTGTGCCGACGCAAGCGATGACCGCGTTGGATCAGCGCGCCCGCACGCTGATCGCGCATGCCGATTCGTTCTTCGTGACGACGTATGTCGATCTGGGCGATGGACAGCGCCAGGTCGATGTGTCGCATCGCGGCGGCAAGCCCGGTTTCGTGCGCGTCGATAGCGATGGCGGTCTGACGATTCCCGATTTTCCGGGCAACACGTTTTTCAACACGCTCGGCAACATGATGGTCAACCCGGTGGCCGGGCTGGTGTTCGTCAGCTATCCGACTGGCGACCTGCTGCAGATGACGGGCCGCGCCGAAGTCATCACCGATTCACCGGAGATTGCGCGCTTCGACGGCGCGCAACGGCTGTGGCGATTCCTGCCCGAACGGATCGTGCGGCGCGACCGGGCGCTGCCGCTACGCCTGGACTTCGTGCCCGGCGGCGCATCGCCGCAGGCGCTCAACACCGGCAGTTGGCAATAGGCAGGGACCGGGAAGCGACGCAAGAGGTTGGCGCGAGGGGCTCTCGCCGGCGGGGCCGATTCCAGGGCCAACATTCGGGCCAATGTTCGGGCCGACATTGGAGCCCATAAGAATGCCGACGCAAGCGGGGCCGGCTGTGCCACAATCGCGCCAGTTTTTTGGCCCGACCGGATGCCGATCATGTCCCTGGAAGCCCTGCAGAATATCAACCCGCAATCGCTGCTCGATACCGCCATCAGCCTGACCGCCGCGTTCATCCTGGGCGGCATGATCGGCTTCGAGCGCCAGTATCGCCAACGCACCGCAGGCCTGCGCACCAATGTGCTGGTGGCGGTTGGCGCGGCCATCTTTGTCGATCTGGCCAACCATATCGCGGCGCACGATGGCGCGGTGCGCGTCATCGCCTATGTGGTGTCCGGTATCGGTTTTCTGGGCGCGGGCGTCATCATGCGCGAGGAAGGCAACGTGCGCGGCCTCAATACCGCTGCCACGCTGTGGTGTTCGGCGGCGGTGGGCGCCTGCGCGGGCGCGGACATGATCGTCGAGGCCGGGATCGGCGCGCTGTTCATTCTGGCGGCCAACACATTGCTGCGCCCCGTGGTGGACCGCATCAACCGCCAGCCGCTGGACACCACCGCGGTGGAAGTCACGCACACCGTGCATGTGATCACATCGCGCGACTACCAAAAGACCGCGATGCGCTTGCTGGAAGAGGCGCTGGAGGCCGCCGAGTATCCCACGCGCGACCTGGAAGTGCGCGCATTCGGCGAGCAGGATGTGGAAATCGAGGCGGCGCTGGCCGCCACCTCAGTCGATGGCGATGCACTCGACAAGATCGTGGCGCGGCTGGGCGGCACCAGCGTGGTCAGCCAGGCGTTCTGGAGTGCCAGCACCACGGAATGACGGCGCGGCGCGATGACTTGCGCAGGCACCCGGGTCGGGCCGCGCCTGCGCGCCGACTCAGCCTTGCTGCAGGTCGCGCACTGCGCCCACGGCGAACTGGCCCAGCATGCGCAGCGCGGTGATCTCGTTCGCCGTCCACGCATCAATATCGGCCAGATAGTTGAAGGTGCCGATCACCTTGCCGCCATGACACAGCGGCACGTTGACCACGCCGTTCAAGCGCAGCGCGCGGATCGTGGCGATATCGTCGAACACCGCAGCCAGCGCGTCGTCGCCCTCGCCCACGAACACTTCGCCGCGCACCAGCAACTGGCGCGTCCAGGCAGTATCGCCCTTGCGCTTTTTGCCGCCCACGGGATAGGCGGCGGGGTCGGACGACCAGAGCCGTTCGATTTCGCCAGTCCGCGCGTGCCAGGCGTTGATCGTCAGCAGGCCCTGTCCGACGATGTCGAGCGTGGCCTGCCCGATCGCATCCATTGCAACCCGCGGCGTGGCGGCATCGCGCAGGCGATCGAACAGCACATGCAGATGCGTTTGCCAGTGGCCGAGCGTATCGACGCTTGCCATCATTCCCCCTTAATGCCGAGGTCCTTGATCAGCTTGCCGTAGCGGTCCGCGTCGCGACGGAGGATCTTGCCGAACTCCTGCGGCGTCGACGTCGCCGTTTCCACGCCGATCGAATCCATCTTGGCCTTCACCTCGGGCAGCGACATCACGCGGTTGATCTCCTTGTTCAGGCGCGCAACGAGATCAGCCGGCATGTTCTTCGGGCCGAACGCGCCATACCAGACGGACAATTCGTAGCCCGGGATCGTCTCGCCCACCGTCGGCACGTTTGGCAGCAATGGCGACCGCCTGGCTTCGGTCACGGCCAGCAGCTTGAGCTTGTTGGCCTTCACGTGCGGCAGCGTCTGCGTGCCGGCCGAAAACAGCAGTTGGGTCTGCCCGGCCACGGTATCGACCACCGCCGGCGCGCCGCCCTTGTACGGGACGTGCAGCATTTCCACGCCAGCCATCTTTTCGAACAGCACCGCGCTCAAATGGTTGGTCGATCCGGGACCCGCGCTGGCATAGGCCAGCTTGCCCGGATTGGCCTTGGCGTAGGCGATCAGTTCCTTGACGTTGTTGGCCGGGACCGACGGGTTCACCACCATCGTGTTGGTCACATAGGCCAGAAGGCCGAGCGGCGTGAAATCGTCGACGCCCTTAAACGGCATGTTGGCCATTAGCGCCGGATTCATCGCGTGCGTGCTCATCGAGCCGACCAGCAGCGTATAGCCGTCCGGCTGCGCGCGCGCCACCATGGCCGAGCCGATATTGCCCGATGCGCCGGGCTTGTTATCGACGATCACGGGCTGGCCCAGCGCTTTCGTCAGGTGTTCCGACAGCACGCGGGCGAGGATATCGGTGGAACCGCCCGCCGCCCACGGCACGATCAACGTGACGGGCTTGGTGGGATACGCATCGGCTGCGCCAGCCACGCTGGCGAACGACATGGCCAGTGCGGCGGCGCCGCACAGCAGGCTTTTCACTACGGCTCTCATCTTGCTTACTCCCCTTCTGTCTTCGAATAACAACGGCGTGCCCCGATTTCGTCCCGAATCCGCAATGCAGCGCTCAGCGGCCCACCGCGTAACCCTGCATGCCGCGCGCATTGGCACCGGCGCGCAGCACCAGCCGGCCCTTGCCGTCTCGCTCGCGCGTGCATGCCGACATGCGCCCTTCGGACCAGTCATCGCCTACGCGAACTTCGTGCCCGCGCGCGCGCAGCGCATCGATCGTCGCGGCGGGCATGCGCGATTCCACGGTGATGCGGTTCAGCGTGGTCTGGCGCGGCCAGAACGATTGCGGGAAGTGGTCGACATGCCAGGCCGGCGCGTCGATGGCTTCCTGCAGGTTCATGCCGTGCACGGCGTGGCGCATGAAAAACGCCAGCGACCATTGGTCCTGCTGATCGCCGCCGGGCGTGCCGAACACCATGTACGGCTCGCCATCGCGCATGCACAGCGATGGCGACAACGTGGTGCATGGGCGCTTGCCCGGTGCCAGCGTGTTGGGCAGGCCCGGTTCCAGCCAGGCCATTTGCAGGCGAGTGTTCAGTGCGAAGCCAAGCGCGGGAATCGTCGGGCTGGACGACAGCCAGCCGCCCGACGGCGTGGCCGCGACCATATTGCCGTGGCGGTCGATCACGTCGATATGGCAGGTGTCGCCGACGAATACTTCGCGCTCGGCCCATTCGCTGACCGGCGGCAGCGCCGCGAACGTCGGCTCACCGATGCCGAAGCGCGTATCGGCCGCGGCCAGCGTGCGCTCGGCGACAGCCAGGTCGGGCATGCGCGGCGCAACGCCCTTGAGCGCGCCCGGCTGCATCGTCGTGGCCGCGCGGTCGCCGATCAACGCCGCGCGCGCGGCCAGGTAATGCGGATTGAGCAGCGCGCACAGCTGGCTTTCCACAAAGCGCGGATCGCCGTACCACGCGGCGCGGTCGGCCATCGCCAGCTTGGCCGCTTCGGCAATCTTGTGGACGAATTCGACCGAGGTTGGCGCATGCGCGTCCAGCCCCGCGTGGCGCAGCATGCCAAGCTGCTGCAGGAATACCGGGCCCTGGCTCCAGATGTCGCACTTGGCCACGGCATAGCGGCCGAACTCGAGCGAAACGGGCGCTTCCACCACAGGCGTCCAGTTGGCCATGTCGTCGTAGCGCAGCAGACCGGTGTGCTTTTCGCCGGTGGTATCGCGCACAGGCGTGTTGCGGCAGTAATCGTCGATGGCCTCGGCCACGAAGCCGCGATACCAGCAATCCATGGCGGCATCGATCTGGCCTTCGCGGCTGTCGCTTTTTGCCACGGCGGTCTCGACCACGCGGGTGTACGTGTCGGCCAGCACCGGCAGTGTATGGAGCGCGCCGGGGCGCGGCACCCTGCCATCGGGCAACCATGTTTCGGCCGAGCTGTGCCATTCGTCGCGGAACAGCGCCTGCACGGCCAGGATCGCCTGCGAGATGCGCGGCACCAGCGGAAAACCGTTGCGCGCGTAGCCGATGGCCGGCGCGAGCACGTCGGCCAGATGCCACGTGCCGTGATCGCGCAGCATCGTCAGCCACGCGCCAAACGCGCCGGGCACGGTGGCCGGCATCAGGCCGATGCCGGGCATCATTTCCAGGCCCATGGCGCGCAATGCGTCGGGGTCCGCCAGCGCCGGCGCCGGGCCTTGCCCGCACACCGAGCGCGCGGCGCGATCGCGTTCGCTCCAAAACAGGATCGGCACTTCACCGCCCGGCCCGTTCAGATGCGGCTCCACCACCTGCAAGACGAATCCCGCCGCCGCCGCCGCATCGAATGCGTTGCCGCCGCGTTCCAGCACGCCCATGGCGGTTTGCGTAGCCAGCCAGTGCGTGGAAGCGGCGACGCCAAAGGTGCCGACGATCTCGGGCCGTGTCGTAAACATGGGTCAATGACTCCTGTTGCATGCATTTGCCTGTGGCGTCGAGTATAGGCAGATGAAATAACTTTCTGGATCGAATTACTTATCGTTGTATTACCATCCGGTTATATCGCTTTCGCCCGCCCTGCTCCGATGCCTATCGCCGCCGACAAACTGCTGCACCAGATCGTGTCCCGCCTGCGTTTGCGTCATTTGCCGCTGTTGCTGGCGCTGGAGCGGCAACGGTCCATCTCGCGCGTTGCGGCGGAAATGAACCTGTCGCAGCCCGCCGTCACCAAGGCGCTGCGCGAGATCGAGGACATCTTCATGACGCCGCTGTTTACGCGCACGCGCAACGGCCTGGAGCCGACCGCCACCGGCGCGGCGGTGCTGAGCCACGCGCGCATGACGATGGCCGATACGGAAGCGCTCGGGCGCCAGCTCGGCGTCATCGAGGCGGGCGGGCGCGGACGCTTGCGGATCGGCGTGATTCCGTACACCGCGCGCGCGGTGCTGGACGCCGCGCTGGCATACGGGCTCGATCAATCGCCGCGCGTGGCGGTGGTGGTGCGCGAAGGCACCACCGATGAACTGGTCACGGCGCTACGCCAGCACGAGATCGATTGCGCCATCGCGCGGTCGTTTTACCTGGCGGGCGAAGATATCGTGCAGCAACCGCTGTATCGCGAGGAGCCGGTGCTGGTGGTGCCGTCGCGCGCCGCGGCGCGGCTTTCGCGCGGCAAACTGGACTGGAAACGGCTGGCCCTGCTGGACTGGATTCTGCCGCCGCCGCACACGCCGGTCCGCCGCACGATCAATACGATGTTTGCGCTGGCCGGCGTGGCGCCGCCGCTGCCGATCGTGGAAACCTATTCGATCAAGCCGATGGCCACGCTGCTGCGCAGCCAGCCCGACGCAATCACCATCGTGCCGCGCGCCGTGGCCGCGGAACTGGTCGAGCTAGGCGACGCCGCCACGCTGCCGTTTTCGCTCAGTTGGGATTTGCCGCCGGTAGGCGTGATGTGGCGGCGCGGCACCGAAGAGAACGAACTGGTGACGGCGCTGGTGGCGGCATTGCGCGTGGCGGTGGGATAGGACGTCGCGCATTCGACGTGCCCCGTTCGCCCGCGTGACCGCAGGCGATTAGCCGGTTCAAACATCCACAAGAAAACTCGACCGATATGAAGACAGTCGCGCTTTACCTGCTGACCGCGCTTGCCGAGATCCTTGGCTGCTATTTGCCTTACCTGTGGCTGCGCCAGGGCGCCAGCCCGTGGCTACTGCTGCCCGGCGCCGCGTCGCTGGCCATCTTTGCTTGGCTGCTGACATTGCACCCGGACGCCTCCGGCCGCGTCTACGCCGCATACGGCGGCATCTATATCGCCGTGGCGATCGTCTGGCTGTGGCTGGTGGACGGTGTGCGGCCCAGCGTCTGGGATATGACAGGTGTCACAATCGCCGTCGCCGGCATGGCCGTGATCGTGTTCCAGCCGCGCTGAGGCGAAGATTAAGGGCGGATTAACAGTCACATATTCTGACAAAAACCGTCACTATGTGGATCTTGCGCCCTACCCTACCAATGTGGGGTGACAAATTTTTGCAGATACATTCCGTTACATGTGACAAGAAATCTCACATTTCTCTGCTTTTTGCCCATTCCGTACGCTGGCACACCGATTGCTCTATATGCCCCGACAGCGCAGTTGCTGTTCCAACAAATTCAAGGGGTCAATTCCATGAAAAAAGCACGGATCGGAATCCAACGGGTACAAAAGGGCTTCACGCTGATCGAACTGATGATCGTGGTCGCGATCATCGGTATCCTGGCTGCGATTGCGATTCCGCAATATCAGTCGTATGTGGCCAAGTCGCAGGTGAATCGCGTGATCGGTGAGCTTTCGGCTCTGCGCACTGCTGCTGAGACCTGTCTTAACGAAGGGCGCACCGTAATTACGGACGGTGTGCCGGCAAACGCAACTGACTGCAACCCGGGGCGCACTCAGTCGACGTTGCTTGATGGTGCAGTCAATACGAATCAGTTGCCGACGATTGTTCTTGCAGCCGCTGCATCGACGATCTCTGGCCAATTGGGGGGTCTGCCTCGGGTTCGGTGGCAGGGGCCACTGTGACGTGGTCCCGCTCGAGCACGGGCTCGTGGACCTGCGGAGTGACTGGAGGGGTTGCGGCTAACGGCTGGAATAACTCCTTCGCACCGGCTAGCTGCCCCGCGTCGTAATGCAAACCTAAGCAAGCTAAAAAGCCCTGGACTTTCCCCAGGGCTTTTTTCTTTTCCTCACCGCCTGAAGCAGTTCAGGCGCGTCAAGCGCCTTACCCCGCCTCCCCCCGCATCCCGATCTCCTCGATCAGCTTTCCATAACGCGCATTGTCGGCCGCCACCATCTGCGTGAACTGGCCCGGCGATTGGCTCTTGCGAATTTCTCCCGCGTTGGCCTTCATCGTTGCATCAAGCTTGCCGCTGGCTTGCAGTGCCGCCACCGCATCGAACAGCTTCTTGGTCAGCGCCGCAGGCAACCCGGCCGGTGCAAACAGGCCGCTCCAGTTATCGAGTACAAAGCCCGGCGACAGCGATTCCGCCAGCGTCGGCACATCGGGGAAATAGATCGAACGCGCCGCCGATGACACAGCCAGCGGCCGGATCTGGCCGTTGCGCAGGAACGGCGCCGCCGTGGACAGCACCGGCATGCCGAATTGCGTCTGGCCGCTCAGCATCGCCGTCACGATCTCGCTCGCGCCCTTGTAGGGGATATGCACGGCTTTCGTGTGTGTCTGGTGCAGCAGCGTCTCCACGGCCAGATGCGATACGCTGCCCTTGCCGCCCGATCCATAGTTCAGGCCATCGGGCTGCTTGCGCATCGCATCGACCAGATCGCGCGCGGTCTTGAAAGGCGACGACGCGGGCACGGCCAGCACCACCGGTCCGCCGGACAGCGCGGAAATCGCCGTGAAATCCTTGGCGGCGTCGTACGGCTGGTCGCGATACAGATGCACGTTGATGACATGCTGATTGGCCAGCACGCCGAGCGTGTAGCCATCGGGCTGGGCGCGCTTCAATGCGCGTGCGCCGATGATGCCGCCCGCGCCGCCGATGTTCTCCACCACCAGCGGTTGGCCCAGCACTGGCGCCAGCTCAGCTGAAATGGTGCGCGCCATCGAATCCGGCGCGGTGCCGGCGATAAAAGGCACGATCAGGCGGATCGGACGCGACGGATAGGGGGCGGCAGCCATGGCCAGGCGGCCTGTCATGCCATTCAATGCTGCGGCGCCGGCCGCAGCGCCCGCGGTGGCAAGCCACTGTCGACGATTCATGTTTGTCTCCTGTCGTTGGGCGCGCCGTCTGGGCGGCGTCGCCGTCGAGGTTGTGGTCCTGGCGAATCAGGCCGCGCCCGGATCGAGAATGGCCTTTGCGATGGTGTTGCGCTGGATTTCGCTGGTGCCCGTGAAAATGCGGAACATCCGCAGCTTGCGCCAAGTCTGCTCTACCGGATGACCGCGCGTGACGCCCACGTTGCCGTGGATCTGCACCGCCTTGTCGGCCACCTCGAAGCAGCGTTCGGACACGAACAGCTTGCACGCTGCCGCCTTCATGCGCAGGTCCGCGCCGGCATCGGCCAGCATCGCGGTCTGCGCGATCATGCTTTCGCACGCCCACAGCGCCGCCGCCATATCGGCCAGCATGTGCTGGATGGCCTGGAAGCGCGCGATCGGTCCGCCGAACTGCCGGCGCTGGCCCGCATATTCCACCGACGCCTGGTACGCGCGCGTGGCCAGCCCCAGCATCGACGGGCAGTGCAGCAGCCGATTCACATTGATACGCGACATGCCAAGCTTGAAGCCCCTGCCCTCGCCGCCAAAAATGTTGGCGCGCGGCACGCGCACGTTTTCGAAGCGGATATCGCCGTCGATATGCTGGCCCGACATCGGCACGTATTCGGTGCTCACCGTCACGCCCGGCAAGTCCAGATCGACCAGCACCGCGGTGATGGCCGGCGGCGACGTCGTGGCGTCGGTCACGCACATCACGATGGCAAAGTCCGCGAACGGCGCGCCGCTAATGTAGTGCTTCTGGCCGTTGATCACCAGCTCGTCGCCGTCGACGACGGCACTGGTGCGGATGCTCTGCGCATCGGATCCCGAATGCGGCTCGGTCAGCGCGAAGCAGGTCGATTTTTCTCCGCGAATCACCGGCTGGAAATAGCGCGCCAGTTGATCGGACGTCGCGTATTTCAGCATGTTGCCCACGCGCGGCGGGCCGCCAAGATCGCCCAGCACATGCGGCGCCAGCACCGCGCCGCTGGCGGCCAGGTCGGCTTTCAGCGCGCACTGCTCGGCAATATTGAGCCCCTTGCCGCCCAGTTCCACCGGCAGGCAGGCCGCATACAGCCCGAGTTCGCTCGATCGCCGCCAGACCTTGCGCAGCACCTCGCGCGGCCAGGGATCTTCGGTGCCGAGGCCCAGTTCGCGCTCCAGCGGGCGCAGCTCTTCGTCGATAAAACGCTGCACCGCTGCGCGCGTGTCGATCAGCACGGGATTGGTCAGATGGTCGAACATGGGTGGATTCCTGACGGCTTCAATTGACACGGCGGGTGGCGCCCATCCAGTACTGTTCGCGCACCAGCTTGCGCGCGAGCTTTCCACTGGCGTTCTTCGGCAGTTCGGCGACGAAATCCACCGAGCGCGGCGACTTGTAATCCGCGATGCGCGCGCGGCAGTGACCGATCAGTTCCGCCGCGCTGGCCTGGCGTCCCGGCCAGAGCGCCACCACGGCCTTCACGCTTTCGCCCCAGGTATCGTCGGGCACGCTGATGACGCATGCCTCCATCACGTCGGGATGCTGGTACAGCGTGGCTTCCACTTCGGTCGGATAGACGTTGAAGCCGCCGGAGATGATCATGTCCTTCTTGCGGTCCACCAGATAGAGATAGCCGTCGGCATCGACGCGCGCCAGATCGCCGGTGTGCAGCCAGCCGTCGATCAGCACTTCGCGCGTCAGTTCTGGTTCGCCCCAGTAGCCCTGGAACACGTCCGCACCGCGAATCACAAGTTCACCGATCTCATCGCCGCTCACTTCCTCGCCGCGCTCGTTCACCACGCGCACTTCGGTTTCGCCCAGCGCGCGGCCGCACGATGCCAGCCGCTCCGGATGCGCGGCGATGGCCAGTGCGTGATCGGCCGTGGACAGGCGCGTAACGCCCGAGGTCGATTCGCTCGCGCCATAGCCTTGCGACAGCACCGGGCCGATGCGCTCCCAGGCCTCGCGGATGCGTGCGGGCGCCATCGGCGCGGCGCCGTAGGCCAGCGTCTTCAGGCTGCTCAGGTCCGCGGTGGCCAACGTGGGCTCGGCCAGCAGCATGTTAATCATGGCCGGCACCATAAAGACATGCGTCAGTTTCAGGCGCGAGACTTCGGCAAGGAAATGCGCCGGCTCGAATTTCTCGAACAGCACCAGCGTGGCGCCCAGGAACAGGTACGGCTGCATCAGCATGCCGGACGCATGGGTGATCGGCCCGATCAGCGCCAGACGGTCGCCGGGGCGTGCGGGGCGGTCCATCGTCAGGATCATCTTGCGCATCGACGCCAGCCGGTTGCCGTAGCTCTGCATGGCCGCCTTGATCTTGCCAGTGGATCCGGACGAGAAATGCAGCACCGCCAGATCATCGTCCTGCGGCACATAGTCGATCGCGGTGTTGGCGCCGCGCTCGATCAGCGCCTCGTACGCGCCGTAATGCGCCTGTGCGCCGGCAATTGCGAAGAAATGCTCGACCGCACCAAACCCGCGCGTTTCCCGCGAATAACCGGTGTAGCCCGAGCCGGCGATCATCACGCGCGGCGTGCAGTTTTCCACCACGTCCGACGCTTCGTTGGCCGTAAAACGCGGATTCAGCGCGGCCTTGACCAGCCCCGCCTTGTACAGCGCACATTCGATCTCGACGATCTCCGGGCAGTTGCGCGACTGGATCGCCACACGGTCGCCCTTGCGCAGCCCCAACGCCAGCAGCGCATTGGCCAGCCGCGTCGAGCGCTCGTCAAGCTGGCGGTAGGTCAGCGCCCGGTCGCGATAAAGCACGGCGGGATTGTCGCCCCAATAGCGCGCCGCGCGCCTGAGGAAATAGGCGAACGTCATCGATGTCTCCTTGTATTGGAATTGGTATGTGTCCACGCAGTCTGTAAGATGCAGCCCATTACCACAATGGCGCGACTGGCATCCAGTCATAACCAACAGGAATGTGCGATGGAGACTCGCGATCTGGAATACGTGCTGGCCGTCGGCGCGCACGGCGGCATCGGCCGCGCCGCCGAAGCATTGGGCATGACGCAACCGGCGCTGACCAAGGCGATACAGCGCGTGGAGGCGCAACTGGGCATGCCGCTGTTCGAGCGTAGCGCGCTAGGCATGCGTGTCACGCAAGCGGGCACGGTATTCCTGGAGCGCGCGCGCCGTATCCGGCTCGAGTATGAAGATGCGCTCAAGGAAATGCGCGGCATCCAGACCGGCGAACAGGGCCTGCTGCGGCTGGGCTATTCGCCGTCGATGCCGAATGCGCTGGTGCTAGGCGCATGCCGGCAGTTGATCCGCGAACGGCCAGTCGCCCGATTACGGTTGACGATGCGCGTAGCGCGCGAACTGATGGATCTGGTGCAGGCCGGCGACCTCGATCTGGCAATTGCGCCGCTGCCGCGCCAGGCAAATCCCGCGCTGCTATCGCGTGAACTGTTCACCGATCGGCTGGCCGTTGTGGCCGATGAGAATCATCCGCTGCAAGGACGGCGAAATTTGGCGCTGGCCGATCTGGTCGATCAGCAATGGCTGCTGCCGAGCGCGCACGTGTTGATCCGCCAGCAACTGGACGCCGCGTTTGCCGAGCTTGGGCTGCCGTCGCCAATCCTGCGCGTGGAAACCGATTTTGGCAGCACGACGCTGTTCGACCTCGTGCGCGGCACCGGCATGTTGTGCATTGCGGGATCGACCGGCAACAGCAAGCGCGCGGGCCTGCGGCCGCTGGCGCTACGCGCCGACGCGCTGGACCTGGGCCGTCGCGTCGGCGTGATGATGCGCGCAGGCGCGTACCTGTCGCCGCTGGCCGAGCGCATGATCGATATTCTCGAAGCGCACGTGGAATAAGGCGCTACTGGAACGTGCGCAGATAGGCGAGCAGGTCGTCGATCTGTTTGGTATTGCTGATGCCCCAGAAGCGCATCTTCGTGCCGGGCACCACCTTGGCCGGCGATTGCACGAACGCGCGCAAGCTGGCCTCGTCCCACACCACGGCAGAGGTCTTCATGGCATCCGAGTAACGATAGTCTTCCGTGCCGCCCGCCTTGCGCCCGAAGATGCCGTTGAGCTGCGGGCCAAACGCGGCGCGCGCCGACGGGCCGACGTGATGGCACGACGCACAGCGTGCGGAGAAAAGGTCCTTGCCGGCCTGGATATCGCCGGCGCCATGAGCGTTGGGCGCCACCAGCGCGGTGGACAGCGTGGCTGCGGCGGCAAGTGCCTTGGCAAGGCGGACTACGTGCTTCATGAATGCGATGAAAAATGGTTTGATGACTGGCGTGCGGTGCTTACGCCTTCTCTTGCGGCGGGTAGCTGGCCACTTCGATCAGATTGCCATCTGGGTCGCGGCAATACACCGACGTGATGGGCCCCAACGCGCCCGTGCGCTGCGCCGGCCCCGCTTCCACCGGCACCTTGTGCGCCAGGAAATGCGCAACCACCTCCTGCGGCGGCATGCGCGTGATAAAACACAGGTCGTCGCTGCCGGAGGTGGGATGCACGCCGGTGAACCACGCCACGGGATCTTCGCCGATCGGCCGCAGATTAATCTTTTGCTGGCCAAATTTCACCGATACGCGCGTGCCGGTGCGCGACGCGAAATCCTCGCGCTGCATGCCGAGCACTTGCTCGTACCACGCGGCGCTGGTTTCCACATCTTTCACGTTGAGCACGATATGGTCAAAACGGTCGATTGCGAGCGTCATGGGGCGTCCTTGTAGGAATCTCGGCAGATTATGTAACAGCATGTGAGACTGTGCAGTGCAAGGCGTAATGTACACCGCGGCGCTGCTTATAATTCCCGGCCGGTCAACCACCGCGCCCCCCCGTCATGCGCCGAATCTCCTGGCTCGTCATGAGCCTTGTCCTCGCGGCACTGATGCACGTGTCCATCGGTATCGCCGCCGAATCGGCTTCGGACGCCGAAGCCCAGCCAGTCCCCGCGCTCACGCACGCCGATGCAGTGGCCGAACTCAAGCGCCTGCAATCCGAGCAGGATCGCGTCAAGCAATTGGCGTCGAGCGTTTCCGCCGATATCAAGCTCAGCGATCTGAACGAAACACTGAAGCAACTCGACGACGATGTCGACAAGCTCAACGCAGCGCTCACACCGCAGCGCGCGCAGCTACAGGCTCAGGTCGATCTGCTCGGCCCACCGGCCGATGCTGGCACCGCCAAGGAAGCGCCCGCCGTGGTCAGGCAACGCGCGGCGCTCAGCGCACGCAAGGCGCAGCTCGACGACGAGCTGAAGCAGGCAGCCGAGGGCAAGGAAAACATCGCCCATTTGCAGGACCAGTTGGCCAAGCTGCAGCGCAGCCGGCTCAAGGACCAGCTTGCGCTGCGCTCCGAGAGCATCCTGAATCCCACGTTCTGGACGCCGTTGTTCAAGGTGTCCGACGAAGATCGAGAACGGCTGGGCAATCTCACCGACGAAATCGGGCCGATGATCCGGCAGGCATGGGACCCGTCGCAGCGCGGAAAGACCGTGATCCTGCTGTGCGTGGCGCTGGCGGTGTGGTCGCTCGGCCGGCGCCTGCTCGAACGCGGGCTGGCATGGTTTTGCCTGACGCAGTTGCCAGAGACGCGCATTCGCCTCAGTGCGCTGGCATTGGCGACGGCGCTGACCACGGTGGTCACCACGGCGATTGCCGTGCGCATCGTCTACGCGGCAATGACGGGCGGCGACGCGCCTTCGTCCGCGCTGCAGGATCTGATGAGCGAGATCGCCAAGCTGACGATGACCAGCGCGCTGATCGCAGGCCTGGGCCGCGCACTGCTCTGCACGCGGCATCCGTCGTGGCGACTGCCGGCGCTGGCCGATCCGGTCGCCTTGGCGATGAAGCCGTTCCCAACGCTGCTGGCCGGCCTGCTGCTGCTAGCCGGCACGGTGGAACAGCTCAACCGCATGGCCGACACCAGCGTGCAGGTGACACTGCTGGGACGCGGACTCGTGTCGCTGGTGGTGGTGCTGACGATTGGCGCGGCGCTGCTGCGCGCCAATCGCGTGCGCACGGAAGTGGCCGCCACCGGGGAACGTCCCGAGGCGCGCGCCACGCTGGCGGGCCTGATCCACGCGGCCGTGACGGCAACCGTGGTGGTGTCGTTTATCGCGCTTCTGGTTGGCTATATCAGCTTCGCGCGATTCCTGACCTATGAACTGGTCTGGTTCGATATCGTGCTTTGCAGCCTGTATCTGCTCACCCAACTGACGCGCGATCTCTGCGAGGCGCTGTTCTCCGCGCAGCATCGCAGCGGCCGCGTGATCAAGCAGTTGTTTGGCGTGGGCGACAGCCATCTGGAGCAGGTTTCGACGGTGCTGTCCGGCCTTGGCGCCAGCCTGTTGTTGCTGCTTGCCGTGCTGGCGCTGCTGACCGGTGGCTTCGGCACCACGCCGGCGGATTTGCTGAACAGCCTGCTGACGGTGCTCGGTGGCGAGAAGCTGCGCGCGCTGAACATCATGCCCGACCGCATTCTCAATGCGCTGATCGCGCTGGTGGTGGGCATCTGGCTGCTGCGCTCGGTGCGCCGCTGGCTCGACGCGGAACTGCTGCCCAAGGTCTGCATGGAACCGGGGCTGCGCGCGTCGCTGATTACGCTGTTCAGCAACGTGGGCTATGTGCTGATCGTGCTGCTCACGCTGTCGCTGCTCGGCGTGAAATGGGAAAACCTCGCGTGGATAGTCAGTGCGCTGTCGGTGGGCATCGGCTTCGGGCTGCAGGAAATCGTCAAGAACTTTGTCTCCGGGCTGATCCTGCTGACCGAACGCCCAGTTAAGGTCGGCGATATGGTGAGCATTGCCGGCGTGGAAGGCGATATCCGTCGCATCAATGTGCGCGCCACGGAAATCCTCTTGGGTGACCGATCGACGGTGATCGTGCCAAATTCCCAGCTGATTTCACAGAACCTTCGCAATGTCACGATGAGCAACAACACGCAGGGCGTGGCCACGCTGCAGCTGACTTTTCCGCTGAACACCGACCCCGAAGCGGTGCGCGATCTACTGCTCGATGTTTATCGCGAGAACGAAGCCATTCTTGATATTCCCGCGCCGTCGGTCACATTCAGCCAGCTTGCGCCGCACGGCATCACGCTGAGCGTCACCGGTTACGTCAACAGTCCGCGGATTGCCGGCGGCACGAAAAGCGACCTACTGTTCGAGATTCTGAAACGGCTGCGCTCGGCCAATATTCCGTTGTCCGAACCGCAGACATTGCGCGTGGAAAACATGGCGGCGCTTGGTACATGACGTCAGCGCGCCGGGATCGCGTCGTGATGCGTCCAGTAGTCCGCACCATCTTCCTGGGTGGACAGCGCGATCATCTGCCGGCAGCGCTGGCATGTGTAGACAAAGACCTGCCGGCCCGTGGGCGATACGGCATCGCCCGATCGCAGCAGGCGCGGATGAGGCGGAACATAGCCGGGACGACCCAGCAGGCTCTTGCATAGTTCGCAAGGAACCATGGTGCTCTCCAGACGCTGATTTCGGTCGCTGCAACAACCATGTCCTACGTACGCCAGACATTGCTGCAACGCAGCAGAGCACCCAGTATAGGCGCACGATCGTTCGATCGCCACGCCTGATGCAGCCGATAGACGATTTCGCCTATTGCTGCGCGTTGGGGGCAAACCGGTCGGTCGCGGCGATCAGTTGATCGAGGATGCCGGGCTCGCTCCATGCGTGGCCGGCACCTTCAATCAGATGAAAATCCGCATCTGGCCAGGCCTGATGCAGCGCGTAGGCATAGCGCACGGGACACGGCATGTCGTAGCGGCCATGCACGATCACGCCGGGAATGCCGGCCAACTTTCGCGCATCGCGCAGCAGTTGTCCGTCCTCAAGCCAGCCGCGGTGCGTGAAGTAGTGATTTTCGATGCGCGCAAACGCCAGCGCGAAGTGCCCTTCATCATGCTTGGCGCTGATGTCGGGATCGGGCAACAGCGTGATGGTCTCGGCTTCCCACACGCTCCAGGCGCGCGCGGCCTCGATCTGCTTGTCGCGGTCGGCGCCGGTCAGCAGCTTGCGATACGCCGTCATCATGTTGCCGCGCTCGGCCTCGGGCACCGGCGCCTGGAAGCGCGCCCATTTTTCCGGGAACATCTCGGAGACGCCGAACTGGTAATACCAGTCGAGTTCGGCCTGCGATACCGTGTACACGCCGCGCAGCACCAGTTCGCTGACGCGCTGCGGATGGCTTTGCGCGTAGGCCAGTGCAAGCGTCGATCCCCACGAGCCGCCAAACACGAGCCAACGGTCCACGCCGATGGTTGCGCGCAGCCGTTCGATATCCGCCACCAGATGCCATGTGGTATTCGCTTCCAGCGACGCATGCGGCGTCGATTTTCCGCAGCCGCGCTGGTCGAACAGCAGCACGTCGTAGCGCGCCGGATCGAACAGGCGGCGATGATCGGACGAGATGCCGCCGCCGGGTCCGCCATGCAGGAACACCGCCGGCTTGGCGCCGCGCGTGCCGACGCGCTCGTAATACAGGACGTGGCCGTCGCCGACATCGAGCATGCCGGTTTCGTAGGGTTCGATGGCGGGATATAGCGTGCGCAGTGCGGACATGGGTCGGTATCGGTCAGGACATCGGAGGAAACAAAGTGTAGCGCCAAGCCGGGGATTTGCCGCTTCGTGCTTCGCTCCGCTTTACGATTCGCGCTTTAAGTTTCGTTTAAGTCTTCGACTCTAGATTGGAGCCGTACCGCAACCGAATCCCACGAAGGTGATGCCATGACCCCTCAAGACGTGCAAGCCCTGGAAGCCTTTCTGAACCAACTGACCCAGGCGCGCGTGGATGCCAAGGACCCGCAGGCTGCGGCGATGATTGCCGAAGCGGCGGCGCGCCAGCCCGACAGCGCGTATCTGCTGGTGCAACGCGCGATGCTGCTGGACCGCGCGCTGATGGACGCGCACGCGCAGATCGCGACGCTGCAGAATCAGTTGCAGGCCGCGCAAGGCAACGGCGCGCGCGGCTTCATGGATAACGATGTCGCATGGGGCGCGCATGCGGGCCGCGCGCCGTCGCAGCCGCCCTACCCTGCCCAGGCACAGCCGCAACCGCAGGCCCAGCCCTACGCGGCGGCGCAGAGTGGCGCGCAATATCCAGGCCAATATCCGGCTCAACTCGCCCAGCCCGCACCACAGGCCGCGCGCCCGGGATTTCTGAGCGGCGGACTGGGCGGCACGCTGGGCAGCATCGCAACCACGGCCGCAGGCGTGGCGGGCGGCGCGATGCTGTTCCAGGGCATCGAGAATCTGTTTCACCGCGGCGGCGGCGGCTTCTTCGGCGGCCAACCCGCCGTTGGCGCGGCGCCGGGCGAGACCATCGTCAACAACTACTATGGCGACGACAATTTCGGCGGCGGCAGCCATCGCGACAACGCGCTGCTGGCCGACAACGGCAATCTCGACAACGGGCTGGACGATTACATCGACGACAGCCAGAACGACGACTCCTCGTTCTTCTGAAGCGGCGGAGCGATAAAGGCGCTGCGCCGCTGCAACGCGGCGCTTGTAGGAAGATGACCGATTGCGGGCGTGGGCCGATGGGCGCACGATCCCCGCAGTCGGGCCGTCGGCCCGCTCGAGCGGAGCCCGCGCCATGAAGACTTTCCACTGCAATCGCTGCGGCAATCTGGTGTTTTTCGAGAATGTCGAATGCGAACGCTGCCGCGCCACGCTGGGTTTCATCCCGACCCTATCGCAGATCGCCGCGTTCGACGGCGATGACGAATCGGGCTGGCGCAGCCTGCATCCCGACGCACGCGATGCGCGCTTCAAGCGCTGCCACAACTATCAGGTGGAATCGGTCTGCAACTGGATGGTGCCGGCCGATGACCCCGGCAGCCTGTGCGAGGCGTGCAAGCTCACGCACACGATCCCCGACCTGAGCATTCCCGAAAATCGCCTCTACTGGTACAAGCTCGAAGCGGCCAAGCGCCGCCTGCTCTACACGCTGCAGGCGCTGGGCCTGCCCGTAGTCTCGCGCGATGACGACCCGGCGTCTGGCCTGCAATTCGATTTCCTCGCCAACACCGGCCCGCACGACCCGGTGCTGACCGGGCACGACAACGGCCGCATCACGATCAACGTTGCCGAAGCCGACGATGCGCACCGCGAGCAGATGCGCAACGCCATGGGCGAGTCCTATCGCACGCTGCTCGGCCATTTCCGGCACGAGGTCGGGCACTTCTATTTCAATCGACTGATTGCGGGCACGCGCAGGCTGGAGCCGTTTCGCAAGCTGTTCGGCGACGAGCGTGCCGATTATGCTGCGTCGTTGCAGCGACACTATGACCAGGGCGCGCCGGCGGACTGGAACGATGCCTACATTTGCGCGTACGCCACCATGCATCCGTGGGAAGACTGGGCGGAAACGTTTGCCCACTACCTCCATATGGTCGATACGCTCGACACCGCCGTGTCCTGCGGTCTGGTTCTACAGCCAGACAGTCCGCAGGAACCGACGCTGACCGACCAGACGCCAGTCGAGGACGCCAGCTTTCGCAGCCTGCTGAACCGGTGGTTTCCACTGACCTATGTGCTCAACAGCCTGAACCGCAGCCTGGGCGTGCCGGACGGTTATCCGTTCACGCTGTCGCCAGTGGTGGTGTCCAAGCTCGAGTTCGTGCACCGCGTGATCGATTCCGCGGCACGCGAAACATCGAGCCATGCGCCGCACGCGACCGGATCGCCCGAAGGCGCCAGCGAGGCGCCGCTCAGGCAGTCACCGTGACATCGCGGCGCGACGGACTCATCAGCGACCACGCGAACATTGCCAGTCCGCCCAGCGCCAGCAGCATGCCCACCCAGCCGGTGGAAGTCCAACCCAGGCCCGCGGCGATCGTGATTCCACCCAGCCACGCGCCCAGCGCGTTGGCGAGGTTGAAGGCCGAGTGATTGAGCGCCGCGGCCAGCGTCTGCGCATCGCCGGCCACATCCATCAGGCGGATCTGCAGCGGCGGGCCCAATGCGACAGCGGTGCCTACCAGCATCACGTTCAGCGATGCGAGCCACGGATATGGCGCGGTGAACACGAAGGTACCAAGCACCAGCGCGGACCACACCAGCACGCCGCCCACGGTTGGCATCAGCGCCTTGTCGGCCAATTTGGCGCCGGCCAGATTGCCCGCCACCATGCCCACGCCAAACAGCGCCAGCACGATTGGAATACTGCTGACCGGCATGTGGGCCACTTCGATCATGGTGGGCTTGACGTAACTGAATACCGCGAACATGCCGCCAAAGCCGATCGCGCCGATACCGAGCGTGAACCACACCTGCTTGCGTGCCAGCGCCGACAGTTCGCGCAGAGGGCTGGCGTGACGATCGGCCGGGACGAATGGCACCCAGCGCCAGACCAGCAGCACCGTCAGCGCGCCGATCGCGCCGACGATCATGAAAGCAGCGCGCCAGCCAAGCCAGGTGCCGATGCCGGCCGCAATCGGCACACCGACCAGCGTCGCCACCGTCAGACCCAGCATGACCAGCCCCACGGCCTGCGCGCGGCGCTCGCGCGCGACCAGACTGGCCGCCACCAGCGCGGCCACGCCGAAGTACGTGCCGTGCGGAAAACCGGTGAACAGGCGCGCCGTCATCATCGACAGATAGTCCGGCGCCAGCGCACTGGCGAAGTTGCCGATGGCAAAGAACGCCATCAGCGCGATCAGCAGGTTGCGGCGCGGCCAGCGCGCGCCCAGCACGGCCAGCAGCGGCGCACCAACCACCACGCCCAGCGCATAGGCGCTGATCAGATGGCCGGCTTCGGGGATCGTGATGGCGAGGTCGCGCGCGGCGTCGGGCAGCAGGCCCATGATGACGAATTCGCCGGTGCCGATGCCGAAGCTGCCCACCCCAAGCGCGAGCAGCGCGCGACGGTCGGCGGCGCGACTGCGGTGGGGATCTGCGGGGGCGTTGGCGGCGAGTTCGGGGACGTTATCGAAATTTCCGGATGGAGCGGTCATGAGGAGAGATCGCAAGACATGTGTAATGGCTTTGCGCCGCGCACTGGTGGACAGGATCTTGCGTCCTGCCTCGGGGGTTCCAGTGTGCTCCGGTGCGGCGTAGTGCTAGGAGGGCGCTATTGTGAAGGAAAACCGCGCCGGTCGCAGAACCGTCCCAAATGCCCCTTTGCGGCAGTCTTGTATGCGCACGTATCCATCGCTGCGATGCATCGCGTCGATGCCTGCCGGTGATCGCGCCGGTCTCATGTGGGAAACACCACAGAGCCCGGGGGCGTGCGAAATGTGACCGCTCTATGCTGAATTCATGCGGCGCCGCCCGCAACGCATGTGTGAATCACAGCCCCGGGGCGTCGCGCGAATCGTGTGTGGGAGGGGATATGTCCCTGTGTAGGGTGTTGCTGATCACCGCCATCGGCATGGTCTGGACGCTACCCGCGTCCGCGGCGGGATGCCAATATGACATGCAGTGCAAGGGCGACCGCATCTGCCAGTCGGGCCAGTGCACGGCGCCCGACGCCGAAGAGGCCGGCGATGCCGCATCGCAGCCCAAGGCGGTTCCCACCATCCGGCTTTCGCCCCCGCCCGCCAGCCTGCCGCGCAGTTGCTGCACCGTTGCGGGCAAGTTGCGGCTCGCGCCACCGCAGTCCGGCGACGGGCCGTTGGCGTTGGGCGACAGCTGCCAGGGCATCTCCAATAGCGGCAAGCCCGTCCCGGGTACGGCGTGCAATTAGTGCGCACGCAGCGCAAAGGCGATTGCCGTTGGAGCCGCGGCGTCAGACCGACGCCGCGATGAAGTCCCGCAGCCATCGATGCGCGGGATCGCGGTGGCTGCGCTCGTGCCACAGCATCGACATCTCGTAGCCCGGCACATCGACCGGCGCCTCCACTACCTGCAGCGCGGCGTTGTCGCGCACCAGCCGCTCCGGCAGCATCGCCACCAGGTCGCTGCCGGCCAGCACCGCGGCCACATACAGGAAATGCGGCACCGATAGCACCACGCGCCGGGACGCGCCCGCGGTGGCCAGTGCTTCGTCGGTGACGCCGAAGAATCCACCGCCATCGGGCGACACCATCACGTGTTCCAGCGAGCAGAACTGCGCCAGGGTCGGCTTGCGCCGGAGTTTCGGGTGTCCCGCGCGGCCGACCAACACGTAGCGCTCGGTGAACAGCGCCTTGCGATGTAATGTCTGCGGCGAGTCGTGGGTGGTGTGGAATGCCAGATCGATATCGCCCTGTTCCGCCTGGCGCGCGACCCGCGCGGGCGCCATTTCGAGCACGGCCACGCGGGTGCCCGGCGCGGCCTGACGCAGGCCCGGTAGTGCGGGCAGCAGCACGGTCGATTCGCTGTAGTCGGTGGCCGCGATGCGCCAGGTGTTGGCAGCGGACGTCGGATCGAACGGCGCCTCCGGTGCAACTGCCTGTTCCAGCGCGGCCAACGCCTCGCGCAGCGGTTCGCGCAAGGCCTCGGCGCGCGCTGTGGGCCGCATCCCGCGGGGGCCCGGCAACAGCAGCGGATCGTCGAAGATCTCGCGCAGGCGCGCCAGGTGCACGCTGACGGACGGCTGCGAATAATGCAGCCGCTCCGCTGCGCGCGTCACATTGTGCTCGGACAGCAGCACATCGAGCGTCACCAGCAGGTTCAGATCGAGCCGCCGCAAATTAGTCATGGCAATACCTGAAATATTGGAAATTCATTTCCAATATACCTTGGCCGACCCTACGCTGCTGTCATCTACCGATCACTGGATGACTGTCATGAATGTACTGATTGTTTACGCCCACCCCGAGCCGACCTCGCTGAACGGGTCGCTCAAGGACTTTGCGGTCCGCCGACTGGAAGCGGCCGGGCATCAGGTGCAGGTGTCGGATCTGTATGGGATGCAATGGAAAGCTTCGCTCGACGCCGCCGACACGCTGGCGCCGCGCTCGGATGCGCCGTTCCATCCGTCGCTCGATTCCAAACACGCGTTCGAAAACGGCCTGCAGGCGCCCGACATCGCGCGGGAGCAGGAAAAGCTGCGTTGGGCCGATGCGCTTGTCCTCCAGTTTCCGCTCTGGTGGTTTTCGATGCCGGCGATCCTCAAGGGCTGGGTCGAGCGCGTCTACGCGTACGGCTTTGCCTACGGCGTGGGCGAGCATTCCGACGTGCGCTGGGGCAACCGCTATGGCGAGGGCACGCTGGCCGGAAAACGGGCGATGCTGGTGGTGACGACCGGCGGCTGGGAATCGCACTACGGCCCGCGTGGCATCAATGGGCCGATCGACGACATCCTGTTCCCGATCCATCACGGCATCCTGTACTACCCGGGCTTTGACGTGCTGCCGCCGTTCCTGGTCTATCGCACCGGCAAGATGGATGTCGAACGTTACGCCGCCACCACGGACGCGCTCGGTGCGCGGCTCGATGAACTGTTCACCGCCGCGCCCATCGCATGGCATCCGCAGAACAGCGGCGCCTATGAGATTCCCGCGCTGACACTGAAGCCGGAAATCTCACCAGGACAGACCGGCTTTGCGGCGCATCTGGCCGACGCGGCCTAGGCCTGGGCGGTGTGGGCTGTGCGCGCCTGCTCGCGGTAGTAGCGTGTGTGCCGATACAGGCCGTAGAGGCTGGTGGCGGTGAAACCAAGCTGCTGGACGAACAGGCCGTAGGTGCCCGTGACCAATGCGAACGCGCTCCAGACGAGATTCGAACACAGGTACGCGACCCATCCCCAACGCGACGCGCGGTTATGCAGGGCGACCAGGAACGATCCGCTCATCGCCAGGGCGCACCCCGACCATTCCAGACCATTGAGCACTTGAGGAAGATGAGCACCAAGCTCCATGGGGTTGTCTCCGTTTTTTTGCGTTCATTTTTTGTATGCAAAGCGGAGAATACCGGCGATCCGGGGTGTCACGCAAGTGGCTGTAACACTGTCGTTTCGAGCCGGGTGAAGGCGCTGACGCAGCGCGGCCTGTCGGAGCCAGGCCCCACAGGCGACGCGGAGATACAATGCCGGCCTGATCGCCACCAGGAACCGCTGCCATGCTGCCGGACCACGACGCCCTTGTGCTGCTTGTCACGCGGGAAATGCCCTTCGGCAAGCACAAGGGCACCCTTATTGCCGATCTGCCGGGCAACTACCTGAACTGGTTTGCAAGGGAAGGGTTTCCGCCCGGAGAGATCGGCCGGCTGCTGGCGTTGATGCATGAACTCGATCACAACGGGCTGTCGGACCTGCTGAAACCGCTACGCGCGAAAACCGCGCGGCAACGCGGCGCGTGAAGGGAACGCGCCGCGCCCGGACAACGCCGGGCCGGCGCGCGTTCGCGCTACTTCACCGCCTGTGCCGGCGTGGGCTGGTTTGCGGTGCCCGGCGGGATCTGGTAGCTCCAGGTTTCGCTGAGCACTCGATCGTTGGCGACCAGCGCCTCGCGCATCTCGACCACCTTGCTCGGATCCTTGACCTTGATGCGCAGCGTCACACGATAACCCTTGGTTACGGGATTCGGCTGCAGCACGTTTTCGATGACCTCGGCGTTATCGCCCACGCTGAACGACGCCCGCACCGGCGTATTGGGCGGCAGGCTGGCCAGCGCGCCGCCTTCGAAATCGATCACAAAGCCGAGGCTGCCGTCCAGATGGCGGATCAGATTGGCCTGCGTGATTTCCCCGGCGGTGCGCAGCGTCTGCTTGACCCACGCCAGGTCCTTGGAAAACACGCCGCGTTCGTCCATCGTCCAGTGAATCGTGTAGTCGGCCTTGATGGGCGTGCCCTTGGGCGGAAGCTCGTCGGGCGTCCAGAACGACACGATGTTGTCGTTGGTCTCGTCCGGCGTGGGAATCTCCACGAGTTCCACCTTGCCCTTGCCCCAATCGCCCTGCGGTTCGATCCACGCGCTGGGCCGCAGATCGTAGCGGTCCTTCAGGTCCTCGTACGACGAAAAATCGCGCCCGCGCTGCATCAGCCCGAAGCCGCGCGGGTTGTTCACCTGGAACAGGCTCAACGCCACGTACTTGGGATTGTTCAGCGGCCGCCATACCCATTCGCCATCGCCGGTATGGATCGACAGCCCGTTGGAATCATGCAGCGCCGGACGGAAGTTGTTGGCATCGCGCATCTGGTTCGGGCCGAACAGGAACATGCTGGTCAATGGCGCAATGCCCAACTTCTTGACCGCGCCGCGCATGAACACGCGCGCCTGCACTTTCAGTACCGCGTCGGCATCGGGATGCAGTTCGAAGCGGTAGGCGCCGGTGGCGTTCTTCGAATCGAGCAATGCGTAGAACACCAGATGCTTGTCCTGCGGCTTGGGACGTTCGATCCAGAATTCGCGGAAGGCCGGGAATTCCTCCGGTTCGGACAAGCCGGTGTTGATGGCCAGCCCGCGCGCCGAAAGCCCGTACACCTGACCCTTGCCGATGACGCGGAAATAGCTCGCGCCCAGCACGCTCATCACCTCATCGAGCTTGTCGGCGCGGTTGATCGGATACATCACGCGAAAACCCGCGTAGCCGAGCTTGTTGGTGGCCGCCTTGTCCAGCTTGAGATCGCCGAAATCGAAGCGGCTGGGCTCGTACTTGATCTCCTGCACGCGACTGTCGACGATCTCGTTGATGCGCACCGGCGAGCTGAACTGCATGCCCTGGTGATAGAAGCCGAGCTTGAAAGGCGTGCCCTGCCCTTTCCACTCGACCTGGTCCATCTTCGGCTGGATCTTGATGTAGTCGGCGAACTGCATCTGCGCAAAAACCGGCGGCAGATTGCTGGCCGGCGCCGCGTAGGGCTGATCGGCAAGCTTTTTCGCGCGTGCGGTCACGTCATCGAGCGAAAAAGCGTGAGCCGGCGCGGCGCCGATCAGGCATCCGGCAAACGCGATGCCGGGCAAGACAAGTTTCATCGTGTTACGAAACGACGCGGCAAAAACGGCGAGCACCAATCCATCTCCTGAAATCACATCGAGAAAACGCCACAAAGCAGCCAGTGTAGCCACCGTAAGGCTGTAAACTTGCGGCGCAGTTCAGAAAAATAACCGATTTCGCCCGACGTGCATGTCAGACACGCGGCGACATCCGTAGCAAGCGCCCTTGCCGCACCATGGCGGAGCGACGATCCGGAAGTCCGCCCATCCGAGACAACAAATAATGCGAATGTTCTCTTTGCTGGCCATCGCGGCCGGCCTTGCCTGCGCGCCAATGTTTGGCAGCGCCGCACCTGCCACAGACGGGGCCGCCACCGGCCCCGCCGCCATCGCGCCGTCACCGGACAAGCGTGCTTTCATCGACGACCTGGTCGGCCGCATGACGCTCGACGAAAAGATCGGCCAGCTGCGGCTCATCAGCATCGGCCCTGAAATGCCGGCCGCCAAGCTGATGGAGGAAATCACGGCCGGCCGCGTGGGCGGCACGTTCAATTCCGTGACGCGCGCCGACAACCGGCCGCTGCAGCAAGCCGCCACGCGCAGCCGGCTGAAGATCCCGATGTTCTTCGCCTACGACGTGGTGCACGGCCATCGCACGGTGTTTCCGATCAGCCTGGCGCTGGCGTCCAGCTGGGACATGGGCGTAGTGGAAAAGGCCGCGCGCATATCCGGCCTGGAAGCCGCGGCCGACGGCCTTGACGCCACCTTCGCGCCGATGGTCGATATCTCGCGCGATCCGCGCTGGGGCCGCACGTCGGAAGGCTTTGGCGAAGATCCGTTCCTGGTATCGCAGTGCGCGCGCGCCAGCGTAAAGGGATTCCAGGGCACGTCGCCCGCCAACGCGGACAGCGTGATGGCCTTCGTCAAGCACTTCGCGCTGTACGGCGCCGTGGAAGGCGGACGCGACTACAACACGGTGGACATGAGCCCGCAGCGCATGTATCAGGATTACCTGCCGCCCTATCGCGCGGGTCTCGAAGCCGGCGCCGGGGGCGTGATGATCGCGCTGAATTCGATCAACGGACAGCCGGCCACGTCCAACAAATGGCTGCTGCGCGACCTGCTGCGCAAGGAATGGGGCTTCAAGGGCGTGACCGTGAGCGACCACGGCGCGATCGACGAACTGCTGCGTCACGGCGTGGCCAGTAACGGCCGCGAGGCGGCACGGCTGGCGATCGAGGCCGGCGTGGACATGAGCATGGCCGACACGCGCTACCTGGAACAGCTGCCGACGCTGGTCAAATCGGGCGCCGTGCCCGTGGCGCTGATCGACGAGGCGGTGCGCGAAGTGCTGGGCGCGAAGTACGACATGGGCCTGTTCCACGACCCGTTCCGGCGCATTGGCGCGGCGGCGCAGGATCCGGCCGACGTCAACGCCGAAAGCCGCCTGCATCGCGCCGAAGCGCGCGAGGCCGCGCGCAAGTCCATGGTGCTGCTGGAAAACCGCAACCAGACGCTGCCGCTGAAGAAGGCGGGCAAGGTGGCTGTGATCGGCCCGTTGGCCGATGCGCCGATCGACATCATGGGCAGTTGGTCGGCCGCTGGCGTGGCCAAGCAATCGGTCACGCTGCTGCAGGGCATGCGCGAGGCGCTCGCCGGCAAGGGCGAGGTGGTGTACGCGCGCGGCGCCAATATCACCGACGACAATCGCGTGGTCGGCTATCTGAATTTCCTGAACTGGGACAACCCGGAAGTGGTGCAGGACAAGCGCTCGTCCGGCGAGATGATCGACGAAGCAGTGCGCGTGGCGCGCGACGCCGACGTGGTGGTGGTGGCGGCCGGCGAGACGCGCGGCATGTCGCACGAGGCGTCCAGCCGGTCCAGCCTTGGCTTGCCTGGCAGCCAGCAAACGCTGCTCAAGGCGCTCAAGAGCACCGGCAAGCCGCTGGTGCTGGTGCTGATGAACGGCCGCCCGCTGACGATCAACTGGGAAAAGGACAACGTCGACGCGATCCTGGAAACCTGGTACGCGGGCACCGAGGGCGGGCGCGCCATCGCCGATCTGCTGTTCGGCGACGAAAATCCTTCCGGCAAGCTGCCGATCACGTTCCCGCGCTCGCTTGGCCAGATCCCGACGTACTACAACGCGCCGCGCATCGGCCGCCCCTTTACGCCCGGCAAGGCGCCGAACTATACGTCGCAGTATTTCGAGGAAGATTACGGCCCGCTCTATCCGTTCGGCTACGGGCTGAGCTACACAACGTTCAGTCTGTCGGAGGTGCGGCTGTCGGACCGCAAGCTCGCGCGGCAGGGCAAGGTGACGGCGAGCGTGACCGTGAAGAACACCGGTGCGCGCGCGGGCGAAACCGTGGTGCAGCTCTATCTGCAGGACGTCACGGCATCGGTGGTGCGTCCCGTGAAGGAGCTCAAGGACTTCCGCAAGGTGATGCTGACGCCCGGAGAATCGCGCACGATCGATTTCCCGATCGACGAGAACATGCTCAAGTTCTACAACGCGAAACTCGAATACGTGGCCGAGCCCGGCGACTTCAATGTGCAGGTGGGGCTGGATTCCGAGGCCGTGAAAACCGCCACATTCACGCTAGAGTGACGCGGCGGCGCCAAGGACCGGAGCGCAGGCGGCAACGTGTCAGCGGTTGCCGTCCAGCAGATCGTTGAGGACTTCGTCAAAGCCCGCCTGGGCGTCCTCCAGCGCCTGCAGGGCGGCATCGAAGGTCTGCAGCGCGATCTTCGACGGCTTGCCGCTGCCTTGCGGCGGATACTGGCTCTGCAGCGCGGCAAACGCCACCTGCACCTGGCGCGTGGCATTGACCACCCGCTCCATCGCCTGTGCTTCTTCCGCGCGTTTCTGTTCGTCGTTCATGCAACAGCCCCCCGGTGGGCGTGGTTCGATATGCGGCATATCGTACAAGAACTCTCCCGGGACATGGCCGGTCAAATGTCGCGTCTTTCAATTTTCGGTTAGGCTGGGCACGATTGCCCGTCCGAGACCATTCTTTCGCCCCCATGTCTTCGTCGTTATTGCGCAGAACGCTGGCCACCACGCTTGTGACCGCTGGCGGCTTCGCCTGCTATTGGACTTACCTGGCCGTCAACCAGGAGCGTCTCTTGTTCGACGCGCGCCGCAGGCCGCCGCGCGACCTGCCGGACGGCGTCGACGCCTATTCCCATCCGGTGCCCGGTGGCCTGTTTCGCGGCTACACGTATCATGCCGATCATGCCGGTGTGGGCGACCTGCTTTTCTACCTGCCCGGGCGCGGCGAGGACGTGCTGGAAACGCTCCAGTTCATGAAATGGCTGCCACGCGGCATGGGTTTCGCCACGTTCGACTACCGCGGCCTGGGCCATTCCGACGGCATGCCGTCCGAGGCCGCCGCCGTGGCCGATGCCAGCCAGTTCCTGCTGCATATCCGCCGCAGTTTTCCCGGCGTGCGCGTGCACGTGGTGGGGCGCTCGCTCGGGACCGGCGTGGCAATCCAGCTGGCCGACCTGCAGGATTTCGAAAGCCTGCAATTGATTACGCCATACGATTCGCTGCTGGAAATCGTGCGCAAGCGCTTTCCGCTGGTGCCGCTGCGGCAGTTGATGCGCCACCACTTCGACTCGATTTCGCACTGCAAGAAGGTGGTGCAGAGCACGAAAGTGCTGTTGGCGCAGACCGACGACGTGGTGCCGCACGAATGCTCGGAGCGGCTGATGGCCGCGTGGCCGGGCCCGGTGGCGGTGCAGACGATTGCCGGCACCGATCACTACACGATCGTCGAGCGGCCCGAAACCTGGCTTGCGCTGTGCGATTTTGCACGACAAGTGCCGCATCATCCGCCTCAGGCCGCGCGCGAGACGCCGCCTGCCGATCTGACCGAAACCGGTGCGCCGCTGCCGCTCTCCGCCGCACGGTAGAATGCGCGCCATGAAAAATCTTGCAGTCAAGGCCGCCGGCGTCACGGCAGCGCTGGCCGCCGCTGGCGTGCTGCTTGCCGGCTTTGCTGCCGTGATCAGCCTGCGGCAGCTTCCTTCCGTCGAGGCCTTGCGCGATTACCGCCCCCAGGTGCCATTGCGCGTTTTCACGCGCGACGACGTGCTGATCGGCGAATTCGGCACTGAGCACCGCGAATTCATCCCGATCGAGCGGATGCCCAAACTGATGTCCGACGCGCTGCTGGCGGCCGAGGACGACCAGTTCTACAACCACGTCGGCGTCGATATCCCTGGACTGATTCGCGCGGCTCTGGCCAATATCGGCGAGGGCTACGCGCAGGGGGCGTCCACCATCACGATGCAGGTGGCGCGCAACTTCTACCTGTCGCGCGAGAAAACGCTGTCGCGCAAGTGGTACGAAATCCTGCTTGCCTTTGAGATCGACCGCTCGCTGCCCAAGGAACGCATCCTTGAGCTGTACATGAACCAGGTCTACCTGGGCGAGCACGCCTATGGCTTCGGCAGCGCCGCGCAGACCTATTTCGGCAAGCCGCTGGCGCAATTGTCGCTGGCGCAGACCGCGATGCTGGCCGGGCTGCCCAAGGCGCCGTCGACCATGAACCCGGTAGTGAACCTGCCGCGCGCCAAGCGTCGGCAGGAATATGTGCTGGGCCGCATGCTGGCGCTGGGCATGATCACGCAGGACCAGTATCGCGAGGCGCGCAATGCGCGCATCGTGGTCAGCCGCGACACCAACGGCCGCTTCGACGGACACGCCGAATACGTGGCCGAACTGGCGCGGCAGCTCGCGCACGATCGTTTTGGCGACGAGGCCTACACGCGGGGCATCAACGTCTATACGACGGTGTCGTTGATGCATCAGGTGCAGGCCTTCGATGCGGTGCAGGCCGGTATCGACCGTTACGGCAAACGGCATGGATCGGCCAAAGGTGCCGTGGCCTTGCCGCAGGCCGCGCTGGTATCGCTCGACGCACGCACGGGCGCGATCGAGGCGATGGTGGGCGGCACCGATTTCGACGCCAACCGATTCAACCACGCCACGCAGGCACAGCGCCAGCCGGGATCGACGTTCAAGCCGTTCATCTACTCGGCCGCGCTCGAACGCGGCATCTCGCCGGGCACGCTGATCAACGACGCGCCGCTCGACAACTCGCCGCGCTGGCAGCCTTCCAACGACGACGGCCGCTTTGTCGGACCGATCTCGGTGCGCCAGGCGCTGGCCGAATCGCGCAACCTGCCGGCCATCCGTACGCTGCAGGCCATCGGCATCCCCTATGCGATCGACTTCGCCGGCAAGTTCGGCTTTTCGACCAAGCGCCTGCCGCCCTACCTGCCGATGGCGCTGGGCACTGGAACCACGTCGCCGCTGCGGCTGGCTGCCGCGTACGGCGTGTTTGCCAACCAGGGACACCGCATCGAACCGTACCTGATCGAAAAAATCACCGATGGCGATGGCAACGTGCTATTCGCCGCCGACACCAGCGAGCCGCCGCGCGTGATTTCCGAACGCAATGCCTTCGTCATGAACAGCCTGCTGCAAAGCGTGGTGGACGAAGGCACCGGCAACGGCGTGAAGCGCTATCTGCGCCGCGACGATGTGGCCGGCAAGACCGGCACTACCAACGATGCCGTCGACGGCTGGTTCGCGGGGTATGCCGGACAGGTGGTCACCGTGGCGTGGATGGGCTTCGACGACAATCGCAGCCTGGGCCGCCATGAGTTTGGCGCCACCACGGCGCTGCCGATCTGGGCGGCCTACATGGAGGGCCGCCTGGCCGGCGTGCCCGATACCGAATTCCGCGCGCCGCCTCAACTGGCAAGACTCAACAATGACTGGGCCTATGCGGAAAACGCCGATGGGACGCACGGCATCGCGGCCTTGGGCTTCCCGCCGCCCGCCGCAGCCGACATCGCGCCCGATGGCGGCGTCCCCGGAGCGCCATCGATGCCTGGCCCGACGCCAGCGGCGCTTGGCATACCGGCACCGGTTGCCCCGCCGCGCCCCGCCGGCAATCCGCTCTGATCGTCCAGATGCCGAGCTACGCCAATCCATTGATCTGGGCCGTCGCCGCGCTGGCCACGGCCGGCGTGCTGTTTCGTCCGTTCCGGCTTGCCGAGCCTTACTGGGCGATGGGCGGCGCGCTGCTGCTCTGCTTGGCCGGCCTGCTGCCGTGGCGCGATGCCATCGACGCCGTAGCGCGCGGCAATGACGTTTATCTGTTCCTGGCCGGCATGATGCTGATTTCCGAGCTGGCTCGCAAAACCGGGCTGTTCGATCATGTGGCGGCGCTGGCCGTGCGCAGTGCAAGGGGCTCCGCCAAACGGCTTTTCGCGCTGGTCTACGGGTTCGGCATCGCCGTCACGGCCTTCATGTCCAACGACGCGACCGCCGTGGTGCTGACGCCGGCCGTACTGGCGGCCACGCGCGCCGCACGCGTCAAGCACCCGCTTCCCTATCTGTACGCCTGCGCCTTCATCGCCAATGCGGCCAGCTTTGTGCTCCCCATTTCGAACCCGGCCAACCTGGTGCTGTTTGGCGAGCGGATGCCGCCGCTTTTGGGCTGGCTGGCGCGCTTCACGTTGCCGTCGGTGGTTGCCATCGCGATGACCTTTGTCGTTCTCTATTGGACGCAACGCGAGGTGCTGGCCGAGCCTATCGCCGACGATGTGGAAGTTCCACCGCTATCGCTGCAGGCCTGGCTGACCACGCTTGGCATTTTCCTCACCGGGGCGGCCTTGCTGACCGCGTCGCTGCTCGGTCGCGACCTGGGCTGGCCCACGTTCATTGGCGGCACCGCGACGTTGATGGCGGTGTGCGCGACGCAACCGCGCCTGCTGCGCCCGGCATTGTCGGAAGTGTCGTGGGGCGTGCTGCCGCTGGTCGCCGGACTGTTCGTGCTGGTCGCAGGGCTGTCGCAGACTGGACTGATCGATCAGTTGGCCCATTGGGTGCGCGAACTGTCGGCGCGCGAGGGTTCGCAAGCGGTGCTCGGCGCGGGCGTGGCCGGCTTGGTGATTGGCGTCGTCAGCAATATCGTCAACAACCTGCCGGCCGGGCTCTTTGCCGCATCGGCACTCGCCGCGGGCCACGCATCCGACACGGTGACGGCGGCCGTGCTGATCGGCGTGGATCTTGGCCCCAATCTGTCGGTAACCGGATCGCTGGCGACACTGCTGTGGTTGACGGCATTGCGCCGCGAAGGCCATGCGGTGAGCGCCGCGACATTCTTGAAGACCGGCGCCATCGTGATGCCGCTGGCCTTGCTGCCGGCGCTGGCGGTCTTGCGCTGAAGCATTGAAAGCGCGAAACGGCGGGCGCCAAAGCGACGCCCGCGGCGTCGAGTTGTGGTGCAATGCCAACTGCCATATAGTGAAGCACCGCGCACCGCGCCCCCTCTTACCGTTCGCCAGCGGCTACACATGTCACACAAGGATCACCTCGACGAGGCCAAGCGCCCCGCTCCCACGCCGGTTGCAGACCGCATCCGCGCCCGTATCGAAGCATCGGGCGAGCGTTTCCATGCCAACGACAACATTGCTCGCCATATCGAGCACGGTGAACTGGACGCGTTGCAGGCCGAAGTCGAAGCCCGCATGGAAGAGGTACTGCGCGCGCTGGTGATCGATGTCGATCAGGACCACAACACACGCGAGACCGCGCGCCGCGTGGCGAAGATGTACCTCAAGGAAATCTTTGCGGGCCGCTACGCCAAGGCGCCAGAAGTCACGGAATTCCCGAATGTCGAGCAGTTGAACGAACTGATGATCGTTGGCCCGATGCGGGTGCGCAGCGCGTGCTCCCACCACCTATGCCCGATCATCGGCAGTCTGTGGGTGGGCGTCATGCCAAATCGCCACTCCAACCTGATCGGGCTGTCGAAATATGTCCGTCTGGCCGAGTGGATCATGTGCCGGCCGCAGATCCAGGAAGAAGCGGTCGCGCAGGTGGCCGACCTGCTGCAGGAAAAGATGAACCCGGATGGGCTGGCCATTGTGATGGAGGCCGAGCACTTCTGCATGCATTGGCGCGGCGTGCGGGACACGGACGCAAAAATGACCAACAGTGTCATGCGCGGATCGTTTCTCAAGGACGACAAGCTGCGCCGAGAATTCCTGACACTGTTGAATCTGAACCGTCGTTAAGGGGCCATGATGCTAGTTCGCCTGCTTTATGCCAGCCGCGCCCGTGAGCCGCTGAGCGCCGATGTGCTCGACGCCATCCTCGACACCAGCCTGGCGCACAATCCGCGTCACGGCATTACCGGCGTGTTATGCCATAGCAACAGCATTTTCCTGCAGGCGCTCGAAGGCAGCCGGGAAGCGGTATCGCGCCTCTATCTCAATATCGGACGCGACGCGCGACATCACGACGTCGTGTTGCTGCATTACGAGGAGATCGCCGAGCGGGCGTTCTCTGGCTGGTCGATGGGACGCGTGAACGCCGACAAGATCAACGCTGCGACGCTGCTCAAGTACTCCGCGCAGGGCGAACTCGATCCCTACCGCATGCCTGGGGCGGCATCCTTGGCGCTGCTAAAGGAGTTGATTGCCGGTGCGTCGATAGTCGGTCGCAGCCAGGAACGTAGCCGTCACTGACCGCGTCGATATGGCGTCGTCGATACCTAAACCGTTACGCCGACACCCGACCGAACAGCCCGCATTCGAGATCGCTTTCAATTTCCTCGACCCACGCGGCGCCCGGGCTGGCGTCATAGACGCTCTCCGCACCCGTGCGCTGACGTCGTACCGTCACTTGGCGCGCGGATGTACCGTTGGTATCCGAGATTTCGAATTCATCGAGCGCGAGGCCAAGATGTTGGAACACGGCCTCGAGTTCCTGTTTTTCGTTGGCGGGGAAATCGGCAAATTGGCGCGTTGGCATGGCACACCTCCATTCCGGGGGTCGTACAGGCGGCCGTGACCGCAACGTGATCCTGCCCGCTGCGCACGGCATCGACAGCATGCCATCATTCGTCGCGCTGTGTGATGCAGTGCGAAATGACCCTGAAGTGCGCGTATATATCGTGGCCCGAAGCTAACACTGGGCCGCCTGCCATAGGTGCGGGTGAAGCGCTAGCGCCACACCACTTCGAATGTGCCGACAGTTTCCACCGTCGATCTACCCCGCACGCGCGCGGCGTCTATCGGCAGCGACGGATCCATTTCCACCGTTGCCGAAAACCGCGTCCCTGTGGCCGGTTGACCATTTTCGACGGGCACGACGACCTGCCCCGGCACGAACTGCACGCTGGCGGCGCTCGAAACCGGCATCATGCCTGCCACGTTGGCCGATCCAAGGTTGACGCTGCGTCCATCAAGTTGCGCATCGATTACGCGCATGACGACCCGGCCTTGCGTACCAAACAGGTAATCGGCGCCAACGGACGGACCACGAAAGCTCACGCCGATTTTTACCGCGCTCACGCAACTCACGTTCAGAATGACTTGGCGCTTGCCCAGAAGCAGATTGTGCGACGCCGGATCTTCCCGGAGCGCATAGCGCGTCACCGCACCATAATCGAGTTCAGGTTCGCTGACGATGATTTGGCAATCTTGCACGGGAGGCGGCTCCGGCGACGGCGCACCGTGCACGGTCGGCACCGGCGCCTGCGCCAGGGCGATGACAGGAAGCAGAAGGCCGCAACAGCACCAGCATTTCACTCCGCGGCGCGCGGGCTTGCGCATGGCGATCACTTGGTCGCTCCTTGCTTGGATGGGTCAGCCGGTCTGCAAACGGCATTGGCCTCGTCGAAATAGGCATTCAGGTCCTGGACCTCCGGCAGCGCGAAATCAAGTACACACGATTTGCCGTCAAGGCTTTGCACTTTCATTCCGGCCGCCGCCTGTGTATTGGGCAAGAAAATGGTGCCGTCGTTAAGAACGGTCGTCAGGAAGGTGCCGGATGCATCGGTAACCGTGGCGTTGCGCGGCAGAGGCTTGCCTTCCGTATCGACTGCGTGCAATAGCAGGCGCCTTACCTTGACGACATCGAAATCGACGTAAGTGACCGATCCTCGGCCAGGATTGATTTGGCGGAAGGCGTTGGTGATATCGATATTGCGCGGCAATGACTTTGTGGCGACCTCCACCCGGCTCGACGTGTACGCGGGTTCGTTCGAAATCACCGCTTGCCCCCAAGGATCGGTCCACACGGGGCCTTGCGGCGTGGAAATCTTGATGCCTTGCACATCGCCGAGCGACGCGATGCCAAACGTATCCCCCACAGCGTAGGGCGAGAAGGTCACCCCGTGCTTGTGCGCGACAAGGCCGCCATTCATGCCGACGTTATAGGACGTACTAGAGCTGCCATATTGAGAGACGCCAAGGTTGAGATGCGTGTAGTAAGGCGTCATCGACGCAGTGGCCGATGCCGCAGCAGATCCCTCGGAAGGCCGCCCCTCCGCATTGACGCTATAGCTGAAGCCATCGTTGACCGCTTCGTTATACGTTGCGCCGATCCGGGTTTCGCCCTGAACCCGGTTGACATAGCCGCGCACGCTGCGGCGGCCAAGCGGAATCGACACGCTGGCGTAGATCGAATTGCCATTGTTTTCCCCGTCACCGCCCAGGGATTTCTCCGCGTTGATCGATACAGTGGCGTATTTGAACGACTTGCCCCACGAGGCGGTCACACGCTGCGTCACAACGTTGGTAAAAAGCGTGGACCGGCTATAGCTGATCGTGACGCCGCCCAGCAGTTGCTGACTCCAGGAAATGCCGGCCGAATACTGGCTGCGATAATGGTTGTCGACCCACGCGGAGGTGGTCTCCTGCGTGGTATCGGTCAGCGACCGGTAGCCTTCCGTCTGTTGCGTCGCCGAGGCATTGACGCTGAATCCATTACCGATCGTCGACGAAAGCGAACCCGTCAGCTGTGCGCCGCGCTCGCCCTGTCGCGTCGCATTGGAAAACAGCCCGCGAAGGCTGACATTAGTCGAGTTCTTGAACACTCTAGCATCGGCGCCTGCGCCCACACTCTGGTATTGAGTGCCGAACATCAGGCCGCCGGTCAACCCCACGTTCTTGCCCGCACGCCACGTCCCGGTGCCCGTGGCCATCCAGGGCTTGACCGGCGTTTCGTCACCGAGTTGTCGTAGCTTGCCGACGGCAAACGAATAACCCGGGGCGATCCCGAGCGAGCCAGCATTCAATTGCGCCGCAGGCACAACGAACTTCCGTGCCGCCCCGTTCGCCTCGATGACCGTGACTTCGACGTCATTGCTGCCGTTCAGCAGCGGCACATTGCTCAACGTGAACGGCCCCGGCGGGACCATGGTGTTGTAGATCAACGCGCCGGCCTGGCGGACCTCCACGCGAGCCTGCGTCTGTGCGATGCCATCGATACTCGTGCCGTTACCCGTGCTGCGCTTCAGCGCCAGTTCGGGAATCCACTGCGCACCAGTGATGGCCGGGCCAGGAAAGATCGAATTCCCCACATTGATCTCGCCTGCCTGAAACACGGATTCCCGCTCGACGAACGTCCGTTGCGCATAGGCGTAGAGATGCGAAAAATTCGACGTATTGCCGTCATTGCTATAGGTGTTGCGATTGCGAACGATCCAGTCGCCCGCATTGAACCCAAATTCGTTGGCCGCGGAAAAATAGCGCGTGCTGCCGCCCTCGAAGCGGCTGCCCGTCGCCAGCAGATCGTAGTTGAGCAGCGCTGCCACGCCCCCCGTCGTGTAATCGACTTGATCGACGGCGTCGATCCGTAGCGCATCGGTCGGAACGAGCAGATCGACTGCAGAGCTGCTCGGCTTCAGCGTGATCACCGTGGCTGGCCACGCGCCCTTGAAGTCCAGGCACGACCCCGCCGCATCCGGGGCAGGTGCTTGCGGCGATGCAGATTTGCGATCGACGGCGTCGTCGCCTGGCATCCGAAGGCCGAGCCTGGCCACAAGCCGGGCGTCGAAACAGAGTTGCCCCTCGTCGTCGAATCGCGCCATGCCGGATCCCTTTGACTTCCCGTTGACCTTGAATGTCACCAGCGACATGCCTGGCGTAAAGCGCGCACCGTGCATGAAATAGTCGGCGATGCGCGGATCAATGCCGCGCGATTTCATCATGTCGAGGTCGAAACCCTTCGGTGCAACCGCTGCGGTGGGTTCGGCCGGTTCTGTAGTTTTTGTCGATTCGGTAGGTTCGGTCGGTTCAGCCGGCGCAGCCCGTTCAGCCGGTGCGGCAGACGCAGCCTGTTCGACTTCTGAAATATCCCCTCGTTGCGAACCGGGGCGGACCGGGGCGCTCTTTGCTCCGACGTCCGCCGCCTCGCGCACCTCCTCCGGGCCTGCCGGCATCGTTTGCGCTACCGCGTCCAACACGAAAATCCTTGCTAGGCCAAACGCAAGCAAGGCCAACTGCAGCGCGGTATTGCACAACCCCAATCTTCCGATTGCGCCGCGTGGGCGGCGCCGGATTTCCTTCTTATCAAGTTGCTCCATTGGTACTGCATCACTTCGATGTGCGTTCCGGCGAAATCGGCGCATCGAAGCTGTCGACTGCGAACCCGTAAAGCGTTGCCGGGTACAGGCGCACCGAAACTGGCTGGCCCGGGACCTTGCTCAACGGCACCTTGACAGTTGTTTCCGGCAGCACGTAGGGACGGGGCAGCTCCGCGGCTTCCTGCCCCGGCTGGAACTGCACCGATTGCGCCAGCCGAATGACATAGGGGCTTGGGTTTTCGACGATCAGTTCATCGCCGCTCACGCTGATCCGCAATCGCTTCCAGGGCTCGCGCTCGATCGGCAGACCCTTGGGATGAATCACCAGCGGAAGATCCTGGCGCACGGTCATCGTCACGCGCGCCTCCCCTGCCTTGTCGTCCTTGGGCGGAATGCCTTCGAACACCGCCCGCGCGAGACGCTCGGTCTTCAGCGGCGTCTTGTTACGCAGGATAAAGCGCACGACCTGCGTATCGTTGCCCTCCACGCGCGTGACTGGCGGCGTCACCACCACAAGGTCCTCCTTGTCTTCCTCGATGTGGTTGATCGAGGTATAGAGCAATTGTGGCGAGGACTCGCTGTTCTTCACGTTCATGGTCGCCTCGCCGTCGGCCTCGTTGACCAACACCACCGATGTCTCCGGCACCATCCCCGTGGAAAGCGCGAGCGGCGAGACCGTCATCGCGCTCAACGCAAGCGCCAGCGAGCGAATTCTGAACATGGAGATATCTCTCATCGTCTTCACCCTTATATCCACCTAAAAAAGATTATTCAATTACGACCCTAACATTAGAATCGCAGCGAAGTTTGCACCTGACAATTACAGCGCCTGAATAGTAATTTTCTCAAAAATCACTTAATTTTCTGGCTTATAAATTCCATGACCATGGTCTTGTGACGAATCGTAGTAGACGTTCCGAAAAACTCCACAAGTTTCGGTAAATTGCGATGGACCCTGTTCATACCCAACCTTAGTGTCGTTATTCACCTCAAAACTCTTCACGGGCATCTTCTCAATGCGCAACAGATCCACAAACGAACCGGAGTCCGAACAAAGAAGGAAAACCATCCTTCATACCGCACAAGCCCAGGCCAATGCTCTGCATGGCATGTACCGCGAAACGCTGACCGAATTTCTGGCCGCTCCAAATGCCGTACCGCTTCCGCGAGCGGCGCGGGCGATGTTCTGGCTGGGAAGGCTGCGCCAATGGCGCGCCATCGAGCTCGACAGCGGCACCACTTGTTCGTCCACCAACTGGCTATCTCTGCAGCTTGGCGTGGTGGAATCCGTGGCGGCCACGCATGCGCTAGCCATTCACAAGGAACAGTGGAGCGGACCGGTCCGGCGTCAGACCTACGAACGCGATATGTCACTGCAGATCGCCATGCTGCTGGCGCTGGGGTGGAACGATCTCGCCGCGTTTGTCCTGCGGTCGTGGTTCGGCGTCGACAGCGACCCCACGGACATGATCGCGCTCAGCGGCATGACCGGGATGATCATCGCCGTGGCCGGGAAGGCGCTCGACGTCCCCGTGCCGCAGCCGGCCTTTCAGAAAAGCGACGCCCTGCTGGGCCAGATCGTCGATAGCTGGCAAGCAGATGACAACGTATTTGGTCCGCTTGCCAAGGAGCTGGCGGAGCGACACCTGTTTCAGTGCCGGCTCGACACAGACGAGTCGCTCTTTGACTTCGATCACCCTCTAGAACAGGCAATTCCAGTGGAACTGTTGATGCTGCTGCGTCAACGCGGCGTGACGCGAACACCCGACTGGCTGTCGCAACATGCGGCACTCGCGCATCCCGCCGCGGTTCTCGTGCAGACTGGCGCGCCAGTCCAGTCGCAGCGGTGCAAGGGCTTCGTCGAACGCGCCAGCCGATTACTGCCGCAGTATTGCGGGCTGACCGACGCCATCGCCAATCAGGCCCAAATCCTGGAGGCGCCTCCGCATTGATTCGACAGGCCAAGTTGGCCGCTCCGTCACAGGGCGCCGCCAGGAGTCGGCGCGATGTGGGGAACCCGCAGCTTCGCTTGCTGCCGTTGGCCTCTCGTCTCCCGTCTTTCGCAGCAGATCCTCAGCGGCCGCATCCGCGCGGAAGAACGATGCGCGCAATTAGCTGAAATACGATTGCGGCACCTCTGTGTAACTAGTCAGAATCTTGCGCTCATCATCGGTATTCATCCTCAGAAGTGGCGTTCGACATTTTTGAGGTTTCGTAATCTTCGACTTAACGCCAAAACTGCTCGCGTCAATCCTTCAGAATTTTCCAATCCATATACGGAACCAGACGAGGAAAAAGGTTTTGTTGCCCCACCAGAAACGGACAGAATATGCACTCCTGCAGCGAGTCAGCCACCACCTAGACTAGTTCCCGCTTATTCCATCAATCTCTGATCGCACACAATGGAATTTTGTGGAATCGTGTGTTTTTCAGTTAACGATGGAGTATTTTCCTTATGTTCGCGAAAGCACGACTCTTTCACACGACGTTACCCCGGCGGATATCGCCGCTTGCCTGAAAAAAGGAATTTGAGGCATGCCTGCAAAAACCATTCGCGTTGCCCTGGCCGACGATCATCCGCTTGTTGTCATTGCGCTGAGAGATTGCTTGCAACGAACCCCCGGCTTTCAGGTCGTTTGCGAATGTACAAACGGTAGTGAACTGGTTGGAGCACTGGCAGAGTTTCCGGTGGACGTTGCCGTGACCGATTTCAGCATGGGCCATGGCGACTCATCGATCGACGGCTTCAACCTGCTGCGTCGGCTGGTGCGTCTGTACCCCGAGACACGTATCGTCATTGTCAGCGCGCAGACCAATCCCGGTGTGGTCACGCGTGCGATGAAGCTCGGCGCCCGCGCCTTCGTCAGCAAGGAGGACGAACTCGATGAGATTGTTCGTGCTTGCGTGCATGTGACGGTCAGCAACGGCCACTTCTATTCGCCGTCGATCCGCGCCGTGCTAGACAACGCGTCGGCGGCGGCCGCGCCCAGCACCGAGCTGACGCTTCGCGAACTGGAAGTCATCCGGCTATATGCGCAGGGGTTTCAACTGAGCGAGATCGCCAAAAAGCTCGGTCGCTCAGTCAGCACGATTTCCAGCCAGAAGACCGTAGCCATGCGCAAGCTCAACGTACAGACAAATACAGACCTGATTCGTTACGCCTACGAAAACGGACTGATCTGATCCTTCCATCGGGCCATGCAACAGATTCTCGACCGCACCCAGGAATCCCTGGCCCAATCCTTCCAGACGCTTGCCCGCAACGCGAGACGGCAGCAGCACCTCTACTACGTCACGGTTGGCCTGCTGATCGTAATCGTCATCGTGTCGGGGCTGTTGCTTGCGGGACTGGCGGCAGCCCGGCACCTCGATGTCAGGCGCAACCATGTGGCGCAGTACGTCAGCACCATTTCGCTTCAATTGCAGGGGGAGACGTCGCTGTTGCGGCGCACCGCGCTGACATTGCGGTTCTATCTCGAGGCCGACAGCGTCGGACCGGTTGACGCGGCGGTATTCGATGGAATCCAGCGAAACGGCAAATTCTTGTCGGCAGACGGACGCTATGCGCTGCTGGTGCCACCGGCGACGCAACAAGCCTGGGGACACGCGACGGCGCAGCGCCTGTGGCAGCTTCAGCAAATCGCCACGGCGACGATCACTACGCAGATGGCGTTTCAACAGAACCACATTGCCTATATTGTGGATGCCGATGCCGCCTTCGCCATCATCTTGTCGCCCACGCGGCTGCCCGAATACGTGATCTCCAGCCTTGGGCCCGGCCACGTTTCTGTGCTGCGCGACGCGATAGCCCAAAGCGTACGCGAGCATCCGGGCCAGCCACAGCAACCCGCCTGGATTGGTCCGGTCGAAGACCCGCTGCTGAAAGAACAGGCTGTGACGGCCGTGCTGGCAACTACCACAGCGAACCGCCGGCACAGTGCCTACCTTGCCGCAAGCATTCCCGCAAGCGCCTTCCTGGCGCGCCTGAAGCGGCCGGCCGACCCTGCCATGCTGTTGCTGATCAACCCGGCGAATGTGCCGGTCGATGTGTCGCCGCCAATCAGCCCTGGCCAAATCCAAAGCATCCTGTCGAACGTCCCGCAGACGCCAACCGAATCGCTTGCGATCACGCGCTCTGGCCTGTTGCTGGTGCAGCCGTTGAACCCTGGATTCGGCTCGCTGGTCTATGCGCTGTCGTTCCGGACGCTGGCCGGATCGATTGCCGCAGAACTGATCGCCATTGGCGGCGTCGGCGTCTTCCTGATCGGCTGTATCGTTTTGGTAGCGCGATACTGGGACGTTCACCTGCTGCGCCGCGGTCACGCAGAAGCCGCACGTGCGCTCGAGAGCGAAACCATCAACCATGTTCTTGTGAGTGCGACGCCTATCGGGCTTTGCATCGTGCGTAAGCGCGATAACCAGATCATCACGTCGAATGCGGTCGCCAATGCGTTGCTTGGCCGCGCACAGGGCGCATCGCTGCCCGCCCATATTGCCGACGCGCTGTACGCCGCGTCCGCCGCCCCCGCGCAGCCCGGCCAAGGTGCGATCGCCCAGGTCACCGTCCCGGCATCGCCGGGCGCGTCGTCGCATGATGCGCCCGATGTGGCCGCAGCACTACGACAGTTTCTTCTCGTCACTTGCGCGCCGGTCCGCTATGGCGATGAGGATGTGCTGTTCTGCGCCATCCAGGATGTGACGGCGCAGCACCGGCTAGAGGACCAACTGCGTGCCGCCCGCGAAGCGGCCGAGGCGATGATGCGTGCGCGGTCCAATTTCTTCGCGGCGATGAGCCACGAGATTCGCACGCCGTTGAATGCGCTGCTTGGCAATCTGGAACTGCTGGTCCGCGCGGACGGCATGGGCGCCCAGGCCTCCCGGCTGCGCGCGCTGCAGGTGGCGTCGGACGGCCTGCGCCGGATCGTCAACGACATCCTCGATTTTTCGAAGATCGACGCAGGCGAGATGAAGTTGGCCAATGAATCGTTCCGACCGCTCGAGGATCTGGAAAGCCTGTCGATGTCCTATGCGCCGATGGTCGCGGAACGGCCCATCCGCTTCTACGTGCACCTGTCGCCCACACTGGATGGCGCGTTTTTTGGAGACCGCACGCGAATCTCCCAGATCATTGGCAATCTGCTCGGCAATGCCTTTAAATTCACGGCCTGCGGCAAGATCGTGCTGAGCGCGGAAATCACGGTCGATACCGAGCAGCGCACCATATTTGTCTGCCGCGTACGCGATTCCGGCATTGGCATGCCGCCGACGCTGGTATCCCGCGTCTTCCATCCTTTCGTGCAGGCGGAGCCGGGGACTTCGGCCCGCTATGGTGGAACGGGGCTCGGCCTTTCCATTTGCGCGCGCCTGACAGAACTGATGGACGGACATATCGGCGTGGAAAGCGTCGAAGGCGTTGGCAGCGCGTTCACCATCTCCATTCCGTTGCCGCAAGCGCCCGGTGAGCAGACGGCCCACGAGCCCGCTGTCCGCGGCAGCCAGGCGATGGTTCTGTGCCAGGAGCCGGAATCGGGCAACATTATCGAAGCATGGCTGCAACGCGACGGCTGGCGAACGCAGGTGTTCCACCAGATTGATCCGGCGCTTGGCTGGCTGCGCAACAATCGCCCGCACATCCTGATCGTGACAGGAGAATACAGCCTGCAGACGGTTCAGGCACTGCGCGACGTCCACGGCGCCCAGGCGGTTTGGATCACCCGCAATGGCCCGGAGCACCCGCGTGCGTGCGCGCCGGGGGTATTCGAAGTGACCACGTTCGATCATGCCGCCCTCCTCGCCGCAGCGCTCGCGGCACTGAATGCCGACGACACGCCCACCTTGGTCGATGTGTGCGAGCTTGACGGGGCAACGCGATCATCGGCACGGCTCGACGACCCGGACGCAACCGGCAGGCTGCCGGGTCCACCCCGTACGATCCTGGTGGCGGAGGACAATGCGCTAAACCAGACGCTGATCGCCGAACAGCTTGAAACGCTGGGCTGGCACGCGATCGTCGCCGGTGACGGACGTCAGGCCCTCGCGATCCTTGAGGAAGATGTGGCCGACGTCGACGTCGTGCTGACGGACATTCATATGCCCGTGATGGATGGCTACCAACTTCTGGCTGCTGTCCGTGCGCTACGGCCGGACCTGCCGGTTCTGGCATACAGCGCCGTCACGCGCGACGATCATGCTGGCGACTGGCTCGCGCGCGGCTTCGCCGGCCATATTGCCAAGCCGGCATCGCTGCGGTCGCTCGGCACCGCGCTGTCCGAAATTCCCGTACATCAATTGCACGACGAGGCAATTTCCATGGAAGAACATCAGGACGTCGCCGACGCTTCGCCAATTCCAGCATCGGAATGCGCGCGCTATCGCGCCATTCTCCGCGCGCATCTTCAGCATGACGAGCCCGAACTGGCCGACATCGTGCTTCGCCGCGATGCGGCAGCGTTGGGCCATTGGGCCCATCGTTCGGCGGGCGCCTTCCTGATCGTCAGCGAAATCGCGCTCGTGGACATGTGCCGTGCGGTGGAACACCTGTGCGAGGCGTCCCCGCTCCAGTGGACGGACGACATTGCGACTTCGGCAGCGGAGTTGCTGGACAGCATCCGGCAGTTCAGTAACGCGCACGACGCCGACGATACCGCTGCCACATCCTAGAGCTAGCGGGCCCGGCGCCCATCTCGCACGGCGACCACCCCGCAACGCCACAGCGAGCCGGTGCGACCCGGGATTTGCGCAGGCGAGGCAGACGGGACGATAATGACGCGTCCAACGTCGCGCTCATTCTTTTAGCGCGACGATCGGCTTTCCTCCGCAAGTCATCGCCCCCTGTTCCATGCAGCCCCATCAAGGCCTACCCCGGCCCCAGCGTACCTGGGCCATTCTCACCGTGTTCTGCGGCCTGATCATGGCCGTGCTGGATGGATCGATTGCCAACATCGCGCTTCCTTCGATCTCCCGTGAACTACACGCTGATCCGGCGCGCACGATCTGGGTGGTCAACGCCTACCAGTTGACCGTCACGGTATGTTTGCTGCCCCTTTCGTCGCTGGGCGATATCCTCGGCTACAAGCGCGTCTACCGCGTCGGACTGGCCACCTTTCTGGTGGGCTCGTTGCTGTGCGCACTTTCGGTCAATTTGCCGATGCTGGTGGCGTCCCGCGTGATACAGGGCATCGGCGGTGCCGGGATCATGAGCGTCAACACTGCACTGGTCCGCTATATTTACCCGCCGACGAAGCTCGGGCGTGGCATCGGACTCAACGCGCTGGTGGTCGGCGTGACGATCGCTGTCGGGCCTTCGCTGGGCGCGTTGATTCTCGGCATCGGCAGCTGGCAGTGGCTGTTTGCTGTCAACGTGCCCGTCGCCATTGCGGCCCTGGCCATTTCTCGTAGCGCATTGCCCGAAACGCCGCCGCAGCCGCACTCCTTCGACTATCCCAGCGCTGTACTGTCGGCCATCGTATTCGGCCTCTTTATCCTCGGTGTCGACGGACTTGGCCATGACGCCCTGCGCATCGCGGGCATCGTCGGCGTGCTGCTGGCGATTTTCCTGGGATGGATTCTGGTCCGCCGGCAACGTGGGCGCACCGCACCGCTGGTCCCTGTCGATCTTTTCGCCAGCCGGGCCTTTACGCTTGCCGTGGGGACGTCGTTCTGCTCGTTCATGACGCAGATGCTGGCATTCGTTTCCTTACCGTTCTATCTCGAATACCAGTTGGGGCGCAGTTTGCAGGAGACCGGCCTGTTGATCACGCCATGGCCGCTCATGGTGGCGCTCATGGCCGTGGTTTCGGGGCGTCTGTCCGACCGCTATCCGGCCAGCATCCTTGCGGGCGCCGGATTGCTCATGCTGTCGTGCGGACTGCTCAGCCTTTCACTACTGGGACCCGACGCATCGAGCCTCGACATCGCGTGGCGCACGGCGTTGTGCGGTATCGGCTTCGGCTTCTTCCAGTCGCCCAACAACCGCGCGATGATTGGCGCCACGCCGCGCGAGCGCAGCGGCGGGGCCAGCGGGGCGCAAGCCACCACGCGCCTGCTGGGCCAGACCACCGGCACCGCGGTGGTGGCGCTGATGTTCAGCCTCGATCAACAAGGCGCCGCTCGCATGGCGCTTCCTGTCGCAGCCATCGTGGCCGGCATCGGCGCGGCGATCAGCCTGAGCCGCCTGCGGGACCGACCGATTCCCGCGTCGACCACGTCGGCCGAGCCTGACGCCTAAGACGATTCGAGCCTTGCGTCGCGGAAACGCAGGGCTCGGTCCGTCCGCTGCACCATTGGCTCGCGGCAAATCCGTGTCGTCGTTATTCAGCCTTCGCGCCGGATTCCTTTACCACCTTGGCCCATTTGGCGATCTCGGCGCGCTGGTATTCGGCGAGTTTCTCCGGCGTTCCCAGCACCGGATCTAGGCCCAGCGTCTTCAGCTTGGCCCGGACATCGGGCAGCGTGAAGATGCGATTCAGCTCCGCGTTCAGACGGCTGACGATTTCCTTGGGCGTGTTGGCTGGTGCAAAGACTGCGAACCACGACGTGGCCTCGTAGCCGGGCAGACCTTGCTCTGCGATAGTCGGGATGTCGGGCGCGGATGCCGAGCGTTGCGCACTGGTTACGCCCAGCGCACGCAATTTGCCCTCCTTCACCACCGGTAGCGCGGACGGCAGATTGTCGAACATCATGGTGATATGCCCGCCGAGCAGGTCAGGAATCGCCATGGCGCGGCCCTTGTATGGCACATGCGTGATCTTGGTGCCCGCCATCGTGTTGAACAGTTCGCCCGCCACGTGCAGCGAAGTCCCGACGCCTGGCGTGCCGAACGTCAGTTGACCCGGCTTTGACTTGGCCAGCGCAATCAGCTCCTGCACGTTCTTGGCGGGCACTGATGGATGCACGACGAGGACGTTGGGCGTCGAGGCCAGCAGGATCACCGGCACGAAGTCCTTGACCATGTCATAGGGCATCTTGCTGTAGAGCGCGCCGTTGATCGAATGCGTGCCGACCGTGCCCAATGCCAGCGTGTATCCATCGGGCGGGGCATGGGCCACGGCCTCGGCGCCGATATTGCCGCCGGCGCCGGGCTTGTTGTCGACCACTACCGGCTGGCCCAGAGACACCTTTTCAGAAAACAGACGCGCAAGAATGTCAGGCGCCCCGCCGCTCGGGAACCCGACCACCATGCGAATCGGCTTGGTGGGATAGGGCTCGGCGGCCTGCAATGCAGGCATCGACACGATGGCTGCCGTGGCCGCCAGCATGGTCAGCACCCGCCGACGCGGGAAGGTTCTTGCGCGCATGACGTTGTCTCCTGTCTCGTTGTTATGGGCCAGACCGCAACTACACGGCGATATTGCCGAATTCCTTGCTGACCTGATCGTGCAGCCGGCGCATGCCGCGCAGCCAGCGATCGTAGTCCTGACCCTTGCGGCGATAGTACTCGAGCACTTCGGGATGGGGCAGTATGAGGAAACTCTCGTTGACAACGCCTTCGAGCGTCTTCTCGGCAACGTGTTCTGGCGTGACCGACCCCGCCTGCAAGAAGCCCTTGCGCTCGCCACTTTCGCCAAACAGCATTTTCGTCTGGACGCCTTGCGGGCAGATGCAACTGACCTTGATGCCACGGTCGCCGTACGTGATCGATAGCCATTCGGCAAAGCCGATCGCCGCATGCTTGGTCACCGCATACGGCGCCGAGCCGATCTGCGACAGCAGGCCGGCCGCGGACACGGTGTTGATGAAGTAGCCGTCGCCGCGCTCCAGCATCTGCGGCAGCGCGGCCTTTGCGGCATGGATGTGCGCCATCACGTTGATGTCCCAGATGCGTTGCCATTCTTCCGCACTGGCGTCGAGGCCCTTGCGCAGGATGATGCCGGCATTCGAGCAGAACACATCCACCTGGCCAAAGCGGCGCGTCGCGATATCGACCAGCGCCTGCACGGCTTCGGCATCGGCCACGTCCACGCGCTGCGCAAACAGCTGGCATTCCGGCGCGATCTTCGCTGCCTCCGCCGCCACCTGCGCGGCGCCGGCTTCGTCGATATCGGCCACCGCCACGGCGCGGGCGCCCGCCTTGGCGAAGGCCATCACCAACGCCCGGCCGATACCGGTGCCGCCGCCGGTCACGATCACTGTCTTGTTGCGAATATCCATGCTTGTCTCCTCATCGTTCTTGATTGCATTCGCATCACGCAGGCTGCCAAAGCCGCGTGGCAAGGGTGTCGGCAAGCTCGCGAATCCGCGGACCGAGATTGCCTTCGAGAATTTCCGGCGACAGCCGCGTCGACGCGCCACCGATGTTGATCGACAGCACTTCCGAGCCATCGGCCAGGCGAACCGGCGCGGCGGCGCCACTGACCGACCGATCCCATTCGGCGTGGGCCACGCAGAAACCGCGTCGCGCGTGTTCGCGCAATGCGCGGTCGAGTTTGCTGCGCACGCCAGCCCAGCGCGCGCCGTGATGACGTTCGAGCTGCTCAAGCACCGCGCCACGCCGCGCCGCGGGCAGCCCGGCAAGCCAAGCGCGCCCGATTGCCGACGTGGCCATCGGCAGCCGGGAGCCCGGTGTCAGGCGCATCACCAGCGCACCGCGCGGCTGGCAGACTTCCAGGTACAGCATGTCATGCCGATCCGGCGCGGCCAGCGCAACCGTACAGCCCGTAGCAAACGCCAGCGACTGCATCAGCGGCTGCGCGATATTCCGGATGCCGGCGCCGGACAGATATCGCTGACCAGGCAGCATTGCGCTCTGCCCGATCCGGTATTTCTCGTGGCCTTCCACATAAACGAGATAGCCAAGGCTGGCGAGCGTATAGGTGAGCCGCGACACCGTTGGTCGGGGAATACCCGTACGGCGCGACAACTCGGCGTTGCCAAGAAAGTCGTCTCCAGGCCCGAAGGCGCGCAGCAATTCGATCCCGCGCGCCAGCGCCGTGACGAAATTCCGGTCTTCACTGTCCGGCGGATGCGCGGCCTCGCCGGATACCAGCGCGGCATCGGTGGGTCGAGGAATCGAGGTCGTGCGTTTCATGTGCCTTTCATATCAGTTTCTGTGCCGGGGCAGCGGCGCTATGTAGCGAAAACATACGGGTCATATGCGCTGTACATAGGTCCCGCCGGCGGCAGATGAATGCGTTATCGCGCCACTTGCACGCTGAAATCAGGGAATACACCGACGATGCACGGCACTTCGAACGGGTGCTATTTCGCACACCGGAATACTACGTCCGATTGCTTGACGCTCGCGGAAACGCTATGCAAAGTCGCCGAAAAAGAACGACCGTGCGAGAACACGACACGGCGTCAGAGACCGCGCGGGTGCCGTCCCGGTACACCATCGCAAGGAGACAAAGCATGGCCTTGTTTTTCCAGCAGTTACTCAACGGCCTGACACTGGGTGGCGTCTATAGCCTGGTGGCGCTAGGGCTGACCCTGGTCTACGGCATCCTGCACGTGCCCAACTTCGCGCACGGCGCGTTGTACATGGCGGGCGCCTACGTGTCGTACTACGCCATGACGACGCTCGGCCTGAACTACTGGCTGGCGATGCTGGCGGCGGCCGCGGTGGTTGCGGTGCTGTCGATGCTGGCTGACCGGCTGGTGTTCCACCCGCTGCGCAACGCGCCCGAGATCCACGACATGATCGCCGCGATCGGCATCCTGCTGTTCCTCGAAGCCGGCGCGCAGGCGCTGTGGGGCGCCGACTTCCACCGCATGCCGACACCGTATGGCCAGATGGTCGAGATCTTCGGCCTGACCGCGCCGCTGCAGCGCCTGCTGATCATCGTCGCGGCGTTCGGCCTGATGGTGCTGCTGCATCTGTTCCTGACGCGCACGGTGACAGGTTCGACCATCATGGCGATGGCGCAGAACCGCGAAGGCGCGGCCCTGGTCGGCATCGACGCCACGCGCGTCACGCTGCTCGTCTTTGCCATTTCCGGCGCGCTCGCGGCGATCGCCGCAACGCTCTACGCGCCGATCAACCTGGTCTATCCCAGCATGGGCAATCTGGTGATCACCAAGGCGTTCGTGATCATCATCCTCGGCGGCATGGGCAGCATTCCCGGGGCGATTGTCGGCGGACTGATCATCGGCATGGCGGAGAGCTTCGGCGGTTTCTATATCTCCACGGACTACAAGGACATCATCGCCTTCGTGCTGCTCGTGGTCATCCTTTCGGTTCGTCCGCAGGGCCTGTTCGCCGGCAAGGCCGCTTAAGGAGAGACAGACATGAAAGCACTGCAAGGAAAGACCGGCTGGATGTTGCTGCTGGCAGCCGCCATCGCGTTTCCGCTGGTCGTGCCCAACAGCTATTTCTTGTCCGTGATGACGCTCGCGTTCATCACGGCCATCGCGACACTGGGCCTGAACCTGCTGACCGGCTACACCGGCCAGCTCAATCTGGCGCACGGCGGCTTCATGGCCATCGGCGCCTATACGCTGGGCATTCTCACGGTCGATCATCAAATGCCGTTCTGGCTCGCCTTCGCCTTGTCCGGCGTGGTGTGCATGGTGCTCGGCTATGTCGTCGGCGTGGTGTCGCTGCGGCTCAAGGGCCATTACTTCTCGATTTTCACGATGTGCGTGGGCTACATCATCTATCTGCTGATCGAGAAATGGGAAGGCCTGACGCACGGCGCGGTCGGTCTGATCGGCATTCCGGTGCCGGCCGCCATCGGCCCGGTCACGTTCGACAGCGTGCAGGCGCAGTACTACCTCGTGCTGTTCTTCCTGGTGATCGGCACGTTCGTGATGCATCGCATCGTCGGTTCCCTGCTGGGCCGCGGCTTCATGGCGGTGCGCAACAGCGATGCGCTGGCCGAAGCGCTGGGCATCAATCTGATGCGAACCAAAGTGCTGTCGTTCGTGCTGTCGGTCTGCTATGCCGGCATCGCTGGCGCGCTGTACGCAGGGCAGGTGCGCTTTCTGGGGCCGGACATCGCACGCACCGACGTCACGTTCGATATGGTCATGGCGATGCTGGTGGGCGGCGCGGGCACCCTGCTCGGTCCGCTGCTCGGCGCGCTGCTGGTGCCCTGGGTCACGCAGACGCTGCAGTTCCTGCAGGACTACCGGATGCTGGTGTTTGGCCCTGTGCTGATCCTGCTGATCATCTTCCTGCCCGATGGCATCGTGGGTTCGTACCTGAAGCGGCAGGCGCGCCGCGCCGCGGCGCAACGTCGCGGCCAGCTGGCCGCCGCGCGCACGGCACAAGCCGCGGCCCCGGTCGCCACTACCCGCACTGGAGCCGAAAATGCTTGAGATCCGCAACCTGACAAAGAAATTCGGCGGCCTGACCGCCGTGCACGATGTCTCGGTGAGATTCGAAAGCGGCCATATCAACGCCATCATCGGCCCCAATGGCGCGGGAAAGACCACCTTCTTCAACCTGATCGCCGGCACGCACGCGCCCACCACCGGCCAGATCCTGTTCAAGGGCCAGGACGTGGCCGGCCTGCGCGCCGACCAGATCGCGCGGCTTGGCGTGGCGCGCACGTTCCAGGCCACCGCGCTGTTCGATCGCGCCACCGTGCTCGACAACCTCATCGTCGGCCACCGCCTGCGCACAAAATCCGGTCTGGGCGATGTGCTACTCAACACGCGCCGCATGCGCGAGGAAGAAAGGCTGTGCCGCGAGAAGGCCGAAGAGGCGCTCGACTTCGTCGGGCTGTCGCACCTCGCGCATGAAGTCGCCGCCGACATTACCCAGGAGGCGCGCAAGCGTGTGGCGTTTGCGCTGGCGCTGGCCACCGATCCCGAACTGCTGCTGCTCGACGAACCTGCCGGCGGTGTGAACCCCGAGGAAACCGTGGGCCTGGCCGAGCTGATCCGCAAGATGGTGCGCCACGGCAAGACCGTCTGCCTGATCGAACACAAGATGGACATGATCATGCGGCTGGCCGACAAGATCATGGTGCTCAACTACGGCGAGAAGATTGCCGAAGGCACGCCTGCACAGGTCCAGCAGGATCCGCGCGTCATCGAAGCCTATCTGGGAGCCGACCATGTTGCAGCTTGAACGCGTCTCGCTGTCGTACGGCAGTTTCCGCGCGCTGGACAACATCTCGCTGCATGCGGGCGCGGGCGAACTGGTGGTGCTGCTTGGCGCCAACGGTGCGGGCAAGAGTTCGATCTTCCTCGCGATGAGCGGCATTCACCGCACCAGCAGCGGCAGCATGCGTTTCGACGGACGCGAACTTGGCGGCATGAAGCCGTCGCAGATTGTGCAGGCGGGGCTGGTGCATTGCCCGGAAGGCCGCAAGCTGTTTCCCGCGATGAGCGTCGAGAAGAACCTGACGCTTGGCGCCTACGTGCATCGCCGCGACCGCGCCGGCATCCGGACCACACTTGAAGAGGTCTACGAAATGTTCCCGATCCTGCGGCAGAAGAAGGACGACGCCGCGGGATCGCTGTCGGGTGGCCAGCAACAGATGGTGGCACTGGGCCGCGCATTGATGGGCCGGCCGCGCGCGCTGTTGCTCGACGAGCCGTCGCTGGGCCTGGCGCCGCTGGTGGTCAAGCAGATGTTCGAAGTCATCCAGCGCATCAATCGCGCCGGCACGACAGTCCTGCTGGCCGAACAGAACGCCTACGCGGCGCTGGGCATTGCCCACCGCGCCTACGTGATCGAAAGCGGCCGCATCGTCATGGAAGGCGATCGCGACACGCTCTTGCGGGACGAAGGCATTCGCAAGGCGTATATCGGAGGATAGGGTTTTCTTCGCGCCGCGCGCCGGTGCAGTGCGAAGTCAGAACAAACGCAGTGAAAAATCCAAAGGAGACAGCACATGCAGCACAAGACATTGGGTCGTTTCTTCGCGCTGGCCACCTGCGCCGCCGCAGCCGTGATCACTTCATCGCCCGCCATGGCGCAGGAAGTCGTCAAGATCGGTTACACCGGTCCGCTATCTGGCGGCGCCGCGCTGTATGGCAAGAACGTGCTGTCCGGCATCCAGATGGCCGTGGATGAAATCAACGCGAGCGGGCTCCAGGTCAACGGCAAGAAGGTGAAGCTCGAAGTCGTCTCGTTGGACGACAAATACGCTCCGGCGGAGGCCGCCATCAATGCGCGGCGTCTGGTGCAGCAATACAAGACGCCGGCCGTGTTCGTGCCGCATTCGGGCGGCATCTTCGCGCTGCAGGCATTCAACGAGCAGGAGAAATTCCTGGTCATGGCCTATTCCAGCGTGCCGCGCATCACCGATGCCGGCAACAAGCTGACGATCCGCATTCCGCCGGCCTATACCGGCTATATCGAGCCGTTCGTGAAAGCGCAGATGAAGCGCTATGGCAAAAATGTGGCGCTGGTGCCAGCCGATCATGATTATGCAAAGGCCTGGGTGCAGGCCTTCGTGCCCGCATGGGAAGGCGCAGGCGGCAAGATCGTCGGCAACAATCCGATGTCGTACACCAAGGCCACCGACTTCTATACCGGCGTGTCGCGCGCCATTGCCGACAAACCCGATGTGATGTTCGTGGGCGGCCCGTCGGAGCCAACCGCGCTGGTGGTCAAGCAGGCGCGCGAGCTGGGCTTCAAGGGCGGCTTTATCATCATGGACCAGGCCAAGATGGACGAGATGGCCAAGGTCACGAACGGCCTGGGCATGCTGGAAGGATCGATCGGCGTGATGCCGCTCGTCAACGATGCTCGCCCGGCTGCGCAGGCCTATAACGCACGCTACAAGAAGCTGCACGACGGCCGCGACGCCACCACGGAGATGTCGCTGAACTACACCATGACGTGGGCGCTGGCGAATGCGATGAAGCTGGCCGGCACGACCACCGATGCTGCCGCGATTCGCGCCAAGATGCCCGATGCCGTGAAGGCGCTGCCCAAGGAAGTGAATCCGAACGAAGTGGATGGCATCGACGCCAAGGGCGGATCCGTGGCGGATACCGTTGTGGGCTGGGTGCAGAAGGGCAAGATCGAACCGGTGCGTTTGTCCGAACTGGCCAAGTAAGGTCCGGACGTCCCGGTATCACGAGAGAGAGAGAGAGAGGCGGAGGGAGTACCCTGCTGGCGGGCTGGCCAGCAATACAAAAGCAAGCAGAAAATCGTAAGTGGAGAGAAAGAGGGCGTCCGGCAAAACCGGACGCCCTTTGTCTTTTCGAGCGAATACGACGATAGCTCGGACGCGACGCCTTAGCGGCGCTCGTCGTTGCGCGCCTGCTGCGTGTGACGCGCCTGCTCCTGCTGCGCGCGCTGTTGCTGCTGTTGTTGCTGCTGGCGCTGACGCTCCTGTTGCTGGCGTTGCTGTTCCTGAACCTGCCGCTGCTGCTCCTGCACCTGCCTTTGCTGTTGCTGTTGCTGTTGTTCCTGCATGCGGCGCTGCTGTTCCTGCGCCTGACGCTGCTGCTCCATCTGCTGACGTTGCATCGCCTGCTGGCGCTGCTGCTCGAACTGCTGCCGCTGCTGCTCCTGAGCCTGGCGCGCCTGCTCCAGCTGTTGACGCTGTGCCGCCTGCTGGCGCTGCTGATCCATCTGCTGGCGCTGTTGCTCCTGCTGCTGGCGTTGCTGGTCGAATTGCTGCTGACGCTGCTGCGCCTGGCGCTGCATGTCCTGCTGTTGCCGCTCCTGCTGCTGGCGTTGCTGGTCGAATTGCTGCTGACGCTGCTGCGCCTGCCGCTGCATGTCCTGCTGTTGCCGCTCCTGCTGCTGGCGTTGCTGGTCGAATTGCTGCTGCCGCTGCTGCGCCTGGCGCTGCATGTCCTGCTGTTGCTGCTCCTGCTGCTGGCGTTGCTGGTCGAATTGCTGGCGGTTCATTGCATCGCGACGCTGACTATCAAGCTGCCGCTGCTGTTCCTGGGACATGCGCTGCAGATCCTGTTGCTGGTTGCGACGCATGTCCTGCGCCTGGCGCTGCTGGTCTTGCAACTGGCGTTGCTGGTCATCGCGTTGTCTCTGCAGCGCCTGTTGCTGACGCTGCTGAAAATCGCCGGCCTGCCGCTGCTGTTCCTGCAGTTGCCGTTGCTGGTCGACCTGCTGACGCTGACTTTCCGGGGTCAGGCCGCGCATTTGCTCGGGCCGATGGCCGCGCGCCGCGGCCGCCTGGCTCATGCGCACATCGGGCTGCCATGGCATCGCCTGCGCTGACGGCGCGCCGCGATACAGGCCCTGCTGCAACTGCTGGCGATTTGCCTGCGTGGGCGTTGGGCCGCGCCAAGCGGGTCCCGCGCCGGCCGTGCCGCCTTCGCGGGCAAAGCGCCGTGCCAGCTCGTCGGGCCCTATGTGCCCGGGAGGGTGCGCGGCAATGGCCTGCCGTGCGAATCCCTGACGCGCCATCGGCGGCACGTCTTGCGGCCTCGCGCCGCCGATCAGGCTTGCCTTGACCGGCGCCATCGGCGGCGCACCGCGCCCTTCTCCCACCGGCAACTGGCGCCATTCGTCACGATAGCTGCCGCGCGGCACCGGCCGGCCCTCGACGAAATTGCGTGACGGCATGCCCGATATGGCCCCCGGAACGTTACGGTTGACCCAGCGGTCGCGGTCGCCACCACGCATCCAGGTGTTGTTCACGGTTATGTTGTTGATCCGCGTGACGTAGGTAGGGCTTGTGCGATACACGGGCCGGTACACGTCGCGCGGGCCCAGCGGATACCACGCCACGCCCGGGCCGCCGCCGATGCGGATGGAGGCCGAGACGCCGCCGATAAAGCCGACCACGGCTGGCGCGTAGCACGGCCGCACTGCCACCGGGCCGGGCACCCAGCCCCAGCGGCTGCCGAAGTACGCCCAGCGTCCGTAGTGCGACGGCGCGAAGCCCCACGGCGCATCGTCGATCCACGTCCATCCCCACGGCGCCACCCAGGCCCAGTGCCCGGTGCTGTAAGGCGCCCAGCCGGCGGACACGGCGCGCGGAAACCATACGGCGCCGTATCCAGGGTCCTGCTGCCAGTCGCCGTAGTCGTCCAGCGCCGTATATCCGGTCATCTCGGCCGGGACATAGCGCGCAGTGGGCGAGGCGTCCTCGCGCGCATCGCGCGCCGCGGTCCACTGGTCGAACGCGTCGGCCGGCGGATAGCTGCCCTGTCCCGCATCGGCCAGATCGGTTCCGGCAAAGCGCAGGCGCTGCCCGCGCTCCAGTTCGACGGACCGAGTGTCCCCATAAAGCACCGCGCTGCCGTGGCGCATCGTCACCAGCGTGGTGGTGCCGTCCGGAGCCACATCGAGTCGATAGTCGCCGGGTTCGCGCGGCACGAATGCCAGATTCGGGGTGTCCACTTCCACCTGCTGGTCCGGCGGCAGCGCGCGCACCCGCAACTGCAGCGAGCCCCGCGTCAGCTTGATCTGCGTGGTCCGGTCGTCGAGATTCAGGATAGTGGCTGCGGAAGCGCCCCCGAGCCGTACCGCCGTGGCGCCGGCATGCAATTCCGCACGGCCGCCCGGATCCACCCACAGCCGGTCGCCGGTGGTAAACGGGCGATTCGGCACCACCGCCGCCCAGTCGTCGGATCCCGCCGGCGCAAAGCTCAGACCGCCCGACATATCGGTGACGGTCGCGATCCGCGACGGCGGGTCGGTCACCGCCGCATCGGGATTGCCAAGCACATTGCCGTCGGCGGGATCGGGCCGACCATAGGGCTGCCCGTATGCCGGCGGCGCGGCGGGGCCGTAGTTCTGCGCCTGGACGAGGCCTTGGCCAAGCAACGCGGCCAGGCCGATGGCGACGGGCGCCAGTGCGAAGCGATAGCGGGATGACATGATGAAAAGTGTGGTTCTGGGCCGCCGAGCCGGCGACCATCGCAGGGCGGCGTACACCCTGTTGCCACCCTATATCGGATAACGGGACCGAACCTGACCTGTGCACCTGACTTTGTAAGTACATATTTCCCGGCGCGGCCCGAGGGGCTTGCGGGACAAAGGTGGAAACAAGTCTTGCAGGCGATGTGGAAATCGGCGGCCGGCTGGAAACGGTCCGGCGGGGCGTATTGCTGCAGCGCCGCATTCGGATGCGCGGGCGCGCATCCGGCAAACCGGCTCAACGCGGCTGGTTGCGCAGGAAGTCGGTCAGGCGATCCGCTGGCATCGGACGGCCATAGAGATAGCCCTGCGCCTCGATGCAGCCATTGCGCAACAGGAAGTCGCGCTGAGCGGTGGTCTCCACGCCTTCGGCTACCACGCCGATCTTCAAGGTCTGCCCTACGTTGATGACCGAGCGGACGATGGCGGCGTCCACGCTGTCTTCGGTGACATTGCGGATAAACGACTGGTCGATCTTGAGCCGATCCACCGGGAACGACTTCAGGAAGCTGAGCGATGCGTAGCCGGTGCCGAAGTCGTCGCAAGTCAGCGTCACGCCGTCGCGGCGCAACGCCTGAAGCTGATCCGAGACTTCGTCGCCCTGCTGCAGCGCGATGGTTTCAGTGATCTCGATTTCCAGCAGGTTCGCCGGCAGTTCCAGCGCGCGCAGCACGTGCCTGACCTCCGTCAGAAGGCGGCTTTCGGCCAGCTGTGCCGCAAACAGGTTGATTGCCACACGCGGCGCATCGGGAAAGGTCAGCGACCACGCGCGCGCCTGTGCGCAGGCCGTGTGCAGCAGCCACATGCCGACGTCGGCGGCCACGCTGCTGGCAGCCAGCGCATCTATGAACGCGGCCGGCGTCAGCAGGCCCAGGGTGGGATGGCGCCAGCGCATCAGGGCTTCGGCGCCCACTACGCGCCCATCGCGCAGATCGACCTGGGGCTGGTACAGCAGTTCGAACTGGCGCTGCGCATAGGCTTCGCGCAGGGCCTGGACAAGGGACAGGCGCGTCGTGACATCGGCGCGCATCTGCGGCTTGAAGAAGCGGATGGTCCGGCCGCCATCGTGCTTGGCACGGGCCAGGGCCAGGCTGGCCGCCGCCAGCACGTCGGAGGCCGTGTCGCCGCCGGCCGGCATCACGCACGCGCCGAGGCTGGCCAGCACATGGTGGCGGTTGCCGTCGAGTTCGTACGGGGCGGAAAGCATCGAAAGTATGGCGGCGCTGACATGCCGCACCAGCGTGGGGTCCGAAATCGACGTCAGCAGGATGCCAAATTCGTCGCTACCCACACGGCCGACCACTGCATCGCGCGGCGAGGCATCGCGCAGACGGCGCGCCACATGCTGCAGGATGGCATCGCCTTGCAGGTGGCCATGCATGTCGTTGAACGCGCGGAAATCGTCGATGCCTACCAGCAGCAGGGCAAAACGGGGCTTCGCCTCGCTTTGCAGACGCGCCTCCACCCGCTTGAAGAATGCCTGGCGGGCGACCACGCCGGTCAGCGAATCCACGTCCGCCGACGGCAAGGCGCCAGTCGCCTGTGTCCCCGACTTGGCCACCATCCCTGCCCTATCTGTAGTGATGAACATGTTTCCCGCTCAAGCTATTTGGCAAGTGTGACGAAAACCTTGAAAAAAGCAAGCGCTTCAGATTTGCGCATCAACCGCGCAACGGCAACGCGGGGGCTGGCCTTGTGCCGTTGAAATGACCCGGACGTTAAAGTACCCTACGCCGCAAATGCCTACCACCCAAACGAGGGATATCCGAATAAGGGATATCCCTTTGCTGGCGATGTCCGCCAGCATCCCGGCCACGCCAGACCCGACCACGCTGCGGCCGCCAACGAGAGACTCGCATCTACCGTGAACCACTGGACCATCCGCACCCGCATCCTGGCAAGTTTCACCTTCGTCCTGCTGGTCATGACGCTGATGGGCGTCGTTGCCTACAACAGGCTGTCCGCCATCGAGCACGAAACGACGGTGATGCGCACCGATGCGCTGCCCGGCCTGAACTACAGCGCGGGCATGCGCGGCGTGTGGGGCGAGATCTATGTGCTGGCCTGGCAGACGGTGACGGCGCAGGACGCCGCCCAGCGCGGCAGGCTGCAGGCACAGGCCGAAGACGCCGAACGTCGGCTCGACAAGCTGCAGAAGCTGTACGAGGAGACGGTGCAGCGCGAAGACGACCGGCAGCGCCTCCGCGTGTTCGTCGAAATTCGCGAAAGGTACCAACAGGCGGCGCTGCCCTATCGTGATGCGGCGCACTGGAAAGACAACGCCACGGCCGAAGCGGCGCTGCGCGGCAGTGCACACGAAATCTGGGCGGAGGGGCGCAAGGCCCTGCAGGAGCTGGTGGACGACAACGCCGCCGTCAACGACCGTGCCGCCGCGGGCATCGTGGCTTCGGTGTCGGCCGCCAAGAGCAGCATCGAAATCGCCCTGGCGATTGCCGTGGTGGCCGCCGCGGTATGCGGCTTCCTGCTGATGCGCGCCATCAACCGGCCCATGCGCGACATCGTGGGACTGCTGGCGACCATGCGCGGCGGCGACCTGCGCCAGCGCATGGCGCTGAATCGCGGTGACGAATTTCAGGCCGTGGAACAGGGCTTCAACCAGATGGCTGGCGAACTGACGTCGCTGGTCGGGCAGGCGCAGCGCTCGGCAATCCAGGTCACCACCTCGGTCAACGAAATTGCCGCCACGGCGCGACAGCAGCAGGCCACTGCCACTGAAACGGCGGCCACGACCACCCAGATCGGCGCGACCTCGCGCGAAATCTCGGCCACCGCCCGCGATCTGGTACGCACCATGAGCGAGGTTTCGCACGCCGCGGAGCAGACCGCCGGCCTGGCCGGCACAGGCCAGGTAGGCTTGTCGCGCATGGAGGGCACCATGCATCTGGTGATGGAGGCGGCGGGTTCGGTCAACGCACGGCTGGCCACGCTCAACGAGAAGGCCGGCAATATCAACCAGGTGGTGACCACCATCGCGCGCGTGGCCGACCAGACCAACCTGCTGTCGCTGAACGCCGCGATCGAGGCGGAAAAGGCAGGCGAATACGGCCGAGGCTTTTCGGTGGTCGCCACCGAAATCCGTCGCCTGGCCGACCAGACCGCCGTGGCCACCTACGACATCGAGCAGATCGTGCGCGAGATTCAGTCCGCGGTGGCCGCCGGCGTGATGGGCATGGACAAGTTCTCGGAAGAGGTGCGCCGCGGCATGTCGGAGGTCACCCAGGTGGGGGATCAGCTTTCCCAGATCATCGGTCAGGTGCAGTCGCTGGCGCCGCGCGTGCAGATGGTCAACGAAGGCATGCAGGCCCAGGCCGGTGGCGCCGAGCAGATCAATCAGGCGTTGATGCAGTTGTCCGAAGCGGCGCAGCAGACGGTGGAATCGCTGCGCCAGTCCGGCCAGGCCATCGACGAGCTGACGCTGGTTGCCAACGAACTGCGCAGCGGCGTATCGCGATTCAAGGTCTGAGCGGCCCCGCTCCTGTCATGGCGCTCTATCTGCTGTTCCGCATCGGCCCCGACTTCTACGCCCTCGATAGCGCCGAGGTGGCCGAAGTCCTGCCCCTGAGCCCCGTCAAGCAGATTCCGGGCACACCGGCATGGGTCAGCGGCGTGATGGCACGACGGGGCCGGCCGGTGCCCGTGATCGACATGAGCGCACGCGCCACTGGCGTACCCGTCTGCCCGCGCACCAGCACACGTACCGTTCTGGTGCATTACCGGCGCCCCGGCGATGCGCACGCCGCACCGCATCTGCTGGGCCTGCGGCTTGAATACGCCACCGATACGCTGCGCTGCGATCCGACCACTTTCGTCGATCCCGGCATCGATCCCGGTGAATCGCGTTATCTCGGCCCCGTGCGCCAGGACGCGCGAGGCCTGGTGCAATGGGTGCGCGTTGCCGAATTGCTGCCGCACGACGTGCATGCCCTGCTGTTTCCGGAAGTTGACCCGGCATGACGGACCACCCTCACCCCACCACACCGATCGAAGCACTGCTGAAGGAACGCATCGGACTCGATGCGGCGTCGGTGGGCCCGGCGGTGATCGCCCGTGCCGTCGAAGAACGGCGCGTGGCGGTCGGCGCGCTGGATCCGGCCGAATACTGGAACATGCTGCATGCGGTGCCGGACGAACTCCAGGCGCTTATCGAAGCGGTCGTGGTGCCCGAGACCTGGTTTTTCCGGCATCGCGAGGCTTTGCTGGCACTGGGCCGGTTTGCGGCGCAGCGCCTGTTTGGCGAAGGCAAACGCCAGTTGCGCATTCTGAGCGTGCCCTGCTCCACGGGCGAGGAACCGTACTCGATCGCCATGGCATTGCTCGATGCGGGGGTGCCGGCAGAGCGCTTTTGTATCGACGGCGTGGACATCAGCGCGCGGGCGCTGGAGCGCGCGCGCATCGGCTTCTATGGCAGCAACGCGTTTCGCGGCGCCCCGCTCGATTTTCGCGACCGCTATTTCACGCCAGCTGCCGGCGGCTTCCAGCTATCGGCAAAGATACGATCGCGGGTGCGATGGGTTGCCGGCAACCTCGTCACGCCGGGTCTGCTGATGGGCGAGGCGCCCTACCATTTCGTGTTCTGCCGCAATCTGCTGATCTATTTCGACCCCGATACACAACGCCGCGCTGTGCAGACGCTGCGCCGCCTTGCAGCGCCTGATGGCATGATCTTCGTCGGTCCCGCGGAAGCCAGCCTGCTGACACGGGAAGGTCTTGCCAGCGCCGGCGTGCCTCTCGCCTTTGCCTTTCATCCCGGATCGGACCGGTTGCCCGCAGCGGCTGGCGCGGCGCCATGCGCTCCCGTACCGCACGCACCGCCCCGCATGCTAGAGCCGACGCCGAAGCCCCACACGCCAGCCGCACCGCGCGGGCCGGCGCGCACGGCCGTACGTGCAACGGCGCGTACCGGCCTCGCATCGCTGCCCCATCCCGCACCGGCCTCCCCATCCGCTGCCGCCGACGGCGCCGACTTGGCTGCGATCGCCGCGCAAGCGGATCGCGGCGACCTCGCGGTGGCCACCGCGGCATGCCTGGAGTTCGTGGCCCAGCACGGATCATCGGCCAACGGCTGGTGCCTGCTCGGCGTGCTGCACGATGCGGCAGGCCGCACGGCCGATGCGCACGCTGCCTATCGCAAGGCCGTGTACCTCGATCCCGGCCACGAGGAAGCGCTGTACCATCTGGCGGCATTGCTGGATAGCGAAGGGGATGCAGCCGGCGCGCATCGTCTACGCGAACGCGCCCAACGTCACGCCCGACTAAGCCATGATTGATCCACTGGTTCGATCCTCCCTCCATGCATTGCCCGGCCTGGCGGCTGGCACTGTCGAAGACTGCTGGCGACACATCGGCACCGGCGGCGATCGGTCATGCCCGGAACTGGCCACGCACGTCCGATGCCGGAATTGCCCCGTGTACGCCCAGGCTGCGGTCACGGTGCTCGACTCGCTTTCCGCCGGAAGCCTGGCCTATAACGAAGACGCCGCATTGACTGCCGTCGATCTCGACAATCCCGCCGGGACCGAGGAAGCCGACCGGCGGGCAGGCCAATCGGTGGTGATATTCCGCGTAGGCGAGGAATGGCTGGCTCTGCCTACCGCGGTACTGGGCGAGATCACGGCGCCCGCCCCGGTACATTCACTGCCTCATCGACGCCATGCGGCATTGCTCGGCGTGGCCGCCGTGCGCGGCACGCTGCTGACGTGCGTTTCGCTTGGGTTGCTGTTCGGCACGTCAGCCGGCGACGACGCAAGCCAGCGCGCTGCGCGATTCCTGATCCTGGGGCACGGACGCGACGCCATCGCGCTGCCGGTGGCCGAAGTGGCCGGCGTGGAACGGGTCATGGCGGGCGCGCTGCTGCCGCTTCCCGCTACGCTCGCACGCGCGTCGGCACGCTACACGCAGGCGCTGTTCGAGCATGACGCTCGTAGCATCGGCCTGCTCAACGCCGACCTCCTTCGCCAGGCCCTGGCGCGGAGCCTGTCATGAATCCGGACCAACTACGCGACGCGTCGCTGCTGGAACTGTTCGCGCTCGAAGCGGACGCACAGGCGGACGTGCTCAATACCGGGCTGCTGGCGCTTGAACGCGACCCGACCGCCGCAGACCAGCTCGAGGCCTGCATGCGCGCCGCCCACTCGCTCAAGGGCGCGGCACGCATCGTCGGACTCGACAGCGGCGTCGGCGTGGCCCATTTGATGGAGGATTGCCTGGTGGAGGCGCAGCGCGGCACTCTGGCGCTCACGCCCGCGCATATCGATGTCCTGCTGCAAGGCACCGACCTGCTGCAACGCATCGGCAAGCCACCCGGCGGCAATCTCGACTGGCCGGAGACCGGCGGCAAGGCGCTCATCGAGGCATGGCTGACGGCCATGCGCGAACTGCTCGCCAGCAAGGGCGGCCCAGCGCTGCCGAAAGCGCGCCCCATCGATAACCCTGCTGTCGCTGGCGCGCGCGACACGGCCGTGGTCGGCGCCCAGGCTGACCTTACAGCCGATGCCGGCGCCGCGACCCGAATCGACGCCAGGATCGGCGCGGCGAGTCCTGCCGCTGCATTGGCGCCTGACGCAAGCGAACGAATGCTGCGCGTCAACGCGGACCGGCTCGATCGATTGCTGGCGATGGCGGGCGAAGCGCTGGTGGAATCGCACTGGCTTGCCCCGTTCGGCGACGCGCTGCAGCAGGCGCGGCGGCAGCAGATGCGCGCGTTGCAGGCGCTGGACGGCGTCCAGGCACTGCTTGACGCGCCAGACACCTCGCCGGACCACGTGCCCGGCAGCGCGTCCCGCATACGGGCGGCGCTGACGCAAGCACGCGACGTTCTAGAGAAAAGCCACGGCCAGCTTTCCGCGCGCGTGGAGGATTTCGACCAGTACCATCATCGCGCCAGTCGCCTGTCGCGCCGTCTCTACGACACCGCACTGTCGTGCCGCATGCGGCCTTTGTCCGACGGCATTACCGGTTATTCACGCATGGTGCGCGACCTGGGCCGAAGCCTTGGCAAGAGTGTGCATCTGGCGCTGTCCGGCGAACACACGCAGGTGGATCGCGACATCCTGGAGCAACTGGATGCGCCACTAGCGCATCTGCTGCGCAACGCAGTAGACCATGGCATCGAGAGCCCCGAGGTGCGCCGCGCGGCCGGCAAGCCCGCAGAAGGGCGTGTCTCGCTGCATGCACGCCACAACGCCGGGCGGCTTGTGATCGAGATCTTCGACGATGGTGCGGGCGTCGATCTGGATGCGCTGCGCGCCGCGATCGTGCGTCGCGGGCTGGCACAACCGGACACGGTCGGACGGCTTTCGCAGGCCGAACTGCTCGAATTCCTGCTGCTGCCCGGCTTCAGTCTGCGCGAAACGGTCTCCGAAGTGTCAGGTCGCGGCGTTGGCCTCGATGCCGTGCAGGACATGGTGCGCGCCGTTCGCGGCAACCTCAAGGTCTCGCAACAACCGGGCAGCGGCCTGCACTTCCATCTCGAACTCCCGCTTACGCTGTCGGTGGTGCGCGCGCTGCTGGTTGAAGTGTCGGGCGAATGCTATGCATTCCCGCTCGGACATGTACTGCGCGCGGCCGCGGTGCCGCGCGACAGCATCGAACAGACCGAACAACTGCAGCACTTCAGGCATGAGCAGCGCCCGGTCGGACTGGTAAGCGCCGCGCAGGTGCTGCAACGTCCGGAAACGCTTCGCGAAGGGGATGCCGTACCCGTGGTGGTGATCGGCGAACAGGATCGCGTCTACGGTATCGCCGTGGACCGCCTGCTCGGCGAGCGCATGCTGGTGGTGCAGCCGCTGGCGCAGGTGCTCGGCAAGATCAAGGACATCGCGGCGGGCAGCCTGACAGACGATGGCACACCCGTTTTGATCTTCGATGTCGAAGACCTGCTGCGCTCGGTGGAAAAGCTGGTGGCCGACGGACGCATCGAGCGAGTACGCCAGGCCGGCAACGAAGCGGCCAGCGTGCCGCGCAAGCGAGTACTGGTGATCGACGATTCGCTCACGGTGCGCGAACTCGAGCGCAAGCTGCTGACCAGCCGCGGCTACGAGGTCGCGGTTGCCGTCGACGGCATGGATGGCTGGAACGTCCTGCGCGCCGAATCGTTCGACCTGGTCATCACCGACGTCGACATGCCACGCATGGATGGCATCGACCTGGTGACGCGCATGCGGGCCGATGCGCGGCTGGCGCAATTGCCGGTGATGATCGTGTCCTACAAGGACCGCGAGCAGGACCGCGAGCAGGACCGCGAACGCGGCATGCAGGCAGGGGCGGATTATTATCTGGCGAAAGGAAGTTTCCACGACACCGCACTGCTCGATGCAGTGCACGACCTGATCGGCGAGGCCCGCACATGAAGATCGGTATCGTCAATGACTCCCCATTGGCTGTCGCCGCACTGCGCCGCGCGATCGCGCTGGACACCGCGCTGGAAATCGTATGGGTCGCAGCCGACGGTCAGCAAGGTGTCGCGATGGCAGCCAGGCAGACCCCGGACCTGATCCTGATGGATCTGATGATGCCCGTGATGGATGGGGTGGAAGCCACGCGCCGGATCATGGCCGCCACACCGTGCGCGATCGTGGTCGTGACGATGGATCTTGGGCGCAACGCCAACCAGGTGTTCGACGCCATGGGCCATGGCGCGATCGATGCGGTCGACACGCCCACGCTGACCGAATCGAGCAGCCGGCTCGAGGCCGGGCCGCTGCTGCGCAAGATTCGCAATATCGGCCGCCTGCTCAGTGGCCGCGCCCAGGCATCGCACACGGTTGCTGCCGCGCAATCCGCGCCGGCGGCACCGCGCCTGGTAGCAATCGGCGCTTCCGCCGGCGGCCCGGCGGCACTGGCCACGCTGCTTGGCGCATTGCCGGCAAATTTTGGGGCAGCCGTGGTCACCGTCCAGCACGTGGACGAAGCATTCGCGCAGGGCATGGCCGAATGGCTCGATGCGCAATGCCCGCTGCACGTGCGCATCGCACAGGCAGGCGAAGTGCCGCAAGCCGGCACGGTGCTGCTGGCAGGCACCAACGATCATCTGCGGTTGATTGCAGGGGCGCGCATGGCCTATACGCAGAAGCTCGGCGACTACCTCTATCGCCCGTCGATCGATGTGTTTTTCGAAAGCGTGGTGGAACACTGGCGCGGCGAAGCGGTGGGCGTGCTGCTCACCGGCATGGGACGCGACGGCGCGCAGGGTCTGCATGCCATGCGCGAACGCGGCTTTCTTACCATCGCGCAGGATCAGGCCACCAGCGCCGTTTATGGCATGCCCAAGGCGGCGGCCGCGCTGGGCGCCGCCAGCGAGATTCTGCCGCTGTCGCGCATTGCGCCGCGGCTGGTCCGCGCATGTGGCGGCCCGGACGCCAACCGGCACGTGGGATGACATCAATGCCAAAAATCAAGAATCCAACCGAAGCGATGGGCAAGAACGAATATATGGCCATGGTGCTGCTGGTAGATGACCAGGCCATCATCGGCGAGGCCATCCGGCGCGCACTGGCAAGCGAAACCGATATCGACTTTCACTATTGCTCGCAGCCGGAGGAGGCGGTGGCTGTGGCCGAGCGCACGCAGCCCACGGTGATCCTGCAGGATCTGGTGATGCCGGGCACCGATGGGCTGACGCTGGTGCGCCGGTATCGAGAAAATCCTGGTACGCGCGACATTCCGATCATCGTGCTTTCCACCAAGGAAGAGCCTACGATGAAAAGCATGGCGTTCGCGGCCGGCGCCAACGACTATCTCGTCAAGCTCCCCGACACGATCGAACTGGTGGCACGGATCCGCTATCACTCGCGCTCGTACCTGAACCTGCTGCAGCGCGACGAAGCCTATCGGGCGCTGCGCCAGAGCCAGCAGCAACTGCTGGAAACCAATCTCGAACTTCAGCGGCTGACCAATTCCGATGGACTGACCGGGCTATCGAACCGGCGGTACTTCGATGAATATCTCGGCGCGGAATGGCGTCGCGCTTGCCGTGAACAGACGCAACTGGCACTGCTGATGATCGATGTCGACGCGTTCAAGGCGTACAACGACAACTATGGGCACGTCGCAGGCGACGAAGTGCTGCGTCGCGTGGCAACGGTGATCCGCGAGAACTGCGCACGCCCGGCCGACCTCCCCGCGCGATTTGGCGGCGAGGAATTTTCGATGATCCTGCCTGCCACGTCGCCAGGCGGCGCACGCCTGCTTGCCGAGAAGGTCCGCCGCGCAATTGAGACGCTCGGGATTGCACACGCCGGCTCGCCGACCAGCGGCGTGGTCACGGTCAGCATTGGCGGCGCGGTGATCGTGCCGCACACCGAGGAAAATTCCAGCACGCTGGTGGAAGCTGCCGATAGCGGTCTCTACCAAGCCAAGCGCAGTGGACGCAACCAGGTGGTAATGGTGTAGATATTTCATCGTCGGCGCGACGTGCGGAATTACCGCAAACACGCGCGCCGGGCTCGTCCAGATCGGCCTCCACGCAGCTCTCAAGCGGCGATGCATGACAGGACGCGCAGCATGATGGTCGCGCGCCTTTGTATCGACTACCTGCGCCGCCTGTACGGCTGTGTGTCAGGTTTGCAACCAAATTGTGGGAATCTTCCGACAGGGATTTCGGAGCCGCGCGTCTGTCTGTGATTTCCCGTCCTGCCTATCTTTGCATCAGGCAAGTGCAATCCAGCATGACTGCCAGCATCGCAAACAAAATCGCGATCGCCGCGCGGCCCGCATCGCTCACAACGCAGCAGCCACCACCACACACACCGCCAGCCGGGTGGCGTGAGGATGGATCGTTGTGCCGACATGCTCCGCACGCTTGACTATCTGATCCAAACGGCAAGAGGTGAATCCATGACACAAATTAAGCGAAAAATCATTCTGGGCATGGCGCTGGCAACCACGGCAGTCCTGGCTGCATGCGGAGGCGACGACGGCATCGATGACCGCATCGGCATTAGCAAGCCGGCGGTGCGTGTGATCCATGCAGTCACGGCAGGCCCGAACGTGGATGTACTGCAGAACGGCGCACTGACCTCGCTGCAGAACATCCCGTACAAGACCGTATCGGGCTATTTCGACGTATCGACCGGCAACAACCTGTTCGCGTTCAACCTCGCCGGCACCTCGACGCAGGTCGCCTCGACCACCGTTGACGCACACACTGGCCACAAGTACACGGTGGTGGCATTGCCGGGCACCGCCACGCCGGACGTCGTGCAGATCGACGATCCGTACGGCAAGGGCCTGCTCGACACTTCGGCGCGCGTTCGTACCCTGAACGCATCGATCAACGCGCAGAATGTTGACGTGTACCTGACCACGCCGGCCGTCGACCTGAACTCGGTGTCGCCGAACATGGCTGCGGTGCAGTACAAGAACGCCGTGCCCGCATCGGGTCAGGACTCGCAATATGTGGACGGCGGCACCTATCGCCTGCGTATCACCACTGCGGGCACCAAGACCGTGATCTTCGATTCGGGCGCACTGACGATCTCCAAGAACGCCGACTGGCTGATCACCACGATCCCGGCCGACGGCTTCGGCGCCGTGGTGCCGAACAAGATCAAGGTGCTGGTGGCACAAAGCAATACCAGCAACGCGACGGCTCAGGAACTGGTGTCGCAGTAATCCGCTTCGTAGCTTGCGCCAGCGTTCTTCCAGGACGCTGGCGCGCCAAAAAAAACGCCGCCCCTCGCATACCGAGGGGCGGCGTTCTTGCATGGACTGCACGCGCAGGGCACGTGCCTCGCGCGCTCAGTCAGCCGAATCCTTGACCTCTTCCTTGAGCACGTCGAGGTGCGAAAGATAGGCGTCCAGCTCGGCGCGGCCTGCGTCGGTGATGCTGTAGACGCGGCCGTTGCCTTCGACCAGCTCGGCAGTGATCGCGCGCGCCATCATTAGGCTGCGCAGGATCGGGCGCAACGCGCGAATGTTCTTGTCGATACCTCGTTCGCGCAGCCGTTCCATCAGGTTGAAGACGGTGGCAGGGCTGGCCTGAACGAGCTTCAGGATGTAGAGCCGGGAAACGATCCGGTCGAGCGAAGGCGGTTTCATGGGCGCAGTCGACGCAGCCAGAGGTGCGGGAATTCGGATCATGATGCGCAGCCCATGACTGCTGCCGCAGTCGGGCATCTCTCTCGTAATGCTTTAGAAAAACGGGGTGCGCATTGGCACCCCGAAAGCTTGCTATGTACGCGCCACCGCAGTGGCGCATGCGTTCAGGAACGTCACGGAGCGTTATTCTTCCTGGAACGCTTCTTCACGCTTCGCCTTGATCGACGGCAGCGCAACCACGGCAACCAGAGCGGCAGCGGCGATCAGCAGGCCCATCGACAGCGGACGCGTCACGAACACGGTGAAGTCACCACGCGACAGCAGCAGCGAGCGACGGAAGTTCTCTTCCATCATCGGTCCGAGCACAAAGCCCAGCAGCAGCGGTGCCGGCTCGCACTTCAGCTTCAGGAACAGATAGCCGATCACGCCAAACGCGGCCGCCATGAACACATCGAACGTCTGGTTGTTGACCGAGTACACGCCGATGCAGCAGAACGTCAGGATCGCCGGATACAGGAAGCGATACGGCACGGTCAGCAGCTTCACCCAGATGCCGATCATCGGCAGGTTCAGGATGATCAGCATCAGGTTGCCGATCCACATCGAGGCGATCAGGCCCCAGAACAGCGAGGGGTTGCTGGTCATCACCTGCGGGCCCGGCTGGATGTTGTGGATCGTCATCGCACCGACCATCAGCGCCATCACGGCGTTAGGCGGAATGCCCAGCGTCAGCAGCGGGATGAACGACGTCTGCGCCGCGGCGTTGTTGGCCGATTCCGGACCTGCCACGCCTTCGATCGCGCCCTTGCCGAATTCGTGCGCATACTTCGACGTCTTCTTTTCCAGCGAGTAGGCCGCGAACGACGCCAGCGCTGCGCCACCGCCCGGCAGAATACCCAGCGCCGAACCGAGCACCGTGCCACGCAGCACTGCCGGAATCATGCGCCTGAAGTCTTCCTTGGTCGGGAACAGGTTGGTCACCTTGTTCGTAAAGGTCTCGCGGGCTTCCTTCTGCTCAAGGTTCGCGATGATTTCCGCGAAGCCGAACATACCCATGGCGAGCGCCACGAAGTCGATGCCGTCGGTCAACTCCGGCACGTCGAACGAGAAGCGCGCAGCGCCCGAGTTCACGTCAGTACCGATCAGGCCCATCAGCAGACCCAGCACGATCATCGCGACGGCCTTCGGCAACGAGCCCGACGCCAGCACCACGGCGCCGATCAGGCCCAGCACCATCAGCGAGAAGTACTCGGCGGGACCAAACTTGAACGCCAGTTCCGACAGCGGCGTAGCAAATGCGGCCAGGATCAGCGTGGCCACGCAGCCGGCGAAGAACGAGCCGAGGCCGGCAGTGGCCAGCGCCACGCCCGCACGGCCACGACGCGCCATCTGGTAGCCGTCGATGGTGGTCACCACCGACGACGATTCACCGGGCAGGTTCACCAGAATTGCCGTGGTGGAGCCGCCGTACTGTGCGCCGTAGTAGATACCGGCCAGCATGATCAGCGCGGCCACCGGCGGCAGCGTGTAGGTCACGGGCAGCAGCATCGCGATCGTGGCCAGCGGCCCAAGGCCCGGCAGAACGCCGATCAGCGTGCCGAGCACGCAGCCCAGAAACGCGTAGGCCAGATTCTGCAGCGACAACGCCGTGGAAAATCCCAAGGCAAGGTGTTCGAACAATTCCATTTGGTGCGACTCCTTAGCCGGTAATGAAAGCCGGCCACACCGGCATCTGCAGGTTGATGCCGTACACGAATGCACCGAGGCTGATCAGCACCAGCACCACGCCGTTGAGCAGCGCGCCCTTCCAGCTGAATTCATGGCTGGCCATCGACGACACCAGTACCAGCACGAACACCGACAACACCATGCCGAGCGGCTTGAGCAGCAGGCCGAACAGCACGACAGAACCGAGAATCCACAACAGGATCTTCAGATCCCAGCGGGCGAGTTGATCGTCTTCACCCTTCGACGACAAGGAACCGATCGTCACGAACGAACCCAGTACGGCAAGCACCAGACCGAGCAGGAACGGGAAATAACCGGGACCCATCTTGGCGGCTGTCCCCATGGTGTAGCCGCGCGCGACGAAGGAAAAGCCCAGACCGACCAGGATGAACATCAGGCCGGAGGCAAAGTCCTTTTGGCTGCGTATGCGCAAAACGATTCTCCTCAAAGTTGTGAAAAGCGGTACTGCGTGGCTCGCCGGCTCTGACGCCCACGCTGCGAACGCGCAGAGTCAGACACGTTCGACGCGATGGTGCGAACGATAAAAAGGCGAACTTTCAGCCGCCTTTCATTTGTCTGGGGTTTAGGGTATTTCCCGATCCTGCGAACGTATCGGACATCTTCATTTGCATCACAACGTGATGCAATTCCTGCGGACGATGCGCATCAGCGTAAGGCGACCGAAAGGTGCCACCGCAAGGAAGGTGAAAGGAAACATCGAGGCGTGAGGCGGGCGTGACCCGTAGACACGCCCCGCATTCTTTCAGGACGCTTACAGCGCCGAGGCAGACATCCTCGCAAAGACCATATGTCTGCTCATTCGGAAACGCAGCAGCATGTATGCCCGCCCCTTTTCAAGCTATCGCGCGACCTCGACGCCGGCGTCAGCATCTTCGCAGGGGGTTGCCATGCTCGTATCGGCCACTTGGCCCAGTGCTTGGGCGTGCGGCGGCGTCGGCAGGATATGGCTGCCGCGCCAGTTGCCATAGCGGTAGTAGCCGAACGCGAGCACCACCGACACCACCGAACCGAGCGGAAAGCTCCACCAGATCGATTCCGCGCCAATGCGGGGCGCCAGCATCCACGCAAATGGCAGACGGATGACCCACATCGAGATGAACAAGATCACCAGCGGCGCCATCACGGCACCGGTGGCGCGCACCGTGCCGAACACGACGATCGTGAAGCCGAACAGGATGAACGACCACAGCACCACACGGTTGATATGCTGCGCGATCTCGATGGCAACGCTATCGTCGCCAAGAAACAGACCCAGCGAATGACGGTTGAACAGATAGATCAGCGCCACTAGCGCGCCGGTGATCACCACGTTGAACAGCAGGCCCACCTGCGTGATGCGCGCCACGCGCGCCCACAGTCCCGCTCCCACGTTCTGCGCCACCATCGAAGAAACGCTCGCACCGACCGCCAGCGCAGGCATCTGCACATAGGTCCACAACTGCGAAGCCACGCCGTAAGCCGCGGTGGTTTGGGATCCGTATGTGTTGACGAGCGACATCATCACGATGGCCGACGACGAGATCACTACCATCTGCAGCCCCATCGGCAAACCCTTCATGACCAGCGCGCGCAGGATCGCGGCGTTGGGCACCAGCAGTGCAAGCTGGTGCCGATGTAGCAACAGGAAATGCTTGCGCCGATAGAGCAGCATGATCATCGCCGCCAGACTGGTCAGCTGCGCGATTAGCGTGGCCAGTGCGGATCCTGCAATGCCCAGTGGCGGAATCGGCCCCACGCCGAAGATCAACACCGGATTGAGCACCACATCGAGCACTGCCGACAACAGCATGAAATAGAACGGCGTGCGCGAATCCCCTGCGCCGCGCAACGTCATCATCACGAAGTTGTAGAAGTACATGAACGGCAGCGCAACGAAGATGATGCGCAGATAAACCACCGCCAGCGGCGCCGCATCCTCCGGCGTGTGCATGGCCGCCAGGATATGCGGCGTGAAGATGAACCCGAGGGCCGAAGCAATCACCGACAGTCCGACAAAGAAGGTGGTGCTGGTGCCCACCACGCGTCGCGCCTCGTCGACATCCCGCGCACCGATCGCCTGCCCGATCATGATCGTATTGGCCATGCTGATGCCAAACACCACGCCCAGCAGGAAGAACAGGATGATGTTGGCGTTCGACGTCGCCGTCAGCGCCGCCTCGCCCAGATAGCGGCCCACCCATACGGAATTGATCGAGGCGTTGAGCGACTGGAGAATGTTGCTGCCGAGCACCGGCAGCGAAAACATCAGCAGTGTGCGGCCAATCGGGCCGGTGGTCAGTCTGGCGTCTGGCTTCATCTGTGGGGATTTTCCGCACTGCAACAGCGCGTCGTTTCGGACCTGTCAGTCTAGTCCTCACGGGCGAGCGGTGCCAGCGCCGGCCACCGCTCCGCCCCGGCCGATAATCGCCCGCATCGCGCTGTGCGAAATCCGGCGCGACGCGTTAAGCTTGCGGCTTTGCCACCGGCCGTCCGCGGCACGCCTGCTTCCGGCGCACCGCCCTATCCCGCACAGGAGAATTTCATGACCTATCAGGATCTCGCTCTCTATATCGATGGTGAATTCGTCAAGGGCGGCGACCGTCGCGAGCAGGACGTCATCAATCCGGCCACGCAGGAACAGCTGGGCAAACTGCCGCACGCCACCACGGCGGACCTGGACCGCGCCCTGGCGGCCGCCCAGCGCGCCTTCACGTCGTGGAAGAACACGTCCCCGCTCGAGCGTTCGGCCATCCTGCGCCGCGTGGCGCAACTGACGCGCGAACGCGCTCGCGAAATCGGCCGCGACATTACGCTGGACCAGGGCAAGCCGCTGGCCGAGGCCGTCGCCGAAGTCACCATCTGCGCGGAGCACGCGGAATGGCACGCCGAGGAATGCCGCCGCATCTACGGCCGCGTGATTCCGCCGCGCAATCCCGCCGTGCGCCAGATCGTGGTGCGCGAGCCGATCGGCGTCTGCGCAGCCTTCACGCCCTGGAATTTCCCGTTCAATCAGGCCATCCGCAAGATCGTGGCCGCAGTGGGCGCGGGTTGCACGCTGATCCTGAAAGGCCCCGAAGACTCGCCCAGCGCCGTGGTGGCGCTGGCGCGCCTGTTCCACGACGCAGGGCTGCCCCCGGGCGTGCTGAACATCGTCTGGGGCGTGCCCGGTGAAATCTCGACCTACCTGATCGAATCGCCGATCGTGCGCAAGATCTCGTTCACGGGATCGGTGCCGGTGGGCAAGCAGCTTGCCGCGCTGGCCGGCGCGCACATGAAGCGCGTCACGATGGAACTGGGCGGTCATTCGCCGGTACTGGTCTTCGACGACGCCGACATCGAACCCGCGGCCGAAATGCTGGCCCGCTTCAAGCTGCGCAATGCCGGCCAGGTATGCGTGTCGCCCACGCGCTTCTATGTCCAGGAAAAGGCTTACGACAAGTTCCTGGCGCGCTTTACCGAAGTGATTGGCTCGATCAAGGTCGGCAACGGCCTCGACGACGGCACGCAGATGGGTCCGCTGGCCCACGAGCGCCGCATCGCATCGATGGAGCAGTTCCTGGACGATGCCAACCATCGCGGCGGCAAGGTCGTGGCGGGCGGCGCACGCATCGGCGACAAGGGCTTCTTCTTTGCGCCGACTGTCGTCACCGACCTGCCTGACGATGCCAAGCTGATGGTCGACGAACCATTCGGTCCGGTAGCGCCGGTCACACGCTTCAAGGACACCGAAGAAGTGCTGCGCCGCGCCAACAGCCTGCCGTTCGGCCTGGCATCGTACGTCTTCACGAATTCGCTGAAGACGGCGCATCAGGTATCCAACGGGCTTGAAGCGGGCATGGTCAATATCAACCACTTCGGCATGGCCCTGTCCGAGACGCCGTTTGGCGGCATCAAGGATTCCGGTATCGGCAGCGAAGGCGGCCAGGAAACCTTCGACGGCTACCTGGTGACGAAATTCATTACGCAGGTCTGATGCCTGGCACCCCTGCACCGGGGACGGTGCAGGGGTGCCCACCCTACTTCGCGCTGGTGGCCTGGCGGTAATCCTCCGCATACTGCTTCCACTGCGCCAGCGACACGTCGCGCCCATGCCGCGCCAGACGTAGCGCCTTCGACTGCCAACGCCCGCCCGCCGCAAAATCCTGCAGCGCCTCGATACGATCGGCCGCCTGATGGCCGCAGCCTCGCAGGTGCGCCCAGGCCGCCGCGCGGGCCATGGTGGTCAGCACCATCAGCAGCGCAGGTTTGTCGCGACAGTGCGCCAGGTCCACACGGTCCGAGGTCGGCTGCAGGCTCTTGACCAGGAACGAGTCACGCTTGTCGAGCGCCACGCAGGAAAGCAGCGCTGGCGATGCGGCCTGCATGATCTGCTGCGTCGTCGTCACGCGCTGCGCGTCACTGTTCCAATGCGGCTGTCCGTGCCTGTGCATCGCCACCCAGGCGCTCGGCGCAGCGCGCTTGATATCGATGAGCCGTCGAGCGGACGGGTCCCCGGCTTCATGCGCCAGTACCACGTACCGCTCCAGGCCAAGGCTGCCGACACCGGCCACGCGTCGCGCCACGTCTTCGACCACGAATCGGTGACCATGCTGCGATGACTTCGAATACAGCGCGAGGATACGGGCTGCACGCTCCCGCTGCGCCTTGTCCGCGCGCAGCGCACGCCGGTCGATTTTGATGCGAGGGCGACCGTCGCGGATGGTGGTGCGCGCTGCCAGCAAAGCGCCGCGCTTGCGTCGCTTCACCTGCCGCAGCAGCGTGGCCACGAGACCCATGGCCGTTGCACGTTCGATCCAGCGCGGCTTGCCGGTGCGCAACGTTGCAACGTAGGCCGCGAGCATGTGGTCGCATAGCGCGCGCGCATCGCCGTCCGACAGGCCGAAGCCATGCCCGGCCACCAGCACGCTTGACAGCATGCGCACGAGGTCCACCGTAAACGGCGCCACCAATGCATCGTCGAAATCGTTCAGGTCGAAATAAACCAGGCCGTTGTCGCCCTTGAACGAGCCGAAATTCTCCACATGCAGGTCGCCGCAGACATAGGTCAGTGGCGCATCGAGGCCGATTTCATCGCTCAGCGAGGCCGCGTAGAGATGATTGGTGCCACGAAAGAACGCGAAGGGGTCTGCTGCGATCGCTGCCAGCTTCAGGGTCAGGCGTTCCGGATCGCGGCCGTGGTTATAGTGCAGGATGCTTTCGGTGACGGCATGCATTGGCGAAGTCCTTCCATGCGGCTTGCGACGTTCGCCGCCACAATGGAGGCGCTATCGGAAAAACATGCCGCGAGTCAGGAAAGTGTAATCCGCTTCGGTTGCCATGAGCCACACCAATACGAGCAGGCAAAGCGGCGGCAACAGGATGGCACAGATCAGCGCCAGCCGTTCCCACGCCATGTGCATGAATACGGCGACGATCAGGCCCGCCTTCAGCACCATGAACAGCAGGATCAGGATCCAGCGCAGCATGCCGGACAAGTGAAGGTAGTCCACCATGTATGACATCGTGGACAGGATGAAAAGCAGCACCCAGACTTTCAGATACAAGCCGATCGGGTGCGCTTGTCCGCCGTGGCTTTCTGCTGGTTCGACATCGCCGGGCGCGGCGCGAGCGGGAGTGGTAGCCATGTTCGGCCTCACCAAAGATAGAACAGCGCAAAGATAAACACCCAGACCAGATCCACGAAGTGCCAGTAAAGCCCGGCGATCTCCACGGGCTGGTAGTTGCCGCTGAGGTCGTAGTGTCCGCGCAGCACCTTGCTGGCGATGAACAGCAGGTAGATCACGCCACAGGTCACGTGAAAGCCGTGAAAACCCGTGATCATGAAGAACGTCGAGCCAAACTGCGCGGCGCCCAGCGGATTGCCCCATGGTCGCACGCCTTCCACAACGATCAGCTTGGTCCATTCGAACGCCTGCATGCAGACGAACACTTCGCCGAGCCACGCCGTCACGAACATCAGCTTGGCGCATGCCATGCGGTCGCGCCGGTAGGCGCAGTTGACGGCCATCGCCATCGTGCCGCTACTGGTGATCAGCGTGAAGGTCATGATGGCAATCAGCAGCAATGGCACCGGCTGACCGCCGATCTCCATCCCGAACACTTCGCTGGGATTCGGCCACGGCACGGTGGTCGCCATGCGCACCGTCATGTAGCCCGTCAGGAAGCAACTGAAGATGAAAGTGTCCGACAGCAGGAAGATCCACATCATCGCCTTGCCCCACGACACCTTGAACGCGTGGCGGTCCGAGGACCAGTCGGCGACCAGACCTCGCACTCCGCTCGGCAGCGTGTCGTGCGATGCAACGGAGGAAGGAATTTGCGAACTCATCGATGCCCCCTTGCGTCAGCCCCGGCCGCAGATGTAGTTGACGATTTCCGGCGTCAGCCAGCCGAGCGCAACCAGCAGGACCATCCACAGGGCAAGCAGGAAATGCCAGTAGCGCGCGCAGAGTTCGATGCGGGCCAGCGTGCGCGCACCGCTGCCGCGGTCGGCGGCAACGATGCAGAAGGCCGCCAGTCCGCCGATCACGTGCAGGCCATGCATCGCCGTGAGGAGATAGAAGAAACTGCCGGCGGGATTGTTGGCGGGCACCACGTGCGCGGCATACAACGCGCTCCATGCCCACAGTTGGCAGGCGACAAAGGCGGCGGCCCCGAGTCCGCCCAGACGCAGTGCCACGCGCGCCCGCGCCATGCCGCCGCTACGCGCCGCGCGGGATGCAATAGCCATGGCCAGGCTGGCCAGCGCCAGCAGCGCGGTAGACAGCCAGGCCTGCCACGGCAAGGCAATGCGCTGCCAATCGGGGCTGTCCATGCGCATGACGTAGGCCGCCAGGAACAATGTGAACAGCGCGGTGACAACGCCCATGAACACCCAGAGGCCGACGCTTTCCGGCGCGCGCCGTCCGCCGCCGTGCATCGCGTGGCCGCCCGAACCGCCGCCCGGCGATTCACGCGAGACGCGAAATACGCCCGTGCCGGCGTCGACGGCAACCGGGTCGGCTTTCATGCCACGGCTCCGCGACTTGGATGCGGTTCCGGCGCGGCACCGCCGGCCTCGGGCGGCGCATTCTGCGCAATGAAGTCTTCCGCCGCACCCGGCACGCTGTACGCATAAGCCCAGCGATAGACGACGGGCAGACGAGGCCCCCAGTTGCCATGCACCGGCGGCGTCTGTGGCGTCTGCCATTCGAGCGACGCGGCCCGCCATGGATTCGATCCCGCATGCCTGCCGTGCCGCAGGCTCCAGAACAAATTGAAGACAAAGAGCAATTGCGCGGTCGCCACCACGAATGCGGCAATCGAGATATACATGTTCATGGTGTGCGCGGATTCGGGAATGAAGCTGTAGTTGTCCCAGGCGTAGTAGCGCCGTGGCATGCCAAGGATGCCGAGGTAATGCATCGGGAAGAAGATCGCGTAGGTGCCGATGAACGTGACCCAGAAATGCACGCGGCCCAGCGTATCGTCGAGCAGGCGGCCCGTGACTTTCGGATACCAGTGGTAGATGCCGCCAAACACCACCAGGATCGGCGAGACGCCCATCACCATGTGAAAGTGCGCCACGACGAAATAGGTGTTCGACAGCGGAATGTCCACGCTGACATTGCCAAGGAACAGCCCTGTCAGGCCGCCGATCACGAATGTGCTGACGAAGGCGATGGCAAACAGCATCGGCACCGAGAAATGAATGTCGCCGCGCCACAGCGTGATCACCCAGTTGTAGACTTTGATGGCGGTGGGCACGGCAATGATCAGCGTGGTGGTCGCGAAGAAGAACCCGAAGTACGGATTCATGCCGCTGACGAACATGTGGTGCGCCCATACCACCACCGACAGCAGCCCGATCGCCAGAATCGCCCAGACCATGGTGCGATAGCCGAAGATGCTCTTGCGCGCATGCACGCTGATCAGGTCCGACACGATGCCGAATGCGGGCAGCGCAACGATATACACCTCGGGGTGGCCGAAGAACCAGAACAGGTGCTGGAACAACAGCGGACTGCCACCCTTGTAGCCGAGTTGCTGCCCCATCGACACCATAGCAGGCATGAAAAAGCTGGTGCCCAGCGTCTTGTCCAACAACATCATTACGCCCGAGACAAACAGCGCCGGAAACGCCAGCAGGGCAAGGATGGTGGCCATGAAAATGCCCCAGACCGAAAGCGGCATGCGCAGCAGCGTCATGCCCTCGGTGCGCGCCTGCAGCACGGTGGTGACATAGTTCAGCCCGCCCATCGTGGCCGCCACGATGAAGATCAGCAGCGACACCAGCATCAGGATGATGCCCCAGTCGTGCCCGGGCGTGCCGGGCAGAATCGCTTGCGGCGGATAAAGCGTCCAGCCGGCGCCGGTCGGTCCGCCCGGCACGAAGAAACTGGCCAGCAGCACCAGCACCGACAAGAAGTAGACCCAGAAGCTGAGCATGTTCAGGAACGGGAACACCATGTCGCGCGCACCGACCATCAGCGGAATCAGGTAATTGCCGAAACCACCGAGGAACAGTGCCGTCAGCAGGTAGATCACCATGATCATGCCGTGCATGGTGACGAACTGGTAGTAGCGATTGGCGTCGATGAAATCGAACTTGCCCGGGAAGCCCAGCTGCATGCGCATCAGGTTGGACAGCGCCACGCCCACCAGCCCAACCACGATGGCAACCAGCGTGTACTGCACCGCAATCACCTTGTGGTCCTGGCTCCAGACGTAGCGCGTCCAGAAACCCTGTGGGCCGTGGGCATCGTTGGCATAGGCCATCGTTTCCTCCTTGCCTATTTCCCGCCCTGTGGCGCTGCGGCAGTGCCGGAGCCCAGCGAGTGGATGTAGGCGGTCAGTGCCGCCACCTCCGCATCCGTGACAGGCAGTTTGGGCATCACCGGCCCGAAGCCCTTCACGATGCGTGCCTGCGGGTCTTCGATCTCCCGCTTCAGGAAAGCGTCGTCTACCGTTGCGCTGCTGCCGTCGGTGAATGCCTGCGTGCTGCCGAACAGGCCTTTCCACGTGGGTCCCACGCTTGCGCCGCCGTCAACGCTATGACATGCCGCGCAGCCCTTGCTTTGCGCCAGCGCGCGGCCCTGCGCGGCAAGGTCGCCACCTGTCGATGCATCCGCGGCAGCCGGCTGGGCGGCCTTCGCCATGGCCACCGCAAAGGTCTGCTGCTTGGCCAGCCAGCTGTCGAAAGCCGCCTGCTCCTCCACGATCACGTAGCCGCGCATGTTGTAGTGACCGACACCGCAGAGCTGCGCGCAAAGGATGTCGAACTTGCCTGCCTGCGTGGGCGTGAACCAGAACGACGTGACCATGCCAGGCACCATGTTCATGCGCGCGCGAATCGGCGGCACGTAGAAATCGTGCAGCACATCCTTGGACCGCAGCAGCACCTTGACCGGCCGGTTCAACGGCAGGTGCACCTCCGGCCCGACGACGATGACGTTGTCCTGCCCGCGCGGATCGTCGGGATTCAACCCAAGCGGATTGCTGGCGTTGACGAAGCGTGCATCCGTGGTACCGAGCTGGCCGCTCTTGCCGGGAAAACGGAAGGCCCATTGCCACTGCTGGCCGACCACTTCCATCTGCATGGCGCCGGGCGGCGGATGAACATAGTCGGCATAGACGATCAGGCCGGGCGCAAGCAGCGCCATGATGCCGACAGTACTTAGCCCGATCAGCCAGCGCTCCAGCCGGGCGTTTTCCGGCTCATAGGCGGCGCGATGTCCTTCGCGATGGCGAAAGCGCCAGACGATATACGCGACGAACAGGTTGATGACGACGAAGAAGACGCCGGTAATGACGAGGGTAATGGTGAGCGTGTCGTCCATCTGCTTCCAGTTGGACGCCAGCGGCGTGGCCCACCACGGGCTCAAGAAATGGAAGAGCACCGAAGCGGCAACGATGATGACGAGCGCAATTGCAATCGCCATGTCCCCTCCTCGTGTGCGCTGAGCCAGGCGGCAAAGCGCCCGCGTACGCACGTGGAATAAGACTAGTGCATCGTCTCAGGTCACTGCAAGGCGACATGCTGCGCATGCAGTAAGGCACCGCTCACAGCGTTCTGCACCTATCCGCGCGGCGGCGCGCCACCGCAACGCAGCAAGAAGAAAGGCGGAGGAGGACCGCGCCTCATCCGCCTTGCATCGCCATATGATGCGTGTGTCTCACGGCTCCACCCGGGCAGTCGCGCTAATGGATGACATCGCGCGATTCGAGCTTCCAGTAGCACAGCGCAATAGCCATGCCGAAAATCAGATGGCCCGCCAACGTGTGCCAGCCCCGCGCATCGACGAACCAGGGAAATGCGGACGTCATCACGTAGAAGTTGAACACGTAGATCACGAGGCCGAACACCGCGCCGACCAGCAGCGACATGCCGGGGCTCGAATCGAGCTGGAAGGGTGCCATGATGGCACCGAGCACCACGCCGAGGATCGTGCCGAGCACAAAGTGGATGATCAATGCCATCGCCACGGTGCTCACGCTGAACATCGATGTCTGCAGCACGTCGCGTCCCATCACGATCGCCGCGATCATGCGCGTGGTGGCCCACGGATGTACGCCCGCGACCATGGTCGCCCAGAACATCTCCACGACGACCACCAATGCGCCTGCCGCAAGTCCCGACACTGCCGCCGCGGACCAGTCGGGCCGGCGACGCACGTAGTGGTGCGAATGCATGTGAAGTTCCATGGTGTCCTCCATCCTTGCGCGGCCAACGATGGCCATCAGGTAAAGCATAGGACAGCCTCTGCCGAGGTGGAGATCTGCAGAAAGCGCATGCGCACGCGGCGATACTGACCAGCGCGCGGAAAGTCGCTCGCACGGTACATGAGGCCAAGCATTGCCCACGCACGTTTCAAACACTGCGGGACAACCCTGATGCCTGCCGCCTTGTATTCGGCACACACGACCTATACTGGAAAACATAAAGAAACAAGACAGGAGACCGCCATGGTGCATCTGCAGGCGCACGATCTTGTATTTCTGATCCCCATGGCACTCGTCGGCCTTTTGGCGATGGGTGCGATTCCGGTGGCCGCCAAGGCCCTGCGTATCAGTTGCCGTTGCGCGGGCGCCATCATCGGCGTGCTGCTCGGGGTGCTGGTATTGGAAGCGCTGCCGCTGCTGATATAGCGCGGCAAAGCGGAATCGAGGCGCCTTTTTGAGAGAAGGAGGCGCGGATGTCGCTGACACTGCTCGCCGCCCTCATGGCGGCGTTACTGGTGCTGACCGTGGCTTCGGCGCTATGGCGCTGCAGTCATCCATATCGAATGCGCTACCGGCGCTGCGCCCGCCGTCGCGCGCGCGCCGGCATTTGCCGGCAAATGCCGCGCCGCCAGCCCTGACGACTTACGGCCGCGGCGCGCTTCAGATCTCGATCATCGAGAAGTCACTCTTGCCGACATCACATTCCGGGCAGCGCCAGTCTTCGGGAATGTCTTCCCAACGGGTGCCCGGTGCGAGGCCTTCTTCGGGCAGGCCCTGTTCTTCGTCGTAGACCCAGCCGCAAATCAGGCAAACCCAGGTCTTGTAGGCAATCGTTTCCTGCTCCAACACGCGCTCCCAAGTGATTTCGAAATTCCGTTCGGGGCGAATGATACGCGACTATGCGCGGCGTTTAGCGGCGACCGCGTTCGAGCCTTCCGTCCAAACGCCGTGCGCCACATCATGCCGATCGATGCCGCCTACTGCCGGATCGAGAAATCGACGCGGTTGGGAGCACCTTTGTCCTTGATCCCTTCTGCCGTGAGCTTGGGCGCGGTCAGGAACAGCTTCGAGTCTGCAACCTTGCCCTCGCGTTCGAGCGATTGCTTGACCGCCAACGCACGCTGGTCGGCCAGCGCACGCAGTTCGGCATCGGTCACGGGGGCGTTTTCCAGCAGCAGCTTTTCCATCTCCGCCGGCGGCAACGATTTGTTCAGGCCGATAAAGTTCTTCGGCTTCTTGAACGACTCGCGCTTGTAGACCGCCTCGAGATACTTTGGATACTCCTGCTTCGTCACCGTCACGCGCGCGCCCTGGTCGCCGCCTTCGCCTTCCTCGGCCTGGCTGCCCGATTGCGCGGAGCGACGCAGATCGCGCTGCTTGGCATCGGCAACGCGCTGGTCCAGCCACACGCGACGCGCACCGTCCGCGTCAGTGGCAGGATCGATACGCCCGCTGATCTCGAGCCGCAGCGATGGGCGGTCGTTCAGCGCTTTGCCGACGGTTTCGATCTTCTTGTGCGCGTCGTCGGTAAGCGTGGACGAACCCGGCGCGAACTCGATGTAGCCCAGTTCTTCACCGCTGCCGCCAAACGCCGACGCAATCAGCGAAAACGGTGACGTGATGGCCTTGGTGAGCAGATTGACGATCACGCGCAGGATCACGCCGCCGATGCTGAACTCGGGATCCGACAGCGACCCGGAAACCGGCAGGTTGATATCGATGACACCGTTGCGATCCTTGAGCAGCGACACCGCCAGCAGCACGGGCAGCTTGACCGCATCGGGACTATCGGTCTTTTCGCCGAACGTCAGTTGATCGAGGTACAGATGGTTCTTCGCATCGAGCTTGCCGTTCTCGATCTTGTACGCCACGTCCACCGTGAGCTTGCCCTTGGTGATCGGATAGCCGGCATATTTCGCAGCGTAAGGCGTCAGCCGCGTCAGTTCCACGCCGGCCGCCTTGGCGGCAATGTCGAGGTAGAGCTGCTCGCCCAGTGGATTGAGCTTGCCGCTGATGCTGACCGGCGCATCGTCATCGAGCCGGCCATCGAGCACAAGGTCGGCCGGTGTGGGATCGCCCGACGACACCTTCGACACCGAACCTTTCATGTCGGTGAGATTGGCAGAGTAGTTGGGCTTGACGAAAAAGTCGGAAAAATTGATGTTGCCCTTGTTGATCGATACGCCGCCGAGCCGGATCTGCGGGCGCGGACCGCTCGGTGCTGGCGGCTGCGCCGGCGCCTCTGCGACGGGCGCGCTGGCTGGCGGCGCCGACGCGGCGTTGGCTTGCGTCAGGCTCGTGGATGGCGCGGCCTCGCCTTTTTCGGCACCACCTGCCATTACGTCCTGCAGGTTCAGCCGGCCGTTCGCGTTCAGGATCACACGCGCATAGAAGTCGGACAGCGCGACATGATTGATCCCGACCTGCATCGGCCCCTTGGCTTCGTTCATGTTGAAGTCGATGCCGCTGACCGCCAGAGCGCGCCAGCGCAGGAAGTCCTCGCCCGTAATGCGGTCCACCGTGCGCACGTTGCCAGCCACCGCATTGCCGTTGAACTGCACCGCAATCGGCTTGCCGGCCGGCGCGTTATAGCTGGCGCGCCCCTTGAGCGTCATGGTGCCGCTGCGCAGCGCCGCATTGAAGCGATCAGCCAGATACGGCTGCAGCGGCGCCATATCGAGGTCGCGCAGATCAAGCTGCAATTGCGCGGCTGGGGCGGTCGGCATGATCTGACCATCGATATTCATCACGCCCTTGCGGCCACTTTCCGCATGCAGCTTCATCGGCAGTGCGCCCGGCGACAGCGGCCATGTGATCGTGCCCGTGTTCAGTCCGATATTGCGGAACTGATGAATGACGGGACGGCCGCGATTGGCGTCGGCCGGCGCATAGTCGGCGATACGTGCCGCACCGCCCTCCACCGCCACCTTGCCTAAGCGTACTTTCCACACCGGAGGCGCCGGCTTGCCGCTGGCTTGCGCAGCCGGGGATGCGGGCGGCGGCGCATTTCTGTGCGCGGCCGCGTCCGAAGCGGATTCTGCCGCCCAGATCTGCGCGGTCTCCAGCAACTGTCCGCGATGGTCGCGCGTGGCCGAGATCTGCGGCTGCACGAGCGCGACCTGCCCCGCCTCGAATGTCTGTTTGGCAAGGTCGAGCTGGATACCGTCGAGCACGAGCTTGCTGGCCTTGATCAGCGGAAGGCTGGCGCCTTCGCTGTCCGCCACGCGTACGGCGCGCGCCGCACGCACGGTACGCGCACCCTTGCGCACTGGCGCGGCCCGGGCGCTGTCGTCGGGTGCAGCCGGCGCGGCGGTGGCCGGCATGGCAACCGGCTCGCGTGTGCTCACGTACACGGGAGCCAATTCGAGGCGCGATTTGTCGAGCGTGAACTGGAAGACTGGCTGCGACCATGCCATGGCATAGTGCAGTTCCGCGTTGACGCCGGTGTCACCGAACTGGCTGCGCAGCTCACGCGGCCACCACGCCGAGAATCCTTGCGGGCGCAGTCCGGCGGTTTCCAGCGTGCCCTTCAGCGTGCCCGGCTTCAAGGCCAGTTCGCCGGTGTGCTTGATGGTCTGCCCGTTGGCAATCGTGATGTTGGCGTCGAGCTTCGCCGGTTTGTCGCCTGCGCTGGCCAGGTCGGCGATATCCACGTTGACCGGGCCGATTTCGAGCTTGCCAGGCCCGGACGGCGCGAGTTCGTCGACAAACCCGAGCGTCGCATCCTTGAGTGCGATCCGGTCGACGGCATAGGCCCACGGCGCCTCCTCTGGACGCGCTGGCGGCGTCTGGTTGCCAGCCGCGGCCGGCGCCGATGCCGATGCCGATGGCACTGATGCGGCGGGCGGCGTCTGCACCGCCGCCGTTTTCGAGGCGGGCGGCGTTGCCCTCGCCGCTTCGGGCAGAAAGGCGGTGGCCAGATTCAGCGTACCGTCGGCTCGGCGCAGCGCTTGCAGGCCGAGCCCTTCCAGTTCCACGCTCTTCACATGCACGCGATGCGCGAGCGGCTCGATGCGATCGAGATCCACGGCCAGACGGCCGGCCTTGATCAGCGGCGCGCCGGCATGCGTCTGCACATCGGCATCGCGCAGCGTGACCGTGCCGGACACGTAAAGGTCCTGCTTGTCCTTGTCCTGCCGAAAACCGACCTTCAGGCGGGTATCGACCCGCCCCGCGGTGACCTGCGCGTCCTTGAGGCGCGGCGCGAACGCCATGTATTTCGCGATCTCGAGGCCGTCCAGATTGACATTGAGATTGGTCTCATGCGTTTCGGCGAACGGCTGCGACGTGCCTTCAAGCGCCAGCGGCGACCCGTTGATCTTGGCAAACAGCGACGGACGGGTGTTCACCTCGACGTCGTGCGGCAAGTTGGACAGAAACGGCAGCGTCAGCGTGAAGTTCTCGACACGCTGCACGGTATCGCGCGGCTTGTCGTCATAAACGAAGCTGCTGTTGGTCACCGCGATATTGCTGACCGAGAAACGCGCGGGCTTGCTGTCGGCCGGCTTGGGCGGCTGCGCAGCGAAGCGCTCCTGAATATCGGCGAAATTCATCCGACCGGCGGCGTCGCGCACCACATGCACGGCCAGGCGGTCGATATGGAGAAAATCGACTACCGGCGCCAGATGCCATATCGACGCGGCCGAGGTATTGGCCTCGATTTCTCCCAGCGTCACCATCGGCGTCTTGCCGTCCGCCTCGAATATCGTCAGGTCGGTTGCCGTGGCGGCCAGTTCGAAAGGCCGGACATGCGCCGCGCCCAGCGTTACCTTGCGGCCCAGCGCCTCGGTGGCATTCTTCTCGACCAGATATTTGATAAGCGGCGGCCCGCCAAAATAGCCGGCCAGCCCGAAAATCGCCACGGCGGCCACCAGGCCGCCCGCTACACGCAAGGCCACGCGCCGGCGCGGCGTTGCCACGGCCGCCCCTGTCGCAGCCTGGATCGAATCCTTGAAAGCCATGTCACCCCAGAAAGTCTGACCCCGCGCCCGATGCGAGCCGTGCGCTTTGTGCCCCGGATTTCACTTGAATTTGTATTATGGAGACGGATTATGGCAGCGCAAAGGACGATTTAGTATTCGATTTGCTGGAAATGGCAGGGCGCCAGGGATCGATCTGGTATCTTTACGCCTTTGCGAAGCGTCCGTCGTGCCCGCCTGCTTACCCGCCGGCCCCGGTTCGCCAAGTTCGTGTCGTCATCCTTTCGGCCGTCTCCCTCCACGTCACCCGTGTTGCGCGCTTCGTATGTGAAGAATTTGTCCATGCGAGTCTTTTCATGTCCTCCTCCAGCAGTACTGCCGGGGTAACGGGCGCGCAAGGCGGTCAAGCCGCCCGCCCGTTGACCGGCCAGGATTACAAGACGTTGGCTCTTGCAGCGCTTGGCGGCGCGCTCGAGTTCTACGACTTCATCATTTTCGTTTTCTTCGCCAAGGTTATCGGCCAGCTGTTTTTCCCGGCGTCGGTGCCGGACTGGCTGCGCCTGCTGCAGACGTTCGGCATTTTCGCTGCCGGCTATTTGGCGCGCCCGCTCGGCGGCATCATCATGGCGCACTTCGGCGACCTGCTTGGCCGCAAGAAGATGTTCACGCTTTCCATCCTGCTGATGTCGGTACCGACGCTGCTGATGGGCCTGCTGCCAACCTATGCGACCGTGGGGCTGCTGGCACCGATGGCGCTGCTGGTGCTGCGAATCCTGCAGGGCGCGGCCGTCGGCGGTGAAGTGCCCGGCGCGTGGGTATTCGTCTCGGAACATGTGCCGAAGCGCCATATCGGCTACGCCTGCGGCACGCTGACCGCTGGACTCACGGCCGGCATCCTGCTCGGCTCGCTGGTTGCCACCGGGATCAACGCGGTGTTCGATCCGCAAGAACTGCTGTCGCATGGTTGGCGCGTGCCGTTCGTACTCGGCGGCATTTTCGGCGTCGGATCGATGTACCTGCGGCGCTGGCTGCATGAGACGCCGGTTTTTGCCGAACTGCAGCAACGCAAGGCGCTGGCCGCGGAAATGCCGCTCAAGACTGTGGTGCGCGATCACGGTGGCGCCGTACTGATCTCGATGCTGCTGACGTGGATGCTGTCGGCCGGCATCGTGGTGGTCATCCTGCTCACGCCGACGTATCTGCAGACGATCTATGGATTTGACGCCCGCACAGCACTGGTGGCCAACAGCGCCGCGACGCTGACCCTGTCGATCGGCTGCGTGGTCGCCGGGGTGCTGGCGGACCGCATCGGTGCGCGCCTGACGCTGTCCGTCGGCGGCGTATTGCTGGCCGCCAGCGCCTATGCGCTCTACACCACGGTCGGCGCGCGCCCGGACCTGCTGCTGCCGCTGTACGCGCTGGCCGGCTTCTTTGTCGGCACCATCGGCGCGGTGCCGTACGTGCTGGTTCACGCGTTCCCCGCGCAGGTTCGATTCTCGGGCCTGTCCTTCTCGTACAACGTCGCCTACGCGATCTTCGGCGGCCTGACTCCGGTGATCGTCTCGCTGATGTTGAAGAACGATTCGCTCGCGCCCGCGCACTACGTGGTGGGCGTCTGCGCGATCGGCATTGTTACGGCGATGTTCGTGCGCAAGCGCCACGCCTGAACGCGGCCGCCGCGCAAATGTGAAAAGGGGAAGGCTCGCTGCCTTCCCCTTTTGATTTCCAGCCCTCGCCTGCGCGTTACGCGGCCCGGCGGTGCTGCCTGAAGAACTGCCACATCAGCCAGCTGGCATCGGGGCCGAGATCGCTGTGATATTGGATGCTGGCGTCGCCGCCGCTCCACGCATGATCAAGGCCCGCTACTTCCACCAGTCGTACCAGATCGCGATTCCAGCGGCCAAAGCGCACGTCGCGACAAGCGCCGTCGTCGGGCCCAGGGCCATCGTCATCGTTGGCGCTTTCCAGCCGTTGATCGAGCTTGTCGGCTAGCCCGTTGTACGCGAGAAACTGGCGAGCCAGCAAGCGCCCGTTAAGCGGATTGACTGCCTCGTCCGCCGTGCCATGGACTACGATCGCCGGCATCTCGGGCCCGCCCGGGCTGACGCCGGCCGCTTCGAGCAGCAGCGCAGGTTCAATCGCCGAGCCATGGCGCATGGCCTTCAGGCCGCCGCGCGGGTTATCGGCCGCGCCGATCACGACCCCCGAATGCATGCCGACCGCCGCCACCTTTTCCGGATAGCGCAGCGCCACCACCGCGGCCATGGCCGCGCCAGCCGAGAGACCTGCCAGGTAGATTTCGCCGCGCCGGACGTCAGGCCGATTGCCCAGTTCGTCGATCAGCATCGACACCGCCTGCGCCTCGCGGCCGCCCACACCGGCGCCAAGGTCGAACCACTGCCAGCAGCGGTGCACCGACCGCCGCAGCGGCTGTTGCGGATAGGCGACGATAAACCCCTCGCGCTCGGCCAACGCATTCATGCGCGTGCCCGCCGCAAGGTCCTCCGGCGTTTGCTGACAGCCGTGCAGCATCACCACAACGGGCAGCGCACCTTTTGCCCCGGATGGGATATAGAGCCGATACGAGAGCTGGGGCACGAGTTCGCCAGGCAGCGGTGCCAGCTTCAGCTTGTGCGATTGCCAGGCCCCGGGAAGGTCTCCAGGGGCGGGTTCGCCGGGCGCGGGATACCGCAGGCGGCGCGCTGCCGGATAGTCGTTATCGGGACGACCCAGCCAGCTACGGATTTGTTTCACGGTCTGGATCGGAGCGCGACTGATGGGTCGCCACTGCGTCTCCCAGACCGGAGATAGGCTTTTGGCCATATGAAGACTCCTGTTCAGCTTGGAACGGGCCTCCTCCTGTTATTTGTGCGATGCAGCATAGCACAGTCGGCCGCATCGATCTGCCGTATTGTCTGCAAGACACAACATGAGAATTGGAAACAATTCTGTCCTTGGTCGCCGCCCCGCGCCCCCAGCGATCGAAGAAATTTACTTCCCACGGACAAAAGAATGCAGAACGGCGAAAGATAGACGAATTTGGATGGGATTTATACTGATGATCACAAAAAATCCGAAGGCAACCTTACGCGGCAATGCCCGACAATCGCCCTCAATCCGGTATCGTATCGTGCGCCCTGTGCCCCTTTCGGAAGGTGTGTCGCAACTTCATGGGCGGCGCAGGCATCACATCGGCGACTGGCATCTCGCCCGGCAGCGTCCACTTGCAGGCCGGAGAAATACTATGCGAGCAGGGACGGCCGGCACTCGCGGTGTATCCGGTCCGGACGGGCGGCCTCAAAGGTGTGTACGAATCGCAACTGGGCTGGCGTCAGGTCAGCCGCTTTTTTATGCCCGGCGATGTGCCCGGGCTGGAAGCCCATGATGCCCCCGCGTACGGCATCAGCGTCGTCGCCTTGCAGGATACCGAGTGCTGCGTGATACCGGTCGAAGCGGTGCAAGCGGGGTTCGCCCATGCCGACCTGCGCGCCGCGGCCCTCGACATCTTCCGGCGGCAAACCCGGCGACAGTCCGAGCTGCTGATCGCCATCGGCTCGATGAAGGCGGCGCAAAGGCTGGCAATGCTGCTGCTCGATCTGGCTGGCGAGCAGGCGCGGCGAGGCATGGCGGACAGCGTGCTGACCCTGACCATGACCCGCAACGACATCGCCAGCTATCTGGGCCTGACATTGGAAACGGTGTCGCGACTGCTCTCGCGATTCCGCTCGGCCGGGTTGATTACGGTCCGGCACCGCTTGCTGCGCATCGTCGACGAGGCTGGCCTGGCCGCCGTGCACGCCGATCCCGAGCGCGTCACATTGCGGAACCCTGGCGTCGACTGAGCCGACCGTCTTGCGTATACCGCTCATGCGCGCCGCGGGCCCCCATCGGCGCCACGCTCAGCGCGCTGGCGCGAAGGCCAGCAGGCGGCACGGATGCGCCCGGCGCGCCTCGCTGACACGGGCGCACCGGCTTCCGGCAAGCGCGTTCTAGCGCTCGCCGACGCGCTGCCAGCCTTCGGGCGAGAACGTGCGGATCGCGGCCGCGCGGCGCGCGGTGTCTTTGCCAAGATCGCGTTCGTAGAAACGCTGCTCACTATCGAGCAGGAATGAATGGACACCGCTTTGCCCATATCGCGCCGGCCATGCAACGAACGCGAACTTTGCGTCGCTGCCCTTTGGCGGCGCGATCACGCGAAAGCGATATCCGAAGAACGCCTCGTCCGCGGGCGTTTCCGGCCCCATCGACAATGCATCGGGGCCCAGCGGACTATCGTTGTCGGCCGACGCCGAGGGCCAGTACAGACCGTCGGTTTTCCCCGGGTTGCTGACCAGCTTGCCCGCGTAGGCGCCCCGCCCCACCTGCTTCGCGTATTGCTGCTGGGCATCGGCGAGTTGCTGCAGGGTGTCCATGGCGACGATTTCATTGCGGCCAATCGTGCGCACGCGCACTTCGCGCTCGCCAGCGGGGAGGTCGAACTGCCATCCCGACTTGCGCTTGACGATTGGCACTGGAAATGTCCAGCCGCTGTCACCGACTTCGACGCTGGCGATGTCGTCGCCTTCCTTGCGGATGGCATGGTGGCTCGCCCAGGCGCCGAGAAAGTCGTAGACGTCCTGCTGGTCGAGATGGGGCGGCAGCAGCTTCGGGTATTGCGCGCCAAGCACGCGCGTCAACGCCGCCGGATCGCTGCGGGCGACGCCGTCGCCCAGCGCGTCCATCGCCGCTTCAGGCGTGGGATAGACCTGCTGGGCCAAAGCCGGCGCCACTGCGCCGAGCAGCGCCGCCGCACACAGCGCGCGTAGCAGACGCAGCATGAATGCGGATACTACCGATTTCCGATTACGCATCATTGCTACCTCCGACCATGACCAAAATGACCGCCACCGGCGCCTCCGCCCAAGGCTGGCCCGCCGCCGCCGTGGAAGCCACCGCCCGAGGCAGCCGGCATGGCGCGCGGCGTGCGGCCGGTATCGCCACGGACCGCGCCGCGATCAACCTGCTGGCGCATACGATCTCCATTTCCGGCATCCCGGAAGGCGTTATTGCGATTGCTGTCGCGCGCACGATTACGCGCTTCGGCCTGATCCGCCCGCTGCCGGTTCGCATCTGCGGGCCGGGGATTCTGGCCGCCTGCCTGACGATTGACGTTTGGCGCGCCATGGCCAGAAATCGATTGTCCGGTGCGCCCCTGGAACGATTGCGCCGCACGCTCGCGAGCCGCGTCGCGCTGGCTTTGCTCGCCGGATCCGCCCTGTCCTAGACGCTGCGTCCCGCCAGCGCCGCCGAGTTGGCCCGCGCGCGGATTCTGTACACCGCCGCCTGCCTGCCCAAGACGCTGACCACCGCCGGCCTGTCCCGCTCCGGGACGGTTCGCCAGCGCCTGCTGGCGCTGCGCGTCGTAACGGCCGGCAACGTTCGCATTGTTGTACGGCACATTGCCGCGATTGGCCGGATTGTGCTGCCAGTTCACGTTGGCCCGGTTCACGTCGAGCCGCTGGTTCACGTTAATGTTGTTGTAGCGATTGACGTTGATATTCACGTCGTGATGGCCCCAGTCGAAACCGCCCCAAAGCGAATTGACCGCGGCAACACCGAGCCCGAATCCGACGCCGGCCACCAGCGCCCCGGCAAAGACGGATCCCGGCGGCGGCGGATAGTAGGCCGGCGGATAAGCCGGATAGGGCCACGCGCCATAGACCACGGTCGGGTTGTAGGTCGGCACATAAACCACCTGCGGATTGGCCGGCTCGATCTGCACGATCGTCGTGCCGCCAGTCTGCTGCGTCACAACCTTCTGTTGTTCCGTCGTCTTCAGGCTGCCGGCCTTCTGCGCTTGTACGCGCAGACGCTGCACGGAATCCATCACGTCATCGGGCTGCGCAAGGAATGCGTCGCCGACCGACTGGACCCACTGAGGCTGACGTCCGAGCACGTCCATGACCGACGGAAACGCGACCAGCGACTGCACGCTTGGATCCCACCGCTCGCCTGCAACGGCCTTGGTCGCTGCGTCACCCGACAAAGTGGGATTCGACTTCGACCATTGCGCGGCGGCTGCCACATCAGCCGGGTAGGTCGATGCCATCAACACCTGCGACAACAGTGCGTCGGGATAAAGCGCCACCGGCGCCAACAGCTGGTCCAGATGCGGCGGATCGAGCTTAGCCTGGGCCATCGCATTGCCCGTGCCGGCCAGCAACGTCAGCCCGAGCAGCCAGGCAAGGAATCCTCTTGCGCGGAACATGTTCGCTCCTTGTAAAGACGGATGAGACCGCTACGTTCGATGTATCCGCGCATGCTGCCCCGTCTGTGTAGATGCGCGGACGCGCGGCTTACTTGCGCTCCTGCGCACATTCCTGGCGATAGGCCTCTTCCAGCCGCTTGCGATCGGGTGCGCGTTCGAGCGTCGGGTAGGTGAGCCCTTCGGCGGTCTGCACGGAGGACTTTCCTTTGGACCATTGCGGCGTCGATGGGATGGCGTTGAGCTTATCGAGCAGTTGACGGCAGTGCTCTCTTTGCGACGTACTCAAATTACCTTCGACGTCTTCCACCGTCGAGGTGGCCGGATCAAGCATGCGCGGCGGAACAGGCGCCGTCATTGGCGATGCGGGATCGATTGGAGGCGCGGCCTGAACACTGAACCCGAACAAGCCGATGCATCCCACTGCAGCCATGGCTGCGAAAACCTTTTTCACAAAAACTCCACAATCCTGTGGCAATGCATTGATTGCCATGCGATAGACGCCGGTCGGCGGGAGCAAACGAGTAACGATCAACTCGACATTGCCGGACCGAGATCGAGCAATTTCAGCGGTCCACTCTGCCGCTGCCACGCCGGCTGGTACGATTGCGCAGCAGCTCGAGTTGCAGCAGCGCATCCGCAAGCATACTCTTGAGCCGCACGTTTTCTTCCTCGAGCTGGCGCATGCGCCGCACATCCGACGCTTCCTTCAGCCGTGGCGATCCATATTTCGTCCGCCATCCGTAAAATGATGCATCGCTGAAACCATAACGTGCGCAAAGCTCGCGTACCGGGACGCCTTTAGCAGCCTCTGCGAGGTACATGCGGATCTGATCCTCCGAATAGCGTCTGTTCACCCGAATGCCTCCACTCCGCGGGCCTCCGCGCGGCTGACCAGACGGTCCGCCGATCCTGCGGGTAAGTTAGCGTAGCGCTCGTTCAAAAGGCAAGTCAGTGTCTTTGCAACGCGAGTTAAGAAAATTGAAGTCGAAGCATCGGAGAGATCAGCAATCTTGGTACCGGAACAACCACGAGTGCCTGGCCCACGTTGCGCGAGTCAAATTTTGTCATTCCAAATTGGAAAAATTCGTCGTGCTGGACACTGTGGAACAGGTGATCTAAACCATTTCGTATGGCAAGCACTCGCTGCCATCGCGGCAGCTGAAAAAAAGAAATGCCTGCGAAACGCTTCTGCCATGCGGTTTGCGGGCATGTCTTGTTGTGAAGACAAGAGGCCTTGCGGCGCGGTGAATTTCACGCATTCGAACGCCATTACTGGTACTTTCTAAAATGTTGTATTAAGATTTCCTCGCATCAACTAATTTTCAAACGCCTGCGAAACGCGCATCCCAGCGCTTGCAGACAGGCGGTCGACAGCTACGCATCGTTACAACGATGACGCCAATATATGAGCTGCCGGATTACCCCAGGGCCTGAGGAAGCGGTGCCACTGTAGTTCCACTAAAAATTCCTGACACAAATGTCTGGAAGCTTTGGCGGTGGTGGTGATACCCATGTGAAGCGGTATGGGTGTATTACCTGGGGTTGAAGGACCTCCCCTGTTTTCTTGTTGTATCAGTTTGAGCCTTGCCTGTTTCGCCCCCAATGCAGTGGCGCGGCGGGCAAGCCATCTATTTGCCCAGCTTTACCATAAAAAAAACAATCGGAAGAATCAGATCGGGAGAAGTCAGTATGCGGCATGTCAGCACCAAGCTATTGCATGTATTTGTCCTGCTCATGGAATACCGTGATCTGAGCGCGGTAGCCGCCTGCACGCAGGGACGCATTCCAACTGTTGCCTATAGTCTCGCGCGGCTGCGTGAGATAACCGGCGACCCGCTGTTCGTCAAGCGAAACGGCACGCTCGAGCCGACGCCTCACGCACTGCGCCTGGAGCAGACGGCGCGGCAGATCTTGTCCAAGTGGAATCATCTCGTACAACCGCTCGACAGCAACGTTCAGTCGGAAAATACCGGGCGGCGTATCTCCATCGGCTTTTCGTCATCGATCGGGGACCCGGTCATTACAGAAATCCTGACTGCGCTGTGCGAACGTTTTCCGCACGACAGTTTCATCACGCGCCCCGTGATCGCCGATGCGGCGCTTGGCGAGAGCCTGGAGACCGGCAAGCTCGATTGCGCCTTCGTGGTCGACGGCACCAGCGTGCCGGACAGCGTCACGCCGCACAGCATCCTGGCTACGCCGCGCCGGCTGGTCAGCGCGGCGCGCGTGGGCTCGAGCGACGATGTGGAAAGGGACTGGATCTTGCTGCAGGAGGATTGCGAAAGCGGCAGTCCACTGCGCGCCTTTCTCGCGCGACAGGCCACCACGCCAGGCCATCGCGAAACCGTGGTGCCGTCGTGGCACACGCAGATCACCCTGCTGCAATCGGCAGGCGGCATCTGCCCGGTACTCGACTTCAACGTGCCGTTGGTAACGCGCGACCGGAAAACGCGCCTGCTGGCGCCGCCGGCGAGCTTTCCGGCCTGGGCGGCGCTGCATTTCTGGATGCCGCAGTGCACGCCTGACCGTGCCATCCTGCGCGACATCATGGAAGTTGGCGCCGCGGTGCTCCGAGACCCGCTCAAGGCCATCGACGGCCGCCGCCAAGCGCAGCAGCCATCCCGCCCGCTGGCTGTGGCCTGACGCGCGTCCAGATCCAGCCATTCCATTTGCGGCCCCGCCGATGGCGACATCGCGGGGCCGCAATGCATTCGTCTGCGCAAACGCACAACTTCCCATTTCATTTTGCGAATCGTCTTACTGCCCTAGTCAACGCCTCCCATTACTCTCGGCTGGCATCGCGTCGCATCGGATCGTCGCCCGTTTGGTCCGGTGCGCCGGGTGTACGCAGTTGCTGCGTGTTCGCGCCGCACACGTCTGTCGCGTGCGGCGCTTTTTTGACGCCAGCGCGGAGCCGAACGCTGAGCCATGTACAGCACAGGAGTCAATGGATGACGTTGAGGATTTTGCTGGCCGACGACCACCCCGTCATTACGGCGGCGATCCGGGCCAGGGTGCAGACCCAAACCGGCTGGGAAGTTTGTGGGGAAGTTGCAAGTGCCTCGGAATTGCTGCAGCAGGCCGACATTGAGCGGCCGGATGTCGTGGTGACGGATTTCCATATGCCCGGCCCCGCCGAGCTAGACGGCGTAAGGCTGATCAGCGCCTTGCGCCGCCGCTATCCAGCCATGTCGATAGTGGTACTGACCATGATCACCAATCCGCTGGTATTGCGGACCATTCTTGATGTCCGCATTCAGGGACTATTACTCAAGGATTGCCAGCTCGACGAGATCGTCACCGCAATTGCGCGGGCGCAGCGCGGCTTCACCTATATCGGCAAGTCCGCGCTGCGCGCTCTGGCGCCCACCGACCTGCGCACCATGCTTCCCTGCGGCAGCGATGGCGAACAACGCCTGTCGGCGCGCGAGACGGAAGTGTTGCGCCTGTTTCTGACCGGCCGGTCCGTTACCGAAATTGCCACGACGCTATGCCGGAGTGTCAAAACCATCAGCCGGCAGAAAAACTGCGCCATGCACAAGCTGGGCGTCAGCAATGACCGCGAGCTGTTCGAATGCGCGGCACTGCAGGGCGTCGTCCTGCCAAGGAGTTGATCCACGATGCATGCCACTGCCCGCTATAATCGGCCGCGGCGCATGCTGGCCTCGCCAGGCGCCGCCGCCATTGCCACCCCTGCGGAGTGTCCGCTGCCCATGCTGTCCACGCCAAGCGCCTGTTCCCCCACGCTCGAAACCTGCCGCGTGCCCGTTCTGCTCGTGGCCGCGCCGGCCTCCGGCCAGGGCAAGACCACGATCACCGCTGCACTGGCGCGCCTGCATGCACGCCAGGGGCTGCGGGTGCGCGTGTTCAAGACCGGGCCGGACTTCCTCGACCCGACCTTGCTTGCCGCGGCCAGCGGCGCACCAGTGCACTCGATCGATCTATGGATGACGGGAGAGGCCGACGCGCGCGCCAGGCTGGCCAGCGCGGCGCGCGAGGCAGACCTCATTCTGGTCGAGGGCGTGATGGGTCTGCACGACGGCACGCCCAGCAGCGCCGATGTGGCCCGGCTGTTCGGCCTGCCGGTGCTGAGCGTGATACAGGCCGGCGCCATGGCGCAAACATTCGGCGCCGTCGCTTACGGCCTGGCGCACTACGGGCAGCCGTTTCGCGCCATGCACGTATTGGCCAACGGCGTCGGCAGCCCCCGTCACGCGACCCTGGTGCGCGAAAGCCTTGCGCCGGACATCAAGTGGGCAGGATCGCTGGCGCGCGACCCAGCGGCGAGCCTGCCGGAGCGGCACCTGGGCCTGTTCAGCGCGGACGAGTTGCCGGATCTGATGGATCGGCTGGACCGTCTTGCCGACGCCCTTGCCACCCAGCCGATCGCACAACTTCCCGAGCCGGTGCCGATCGCCGACGTCGGCGCACCGCCGGTGCCCGCATTGCTGGCCGGCAAACGTATCGCCATCGCGCGAGACGAGGCATTCCGCTTTATCTATCCCGCCAATGTCGAAACGTTGACAGCGCTGGGTGCCGATATTGCTTGGTTCTCGCCACTGCACGACCAGACGCTGCCGCCGTGCGACGCCTTGTGGCTGCCGGGCGGTTATCCTGAATTGCATGCCGCCGGCCTGGCCGCGAATATATCGATGGTTCGCGCGATTCGTGACGCGCACGCGCTCGGCATGCCGATCCTGGCCGAATGCGGCGGCATGATGATGCTGTTCGACACACTGGTCGACAAGGCGGGTGTCGCCTATGCGATGGCGGGGCTGCTGCAGGGCACCGTTACGATGCAGAAACGGCTGGCGGCAATCGGGCATCAAGCCGTCACGCTGCCGACGCAGCATGGCGTCATACGCGGGCACACGTTTCACTATTCCGCGACCGATTCGCCATTGACACCGATCACCCACGCGGTATCGCCGCACGATGGGTCGCGTGGCGAAGCCGTGTATCGGGTAGGGTCGCTCACCGCGTCATATGTGCACTTGTATTTCCCGTCGAATCACACGGCCATCGCGGCGCTGCTTGGCGGGGAGTGATGCGTGGAAAATTTCAGGCTGCGTCGCGTTCCGCTGTCGTCCGTGCCACAGCATCGGCAATGCCTGATTCCAGCTGCGCCAGGCCCTTCGACAGATTGTGCATCGTGGTTTCGGACACGTTGGCGAGCACATCCTGCAGAAACGCGGATCGGCGCGGCATCGCCTGATCGACGATGTCTCGTCCGAGGGTTGTCAACGTGACGTTGGTCATGCGATTGTCACGCTCGCTGGTGGTGCGCTCGACCCAGCCCAACTCCTGCAGGGCCTTCAATTGACGCGTAAGCGCGCCGGGGTCCATGCCAACGCGATCGGCCAGCGGCTTCTGCGCAATGGGGCCCTCGTGTCCGTACAAGGCAAAGAGAATGCGCCAGCGCGGCAGCGGATGGCCGATACGCTGTTCGAACGCCGATGCGTACGCCCGGTACGTGCGTCCAAACTGTTGCAGCACGGCCAGGCTTTGTCGCTCCAGTTCCAAATTCAGTCTCCTGTTGGCGAAGATCTTCCGCCGATGTTCAGTCCGTCGCCATCGCAGGCTCTTGCACCCGCGTCAGCTTGATGGGCGGCACGCGGCGCGTGCGCCAGATGCCGATCAATGCTGCAATCGCCGCCAGCATCAGGCCCAAATGGATCGCGCTAACCAGCGATGCGCGCGCCTGCTCAAGCAGCAAGGCTCCATTGTGCCCTGCACTGTGCAGATTGGTCAGCAATTCGGCCTGCGATGCCTTGTCGATCAAGATCTGCGGGTCCGTCATTCTGGGCGCCCATTCCGATGCATTTGCCGCAGCAAGTGCATTGGTAACACTCGATGTATAGCTGCGCGTCACCAGTGTGCCAACCAGCGCGGTCCCGACCATCCCTCCCACCATGCGTAGCGACTGCAACATGGCCGTGGCAATGCCCAGGTGCGAGCGGCCTGCCGTCTGCTGTGCAAAGACGGTCAGGTTCGGCAGGACGAATCCAAGACCGAGCCCCGCGCACAGCATGATGGCCAGCAGCACGTGGTGATGCATAGCGCGCGTGGCCTGGGAGAGCCCGAGCAGCGCCAACGCCAACATGGCGAAACCGGCATAAAGCATGCTGTTAGGCCGCGGGATGCGTGTAATGATCCGGCCGTTGACGATACTGCCCACCGTGATGCATACCACGAGCGGCGTTACCAGCAGCCCCGCTTCCTTCGGCGAGTAGCCAAACCCGCCCTGAAACAGCAACGGCGCGTAGAGCAGCAACGCAAACATCGCGAATCCGCCCAGCACCCCGAGCAAGAAAAGCGGGGACAGCGCCGGATTTCTGAACATGTCGAGCGGCAAAATCGGGTTCGCGCAACGGTGCGACCATTGCCACAGCGCCACGAATGCGGCGCACGACAACACCATCAGGCCGACGGTCACCAGCCCCAGGCCACGCTCGGGCAGCCATTCGACCGACAGTTGCAGGCTGCCAAGGCCCACCGCGATCAACATGGCGCCCAGCCAATCTATCCGCACAGGGCCGTCGTGCGAGGCCTGCCTGAGGTGTGGCAAATATCGCCATGCGAACAGCAGTCCGAGCACGCCAACAGGTACGTTGATGTAGAACACCGCTCGCCATCCAAACCATTCCGTCAGCACGCCGCCCAGCGACGGGCCCAGGGCGTTGGCCAGGCCGAACGCGGTGCTCATCATCACCTGCCAACGCAGGCGCACATGGGAATCGGGGAACAGGTCCGGAATACAGGCAAATGCGGTACCGACCAGCATGCCGCCGCCAATGCCCTGCAGTGCGCGCGCACCCACCAGGAACAGCATGTTGTTGGCCATGCCGCACAATACTGAAGCCGCAAGAAACACCACGATCGATGCCAGTACGAACGGCTTGCGGCCGTAATAGTCGCCAAGCCGGCCGAAAATCGGCACGGTAATCACCGATGTCAGCAGATACGCCGTAGCGACCCATGCGTAGTACTCGAAGCCTTGAAGTTCGGCCACCACGGTGGGCAATGCGGTAGCCACCACGGTCTGGTCCAGCGCCACCAGCATGACAACAAACGCGATGCCCAGCATGGCCAGCAGAGATTCCCGAAACGGCAGCACCTGCCCTCGGTTGTTTATTTGTGCTGGATCCTGCGCTGGATGGGGTTTCGAAGCCATTTCTGTTGCCGAATCAATCGTTGTAACGTCAAGGATCGAGAAATTATAGGCTCCTGGCGCATCGTGTGCTGGGGAATTTCCGAGCGCGTCAAACAGGTGGCGGATCGTGCCATCATTCTTGGGTCAGCCATCCGCAAGTCAAAGGAGTTCGCATGAAGCCGATCACGTTGTTCGGTGCACCGACAGACGTCGGGGCCAGCATTCGCGGCGCCTCGATGGGCCCGGAAGCGCTACGCGTGGCCGACATCGCCGGCGCATTGATACGGAACGGTCTCGATGTACGAGACATCGGCAACCTGAACGGACCGGGCAACCCCTGGCAACCGCCGGTCGACGGCATGCGGCACCTGGAAGAAGTGCTGGCATGGAACCGCCAGATCTTCGACACCGCGTACGCCGCGCTGACAGCGGGGCATATGCCGCTGCTGATGGGTGGCGATCATTGCCTGGCGATCGGGTCGGTCAGCGCCGCTGCCCGACACTGCCGCGAGCAAGGCAAACGCCTGATGGTGCTATGGCTGGACGCCCACGCCGATGCCAACACGGGCAGCACCAGCCCCACAGGCAATATCCATGGGATGCCAGTGGCTTGCCTGTGCGGCGATGGTCCGGCGCCGCTCACCGCGTTGAGCGGCGTCACGCCAGCCATGTCGCCCCAACAGATCCGCCAGATCGGCATCCGCAGCGTCGATGCCGAAGAGAAGTTGCGCCTGCGCGAATTGGGACTGACGGTCTACGACATGCGCTACATCGACGAGAACGGCATGCGGCAGACGATGGAGCGCGCGCTGGCGGGCATCGACGCCGATACACATCTGCATGTCAGCTTTGACGTGGACTTTCTCGACAGCCAGATCGCGCCAGGGGTGGGCACGCCGGTGCGCGGCGGGCCGACCTATCGCGAGGCGCATCTGGCGCTGGAAATGATCGAGGACACCGGCGCGCTATGCTCGCTCGACGTGCTCGAACTCAATCCGGCGCGCGATGTCCACAACCAGACCGCGGAACTCGTGGTGGAACTGATCGAAAGCCTGTTCGGCAAATCCACGCTGTAGCCGCGGCGCGATCAGGCTGCCGGATAGTTGAAGCGCTCGCCCTGCGCGTCGCGATCGTAGACGCGCTGGCCTGCCACATAGGTGGCGCGCACCACGCGATCGTCCCCGAGCGTCATCAGCACGAAAAGGCGTTCGACGATATCCGCGCAGTAGGCGTCGCGAAAATCAAGCATCGGCGTGGCCTTGCGATCGAGGATAACCAGATCGGCATCGAAGCCGGGAGCGATCGAGCCGATGGTGTTTTCGAGACACAGCGCCTCGGCGCCGCCTCGCGTGGCCAGATACCAGGCGTGGATTGCCGTCAGCCGTGTACCATTCATGGCGGCAACCTTGTATGCCTCGTTCAGGCTCTGCAACTGGCAGAAGCTGGTCCCGGCGCCGATATCGGTGCCAAGGCCCACCCTCACCGGCCGCGCGGCTTGCTTGGCATCGAACAACCGGAATAGGCCGCTGCCCAGGAACAGGTTCGAGGTCGGGCAGTGCGCTAGCGCCGCGCCGGTCTGGTGACAGATCGCGAAATCCTGCTCGGTCAAGTGGATACCGTGACCGTAGATGGACCGGTCGCCGACGATGCCCGCATGCGCGTAAACATCCAGATAACTTTGGCGTGCCGGGAACAAGGACCGCACCCAGGCGATTTCATCGAGGTTCTCGCACAGATGCGTCTGCACGTAGGCGTCGGGATACTCCTTGCGCAGCGTGCCGCAGACATCGAGCTGGGCGTCGGTGCTGGTAGGCGCAAAGCGCGGTGTAATGCAATAGTGCTGGCGCCCTCGGCCATGCCAGCGTCCGATCAGCGCCTGGCTCTCCCGGTATCCCGTCTCCGCGGTGTCCAGCAGCGCAGGCGGCGCGTTGCGGTCCATCAGTACTTTGCCCGCGATCATGCGCGTATTGAAGCGGCTCGATTCCTCGAAGAACGCATCTACCGACTGCGGATGCACAGTGCAGTAGACGGCCGCCGTAGTGGTCCCGGCACGCAGTAGCTCCCGCAGGAAGACCCCCGCCACGCTGCGCGCGTGCCCGATATCGGCAAACTGCTGTTCCGCGATGAACGTGTATTTGGTCAGCCATTCGAGCAGTTGTTCGCCGAACGCGGCGACCATCTGGGTCTGCGGATAATGGATATGCGTATCGATAAAGCCGGCGCTAACGATCGCATCGGGATAGTGAAGAACCAACGTATCGGCGGGCAGGCGCTTCAACACCTCGTCGGCGGGGCCGAAATCCGCGATCTTGCCGTCGTCCATGGCGATGACGGCATCGGGCTCGTACACCAGGCAGTCGGCGGGTTCATGCAGGAACGGGTCGGCGCGAAATGTCACTGCCGCGGCGCGAATGGCTGTCGTGCTCATGTCATTGCTCTCCATTCAAGGTCTTACTGTTGTTTGGGATAGGACTCGCGCATGATCAGCGACAGCAGTAACGCCACTGCCAGCGCCACGACGATCGGAAGCGCCGCATACTGCGCCAGCGCCAACGAATGCTCGGCGAGGCCCTCGGCTTCCCCCATGGCGACTCGCGCGCCGGGCCGGGCGATCATGATGCCGCCCGCAATAAACGCCAATCCGTTGACGAACGCCGCCGATGTGCCGATCAACTGCGGCGGCACAACGTCGGCCGCGCTACTGAAGGTCAGCATATGCGCCGCGTTGGCAAAGCCAAAAATGAAGTTCAGTAACAGTGCCAGCCAGATCGGCAGCACCGGCACATAGAGAATGGCGGACGCGCACGCGAGCTGAATGGCGCAGCCCAGTACGATCGGCAGCTTGCGCCGACGCAGCCTGTCCGACCATGCAGGCAGCACAAGGCAACCTGCGGCCAGCCCAAGCCATAGCAGCGACGCACTGAAGGCCGCCTGCTCCGGCGACGCGCCGCGCACTGCCATGAGCTTGGGAGTCCAGACCACACCGCCTGCCAGCAGACTGCCGAACAGCACCGCACAGATAAGCGCGCATAGCCAGACGTGAAAGATCTTCATTACCGCGTTCAGCGATGCGATGACATCCTTGAAGAATCCTCCGATGCTGTCCGCGGTCTGCTCCACCGGCGCCGGATTGCGCAAATAGATATAGGCCAGCACGGTCAGTATCACGCCAGATGCGCCGACGTAATTGAACAGCGTGCGCCACTCCATCTGCGCCAATGCGTATTGAAGTGCCGTCACTGAAAAAGCCGATGACAGCGATGCGCACAATTGCACGAGACCAAACATGAAATTGAATTTGGCCATGCCAAACCATTGACCGCCGATATATCCGCCACCGACAAAGCCGGTGCATGCGCCAATCGCCATTACGAATTGCGATGCCAGCAACATTGGATAGCTGGTGGCGTTGGCAAACAGAAACACCCCGAGCGTCACCAGCGCGACCGACAGCGGCAGCACCTTATGCGCGCCAAGGCGGTCCAGCAATGCGCCGCCAAAAAACTGGCAGACCGCGAATACCCAGGTGTACACGGCGGCGATCGTACTGATTTGCGTGACGCTCAACGCAACATCGCGCCCGATGTCCGCGTTGACGACCGAGTAGCCGGTCTGCACGCTGAACAGGTACACCACAAACAATACGGAAAGCGTCCATACCCACCAGGCCCGGGCGCCGCCGAGCTGCACTTGCGCTGTCCGCGCTATCGATGTGGATTGCGTCTGTGCCATCTCTTGCCCCTCGATGTGGATGCGAGAACTATCGTGCACAGAGGGGCGTCGTCGAAGTGATTTTTTTTGATGCAGCTCGCCGTAAATCGATGCCACTTATTTCGATGCGGCTCTGATGGCGCAGCCATCGCGCGCATCGCGAATGCAACCGGCTTGACGCCAAAATAAAAAACGGAGGCAGCCAGAAGCTGCCTCCGTCATGACTGCATCGATTTCGCGCGCGGCGATCAGGATGCCGATTTATTGCTGTTGGCTGCGCTGCCAGTTGTAGTGCCGGCGTCAGGTGCCGCTGGCCCGGTAACCTCGTTCAGCCCGCCTCCCAGCGCCTTGTAGAGATTGACTTCACTGGTCAGCTGATTGAACCGTGCATCGATCAGTGCCTGCTGCGCGTTGAACAGCTGCCGCTGCGCGTCGAGCAGCGTCAGATAGCTATCGACGCCAGTACGGTATCTGCCCTCCGCCAATCTGAAGTAGTCCTGACTGGCTTCGACAAGCCGCTGTTGTGCCTGAAGCTGATCGGTGTAAGTGCCACGCGCGGCCAAACCGTCCGACACCTCGCGGAACGCCGACTGCACGGTCCGTTCGTACGTCGCGACGTTGATGTCCTTCTGGACCTTCGCGTAGTCGAGGCTCGCGCGCAGGCTGCCGGCGGTGAAGATCGGCAGCGTAATCTGCGGCGAGAACAACCACGTACCCGATCCCGCATCGAACAGTCCGGACAACTGGCGGCTGGCCGTGCCGCCCGAAGCGGTCAGCGTGATGCGCGGAAAGAACGCCGCGCGCGCTGCGCCGATATCGGCGTTGGCCGACAGCAGACGATGCTCGGCCGCGAGGATGTCGGGACGGTTCTGCAACAGATCCGACGGCATGCCGGCCGGCACATCGGCGACCAGTTTCTGGTAGAGGCTCAATCCTTCGGGCAGGTCCGCCGGCATGGCCGTGCCGAGCAGCAGCGTCAGCGCATTGGCGTCCTGCGCCACCAGACGCGTATATCGGGCCAGCGATGCACGCGCGTTCTCGACCTGCGTCTGCGATTGGCGCAAGTCCAGACGAGACGCGACGCCTTCCTCGAAGCTGCGGCGCGTCAGGTTGTACGTCCGCTCGTAGGTGCCAAGCGTATCGCGTGTGACCTGCAGTTGCGCCTCGTCGGCGCGCATCGTCAGATAGGCGTTGGCGACGCTGGCCACCAGCGCGATCTGCGTGCTGCGGCGCGCCTCCTCGCTGGCGAAGTATTGCTGAAGCGCGGCGTCGCTCAGGCTGCGCAATCGGCCGAACAGATCGATTTCCCAGGCCGTGGTGCCGAGCGACACGCCGTACTGGCTGCTGATCACGCGCTGCCCCGTGGTGGACAGGTCCGCCGGCACGCGCTGGCGCGTACCTTGGCCGGTCGCGCCGACTTCAGGGAACAAGTCCGCGCGCTGGATGCGGTACTGCGCACGGTACGCTTCGACATTCAGCGCGGCCACACGCAGATCGCGATTGTTTTCCAGCGAAACCTCGATCAGCCTGCGCAGGCGTGGATCGGCAAAGTAATCGCGCCAGCCGAGCTCCACCGCCGGCGCCACTTGCGCGTCGCCGGCCGATCCGCGATAGGCATCGCCCTGCGGATACGCAGCGTCCACCGGCGCAGCCGGCCGCTCATAGGTCGGAATCAGGCTGCAGCCGGTCAATGCCGCTGCCGCGGCCAGGCAAAGTAGTGTCTTTCTCATGCTTGTGCTCCCGTTTCCAGGGAGGACGATCCCGATTTGCGGCGCCGTTCCTTGATCGCGCTGACGACCACGAAGAACAGCGGCACCCAGAAGATGGCCAGAACCGTCGCCGTGATCATGCCGCCGATCACGCCAGTGCCGATTGCGTGCTGGCTGCCAGCGCCCGCGCCTTGCGACACGGCCAGCGGGAATACGCCGAGCATGAACGCCAGCGACGTCATGATGATCGGACGCAGCCGCATGCGGCAGGCCTCCACCGCGGCCTCGACGAGCCCCTTGCCCTGGTCGTGCAGGTCCTTGGCAAATTCCACGATCAGAATCGCGTTCTTGGCCGACAGACCCACCGTGGTCAGCAGGCCGACCTGGAAGAACACGTCGTTCGACAAACCGCGCGCGAGCGTGGCGATCAGCGCGCCAATCACACCAAGCGGCACCACCAGCATCACCGAGAACGGAATCGACCAGCTTTCATACAGCGCCGCCAAACACAGGAACACCACCAGCAGCGACAGTGCATAGAGCGCCGGTGCCTGGGCGCCGGACAGCCGTTCCTCGTAGGAAAGCCCGGTCCACGAATACGAAATGCCAGCCGGCATCTGCTTCATGATTTCCTCGACGGCAGCCATCGCCTCGCCGGAACTCTTGCCTGCCGCCGGCTCGCCCAGGATTTCCACCGCCGGCACGCCGTTGTAGCGCTGGAGCTTCGGAGATCCATAGCCCCATTTGCCGGAGGCGAAGGCCGAGAACGGAACCATGTCGCCCTTGTCGTTGCGCACGAACCACTTGTCCAGATCCTCCGGGTTCATCCGCGCATTGGGACGGCCCTGCAGATAGACACGCTTGACGCGGCCGCGATCGATAAAGTCGTTCACGTAGCTGGAACCCCACGCGATCGACACCGTGCTGTTGATGTCGGACACGGAAACACCCAATGCGCGAGCGCGTTCGTCGTCGATGTCCAGCACGTATTGCGGCTCGTCGTTCAGGCCGTTGGGACGCACGCGTTGGAGCGCCGGGCTCTTCGCTGCCAGGCCAAGGAACTTGTTGCGCGCTTCCATCAGCGCGTCGTGGCCAAGGCCGGCCTGGTCCTGCATGTAGAAGTCGAAGCCCGTGGCGTTGCCCAGTTCCTGCACCGCTGGCGGCGCGAACGCGAAGGCCAGCGAATCGCGGAACGTGCTGAACTTGGCTTGCGCGCGCTTGGTCAGGTCGAACACGCTGGTGGCGTCGCCCTCGCGATCCTTGAACGGCTTGAGCAGGATGAACGCGAGACCCGAACTCTGACCGCGACCGGCGAAGTTGAAGCCGTTCACCGTGAACAGCGACTCGACGATCTTGCCTTCGTCGTTCAGCAGGTAGTTGCGCATCTGGTCGAGCACGGCCTGCGTACGCTCTGCCGACGATCCCGGCGGCGTCTGGACCTGGGCATACAACACGCCCTGGTCTTCTTCCGGCAGGAACGACGTTGGAATCCGCGTGAACAGGAAGCCCATCGCCACGACGATCAGCACATAGATGATCAGGAACGGCGCGCGGCGTTTCAGGATGCCCACCACGCCGCGCTCATACTTCTGCGTGGACTTGATGAAGCTGCGGTTGAACCAGCCGAAAAAGCCCTGCTTGTGCTCGCCGTGATCGCCCTTCTCGATGGGCTTTAGCATCGTGGCGCACAGCGCCGGGGTCAATATCAACGCCACCAGCACCGACAGCACCATCGCCGAAACGATCGTGATCGAGAACTGGCGATAGATCACCCCGGTCGACCCGCCAAAGAATGCCATCGGCAGGAACACGGCCGACAACACCAGCGCAATGCCAACCAACGCGCCCTGAATCTGCCCCATCGATTTCCGGGCGGCCTCCTTCGGCCCAAGCCCGTCCTCGGACATCACGCGCTCTACGTTCTCGACCACCACGATGGCGTCATCCACCAGCAGGCCGATGGCCAGCACCATCCCGAACATGGTCAGCGTGTTGATCGAATAGCCGAACGCTGCCAGCACCCCGAACGTGCCCAACAGAACCACCGGCACGGCGATCGTCGGGATCAGCGTGGCGCGGAAGTTCTGCAGGAACAGGTACATCACCAGGAACACCAGCACGATGGCTTCGAGCAGGGTCTTGACCACCTCGTGAATGGAATCGGCAATCACCGGCGTGGTGTCATACGGAAACACCACCTTGATCCCCGGCGGGAAAGTCGGCTCGAGCTGATTCAGCGTATTGCGGACATTCTTGACCGTCTCGAGTGCGTTGGCGCCGGAAGCGAGACGGATCGCGATACCGGACGCCGGCCTGCCGTTGTACTGCGCATTGATGGAGTAGTCCTGGCCGCCCAGGCCCACATCGGCCACATCCTTCAAGCGCACTTGCGAGCCATCGGGATTCACCTTCAGGAGGATATTGCCGAACTGTTCCGCGGTCTGAAGGCGCGTCTTGCCGATCACCGTTGCATTGAGCTGCTGGCCCTGCACCGCGGGCAGGCCGCCCAACTGGCCCGAAGCCACCTGCACGTTCTGCGCTTTGATGGCCGTGCTGACATCGAGCGGCGCCAGCTGGTAGCTGTTCAGCTTGGCCGGATCGAGCCAGATCCGCATCGCATATTGCGAGCCGAACACCTGGAAGTCGCCGACACCCGCCGTCCGCGAAATCGGATCCTGCAGGTTCGAGACGATATAGTTCGACAAATCTTCACGCGTGGTGGCCGGATTGGTCGAAATCAGGCCCACGATGATCAGGAAGTTCCGCACCGATTTGGTCACGCGGATACCCTGCTGCTGTACTTCCTGCGGCAACAATGGCGTAGCCAGCGCGAGCTTGTTCTGCACCTGCACCTGCGCGATGTCAGGGTTGGTGCCCTGCTCGAACGTAGCCGTGATCGTCATGCTGCCGTCGGAATTCGATTCCGACGAGATATAGCGCAGACGGTCGAGACCGTTCAGCTGCTGTTCGATCACCTGCACGACCGTATCCTGCACGGTCTGCGCCGAGGCGCCCGGATAGGTCACCGAAATGGCGATGGTGGGCGGCGCAATCGCCGGATATTGCGTCACTGGCAGCGAGCGTATCGACAGCACGCCGGCGAGCATGATCACAAGCGCGATCACCCACGCAAAGATCGGCCGCTCGATAAAGAAATTAGACATGGCGAATCCTCATGCGTCGGCCCCGATCAGGACTTTGCGGCAGGCGCGGATGCGGCTGCGGGTGCGGATGCGGCGGCGGGCGCATCCCCTGCTGCCGCGGCATCGGCTTCAGTTGCCTTGACCTTCACGCCTGGGCGAACAAACTGCAAACCTTCGACGATCACCCGATCGCCTGCTTTCAGACCATCGGTCACCAACCAGCGCGTGCCGATGGTGCGGTCGGTCTTCAGGACGCGCAGTTCCACCTCGTTGTTGGCGTTGACCACCAGCGCAGTCGGCTGGCCCTTGAGGTCACGCGTCACGCCGCGCTGCGGCGCAAGGATGGCCGAGCTCTTGACACCTTCGGCAAGCCGCGCGTGCACGAACATGCCCGGCAGCAGTTCGCTGCGCGGGTTCGGAAACACGGCGCGCAACGTGACCGATCCCGTGCTCTGATCCACGGCCACTTCGGAAAACTCGAGACGGCCCGCTTCCGCATAGGTGCTGCCGTCTTCCAGCTGGAGCGTCACCTTCGCAGCGTTGGCGCCGGCGCCTTGCAGTTGGCCGTTAGCCAGTTCCTTGCGCAGGCGCAGAATCGACGCGGACGGCTGGGTAACGTCCACATAGATCGGGTCGAGCTGCTGAATCGTGGTCAGTGCTGTGGCCTGGCCATTGGTGACCAAAGCGCCTTCCGTCACCAGCGAGCGGCTGATGCGGCCGGAGATCGGCGCCAGCACCCGGGTGTAGCGCAAATTGATATGCGCCTGATCTACTGCCGCCTTGGCTTGCATGAAGGAAGCCTGGGCTTCTGCGAATTGCTGCTTGCTGACGGCTTCATCGCCGACCAGTCGGCCGTAACGCTCAGCCAGCAGGCGCGATGATTCCAACGTGGCTTCGGCGCTCTTGGCCGTGGCTTCATAGGTCGACGGATCGATCTGATAAAGCTGCTGACCCTGCTTCACGTCGCTGCCTTCCACGAACAACCGCTTCTGAAGAATGCCGTTGACTTGCGGGCGGACCTCCGCGATCCGGTAAGGCGTCGTACGACCGGGCAAGGAGGTATCGAGCGTGACGCTTTCGTTCTTGAGCGTGACAACTTTCACTTCAGGCGTCTGGGCCGCAGGGGCTTCGTTCTTCTTGCCGCATGCGGCTAGCACCGTTACGGCAATAGCCAGCATGCCTGGAATCAAAGCACGCTTGGCGCGCATTGCTTGCATAGCGATTTCCTCGAGGATGAAACGGATTAGTTCTTCTTGCGCCTGGCTTCAACCAAGCGGGCTCCACGGCGCGCGTGGACGCAACAGACGTGCCTGCTTCAGGCAAATTTCGGATATCGAATTCAGCGGATTGTCGCCATCGGCCCCTGCTTTCGCCAGATTGCTGGCCTGGAGGAAAACACAATGCCGGACACGCCGCGCGCGCACCCAGCTACAGGGTCATCCTGTCGATGTCCCTGCTCCCCGTACTCGTAACGTCCTGCACATCTTCGTTTATCGGTATTACCGTTCTTCGCGCAATCACGTGTCCGTCTATTGCGAACATCGCAACTGCCGGTCGCAACAATAATCGGTTTTGTCGATTGTTGCTGGCGACAGCCGAAACGGTAATGTCTGCCATCCATGTAGCACCCTGGTGCGCCAAGGCATGGCGACAACCCCCTCCTCCAGGCAAGTTGTCGCATTCTGCGGCAATGCAGCATTTGAGCGGACTGCTAACTGTCAGTTCCATATCCAAACTGCAGACAGCGTGCCATCGTACCAGCTTGACGATGAATCGTGATCACAGAAATTTGCCTGTAATAACGTGAAATACACGTAATGCAGGGTGGAACTGCTTATTTCTCGGGCAGGTGGGCCGCTCTCCCGGGCTCATGCGCTACGGTCAAAACAGTGTTTTGCGTGAATGAGACAATGTGACATCGTCGGCGAGTGTCAACGCCGATCGAAAATTGCATGGTTGTGGCGCCTGAAAATTGCACGCCCCTCAACTTCATTACTGCGTGACCCTGGTGCGCCGAGCGCGCCGGTTCGTGTCCGATGGGACGAGAAGCTCATCCTGCAGGGCGCGATACAGTTCAGTGTGTTCCCGCATGCGGTAGCTGTTGCCGCGGATGTTGACCAGATGGCAGTGATGGAGCACACGGTCGATGAGTGCGGCAGCCATGACTTCATCACCGAACACCGAGCCCCATTCCTCGAAACCCTTGTTGGAAGTCAGCACGGTCGAGGCGTGTTCGTAACGCCGGTTCATGAGCTGAAAGAAGAGCACGGCACCGGTATGGGTGATTGGCAGATAGCCGATCTCGTCGACCACCAGCAACGCAGGATGGGACAGCACCGCAAGCCGGCGCATCAGTTGGCCGGCGGCCTGTGCTTCTTCGAGCGAGGTGATGAGGTCGATCAGGGTGCCGTAGTACACGCGACGCCCGCGTTGGGCCGCCGCGATGGCCAGGCTGATTGCGAGATGGCTCTTGCCCACGCCCGGCGGCCCGAGCAGGATGACGTTCTCCTTGCGCTCGACGAAGCCCAGCTCGTGCAGGCTCTCGATCTGTTCGCGCTTGATCGATGGCTGGAAGGCGAAATCGAAGCTTTCCAAGGTCTTGACTGCGGGGAGCCTGGACGAGCGCATCGCTGCCTGCAGGCGGCGGTTGTTGCGCAGCATGATCTGCGCCCCCAGCAGGCGCTGGATCGCCTCTGACGCCGTGAGCTGCCCGCCGTCCACATCGCTGAGGATGTGGTCCACTGCCTCCAGCGCGCCGGGCATCTTCAGGTCGGCCAGCATGCCGCGAATAGTTTCACGCGGAGAGTTTGCGGTGTTCATCGGTAACCTCCCGCCAATCGGCCGTAGACACTCAGCGGCCGGTGCTCGACTTGTGGCAGGGGTGCCGGCGTGGTGGCACACGCGGGTTCCTGCACGGCAACCACACCGCGATAGGCTGTCCGTGCCAGGGGCTGCAGCGTGGCCAGCTCGCCGCGCAGGAAACGAGTATCAGGCGCCTCGCCCGTGGTGCGATGGATGCGCCGGTTGGCCTTGTGCGTGACCCATGACAGGGCCTGTGCATTCAGATCGGCGTCGTTGAGGAAGTGCCGGCCGTAGAAAAAGCTCTGCCGGACATAACCGATGGGTCGCTCCACCTTGCCTTTGGTCTGGGCCCGGTACGGCCGGCAGGCGCGGATGCGAAAGCCCCAGTGCGCGGCAAAGCGCGCGAACTCGGCATTCTCCAGCACCTTGCCCCCGCCTGGGCGCTGGTCACCGACCACCACCGCCTTCATCTGGTCGAACAGCAGTTCGGTGGGCACGCCGCCCAGGAAGGCGAACGCCTCCTCCAGGCCGCCCATGAGCACTTCCATGCTCTGGCGCGGATAGAACTGCAGCCACAGGCGTCGCGAGTAGCTCAGCACCACCAGCAGGGCGTACCGCTTGCCCCATGGCAGCCGGAACTCGGCGAAATCCACCTGCGCCTGGCGCCCGGCCGGCGTCTCGAAGCGCACGACCGGCTCGGGGACAGCGCCTGGACGCGCCTGGCGGACGAACTCCTTGACCTGGGTATAGCCGCCCTCGTAACCGGCAGCGCGGATCTCCTCAAACAGCCGCGTGGCAGTCAAGCGGGGATACTCGGCAAGCCGGGCCGAGATGATGCCGCTGAAGCGATCGATCTTGCGGGCCACGGTAGGTCGGGCGCTGTATCGTACTGGCCCCTTATCCAGTGCCCGATCCAGTTGCCCTGCCTCAATCCAGTAATAGAGGGTGCGCAGGCTGATGCCCAGTTGCCGGGCGATCTGCGCCTTGGGCAGCCCTTGCTCCAGATAGTGACGCAACAGCACGCGTTGTTCCCTCCCGTACATGGGCGGCTCCACAGTCTCTTGCAGAGCCGCCACCTTGCCCGAGTGTGCAAATTTCGTCCGCCGCTACCGTGCAATTTACGTCCGCCACCGACAGCGAGCCGTTTCGCGAGGTCAATAAAAAAAGCCCTCGCTGGGTAGCGAGGGCGTGCTGTCCGGTAATGGTGCGACGTCTTTTAAATGGTTATCCGGCCGTTGTTCATTCAAGCGCCGTCCAAGAAACGGCTGCGTGGTCCGAGACGACTGCCGAGCATCGGGCCACTCCACCGCATGTCGCCGCGATATGCCGAGGCGCCCACGCGATCGGTCTGAACCGGCTGGGACATGTCAGGTTGATAGGTTTGAGACTGCGGAGCGAGATCGCTGCGCGTGCTCTGGTTGGCGCCTTGCGAGTACGGGTCGAATTTATCGCCGGTACGCGCGCCGCTGGAATACGGATCGTAAGTGCCCGTGGAAGTTGCCGCGCCCTGCGTATAAGGATCGCGCGGAGTGGGCGTCGTTTGGGCAACAGCGCTTGCCGACAAGATCGCAAAAGCACCTGCTGCGAGAAATGTACTTGCTCGATTCAATCGCATAATTACCTCCATGAGACGAAAGGGGCAACCAATTTGCCACCATGGACGTATAGAGAGCGAAAGGCGTGCCGGGGTGAAAAGCACCGCTTAAGACGCAAAATTATGTGTATCGGCCGATAAAATGCCTTGAAAAACGCATTTTCGGTTCGCTTTTACACATGGCGTGTAAAAGCCGATTTTGGGTCTCCGGACTGCCGAGTGGTTGGCGCCGCCCCGAGTAGACTTGAGCTGACGCATCGCCCGCGGCGATTACCAAGCATCGCACGCTGTAAACCACTCGCTCAAAAGCAAAACCCCCAAGCTTTTAGGGCTTGGGGGTTTTGGGGATAAGAGCCTGGCGATGACCTACTTTCACACGGGTAGTCCGCACTATCATCGGCGCAAAGTCGTTTCACGGTCCTGTT
>NZ_VZOW01000004.1 GCF_008801835.1 Cupriavidus pauculus | reverse complement strand
GTTCGCTGCGCTGTTCTTGCACCAGACGTACGGCCCGCTCTCGGACCTCGGGGGAAAACTTGGTTTGCTTGCTCATGGCTCCATTCTCTCAAAGAGTGGAGCCTCCACTAAACCCGGGGCGGTTCACTAACGGGTCAGATCCACGTCACAGAAAATCTGTAATCGAAAAACAAAGCAGGCTGCGCGACGCTATTCGCCGTGTCAAACTCTATTGCGTAGCATGGCCCTTGGAGCTTCCAGAGTGGGAGTACCAGGCCAACCGAGACGTTCCAATCTTGTATTGAGATGACGAATATGGATGACTTGTTTCCTTTGCCTCCTGTGCTCACGGAGTACTTGCGTTCTCCGGCGCTCGAGCGAACAGACAGCCACATAACTTCGCTTCGCCAACGGCTTAGCTATGTAAAAGAGATCATGGATAGAGTAGAAGCTGGCCCTGATGATGGGTTCGTTCTCTATGATCTGTTGAGTAGCGTTGAAAACGATCTGCTCGTTATCCTGGCTCCAGGAATCCCAAGCGATCGAAGCGAAGATTCCACATACATTATGCACGTCTCCTGGCCTGCGGAGTGTAGCGTAGCTTCGATGTACGAAGCCTTCCCAAAGTCCGTAGTTGCCGCACTTACGCGAGGTGTCGGAAAGCTCAGTATGCGCGATACGGAGGCTACTGAGTGGGTCAACCAATGGTGCGCGGCATTGAAGATAATTCTTCAGATGCTCATTGACGCTGACGTACTTGAAAGCGCAATGGCCGCTCTTCTAGCTATCGATCTTCTCCTCACCAACCTCGTTTCCTTTATCACCGCGATGCACCTCAATCCGTTTCTTGATCGACAAGGCTAGTAGGCGGATGTGTCGCGCACTTGCGATGGTAATCGTTGCCGGCAGCGGCGGTTCGTTTTTGCACAGTGGGCGCTCGCCGGACGGATGTCAATGTCCGAGTCTACCGCTCTTTGCCCTCGGGCTACCCTTACAATAAAGGGGAACAGGATGACCAAAACATATGAGATTTGGCAAGCAATTTCGGACGCCGATGGAAGCGGACACAACGCTCTTATCGAAAAGGGACAGTTCGAAACGCAAGCCCACTTGTTCGAAGGTAAGCCGGTGTTACTGAAGACCTTCGATGCCGAAACCTACGACGAGGCCGCGCAAATCTATAACGATTATTTCGGATGGGGCAAATACCATCCGATGAAAGATTAAGGGGTTGGCCGGTGCTGACGCTTGACGCTAGGCGACTTCGCGCGAGCGGCGCCATCAGGGCCAATCAACAAAAGCCAAATCAGCGTCGGTTCACGCTCGTAGAGCAGACGTTCACTGATCAAAGTGCAACGACCGAGACTGGCCGAACTGAGACATCGCCCCCCTACTGCAGTGGAAACTGGCATGGCACTGGCGCCACAGACAGCTATCCGGCCAACAAGCGTCATTCGCCCGCGCTTTTGGTCGGACGTTCGGGCGTCGTCGGCTCTACCTCTAACCGGCCATCCGGTTCTCCCTGAGCCTTGACCTAGTCACCCGCGTCTTCAGTCGCTAGGGCAAGCTCCTGCACAGCAACCGGTTGGCCAATCACTTGATCTTCACGACGACCTTGCCCTTCGCGCGTCCCTGGGCCAAGTATTCAAGCGCTTCCTTTGCTTGCTCGAACGGAAAAACCCTGTCGATCACCGGACGAATATGTTCCGACTCGAGCAGTCCTCCAATTTCGGCGAGCTGGGCGCCGTCGGAACGGACGAATAGAAATGAGTAAGTGACGTCCCGTTTTCTTGCAAGGCGCATGATTTTTCGGCTCATCAAGCCGAACACGAATCTTAGAAAGAAATTCAGGCCTCGTGCGCGTGCGAAGGCTGCGTCCAATGGACCGATGAGCGAGACAACCTTGCTCCCTGGTTTGAGAATGCCGATGGCTTTCTCGATCGCATCGCCCCGCAGTGTACCGATCACCACGTCGTAGCCCCGCAGCACTTTTTCGAAGTTCTCCTTTTTATAATCAACCACCTCGTCTGCGCCCAGCGTGGTGACCAGTGGGACATTACCCGTGCTGGTAGTCGTTCCTACCTTGGCACCGAGGTACTTTGCTAGCTGGATCGCGAACGTACCGATGCCGCCCGACCCCGCAGGGATGAACACCTTGTGGCCAGCTCGAACCTTGGCACGCTCCTTCAATGCTTGCCACGAGGTAAGGCCAACCATCGGAACGGAGGCGGCCTGCACAAAGTCGAGCTTCGCCGGCTTCGGTGCGGCAACGCTTTCCGGCACCGCCGCGAATTCGGCGATCGACCCTCTGCCAAGATCGAAGAGGCTGGCAAAAACGGCATCGCCAGGCTTGAAGCGCGTCACACGACTGCCAACCTCAACCACCACGCCGGCAATATCGCTGCCTAGCGTGGCCGGCAATTCGAACTTCAGGACGGGCCTGAACGTACCCGCCGGAATCATGTTGTCGATTGGGTTCAATCCGGCCGCGTGGACCTGCACCAGCAACTCGTCCGCCTTTAACGTGGGGCGCGGAACGTCGGCGAACCCGATCTCAGGTGATCTGCCATAGCGTTTGAATGTGAGTGCTTGCATGTTGCTCTAAAAGGTAGGGCGCTGCCAGGAACGCCAGAGCCTTCGACACGAAGTCGGCGTGATATTGAAAGATGCCGCCGTGCCCAGCGTCTTCGTAGATGACCATGGTCGATTCTCGTCGGGGATGACGCCCCGGTCATTGTGGCGGTCAGACTTCGGGCCGATAGCGTTCGGCCGCCTGGGCTTGTCGAATGTCCGATATGAGCCCTTGACGCGCGCCATCCAATGCGTCCCAGCGCGCCGCTACATGCAACGGCGGGATAGTCACGAGTTCGCGGCGATCGAAGCCGACCAGTGCCGCATCAACCAGTTCGCCGACTTCCATCACCTCGGGAAGCGCATTGACATCGATGCCGGCGCGCCCCCATATTTCCGTGCGGGTCGCTGCCGGGAGCACCGCCTGCACGTAGACGCCGCCGGGCGACAACTCGAGGTTCAATCCCTGCGACAGAAACAGCACAAACGCCTTGGTGGCGCCGTAAATCGACATGCCGAACTCGGGCGCGAAACCGACCACCGAGCCGATGTTGACGATTGCGCCGGTACCCGACTCCAGGAAGCGCGGAGCGGCGGCGGCGGCAAGCCGTGTAAGCGCCGTGGTATTTAGCGCGATCAGGCGTTCAATGCCCTCGGCGGTCTGCTGCACGAAGCTGCCCGACTGAGCCATCCCGGCGTTGTTGATCAGGATGCCTATCCGACTATCCTCGCGTAGACGAGTCTCGACCGCTCCAAGGTCGGCGGGCTGAGTGAGGTCGGCCTGCAGAACTTCCACGGCCACCCCACTTTCTTCATGCAGCCGTGCGGCCAGCGTATTTAGGCGTGCCTTGTCGCGTGCAACTAGCACGAGGTCGTGGCCACGGCGGGCGAAACGCTCGGCGTAGGTGGCGCCGATGCCGGAGGAGGCGCCGGTGACGAGAACAGTCGGAAGCGTGGTCATCAATAATTTCCTTTTCAAGGCAGTTCGAACGTGCACGCAAGCAGCGCGCGCCTTAGACGGTGATGGATGGGTAGTCGGTGTAGCCCGCAGCGCCGCCGCCATAGAGTGTGGCCAAGTCGGGCTGGGCCAGCGGGGCGCCGGTCTTCAGGCGTTTGACCAGGTCGGGGTTACTGATGAAGGCACGCCCGAAAGCGAACAGGTCTGCCTTGCCCTCATTGAGCCTGGCCGTGGCGAGTTCGAGGTCGTAGCCGTTGTTGGCCAAGTAGGTTTGCCTGAAGCGGCGGCGCAGCGCATCGTAGTCAAAAGGTGCGACATCGCGCGGGCCGCCGGTCGCGCCCTCGACCACGTGCAGGTAGACGATGCCCAGCGCGCTGAGCTGCCCGGCGATGTAGTCGTACTGCGGCTGAGGGTCGCTGCTCGAAATGCCATTTGCCGGTGACACAGGCGAGATGCGCACACCGGTTCGGTCGGCGCCGATTTCCGCCACCACTGCCGCGACGACTTCCAACAACAGGCGCGCGCGGTTCTCGATCGTGCCGCCGTAGGCGTCAGTGCGCTGGTTGGCCCCATCTTTGATGAACTGCTCCAGCAGATAGCCGTTGGCACCGTGGATCTCCACGCCGTCGAAGCCTGCAGCCATTGCATTGGCTGCGGCTTGACGAAAGTCGCCAACGATGCCCGGTAGTTCGTTGAGTTCGAGGGCGCGCGGCTGCGATACGTCGACAAAACCGTTGTTGACAAAGGTCTTCGTCGCCGCGCGGATGGCCGACGGTGCGACCGGCGCAGCGCCGTCAGGCTGGACATCGACGTGCGAAACACGGCCGACGTGCCAGAGTTGCGCGAAGATGCGCCCCCCCTTGGCATGTACAGCCTCGGTGACCTTGCGCCAGCCGGCGATTTGCTCAGGCGTGTACAGGCCCGGGGTGTCCTGATAGCCCTGAGCCTGGGCCGACACCTGAGTGGCCTCCGAGATGATCAGGCCGGCCGAGGCACGCTGGGCGTAGTAGATCGCAGCCAGCTCGCTGGGTACCAGCCCCGCGCCTGCACGATTGCGGGTCAGCGGCGCCATGACAAAACGATTGGCGAGTGTCAGGCGCCCAAGGGTGTAGGGCTCGAAAAGCGTCTTTTCAGTCATGTCGCGTTAGCCTTCGCGTTGAAATCGCAATCAATAATGACGATCATAATCATAACTGTCAAGATTTTGATGACGACTAACATCAATGTAGAATGAAGCCTTCACAGTCACGAACCCACCACCGTGGCCAGCAAATGAAGATCACCAAGGCACAAGCACAAGCCAACCGGGAGCACGTCGTCGCGACGGCGTCGAAGGTTTTTCGGGAACGTGGCTACGACGGGGTTGGGGTTGCCGATCTGATGGCCGCCGCCGGCTTCACCCACGGCGGGTTTTACAGACAGTTCAACTCCAAGGCCGACCTGATGGCGGAATCGGCGGCCTGCGGCATCGCGCAGACGGTGGCACTAAGCGAGGGTGTAAACGCCCCGGAGTTCGTGCAGTATTATCTTTCTCGCGAGCACCGCGATACCCGCGCAACCGGTTGCACGATGGCCGCACTAGGCGGGGATGCCGCGCGTCAACCAGAAGCGGTTCGGGCCGCGTTCGCGGCTGGCATTGAGAGCCTGCTTGGTGCGCTGATGCCCACGGACATTGATTCGGACGGAGGCGATCCGGGTCGGGCACGAGCCCGGTCCCTCGACACACTGGCGCACGCGGTGGGCGCCATCGTCATGTCTCGGGCCTGTCCGGACGACTCGCCGCTGGCCGACGAAATCCTGGCGGTTTGCCGCGACGCGATCCTCGCGTCACTGGACGTGTCCACAACAGCAAACACTTCTTAAACATGACTGGCGCACTTCTGGCATTCAGCAACCGGCCGATCGCCAGAACACCAGTGGCGACAGTGGCGACGGCGGCAAGCTGGCAGCCAGGACGATAAAGAAGGCCAGATAGGCGGGCACAACCTGCGCAGAGACAACTCCATGGCGGGACGACCGGCCCATTGGCATGGAGCCGAATAGGACCCGGGCTCATGCGATGGCGAGGGCTTGGCGACTGGAACCCTTCCCACAATTGAGGTATGGCCAGAATCGCCAAGGTCATATAGGTTCCGACCCAAGCCAAGCAAAAATAATAAGAGAGGTCGGAACATGAATCGACAAGCCATTCGAGCGTGGTGGGCCGCCGCGCTCTGCTTCTTCCTTCTTCCAGGGTGCAATTCGGGCGAAGATCACACCGACAGCCCGGTGGCGGCCCACACGTTGACCTATCGTCTCGGCCTGACACCGACAACTGCCAACGTGGCAGTTGGCCACACGGTACCGCTGACGGGCACTCTAGTCGACAGCGAGGGGCGCACCGTGGCCAATCCCCAGATTACCTATGCGAGCGATGCCGCTGGCGTGGCGAGAGTCGATGCGGCGGGCGTGGTGACGGGCATCGCCGCCGGCACCGCACGTGTCACAGCCAGCGCTACCGCGCCCGACGGCAGCGCGCTGAGTCAGCAGGCCACCGTCGCGGTCACGCTGCCCGCAGTCACGTACAACGTGGTATCAGCCAATCCCACGCTGAACTTGCAATATAACCAGCCGACCACGGCGAGCGTCACGGTGTTGGGCAGCGATGGCTCGGACGTAACGGCACAGGCCACCGGCTGGACCTGGGTGAGTAGCGATGTCGCTGTGGTGACGCCCAACCCCACGGGCGCCAGCGCGACGCTGACTGCCACAAACAGTTCTGCAACTACCGCCGCGTCCGCCAGCATCACGGTAACGGCCGTGGCTCCGGATGGCAGCACAGTCACTGGGCAGATTGCGGTGACGGCATTGCCGCACTATGTCTACAACATATCCCTGTCAGCGACATCCACCAAAGTGTCCAGCGACCGGCCGGCTGTCGTGACAGCAACCGTAATGCGCAGCGACGGACTCGACGTCACAAGCCAGTTCAGCAACTGGCAGTGGGCAACGTTGGGGGCCTCGAATCTCAGCATCGGCTCCTCCGGGGGGCCCTCCGCCACCGTCATCTCGAGCTACGCAGATCAGTCGGCACAAGACTTGGCTGAAGTGACGTTCAGCTTCCTAGTCAAGGTGACGGCTGTCGGCCCAGGCAGCACGGTGTCCGCTCCCCCCGCGTCTTTAGCTCTCTCGCAGGTCCCGGCGTACACCGTAGTGACACCACTGACCGTTAGCGGCCCAAACTGGAACCTTCGGCTGTACCACACCAGCGACGACCTTTCGCCCGCGGTCCCTTGTGCCTTGTTTCAGAGCCCCGGCCCAATGCCGGTTGGCAGCGCACTGACGTATGTCGGTGCGACCGGCAATATGTTTTTATCAAATGCGCCGACCCCTGGTACTTATAATCTGACGCTCTCCTGCACTCCGGCGGGCCGCGGCCCTATCCTGAGTTCAACGACAGTCACGCTGCCATGACGCGCCCCCGGGAAATCCATACAGGTCAAAACTAGAGGTAAGGTTGCTTTGGCGGTGTGACGGAGGGATATCTCGGTCTGTTCTGACGGAAATTTCCCCGCCAAAAAAGGAAATCCCTTTGAAGCTAATGCATCCAAGGGATTTCAGGTGCCCCGCGACCGTTTACCAACACCTTTGTGGAACGGGTAGCGCCCCGCGGGGGGGGCGGCGGCGGAGGGGTACGATTCGGACTCGAGGATGGCGCGGTGCAACCTATCGCACGAATGCATCGACGACACCACGAACGACCAGCGGAGAATCTTCCACTCAAACGTCGGCGGCAAAGTTCAGCGCCTTGGCCAGACCCAAGCGCGTCGCCGGGGTGTAAGGACTACGAAACTATCACGGTCCCCAGCAGCGCAACGGGCTTTGAAATCGCGCCGTCAGAAATCGTCATGAGGGCGGCCAGGTGAAGACGATCCCTGTGCACGGCGTTGTCCGTATTCCGCTCTGCGTAGGATAGTGCCAGGCAGGGGCATCAAGAGTGCCGCAGGTTTCTGGCGAGCTGGAGCCGCTGCTTTTAGAATGGCAACGGTCACTTTCAAGTAGACCCCATGGGACGGCTGTGTGTCGACTACCGAAGTCCGGCCGGGCAGCGAGACCTGGAGGCCGCGAGCTTCCGGCTTCGGCCAGGAGCGGCCGTCCAGTTCGCTGACGTCAACGTTGCGCGCACGTTACACCCCACTTCGGCGGCGCAATTGTCTTACCCCCTTTGCTAGACTATTCAGCGTTCAAAATTCGGTGCGATAACGGCCGCAAAAATCAAACTCTCAGGAGCTATTTTGGGACGCGCACTAATGGGAATCGGGTTACTCCTGATTTTTGGCGGGGCCTATGGCCTATTCGAAGTATCATCGCTGTTCGCCCTGAACGAGTCCCAGCGCAAGGAAGCGAAAAAATACGCGGCTTGGCGCTGCGGTCGAGCTACCTTTTCCACAAACGAAGAGAAACGAAGCGCTGAATATTTCTGGCATACGCACCACACACGAAAATGGTGCCTGATCGCGATCGCCGTAGGGCTGCTAACTCTGCTTCTAGGTGTCATCTATGCGAGCGTCGAAGTAAGCCATACCTGAGTTGATCAGAGGCCTCGATCGCCGCAGAAGCACCTCTTATTCCCACGCGTTTGGAGGACGGAGACCGGCCATTTTCCGCCGTGAACCTAAATCGTCGACAATGAGCGATACAAAAGGTAGCAAAGAACCTCGCAAACCAACCTTGCCAAGGCCTGTTTGCCGAAGCTGTTGATGACTGAAAAATATCGACTCAGGCTCATGTTCGAATGGCGCGGTGGTTGCATTTGGGCGGGAGACGACGCAACGCGCAACACATACGGAGTCGGTCCAATTGAGGACTTGCTGCCACTAGCCGATGAGACGCGCCGGAAGCTTGCAGAAATGACTGCTTGGCATGATCTATCGCTCAACTGGGAATACCCCCCAGACGCGGGACCATGGGACGCGCACGAGTACGAGCGCTTTGAGGCGACCGCGATCGTGATGCGCGACCGTCTTCAACAAGAGCTTGGAGACCGCTTCGCTTTCGTCTACGAGAGATTGGGAGCTTATGAGGGAGACGCCGAGAATTAGTAGGCCGAAGCACCTAATGGCCACCGGAAAGCGCGTCCGCTCTCAAATGGCAGCTTCGAGGAAGTACCTCTGTCCGCTAAGGGTCCGGAAGTCTTCTCCGGGGGCGGCAAGCCCTGCCCCAAGGCAGGCCGAGGGCCGAGGCCGGCCAGAAGCAGTCGCTCGACCTTCTGACCTAGATGGTCGACAATGTATGCCCTAAGCCACTGCCCCGCGCGCCGTTTAATCCGACTGATGACGGTGGCCTTCCATTTCTCTCATGGTGTTGCGACGATGAGCATCAGCAATTGGATAGCGCATTTTCGGAAAGATGCGAACAGTAGCGAAGGATTCAACACGGTGAATTTGGAGGTGGCGCATAGGGTCATCTCCCCCGTGGTCGATGCCGCTCTGAATGCGCGAGGATTCGAGGTAGTCGCGCCGCTAAAGTGGGTACGATTTGACGAGTCACCAATCCGCCAGATATTTTCGTTCCTTGCATGGAAAGGCGGTGTAATCGCGCCACGATGGGGTCTGTCCATTGACTTTGTCCCGCACGTATCGGGTAGCTCTGTTCGCTGGCACCGAACCAACAAATCTGCGTTGTTTGATCTTGCCGTCGATGCCCGCGACAGGGACTTGGACATCAGTCTTATTCGCGGAGAGCGCTTCGTTGCAGAGAAATCGTCAACGGTCGTGGAAGCCGCAATCGCACGGGCAGACGAATTTTGGCGACGAGTCAACTCGGTGGAGGATGTCGTCGGGGCCTTCGAATGGCTGCGAAGCTATCTGTCGAATGGAGGCCTGGGCTTCTACAACTACGCCCAGCATCCGATTGCGCTCGCGTTCGTGCTCGCGAGGATAGGCGATGCTAATGGCGCACGTAGGGAGCTAGATCGATTCCTCGAGGGGCGCTCAGCGGAAGACCCCGTTTCCTTACAACTCGGCAGAATGTTGACTAGAGCTACCTCCATCGCATGATGTCGGTAGTTGCCCTTGGCGCTGGAAGCCTTCACCTGAATCGGCAGAGGGCCAAAACTGGCCATGAACAGCCAGTCGACGGCAGATCCTAGATCGCTGACAATGGCGCCGTGACCCCAGCCTGCTGCTCAGCAAACGAGTACCGAAAGTGCATACGAAGATCGACACGAAATATGGCTCGCTCAGGATTGTTAATGAGGGGACATACACGTTCAAGTCACAAGACAATGTCCGTTCGTACCCGCTCGAAATACGTCTTTCTGCCGACTCGCTGACGTCTATCCACGGTGTCGAGGTAAATGGCGAAAGAGTATTGGTCGTTGGTGCTGGTGGAGGATGCTCCGCGGTGCATGAGCATTCGGCACTGGTGATTGACGACAGGCTTTACCTGGCAGTCGGTGATCATGTGGCCTGCCTCTCTTTGGAGTTGCCCCATCGGTTGATCTGGGCAACTCGGGTCGATACCGCGACCTGCTTTGGTGTCTACTGGGACAGCGGGCGAGCTGCGCTCATTTCGCATGGAGAGCTGGAAGTTTCTCGCCTGTCATTGCGTGGGCATCTACTCTGGCAATCGTCCGGAGCCGACATATTCTCCAACGGCTTTCGCCTGCTACCTGAATATATCGAAGTGGTGGATTTTAATCAGACAATCTATTGCATTGACTACGTGACCGGCGTATCGAGCCTTCGCTAACACGCAAGCGAGCAGCGCCCCACTGTCAACTTGCCCAGCTGGGGCCGAGTCCGGCCAGGAGCGGCCTCTCGAAATGCGGAGTCTGATTGCTGACAATACGGCCAGGTCCTAAAGGAAATTTGCGTGCGAGTGGCACTCGTCGCGTTGCACGCAGTTTCATCCAAACTGGAGCATAGTGTGTCTTTGCTTGACGTTGTTTTGCTCCCATTCGCGGCACTGAGTCGCGGTCAGATTGGCGCTGCAAGCGTGCTTTTCTTCTTCTACGCGGTCATCCTCGCATGTATCGCCGGAACTTTGTTCGAGATTGCCAACTTCGCTGCAGTGAAGAGTCCGGTCGGAACCGCCGAGGTCATAGCAAAGCGAATCGTGGCCGCTCATTGGGAGTGGCAAACTCGCGGACGCTTTTTGACGCGTGTCTATGTGGAGGATTACGAAATTTTGGATTTAATTATCAACGGGCGAAAGATGACGTATCGGCCGATTCCGTGGATTATGGAGCGGACAACAGCAAACACGACAGAGCCAGTTCAGTTCAAGGCTGCCCGATTCAATAACAGAGTAAGGATCACAAAGTTCAAGTACCTATGAAATCAGGAGGCTACCTCTCAGCTTGGACCAGGTGGGGAGAAATAACCGCCCCGAACGGCCGCTTTGTGGGGAAATTGGTCGTCCCTTCAGGGTCGTCTTCTGCCCTACGCGGACCGGTCCGGGGAGGAACGCTCAATTGTGCTCGGCGTTGGGCCGCACCCGCCCATTTAACGATCATCGTCTGCGCCATTTCGATCGGCGCGCTGCAACTGTGCTCGCGCCAGATTGACGATCCGCAGCGCCTCTGAAAAGACTGGATCGAGTTTCTTCCCGCGCTCGGTCGCGGACGCTGCAGTCTGGTCTGCCCCAATGCCCTCTGCCATCTCAAGCAGCATCCCGGGCTGCTGGGATTCCAGCCGCTGCAATAGCATGTGCAGAATATAGACACAGGCGCCAACTTGATTGTCCTGAGCGGAACTCATAAACGCACCTCGTTGAATAGTTGATTTGGAATCGTAGCGCGGAACTCCTCGGAATTTCGCGGCGGCTGTATTGAACGGGACGCATCGTGCAGATCGGCGTGACCAAGGGGCTGCGCTGGCGCTTGACCTGTTCCCGATGCTGGCGAAGCGCCTGATGCAGATCGGACGTACTATTGACGATCCCTGCTTCACATTCCCGATTTTCACCTTTGCACGACTGACATGGACTACCACTACTACGAACCATCGCAAGGCCACGGATTGCCGCATGATCCGCTCAATGCGATCGTCGGTCCCCGCCCCATCGGCTGGATCTCCACGCGCGGCAGCGACGGCACGCTCAATCTCGCCCCTTACAGCTTTTTCAACGCCTTCAATTACCATCCGCCGATCATCGGCTTCTCGAGCATCCAGGCGAAGGACAGCCTGCGCAACGTTCAGGAGACCGGGGAGTTTGTGTGGAACCTCACTACGCACGATCTTGCCGACAAGATGAATGCGACTTGCGCCATGGCGCCCTATGAGGTCGACGAATTCGAACTGGCCGGGCTCACTCCCGTTCCGTCACGGCGAGTCGCCGTTCCGCGCGTGGCGGAAAGTGCGGCTCACTTCGAGTGCAAGCTCACTGATGTGATTCAGCTCCGCGATCATGTAGGCGCGACAATTCCAACGTGGCTGGTGCTTGGCGAAGTCGTGGCCGTTCACATCCGACAGGACCTGTTGAAGGACGGCGTCTTCGACACCTTCGGCGCGGGCATCATCCTTCGTGCAGGCGGCCCATCGGCCTATGCGCTTATCGGACCAGAAAATCGATTCGATCTCGCGCGTCCGCCACGGGTGAATCCTCCGCAATAAATTCGGGTGGGTTGATCGCTCGTACCAGGCTGGTGCTTGCAATCCAGCTCTAACATTCAAAAATATTGAACATCATGTGCGCGACACAACCACTCGTGTCGCGGCTCCAATGCTTATAGTTCAGGACATACGACGCCGAAGCAGGAAGGAGGACGGCGGCGTGAATCATCAGACAAACTGAACTACATTGCGCCGGACGTTGCGGCGCCTTTTGGAGAAAGAACACATGCCGGCCATCAGCGATTCCCAACGTCCCGACACTTCCACTGCCAGCATCTGGGAGCAATGTCGCCCCGCGGTGCTGTTGACGATAGTCGGCGGTGCCATCGACACCATCGGTTTTATCGCGCTGGTCGGCTTCTTTACCGCCCACGTCACCGGCAACCTGGTGCTCGCCGGCGCGGCCTTCGTGAAGGGCGGAGCGGGGCTGTGGATCAAGCTCGGCGCGATTCCGCTGTTTATCGCCACCGTGATGGTCGCCAAGCTCTGGATCGATCGGTGCAGCCAGACACACAAGACGCTGGGCTGGCTGTTCGTGGCCGAGGCGATATTCCTGCTGGGATTTATGGGCGTGGGGCTGTATTTCGATCCGTTCGGCGACCCGAATGGCGTCGAACTCGCGTTGGCCGGTGGTCTTGGCCTGATGGCGCTGGCGATCCGCAATACCTCGAGCAAGACGCTGACGAAGAGCATCAGCCCGAGCACGATGATGACCGGCAACACTACGCAATTCGGCATCGATCTGTCGAACTACCTCCGCGCACCAACCCGCGAACATCGCGTGGCCGTCTTGAAAAGCGGCAGCGTCGTGCTCGGCTTTGTGCTCGGTGCTTTCCTCGGTGCCCTGCTCTATATGCAGATCGGTTTCTGGAGTGTGCTGCCGTTTATCGTGATCATCGCGCACCTGGCCAGCCTTTCCTTCCGCAAGCAATTCGTGTGAGCGCGCTCATGACTATCAACAAAAGCCGGCTCGAATCGTTCAGCGATGGCGTGATTGGCGTGAGCCTGACGCTGATGCTCTATCAGATCCAGTTTCCAACGGAATTCAACTTGAATGGCCTGCGTTCCGAAGCCCCGCATTTCTTTGGCTACGTGCTGAGCTTTGTGTACGTTGGCATCTACTGGAACAACCATCACCACTTGTTCCAGATGGTTCGCGGCATCAACGGCAAGGTGATGTGGGCGAATCTGCATCTGCTGTTCTGGCTGACAATGATTCCGATCTCCACCACCTGGACGGGCAAATCGGATTTCTCGGCGATTCCGACGGCCCTCTACGCCTTCGTGCTGTTCATGTGTGCGATTGCCTATTGGATTCTGGAGCGCGTCATCATCGCCGCGGAAGGCAAGGATTCTTCGCTCGCAGGCACCATCGGCAAGGATCTGAAGGGCAGGCTGTCGCTGGCCGTGTATGCGCTGACGGTTGGCGTGAGTTTTTTCAGCACTACCGCTGCAACGCTGATACTGATTGGCATGGCGGCATTCTGGTTTCTTCCCGATTCGCGGATCGAGAAACATCTCTTATTGCGTTAATCCCAACTGAAGCGCTGGACTAACCGATTTTTCCTGATCCGTGGAATCTGCGGAAGGCGACAAGAGCATGCCGTCGCATTGCGTCAATTCGTCGGCAGCAGGTCCTGCAGATCCTTTAGCGTCGGCTTGTCGGAAATGGTGGGTCGTGTTACGGCGAGGCTGGGCGTAATGTCCTCGGGGCGCGGCTTGGGAATAGCTGATGCATCGAGCCTGCCGTTGCTATCCAGTGGGATCGGCAAGCAGCCGGTCAGCAAGCCGTCGGACTTTAATTTATTGGAGAGTTCGATGGCAAAGACCGCGCCGCGTTCGGCAAGCGAGATCGCCGAACTGCCCCGACTGAACGCGAACTTCGCGCGCCATACAGCGCGATTCTGGCCCACATCGCTCAGCGTGGTGTTGTAGTCGATGGACAGCCGGCTGCCGCCTACTTCCACAACGCCTCCGGTGCTGGCAATCGTCAACACCGCATCGGGCTTGAACGCGACGGCCCTCGCTTCCGCTGGCCTGCGGTCGAGCTCGAGTCCCGTGACATCCTCGAAGGCGGCGGTGGCGCCGCAGCCGCGCAAGATGTCGCGGAACTTGGCGCGGAACGTCGGCGCAAACGCAGGCCCCCAGCCCATTCCCGACGCGGCAATCACATAGATGCGTTTGGGCTGTTGTGCGTAGTCCTGCGCGCGGACGCTGGTGACCGCCGTGCGTGGCGCGCATGCGGCCACGCCAAGCGTTAGCGTGGCCAATACCGCCAGTCGCGCCTGGCGTCTCAGGCCACTCCATCGATCGATGCCAGGGTCAGGAAGCGGTGAACGCATACGTGAAGTAGTACGGTGAGGAAACGGAACGCATGATGTACGTATCGCCGCGGTGGCTCAGGCGGTAGCAAGTCTGCATGGCGTTGAAGCTCGGATTGCCCATGGTGAAGCAAACCTCGTTCGTACCCGGCGACACATTGAATTGGCCGCTTGAATAGCCATGCGAGCGGGTATTGGTCACGCCTAACGATCCGTCGGGGCTGAATCGTATTTCCAGTGCCGCGCCGCTTGGTGCCGTGGCAACGACCTGCCTGATCGACGCGAAGTGGCGGTTCAACTCGTCCCCCAGAACCGGTTGCTCGGGGCCAGTTGCCGGAACGCGGGCGGGTCCCACGGCAGCCGTGGCTGTATTGCCTGATGCGGTGGCGGCTTGCTCGGCGCGGAATTTTTGTAGTGCGACGGTGGCACGCGCCGGCACCTGGTCGATCCACATTGCTGGAATCGCAAAATTCAGGTTCTGCGCATCGCGAATGGTCATGTACGACACACCAATCAGCCGACCATCCTCGTCGAATACGCCACCGCCGCTGGACCCCGATGAAATCGGTGCGGTCATTTGGATGCTGACGATTCTTTCGTCCTTGTCGCGATGCAGCGCGGCAACAAGGCCGTCGGAAAGCGTCTGTCATTTTCAGAAGACGACTGCACCAATTATCAGGAGTCGATAACACTACATCGGCGAGAGCGAAAACTTCCCGGCTCAGTGCGAGCTAAGTCTGCCTGCGTACCTTCTCCACTGTGCAAATCCCTGCACTCTTCTGGAGAAGCATCATGTACCGCTACACCAAACTTTCCCTTCTGGCCGTCGCCATCGCTGCAACCGGCGCGGTCGCCTACGCCGCCAATGGCGGTATGGAAAACGACGCCCTGGCAATCAGCAAGGCCAAGATTCCCCTCACACAAGCAGTCACCGTCGCCGAGCAGCACGCCAATGGCAAGGCGTCACGCGCCGAGTACGAGAACTCGAAGCAAGGTTGGGTCTATGACGTGGAGGTCGTCAGTGGGGCCAAGGTCTTCGATGTCCGGGTCGATGCCGACAAGGGCACGGTCATCTCGTCTGCCGAGGACAAGGCGGATCACGATGACGACCACGACAAGCGGGACTGACTCCCGACAGTATGGCCGGATCGTTTCCCTCGGAGGCGATCCGGCACGGAGACCTCATGGAATCACTCAACCGTACATTATTTCTCTGGCTCAACGCGCCGGAGCATCCCAGTGCTTTAGCTCTGACGTTGGTCATTTTCTTGGCCGAACAGCTCATCTGGGCTGTTCCACTCCTGATCGGCATCGGCTGGCTTCGCGGCGGCGAGCCTACCCGCAAGACGATGCTCGTTGCTAGCGCATCGGGATTGCTGGGCCTGCTCATCAACCAGATCATCGGCCTGGCTTGGATTCATCCCCGGCCTTTCATGATCGGCCTGGGTCACACCCTCATCGCTCATGTTGCCGATTCGTCTTTCCCAAGCGATCACTTGACGCTGTGGTGGGCGGTCGCCTTCAGCCTCGCGCTGCAACGAGGCCCACGAATTGCAGGCGTGGCTTTGGCTTTGTTGGGCGTCCCCATTGCCTGGGCGCGCATCTACCTTGGAGTGCACTTCCCATTCGACATGCTCGGAGCCGGCGCGGTCGCTGCGATCTGTGCCTGGCTGACGTTGCGTGAAGCACGCTGGTATCTGGTGCCAAGTTACCAACTTGCCACCGGAATCCATCGCCGGCTTTTCGGCGGTTTGATCGCGCTTGGATGGGTGCGCGAGTGAGCCTATGGGCGGGCTAAGTCAGCCTGTTCAAACTGCTGGCAAACCATTTCACCCCGGTAGGAGAACTCTATGAACAAATTGCCCACGAGCAGCGCCACAGGCTGGCTCAATAAAGTCCCGGAAGTCGCGCTGTCGTTCTGGATCATCAAGATCATGTCCACCACGGTGGGCGAGACGGGAGCCGATTTCCTGGCGGTCAACGCAGGTTTGGGCCAAGGCGTGACTCGAACCGTCATGGCGACTCTACTGGCAGCCGCGTTGTTCATGCAGTTGCGTACCCGCCGCTATACCCCTTGGATTTACTGGCTGACGGTGGTACTGGTCAGCGTGGTCGGCACCCAGATCACCGATCTGCTGACTGATGGCCTTGGCGTCAGCCTGTACATCAGCACCTCGGCGTTCGCCGTGGCGCTCGCCGCGATCTTTTTTGTCTGGTATCGGGTCGAGCGCACCTTGTCCATCCACGACATCGTGACGCGAAACCGGGAGCTGTTCTATTGGGCCGCCATCCTCTGCACGTTTGCGCTGGGCACTGCTGCGGGCGATCTGGCGACCGAGGCATTGGGCCTGGGCTTTACCTGGGGTGCAGTGGCATTCGGTGCGCTGATCGGCGCCACCTACGCGGCCTGGCGCATGGGCGGCAACGCCGTTCTGACCTTCTGGATTGCCTACATCCTGACCCGCCCCTTCGGGGCCGCACTCGGCGACTTGCTGACACAGGCTAAGACTTATGGTGGTCTTGGCATGGGTGCCATGTGGACAAGCGCCTTGTTCCTCACGGTGATCGTCATGCTGGTGGCCGTCGCGCAGATCGCCATGAATGGACGCCGCTCGGCCCAGCTCGTCGAATAACTCTTTTCGCTCTACACAAGGAGAAAAACATGTTCATGCAGCACTCAATCGCTCGCCCGGTTGCCGCCATTTCGGCCGCCGTGCTCTTGGCACTCGCAGCTGGTTGTTCCAAATCTGCCGATCAGAACAACGCAAGCACAACATCAACGACACCGGCCCAGACTGTCTCGGCCTCGCAAGGCAAAACTGCCTCCAAGCTGGGCGACCTGTCGGCCTTCCGCAACATCGCCGCCGACGTGGTCACCATCGTGGATAAGGGCGACCTGCCCGCTGCCAAGGCCCGCATCAAGGACCTGGAAGTCGCATGGGACTCGGCCGAGGCTGGCCTGAAACCACGGGCAGCCGATGACTGGCATGTGCTCGACAAAGCCATCGACAAGTCGCTTGCGGCGCTCCGTGCCGACACGCCGAGCCAAGCTGACTGCAAGGCAGCAATGGCCGCCCTGCTGAAAGCCTTCGACACGCTCGAAGGCAAAGCCTGACCTGTGAGCGTGCCCCATGAAAACATCCACTGAACAGGCGCTGGCCAAAGTGCCCGAAGTCACGCTGGGCTTCTGGCTCATCAAGATTGCTGCCACGACGCTCGGCGAAACCGGCGGCGATGCCGTCTCGATGTCCATGAATCTGGGCTACCTGGTCGGCACGGCCATCTTCGCGGCGATCTTCCTGGCTGCCGTAGTCGCGCAGGTCAAAGCCAAAGGATTTCATCCCTTCCTGTACTGGACGACCATCATCGCCACAACCACGGTCGGCACGACGTTGGCCGATTTTGCGGATCGATCACTGGGAATCGGGTACGCTGGCGGTTCGAGCTTGCTGCTGGCCTTGCTGCTCGGCTCGCTCTTCATCTGGCATCGCACCCTCGGCTCCGTGTCGGTCAGCACGGTCAGCTCGCCCAAGGCAGAAGCCTTCTACTGGCTGACGATCATGTTCTCCCAGACGCTGGGCACCGCGTGGGGCGACTGGACGGCTGATACGGCGGGTCTGGGATACACGGGTGCGGCCGTCGTGTTCGGCGGGCTGCTCGCGCTGGTCGTGGCAGCCTACTACTGGACGAGCGTGTCCCGCACGCTGCTGTTCTGGGCGGCGTTCATCCTGACGCGCCCGCTGGGTGCCGTGGTCGGGGATTTTCTGGACAAGCCACTGAGCGCGGGTGGTCTGGCGTTGAGCCGCTATTCAGCATCGGCCGCACTGTTGGCCTTCATGCTGACTGCGATCCTGCTGTTCAGGCAGAGAGCAGCCAGGACGGCATATTGAACAACGATTGAACGGAGGGGGAATGCGGGTATTGCTGGTTGAAGACGATCCCATGATCGGTGACGCGATCCAGGGCGCATTGAAGGATGCGTCCTACGCCGCCGACTGGGTGAAGGACGGGCAGACGGCGCTCACCACGCTGGGCTGCCAGCATTACGACCTAGTGCTACTCGACCTCGGTCTGCCCGGCAAGGATGGGCTGGAGGTGCTGGCCAGCATCCGAGCCAAGGACAACCCGATTCCCCTGCTCATCATCACGGCTCGCGATGGTCTGGATGATCGCCTGCGCGGCCTGGATGGCGGGGCCGACGACTATGTGTCCAAGCCCTTTCAGATGGCGGAACTACTGGCCCGGATGCGCGCCGTCCTGAGGCGCAAAGGTGGCACGGCAGCTCCCGTGCTCAGCAACGGCGTGGTGACGCTCGACCCGGCCACCAAAGAGGCTTGTGCCAATGATGGCCCCCAAGTGCAACTGTCCAACCGCGAGTTCTCGCTACTGCAAGCCCTGCTGGTTCGGCCTGGTGCCATCCTTTCGCGCAGCGAACTGGAGGATCGCATCTATGGTTGGGGGGAAGAGGTCGAAAGCAATGCCGTCGAATATCTGATCCACGCACTGCGGCGCAAGCTGGGTGGCGAGGTCATCAAGAACGTCAGGGGGGTCGGATGGATGGTCTCAAAAGGCGCTTGAACGAATCGGTTCAGCTCAAGCTGTCCTTCACCTTGTCGCTGGCCATCCTCGTGGTGGCCGTTGTGGCGGGCGTATTCTCGTTCCTGTCCGCCTTCGATGAAGCCCACGAACTACAGGACGATGTGCTGCGCCAGGTGGCGCAGCTCATGGATCGCCAGCGCTTGTTGCCTGCCGTGCCAACCACCGATATCCGTCTCAAGGATGTCGATGAAGAGTCGCGCGTGATCGTCCAGCGCTTGGGTGAGGTCAGTCCCTCTACGGTAGGCGTGGACGCAGGAGGCGTGCTCCCGCTCCCGGCGACCTTGGCGGATGGATTGCACACGCTGGAAGTTGGTGGCGAGACGTTTCGCGTGCTGGTCAAGACCACGGCGAGCGGCGAACGCATTGCTGTGGCTCAGGAGTCCGGCTTCCGCAATGAAATTGCCCGCGACGGGGCACTGCGCACGGTGATGCCTTTCTTGATTCTCGTGCCGGTGCTGCTGTTGATCGTTGCTGACCTGGTGCGCAAGATGTTCCAGCCCATCGCGGCGCTGTCCAAGGAAATAGACCAGCGGGCAGAGCAGGAACTGCATCCCGTCGAAGACCGCCACCTTCCGGTCGAGGTACGTCCGTTTGCCGTGGCGATCAATCGCCTGCTCGCTCGTGTCGGCCAGTCGATGGAATCTCAGCGCCGCTTTGTGGCGGATGCCGCGCACGAGCTACGTTCGCCGCTGACAGCCATGTCGCTGCAAGCAGAACGGCTCGCGGAAGCGGAAATGTCCAGCGTGGCGCGCGAACGGCTGACGGTTTTGCGCCAAGGGATCGAGCGCAGCCGCAGCCTGCTCGATCAACTCTTGACCTTGGCCAAGGCGCAGTCAGCCACCGACCTGCCGAAGTCGCCTGTATCTGTCCAGAGCATCTACCGCCGCGTGCTGGAAGACCTCATGCCGCTGGCCGAGGCCAAGTACATCGACATCGGTGTCGAAGGCACGCTGGACGCCGAAGTGTGGGCAAGCGAGCTGGACATGATCGCTGTGGTCAAGAACCTGGTCGATAACGCCATCCGCTACACGCCAGAGGGAGGGCGTGTTGATCTTTCTGTGGGTGTTTCGGAAGGGAAGGTCGTACTACGTATTCAGGACAGTGGGCCTGGCATTCCGTTGGCTGAACGGGATCGAGTGTTTGATCCCTTCTACCGCACGCTGGGGAGCGAGCAGATCGGCTCGGGTCTGGGACTATCCATTGTCCAGACGATTGCCAATCGCATCGGTGCTGAAATCCGCCTCGACTTCTCAGATCAAGAGAAGCAAACTGGCTTAAATGTTGCCGTTATCGTTCCCATGCGGTAGCGGTTTGAGAAACGTGGAGGCAGGCTAAATGGTCAATTCGGCGGGGTGGTTTTATTGGGCTTTGCTGTCCGCCATCTTTGCGGCACTGACGGCTATTTTTGCCAAGGTTGGCATTCAGGGAGTTGATTCCGATCTGGCCACCTTGATCCGCACGGCCATCATCATCGTCGTCCTGTCGGCGTTTGTTGCCTACACGGGGAAATGGGCCAACCCCTTGGAGTTATCACCCAAGACATGGCTTTTCCTCGGGCTGTCCGGCTTGGCAACAGGGGCATCGTGGGTCTGCTACTTCCGCGCACTCAAGATTGGCGATGCATCCAAGGTTGCGCCAGTGGATAAACTCAGTCTTGTCCTGGTGGCGGTATTTGCTTTCGCCTTTTTGGGCGAACGCCCGTCACTGAGGGAGTGGTCCGGCATTTCGATGGTCGCCGGAGGCGTTCTGTTATTGGCGTTCAAGTGATAACAGGTAGGACATACTGACTCAACCAGTCGTCACGATTCGTCTACAGTAACCGCTGTCCTGCCATCAAACTTGACTGAGCAGTTTCTCGCCATCAAGGCGCAACTCGCCCTTCGGCGAAATGTGCCGATACAAGGTCTGCCGTGTGATGCCCAGTTCCTGACATAGATCGCCGACCTTGGTTTCGGGCTGCCCCATAGCGGCCATCGCCAGCCGCAACTTGGCGGCAGTCATCTTGAAGGGCCGGCCGCCCTTCCTACCGCGCGCCCTCGCCGAAGCCAATCCTGCAATCGTGCGCTCGGCAATCAGTTCGCGCTCGAACTCGGCCAGCGCGGCGAAGATGCCAAAGACCAACTTGCCGGCGGCCGTCGTGGTGTCAATGGCTGCACCGTGCCCAGTCAACACTTTCAGACCGATGCCACGGCCGGTCATGTCGTGCACGGTGTTGATCAGGTGGCGCAGGTCGCGCCCGAGGCGATCCAGTTTCCACACCACCAGCGTGTCGCCGGGCCGCAGCGCTTTCAGGCAAGACACCAGGCCGGGTCGGTCCTCGCGCTTGCCGGACGCCTGATCCTCATAGAGATGGGCCGGATCGACGCCGTTAGCAATCAGCGCGTCGCGCTGCAAGTCGGTAGCTTGGGAACCATCCGCCTTCGATACCCGCATGTAGCCAATCAGCATGTTTCACCTGTCACATATACGTTCGATTATGTGACAGTGTGAACCGGAAAATTCTGGCCGTCAAAATTTGTCACTTAACCCGTCATTCTGTCTAAGACATGCAAAGGGTCCAGCAGGCTTGTAATGTGACAGAAATTCCGGGGGGATGCCTTCCTTTGCAAAGGTGGCGCGCAACTGTTCCAGGGAAGCGGGATCGCGCCGACCATAGGAAGCCAACGCGAACAGCGAGCGCGCCGTCTCGGGGTCGTGCCGCGCTTCAATGATCGCCTCACTGATAGCTTGGACCGCCCGTTGCCAGTGATTGACGGGTTCGGGCTTCGGCGCTTTCGCCGGCAGACCACTGGTGAACCCGGTTTGGGGCTCGGACCAGAACAGCTTTGCATGCTCGCCTGGCGGGCTTATATCCCTCACCTCGATCAAGCTGATTGCCGTTGCCGCCGCCTCCAGCATCTGCAACCGTACTGCCGGGTTCAGGGTTTCATACGGTCGCCACAGACTTTGCCCAGCACGCAGCGGATGCCCGCAGCCTTGCCAGACTTGGCGGAGATACCCCGCGTAGGTTCCGCACGCCGAAAGCGGGGTGTTCAGCTCATCGAGCAGCGTGCGTAGCAGTCGAAACCACAATCCAGCATGGATGCGTCGGCGCGGCAGTTCCACATAGCCGGTCGTCAGTGCCTGCCAGGTACGCCGGTCCATGACTGCAATCGCGTCGCTGGCGGTGCACGACGCAGTGTCGGCGTTCTCCCAGCCGAGAAACCGTCCAGGCACGCCCCAATAGGATTCCAGGCAGCAGCCATGCAGCGGGCAGCTCAGCATCAGGGGCAGCTTCCATGCAAGCAGTACGGCTTGGTTTGCCGGGTCATTCAGACAGAGCGGACAGGCGCGATGTAGCGGCTGGCTGGGCAGCCAGGCACGCCAGCTCGTGATGGATCGCGTCCTACGGCAGAGTTTCGGCAGCAGCACCGAGAGCTGGAACGCATAGGTTTCCAATGCGTCTGGAATCTGATCATCAAGGCTGTCCAGTAGCCAAGGCACCCAGCCGGCGAAACTCATGCAACGCAGCCGGTCCGGCTCGATGCCGCTCCGCTGGGAGAGCATCGCCAACAGCGCCAGTGGTGGCGCGGTATCCAGGTCATCAACCTGAGCGTGACCAAGATCGTGCTCCAGCAGCTCGGACACCTCCATGTGATAGCAAAGGGCCACGCGGTTGAGCCACGAAGACAAGGCTTCGCCTTCTCTGGGGGCCGGATGCAGTGGCCAGCGTGGCGCTGGCTTCACATCAGTTCCCGCTCGAATTGCCGCCGCCGCTCGCTGGGACCGGTGTAATCGGCCATGCTCAGCGTGCGATGGTTGATCGCTTCCTCGCCGCTCTCCACGGCGACGATGGCCGCCGCCATCAGCAAGTGCGCCAGTTCGCCGATGGTGCCCTCGCTGCGTGTGAGCAGGTAGCGGGCCATGTCCAGCGTGGCAATCGACGAGGGTCGCCGCAGCGGGAGCGAAGCCGCGAAGCTGGCCAGCAGTGAGCAGCAATCGTCGTTGGCCTCCCACACCGGCAGCATCATCGGCTCGAAGCGGTTTTCCAACTGGTCGTCCGAGCGGATCGCCAAGTAGGCATCGCGTGTGCCGACGCCGACCAGCGGGATGCGCAGTTCGTTGCCGAGGAAACGCAACAGATTGAGGAATTCTCGGCGGTTGATGCTGTTGCCGGCCAGGACGTTGTGCAGTTCGTCGATCACCAACATGTGCACACCGACCTTGCGCAGCAAGGCCAGCGCCAATTGCTCCATTTCCGGCAGCCGTGGGCGCGGCCGCAATGGCGCACCCATCGCCGCGAGCAGCGCGACGTAGAAGCGGATCACCGACGGCTCGGACGGCATCTGCACGACCAGCACCGGGATGTGCTCCTGGTCGGCATCGGAACTGGGCGGATGCGTGCGCCGGAACTTCTCGACGATCATCGACTTGCCGTTGTTGGTCGGGCCGACCAGCAGCAGGTTGGGCATGCGCTGCTTGTTCGGCCACGCATACAAGGTTTCCAGCCGGTTCAGCGCCTCGACTGCACGCGGATAGCCGATCCAGCGGTCGGCGCGAAGGCGATGGATGCGTTCGTCCGCCGGAAGACGGGCCAAGCCCTGCGCCGCCGGCAGCAGGTGTGACAAGTCGATGATGGGATATTCGTCCACTGCTACCACTCCTCAATCTGGTCGAACGGTTTGGCCGGTGGCAGCTTGTCTGCCTGCGGATCAGCAACGTCCGTTTTCGGCGGAATCGGCTTGTCCGGCGGAGGAGATGCCTTGAGGTGCTGGCGTCGATCCGCGTCGCGCCGCGCCTTGCGCGTGGCCTTCTGTGCGGTGGTCACGATCTCGCGCATCTGTCCGATCATGCGGAACAGCGCCGACTCATCCACCTGTTCGCGTCCCTGCTGCCGCAATTTCGTCAGCGCCTGCCGTTGTTCCCAGAGGGTGACAGCCGGGTGCGACAAGGTACGGTAGGGGATTTCCAAGTAATGCTGCCCCTCCGGTTCCAGCACCCAGATACGGCTGATGTCGCGCGGATCGCGCCGGATCAGGAACGTAGACAAGCGGTCGCGCCGAGCTATCCACGGCTTGAGCGCATCGGCGTAGTAGTGAATGTGGTCGATGACGAAGCCGGTGCGGGTCAGCGTGCGGCGGATGATTGGCAGAAAATCGACCAGAAAAGCCGTGGCGCGGGTGACGACGGCCGGTACACCGACACGCGCCACGGCCTCAGCCCAACGCGTGGCCGGCGGTTGGAGCAGGCCGTTGTGCACGGAGCCGTGATAGGTGCCGACCGCCAATGTGAGCCAGCGCTCCAGCTCGCGCAATGTCAGAGCTGCCTTGTTTTCAGAATCGTAGTCCCCGCGCTGGCCGGGATTCGAGAAGGTTGTCCCCGGCAGTTCGTCGTGGATCATCTGCATCGCCGTGCCGATGATCCGTTCCACGATGCCGCCGTAGTGCGGCTGCCCAGGCGGACGATAGTCCAACTGGATGCCATGCTGCTCACAGCCACGGCGCAGGGCCTCGCTCTTGAACTCGGCCGCGTTGTCCAGGTAGAGCAGCCTGGGCTTGCCACTCATCGGCCAGTCCATTTCCACATTCAGTCCTTCCAGCCAGGGACGCTTGTCGCAAGCAACATGCGCGAGGCACAGACCAACCGAAACGGATGACGGCGCTTCCAGCGTGACGACCATGCCGAGAACGCAGCGGGTAAACACGTCGATGGCGATGGTCAGATATGGTCGGCCAATCGGTTGCCGGTCGCGCTCGTCCACCACGATCAGGTCGATGACTGTGTGGTCGATCTGCACCTGCTCCAGCGGTGCGGAGACAGGCGGCGGAACACCACCAACACCTTGCAGGGCGCGGGACGCATCCTGACCTTCTCGAAGGCGAGTGGTCTTGAGTGGATCAAGGCTGGCGATCCGCAACGCCACCGTGTTGCGCGTCGGCACCCGCAGCTTTTGCAGCTTGCACTCCCGCGCAATTTCGCGGTGGAACGCCGCCAAGCTACGCTTCTGCTTGGTCAGGAAGCGCTTTTGCATTAGCTCGCGGATGATTCGTTCGACCGACTCCGGCAAGCGGCTTTTACCTTTGCCTCCGCTCGACTGCCCAAGCGCAAAGTCAGTGACCAGTCCCGAACCTTGCCGGGCGCGGCGGATCAGGACGTAGACCTGCCGCCGGGACAGACCCAATGCTTGGGCTGCCACGTCGGCCGCTTCATGCCCGACCGTCTCCGACTGCGCCAACGGCCCAATGATCTCCGCGCGACGACGCGCACGCTCCCATGCCTGTTCTGGCAGGGTAGCCACGCCGTGCTCGGTAATCGGTGCGGTATCGGTCCCCATGCTCACCTCGCTTTGGTGCACACGAGTATTGAGCATAGACGAGTTTCGTGCAGAGGAGTTCTGATATCTGGCTGTCAAAAGCCATATGCACAACAAGCTTCATACCCAGTTGAATGGTGCAGTCGTCTTCTGAAAATGACATGAAAGCTCAATCCGTATCCACGAATTGGACTATTTTCCTGCAACGGCAATCGATTCCTCTGGTCCCCAAAGGCGTCATCAGCGAAACTGCCCAAAGACCGGTGACGACATCGACAAACTCCCGTGCAAGCTCGTAGCGATCGTCATGACCCATCTCGGACTCGTAGCCAAAGTTGAGGGCTGCATCGGGATTCGCCGTTGTCACCACGTTTTAGCCGGCCCGACCGCCGCTGATGTGTCCAGCGACGAGAACCGTCTGGCAATGTGGTATGGCACGTCGAACGCTGTCGAGGCTGTTGCGGCAAGTCGTACGACGCACTCCTGAAAAAGGGGCCGCGCTATACTTCGCGGCGCTGCGACCAGCGCATCCCCACACCGCACCGCGAGAACCCGCCTCATGACCGAAGCCACCGCCCTGACGCCCGACGAACTTCAGGAGCTTGACGATTTGCTGGACGACCTGCGCCAGCGCGCTGAAGAAATCCCGCAATGGGAGTTCTGCGACGGTTTTCTCACGGCCCTGGTCTGCACGCGCCGCCGCATCCCGGCTGCCGACTACCTGCCCATGCTGCTGGGCGACGGCGCGGCGCTCGACGTGGCCGAGGGCAGTCCGCCGCCGTTGCTGCCCGCGTTCCGTGACGCGGCCCAGCAGAGCCGCTTCATGGAGCTGTGGCAGCGTCGATGGAACGAGGTGGAGCATCAGCTCGACCAGCCGGTGGAGACGCTGGAGGACGAACGCACCTTCCATCCCGAAGTCATGGACATGCGCGGCGCCATCTGGAGCCTGCCCCAGGAAGAGCGCGCGGAGATTGACGGGCGGGAAATTCCCTCGTTTGGCCAGGTGTGGGCGCTGGGCTTCATGTTCGCGGTGGAGAACTGGCCCGATGAATGGGCCGCCCCACGCGACAAGGAAGCCGCCCAGTGGCTGGACGACGCGCTTGACGCCATTGTCGCCCTGACCGAGGCCGACACCGGCCAGCCCGAGGTCTGCATGTACAGCGAGGATGGCCCGCCCAGTACGAGCCAGGCGCGCGTGGAAGCCTTCGGCGAGGCGATCTGGGCTGTCTACGACCTGCGCCAGATCTGGAAGAGCCTGGGCCCGCGCGTGGAGGCCGTGGTGAGGGGCGACCAGCCCGGCCGCAACGACCCGTGCCCTTGCGGCAGCGGCAAGAAGTTCAAGAAGTGCCACGGCAGATAAGGGATGGGGCGCGGCCATTAAACCAGCCAGCTGCAACTGGGTGAATGGCCGCTACCGACGGTGTACAACGCAAAATCAGAAGGGCGCTGCAAACGTCAGTCTTACGCCCTGTTGCAGCCCACTCATGCCGAACATCACGTTGTAGTCCAAGCCGAACGTGACCGTCTTGGTGCGCATCTTTCCGCCGAGCCAGACCTGGAAGCGATCTCGGCCAAACGGGGAACCCTTTACGCTGTAGACCTGGCCCACACCCACCAGATCGGCGTATGACAGGTTGGCCGCGCCCTGCCCTTCAAAATCATGCTGATACTCGATGCGCCCAAATGGGGTGAAGGTGCCCCAGCGCGTCGGTTGCACATATTCAGTACGTAAGCCGAGCGTTCCCGAGACGCTCGTCACCGTTTGTCCGAAGTACGTCAACGCATTCGTACCGGCCCCGGATTCGGTGAAGGCATCAAGCCCGCTTTCCATAGCCGACACACGCCCGTATGGCGATATCAGCCATTTCGCGCCCCGATGCTCGTAACCTGATGTCAGCGAGGCGAACCACTGGTGCCCGTTTCGCTTTCCAGTTGCCATCACCGCCTCATCGGCCACCCAACGGCGCGAATCGAAATCAAGGACCCCGTACCCGGCAACACCGTCAATGAAGTACGACGGGGCGGGTCGATAGCTGCCGTACAGCGCGACGCTGAACGCATCCGCATTGCTGTGCGTGCCATAGGATCCCACCTCTGTGGCGTCGTGCCCGTAGCCCATGCCGAAGCCAGCGGTCAGTTGATCTGACACGCGATAGTCGGCACCCGCCGTCACGCCGCCGGTGGTGAACCGGAACCCCGAGCGCTGCGCAGCAACGTTGGCGAAGCCGAAGTCGACCGTACCGGCGGTCCAGAACGCGAGGCGCGCATCGTCCGGATTGCCGGCTGGCGCATGCTCCGTACCTGGCAGCTCGGGGATGCCCTTGGCAGCATCTGCCTGTGCCGCGCCAGGGTTGCCAGCGTTGGCATCGCGAACCATTGCCGCGCCGCGTTGGCACTCGTCGCGCGCGGCCAGGCCGTCGATACCCTGGCAAACGCGCGGGTCCACGCCATCCGCCCGCGGCATCGCCACGTTCAGTGTGCTGCGGAATGTCGGCCGGCCCTTTCCGTGCAATTGCTCCAGCCGCTGGTTGTAGTTGCTGATCTGCGCCGAGGCAAAGCGGCGCGCCGCCTGGATCTGGGCGTTGATCAATCCGGTGACATCAGGATCCGTGGAAGGGTCCTTCCGCGGGGCCACCGTCACCCTGAGCTCTGCGGGATTGGAAATCGCGACCGCATTGCTGATCGTGTACGTAATCACCGCCGTGCCGGCGAATGCGGCAGCCGGCGTGAAGGTGACAACGAAGTCACTGCCGGGCGCTCCGCCCATGACATTCGCCGAGGCCACGGTCTTCGGCGCGATGCGGCTCAGCTTGGCCTCGCCGGCATATTCGGGGACCACGGACACAATGGCCGCGCCGGTGAACGGACCGCCGGTGGCGTTCTCAGTAATGTTGACCGACGCCACCTTGCCAGCGGCGGCGCTGGCCTGCGCCGAAGCCACCGGAATCGGCATCGCCGCAACGTTCACCGTGACCGGCACGGGCGCCGACTGGCCCGCCGCATTCACCAGCGCATAGGCGAACGTGATGGCTCCGGATGACGTTGATACCGGCGTATAGACAATGTCCAGCCCCTGAACCGCGACGGACCCGCTCGCGGGTGGCGTCACGACCACGACGCCGGTAAACGGCCCGTTGGCAGCATTGGCCGCCGCGTGAATTGTCACTGGCGTGTTCGGATTGGTGGCGACGACCACCCCCGGCGCCGTCGGAATGCCCTGCCCTGTGCTCAACGAGAATGTCCTCGCGATACTGAACGGCGCCCCGACGCCCACGCTGCTGTCATTCGCCTGGATCGTGAACGAACTGCTTCCGGATACCGTGGGCGTACCGCTGATGACGCCAGTGCTCGAATTCAGGATCAAGCCCGCCGGCAGTGCTCCTGCCGTGACGGCATAGGTGTACGGTGCCACGCCGCCCGAAGCCGTCAGTGTCTGGCTGTACACCGCGCCGACAGTCGGCGGTGGGAGCATCGCCGGCGAAAGCGACAACGTCGCCGCCGCGACGGCCAGCGTGTAGTTGCGCGATACCGAGAACGGCCCGGAGCCGCCGCTGCTATCCGTCGCGGTGACCGTGAAGCTGAAACTGCCCCCCGCGGTTGGCGTGCCACTCAAAGCGCCCCCCGAAGACAGCGTCATCCCTGCCGGAAGCGAGCCCGCCGTGATCGCAAACGTGTACGGCGCGACGCCACCCGATGCCGTGATGGTCTGGTTGCTGGCAACGCCCACCGTTGCTCCCGTCAGCGAGGCCGGCGCCACGGCCAGCGTTGCGGCGCCGATCGTCAGCGTGAATGCCTGCGTAGCTGTGAATGTGCCGCCTGCCGTGCTGTCCCGGGCCTGTACCGTGAAATTGAACGTACCGGCGGATGCGGCGGTTCCCGCCAAGGTACCCCCTGCACTGAGCGAAATCCCCGGCGGCAGCGCGCCGCTGACCAGCGAGTATGTGTAGGGGGCATTGCCCCCGCTTGCCGCGATATTTTGACTATAGGCCGATGCCACGCTGGCAGCGCCAAGCGTGGTGGTCGCAAACGTTATCACCGGCGGTGCCACGGTGACGCTATAAGCACGGCTGCCGCTAAAACCGTTCTTGTCAGTGGCCGTCACCGTAAAGCTGAATCCGCCCGCCGCCGTGGGCGTGCCAGCGATGGTGCCGTTGGCCATCATCGACAAGCCTGCGGGCAGCGCTCCGCCGGTGATGGCAAACGCATACGGCGCCGCGCCACCCGCACCCACCAGAGTCTGGGAATAGGCGATGCCCGCGGTGGGGTTGGACACCGAGACTGGCCCAACCGTGACGGTCGGCGTCGCGATGGTCAGCGAGTAGCTTTGCGTTACCGAAATCGCCCCGCCGGCGCCGTTCGAGCTATCCGTTGCCTGGATTGTGAACGTACTGGGTCCCGCGACGGTCGGGGTACCGGACAACAGGCCGGTCGCGGGGTTCAGATTCAGCCCCGCAGGCAGTCCTGTCGCGGAATAGCTGAATGGTGCTGTGCCGCCGGTCATGGTGAAAATCTGACTGTAGGAGGCACCTACGGTGCCCGGCGTCAATGGTCCGGGCGCCGGAGCAAGGGTCGCGACGGGAGCCGTCACTGAAATGGTCGCGGTCGCGGTTCCAGACGTTCCACCCCCATTCGACGCGCTGTAGGTAAAGCTGTCTGTCCACGTAGTAGCCGGGCGCAGGCGTATAGCTGATACTCGTTCCGGATGGCGTTGCAGCACCATGACCTGGACCTGACACCACGGCCACCGACGTTGCCGTCCCCCCAATCGACAGCGTCACAGCGTTGTTCGAGCTGTTGGCGGCAACCGTCGACGCCGTGTTGGCGACGGTGGGAGCGGTGACCGAACCGGTGCAGCGAATCGCCACGGGACCGATATGCGTGCCCGTCTGGATATTGAGATTCAGGCCTGAAGCAGTGAGTTGGCTCGCCGTAATGGTCAATGCACGCAGGCCATTTATCTTCGAACTGCTGTAATAGTTGTAGCCATACAGATTGGTCGTGCCCGCATCCTGAACCAAGACACGGTCGGAGGCGAACGGCGGTAGGCTGGCTGGATCTTGACCGTCATCGGTGTAGGACACAGTTAATGTCTCACCGGGTGAGAATGAAGCAGCCGGAAAGGTATTGCTGTAGGAGATCGTATCGAGCGCACTCAGGGCTGAACAGGCCGCCGACACGGCGTGCGCCATGCTTGAGCCAAAGGCCAGTTGCACCGCCAATGTCAGAAACAACCAGACAAAACGCCGGCGAAACGCCAACCTGACCACCATGACTCCGTTGCGCAACGGTATCTCCCGATATCTCACTGTTCAAGTACGGAAACACCGCACCGCCTAGCGGCATATATCGGCAGATCGCACACGAATCTGGATGGCGAATACCCCCCTCCCACGGAGGGCATCGAAACGCGAGCGCCAAGGGGGCGTCGGCTGGCGCGCAGGTTGCCCCTTGACGGCCCGTCACGGTATAAATCAGCCCCACGCGCTGGATGCGAAGTCCGGCTGCGACGCATCCTCGCATGGCAAGCATTGGCATATGGAACACCTCCCCTCTGGCCCACATATCGACGACACCGAGCGCGCCGCGTTGTATCGCGTGATGGCGCTGCGGCGCGACTGTCGTCATTTCACCCCGGGGCCGCCGCTGCCCGACGATCAACTGGAACGGCTGCTGCAGGCGGCGCATCAGGCGCCATCGGTGGGGCTGATGCAGCCATGGCGGTTCATGCGGCTGAGCACGCCCGGATGGCGCGCGCGCCTGGCGCCGCTGGTGGAAGCGGAGCGCCAGGCCACGGCGCACGCGCTGGGCGAACGTGCCGCGGAATTCCTGCGTCTGAAAGTGGAAGGCATACGCGACAGCGCCGAACTGCTGGCAGTGATTCTTGCCCCAGACGACGGCACCGTCTTCGGTCGGCGCAGCATGCCGCGTGAAATGGCGTGGGCATCGGCCGCCTGCGCGGTACAGAACCTGTGGCTCGCCGCGCGCGCCGAGAACCTGGGTTTGGGCTGGGTATCGATGTTCGATCCCGACGCCTTGGCGCGCGAACTGGGCTTGCCCGACGGTGCCACACCGTTCGGCCTGCTGTGCGTGGGGCCCGTGCCCGCCTTCTACGACGCGCCCATGCTCGAGGAACTGGGCTGGCGCCAGCGGCGCGCGCTGCAGGACATCCTGTGGGATGCGTCGATGCCGATGTCGCTACCCGACCGCTGACAGCAGCAGATTGCGGGCGCGCAACCAACCGAGCCAGGCCTGATCCTCGATCCCGTACGTGCCGCGCGACTCAGCTCAAGCCGTTTATCGGCATTTATCCTATGTCGATAAATTATCGATTTCAAAAAAAGGACGATAAATGCCCGATAATGCAGATGGCTCTCCGTCGCTTTCTGGCCTTGGGCGACTCGATCAGTTATCGTCGCGCCACAAGCCGTCTGTCCTCGCCCCCAATCCCTTCATACGTCCCTGCCATGCGCACCTTGTACAACGTTCGCCAAGCCCATCGTTTGTCTCGTCATTGGATCGCCGCCACGCTGTGTTGCGCCTCGTTCTGGGTTGCCGCCGACGCACGCGCACAGCCCGCGCCGGTGGTCTGGCAGATGGCCACCGAGTACCCGGCGACGTCGATGCCCGGCGAGGGACTGACCACGTTTGCGCAGGAAGTCGCCGCCCGCACGCAGGGCGCGATCACAGCACAGCCCACGTTCGACGCCAGCGCCGGCATCAAGTCCGCGCAGATGCCAGCCGCCATTCGCGACGGCAAGCTGCAGGCTGGCGACGCATTCGGCGGCGCGCTGGGCGAAGTCGATCCCATCTTCCTGTTGTCGTCGCTGCCGTTCGTGGCCACGTCTGTTGACGGCGCACACCGCCTGGCCGATCTGGCCCGCGCGGACTATGCACGTGCCTTCGCGCAGCAAGGCCAGCAGTTGCTGTACACCACGCCGTGGCCGCCCACGGGTTTGTGGTCGCGGCAGCCCGTGGGGTCGCTTGACGATCTGCGCGCGTTGTCGGTGCGCGCCTACGACGAAACGTCGACGCAAGTCATGCGCGCGGCCGGCGCGCGGGCGCAAAACCTGTCGTTCTCCGACGCCATGCCGCGCCTGAAGGATGGATCGGTGAACGCGGTGCTGTCGTCGGGCGATGGCGGTGCGGGCCGCAAGCTGTGGGATTTCCTGCCGAACTTCACGGCGATCGGCTACGCCATGCCGTTGTCGTTCACCACCGTGAACAACGCTGCGTGGCAGGCGTTGTCGCCGGCACAGCGCGACGCCGTGACCGCCGCCGCGAAAGCCACCGAAGACAGGCAGTGGGCGCGACTCGATACGCGCCTGGCCGAAAACACCGCGCGCATGCGCGCCAATGGCGTGGTCATTCAGGATCAGCCCGCGCCGGCCGTGCAGCAGGCGCTACGCCATGCGGGGCTCGACGCCGTGGCGGCCTGGCAAACCCGCGTCGGCGAACGCGGTGCGGTGCTGCTGAAGAATTACCTCGCGGCGGAGGCCGGCGCGCGCTAAATGTTCAGACCGCTGTCGCATAGAAGACCCTATCGGCGCTCCTCCTGACAAGCCGCGCGCATCTGGAGCGATCAGGCCTCCACCAGCCCCAGGAATTGCTGCAACTCTGGCGTCTGCGGCCGAGCGAATACCTCATCGGGTGCGCCGATCTCATGCACCTTGCCCTGGTGCATGAAGACCACGCGGTCGCACACCTCGCGTGCGAAGCGCATTTCGTGCGTCACCATCAGCAAGGTCATGCCATCGGCAGCCAGGCCGCGCACCACCTGCAGCACTTCGTTCACGAGTTCGGGATCGAGCGCCGAGGTAATCTCGTCGCACAGCAAGGCGATCGGTTGCATGGCCAGCGCACGCGCGATAGCCACACGTTGCTGTTGCCCGCCGGACAACTGATCCGGATACGCGTCGAACTTGGCGGACAAACCCACCCGCGCCAGGTTTTCCTCGGCCAGTTCACGGGCGCGCGCCTCCGGCACGCCCTTTACCACCATCGGCGACAGCATCACGTTGCGCCCTGCGCTCAGGTGCGGAAACAGGTTGAACTGCTGGAAGATCATGCCCACTTTCAGGCGAAGCGCACGCAGTTGCAGTTCGCTGTCAGCCAGATGCGCACCGGCCACGGTGATCGCACCCGAGTCGATGGTTTCCAGTCCGTTGATGCAACGTAGCAACGTGCTTTTACCCGAACCGCTCTTGCCGATGATGGCAATGACTTCGCCCGGTTCCACGGAAAGAGATACACCCTTCAGGACTTGATTGCTGCCGAACGACTTGCGGACCTCGTCAATGGCGATGAGCGGCATGGAATTTCCTCTCCAGCATTTTGCTGTATTGCGAAAGCGGCCAGCACAGCGCGAAGTACATCAGCGCCACGGCGGCATACACGGTGAACGGTTGGAACGTGGCGTTGACGATCATGGTCCCCGCCTTGGAAAGCTCGGTGAAGCCGATGATCGAAGCCAGTGCCGTGCCCTTGACGACCTGCACGCCAAAACCCACGGTCGGCGCCACTGCGATGCGCAGCGCCTGCGGCAGAATCACGTGGCGCATCTGCTGTACATAGTTCATCGCCAGGCTGCTCGACGCTTCCCACTGGCCACGTGGAATGGCCTCGACGCAGCCGCGCCAGATTTCCGCCAGGAACGCTGCGGTCCACAATGTCAGCGCCAAGCCGGCGGCAAGCCAGGCAGGCACTTCGATGCCAAACAGTGCCAGCCCGAAGAACGCCAGGAACAACTGCATCAGCAGTGGCGTGCCCTGGAAAATCTCGATGTAGGCCCACGTCGCGCGACGTAGCATCGGGCGCTTGCTGGTCCGCATCAACAGGACCAGCAGTCCCACGATGCCACCGCCCACGAAGGCCACCAGCGACAGCAGCACGGTCCAGCGTGCAGCCAGCAGCAGATTGCGGACGATATCCCACGTTGAGAACTCGATCATCGGACGCTCCGTGCAAAAAGCTGCCGTCCGATGCCGCGCAGCAGTTGCCGCAACACCAGCGCCAGCAGCAGGTAGATCGAGGTACTGACCAGATACACCTCGAAGGCCCGGAAATTGCGCCCCTGGATAAAGTTGGCCGCATAGGTCAGGTCTTGCGCCGCAATCTGCGAGCAGACCGCCGACCCCAGCATCACGATCACGATCTGGCTCGACAGCGCCGGCCAGATCTTCTGCAACGCGGGGCGCAGCACTACGTGACGGAATACCTGGAACGGCGACATGGCCAGACTCGCGCCAGCCTCGAACTGCCCGCGCGGGCTGGCGGCCAGCCCGGCGCGAACGATCTCGGTGCCGTATGCACCCAGGTTGATGATCATGGCCAGCGACGCCGCCAGCATCTCAGGCAGATGCACGCCCAGGCTCGGCAAGCCGAAGAAGATGAAAAACAACTGGATCAGGAACGGCGTGTTCCTGATCAGCTCCACATAGGCGCTGACCACGGCGCGCAGCCACGCCGGTCCCTGCGTCTTGGCCCAGGCACCGGCAATCGCCACCGCCACGCCCAGCACGCCGCCTGTCAGCGTGAGTTGCGCGGTGACGGCAATGCCCTTGAGCAGCACATCGGTGTAATCAAGCACCGACAGGAAATCGAACTGGTAAGCCATGCTTCAACCCGGTGACGGCGCGGATCAGAGTTGTGCCGGCAGCGGACGCAGCAGCCACTTGATCGACAGCGAGTTCAGCGAGCCGTCCTTCTTCGACTCTGCGAGGATCGCATTGACCTTGTCCTGCAGCGCCTTCTCGCCCTTGTTCATGCCGATAAAGCACGGCGAGTTCTTGATCAGGAACTTGGTTTCCGGTGCCTTGGGCGGATGCTTGGCGATCAGCGTCGATGCCACGACATTGCCAGTGGCAATCAGTTGCACCTGGCCAGACAGGAACGCCGAGATCGTGGCGTTGTTGTCTTCGTAGCGCTTGATGGTGGCGCTGGCCGGCGCAATCTTGCTCAGTTCCAGGTCTTCCACGGCACCACGTGTAACACCGACGGTCTTGCCGGCGAGGTCGGCCGCGCTCTTGACCGGCAGATCGGCCGGACCGAACACGCCGTTGAAGAACGGAGCGTAGGCTTCGGAGAAATCGAGCACCTTCTCGCGCTCGGGGTTCTTGCCCATGCTCGAAATCACCAGGTCGACCTTGCGCGTCTGCAGGTATGGCACGCGGTTGGTACTGGTCACCGGCACCAGTTGGAGCTTGACACCCATCTTCTTCGCCACCAGCGCGGCCACGTCGATATCGAGGCCTTGCGGTGCCATGTCCACGCCAATCGAACCAAATGGCGGGAAATCCTGCGGCACGGCCACGCGCAATACGCCCGCCTTGGTGACGTCCGCAAGCGTGTCGGCATGGCTCAGCTTCGGCAAGGCCGTTACGCACAGACCGGCCAGCATGGCGACCATCAGGCCGCGACGGGAAAACTTCTTGAGGGCGTTGACATGAAACATCGCGAGTTTCCTTAGCTTCGAGAGGGAGTAGATGGGTTCGGGGACAAATCCCCGGACGGTAGAACGGAGGTTGATATGCGTTGCGGGTCCACTGGCGCCAGTGCGTGGCGCAGGTGCGCGAGCGGATCGATGGGCGGCACGGCGTCGAGGCTCGTGTGGACCTCGCCCAGATGTTCGGCCATCAGGCGTGCGGCCAGCGCGCCATCGCCATTGGCCAGTGCGTTGACGATGTCTTCATGCTGGCTGCATGAGCGTCCGGCATCGAGGGCCGATTGATTGCGGCTGGCCACCAGCGTGGTACGCGCGGTCAGGTCACGCAATGTATCGGTGAGCAGGCCATAGCCAAGCGAGGCGCACAGGCACACGTGGAAATCGCCCAGCAGGAAGCTGCGTACGCTGGCGTCGTCGCCATCGAGCGCGGCTTTTTCGCGGGCGATATGCACCTTGAGCGCATGAATCGCCTGAACGCTTGGCGGCCGTTCCGCACTGACTTCGCGCAGCAACCCGGTTTCGATAATGCGGCGCGCATCGAACGCGGCGCGAATGTCATCGGCGCTGGGTTCCACCAGGAACCAGCCGCGCCGCGAGCTGACGGTCACCATGCCACGCGCGGCCAGGCGCATCAGCGCTTCACGCACCAGCGTGCGGCTTACGCCAAATAGCGCGGCAAGTTCCTGCTCGCCCAGGCGCGATCCAGGAAGCAGTTTCTGGCCAAGCATCGCCTCGGTGATGCGATTGGCAATGTCAGCGGGAGATTTGTCGGTGGTTTCGGTCACGGCAACCACTTGAGCAAGTGGTATGCCATGCTTGTATGCAAGAGTTGTCGGCAAAAAGCCGCATTTGACGCGCAAGAATCGGGCATGCACCCCGCCATGACTCCCCAGCGCGGTGCGCGACGCGCGGCCTTGGTGCCGCCCGGGCCGCGCGTCAAATATGAAGCAACCGTGGATCAGGCGCGGGTCATATCGATGCCAACGCGATCACGTCGGCCAGATGCCGCCGCTCCGAGACCATTTCCTCGGCCACGATTTCCTCCACGGCACGCAGGCTGGCCTGCACGATCGCCGCGGCATCCACCTCGAAATGGCGCCGCAACGCCGCACGCGAATCGCTGCGGCCGAAGCCGTCGGTACCCAGCGTCACGTAGCGTCGGCCGGCCGGCAGGAAGGCACGCACCAATTCCGGCAGTGCACGTACATAGTCGGTGGCGGCAATGATCGGCCCAACGCTGCGCTGCAACTGCAGGCCCAGCCAGCTTTGGTCAGCCGGCCCCTTGCCATGGCGCCACAGCTGTTCGCAGTCGGCGCCCTCGCGCGCAAGTTCGATATAGCTGGTGACACTCCATACATCGGCCGCAACCCCGTGCTCCTGCTCAAGCTGCCGGGCGGCCTTGAGTACTTCGCCCATGATGGCGCCGCTGCCGAACAGCTGCACCCGGTGGGCAAAGTCGCCGCCCGGGCGGTGCAGATAGATGCCGCGCACCACGCCTTCATGCGCTTGCCGCGGCAGGCTCGGGTTCTCCACAGCCTCATTGGTCACGGTCAGGTAATAGAACTCGTCGGCCTGCTGTTCGAGCATGCGGCGCATGCCGTGGTCGACAATGACCGCCAGTTCGCCCGCAAACGCGGGATCATAGGCGCGGCAGTTCGGGATCGTGGCCGCAGCAAGATGGCTGCTGCCGTCCTGATGCTGGAGCCCTTCTCCACCGAGCGTGGTGCGTCCCGACGTGGCGCCTACCAGGAAGCCGCGGGCGCGCTGGTCGGCCGCGGCCCAGATCAGGTCGCCCACGCGCTGGAAGCCGAACATGCTGTAGTAGATATAAAACGGCAGCATCGGCAGACCATGCGTGGCATAGCTGGTGGCCGCCGCCGTCCACGACGACAGCGCGCCCGCCTCGGTAATCCCCTCCTCCAGGATCTGGCCGTCGCGCGTTTCGCGGTACGACAGCATCGACGCCGAGTCTTCCGGCTGGTAGAGCTGGCCGAATGGCGCATAGATGCCCACCTGCCGGAACAAGCCAGCCATGCCGAACGTGCGCGCCTCGTCGGCCACGATCGGCACAATACGCGGCCCCAGCACCGGATCCTTGAGCAGTGCGCCAAGCTGCCGCACCAGTGCCATGGTCGAGCTCATCGCCTTGCCATCGGCATGGAGTGCAAAGGCGGCCGTCGCTTCCAGACCGGGCACCGCCAAGGTGGCGGCGCTGGCACTGCGTACCGGCAGATAGCCGCCCAGTTCGGCGCGGCGGGCCTGCAGGTATTGCATTTCGGGGCTGTCTTCGGGAGGCCGGTAGAACGCCGCATCCATAACCTGCTGGTCAGACAGCGGCAAACTGAAACGGTCGCGGAACGCCATCAGGTCGGCTTGGCTCAGCTTCTTCTGCTGATGGGTGGTCATGCGGCCCTGCGCGATGGTGCCCATTCCGTAGCCCTTCATCGTCATGGCCAGCACCACGGCGGGCCTGCCCTTGCAGCCCGCGGCCTCGGCAAATGCCGCATGAATCTTGACGGGATCATGGCCGCCCCGGCGCAACTGGTCGATCTGCGCATCGGAAAGATGCGCCACCAACGCGCGCAACTCCGGGGTCTTGCTGAAGAAGTGGGCACGGTTGAACGTTCCGTCATTGGCGGACAAGGTCTGGAACTCGCCATCGAGCGTCTGCGCAAACGCACGGCTGATCGCATGGTTGTGGTCGCGCGCCAGCAGTGCGTCCCATTCCGAGCCCCAAAGGCACTTGACCACATGCCAGCCTGCGCCGGCGAACAGCGCCTCCAGTTCGTCGACAATGCGTCCATTGCCGCGCACCGGACCATCGAGCCGCTGCAGATTGCAGTTGATCACGAAGGTGCAATTGTCGAGCTGTTCGCGCGCGGCAAGCGTCAGCGCCGCGATCGATTCTGGCTCGTCCATCTCGCCATCGCCAAAGAAACCCCACACGCGACGTCCGCCGGTTTCGCACAGGCCCCGGTTCTGCAGGTAGCGCATGAAACGCGCCTGATAGATTGCGTTAAGCGGGCCAATGCCCATCGAGCCGGTGGGAAATTGCCAGAAATCCGGCATCAGGTACGGATGTGGATACGAACTCAGTCCGCGCAGCCCCTGCGCTTCGGCCACCAGTTCCTGTCGGTAGTGGCACAGCGCCGATTCATCGAGCCGTCCTTCCAGAAACGCGCGCGCATAGACGCCGGGCGCCGAGTGTGGCTGGAAGAAAACCAGGTCGGCACCGTGAGGTGCGGCATTGCCGCGGAAGAAATGCTGGTAGCCCACCTCGAACAGATCCGCAGCCGATGCATAACTGGCGATATGACCGCCGAGTTCGCCATGCGCGCGATTGGCACGTACCACCATGGCCAGCGCGTTCCAGCGCAGGATGGCCGACAGACGCTGCTCGATTTCCAGGTCACCCGGATAGGCGGGCTGGTCTTCCACCGGCACTGTGTTCAGGTATGGTGTGACGTGCGCGGGGCGCCACGGCAAGCGCCGTTCGCGCGCATGGGCCAATAGTGCATCGAGGATTTCGCAGGCACGCTCGCGGCCCCGCTCCGCACCCCACGCCGACAGGACGCCATCGAGCGCCTGGCACCACTCCTGAAGCTCCTGCGGATCTGCCTGGGCGTGTAGCGCGTTGGCGGCTGCACTGACGCGGTCATGCTGTTCCATCGAGTGTCTCCTGCGAGATTCAGGCCGGGTCCAGCCCAGCCAGTTTCAGGCTAGCCGTGGTGTTGCAGCAAAGTCCGCGAGCAAAGTCAGTTGGCCTGAATACCTGACTTCTGTGCAATCGTACGCATGCGCGGCAATTCCCTGTCGATCATGGCACTGACCTGCTCAGCCGGCGCGTATTTGGGTTCCAGTCCATTGGACAGCAGCTTCTGCCGCACGTCTGGATCCTTCATCACTTGTACCAGCGCACTGTCCAACCTGGCCCGTACATCGGCAGGCAAGCCACGTGGCGCGGCAATGGCCACCCATGAATCGGCATCGAAGCCGGGATAGCCGGCTTCCGCCACCGTGGGCACCTCGGGCAACAACGAAGCGCGGGTGGCGCCGGTCACCGCAATCGGCTTGATCTTGCCGCTGCGGATATGCGGCAGCGACGCGGCCACGGTGTCGATCGAGAACGGAATCTGCCCACCAATCAGGTCGGCTATGGCCGGTGCGCTGCCCTTGTACGGGATGTGTTGCATCTTCATGCCCGTGGCACTCAGCAGCAGCTCGCCAGCAAAGTGCCCGGTGGTGCCGCTACCAAACGAGCCATAGACATACTTGCCCGGCGCCGCACTGACCGCACTGACCATCTGCGGCAGGTTGTCGACGGGTACCGAGCGATTGGCCACCACGATCAACGGTACACGGGCCACCAGCCCCACCGGTTCGAAGCTCTTCACCGGATCGTACGGCAGGCTGGCATTGATGGCCGGATTGACGGTGAATGTCGATCCCGAACTGATCAGCAGTGTGTAGCCGTCAGCCGTAGCCTTGGCCACGTATCCCGCTCCGACAATCGTGCCGGCGCCGGCGCGGTTCTCGATCACGACCGGCTGGCCCAGCGCATCGCCCATCGATTTGCCGACCAGCCGTCCGATAATGTCTACCGCGCCGCCCGCCGGGAACGGCACCACAAGCACCACGGGCCGCGTCGGGTAGCTCGCAGCGTGGCTATTGGCCGCATGGGCGGCAAGCATGGCCATGGCCGCCAGCGCGCACACGCTGGCCGTTGCCATGATCGTTCGTAGAAACTCCTTCCGTAGCGAGGCAATCATTTGCGTTCCCCTGCGTGAAGCGAAGCGAGACCACCGCACCGGCGGTAAGAGCCAGCGCGGAGAAGTGCACGACGACAGCGCTGGCGCGCTCAGCCGTTGCGGAACAGGAAGCTGTAGGCGCTCAATGCAGGTGCACCGCCCAGATGGGCGTACAGGACGCGCGAGCCGGCCGGGAATTCACCGCGCTGCACCATGTCGATCATGCCGTGCATCGATTTACCTTCGTAGACGGGGTCGGTCATCATGCCTTCGAACTTCGCGCACATGCGGATCGCTTCCATCGTGCCGGCGGACGGCAGCCCATACTCGGGGCCACCGTAACGGGTATCGAGCACCACGTCGGCATCGACGATATCGCGGTCGAGTTCGACCAGGCCGGCCGTATGCTTGGCGATACGCAGGATCTGTGCGCGCGTTTGCTCGGGCTTGGCCGATGCGTCGATACCGATCACCCGATCGGCGCGACCGTCCTCCGCAAAACCCACCACCATGCCCGCCTGTGTACTGCCCGTTACCGAGCACACCACGATGTAGTCGAACCTGAAGCCGAGTTCGGCTTCCTGCGCACGGACTTCCTCGGCAAAGCCAACAAAGCCCAGGCCGCCCAACGGATGCTCCGAGCAACCGGCCGGGATCGGATACGGCTTGCCACCCTCCTTGCGCACGCTTTCCATGGCATCTTCCCAGCTCTTGCGAATACCGATATCGAAGCCATCGGCCACCAGTCTCACGTCGGCACCCATCATGCGCGACAGCTGGATATTGCCCACGCGGTCATATACGGCATCGGCATAGTTCACCCAGTTCTCCTGCACCAGCACGCACTTCAGTCCAAGGTGCGCCGCCACGGCTGCTACCTGGCGTGTCTGGTTCGACTGGATGCCGCCGATCGACACCAGCGTGTCGCATCCCTGCGCCAGCGCGTCGGGAATCAGGTATTCGAGCTTGCGGGTCTTGTTGCCGCCAAACGCCAGGCCGCTATTGCAGTCTTCGCGCTTGGCATACAGCTCCACTTTGTCGCCCAGGTGCGCCGACAGGCGTTTCAGAGGCTGGATCGGGGTAGGTCCGAACGTCAGGGAATGGCGAGCGAAACGCTTGAGATTCATGGTGGCAACTCCAGGTTGAGGGGCGGTATCCCGTCATCGATGTGCGCGCAGTAGCGCTTGTCTCGCCAGCGGCAAATCAATGTTGCGATGGGTGCCATCCTAAGAAAAAACTCACGAAACGTGCTTGCAAAAAACTTTCGTTTTGAACACTATTAAAAGGAGAAACAAGCTTTATAAAATCAAAAATTCTTTCTAAAACCGCATGAAAGAAACAAAATTTCGCACCAAATCCGGCCTCGATGCACCACCGCATGCACCATCTTCGGCACCCTCGAATACGGTGACTTCGCCGCACATCGAGGCCCTTGATCGTGCGGACAAAGCCATCCTGCGCGCGCTGCAACAGGACGCATCGATATCCAATGTGGCGCTGGCGGCCAAGGTCAATCTGAGCCCGCCCGCGTGTCTGCGGCGCGTGGAACGTCTGAAGGAAATGGGACTGATCCGCGGCATCGTGGCACTTTTGAATCCCAGTGCGCTCGATGCGGGAATGCTGGTGATGATCGGCGTGGTACTGGACCGCTCCACGCCGGAGTCTTTCGCGCAGTTCGAGACCGCTGCCCAGCAGGTCTCGGGCTGCATGGAATGCCACGTGGTGACTGGCGAGTTCGACTACTTCATGCTGGTGCGCACCAAAGACAGCGACAGCTTCAACCGGCTCCATGCGGAGCAACTGCTCTATCTGCCGGGCGTGCGGCAGATCCGCTCGTTCATGGTGCTCAAGCAGGTGTTGTCGACCACGCAGTTCCCGATCTGAATTACGGTGGTTGCCATCATTCGGGAGACTGCACGCACGCCCAATATCGAGCTCGCGGCCCAATGAGACTTAGCGACGAATCGCGCAAGAATGTGCCCACCGGTCTCGAATGAGGTGCGCCAGGCCAAAACCATATCGGCATCTACGGCACCGGCAAGCGACGGTGCCGCTTACAGCTCACTTCTACTCGCTAAGCCATTTCTTTACCGACTGGACCACCACGTTTGTGGAAATACCATAGCGGTCATGGAGCGTCGGCAGCGCGCCGGCATCCAGATACTCGTCGGGCAGAGCCACTTGCCTGAAGGGCACATGTACACCCTCACGCAGCAATGTGACGGCCACCGCCTCTCCAAGTCCCCCAATGACGGTGTGGTTCTCTGCCACGATCACCAATCGGCCCGACTTTCGCGCTTCACGCACGATGGTTTCCGTATCGAGCGGCTTGATTGTGGGGACATGCAGCACGGCCACGCCGACACGATCCGCTTCCAACTCCTTGGCCACTTCCAAAGCGCGCATCGTCATGATTCCGGACGATATGATCAATACGTCGGCACCGTCCCGAAGCAACTTCGCCTTGCCGAGTTCGAACTTGTAGTCATACTCGTCCAGGACCGCAGGCACGTTGCCGCGCAGGAGACGGGCATAGACCGGGCCGTTGTGTTCGGCAATGGCTGGAACCATCTGCTCGATGTCGATGGCGTCGCACGGATCGATGACCGTCATGTTGGGCATGGCTCGCATCAGCGCCAGGTCCTCCGCTGCCTGGTGGCTGGGGCCATATCCTGTCGTCAGCCCGGGTAACGCGCAGACAATTTTGACATTCAGGTTGTCCTCGGCAATCGTCTGATGCATGAAGTCGTAGGCGCGACGCGTTGCAAACACTGCGTAGGTCGTCACGAAGGGAACTGCGCCTTCATGCGCAAAGCCTGCAGCCGCTCCCATCAACAATTGCTCCGCCATACCCATTTGATAGTAACGATCAGGATAGGCCTTCGCAAAAATATGGAGGTCCGTGTATTTGCCCAGGTCAGCCGTCATGCCGATGATGTCCTGCCGTTCGGCCGCCAGTGCTGTCAAAGCGTGACCGAATGGCGCCGACCGCGTCGTCTGCCCTTCTCCCGCGATCGACGCAATCATGGCCGAGGTCTTCAGGCGGGGCTTGCCCGATTGAATGTTGTTGCTCATGCTTTTCTCCCCTCTTCGAGGGCCTGCAGGGCCAGTTGCCATTCGTGGGCGTCTACCCGAATGAAGTGATTCTTTTCGCGTTGCTCAAGGAACGGCACACCGCAGCCCATCCGCGTGTCGCAGACGATCATTCGCGGCTGCGCTTCTTTATGCGCGCGGGCGTTGTCGAAGGCCGTAGCTACCGCATCGATGTCGTTGCCGTCCACACGCTGCACATACCACCCGAAAGCCTCCAGCTTCGGCACCAGCGGCTCGAACGACAGAATCTGCGTCGACGGCCCGTCAGCCTGTTGGTTGTTCACGTCGACCATGGCGATCAGGTTGTCCAGCTTCCAGTGGCTGGCGGAAAGGATGCCTTCCCAGATCGATCCTTCGTCCAGTTCTCCATCCGAAAACAGGGTGTAGACGAACGCGTCCGAGTTCTTGCGCTTCAGACCCAGGCAACGGCCGACGGCAATCGTGAGGCCTTGGCCGAGCGACCCCCCGGACATCTCCATGCCCGGCGTGTAGCTAGCCATGCCCGACATGGGCAAGCGGCTGTCATCGCTCCCGTAGGTTTCAAGCTCTTCGGCAGGCAGGATGCCCGCCTCGAGCAGCGCGGCGTATAGCGCGATCGCGTAGTGTCCATTGGAAAGCAGGAAGCGATCCCGACCCTCCCATTGAGGATCTTCCGGACGGTACTTCATGGCACCGAAGTAGGCGACGGCAAGCACGTCCGCGATATCGAGCGCCTGGCCTACATAGCCTTGCCCCTGGACTTCGCCCATCAAGATGGCGTTGCGCCGGATACGATAGGCGCGCTCTGCCAGCGAGACAGGCGCCTCGAGATTTGTACGACTCATGATTGACTCCGTTAAATGGTGGCTGGCTTAGCGATTCACAGCTTTCGCCGGTACCAGGAATACGAGCAGCGCGCCGAATACGACCGTCGCCGAGATAAAGATCAGGCCCGCAGTTGACTTGCCAGTGAAGTCGTTGAGCCAGCCCACGATGGCGGGTGAGAAGAAGCCCGCGAGGTTCGCCACGCAATTCACCGCGGCGATACCGGCTGCTGCGGACATACCGCCCAGCACGGCGGTGGGAAGCGCCCAGAACTGCGAAGACGAAGTCATGATTCCCGCAGCAGCAATGCAGAGGCAGATGATGGCTGCGGTGACACTGCCGAGCATTGGCAGCGTGGCGAAGCCAATCGCCGCCACCAGCATCGGGATTGCCAGGTGAAGACGGCGCTCCCGCCGACGGTCGGCCGACAGGCCAATCAGCGGCAGCGCAACGATGGCGCACAGATACGGTACGGCGGTGAGGATGCCAACCCACAGCGGATCCGCAACACCAGTCTTCCGGATGATGGTCGGGAGCCAGAACGTCAAACCATACTGGCCCAGCACCACGCAGAAGTAGATCGCTGCCATCAACCAGAGCCGTCGATCGGCCATAAAGGCACGAATCGAAATGTGCTGTACCTTCATTGCATTGTCGCCCTCGACATTGCGTTGAAGCAGCGCCTTTTCTTGGACCGTAAGCCACTTGGCGCCCTGAATGCCATTGTCGAGATAAAACAGAATGGCAATGCCGAGAACCAGCGATGGAAATGCCTCGATCAGGAATAGCCACTTCCAACCCGCCAGATCATGCGCACCATGGAAGGCATGCATGATCCACCCCGACAGCGGACCGCCAACGATGCCGGCCAAAGGGATCGCCATGAAGAACATCGAGAGCGCTTTGGCGCGCCGCTCCGAGGGAAACCAGTACGTAAGGTAAAGGATGACCCCAGGCGCAAAGCCAGCCTCAGCAACACCGAGCAAGAAACGTAGTACATAAAACTGCGTTGGCGTGCTGACGAAAGCGAAGCCTGCCGAGATGGCGGCCCACGTCAACATAATGCGTGCCAGCCAGTTGCGTGCGCCAACCTTGTGCAGGATGACGTTGCTTGGTACTTCGAAGATGAAGTAGCCCAGGAAGAAAATGCCGGCGCCGAGACCGTAGATGGTTTCGCTGAACTGCAGATCGTTCAGCATCTGTAGCTTGGCAAAGCCCACATTGACGCGATCGAGGTACGCTCCCAGGTAGCACAGCATCAGGAACGGAATCAGCCGACGCATCACCTTACCGTAGGTGCGAGACTCGAACGTGGCTTCGTCGGCGCGTGTTGTCACCACGCCGGCCCCGAGGGGCGACGCTGCATATTTGGTCTTCATGGAATGTCTCCTGCCGGTGCCCCGAGTGGTCCCGGGTGCTTTGACATGGTGGGGAGGCGGCCCTCGGGCCGCTATCAGTGAATCAGCATGCCGCCGTTCACATCCAGCGTGATGCCAGTGAGATATGTGGAAAGATCGCTTACCAGGAACAGGCAAGCGTTGGCTACGTCGGCGGCATCGCCTAGCCGTCCAAGCGGAATACCCTTAATAATGTCGGCGCGCATTTCGGGAGTCAGCTTGTCGCCGGTGATGTCGGTTTGAATCAGACCAGGCGTGACCGAGTTCACGCGAATGCGATCGTCGCCAAATTCGCGGGCCATGGCTTTAGCCAGCCCGAGAACGCCGGCTTTCGCGGCGCTATAGTGCGGGCCGCCAAAGATGCCACCGCCGCGTTGAGCGGAAACAGATGACATGCAGACAATGCTCCCGCCCTTCTGCTCCTTCATTTGCGGCAGTACCGCCTGCGACATGTAAAGCGTGCCGCGGAGGTTCACGTCGACAACCGCATCGAAATTGGCGGCACCGATATCAAGTGTGCGGATAGGCTGCGTAATGCCGGCATTGTTGATAAGCGCGTCAATGCGGCCATAGCGTGCGATGGTGGCCTGCACGGCGGCGTCGCATGAAGCCTTGTCCGTGACATCGCAGCGCAGTCCCAAATGAACCTCACCCAGTTCGGCGGCCGCCGCCTGAGCGGCGTCGAGCTGCAGGTCAACGATGACGACCTTTGCGCCTTGTTTCGCCAGCGCCCGGGCAGTTGCTTTGCCGATACCACGAGGCGAAGCTGCGCCCGTGACGATAACTACTTTGTTCTCGACCAGCATCTCATGTCTCCTTGCTTATGCGTGGTGTGTTGATGGGTCGAGTTTTGTCTCTGAAGCGCTTCCAATCAATGCATTCGATTTCAACTATTGCTGAGAAATTTTCAGTTATCGAGGGTTGTCGAGATGAGGGAAAACCCTCATTAGTCAGCGCCCTCCTGGCGCCGGTTGACCTCCCGATCAAGCCACGTCAGGAAGCGCTGAATCCGTGGCAAGTCGGCATTTTGGGCTGGATAGACCACGTGATGGCTAACAACTTCCACTGCGTATTGCTCTTCGAACACGGGAACCAACGTCCCCTTTTGAAGCATCACCGACGCCAGCAGTGAGCTCTCAAGCGCAACGCCAAGACCCAGCGCAGCCGTTTCAAGTGACATATATGAACGGTCGAAGGCGAAGTCGAAGTTCTTATGCATCGCGGGCACGCCGAACCGCGCAAACCACTGCTCCCACCGAATCAGGGGAGTTTCGGAGTTGATCAGCCGGCGTTGCACGAGGTCGGCGGGCTTTTGCACCGGATTCTTTCTCAGGTACTCGGGCGAGGCGAGCGGAAGAATCCGTTCATGGCGAAGCGTTTTGACCTCGAGGTCTCGCCAGTGCGCGTGGCCGTGCCGTACATCCACGTCATAGAAACCAGCGGTGAACGACACATCCTCATAGGAGCACGACAAGTTGATCTGTATATCGCCGTTGTCAGCCTGAAAAGACTCCAATCGCGGAAGCAACCACATCAGTCCGAAACTTGGGCTGGTGTGAACGCGCAGGATGTCGATGGCTGCAGGTGTGGAAGCACGCTCGGTTGCCCTATTGAGTTCTGCGAGAGCTCCGGTGATGTCCCGCAAATACTGCTCGCCCACCGGCGTGAGTACCAGACCTCGGCCTTGGCGAAAGAACAGCGGCTGGCCAATAGCGTCCTCCAGATTGGCCAGTTGATGGCTGACCGCTGAAGCAGTCAAACCCAATTCTTCGGCTGCCTTACTGACGCTTCGGTTGCGCGAAACGCTCTCAAAGGCAACGATGCTCTTCATTGGCGGGATGCGCATTGAGTTCCTTAGTAACGAGCTCTTCGGCCATTATCGCGCATCCATGCGTCCATCTTGGAAGGGGGGCCGGCGAAGTCAGCCGCTCTTCGCCAGTGACTGATAGACGTCGCGTAGGCGCCGTTGACATCGCCCGACTGAACGCCGGCGATGGCGCCAGCGTGCAGCGCCCCAGCTAACAGTTCGCCACCCCGGGACGGGCAAAACCCTCTTGGGAGTGCCATCCGCACAGGCCGCACCAGGCGATTCTTGACATTACGTGCATATGCTCCTATTCTTGCCTTAAGAGAGCATATGCTCTCATTTCAAAAAACGGAGCGAAACAATGAACCCACCTGACATTCTTGTAAGCGGTGCAACCGGACGCACTGGAGGCGCAGCCATCGACGAACTGCTCGCGCTCGGCAGACGCGTGCGGGCCTACGTCCGCACGGACGACGATCGCGCTGCCGCCTTGAGGCAGCGCGGAGTGGATATCGCTGTTGGCGATTTCACAAGTATTGACGCGATCCGCGCGGCGATGGAGGGCATCCGTTCGGCGTATTTCCTTCATCCGATCTCGCCAGGGATCATCAGCGCTGCCGCCTACTTCGCGCAGGCTGCGAAGGAAGCGGGCGTCGCGGCGATCGTCAACATGTCACAGATTTCTGCGCGCCGGGAGTCGGCAAGCCACGCCGCTCAGGATCACTGGATTTCCGAGCGTGTTTTCGATTGGTCGGGCGTTCCGACTACGCACCTGCGTCCCACTTTTTTCGCCGATTGGCTGGTCTACCCGCATTTTGCGAAGGAGATCTGGGCCAAGAAAAGAATTGAGTTCCCGTTTGGCCACGGCAGTCATGCGCCGATTGCCAGTGACGATCAGGGCCGAGTGATCGCCCATGTGCTGGCAGCGCCTGAGGCCCACGCAGGAAAAATCTACACGCTCCATGGCCCCGTCGAGATGGACCACACGGAAATCGCAGCAGCGATGAGCGAAGTACTTGGCGCTCGCATCGAATACACACCGACTTCGATCGAAGAGTTTCAGTACAAGATGGAGAACCTCTACAAATTCCCGCCGTTCCTCACCCAGCATTTGGTGGAAGTGGCGCAAAACTACCAAGAAGGAATTTTCTCCGGCACCAACGACGTTGTTGCGAGGATCACCGGTAAGCCACCGCTCTCGGTCCAACAGTACGTCGCAAAGAATCGCGCTGTTTTTGCATGAACGTTGTCCTGCAACGATTGGAGATGAACGTGTCCGATTCACGGAATGAACGTCACCCATTTCTGGATGATTTGACGGCAGACGCGGAGCTAGCAAGTTCCGTGTTGCGTGATCGCGTTGTAGGACGCGATGACATCAGGCTCCTGATCAATGCTGTTGGAGCTCTCTACGGCGGCTCCCAGACGCCAACGTTCCTTGAAACCAGCGACGTGCGGCTGGTGCTCGAATACGAGGCTGTTCTGAAAAGCGGCGAGAAGCTGAGCGCAACCGTCATCGCAGTCCGAAATGCCGATGGATCGGTGCCACGAGTCAGCGTACGAATGTCCCCGCTCGGTGCTGTCCTAAGCATCGCTACCCATCTGCGGGAAATGTTCTCGGAGCAATTTCCAGAAGAGATTTTTCTTTGATACCACGGGCGCGTTGGGGGCCAAGATATTCGCCTCCGATGGCTCGCACCAATCAAAAGGAGTTGTCATGGAAGTGAAAAACGCAACTGTCTTCATCACCGGCGCCAGCCGTGGCCTTGGCTTGGAGTTCGCTCGCGAGGCGGTTCGTCGCGGGGCGAAGAAAGTTTACGCTGGCATGCGCAACATCACCGGATTCAATGAACCAGGTATCTCGCCGATCCAGATTGACGTCACAGATAGAGCATCGATCGCCGCAGCCGCGAAAGTCGCCGCCGACACCACGCTTCTGATCAACAACGCCGGCATTGCCGCACTGATAGAAGGGCCTCTCGCGGTCGACACAGAGACCCAGTCCCAGCAGATGTTCGACACCAACTACTATGGCGTCGTGCGTGTCTCCCAGGCCTTCGAAGGGGTATTAACAACCAAATCACATGCGGCCATCATCAACGTCCTTTCCGACATTGTGTGGCTGCCGCGCCCCTATCTGACCCCGTATGCCGCGTCAAAGGCAGCGGCGTGGAGCTTCACGAACCAGCTTCGCTTTCACCTGAAAGAGCGTAACATCCACGTGCTCGGCCTTCACGTCGGCTTCGTCGATACAGACTTGACCAAGGGCATTGATGTACCCAAGGCGAGTCCGAATGATGTTGTTCGAAAGACCTACGACGCTCTAGCCGCCGGCAAGAGCGAAGTCATGGCTGACAAAGGCACTGCAGTCCTGAAGAGCACCCTTGCGGCCGAAGTGCCTGGGTATATCGTACCGCCGGACGGCGTGTAGACCGTCCCATGACGATTGCCGTGTGCACGCGTATCGTCCGTCGGCCGAGCCGAGTATCCGAGTGCCCCGGAGCCCGGCTCGGTGCAAGCTGCATCTAAACTTAATGCATGACTAGCCCAAATAGATAAGGAGTGGAACCGCGATGTCGGTGTTTGACCAGCCGCTTGGAATCGATCAGTGCAATTGCTTCGCCGCTAGGAAGGCAAGCAGGCAGATCTCGCGACTCTACGATAGCCATCTCGAACCGGTGGGTCTGCGCATTACACAATTCCTGACGCTTGCAGCATTGGACGAGGTGGGAAGTGCCCCAGTCAACGCGCTGGCCGAGAGGCTCGATATTGAGCGGACGGCGATGGGAAAGATGGTTGGCTTTCTCGAACGCGATGGCTTCGTGAAAATCAAGCCGTCGCCAACTGACGGCCGAATCCGACTGATCGAACTCACCAAAGACGGGCGACGGCTGCACGAACGAGCAGCCCCGCTCTGGCGAGCCGCACAACGCGAGTTCGAGGAACTAAACGGCGTAGAAAATGCGACCGCACTGCGTGAAGGGCTAAAAGCAATGGTCGTAGGCGATGTAAAGGAACACGCGGCCGGCGATTAAAATACGCGGGCAAGTAGTGGATACCGCCATGGCGTGACGTCATCCGCCATGTCAGCCAGGAAATGAATCAGTGCTGGCCCGCGGCTTTCGGACGAGCGCAGCAGCGCTTGGCATCGATGGGACGGTTGCGGCAGGCAGCCAACCCTGGCGTGCTCTTGCATAGCAGGCTGTTGACGGGCCACGCATACGTGAACCGCTGCTCGATCATGCACAGCTGCGCGCCAGCGATGTCGTTGAGCAGCATCGAATCGGTCGGCTCGATGACGGTGTTGTAGCCGCACGCCATCATCGCGTGCTTGACACCTTCGACATCGGTCCCTGGGCGAGTCCAGTACGCATAGGCGGGCGGCCGCACTAGCCGGCTCGCCAGCCGCGCCGGATCGAAATCGGGATCGGTTCCAAAGGTCTTGCCGCGCGGCACCCGGGCGCAGGCCATCCGCTCCGGAAAGTCGGCGCAGGCAATGCGCCGCCCTTTGTACAAGAAGCCGTTGTCGATCATGCACAGTTCGGCGCCGGCATAGTCATTGCCGGTCATGTTGACGCCATCATTGCTCGTAGCGCTGGCAAAGCCGCAATCGTGCATGGCGGCGCGCACGCCATCCTCAGTCACCCCCGTCTTTTCCCACATCGTGTACGCCGGCGGGTTCGGTTGAAAAGGCCGCGCGGTGCACGCGCCCAGCGCAAACAACACGATGACCAGCGCGGCTGTTCGCATTGGCTTCACGACGCATTGCGTCAGGTTGGCTCCAGGCATGGTGTCGACTATCGGTCTCGGATGCGGAATTCTAAGCGATGGCCACTTGCCATCCGTTCGCGCCAATATGTGCCGCACTTTTCTCGGCCAGATACGGTCATTTCCGTTCAGCGCCGCGAATGAGGTCTGGAATCGTGATGCTTAGCCCCCGCTCATGCGCCACGACCTTGCATGATTTCCTTGGCGATCGTGTTGCGCTGGATTTCGCTGGTGCCGGTCACGATCCGATAAAGCCGGAGGCGTCGGAAAATGAACTCGACCGGATGGTTCTTCGTGACCCCCACGTTGCCGTGAATCTGCACAGCCTTGTCGGCAATCTGGAAACAGGCTTCGGAGACGAATAGCTTGCACATCGACGCTTCCATGCGGACATCGATGCCTGCGTCGGCCTTGCGTGCGGCGGCCAACACCATGCTTTCGCAAGCGAACAGGCTGGAGGCCATGTCGGCAAGCATGTGCTGAATCGCCTGAAAGCGGATGATCGCCCCGCCAAACTGGCGACGCGTGTTGGCGTAGGCAATGGACAGGCGCAGCGCCTGGCGGGCCAATCCAATCATGGTCGGGCAGTGGAGCAGTCGATTCAGGCTGATGCGGTTCATCGCCAGCCGGAAGCCGTTGCCTTCTCCGCCGATGCAGTTGCGGCGCGGTACGCGGACGTGATCCAGGATGATGTCGGCATCCACGTACTGTCCCGTGATGGGCACGCAGGCGGTATCGAGCGTAACGCCCGGACTATCGAGATCGATGAAGATGGCGGAAATGCCTTCATTGCCTTTGTCGGGATCCGTCACGCACATGGTGAGGGCGTAGTCCGCGAATACCGAGGCAGTGATGAAGTGCTTTCGGCCCGTGACGATGTAATCGTCGCCGTCGACGACTGCGCGGGTCTGGATGCTCGCGGCGTCCGACCCCGAATTCGGTTCAGTCATGGCAAAGCAGGCGCCACGCTCGCCGGCGATCACGGGGTCGATAAAAAGCTTCCGCTGGTAAGGCGTGGCAAACCGGACGAGATTGCCCACGCGCGAAGGTCCGCCCCAGTCTCCCAGCACATGAGGAAACAGGATGGCCCCCGATGCGGCCACATCATCCTTGAGCTGGCACATTGCCTCCACAGAAAGGCCCTGCCCGCCTAATTCGACGGGCAACTGGGCTCCGTAAAGCCCCAGCTCCCGGCTGCGCCGCCAGATGGAACGGATCAGTTCGCGCGAGATCCGGTCTTCGTAACCGATGTTCTGCTCCCGCTCCCATGGAAGCAATTCGTCCTCCAGGTAGCGATGCAGCACGGCACGCAGCTCGCCAGGGTTGGCAGCAAGTTCTGGCATTTTTGACTCCTCTTCCGATCCTGACAGTGTTGACCGGGCAGCATTCCTCCCCCATGATCGGAACGTCAGTTTCGATAACGCGGCGGAATCAGATGAGGCTTGAGGATCTGAATTATTTTCTGGAAGTGGCACAGGCAGGCCACGTGGGACGCGCTTCGGAGAAGCTCGGCCAGAGTCAACCGGCGCTGACCAAGGGGGTGCAACGCCTGGAGCAGGAACTGGGAATACAGCTCTTCGAACGCAATGCCAAAGGCATGACGCTGACGTCCGCCGGGTCGGTATTCTTTGAACGCGTGCTGCAGGTGAGGTCCTCGCTCGACGATGCCATCAAGGAAGCCAACGACCTGCACCTTGGCAAGATCGGCCTGGTTCGCGTAGGCGTACCCGCTTCGATCCTGAGCATGTTTTTCTCGGAAGCCTGCACCGAACTCATCAAGCAGCGGCCTGCCGCCCATATCCAGATCTCCATCGGCCTCAACGATTCGCTCTACTCGTCGCTCCGCCTCGGCGACCTCGATCTGTGCATCGCGGCCCTGGCGCGCAAAGGCGATCCGGAATTCGAGCAGATCCCGTTGTTCGACGACGAACTCGTGGTGATTGCGCGGGATCGCCATCCGTTGTTGGACCGGCGCTCGCTGAGGCTTGCCGACCTGTGCGACTACTCGTGGCTACTGCCCAATACCAACGTAGTGGCGCGCCGACTGGTTGAGGCGCGCTTCGCCGAGGCTGGCCTGCCTGCCCCAAACGTGGCCGTGGAAACCAACTCGTCAGCGGCGGCCCTTCTGACGGTCATCCATAGCAGCGATCTGCTGACGGTGCTCGGGCGGCGCACGGTTGCGCAGACGCAGGGGCTGGCCATCCTGGAGATCGCTTCCGCGCGTTGGCAACGGTCCATCGGCGTGCTACGCCGCAAGGACGCCTACCAGTCGCCGCTGGCCGAGCGCCTGATCCAGATCCTGCTGGAACGTTCACAGGTCTATCGCGATACCTGAAGTTGCCACGGACAAACCCGCCTCACCTTGCGCCCTGCCGATTCCGTGGCGTTATCGGCAAAGCGCGCACCGCTATCGGCATGCACTGCGCCACTGCCTAGACTGGTCGCCCCATCCATCCACCGGAAAACATCATGAATCTGGGGCGATTCGTCGCGCGCAGCGCACAGTACTGGCCCGACCGGCCGGCCATTCTCTTTGCCGACCGCCGTATCACTTTTGCCGAACTCGACACCCGTTCCAGCCGACTGGCCAACGCGCTCCTAAGCCTGGGCCTGCAAAAAGGAGACCGCGTAGCCATCCAATCCTGGAATCGGCCGGAGTTGATAGAGCTCGAGGTCGCGCTGTACAAGAGCGGGCTAGTCAAGGTTGCGCTCAACGCACGGCTTTCCGATGACGAAGTGCTGGAGACACTGCGCAATGCGGAGCCCGCCGTGCTGATCAGCGGTCCGGCCCACGCCGAGCGCCTGCATGCCTTGGCCGATGCCGTGCCGTCCGTGCGCCGCCGAGTGCTGTTTGGTGGCACCGATCCGCGCTTTGTGAGCTATGAACAGATGCTCGCGCAAGCTTCTGATGTCAATCCCGACGTGGAACTGGCCGATGTCGATCTGGCCGTGCTTCACTACACGTCCGGCTCCACCGGCAAGCTCAAAGCAGCCATGCAAACCATGGGCAACCGCATGGCATCGCTGCGCAAGGTGCTGACCGGACGCATGCGCGTCAACCCCGGCGACGTGCTGGCGCTGGCGGGCCCCATTACCCACGCCAGCGGCATGTTCATCCAGCCGTTCCTGTCCCAGGGCGGCACCATCCTGCTGCACGAACGGTTCGATCCCGAAGCCTTCCTCGCGTCGGTGGCGACGCATCGTGTCACGCATACCTTCGTTGTGCCCACCATGATCAACATGCTGCTGGCAGTGCCGGACCGCGCGCGATTCGATCTTTCCACGCTGCGCTCGATGACCTACGGATCCGCTCCGATGGCCCCGGCACGCATCGTCGAGGCCTGGCGCGCATTCGGGCCGATCCTGTCGCAAGGCTATGGAGCAGGCGAGACGACTGGCGGACTGGTTGCACTGACTATCGACGATCATCGCGTGGCCATCGAGCAAGGCAATCCCGAGCGACTGGCTTCGTGTGGGCGTCCGTTCAGCGAGGCGCGCGTATGCCTGGTTGACGATGCCGGCCAGCAGGTACCGGCCGGCGAGATCGGCGAAATCGTCATCGCGGGCCCCGACGTGTTTGCCGGCTACTGGCGCGAACCCGAACTGACCGCCGCCGCGTTGCGCAACGGCTGGCTCCATACCGGCGACCTTGCGCGCGCCGACGACCGGGGCTACCTGTATATCGTCGACCGCAAGAAGGACATGATCATCTCGGGTGGTTTCAACGTCTATCCCGCGGAGATAGAAACCGTGCTGTATCAACACCCCGCCGTCTTCGAAGCCTGCGTGGTGGGCGTGCCCGACCCGGTCTGGGGCGAAAGTGTCAAGGCGGTAGTGGTGCTGCGCGATGGCGTTAGCGCGCAGGCCGACGACCTGATCCAGCACTGCGCCGAACGGCTGGCCGACTTCAAGAAGCCGAGGTCTGTCGACGTGGTGGCCGAGCTGCCGAAGAACGCAAATGGCAAGCTGTCGCGCAAGGCGGTACGGGAAATATTCTGGAAAGACCAGGACCGGCGCGTAGCCTGAGTCCTCTTGTGGAATCCGCAATGACAAAGACCCCGCGCGAGCGGGGTCTCTTCGTTGGCAGGCGTACGTATTCAGCCCATCAGCGTTTCGGCGATCTCGCGATGCAGGCGCGCATAGGGCACCTCGAACGGATGCGGTGACTGGCCCGGTGCCGCGCCGAAGTGCGCGATCACGACATCGGCCACTGGCGATACATAGAGGCGCTGTCCGTACCGGCCTTGCGCCGAAATACCCTGCAAGCGGTCGTGCGACAGATAGAAGTAGTTGCGATAGGAGCCGCCCGGGTAGGCCGCAGCAAAGCGGCTTTCCGCGAACAACGCTTTGTCGCCGCCAGCGCGGATATCGGCCAGCACGGCCTCAGGGATGATGCGCCGGCCGTTGAAGAAGCCATTGCCGCGGATGGTTTCTCCAAAGCGCGCCAGATCGCGCAGCGTCAGGCTCAGGCCGCCGGACGAAAACTCGGCACCCGTCTTGTCGACCGAGTAAAACCCATCGCGTTCGGTCGACATCGGCTGGAACAGGTACGTCGACATCAGGTCAGCGATCGATCTGCCGGTGACCCGTCGCAGCACCCAGGCCAGCGCCTCGGGCTGGCCGTTGTCGTAGTACAGCCGCTCGCCATGCCGCCCGGCAACCGGCTTCTTGAGCACGAAGTCGTAGAAATCGGTCGGGGATTCGGGCCGGCGCGGCAGCAATCCAAGCACTTCGAACACGCCACCGTCCTGGGCACCAAGCGCGGAGGGCCGGTCTCCCAGATTCGGCCGCACGATACCCGCCTGCATGTCCAGCAACTGCTGGAGCGTGGCGCCGCCCATCGCCGTGCCGCACATTTCGGGAACGTAGCTTTCCGCCGTGGCCGTCAGGTCCAGCTTGCCCTCATGCGCGAGGATGCCGGCGACAATGCCCAGGTAGGACTTGCTGATCGACGCGCTGCCGTGCCGCAGATGGGGCGCCATGCCGTGCAGGTAGCGCTCGAACACCACCTTGCCACGATGGAGCACCATGAAGGCGTCGATCTCCAAAACGCCGAGCACTTGATCGAGTTCCATCTCCGATCCGTCAGGCCCCGTAACCACCGTCGCACCATCGAGTGCGTCGCCCGGCGGCAACGCAGAAGGCGCAGCGTCGCCGCGCCAGATGTCAACGGTCGGCACCGACAGCGAACGATGGATCAGCGACCAGCGCAGCCACGGCAGCTTGAACCAGTTTGTTGGCCCGACGCGTGTTTCCGGGGCTGGCGGAAATCCGGCCATTACCTGCTCTTCGGGCACGGCATCGGTATGGGCCTGCAATGTCGTGACTTGTCCGTTCACTTGTGCGCTCATGTCTCTCAATCTCCAAATACACCCGAACGGCGCACTAGGTCGCCCCACGCGGCAACTTCGCTCTGAAGCTGCTGTTGCAGCTCGGCCGGTGTCAGCGGCTTCCAGCCGGACCACACCTCGTCGCGCTTGCGCGCCCACTCTGGCGTGGCATTGATCTTGTTGATCGACCGGTTCAGCGACGCGACGATGTCCGTCGGCGTGCCGGTCTTGGCCATGAACGCCGTCCAGCCGGTGCGCTTATAACCGTTGAAGCCGAGTTCGCGGAAGGTCGGGACATCGGGCAGATACTGCGAGCGATCGGCGCCGGTGACCGCCAGAATGCGCACCTGATTCTTTGCCAGCAGCGGCCGCAGGTTGAACGTGTCGAGCATGACGTACGAGATCTGCCCACGCAGCATGTCGATCAGCGCCGCGCCGGACGCCTTGTACGGAATGTGGGTGGCGTCGAGCTTGAAGTCGTCGCGGATCTGGAACCCGTACAGGTGCGATACCGATCCATTGCCCAGCGACGCGTAGTTCAGGGTGCCCCGCTGCTGCTTTGCCCAGGCCACCCATTCCTTGAACGTGCGCGCGGGGTTGGACGCCGGCACCGCAAAACCGATCGGCGCCGAGCCGGACAGCGCCACCGGCACGAAGTCCGACAGCGGCTTGTACGAGAGCTTGCGGAAGTACGACGGCGTGATAGTGAACGTGGCGTTGGCCAGCAGGAAGTCATAGCCTTCGGGCGGCGCGAGCAGCACGGACTGGGCAGCAATCTGCCCGGCGGCCCCCGTCTTGTTTTCCACGATCATCGGCGTGTTGCGGTACTCGTGCGCCAGCGATTGCAGGAAGTCGCGCAGCCGCAGGTCCACCGGATCTCCTGCGCCCGAGTACGTGACAAAGCGCACCGTGCGGTCCGGCCACTGTGCCGCCGAGGCGCGCAGGGGCAGCCCCAGGGCGCTAAGGGCGCTCAATCCCAGCAGGCCGCCGCCGGCCCCCGCGATGAAGCGGCGTCGATCCGCCGCGAAGTTCGATTCACTCATGCATGGCCTTCAGTGAGGATGGTTGGTGCGATCAGAAAACGTGCTTGACGCCCAGGCTGACGGAGTACCCTTGGTCACCGCTGCCCTGGTCGATCGGAATGGCGTTGATCGTAACGCTGCCACCTGGCGAGTTACGGATGTAGGCCACGCGGCTATACAGCATGGTCCGGCGCGACAGCGAATGATCCACGCCGAAGGCCATGCCCAGCGGCCGCTCGGTCATGCCGACCACCACGCGCTTGAGCGCCGCGAGCTTGATCGTCCATGCCGGCGTGGCAACCCAGTCCATCGTCAACGCGTAGTAGCGGGCCGCCGCGGTGGACGCGATTTGGCTCGCGCTGTAGCCGAAGAAAGCGCCGAGTTCCACCTTCCTCGCGATGTTGTAGGTCCCGCCAACATAGTGGGTCCGTGTCTGGCCCTGCGGGATGGCTGCCGTCGCCGGCTTGTTGGTGCTGGCCTGGAAGCCATACATCAGGTAGACCGGTCCGCGAAAGTACTGGACGTTCGCGCCGTAGGTGCTGGCCTGCTGCATCTCGCCTGGCACTTCGCCGAACGCATAGGTGGCCGATGCGGTCAGCCCGTTCCAGTCTGGCGTGTTGTAGGTCACGGCGTTATCGACACGCGACGCGTAGGGTACGTAGCCCGTGCCCTGAGCGCTCGACTTGGCGACCAGCGTGAACGGCGACACCGCCGCGTTCAGCGAAAACGGGTCGAGCCGCGCGATAACGTAGAAGGCCGGCGTGTACTGCCGCCCCATGCGCACTTCGCCCCAGTTCCCTTTGAGGCCGACAAAGGCTTGTCGGCCGAATATCGATCCGTTGCCGAAGAACTCGGCCCCCGTATCCATCCGAAAGCCCGCTTCAGCAACGAAGATCGCCTTCAGGTTGCCGCCCAGGTCTTCCACACCGCGCATGCCAAACCGCGAAGCCGCCTGGCGGCCATCTTCGATGCGGGCCACGCTGCTAGACCCATGCGCGTACTCCACCGCCTGGTCGGCCACACCGTACAACGTTACGGACCCCGCATTTGCGGCGCCGGCGCCCAGCGCCAGCCCGCCAATGGCGAGTCGCTTCCTCCATCCTCTTCCCATTCCGCTTCCCCTCTTCTCAGATTTTTGTCGCGGGCCTCAGCGCAAAAGTTAGAGGAAGTTCGAGGGCGGAAGGATAACGGCAGCGGCTTGTCTGATAACGCAGCGGAATCGTAAGGCAGTCCGTCACACTTGAGCCCACGCGGATGCACCTTTCTCTGTTTTGTTTTAAACTTTCACAACTTTCTGAAAATTCAAAACAAGACAATGCAGCTCTCGCCCCTGATCCAGCGCTTTGTCCTCCACTTCGGTGAGATGGGCAGCCGCTGGGGGATCAACCGGACAGTTGGTCAGATCTACGCCCTGCTCTTCACTGCGGCGCGTCCGCTGAATGCCGACGAGATTGCTGAATCGCTGGGGTTTTCGCGCTCCAACGTCAGCATCGGGCTCAAGGAACTGGAATCGTGGAATCTGGTGAGGCTTTCGCACCAGCCCGGGGACCGTCGCGAGTATTTCTCCGCGCCTGACGATGTCTGGGCGATTTTCCGCACGCTGGCCGAAGAGCGGCGCCGGCGCGAGATCGATCCCACCCTGTCGATGCTGCGCGAGGTGCAGCTGGAGACGCCCCTGTCTGAGGACGATCGTCACGCGCAGGCGCGCATGAAGGAAATGTACGGTCTGATCCTGTTGGTCACCACATGGTTTGGCGACATGCAGAAGCTCGATGTGGCCACACTGGAAAAACTGATGCGCCTGGGCTCGCGCGTCACCAAGCTGCTGGACGTCAAGGACCGCCTGACCACTGCCATCGGCATGGGCGGCGCGGCCAAGGACAAGGAACGTGGGCGCGCGCCCGCCAAATCCGTCGCCGGCAAATCCCCCGCAAAGTCTGCCCGATCCCGCAAGGAGTAACCCGTGTTTGAAAGTGTCGATCCGGTGATACTGGCGCGCATCCAGTTCGCCGCGAATATCACGTTCCACATCCTGTTTCCGACGATCAGCATTTCGCTGGCGTGGGTGCTGTTGTTCTTCAAGCTGCGCTACAACAAGACCGGTGATGAAAGCTGGATGGACGCGTATCGCGTCTGGGTGAAGATCTTCGCGCTGACGTTTGCACTCGGCGTGGTAAGCGGGATCACCATGAGCTTCCAGTTCGGCACGAACTGGCCCGGCTATATGGAGACCGTCGGCAATATCGCCGGGCCGTTGCTGGCCTATGAAGTACTGACCGCGTTCTTTCTGGAAGCCACGTTCCTCGGCATCATGCTGTTCGGAATGCGCCGCGTCAGCAATCGCGTGCACACCATCGCCACGCTGCTGGTGGCGGGCGGCACCACGCTGTCGGCGTTCTGGATTCTGGCGCTGAACTCGTGGATGCAAACCCCGGCCGGCTTCGAGATGATCGATGGCCGCGCGCACGTTACCAGTTGGCTGGCCGTCATCTTCAATCCGTCGTTCCCGTATCGGCTGGTGCACATGCTGCTGGCCTCTGGCCTGACCGTGGCGTTCCTGGTGGCCGGTATTTCGGCGTATCGCTGGCTGCGCAACGACCGCAGCCGCGAAGTCCTCCATTCGCTGCGCACCGGCGTCACGCTGGCGGCAATGTTGATTCCGCTGCAGATCGTCGCTGGCGACCTGCACGGCCTGAATACGCTGCACCATCAGCCGGCCAAGATCGCCGCGATGGAAGGCATCTGGAAAACCGAAAAAGGTGCGCCGGCGGTGCTGTTCGGACTGCCCAACGCCACCACGCGGTCAAACGATTTTGAAATCGCCATTCCCAAGCTCGCCTCGCTGTATCTGACGCACGCCATCGATGGCGAAATCCGCGGTATCGATGCGTTCGGTGACCGCCATCCGCCCGTTGCGCCGCTGTTTTTCGCCTTCCGCATCATGGTGGGCGTGGGACTGCTGATGCTGGCGGTGTCGTGGCTCGGCGCCTGGCAACTGCGCCGCCGGGGCGCGCCGTCGACATGGCTGGCGCGCGCGCTGGTAGCCATGACGTTTTCCGGCTGGATCGCGCTGGTGGCCGGCTGGTATGTCACCGAAATCGGCCGTCAGCCCTATCTGGTCTACGGCGTGCTGACCACCGCGCAGGCGGCCTCCAAGGTGCCCGCCACGATGATCGGCAGCACGCTGGCGATGTATCTGTCGCTGTACCTGCTGCTGATCGTCGCCTATGTCTCGGTGGTGTTCCACCTGGCCCGCAAGGCGGGCATGACCAAGCAGATCGACTTGTCACCCGCAGGTTTGCACCCCGCGCATGCCGCGGACACCGGGAGCGCGCAATGAACCCATCTTCGATTCACGACCTGAGCCAGCCCGCAGGCTGGATGCCGCTGGTGTTCATGGCGCTGATGGCCCTGTCGATGCTGATCTATGTGATCCTCGACGGCTACGATCTTGGCGTGGGCGTACTGCTGCGCCGCGCCGACGACGCCGACAAGGACACCATGATCGCGTCGATCGGCCCGTTCTGGGATGCCAACGAAACCTGGCTGGTGCTTGGCGTGGGGCTGCTTCTGACGGCGTTTCCGCTCGCGCACGGCGTCATCCTGACCAACCTGTATCTGCCGGTGGCGCTGATGCTGGCGGGCCTGATCATCCGCGGCGTCGCGTTCGACTTCCGCGTCAAGGCGCGCGATCCGCACAAGCCTTGGTGGAATTTCGCGTTCTATGCGGGATCGCTGCTGGCCAGTTTCTCGCAGGGTCTGATGCTGGGCCTGTATATCACCGGCTTCCGCTACGATCTGCCCAACCTGCTGTTCGCCGTGGCGGTGGGCCTGTGCCTCGTCGCCGGATACTGTCTGCTGGGCGCCTCGTGGCTGATCATGAAAACCACGGGCAATTTGCAGTTGCGCGCGATCTACTGGGCGCGGCGCAGCCTGTGGCTCACCGCCATCGGCGTGGCCGCGATCTCGGTCGTCACGCCAATGGTCAGCGCGCGCATCTTCGAGAAATGGTTCACGCTGCCCAACATCATCGTGCTGGCGCCGATCCCGCTGCTGACGATGGCGCTGTTCGTGGTGATCGAGCGATTCCTGCGCCGCATGCGCGATCTGCACGCCAGCGGCAACGATCGCTGGTGCTGGGTGCCGTTCGCCGGCACCGCGGTGATCTTCCTGATGGCGTTCAACGGCCTGGCGTACAGCCTGTTCCCCTATCTGGTGGTGGACCGCATCGATATCTGGCAAGCCGCCAGCGCGCCGGAATCGCTGATGGTGATCCTGATCGGCGCGGCCGTCGTGCTGCCCACCATCCTCGGCTACACGGCATACGCGTACCGCGTGTTCTGGGGCAAGGCCACCGACCTGCGCTACGACTAAGCCGACGTCACGACGCCCGGACGCCCGCCGGCCGGCATGGCCGCGCCTGCGGGCGGAAATAGCGGATCTTTGGGCGTCTCTTCCGTGCTTTGGCCGGGCCGGTCATCCTGCAACATGCTCGGGTAACCTGACCTGACGACCCACCATGCCAAAGTCCACCCGAGCCGTCTCCCCCTCCCTGACCGACGCGCAACAGCGCGAGCAGGACATCGCACTCGTGCTGCAGGCCGCCGTCGCGCAGCACAAGGCCGGCGAATATGGCGACGCACAGGCGCTGTACGAGGTCATCCTCAACGCCGCGCCGCAGCAGGCGGACGCCCGATTCGGCCTGGCGATGCTGATGGTGCAGACCGGCAAGCCGGCCGAAGCGCTGCCGCATTTCGAGGCGGCGCTCGACGCCAATCCCGATCACGCCGACTGCTGGGTCCACTACCTGAACGCACTGGATCAGTTGGGCCATTCCTCGGCAGCCTGGATCGCCGCGGGCATCGCGCAGAAGCGTGGCATCGACAGCGAGGCATTCGTGCAGCAACTGGCAAAGCTGGCACCTCCGGTGCAGTTCACCGCCGCGCCCGCGCCGAAACCGCGCGCGCGCCGCGCTCCGCGCAAGACAGCCGCCCCGGCCGCAGACGTGATCGATACCGTTGCCGCCGTCGCCGACGATGCAGCCGCGCCGGCAGCCAAGCCGCGCGCGCGTCGCACCGTGCGCAAGGCTGCGCCTGTCGCGCTGGAAGCCTGATCGTTCACCCCGTCGCCGCGCGGTCCTGCGCGGCGCGGATCGGGAAAGTGCGCAGAGCGTGTCAGGGTGTATGCTGGCGACAGCCAGTAATCGCCCCCAAGAATCTTGTCCGCTTCTCCCAAGTCTCCTCCGGAATCCCCTGCCGAGGCCCCAGCCGGATCCTCGCGCGCAGCCTCCCGTGATGCCTCGCGCGAGCCTGCGCAGCAACCTGCGGCCGGCGTGTCGGGGCCGTTCTTGCAACGGCTGCGCGGCAGCGTCGGTGCGCAAGTGCGCGCCCTCACGCGCAGCAACTCCGGTCTGACGCTCGACTACGACAATCCACCGGGAGACCCCGGCCTGTTCGGGCCCGATGCGGTCTGCTGGCGCGTGCATGCGGATTTTCCGGCGATGCTGGCCGGCGGCGTCAGCGCGCTGCTGTTGCAGGCGCTGCACCCGCGCGCGCTGGCGGGCGTCTGGGATCACTCCACTTTTCGTACCGACATGCAGGGCCGGCTGGGCCGCACCGCGCAGTTCATCGCAGGCACCACTTATGGCAGCCGCGACGACGCGCTCAAGCTGATCGACCGCGTGCGCCGCATCCACGCATCGGTGCGCGGCACCGCGCCCGACGGGCAGCCTTACGCCGCCGACGATCCGGACTTGCTCACCTGGGTGCATGTGGCGGAGGTGTCGAGCTTCATGGCGGGATACCTGCGCTATGTCGGGCCGCTCTCGCAGGCGGAACAGGACCGCTATTTCGCGGAAGAGGCGCAAGTAGCCGCGCTGCTGGGCGCGCCCGATGTGCCACGTTCACGGGCGGACATCGACCGCTATCTGGCTGCGCAACGGCCGCATCTCGTCAACAGCGAGCGCACGCGCGAAGTGGTGCGCTTGATCATGGCGATGCCGGTGGCCAATCCGCTCCTGGTGCCGGCGGTGCGCACGATGGCCGACGCCGGCGTGGCGCTGCTGCCCCCATGGGCGCGCCAGATGCTGGGGCTGCACCGGCCGTCGCTGCGGCGCTCTCTGGCGCTGGCCGGCATGCAGGGACTGGCGCCAGCGTTGCGCTGGGCGCTCGGACAGGGCCTCGCAGCGCGCGCACGCCGGCGCGCCGGCGCGCGCTCCGCCGCGTGACATGCCCCGCGGCGCACCTCAGCCGTGGCAGTAAATACATAGCGCAGCACCCGTAACGACGGTCCGCCGCGCAGCGCTATTCGACCGCCGCAGCAGCCTTGGCCGCCGCGGCAGGGCTGCCGCGCAACGTTTTTTCCTTCAGCCGGATCACGAAGAACGGCGCGATCAACGATACGCCCGCGCTCATCAGGAACAGCACCCGGAATGCGCGTTCCGCCGCATTGCGCACGGCCACGGCATCGCCCTGATCGCTGACTTCCATGGCGCGCCGGAACATGCTCATCAGCACGTCCTCGCCGCCGCCAGCGCCGCTCACCGCCACGCCGCTATGGCGCAGCAGCGCGATCAGCACGGTGGTCAGCACGGCCACGCCGACCGCGCCGCCCAACATGCGCGAGAACGCGGTCAGCGCAGTGGCGATGCCAACCTGCTGCGGCGGCACGGAATTCTGCGTGGCCACCAGTCCGCTGGGCAGTTGCAGGCCGATCGACAGGCCCAGCACGATCATCACCAGCGCTGCCGGAATCACCGCGTGCGGCGGCGTAAAGGCCAGCGCCACGATGGCGACCGGCGCCACGACGCAGCCGGTCATTTGCAGCGGCTTGTACCGGCCGCTCCACGACATCAAACGTCCCGAGATATAGGCGCCGAACGGAATCGCCAGCGTCAGCGGCACCAGACGCAACGCGGCCGTGTCGGCCTGGGCGCCGCCCACCACCTGGAAGCGCAGCGGCAGCAGCACCGACATCGCGATCAACTGGAAGAAGCACAGGAATAGCGTGAGGCAACAGATGGCCACCGTGGGCACGCCCAGCATCGACAGCGGAATCACCGGATCGCTGGCGCGCCGCTCCTGCCACACAAACAGCGCCAGGCCGATCAGCCCTGCAGCCAGCAGTCCGATCGTCTGCGGCTCCAGCGGCGCATGGCCCTGTCCGAGCCGCGTCAGAAACACCAGCACGCCGGACAGGCCGCCGCCAAACAGCAGCGCGCCGAGGTAATCGATCTGGTGGCGGCGGCCGCTGACGGGCAGATGCCGCAGCGCGCGCCGCACCACGACCAGCGCCAGCAACGACAGCGGGATGTTGATCCAGAAAATCCAGCGCCACGACAGGAAGTGCGCCAGATAGCCGCCGATCACCGGACCCGCCATGCTGGCCACGGCCCACACGCCGCTGACGTAACCCTGGTACTTGCCACGCTCGCGCAGCGGCACCACGTCGGCAATGGTGGCCTGCGACACCGAGATCAGCCCGCCTCCGCCCAGCCCCTGCAGGATGCGCGCGACGATCAGCATCGGCATCGTGGTGGACAGCGCGCAGGCAATCGACGCCAGCAGGAACAGCACGATCGAGAACGTCAGCACCGAGCGGCGCCCGAGCACGTCGGACAGCTTGCCGTAGATCGGCGTCACCACGGTCGACGCCACCAGGTAGGCGGAAATGACCCACGCCATGTCCTCGAAGCCATTGAGCTGTAGCGCGATGTCGGGCAGCACCACGGCGACGATGGACTGCTCGAGTGCGCCGAGCAGGATCGCCAGCATCAGGCCGAACAGTACCTGCATGACCGGCACATCGGCCGGAGGCGAATCGGGGGGAAGCTTGGAGGCGTGCGCTGCGGACATGGATGGCCTGCGTGGCAGATGACGACCCGCTTGCGGGTGCCCCTGCTCTTTATCGGTTCGAAGAGAGCCGACATTTTAGGCGAGCGCTGAAAACCGCGCTTGTCCGATTACTTGCTGCACTGCACGAAATGGCGGCGGCGCAACGGATCACGCGGCCCGCGCGCATGGTTTTGGGGATTTGCGGGGAATGCTGGCATGTTTCGCGGCGTTACCAGGAATTTCACGAGAATTCCCGGCGATTAGCGCCGACATCAATGCCACGCCCAAACTCAATCCGACGCACGGCAACAGGCGCGCACCGTGTTGCGCAGCCATCGATGCGCCGGATCGTCATCGCGGCGCGCATGCCAAGCCTGCTGGAACGCAATCGGCAGCAACGCCACAGGCGGCGCAAAAGCGCGCAGCGCCGCTTGCGCGGGCATCGCGGCCACAGTGCGCGCGGCCACGGTCAGAATCAGATCGGTGCCGGCCACCACGTCGAGCGCGGCGCTCCAGTGCGGCAGCACCAGCGCCACGTGGCGCTCCACGCCGGCCGTCGCCAGTTGCTGGTCGATCTCGTTTTGCACGTCGGGCCGCATCGCCACCAGCACATGCGGACGCGCCAGCCATTGCTCGCGCGGCAGGTCTCCGTGCGGCGGCAGCGTCGCGCGATCGGCCACGCTGGTATAGCGATCCTCGAACAGCGTGTCGGCAACGATATCGGCCGGGAGTTGCGGAAACACGCCGATGGCCAGATCGATTTCGCCATCGGCCAGTTGCGCAAGCATTGCCTCGCGGCTGGTCTGCACCACCGACAGGTCGATGCCGGGTGCATCGGCGCGCAAGGTGCGCACCAGTGCCGGCAGCACGATGCGCGCGCCATAGTCAGAAAGCGCCACGCGAAAATTGCGGCGCGCCTGCGCGGGATCGAAGGCGGGCGGGCGCAGCAGACCGTTGAGCTGGCCCAGCGCCGCATCGAGCGCCGGCAGCAACGCGCGTGCGCGCGTGGTGATCTCAAGCGTGCCACCGCGCCGCACCAGCAATGGATCGTCAAAAATCTCGCGCAGCTGCGCAAGCGCGTGGCTGACCGCGGGCTGGCTTCTGTGCAAGCGCACCGCCGCGCGCGTGACATGCCGTTCGGTCAGCAACGCGTGAAGGGTCAGCAGCAAGTTCAGATCGATACGGCGCAGCTCATCCATGCGGCGAATGTGTCGGGTACGGATTGCGAATTTCCCACGCGGGCACGGCACGGTCACCATGACCGGCATTGGCATCCAGAGAGGAGACTTTACATGAGCGCATCGCTTGCCACGCCGCTGGCATCCACATGGATCGCGCTGGGCATTGCCGTCTTGTCGGGCGCGATGATTCCGTTCCAGGCCGGCACCAATGCGATGCTCGGACGCGGGCTCGGGCATCCGCTATGGGCAACGGTGGTGTCGCTGGCGGTGAGCCTGGCCGTGGTCGCGCCCGTGTTGTGGGCGATGCGTGCACCGTGGCCCAGTGTGGCAGCGGCCTTGCACGGGCCGTGGTGGCAATGGATCGGCGGCGTGTTTGGCGTGATCTACATCACCGCCGCGTTGATCCTGGCGCCGCGCGTGGGCGCGGCGAATTTCATCGTCGGCGTGGTGGCCGGCCAGATGCTGGCGTCGCTGCTGATCGACCATTTCGGACTGGTCGGTTTGCCGGCGCGGCCCGCCACGCTGGCGCGCGCGGCCGGGCTTGGATTGATTCTGCTTGGCATGCTGGTCATGCAATGGCAGCCCACTCCACCCGCCGGTCGCGCCGCCCCGGTATCGCTGGGACCGCGCTGATGGCCGGAGACCGGCGCAACCGAATGGCGCGCGGCGAGCCCGGCCCGACTGTCCGACCCAACGCGCCGCGCCGACTCAGAACGTTTCCCAGTCGCCGGCGTCGGCCATCGCCGTACGCGCGGTCCTGGCGGGACTCGGTGCGGCCGAAGGACGACGACGGGCCTGCGTCGACAGCACCGGTTCCTTGCGCTGATGACCGACCGGCGCGCGCGGCTTGGCCGGCGCGGCGGCATGACGCGACAGCAGCGGCTCTGCCGCCGGCTTGCGTTGCACGGGCGGGCGCGCCGCGGCGGGCACGGCGGCCACGCGGGCGGTGCCAGGCTTGGCGGCGGCGCTTGCGGCTTGCGTCGCTTTCGTGCCGTTTGCTGCTTTCGTGCCGTTTGCCACCTTAGCGCCGCTCGCTGCGTTCGCTGCGTTTTTAGCGTGCGTGCCATTTGCTGCGTTCGGCGCCCTGGTCGCGGCGGCTGGCAAAGCGGCGACGCTCCTGGCGGCCGGTGCGGCAACCGGCTTTGCCAAGGCTTTCACCGCGGGGCGCGCGGCGATCCGTGCCACCGGGTCCGGTGCGTGCAACCGGGCAGGCGCCACTTGCGCGACGTGCTCGGACGGCGCTGCGACACGGCCACCATTGCCCAGATCGAATCGCGCCACTTCGGCCACCAGGCCGCTGGCCTGCTGCATCAGGCTTTCCGCTGCGGCGCTGGCCTGCTCCACCAGCGCGGCGTTCTGCTGGGTCACGCTTTCCATTTGCGTGATGGCATGGCTCACCTGTTCGATGCCGGCGGTCTGCTCTTCGCTGGCTGCGGAGATCTCTCCCATGATGTCCGTCACGCGCCGTACCGCGCCGACGATATCGTCCATGGTCTTGCCGGCCACTTCCACCTGTTTGGCGCCGTCCTGCACCTGACGCACCGATCCGTTGATCAGTTCGCCGATTTCCTTGGCCGCCGACGACGAGCGCTGGGCGAGACTGCGCACTTCGGCGGCAACCACGCTGAATCCGCGCCCCTGTTCGCCAGCGCGCGCCGCCTCCACCGCGGCATTCAGCGCCAGGATATTGGTCTGGAAGGCAATGCCTTCGATCACGCCGATGATTTCCGCCACGCGCGCCGACGACTTCGAAATGCCTTCCATGGTGTCCACCACGCTGCGCACCACGCGCCCGCCTTCGGTTGCCACATCCGATGCATTGACGGCCAGTTGATTGGCCTGGCGCGCGTTCTCGGCATTCTGGCGCACCGTCGAGGTCAATTGCTCCATCGAAGCGGCGGTCTGTTCCAGCGACGCAGCCTGTTCTTCGGTGCGTTGCGAAAGGTCCGAATTGCCCGAGGCGATCTCGCGCGCGGCCGTATCGATCGAACCGGCCGCCTGCTGGATGCCGCGCACCAGCATGCCAAGCTGACCGAAGGCACGTTCCAGCGCGCCGAGCATGCGGCCCATCTCGTCCTGGCTGCGCACGCGGATGGCATGGCCAAGCTGGCCGTGCGCGAGCGCCTCGGCCGCATCGAGCGCCTGGTTGGCGGGGCGCGTGACCGAACGTGTCAGGCCGATGCCGAGCAGCGTGGCGATTATCGCCGCCGCCACCGACAGCCCGATCAACAGATTGCGCGTGAACAGATATTGGGCGGACGCCGCTTCCACCGCTTCGGTGGCCATCTTGCGGCCCAGTTCGGCGATTGCGTCGAGCTTTTCGAAATACCCGGCCTGCGCAGCCGGCAGCGTCACGATCAGGCCCGCGCGCGCGCCGTCGAATTCGCCCGCGCGCATTTGCTGCATGACGAGGTCGAGCTGGCCGTTGTAGGCCTTGCGCGCCTCGATCAGTTCATCGAACCTGGCCTTGGACTCCGCGCTGCCCGATGCCTGCATGAACTTGCCCAGGTCGTTGAGCGTCGCGCCAACCTGTTCGCGGATCTTGCCGATCTTTTCGGCGTTCTGCGCGGCCAGCGCCGGATCCTCGGTCAGCGTGGCGTCGCGCACCATGATGCCGATCGCCAGCACGCGCTCCTTGGCCAGCTTCAGGTCCAGCACGCGCATCAGGCGTTGTTCCACCGCGTGGTGCATCGCGTCGTTCATGCTGCCGAGCGCCGACACTCCCAATGCGGCCACGCTGGCCAGCAGCACCACCACGACGCAGAATGCCAGCGACATTCGCGCGCCAATCCCCATCTTTCGCAAGCCCATCACTTCGTACCTTTCATTCGGTTCGGTTGTGTGCGTGCGAGCGGCATTCGAGCCGAACCCGGGCGTCGCACCGATCCGCTATCGGCGCGCGGCGGGCAAGCCTTGAGGGAAATAATGAATTGAGGGGGAAATTCGCTGTTCTTCCACAAATTGCCCAGGCAACGAATCGCTTCTAATCTGTCTCGTGCACTTCGATCCCGCCGCAAACGGCGGAAAGCACCAGGCAGATTTGAGGCCCGGCTTGCAGCGAAGGACGCGGGCTCAAAAAAAAAGAAGCCCACGCGCGGGATGCTCGTAGGCTTTCAGGACTGCTGTAAAAGGGCCGGCTGTACCCGACCCGAATGCCGAATATAAACCCGCTTACATGAGGTGTAAATCTCGTTTCTATCAGGGATTGCCCTGATGGTGGGCGTAAAAACATCAGCGGGTTAGTACCAAAAGTGACGCCTGACGTTACTTTTATCGCTGTCATCAAATAACGGACGATCGCCGCAAACCTTTAGCTGGCGCGGGTTGCAGCGATCTTCACAGGCGCGTCACCGACCAAATTGCAGCGAAGTGCTACATCAAGCACAAATATTCATCAACTGAATTTATAGAGCAAAGCCTCTAGACGCTGGCAAGCCATCGATTCGTCAATGCTTGTAAAACTTTGTTACTCTCCCGCCTGAAGTATTCCCCTTCTCTCCTGGCAGCGCCGACGCCCGCCAGCAGCTGCGCAGCGTCAAGCACTTTCGTGAAACGCCCGTCTGCTGCAATCATGTCGGCCCGTCCCTGTGCCGGTTCCGAGAGCGAATGTTTCAAAACTCGCCCCTGTCAGGCCGCCTCGTACGTCACTTTTAGTGCGACGGCGTTCGGATTACCCCATCATCGGACCGTTGTCAGCCGCCAGAACCCTTGCGGGCTCTTCCGGAGAAGTTGTGAAGAAGGAAATCAAGGCTCCCAGACCCAGCCGAAAGTTGCAGCAACTGCAGTTCGCGGCGCACAGCGCCAGCCGTGTGGCCGTCATCGTGCATTTGTCGAACGGCACGAAGCTCAATGGCATCGTGCTGGCGTCGGACAACTACATGATCCTGCTGGGCCGCAACGCGGAAGATCCCACGCCCACGCTGATCTACAAGCGCGCCATCACGGTGGTGACACCCGCGCATGCACCGGAGGAAACCGTGGCGATGGTCGATGCGCAAGCGTCGCCGGGCTTTGTGCGCATCTTCATTCCGCGCACCCGCAAGCGCCGCTGAAGCGCCCCGCCGGCCGTGCGCAGGGCCTGCGCCAGCCCGGCCCGCGACACCTGGCCACCTATCTATATAGGCGCGCGCCGTGCGCATACACCAGATCGGACTGCGCCCGCAACTCGCCCAAAGATCACTCTAAAGTCTTTCCACCCTCGGTCGATAACCCTTGCAACGGAGGCACTCTCGCCCTGCAAAGCAGGCAGCCAACGTTACGGCACCCGCCGGAATGCCTAAAACATTGCAAATAGGAGTCGTACCATGGCGCAAGTCATTAATACCAACTCGTTGTCCCTGATGACGCAGAACAACCTGAACGCGTCGCAATCGTCGTTGAACACGGCGATCCAGCGTCTGTCGTCGGGTCTGCGCATCAACAGCGCAAAGGACGATGCAGCCGGCCAGGCCATCGCCAACCGTTTCACCGCCAACATCCGCGGCCTGACCCAGGCTCAACGTAACGCCAACGACGGCATCTCGCTGGCGCAAACGACTGAAGGCGCGCTGACCGAAGTCAACAACAACCTGCAACGTATCCGTGAACTGTCGGTGCAGGCTGCTAACGGTTCGAACTCTTCGTCGGACCTGCAATCGATCCAGGACGAAATCGCACAACGTCTGGCTGAAATCGACCGTACGTCGGCACAAACCGACTTCAACGGCGTGAAGGTTCTGTCGGGCGCTGCCAAGCCGCTGACGATCCAGGTTGGCGCCAACGACGGCGAAACGATCTCGATCAACCTGTCGGAAATCTCGTCGAAGACCCTCGGCCTGAACGGCTTCAGCGTTGCTGGCAAGGTGAACACCGCCGCCACGCTGACCGACGTGCAGAACTCGCAAACGGCCGCCGACAAGGCTGCCGCTGGTCTGCCGGCCAACACGTACCAAGTGACGACGGCCAACACGGCCGCCACGAGCAAGAACGTTCTGTCGAAGCTGAGCGACGGTGACACCGTTGCAGTCGGCGGCGGCAGCACCTACACGTACGACGCCAAGGCTGGCAACTTCAAGTACACCGCCAACGTGGCCGCTGCTGGCCTGGCTGCCGAAGCCACCAAGCTGACCCCGGCTACGGGCACGAACTCGGCCGTGTACACGAACACCGCCGGTGCTTCGACCAGCTTCGAAATCGACACGGCAGGCAAGATCACCATCGGTGGCGCCGCTGCTTACCTGGACGCAGATGGCAACCTGACGACCAACAACGCCGGCGGCCTGACGCAGACGGACATCGGCTCGGTGCTGACCGCCGCTGCTGCCGCTGCTGCTGGTGTTGGCAGCGTTGCAGTGGGTGGCACGACGTACAAGTCGGACGGCGCACGTGGCCTGGACTACAACACGACGGCTACGTCTGACCAAGTTGAAGCTGCCCTGACGGCCGCTGGTGCCAACAGCACCGTGACGTTTGCTCCGGGTTCGCTGATGTCCGGCACCGCCACGCTGAACAGCGGTACGGGCGCATGGGACGTGTACACGGATTCGACCGGCGCGCTGACCAAGACCGCCAGCTTCACCACGAACTACGCTGTCGACACGACCACCGGCAAGGTGACCGTGGCTGCTGGCGGTACGGCTCCGAACAACGCCGACAACGTTGGCAAGGCTGCCTACATGGACGCCAACGGCAAGCTGACGACCGCCACGATCAGCGCCGGCACCTCGACGTCCGACCCGCTGGCCGTGCTGGACAAGGCCCTGTCGACCGTCGACAAGCTGCGCTCGTCGCTGGGTGCTGTGCAGAACCGTCTGGATTCGACGATCTCGAACCTGGGCACCACGATCACCAACCTGTCCTCGTCGCGTTCGCGCATCCAGGACGCAGACTACGCAACGGAAGTGTCGAACATGACCCGCGCCAACATTCTGCAACAGGCTGGTACGTCGGTTCTGGCTCAAGCCAACCAATCGACGCAGAACGTGCTGTCGCTGCTGCGTTAATCACGCCGCAAGCTCCGCAGGAAACCGGGCCCTCGGGCCCGGTTTTTTGCCGGAGTGCTACGCAAGCGGACCGCCGCTTGCATAGCGCTTCATCCTGAAGGTTCCGCCGAAGTTCCGGCCCGCGCAGGGCCTCGTCCGCATAGAGAGACCGCACCATGAGCATCTCCGCTGCCGCCGCCTCCACCGCCGCCCTGGCCGCCGTCGTCGTACCGGGCGCGTCAGACGCCGCCGCACCGTCGCCCGCCACAGCGCGGGCGGTGTCCGCCGTGTCCGCGGCCTACGGCACGGGCGAGTCCGGCGCCGAAGGCGGCCGCGACGCGCTGCCGCAGGAAATGACCACCGCGGTGCAGGAACTGCGCGACGTGCTGCGCACCACGCCGTTCGGTTTGCAGTTCGAGATCGACGACGTCACGCACAAGGTCATCACCAAGGTGGTGGACCGCGATACCGGCGAGGTGATCCGCCAGTTGCCGTCCGAGGAAATGGTGCGCATCGCGCATGCCATGAACAAGCTGCAGGGCCTGCTGGTCCGACAGTCGGCGTAAGCCCACGGGCCTCCACAGGCAAGGCCACAACGATCTCTCCCGCAAGAACGCCAATCACAAGAATCGAGGTAACAGCATGGCATCCGTATCCTCCCTCGGCATCGGTTCCGGCCTGGACCTGAACACGCTGCTGGACCAGTTGACCACGGCCGAGAACGCGCCGCTCACGCTGCTGCAGAACCAGCAGACCGCCTACCAGGCCAAGCTGTCCGCGTACGGCACCGTGCAGAGCGTGCTGTCGGCGTTCCAGAGCACCGCCAGCAAGCTGGCCGACGCCACCACGTTCTCGTCGGTCAAGGCCAGCGTCAGCAACACCGCGGTGATGAGCGTGGCCACCAGCACGAGCGCCGCGGCAGGTTCCTATTCGGTCAACGTGACCAGCCTGGCGCAGGCGCAGTCGCTGGTTTCCGGCGGCCAGGCCGCGCAGGACAGCGCGGTGGTGCACGGCACGCTGCCCGCAACGCTGAGCTTCGATTTCGGCACGGTGAGCGGCTACGACAGCAGCACCGGCCAATACGGCAGCCCGAGCTTCCAGGCCACCGCCGGATCCACCAAGACCGTCACGATCGACAGCAGCAACAACACGCTCCAAGGCATGCGTGACGCGATCAACAAGGCCAACATCGGCGTAACCGCCAGCATCGTCAACGATGGCAGCGCCAAGCCGTATCGCCTGGTCCTCACGTCCAACGCCACGGGCGAGACCAACAGCATGAAGGTCTCGAGCACCGACTCGGATCTGCAGGCGCTGATCGGCTTCGACCCGGCCGCCATGAACGCCAGCGGCAGCACTGCCAACGGCGTGCGCGAAGCAGTGCGCGGCACCAACGCCAACATGACGGTCAATGGCATCGCCATCACCAGCGCCAGCAACACGGTCAAGGACGCGCTGCAGGGCGTGACGATGACGCTGTCGCAAACCGGCGCCACCAACGTGAGCGTGACGCGCGACACCGATTCGATGAAGACTGCGGTCAGCGCGTTTGTCACGGCGTACAACAACATCCAGTCGACCGCCTCGACGCTGACCGCGTTCGACGCCTCGGCCGGCACCAGTTCCGCGCTGACCGGCGACGCCGTGCTGCGCAACATCCAGACCCGCCTGCGCAGCATCATGAACACGCCGGTCAGCGGATCGTCGCTGAGCACCTTGTCGCAGATCGGCGTGTCGTTCCAGAAGGACGGCACGCTGTCGGTGGACGACACCAAGCTGACCAAGGCGCTCAACGACAACCCGACCGCCGTGGCGCAACTGTTCGGCGGCGACGGCACGACGGGCGGCGTCGGCCGCGCGATCAACGACGCGATCACCAGCTTCAATACGACCAACGGATCGCTGAAATCGGCGCAGGACGGCCTCTCGCAATCGCTGAAGGATCTGTCCACGCAGTACACGGAAGAGCAAAGCCGTATCAACGATACGATTGCCCGCTACCGCACCCAGTTCACCAACCTGGACCTGATGGTGTCGCAGATGAATTCCACCAGCGCCTATCTGACGCAGCAATTCTCCGCGCTCAATAACACGTCCAGCAGCAAGTAGTCAGACATCGACAAGGAGCTTCACCATGTTCGCGCGCCAGGCCATCAACGCTTATGCTCAGGTCGGTGTTCACACCGGTGCCATGAGCGCGAGCCCGCACAAGCTGATCGTCATGCTCTACGACGGCGCGCGCGGCGCCATCGCACGCGCGAAGTTCTGCATGGAAGCCGGCGATATCGCCGGCAAGGGCTCGGCCATCTCGAAAGCAATCGATATCGTCGACAACGGGCTGCGCGCCGTGCTGGACCACAGCGCGGGCGGAGACATTGCCGCCGATCTCGAGCGCCTGTACGAATACATGACGCGTCAGCTGATGCTGGCAAATCTGCGCAACAGCGCGGAACTGCTCGGCGAAGTGGACGCGCTGCTGGAAAACCTGTCTTCGGCGTGGGCCGCCATCGATCCCGATGCGCCCGCCGCCCTGGGCGAAGCCGCCGTCGCACAACCCGTCTGATTTGCGCAGGATTTTCGAGATGTTCAACATGTCCCCCATCGTCAGAAGCTACGAGGAACTGCTGGTTCTTTCGGAGCAAATGCTTGAGGCCGCAGGTGCATCGAACTGGGATGCCCTGGCGGAGCTGCAAACGGTTTATATGGCTGAAGTGGAACGCCTGCGTCATCTCGATCACCACGCGCCGTTCTCCGATGCCGAACGGCTGCGCCGCTTCCAACTGCTCGAACGCATCCTGGCTTTCGATGCGCGCATCCGCGACCTGACCATGCCGCGCCTGGCGCATCTGGGCGCGATGCTCAACAATTCGCGCCGCAAGCAGGACCTGTCCGTCGCCTACGGCGCCCACTGAAATCCACACACCCTCCGGTCATGGAGGGATCAGACGCGTATCGCGCTCGACCCTTTTCGCTGACACGCGCCCATGACTGGCATCCAGATTCCGTCCGCGCTGATTCCGCACCAGACGCCGGACCCGCAACTTTCCCGCCCGGCGCTGGCCATCGACAAGCTGGCCGCGCTGATGCCCGTGCCGGCGGTCAGCCAGGGCGACGTGCAGTCGTCCACCGGCGAGACCGTCCAGGCGCGCCAGCCCGGCGCGATCCTGCCCGGTAGCGACGATGCGCGCGCGGCGGGCCTGAACGGCTCCACGCGCGAAACGCTGAGTTTTGCCGCGCTTGCGATTCTCGACCTGTTCGAAGGCGGCGACGCGCAACCGCTGCGCGGCAATGCACCGCTGCTGCCGTCCGCGCCCACTGCGGGCGCCGGCACTACGGCGTTATCGAACGCCCTCGCGACGCTGGTCGATCAAAGCGGCATGTTCTATGAATCGCACGTGGCGCAATGGGTGATGGGCCAGCGTCCGCTGGCCGCGCTGCTGCAGGAGCCGCAAGCCACGCTGCGCATGCCCGCGCCGGCCACGCCGCAAGCGCCGGGCAGTCCGGCCAGTACTCCGACCGGCAATCCGGCTGCGCAGCAGAGCGCCGGCGCGCCCGTCGCGCTGCTGCCGTACGGCGGCCCCGCCGCGCAGGCATCGACGCCGCCGCCGAGCGCCGCATTGCTGGCCGAACTGACACGCCCGGTCATGTATCCGGTGACCACCGGCGTGCCCGCGCATGCGGCAACGCCAACGCAGCCGGCTCATCCGCACGGCGCCGCGGCGGGCGCGCAACAGGCCGGCCAGCCGCCCGGCGCGCACGGCAACGGCGCGCCCACCAGCGCAGCCGAACAACGCCGCGCCGCGCATGCCAACGCCGCGGCGCACGCCTACCAGGTCACCGCCGAGGTATCGCACGAAGGCCATTACGTCGCGCAGGCGCAGCGCAACGCCATCATCGCCAGCTGGAACGCGCCCGACACGACCACGCCGCAGATGCAGCCCGACGTCGGCCAGGCGGTGCATCCAGCCAGCGAAGGCGTGGTGCGCCAGCAGCTGGAACTGCTGGCCACGCAGCAGTTTCGCGCCACGCTCGAAGCATGGCCCGGCATGCCGTTCGAATGGGAAGTGTCGCGTGACGGCCATGCCGATGCGCCCGAAGCCACCACGCAATGGAGCACGCGCGTGCGGCTGGAATTGCCGCGCCTTGGCAATATCGATGCGGTGCTGACGCTCGGCGCGCAGGGGCTCGACGTGCGCATGGTGGCGGCCGACGCCGACGCGGCGGCGCAACTGATGCAGGGGCGCGCCGGCTTCCGCGAACAGCTCGATGCACGCGGCATCGCATTGCTGAACGTGGCCGTACAGACGCGCAGCGACCGCGAGCTCGATGACCGCGAACGCATCGCCCAAGGAGCACCGGCATGAGCGGAAACGGCACGAACGACCGCGACGCCGCCGTCGCATTGTCCTACCAGGCGCAGGACAAGGCGCCGCGTGTGGTGGCCAAGGGCTACGGCATGTCGGCCGATGCCATCGTCGCGCGCGCCCGCGAAGCCGGCGTATATGTCCACGGATCGCCGGCTCTGGTGAACCTGCTGATGCAGGTCGACATGGACAGCCAGATCCCGCCGCAACTGTATGTGGCCGTGGCCGAACTGCTGGCGTGGCTGCATGCGTTGGAAAGCGCCGATGGCGCGGCACCCGTGCCCGCGCTTGCGCCGCCAGTGGCCTGAGCCCGGCGCTTCCATGCCGGTCCGTGCGCGGGACCGAAAAAAATGCGCGATGCAAACACAACAAAAAAGCCATGGCGCCCGGGCGGCGACATGGCTTTTGTCTTCATGGCAGCGGAAACATCCGAAACGGGGTCGCCGGCATCGCCAGCATCGCGGCGGGCGACTGGCGCACCGCCCCGCAAGCCCGTCCGCGCCGCTTACACCGGCATGTTCATCATTTCCTGATACGCGGCGGCCAGGCGGTTGCGCACCTGCACGGCGGTCTGGAACGAGATATTGGCTTTCTGCATGTCGATCATCACGTCGTTCAGCGCCACGCCGGGCTTGCCCAGTTCGAACGCCTCGGCCTTGCCGTAGGCGCGGTCCTGCGTGGCGTTCAGGCGCTGCAGCGAGCGTTGCAGCTCGCCGGCAAATCCTTCGGTGGCAACCGAAGGCGTCTGCGAGGCAGTGCCGCCGCCGGCCACCTGCGCCAGGCCGCGCAGTTGGTGGAGCATGCCCTCGATGGAAGAAATGGTCATGGCACGTACAGGTTAGTGAGTGGGAGACATCGGATCCGCGTGCAGCCTGCGCCACCTGCAATCCGGTTTCAGCCCTCGCACTGTACGCATTGGCGAGCGCGCGCCAAAGGACGAAATCGGCGGGAAAACCTGGCCTATTCGCTCGATTGTTCTTCCGCCATGTGGCCGATCATCGCTACCGTGCCGAATCTGGCGGTTCGTTGCGCATTGCCCTCACCGCCCACGGCCAGGAATATCAACTATCGCGGAGAGTGCGCGTGTTTTGTCTGCAGCGTAATGTGAGCCGTGCCGAAATGATTAACGGCAGCGAAGGCCAGAATGGCAAGGGCCAGATTTGCCCGGCCAAGCCGGAGATGCGCGCATGAACGCGGCCGCCACCCTGCCGAACGGCGCGGCGCTGGTCGAAAAACTCAAGGCCAATCCGCGCCTGCCGCTGATGCTGGGCGGCGCGGCGCTGGTGGCCGCGATTGCCGTGGGCGTGATGTGGTCGCGCCAACCGGACTACAAGGTGCTGTACACCAACCTGTCCGAGCGCGACGGCGGCGCGGTGATCCAGTCGCTGCAGCAGATGAACGTGCCGTACAAGTTCGCCGAAGGCGGCGGTGCGGTCATGGTGCCGGCCGAAAAGGTCCACGAGACGCGCCTGCGCCTGGCCAGCCAGGGCCTGCCCAAGAGCGGCACCACGGGCATGGAACTGATGGACAACCAGAAGTTCGGCATCAGCCAGTTTGCCGAACAGGTCAACTACCAGCGCGGCCTGGAAGGCGAACTCGCCCGTTCGATCGAATCGATCGGCGCGGTGCAGTCGGCGCGCGTGCATCTGGCCATTCCCAAGCCCACGCTGTTCGTGCGCGAGCGCCAGAAGCCGACCGCATCGGTGGTGCTGCAGCTCTACCCGGGCCGCGCCATCGACGAGGGCCAGGTGGCCGCCATCACGCACCTGGTGTCGTCCAGCGTGCCGGAGCTGACGCCCAAGTCGATCTCGATCGTCGATCAGCACGGCAACCTGCTGTCGGGCACCAGCGACCGCTCGATGGACGCCACGCAGCTCAAGTACGTCCAGCAGGTCGAACAGAATTACGTCAAGCGGGTGGAATCGATCCTCACGCCGATCCTCGGCAAGGACAACGTCCACGCGCAGGTCACCGCCGACGTGGACTTCTCTTCGGTCGAACACACCGACGAATCGTTCAAGCCGAACCAGGACCCGACCAAGGCCGCGATCCGCAGCCAGCAGACCAGCGAATCGAACCAGCAAGGCGCATCGCCGGTGGGTGGCGTGCCGGGCGCGCTGTCCAACCAGCCGCCGGCCGCCGCCGTGGCGCCGGTGACCACGCCGCAGCCGCCGCGCACGCCGGGCCAGCCCAATCCGGCGCAGGCCAACCAGCCCGCGCAGAACACCCAGACCGCCGAGAAGACCGGCCCGAGCAGCAGCCGCCGCGACGCCACCACCAACTACGAACTCGATCGTACGGTGCGCCATGTGCAGCAGGCCCCGGGCGGCGTGAAGCGCCTGTCGGTGGCGGTGGTGGTGAACTACCGCACGAAGGCCGACGCCAAGGGCAAGCCGGTAACCGAAGCGCTGTCGGCCAAGGAACTGGCCCAGATCGAAAACCTGACCAAGGAAGCGATGGGCTTCTCGGCCGAGCGCGGCGATTCGCTGAACGTGGTCAACAGCCCGTTCACGGCCGAAAACGCCAAGGAACCGGAACCGCCGCTGTGGAAGCAGCCGCAGATGATCGACCTGGCCAAGACCGGCGTCGGCTACCTGCTGCTGGCCCTGCTGGCGATGTTCCTGTGGTTCAAGGTGGCGCGTCCGGTGCTGCGCAAGTACACCGCGCCGCCGCTGCCCGCGCCGACCGAGGCCGACGCCACCGCCGAAGCCGTGCTGCTGCCGCCGGAAGAGGAAACCAATCCGGAAGTGCTGCGCCTGGCCGCGAAATACGAAAGCGATCTCGCCCTGGTGCGCGACGCCGCGCAACGCGACCCGCGCCTGGTTGCCAGCGTAATCAAGACTTGGATGGCAAATGACGAAGGCTAACAAGGGAACGCCCGAGAAGGGCGTGCAGAAGAGCGCCATCCTGATGATGGCCGTCGGCGAGGACGCTGCCGCCGAAGTCTTCAAGCACCTGTCGCCGCGCGAAGTGCAGCAGCTGGGCTCGGCCATGGCTGGCCTGTCGGCGGTGACCCGCGAGGAAATGGCGGAAGTGCTGGCCGAATTCCGCGGCGAGACCGAACAGTACCTGGCGCTGAACGTCGATTCGAGCTCGTTCATCAAGAGCGTGCTGAACAAGGCGCTGGGCGAGGAACGCGCGCTGTCGGTGATCGAGGACATCCTGGAGTCGCGCGATCCGGGCGGCGGCATCGATTCGCTGAACTGGATGGACGCCACGTCCGTGGCCGAGCTGATCAAGGACGAGCATCCGCAGATCATCGCCACGATCCTGATCCACCTGGACCGCCAGAAATCCTCGGAAGTGCTGGGCTTCTTCACCGAACGCCTGCGCAACGACGTGATCCTGCGCATCGCCACGTTCGGCGGCGTACAGCCGGGCGCGCTGCAGGAGCTGACCGACGTGCTGACCAAGCTGCTGGCGGGCCAGAGCCTGAAGCGCAGCCGCATGGGCGGCGTGCGCACGGCGGCCGAGATCATCAACCTGATGAGCACGGCCCACGAGGAAGCGGTCATCGACGGCGTGCGCACGCACGACGCCGACCTGGCCCAGAAGATCATCGACGAAATGTTCCTGTTCGAGAACCTGCTGGAAGTGGACGACCGCGGCATCCAGCGCGTGCTCAAGGAAATCGCCACCGAATCGCTCATCGTTGCGCTCAAGGGCGCGCAGCAGGAACTGCGCGACAAGTTCATCCGCAACATGTCGACACGGGCCGGCGAAATGCTGCGCGAGGACCTCGATGCACTGGGTCCGGTGCGCGTGTCGCAGGTCGAGGCCGAGCAGAAGGCCATCCTGCAGGTGGTGAGACGCCTGGCCGAGGCCGGCGAAATCCAGATTGGCGGAGGCGACGATGCCTACGTTTGACCGCGGCCCCGCCGCAGGCCGTGGCCCGGGCCGCGGCGATCCGGGATTCTTCGGCGCGAGCGCCGCGCCGCAGGGTGCCGGTGGGCTCACCAACATCCACAAGAGCGACGACGGCTTCCAGGGATTCGAGCCGCCGACGCGCACCCACACCGGCGGCGACGCATGGAAGCGCTGGCAGATGGATTCGCTGGACCCGCGCGACGCGCTGCGCAAGGTGCTCGAGGCGCAGTTGCCGGTCGAGCCGCCGCCCCCGCCTCCGATCGACTTTGCCGCACTCGACGCGATGCGCGAAGGCGCGCGCAAGGAAGGCTATGCGCAGGGCTATAGCCAGGGACAGACGCAGGGTTATGGCGACGGCCACCGCGAAGGCTATGCGCGCGGTCTCGAAGCGGCGCGCAACGAAGCGGCCCGCCTGCAGGAACTGGCCGGCAACTTCCGCGCAGCGCTCGGGCGCGTCGATGCCGATATCTCCGACGCGCTGATCTCGCTGGCGCTGGACGTGGCGCGCCAACTGGTGCGCAAGACCATGGAAATCGATCCGGCCGCGCTGGTGCCCGCCGCGCGCGAGTTGCTCAACGCCGAGCCGGCGCTGTCCGGCGCGCCGTGCCTGCTGCTCAATCCCGACGACGTCGCGCTGGTGGAAACCCACATGCGCGGCGAACTCGAGGCGGCCGGCTGGACCTTGCGCGCCGATCCTTCCGTGGCGCGCGGCGGCTGCATTGCCAGCGCCGCCAGCGGCGAACTCGACGCCACGCTGGGTACACGCTGGGAGCGCGTGATCAAGGCGCTGGGCCGCAACGATCCATGGGAGCCCCCGCATGCATGATCCCCAGGCCCCGGCCAGCGAAGCCGTCACGGCGCATACCGGCCGCTGGCGCGAAGCGCTGGCCGCCGCATCGTCGAACCTCGCCGACGTCGACAGCAAGCGCGCCTGCGGGCGCCTGACGCGCGCCGCCGGCCTGGTGCTGGAAGCCGTGGGCCTGCGCATGCCGGTGGGCAGCGATTGCCTGATCGAGCTGCCGGCCGGCCAGCATTCGCATGGCGGCCCGCGCACCGCCGAGGCCGAAGTGGTCGGCTTCGGCGCCGACCGCCTGTACCTGATGCCGCAATCGGACGTGGCCGGCCTGGTGCCGGGCGCGCGCGTGTATCCGCTCGAACCGTCGCCGCTGCCCAAGGGCGTCAGCGCCCCGCGCGAGCCCGGTTCGAAACGCCTGCCGGTGGGCGACGGCCTGCTCGGTCGCGTGCTCGACGCCGCGGGCCGCCCGCTCGACGGGCTTGGTCCGATCTCCGCCGCCAGCGAAGTGCCGCTGGCCGGCACGCAGATCAATCCGCTGATGCGCGCGCCGATCGAAACCGTGCTCGACACCGGCGTGCGCGCGATCAACGGCATGCTGACCGTCGGCCGTGGCCAGCGCATGGGCCTGTTCGCGGGTTCGGGTGTCGGCAAGTCGGTGCTGCTGGGCATGATGGCGCGCTACACCAACGCCGACGTGATCGTGGTGGGTCTGATCGGCGAGCGTGGCCGCGAAGTGAAGGAATTCATCGAGAACATCCTCGGCGAGGAAGGCCGCAAGCGCTCGGTGGTGGTTGCCGCGCCGGCCGATTGCTCGCCGCTGCTGCGCATGCAGGGCGCCGCCTATGCGACGCGCCTGGCCGAATATTTCCGGGACAAGGGTCAGCACGTGCTGCTGATCATGGATTCGCTGACGCGTTATGCGATGGCTCAGCGCGAAATCGCGCTGGCCATCGGCGAGCCGCCCGCCACCAAGGGCTATCCGCCGTCGGTCTTCGCCAAGCTGCCCACGCTGGTGGAGCGCACCGGCAACGGCCCCGAGGGCGGCGGTTCGATCACCGCGTTCTATACGGTGCTGACCGAAGGCGACGACCAGCAGGATCCGATCGCCGATTCGGCGCGCGCCATTCTCGATGGACACATCGTGTTGTCGCGCAGCCTGGCCGAAGCGGGCCACTACCCGGCCATCGATGTCGAAGCATCGATCAGCCGCGCGATGACCGCGTTGATCGAGCCGTCGCAATTTGCCTCCGTGCGGCGGTTCAAGCAGTTGATGTCGCGCTACCAGCGCAATCGCGACCTGATCAGCGTCGGCGCCTATGTGCCCGGCAACGATCCGGAACTGGACCTCGCGATCCGCCTGCATCCGCACATGGAGGCGTTCCTGCAGCAGGACATCCACGAGCGCGCCGATTACGACGCGTCGATTGCCCAGCTGCACGCGACGATCGGAGTACCGAACCATGGCTAAGAACTCTCCGTTGACCACACTGGCCGACATCGCCCAGGACAGCACCGACCAAGCCGCGCGCGAGCTGGGCCGGCTGCAGGGGCTGCGCACGCAGGCCGAGCAGCAGTTGCAGGCGCTGACCGAATACCGCCACGAATATCGCGCGCGCATGCAGGCGATTGCCGCAGAAGGCATGTCTTCGAGCCGCTGGCAGGATTTTTCGCGCTTCCTCGATTCGCTGGACCACGCGATCCGCCAGCAGACCGGCGCGCTGGCCAAGGCCGAGGCCGACCTGCTGGCCGGGCGCGCCAACTGGCAGCAGCAGAAGCGTCGCCAGAATTCCTTCGACACCCTGATCACGCGCGCCGAAGTGCGTGAGCAGCAGGTAGCCACGCGCCGCGAACAGCGCGCCAACGACGAATACGCCGCCCGTATCGCCCGCCAGCCGGCGAGCGGCCAGAACTGACCTGCCAGAACAGACCATGATCGATATCAGCCAGATCGTCGGCAACGCCGCCGCAGCCCTGACCAACCTGAAGACGCCCGACGTTGCCGCCAAGGGCGCCGACGGCAAGATGTTCCAGGACGTGCTGTCGCGCGCGCGACAGGACAACCAGCAGGGCGCGCCGGCCGCCGCATCACCGTCCAAGGCGCCCGCCAAGGACACCGGCAAGCAGGCCGATGCATCGAAGGACGCCGCCGCGCAGAAGCCGCAGCCCGCGCCGAACAATGCGCTGCCGCAGAAGGATGCCAGCAAGGTCGCGAAGTCGGATGCGAAGGACGCCAAGGCCGGCGACGCTGCACACAGCGATGACGATACGGACAGCGCCGCTTCGGCCGATGCCGCCGCAGCCGCCGCGGCACTGGCCGCTGCCGCGTTGCTGACGCAACCGGCCAACCCCACGCCGGCCGGCGCTCAGGCCGCTGGCGCCGATGCCGGCGCCGCAACCATCGCCGGACTGCCGACGCTGCCGGCACAAACCGCCGCTTCGGCCGCAGCCAGTGCCGCCGCGGCCAGCGCCGCCCCGAACGCTGCGCCCGCCACCCCCGCTGCCGATGCCGCCGCGTTGCAGGCGCAGGCCGACGCGCAGTTGCCGGCCGCCACGGTCGACACCGCTGCGCGCGGCACCACCGCCAGCCCCACCGACACGCTGGCGCTGATCGCCCAGCAACGCGCTGCGCTGCAAAACAACGCGCCGACCACGGCCGACAAGATCGCCGCCGCCGTCACCACGCCGGTCCAGGCCAACGCGCAGGACGCGCGCGGCCAGAACGCGGGCCAGCAGCATGCCAACCTGGGCCACGCGAACGCGCCCGCACTGCCCCCAGCCGACACCGGCGCGGCCCCGCAGGCCACGCAGACGGTGTCGCCGTATGCCGCGGCACAAGCCGCGGCGCGCACCGGCGAGGCGGTGGATACCGGCGCCACCAACACGAGCAGCGCCGCCACGCTGGCATCGGCCATCGCCGCACAGGCGCCGACGCACAGCGCTCAGGCCGCTGCCACCGCCGCTGCCGCGCGTCCGGTGATCGCCCCGAACGTGGGGGATAGCCAGTGGTCGCAGGCACTGGGCCAGCAGATGGTGCGCATGTCGACGCAAGGCAACCAGACCGCCGAACTCGACCTCAATCCGCCCAACCTGGGTCCGCTGAAAGTGGTGCTGAACGTGGTCAACGATCAGGCCCAGGCGCAGTTCGTTTCGCCGCATCAGGCCGTACGCGCCGCGGTGGAAGCCGCACTGCCGCATCTGCGCACGTCGATGGCCGAAGCCGGTATTCAGCTTGGCCAGGCATCGGTGGGCGCAGACAGCTTTGCGCAGGCCGGCAACGGCGGCCAGCAGCAACAGCAACAGTCGCAACGCCAGGCCGGCAACGGCGGCAGCTTCGGCCAGGCCATGGGCTTCGGCAGCGACAGCGCGCCGACCCCGGCACCCGCCGCGCAGCGCCCGGCCCGCGCACTGGCGCGCGGCGAGGTCGACACCTTCGCCTGATCACACGGCGCGCCGGCCCAGGCCCGCGCGCCCCTCCCTCACCGCCACATTTCTCCCGCGCGGCCCCCGCCGTGCGCCAGGAACCGCGACCGCCACGCGGCCAATGCGCGGGCAACCGGCCGGAACTTCATCCGGCGCGGCATGGTCATCTGTGCGACGATTCCGATTCCCGTCCAGAGGCCCCCGACCATGTCCAGATTTTTCTCCGTGCTGGTTGCAGCGTTTGCGCTGACCACATCGCTTGCGCATGCCGCCGACGACGGCCCGGCCTACGGCGCCCAACTGGAGGGATTCGACTATCCCTATCCAGTGCAGCACTACAAGTTCACGTCGCAAGGCCAGGCGCTGGACATGGCATTCATGGACATCCAGCCGGAAAAGCCGAACGGCCGCGCCGTGGTGTTGCTGCACGGCAAGAACTTCTGCGGCGCCACCTGGCAGGAAACGATCCGCCAACTCAGCGGCGCGGGCTATCGTGTCGTCGCGCCCGATCAGGTCGGCTTCTGCAAGTCGACCAAACCCGCGCAGTACCAGTACACGTTCCAGCAACTGGCGCGTAACACCCATGCGCTGCTGGCGTCGATCGGCATCGGCGATGTCACCGTGATCGGCCATTCCACCGGCGGCATGCTGGCCATGCGCTATGCGCTGATGTACCCGCAGGAAACCCGGCAACTGGTGCTGGTCAACCCGATCGGCCTGGAGGACTGGAAGGCCAAAGGCGTGCCGTCGCTGTCGGTGGACCAGTGGTATGCGCGGGAACTGAACACGACCGCCGACCGCATCCGCAACTACGAAAAATCGACCTACTACGTGAACCAGTGGAAGCCCGAATACGAGCCGTGGGTGCAGATGCTGGCCGGCATGTATCGCGGCCCGGGCAAGCAGATCGTGGCGTGGAATTCGGCGCTGCTGTACGACATGATCTACACGCAGCCCGTGGTCTATGAAATGGGCGCGATCCAGGCGCCAACGCTGCTGATGATCGGCGACAAGGACACCACCGCCATCGGCAAGGACGCCGCACCGCCCGATATCCAGCCCAAGCTGGGCCGCTATCCGGAACTGGCCAAGCTCACCGCCCGCGCGATACCCAACACCACGCTGGTGGAATTCCCCGAGCTGGGCCACGCGCCGCAAATGCAGGAGCCGCAAACGTTCCACAAGGCGCTGCTGGAAGGCATGGCGCGCTGCTGCGGCAGGTGAGTCAAAGCCGCCATGACCTTCGACCTGTTCGACGCCCTGCCGCCCGATCCTGACGACCCGCCGCGCAGCGAGGCGCTGGCGCCGGGCGCGATGGTGTTGCGAGGCTTTGCGCGCGAGGCAGGCGCCGGACTGTTGGCGGCTGTGAGCGAAGTCAGCGCAGGCTCACCGTTCCGGCATCTGATTACGCCGGGCGGGCTGCGCATGTCGGTGGCGATGACCAATTGCGGCGAGCGCGGGTGGGTGTCGGACCGCACCGGCTATCGCTACGACGCTGTCGATCCCGAAACGGAGCGGCCCTGGCCGGCGATGCCGCAACTGTTCCGCACCCTGGCGCAAGACGCCGCGGCGGCGGCCGGCTATGCGGGATTCGCGCCCGATGCGTGCCTGATCAATCGCTATTTGCCCGGGACGCGGCTGTCGCTGCATCAGGACCGCGACGAACTCGACCTGCGCGCGCCGATCGTCTCGGTATCGCTGGGCTTGCCGGCGGTGTTCCTGTGGGGCGGCCTGCGGCGCGCGGATCGGCCCACGCGGGTGCGGCTGGCGCATGGCGATGTGGTGGTGTGGGGCGGACCGTCGCGTCTGGTGTTCCATGGAATTGCCCCGCTGGCCGAAGGTGACCACGCACTAACCGGGCGCGAACGCATCAACCTCACGTTCCGCAAGACCCGCTGACGCTGGACGGCCGGCCGCTGTCCGGGCTGTGTGGCTGCGGCCCGCCCGGGGCGTCCCGACGCCGCCGCGGCAGTTGCCTGCAAAGTCATACAACCCTACGATAGCGGACCAGCGGAAGCCGTCCATCGGACGCTCCGCCCATAAGAACACCGGGCCGCCAGCGTGCCCGGGCCTCAAGCGAGACGCCTGCCATGTCAGCCCTTCCCGGTCGCGCCCAGGCGCGTCCCGATCTGCCGCCCCCCAACCCCGGTCCGCTGGCTGGCCGCCCTGCCGATTCGATCCGCGCCGCCTTGATGATCGGCGCCTGCATCGCCGCGGTATGGATTGCCGGCAGCGCGCTGCACGCCCCGCCCGCGCTGATCTGGGCCGGCGCGCTGGTGGCCTCGACGGTGTGCTGCTGGGCCGTCGGCGTGCTGCCGGAACCCACCGCCACGCTGCTGTTTTTCCTGAGCGCGGTGGTGTTCCACATCGCCCCGCCTACCGTGGTGTTCTCGGGCTTTACGTCCACCGCGTGGTGGCTGATGTTCGGCGGCGCGGTCACCGGCGTGGCGCTGCGCAGCACCGGCCTGGCGCTGCGGCTGGCCGACATCATCTTCCACAAGCGCGTGGGCACCTATCCGCAAGTGATCACGACGGTGGCGCTCAGCGCGGTCGGGCTGGCCTTTCTGATGCCGTCCACCACGGGTCGCGTGCTGCTGCTGATGCCGATCGTCCTGGCGCTGGCCGACCGCCTTGGCTTTGCGGCGGGGTCGAACGGCCGCATCGGCATGGTGATGACCGTCGCGGCGGCCAGCTACATGCCGCCCACGGCTATCCTGCCCGCCAATATTCCCAACAGCGTGCTGCTGGGCGCCGCCAGTTCGCTCTACAACATCAACCTCAGCTATGGCAGTTATCTGCTGCTGCATTTTCCGGTGCTCGGCGCGCTGAAGACCGTTGTGCTGATCTGGGTGATCTGCAGGCTGTTTCCGGAAAACGGTCCGATGACGCCGCAACCGGTGGCCGCGCGCGGCGCAATGGGCGCGCAGGAGCGCGTGCTGGCGATCATCCTGGCGCTGGCGGTGGCAGGGTTCGCCACCGATGCATGGCACGGCATCTCGCCGGCGTGGATTTCGCTGGCGGCCTGCATCGTCTGCCTGTTGCCGGGCATCGGACTGGTTTCGCCCAAGGCGCTCAGCGAACAGGTGCATCTGGTGCCGCTGATCTACGTGGCCGGTTTTCTTGGGCTGGGCGCGGTGGTGGAATCGACCGGCCTGGGCAGCGCCATCAGTGCGGGCCTGCTGCACGTGTTGCCGCTCACGCCGGGGCACACGGCCGCCAACGTTGGCACCATCGGCGCAATGGGGGCGGTACTGGGCATGATGTCGACACTGCCGGCGCTGCCCGCCGTGCTGACGCCGCTGGCGCGCGACCTGGCCAGCGCCACCGGATTGCCGCTGGAATCGGTGCTGATGTTGCAGGTGCCGGTGTTTTCGACGGTGTTTTTCCCGTATCAATCGCCGCCAATCGTGATTGCAATGCAGTTGGGCGGCGTGGGCCTGCGGCACGGCACGCGCCTGTGCCTGACGATGGCGGCCATCACCGTGGTGGCGCTGTTGCCGCTGGACTATCTGTGGTGGCGCCTGCTGGGCTATTTGCCCTGAGCGCGGTCGCCCCGCGGCGCCCGGCTACCGCGCCCTCGCGATGGCCGACGGCTCCCGGGCGCGACCGGCAACGCCTACCTACCAGTCGAGTCGCTCGATGACGGCATCGCTGACGGTGCGCGGCTCGATGACCAGATCCAGTTCGTAGGCACCCAGCAGCGCCAGCAGTTGAGAAACGCTGATCGTCTCGGGATTCAGTTCCATATGGGAAATACGGCTCTGGCTGATGGCCAGCCGCGCGGCGGCGTCCGCCTGCGTGAGCCCCGCGATCTTGCGCGCGCCCTGGAGCACCTGCCCCAGTTGGTCGCTGGTGGTAATCGTGACTCTGACCGACATCGCAAGCCTGCCCGGGAAGGAAATATCTGAAATCTAACAATCCCGCGAGCGTATCGACAAATTCCCTGCAAGCGATAGATCCAATCACTGTGGCAATACCCATGTGGCGGGTAAATCGTCACTTGTGGCGTTGCCAAAAACAAACGCCTGCTTGTGCCCGGCGCCGATCGGCCTGGAAACGCTCAGTGCAGATAGGCACCAAATCGCGCGCGGATTTCCGCCACGTTGGCGAGCGTTCCTGACAGATGTTCACGCAGCGCCGCTTCCGCGCGCGCCGCGTCGCCGGCTGCAATCGCCTCGACGATGGCCGTGTGGTCGCGCAATACCGCCAGCGCCTTGCCTGGAATCGGCAGATGCAAGCGGCGCAGACGGTCTAGATGGCCGCTCTGGCGTCGCACCAGTCCGAACAGATCGGGCACCGCGGCGGCCTCGTACATTTGCCGGTGGAATTGCTGATCGTTGGCGTTGAATTCAGCGAGGTCCCCGGCGTCCAGCATGCGCTGCTGGCGCGCCACAGTGGCGCGCAACCGCTCCATCAGCGCGGCGTCAGGCGCTGCAGCCAGCGTGCGCACGATTTCCAGTTCCACCGAGCGCCGCAGAAAGTGCGCCTGCCACGCCAGCGCCACATCGATGCGGCTCACGCGCGTGGCGTGCTGGGGAAACACATCGACCAATCCTTCCTCGGCCAGCCGCATCAACGCATCGCGCACCGGGGTCTGGCTGATGCCGTACTGGAGCGCCAGTTCGGGACGCGACAGTACCGTGTTCGGCGGCAGCACCAGCGAGATGATCAGGTCGCGCAGGTGCTCGAACACCTGCGGCGCCGCCTGGCGCGTGCGGTCGTAGTGGAACGGCTGCGGAGGATTGGGAACGGAAACGGCCATTGGATCGGGAATGTGTCGTGGGCGCGATTCTAGCCGAACGTGCCCACGGCACCGCGCGTTGACGTACTAATATATTAGTGCTCTAATCGCCAAAACAAGGTCATCGTACAACCTCGGTTGCGCACAAAAGAATGACCGACCCATTCCACCAATGGAAGAGACAACCATGACGGCTCCCCGAAAGACGCCGGACCAGTTGCGCAGTGCGCGCTGGTTCGCCCCGGACGACCTGCGGTCCTCCGGGCACCGCTCCCGCATCATGCAGATGGGCTACGCGCCCGACGAATGGATGGGCAAGCCGCTCATCGCCATCATCAACACGTGGTCGGACATCAATCCCTGCCATTCGCACTTCAAGCAGCGCGTGGAAGACGTCAAGCGCGGCATCCTGCAGGCCGGCGGTTTCCCGGTGGAACTGCCGGCCATTTCCTTGTCCGAAAGCTCGGTCAAGCCGACCACGATGCTCTATCGCAACCTGCTGGCCATCGAGACCGAGGAACTGATCCGCTCGCATCCGATCGACGGCGCGGTGCTGATGGGCGGCTGCGACAAGACCACGCCCGGCCTGCTGATGGGCGCCACCAGCGCGGGCGTGCCGGCCATCTACGTGCCGGCCGGGCCGATGCTGCGGGGCAACTACAAGGGCCAGGTGCTCGGCTCCGGTTCCGACGCCTGGAAGTTCTGGGACGAACGGCGCGCCGGCAACATCAGCAAGACCGAATGGATCGGCATCGAAGCCGGCATCGCGCGCAGCCACGGCACCTGCATGACGATGGGAACGGCCAGCACGATGACCGCCATCGCCGAGGCCATCGGCATGTCGCTGCCTGGCGCATCGTCGATTCCGGCGGCCGACGCCAACCACATCCGCATGTGCTCCGAGGCAGGCCGGCGCATCGTCGACATGGTGTGGGAAGACCTGACCCCGGCGCGCATCCAGACGCGCGCGTCGTTTGAAAATGCGATTGCCGTGGCCATGGCGATGGGCTGCTCGACCAACGCGATCATCCACGTGATTGCGATGGCGCGGCGCGCGGGACACGACATCGGCCTGGACGATTTCGACCGCATGAGCCGCCATGTGCCGGTGATCGCAAATATCCGGCCGAGCGGCGACACCTACCTGATGGAGGACTTCTTCTACGCCGGCGGTCTGCCCGCGCTGATGAGCCGCATCCGCGACAAGCTGCAGCTCGATGCGCCGACCGTCACGGGCCGCACGCTCGGCGAGAATATCGTCGGCGCACAGGTCTACAACGACGATGTGATCCGCACCACCGACAACGCGCTGTATCAGGAAGGCGCACTGGCGGTGCTGCGCGGCAATATCGCGCCGGACGGCTGCGTGATCAAGCCCAGCGCGTGCGAGAAACGCTTCTTCAAACATACCGGTCCCGCGCTGGTATTCGACGACTATCCGTCGCTGAAGGCCGCGGTCGAGAACGAGGACCTCGACGTCACCGCCGACCACGTGCTGATCCTGCGCAACGCGGGCCCGCAGGGCGGCCCCGGCATGCCCGAGTGGGGCATGCTGCCGATTCCGAAGAAGCTGGTAAAGCAAGGCGTGCGCGACATGCTGCGCATGTCCGATGCGCGCATGAGCGGCACCAGCTACGGCGCGTGCATCCTGCACGTGGCGCCCGAGGCGTACATCGGCGGCCCGTTTGCGCTGGTGCGCACCGGCGACCTGATCACGGTCGATATCGAACAGCGCCGCATCCATCTGGAAGTGTCCGACGAAGAGCTGGCCGCGCGCCGCGCCAAATGGACGCCGCTGCCGCCGCGCTATATGCGCGGCTACGGCTACATGTTCTCGCGCCATGTGCGGCAGGCCAACGACGGCTGCGATTTCGACTACCTGCAAACCGACTTCGGCGACCCCGTGGGCGAACCGAGCATCTACTGATGAGATTGCCGATGACCCAGCTCGATCCCTCCCTGCGCGATGCACTGAAGACCGTCAGCACCGCTACGCTGTGCACCGCGCTATTCAAACGCGGCTTGCGCAACCAGTTCATCCAGGATGTGCGCCCGTTGAATCCGGCCGCCGGCACGATGGTTGGCGAAGCCTTCACGCTGCGCTACATCCCCGCGCGCGAGGACCTCAATCCGATCACGGTGTTCCAGAACCCCAACCATCCGCAACGCCAGGCCATCGAACAATGTCCGCCCGGCGCGGTACTGGTGATCGACAGCCGCAAGGATGCGCGCGCCGCGTCGGCCGGGTCGATCCTGGTGACGCGCCTGATGCAGCGCGGCGGCGCCGGCATCGTCACCGACGGCGGCTTTCGCGATTCGCCCGAGATCGCGCAGATGCCCATGCCGGCCTATCACCAGCGCCCGTCCGCGCCCACCAACCTGACGCTGCATCAGGCGCTGGAATTCAATGTGCCGATCGGCTGCGGCGACGTCGCGGTGTTTCCCGGCGACGTGATCGTCGGCGATGCCGAGGGCGTGGTGGTCATCCCGCGCGAGATGGCGCAGGAGATTGCCGCCGAGGCCGTGGAGATGACCGCGTTCGAAGACTTCGTCACCGAACAGGTGCGCGGTGGACGCTCGATCATCGGGCTCTATCCGCCCACCACCGAAGAGGCGCGGCAGGACTTTGCCGCGTGGCGACAAGCGCAGCGCCGCTGAGATTGCCGCCATGCGGACGCGCGCTTCCCGTGCGCGCGCACCGCAGGAACCACACAAGAAAATATCAGGAGACACCCATGTTGAAGATTGCCCGGATCGCAGCGACCGTCGCTGCGGCGACCCTTGCCTTTGCCGCACACGCGCAAACCCCGGCGTGGCCGACGCGCGCGGTCACCATCATCGTGCCGTTCACGCCCGGCGGCGGCACCGACATCGGCACGCGGCTGGTTGCGCAGCGTCTGGCACAGCTGTGGGGCCAGCCGGTGGTGGTCGACAATCGTCCCGGCGCCGCGGGCAACGTGGGCCTGGAGTTGACCGCGCGCGCCAAGCCCGACGGCTACACGTTGGTTGCCGGTAACGTCGGCACGCAATCGATCAACCCGTTTCTCTACAAGAAGCTGAACTACAACCCGGACGGCTTCGTGCCCGTGACGATGATGGCGGAGCTGCCGTTCGCGCTGGTGGTCACGCCAAGCCTGCCGGCCCGCACGCCGAAGGAGTTGGTGGCGCTGGCCAAGGCAAAGCCCGGCAAGCTCACGTTTGCCAGCTCCGGCACAGGTGGATCGCCGCATCTGTCGGGCGAAATCTTCAAGCTGGCGACCGGCACCGACATGCTGCACGTGCCCTACAAGGGCGGCGGCGCGGCGATGACCGACCTGATGGCCGGCAACGTCGACATGCTGTTCGCATCGATCCTGGAAACCGCTGGCCATGTGAAGGCCGGCAAGCTGCGCGCGCTGGCCGTGACCGGCACGGTGCGCTCGCCGTCGATGCACGATGTGCCGACGCTGGCCGAGGCCGGCATCCAGAACGCCGAATCGGGCTCGTGGGTGGGGCTGCTCGCGCCGGCCGGCACGCCCAAGGAAATCGTCGACAAGATCGCCGCGGACGTGCACAAGGTGGTGGCGATACCGGAAGTGAAAAAGCAGTTGGTGGACCAGGGTGCCATTCCGGTGGGCAGCTCGCCTCAGCAGTTTGCGCAGACCATCGCCAACGACCGCAAGCGTTACGCAAGGATCATCGCCGATAATCACCTGAGCGCAGACTGAGCCGCGCCCTCGCCAATTCAGGCACAGCCAAGCAAGCCAACCACGCAAAACAAGGACTCTCCTCGCATGAAACCCCGCCTCCTGCAGCACGGCCGGCTTCCCGAACAGACTGAAGCCCGCCTGGCCGAGCATTTCGACGTGCATCCGCTCTGGGCCGAAAGCGATCCGGCCGCATACCTCGCGCAACATGGCGGCGAATTCGTGGCGATGACCACGCGCGCGGCCACGGGTGTCGATGCCGCCATGCTGGCCGCGCTGCCGAACCTGCGCGTGATTTCAAGCTTCGGCGTCGGCCTGGACAAGCTCGACCTCGACACCGCGCGCGCCCGCGGCATCGCGGTGGGCTACACGCCCGACGTGCTCAACGATTGCGTGGCCGACACCGCGTTTGCATTGCTGATGGATGCCGCACGCCAGGTCAGCGCGGCCGATCGCTACGTGCGGCGCGGCGAATGGACCAAAGGCCCGTACCCGCTGACCACCCGCGTCAGCGGCAAGCGTCTGGGCATCGTCGGCATGGGCCGCATCGGCCGCGTCATCGCCAAGCGTTCGAGCGGCTTCGACATGGACGTGCGCTATTTCGGGCGCAAGGCGCAGGCCGATCTGCCGTACGGCTTCGAGCCGTCGCTGGAGGCGCTGGCGAAGTGGGCCGACTTCCTGGTCGTCGCCACCTCGGGCGGCCCGGCCACGCGGCACCTGATTTCGGCCAGCGTGCTGGAGGCCTTGGGCCCGGATGGCTACCTGATCAACATCGCGCGCGGCACCGTGGTCGACGAGGCGGCGCTGGTCGACGCGCTCACGCACAAGCGCATCGCCGGCGCGGGACTGGACGTGTTCGAGCACGAGCCAAACGTGCCCCCGGCGCTGTTTGCGCTCGACAACGTCGTGCTGCTGCCGCACGTGGCCAGCGGCACGCATGAAACGCGCGCCGCCATGGCGGGGCTGGTGTTCGACAACCTGCAGAGCTTCTTCGCCACCGGCGCGGTGCTTAAGTCGGCCATCTAGGACTCGGTTACCACGTACTTCGCGCGAAGACGATGCGCGCGTCGCCGCCCACCAGAGTGGCGGCGCGCCGTAGTTGCCGCCCCAACTGACGGCCCAAGGCGCCCCGGCATGCACCATTTTTCCCGACGGCCGCCACCGCCCGGGCCCCATCCCCGCCCCGCTCCCGCCCCGTTCCGCACCCTCCCCACGGCCCCTGCCCCGACAGCTCTCCTTCATCGGCATGACTCCGGGCGTAGACAAAACTCCATTACCCTGTGACGAATCCTGCCGCGAAATCCGCGTGGACGGCAGCCTCGCCGTGGCGTGACCGCGCGGCCCGCGGCGCAGCCGCCGCAGTTCGGCACGACGCGCGGAAATGTAAAAACGGACTGGAAGTGTCAGACGTGATCGACGATTGTTAGCTATGCTCCCCTGAACGCGCGGCGTTTGCGGAGCCCACCCGGCGGGCTGACGGGCGCGCCATACGGCCATCGGCGGGCGCACGACGGCCTCGCGGATGACAGTTTCGGATCCGATACGTAAATGGCAGGGCGCCGCGGGCGCCTGGTGCGGCGCAGTCTTATGAGGGCTTTCGATGCAGCGCAGTTGGCTTGTGCTTGTGACGATGGTGCTGACCATGCTGGCCACGCTGGTTCCGGTGGGAATCGGCGTGTTCATGGCCCAGCTCGAAGCCAGCCGGCGCGAATCCGAGCAACTGAACGTATTTGCCGATGCAGCGGTCGCGCGCGCCGAATTGGTCATGTCCCAAGCGCTGCAAGCGCAGCAAGACCTGGAATCATTGCGCGACGAATCGTGCTCGCCGGCGCACCTGGTGGAAATGCGCCGCATCACCTACACCTATGGCCATATCCAGGACGCCGGCGTCTATCGCGCCGGAAAACGCCTGTGTTCGGCACTGCTGGGCCCCATCCAGGCCAATCAGCTATTGCTGCCGCCGCCAGACTGGCGCACGCCCGACGGGCTCGATTACTGGTTCGACCAGCCCAATCCGTTCTCCGCGCCGCGTCGTTCGCTGCTGCTGGGCCGCAATGGCAACTACGTGGGCCTGGATCCGCAGATCTTCGTCGATGTGGTCGATCGCGCGTCGCGCCAGCTGGGCGTGGCGCAGACCGACGCCGGCCGTATTTTCGCTGCCACGCAGGGCGCCAATCTCGCGCGCCTGCAGCGCGCCTATGCCGACCACGCCTATGGCACCGGCAATAGCTCATCGCACGAGGACGACGACGACGCGGCCATCGTGCTGCGCAAGTCGCGCACCATGCCGCTGGCCGTGGTGGTGCTGGCCCCGCGCGCGGCGCTGCTGGCCAACTGGCGCGCGCTGCTGGCGGGCGGCCTGATCGTGGGACTGGGCGTGGGCGTGCCGCTCGGCATCCTGGTCTGGCGGCGCGCCACGCGGCGCTTCAGCCTGGAGGGCGAATTGCGCGGCGCAGTGCGGCGCCACGAAATGGCCGTGCACTATCAGCCGATCGTCTCGCTCGTCGACGACCATTGCGTGGGCGTCGAGGCGCTGGTGCGCTGGCGCCGCCACGGGCGGCTGGTGCGGCCGAACCTGTTCATTCCGATGGCCGAGAACGCGGGGCTGATCCAGCAGATCACCGATCAGGTGCTCGATATCGTGCTGGCCGAACTGGGCACGCTGCTGCGCCGCCATCCATCGTTCTATGTGTCGATCAACGTCGGCGTGGAAGATTTGAAAAGCCTGCGCTTTCTCGGCGTGCTGACGGCGCGGCTGCGCGGCACCGGCATCGCGCCGCACCAGATCCGCATCGAGGCCACCGAGCGCGGCTTCCTGGAGCCCGATGTGGCGCGCGACACGATCCAGGCCTTCCGCGACGCCGGACACCCGGTGTATATCGACGACTTCGGCACCGGTTATTCCAGCCTGTCGTATCTGCAGAGCTTCAAGGTGGACGCGCTCAAGATCGACAAGTCGTTCGTCGACACGATCGGCCAGGAGGCGGCATCCAGCACGGTGGCGCCGCATATCATCGCCATGGCGCGATCGCTCGGGCTGCAGGTGGTGGCCGAGGGCATCGAGGACCGGGCGCAGGCCGATTTCCTGCGCGACCAGGGCGTGGACTACGGCCAGGGCTGGCTGTTCGGCCGCCCCGTGCCCGCTGTGGAACTGGTGCAACTGCTGGCGCGCACCGCACCGCAAGCGGCCGCGTAGCCGCTAGAATCGGCCGGATCGAATCCTTGCGCCGCGCGCCGCCATGTCACTTCCCGCACTGTTTTTGACTGCCGCCGGCGTGGGCCTGGCGGTTGCCGCACCGGTGGGCCCGATGGGCATGCTGTGCATCCGCCGCACGCTGACCGACGGACCGCGCGCGGGGCTGGCCATCGGCTTCGGCATTGCCTGCGGCGATGCGGCGTACGGCCTGGTCGCCGCGCTTGGGCTGGTGGGCGTTTCGCAGTTCATGCTGGCCTACGACAGGCCGCTGCATATCGCGGCGGGGCTGTTCCTGCTCTATCTGGGCCTGCGTACGTTCTTCCAGAAACCCGCCGACCAGCCGGCCACGCTGCGCGCCAACGGATCGTGGTGGCGCGCCTATGCCAGCGCCTTTCTGCTGACGCTGACCAATCCGCAGACCGTCATCATGTTTGCCGCGCTGTTCGCCACGCTGGCGCCGCGCGGCCCGTTCTCGACCACCATCGCCATGACCACGGTGCTGGGCGTGTTCTGCGGATCGATTGCATGGTGGTGCGTGCTGGTGACGATGGTGTCCGGCGCGCGCCATGCGCTGGGCGCGCGCGTGCGCCAATGGATCGACCGCATCGCCGGTCTGGCTCTGGCGGCCTTCGGCGTGGCGGAGATCCGCCGGGCGATGTAGGCGGCCGTTGTAATGGCGATTGGCGCGATGCCAGCACGGCGCGCGCCATCGTCAGGCCGCGGCGATCACTCGGCCTTGGCGCCCGAGTCCTTTGCCACCTTGGTCCACTTGACGGTTTCTGTCTTGATAAAGCCGGCCAGCTGCGGCGGCGTCATGTCGCCCGCGGTCACGCCCTGTTCCTCGAAACGCTTCTGCACGTCGGGCAGCTTGAGCACACGCGCCAGTTCGGCGCTCATGCGCTGGCGAATCGGCTCGGGCGTGGCGCGCGGCGCCATCAGCGCGTACCACGTGGTCACTTCATAACCGGGCACGCCGCTTTCGGCCACGGTCGGCACGCCGGGATACGCGGCCGAACGCTTTGCCGACGTCACGGCCAGCGCGCGCACCTTGCCGCTCTTCACATGCGGATTGGCCGACGGGCTGGTTTCGATCGCCATCTGGATCTGGCCGGCGATCAGGTCCGTCATCATCGGCGCGCCGCCCTTGTACGGCACATGCGCGATATCGGTGCCGGTGGAAGCGCGGAACAGCTCGCCGGACAGGTGTTCGGTGCTGCCGATACCGGCCGACCCATAGTTGACCTTGCCCGGATTGGCCTTGATGTAGGCAATCAGCTCCGGCACCGTCCTGGCCGGGATCGACGGATTGACCAGCAGCACGTTGGGCGTCAGGGCAACCATGCCGATCGGCTCCAGGTCCTTCTGAAAATCGTACGGCAAGGTCTTGTAGATGCCCGGCGCCATGGTGTGGGCCACGGTGGCCAGCAGATACGTATAGCCATCGGGATTGGCCCGCGCCACCAGCGCGCCGCCGATGGTGCCACCCGCGCCGGGCCGGTTGTCGACCACCACGGGCTGGCCTAGCGCCTCGCCCAGGCGCTGGCCCACGGCGCGGCCAATGATGTCCGTGGTGCCGCCCGACGCAAACGGCACGACCAGCGTGATCGGCTTGGACGGCCAGGTGTCGGCGGCCAGCGCGGCCGGCGCGACGGTGGCGGCAAAGCCGGCCGCGACGGTCATGGCGGCCGCGGCCAGCGTCCTGAGCGCGCGGCGGCGCGGCATACGTGGGGTCATGCGAGTCTCCTGGGGAATCTTTCCCGACCCTTTGGATACGCGGGCGGGATTATTGGAATCGTTGGACCCACGCACTCTACGGGCCGCGCGACGCGCGTGCCAGCCCCGCCCCGGCGGACGGTGTTCAGGATTTGTGAAGGGTCGCGCCGGGCCAGCGGCCGGCAGTCACCAGTTGGCGCGCCACCTGTTCGAGCACGCTGCGCGCGGCAAGTCCCGCAGGCGACAGCTCATCGTCGGACAGGCTTACCAGGCGGTTCGGACGGCTCACGCCGGCATCGGTGATTTCGATCAGCGTCAGCGGATCGCCCAGATGCCGCGCCACGGCCGCGCCGGGCTGGATCGTCGCCCCAATGCCCGCGCGAACGGCGTCCATCAACACCGCCAGCCCGTCGATTTCCGCGACGACGTTGAGCGGACGCTGATTACGCGCAGCCGCCGCATTGAGCACGGCGCGCAGGCCGTGCGCGCCGCTGGGCAGGATCAGCGGCAGATCGCCGATGTCGTCGAGCCGCATCGTTTTGGCGGCGGGCAGGCCGGGTTGATCGGGACGCGCAATCACGAACAGGCGTTCTTCCAGTAGCGGCTGCGCGCTCCAGCGCTGGCCCGGTTCCTCCTGGAACAGCACGGCGAGGTCGAGCTGGCGCGCACCGATCATCGCCGCCAGTCCGCCCGACAAGCTTTCCACCAGATGCAGGCGAATATCGGGATAGCGTTCGCGCATCGCCAGCATGAACGCTGGTCCCAGCACGGCCAGCGTGCTGGGCGCCATGCCGACGCTGACGTGCCCTGACAAGCGTGCGGTGCGCGCGGCATGGGCAGCATCGTCCGCATGACGCAGCGCCAGTTGCGCCTGCCGCCAGAACGCCAAGCCGGCATCGGTCGGCACTACGCCTGTGGATGTGCGCTGCAGCAGCCGCGTCGACAGTTCGCTTTCCAGCCGGCTGATCTGCTGGCTCAGCGCCGATGTCACCACGCCAAGCCGCTGCGCCGCCTGCCCCATGCTGCCGAGTTCCACCACGTGCACGAAGTAGCGCAGTTGCCGCAGTTCCATTTCCCGATCCCGTCACGAAGAGCCGCTATTGTGCCTGCCACGCCTGCGCAGCGGCAAAGGAGTGACGCCCACAGCGACGGCCTAGGCCCGCCCGAATGCCTCGCGCAGTTTTTGCTTGGCTTTCTGCAACGTGGCGCGCCGCGTCTTCGGCAGGTTGCGCCCGGCGCGGTTGATGTAGAAATTGAGCATCGACATTGCCGATTGGTACGGCGTGCCTTTGCGCCGACGGCTGCGCATGGCCGATTGCTTCAGCGACTCGGCGATGGCCGCGGGCGAATCGGCCTTGAAGATGTCGGCTTTGAGGTCCATCGCATCGCTGGTTTCGGTCACGTGCTGTGACCAGCGACGCGCATGACGGCGCGCGCCGCCGCTGCGGGGGCGGTGGCGAACGGTCTTTTTTGAAGTCGAGGAAGCGGCCATTTGCGTTGTCTCCTATACGAGGTCCTGCACCATGTCCTGCACCGGGCGGCGCATGGCCGCACCAGTTAAAGGCATGCGCAGCGACATCCGTGCCAGCGATGCATCGCCAATCGCGAAAGGCCCGCGCGCGGCGCGGGTTGACCCATGGACCGCGATGGCCGAGCATGGGTCGTCGTGTCTTCGGGAGGCGGCGATGCGGGCGTAAGCGCCCGCGCATCGCTTGCCGGTGGCTCATCCCGCGCTTGCCGCAGTTTTTTCTCACAGGTTTTTCAACCGGAGGTTCACGCATGCCAAGCCAATCCACGCCACTCTGGCCCACCTGGCCAATGCCCGCGTTCACGCTGCAGGCCTTTGTGCCGTTTGACAACTCGTTGCTGGAAAACTGGCAAAAAATGATGGGCCTGAACACCGATTTCACTACGTCGATGATGCAGGAAGCGCAATTCGACTGGGCGTCGTGCTTCATGCCGCAGGAGCCTGAGGAGCTTTACGCGCGGCAGTGGACTAGCCAGATGCCGATGCTGTCGATTCCGCTGCACTACGCCACGGCAATGCTCGAACTGGGCGCCGCCACGCAGCGTATGTGGATGGACGCCTGGGGCCATCTGCTCGGCGTGCCGGCGCTGCTGCCGGCCATGCCCGTGATGCCCGATATCGCGGCGGTTGCTACCGCCAGCGGCGATGTGATCGATGTGCCGGCGGTGCAAGTTCGCGAAACGCCACGCGCGCGTAAATCCCGGCCACATTGAACCGCAAGGCATGGTGCCAGGGACTATGCTTGCAGAGGCAGCAAACCGGCTTGCATCATGCCGCCCGCCCGATGGCTTCAATGGGCGCACTCGGGCGGGGCCATTGATATCGCGCCCAATCTGGCGAGGCTCCCCATGAGCAAGACACTTCTTTCCAGCCTGATCGTCGCCGCGGCAGCGGTTGCGATGGCGCCGCTGGCACACGCGCAAACCAAGCAGTTCGATCCGTATAGCCAGGGCGCCAGAGCGGGCAAGGCCGATCCATACACCGACGGCGCGAAGAACAGCAAACCCGATCCGTACACCGATGGCGGCAAGACTGGCAAGTTCGACGCCTATACCGATGGCGCCAATCAGTCGACGCGAACCGACCTGGCGCCCACCGCCAAGACGGACCCGTACACCGACGGTGCGAAGACCGGCAAGTACGATCCGTACACGGACGGCGCGCGCTCGGACAAGTACAACCCCTACACGGACGGCGCCCGGACCGACAAGTAACCAACCCAAAGTCCAACCAGAACCAACCAGAAACCCACCAGAAACACAGCGCGCCATGGCGCGCTTGCCTTGCGCGCGAGCCTCGCGCAGAGTTTCCCTCCCGGCCCCGTCATTGCCAGACGGAGCCGGGAGCCCCCGCTGTTCCGTCACCCTGCTTACTATCCCGCTGCCGGCGACAATCGCCAGCCAATCCTCCAGGTAATCACCAAGGAATCACGAATCGCTGCAATAATCGACACCCTTGCGGCGACGCAACATAGTGGTCCTCCTCCGAACAGCCGATTTGCCCGGGACGGACCGACCTTGCAGAATACGGCTTGTGACTTGCCCGCCAAGCCGCCAGCCGATCCCATCGATGACCCAGGCCGCCCCCGCTTTCGTCGACCCTCCGTTGCGCTTTGGACCCTTCACGCTGCATGCGGCTCATGGCCTGCTGCTGGAAGACGGCCGTCCGCTCCGGATCGGCGTGCGCGCCCGCAATCTGTTGCTGGCACTGGTGGCGCGCGCCGGCGAAGTCGTCAGCAAGCAGGAACTGATCAGCCTGGCATGGCCCGATGGCGATGCCGAGGAAGCAACGCTGCGCGTGCATCTGAGCGCGCTGCGCAAGCTGCTTGGCGATGGCCAGGGCGGCACGCGGTTTATCGCCAGCGTGGCGGGACGCGGCTACTGCTTTGTCGCGCCGGTCACACGGCAGCCGCCGGCCACGACATCGGCGCACGCCACGCCACACGCCGCCACATCGCACAATCTTCCCGCCCGTGTCACCCGCATGATCGGCCGCGACGACCTCGTTGCCGCGCTGGCCCAGAGCCTGCCCGAATGGCGGCTGCTGACGCTGTGCGGCGCGGGCGGCATGGGCAAGACCACCATCGCGCTGGCGCTGGCCGAACGCGTGCTGCCGCGCTATGCCGACGGCGTGCGCTTTGTCGACCTGGGCCGCGTGGCCGATCCGGCGCTGGTCAACGGCGCACTCGCCGCCACGCTGGGCATGACTTCCGACGCCACATCGTCCGCCGCGCTGGTGCAGGCGTTAGCGAACCGGCGGATGCTGATCGTGCTGGACAGCTGCGAGCATCTGATCGATGCCGTGGCGGTGCTGGTGCTGACCCTGCTGCGCGCCACACCCGGCGTGCACGTGTTGGTCACCAGCCGCGAACCGCTGCGCTGCGACGGCGAATGGGTGCAGCGCGTGCCGCCGCTGGCGCTGCCCGGGCCCCGGCAACAGATCAGCGCCGCCGAAGCGATGCGATATGCGGCGGTACAACTGTTCGTCGAGCGCGCGATCCATAGCGCCGATACGTTCCAGTTGCAGGACGACGACGCGCGCGGCGTGGTGGATCTGTGCGCAAGCCTCGACGGCATGCCGCTGGCCATCGAACTGGTTGCCGCGCAGGCGCATGCATTCGGCATCGACACGCTGCGCGACCTGCTCGCCAACCGGTTTCAGATCGAAGCCTGGAACAGCGAACTGGTGCCGCCGCGACATCGCACGTTGCGCGCGCTGCTGGACTGGAGCTACGACACGCTCGAAGAACGCGAGCGCACGCTGCTGAAGCGGCTATCGGTGTTTGCCGGCGATTTCACGCTGGCCGACGCGCGCGCAGTGGTGACCGGCGCGCAGATTGATCGCGGCGACGTGGTGGCAGGCATTGCCGCACTGGTGGCGAAATCGCTGGTCTCGGTCGACGCCAGCGAGCAGACCGTACGTTACCGGCTGCCCGGCACCACGCGCGCCTACGCGCGGCAACGGCTGACGCAGAGTGGCGCGCGGCGCGCCCTGCTGGCCAGCCACGCACGCTACTGGCGCACCACGCTGCACGCCGCATGGATCGACGAACCCGCGCTGGGGCAGGTGGGGTGGACCAACCGTTTTGGCGGCGCGATCGACGACGTGCGCGCCGCCATCGGATGGGCCCTGTCGGCCGATGGCGATGCCGATCTGGGCGCCACGCTGATCCTGGCCGCGCTGCCGCTGGGCTATTACCTGTCGCGGCTCGACGAATTCTGCGGCTATGCGGCGCGTGCGCTGGCGATGGCCGACGACGGCGCGGTCACGCTCGACGCCACGCTGGTGGCGCGCCTGCGCGTGGCATTAGGCACGCTGATCTATCACACGCGCGGGCTCGAAGCCGGCGCCGAGGACGCCTACGAACGCGCGTTGGCGGCCACCGCTGCGCTGCCGCAAACCGGCCCGCATATCCAGGCGTTGACCGGCATCGCCATGCTTGCGCTGGCGCGCGGCGACTACGCAGGCGGACGCCGGCACGGCGCAGCGATGCGCGCGCTGGCCGCGCGCGACGCCGATCCGCTCGCGCAGGTCTGGGCCGATCACACGCTGGCATTGGCGCATCACTATCTCGGCGATCACCGCACCGCGCGCGAACTGGCCTCGCGCGTGTCGCATGACCCAAGCCCGCTGGTGCATCCCGTCGACAATCTCACCGCGCTGGTGGATCGGCGCGTCTGCATGCGTCTGGTGCTCGCGCGCACGCTATGGCTGGAAGGCAGCGCCGACAGCGCCGCCGAAATGGCCGACCAGTGCGTCGCCCTGGCGCTCGACGACATGCCGCTTTCGCTGGCCCAGGCGCTGGCATTTGCCGCGTGCCCGATCGCGCTGTGGCGCGGCGACGAAGCTGCGCTGCACGGCTACGCCGCGCGCTTGCACGAACATTCGGCGCGCCATGCGCTGGTGGCATGGCACGGCTGGACGGATCTGCTCGACGCCGCGCTGCGCCTGCGCGACCAGGACGGCGCCGTGGCCGCGTCGCCGCTCGCGCGTCAGCAACTACTCGCCCGCATCGCGCATACCGGCGGCAAGCAGGCCGACCTCTACGCCACGTTCGGTGCGCCGTTCCTGACGCCGCTGGCCATATCGCGCGCGCAGGCCGGCGTATCGGGCTGGTGCATGGCAGAAGTGCGGCGCGTGGCCGCGGAGCATGCGCCGGACCGTCATACGGACGCCGGACGCATCGCCGCGGCGCAAGCATTCCAGGACATCCTCGCGCTGGCGCGCCGTCAGGGCGCGCGGGCGTGGGAGCTGCGCACCGCACTGAGCCTGGCCCGCGTGTGGCGCGAACAAGGCCATGCAGCCAGGGCCGGCGACCTGTTGCACGACACTTGCGCGCACTTCAGCGAAGGGCACGACACGGCCGACTATCGCGCCGCGCAGGCGCTGGCCCAGGCGTGCGCGCAGCCATGAACCCAACACCCGACATGGCGAGCGTCGAAGCCGAAACCGATACCACGAATGCCACCAATGCCACCGTTGCCACCGAGTGCGCGCTGGCGTGGCGTAGCGGATCGTTGACGATGTGGCCGGCGCAACGTCAGCTGACGCTGCATGGCCAGCCGCTTGCCTTGGGCAGCCGCGCGTTCGACATCCTCGCCGCTCTGCTGCGGCAAGCCGGCGACGTAGTGTCGCGCGACACACTGACTGCCGCCGCGTGGCCTGGCCTCGTTGTCGAGGAAAGCAGTCTGCGGGTGCAGGTCGCCCAGTTGCGGCGCGCGCTGGGCAGCCACGGCACCGCGATCGAAAACGTGCCGGGACGCGGCTATCGCTACAACGGCGCGGTCGACACGATACCGATAACAAATGCGCCCACGCACGGCGCGTGGCCCGGCGGCCTTCCCCACCGGCTGGCGGCGATGGTCGGACGCGATGTGGATGCGGTGCGTCTGCAGATCCAGCTCGACACCGCGCGGCTGGTCACGGTGGTCGGCATGGGCGGCATCGGCAAGACCACGCTGGCGCTGGAAGCGGTGGATCGTTGGCCGCGCGACGCGGACGGCGTGTGCTTCATCGACGTCAGCATGCTGTCCGACGCCGCGCATCTGCCGCGTGCACTGGCCAGCACTATGGGCGTGGCACCCAGCGACGAGATCGGCATGCTGGCCCGGTCGGTGGCCGGCAAGCGTACGCTGATCGTATTCGATAGCTGCGAAGCCGCGCCGGCAGCCGTTGCACACTGCATCGCGCAACTACTATCGGTGGCGGGGCCGTCGGTGCTTGCCACCAGCCGCGAGCCGCTGCGCCTGCCTGAAGAACGCGTCGTGCCGCTGCTGCCCTTGGCGGTGCCGCCGGAGAGCGACACGCCGATCACGGCCCATGCGGCGATGCAGTTCGCCGCGGTCCAGTTGTTCGTCTCGCGCGCCCAGGCCAGCGCCGCGGAATTCGTGCTCAACGACCGCGACGCACCGACCGTGGCCGCGCTGTGCCGCAGGCTGGAAGGCGTGCCACTGGCCATCGAGCTTGCCGCAGCCAGCGTCGACGCATTCGGCGTGCTCGGCCTGCTCGATCATGTGGACGCACGCTATGCGCTGCTCGACGTGCAGCGGCGCTGCACCCACCCCCGCCAGCGCTCGCTCAGGGCGTCGATGAACTGGAGCGTAGGCCGTCTGCCCGGCGACGAGCGTCGCGCGCTGCAGCGCCTGTGCGCGGCCAACGGCCCTTTCAACCTGTCGCAGGCCGCCGCACTGACCGGCATCGACACGCCCGCCGTCCACGCGCTGCTCCAGTCCCTGTCCGCCCGCTCGCTACTGGTGCCGCTGCCCGATGCCCACTTCAGACTGTGCGCGATCACTCGCGCGTTCATGTCGCAGCAGTAGAAGGCTGGGGCGATTCGCGCGATTCGGCATCGCGGGATCAAGCGCGCAAATCAACGGCGAAGGAACGCCCGATGTAAAGCCGGCATCGCCGTCCCGCTTCAATTTCCAACCTAAAAAAGGTTCGACGAGGAATTCCGGTGAAGGCTGCACTGGAAAATTCGTCTGACCGCCCCGCTCCAAGGACTTAATTTCCTCGGCTCACACCAATCAACCGCTCCCGCCCTATACTGCATCCGTCTCTTCACACCGCGATGAACAATGGAATACGCACCAGGCATCAGCCAGTTGGCTGGATTGCTGGCCGATCCGGGGCGCGCCGCCATGTTGTGGGCGCTGATGGACGGCAGCGCGCGGCCGGCCGGGGAGTTGGCGATGATTGCGGGGTTGTCCGCGTCGTCCACAAGCGGGCATTTGGCGCGGTTGTCCGAAGGCGGGCTGCTCGCCGTGGAAACGCGCGGTCGCAATCGCTATTACCGGCTGGCCGCGCCTGAGATCGGCGCCGCCATCGAGGCGCTGGCCACGGCTTCGCTGGCCAGTCAGCCGCCGCGCATGCGTGCCGTGCCGGTCTCCAGAACCGCACCGCCCGCGCTGCGGCAGGCGCGCACCTGCTACGACCATATGGCCGGGGAACTCGCAGTGGGTCTTTTCGAACGAATGTCGCAGGCGGGCTGGCTGGCCGTGCATGGCAGCCAGGTCGACCTGACCGGCGATGGTGCGCAGGCGATGACGCACCTGGGCATCGACCTCGACGCCACGCGCCGCAAGCGCCGGCAATTCGCCTGCACCTGTCCGGACTGGAGCGAGCGCAAGCCGCATCTTGGCGGGGCGCTCGGCGCGGCGTTGCTGCAAGCGCTGCTGCAGCGCGGCTGGATCGAAGCCACCACGCGCTCGCGCGCGCTGCGCGTCACCCCGCACGGGCAGCGCGAAATCGGCAAAATGGCCGCTTGAGCCAAGTTTCGACATCAAAGGAGAAAGGAGCAGCACATGTCGATCGAACTGGAAGACGACGCACAGGACGCCGTGAGCCGGCTGTTTGCGCTGATCAATCTTGGCGATTCGCAGCAGAGCGCGCGTCATCTGGCGCTGCTGGAAGAGGCGCTCGAAGACGCCGAGGAAGACGAGGCCGACGCGGAAGCGCTGCTTTACCAGATCAAGGAAATCATCGACTGGGAAGCAGGTTTCTACGTCGACTGGAAAGACGTGGAATCGTTTATCGGCTGCCTGAACCAGCTCTGCGAACGCATCGATCTGGAAATCGACTGGGGCACCGACGATCCCGAAGACGAGGATTTTCTGGAAGGCACCAGCGTGCCCGAACTGATGGAGCTGGCCACCGACCAGTTGCGCGTGGCGGGCTACACGCTATGGAACTGGGATACCGGCGGCGATGCCTACGCGGGCTGGATTACGCGCAGCGAGGACGACGACGAAATGCTGGAAATCGCCGAAACACTCGCCTTCGATCTGCGCAGCGGCGATCAGCCGTACTGAGCCTGGCGCAGACGCACGGCGCAATCGGCTTCGACAAGTTTGCGCCGAGGTGCGCTGCCGATGGCGCGCGGCTCCGGCGATCCGTCGGTGGGCGCGCGCGATTCGCGGCGAGCCGCCGCTATTCCAGCGACAGCACCGTGGGCGTGCCGTCGTCGCCCGCCGGTTGCTCGACGATCGATGCCTGGGCGGCTTCCGGCAGCGGCGTGGCGCGCGGTGCGGGGCGGCGCGTTTCCGGCACGCCGAGCGTTTCTTCCAGCGCGTTCAGGAATGCCCGCACGCTGGCCGGCATCAGTTTGCGGGCGGGCATCAGCACGTAAACCTTCAGCGGCGACGAACTGTAGCCCGGCAGTACGCGCACCAGTTGCCCTTGCACCAGTTGTTCATGCACGAAACGCGGCGACAGGCGCGTGATGCCAAGCCCATCCACCGCGGCCTTGAGCCGCACTTCCGCGTTGTGCGTGCAAATGCGCGGTTGCACATCCATCGAAAACGTTTCCACGTGGTCGCGCAGGAATTCCCAATGCGTGTCGTCCAGATTGCCGACCGTCGGCCAGCCAACCAGATCCTGCGGCGAGCGAGGCAGACCGCGCTCGCGGATCAGTGACGGCGCGGCGTAGAAGGCGCGCTCGATCAGCACCACGCGCTTGCTGGCAAAAGAGCTGTCGTGCAGGCCCGTGTCGGTCATCACGAAGGCGAGGTCATAACCGTGGCGAATCAGGTCGGGCTGATCCCAACTGACGTCGAGCTGTACGCGTAGCGATGGATGCTGCTTGAGCAGACGATTCAGCGTGGGTGACAAATGCTGCGAGCCCACTTCATACGGCGTGGCGATGCGGATGGTGCCACTGACCTCGTCGCTGACCGATGCCGCTTCCGCGCTGATTTCCCGCAGCGCGCCAAACAGTGGCGAAACGCGATCGTAGAGTTGCTGGCCGCGCTGCGTCACGCGCACGCGGCGCGTGGTGCGCTCGAACAGGCGCACGCCCAATTGCCCCTCCAGGCGTGCCACCGCGGCACTTGCCGACGACTTTGGAACTTCCGCCAGTTCGGCCCCCTGCGTGAAGCCCCCACCTTCCACCACGCGGCAGAAGATTTCCCAGTCTTTCCAGTCAATCGATTTCATGCGACACCTTCATACGATATTTTTCTCAGTCAGACACCGGGAAAACCCTGATCGGTGCGCGCGATTGTCCCACAACGCGAACAATGATGAAGCCCATGTCCACAGCATGGATATTTCAGCAGCATGACAGCGAGATGACGTTTGCCGATTTTTGTCTCGTATGCACCACTCATGCATATCGGGAAAGCCATGATTGAGAATCGGTCTCATTTGCCTCTAGCATCCACACGTCGCCCGATCAGGGGCTTTTTGCTGGAGTTGGCATGAACAAGACCACCGCATTTGCCGCATTGGCCATCGTGGCCGCAGGCGGAACGTTTTCCACTGCTGCACTGGCCGGCGCCAACTGCGAAAAACATCCCAAGTCGGAATGGATCTCGGAGGCCGACGCCAAGGCAAAAATCGAAGCCCAGGGCTACAACATCAAGAAGTTCAAGATCGACGGCAATTGCTACGAGATCTACGGCACCACCAAGGACGGCAAGAAAGCCGAGATCTACTTCGATACCAAGACGCTCGACATCGTCAAATCCGAAATCGGGAAGTAGGCATGGGCGTTCCGGCTGCAGACGCGCGCGGCTGGGTCCGTGTCTGGGATCCGGTGGTGCGCATTACGCACTGGGGCGTGGCCGCCATCGTGTGCTATGACCTGATCGACGATTCGGGCGGGCCGTGGCACCGCTATGTCGGCTATGTTGCAGCCGGGCTCGTGCTGGCGCGCATCGCGTGGGGTTTCGTGGGTAGCGAGCACGCGCGCTTTGGCGCGTGGCTGCCGCGTCCCGCTGGCGTGCTCGCCTATGGCCGCGCATTGATGCAAGGCCGTGCGCCGCGCTTTGTCAGCCACACGCCGCTGGGCGCCGTGACGATGCTGGCGATGTGGGCGCTGATCCTGGCCCTGGCGGTCACCGGCTGGATGTCGCGCCTGGACCCGTTCTGGGGTGAAGACTGGCCCATCGACATCCATCGCTGGCTGTCCAACGCGCTGCTCGGGCTGGTTCTGCTGCACATCGCGGCCGCTATCGCCATGAGCATCAAGGGCCGCGAAAACCTCGTCGCCGCCATGCTGACGGGCCGCAAGCGGCGCGGCAGAGAACTTCCGCCGCAGCGCTGAGCCGTCAAAGCGACGCACCGGGCGACTCACTAAACGATCGCCGAACGATCCTGTCCGCATCGCCATGATCCGGGGCGCGCAACGGGCGTACCATGTGCCGACCGCCGATGCCCCGCCCTGTGCGGCACCGGCTTGTGCCCCCTACGCAATCGGAGAATGGCAATGAAAATCCTGATGGTGCTGACCTCTCACGACCAGCTCGGCAATACCGGCAAGAAGACGGGATTCTGGCTGGAAGAGTTTGCCGCGCCCTACTACGTGTTCAAGGATGCGGGCGTCCAGATCACGCTGGCATCGCCCAAGGGCGGCCAGCCGCCGATCGACCCGAAGAGCGACGATCCGGGCGCGCAGACCGATGCGACGCGTCGCTTCCAGGCTGACGCCGAAGCGCGCCGCGAACTGGCGTCGACAAGGACGCTCGACCAGGTCGATGTTGGCGATTTCGACGCCGTGTTTTATCCGGGCGGCCACGGCCCACTGTGGGATCTCGCTGAAGACAAGCGGTCGATCGCGTTGATCGAGGCATTCGACCGCGCCGGCAAGCCGGTCGGGGCGGTATGCCATGCGCCCGGCGTGCTGCGTCACGTGAAAGGCGCCGATGGGCAGCCGCTGGTCAAGGGCCGCAACGTCACCGGCTTCACCAATTCCGAAGAAGAGGCCGTGCAATTGACCAACGTGGTGCCGTTTCTGGTGGAAGACATGCTCAAGCAGCATGGCGCGAATTTCTCGCGGACCGACGATTGGGGCAGCTACGCGATCACCGATGGGAAGCTGGTCACGGGCCAGAATCCCGCATCGTCGGAAGCGGCCGCGCATGCACTGTTGAAACTGCTGGGCAAGTAAGCACGCCGGGTGCCGGCGCGGATGCCGCGTGATCGCGGCGCGGTTCGGGTGTGAGCGCGGCGATGGCGCAACAGCCAGCGCACCGCCAAACACACGATCGCATAGCCGAATCGCCAAAAGCTGTGGCATAGTTGCCGCCATTGAATGCGCGATATCGGGAGAGTCCGTGCCAGCCGCCTGGCAGGTACGGCGCCGAAGGAGCAACCGCCCCGGAAACTCTCAGGCAAACGGACCGGTATCGCTATTGCACTCTGAAGAACTGCCGGCGCGCACGTCCGCCGGCGGTACCGAAGGAGCAAGCGGTGCGCGGCTACCCGCCGGGCATGGCGAAATCTCTCAGGTCAAGGACAGAGGGGGCGTCCACGACAGCGCATGGTGCGCCGTGGACTGCCATCCCATGACGTCCCGAAAGACCTTTCCATGAAAACCATTGCAGTAATTGGCGGCGGAATTACCGGCGTCACGACCGCTTACGCGCTGGCCCGGCGCGGTTTCTCCGTCACGCTGTTCGAACGCCACCGCTATGCGGCGATGGAGACGTCGTTTGCCAATGGCGGCCAGTTGTCGGCGTCGAATGCGGAAGTCTGGACGCACTGGTCGACGCTCGTTAAAGGCATCAAATGGATGCTGCGCAACGATGCCCCGCTGTTGGTGAATCCGCGCCCGTCATGGCACAAGCTGAGCTGGTTCGGCGAGTTCATCGCATCGATCCCGCACTATCGTGCCAACACAATCGAAACCGCGCGTCTGGCCATCGCCGCGCGTCAGCATCTGTTCGACTGGGCGCAGGCCGAAGGCATCGACTTCGACCTGAAGCGACGCGGCATCCTGCATATTTACCGCAACAAGGCCGGGTTCGATCATGCCGGCCGCGTATCGGCGCTGCTGGCCGAAGGCGGACTGGAACGCCGGGCGGTCACGCCCGACGAAATGCGCGCGATCGAGCCAACACTGGCGGGGCGCTATTACGGCGGCTACTACACCGAGAGCGACGCCACCGGCGACATCCACAAGTTCACCACCGGCCTGGCCGCGGCCATCGACCGGCATGGCGTAGAGACGCTGTACAACCAGGAAGTGCGCAGCGTATCCGCCACGGGTCGCCGCGCGACAGTGATATCGGCGCAGGACGGCCTGCCGGCGTCGCGTGAATTCGACGGCGTGGTGGTGTGCGCGGGCGTGGGCAGCCGCGCCTTTGCCCGGCAGTTGGGCGATCGCGTGAACATCTATCCGGTCAAGGGCTATTCGATCACGGTGAACCTGACCGACGCGCAAAGCCAGGCGGGTGCGCCGACCGTAAGCCTGCTGGACGACGAAACCAAGCTTGTGACGAGCCGGCTCGGCGCGGACCGCTTCCGCGTGGCTGGCACCGCCGAGTTCAACGGCGTCAATCGCGACATCCGCGCAGACCGGATTCGTCCGCTGATCGACTGGGTGCATCAGTGTTTCCCCGGCGTCAGCACGCGCAGCGTGGTGCCATGGGCGGGCCTGCGGCCGATGATGCCGAACATGATGCCGCGCGTGGGCCGCGGTCATGCCGCCAATGTGTTCTACAACACCGGGCACGGGCATCTGGGCTGGACATTGTCGGCGGTCACCGCCGAAATGGTCGGCGATGTGGTGCGGCAGTCGGTTGCGCCGGATCCGCGCGTGACGATCGGCGATCTGGCGGTGGGACGGCGCTGAGTCCCCGCGGGAAGTCCACAGGGACTTCCCTTTCTGGGCCAAGAAATGAAAAAGCCCTGCTCGTTGAGCAGGGCTTTCGAATTGGTGCCCAGAAGAGGACTCGGTCACCCATGCGCGACCCCGGGATTGCGCCAGCAGGCGCAATCCTTTCGAGTCCCCACGGGAAGTCCGCCGGGACTTCCCTTTCTGGGCCGGAAATGAAAAAGCCCTGCTCGTTGAGCAGGGCTTTCGAATTGGTGCCCAGAAGAGGACTCGAACCTCCACAGTGTTGCCACCGCTAGGACCTGAACCTAGTGCGTCTACCAATTCCGCCATCTGGGCTTCGTCTCGCAGCATGGCTGCTGCGATGCGAGCGCCGAATTCTACAGAAGCCTTTGGAATTTGCAAGCGCTTTGTTGCAGCGATTCGCGTCAGTTGCTTTGCAAGCCCAGATAGACACTGCCGTCGATCACGTAGCGATTGCGGCCAGCGCGTTTGGCGCGGTACATCGCGCTGTCGGCGCGGTGCAGCAGCGGCTCCAGGCGCGGGGCTTCCGGCACGTCGCATACCGCGCCCACGCTGATCGTGACCAGCGGCTGCACCGGCGTGCCGTTGTGCGGAATGCCCAGGTCGCGTACGGCGGCCACCATGTTGCGCGCCACGCGGCGCGTCTCGTCAAGATCGGAATCCGGCAGTATCACGGCGAATTCCTCGCCGCCCAGCCGCGCGCAGAACTGCTCTCCGCGCAGCACGCCGGTCAGCGCCTCAGCCACCTTGCGCAGGCATTCGTCGCCAACCGGATGACCATAGAGATCGTTGTATTGCTTGAAGAGATCGACATCGAGGATCAGCAGGCCCACTTCCTTGCCAAGTTCGTGAGCGCGCGCCACCACGTCGAGCGAGGCGCGCTGGAAGAAGCGGCGGTTCGGAATATTCGTCAGCGCGTCGATGTCGAGATCGGCCTGCACGCGCGACAGTTGCTCCTCGGTTTCGCCAAGCTGGGTGGCCAGCGCGCGTTCGCGCGATTGATAGCGGCGGATGTCGCGCATGAACACCAGCATGCCGATTTCCTTGCCGTCCATCCGGCACACCGGCTCGGCGGTCAGTTCAAGGCCGGCGCGTTCCACGATATGGGGATTGGCATCGCCGGCCGCGGTCAGCACTTCGTCCCACTCGGGCGGACAAAGCTGGCCGCGCCGGATCTCGGGCAGCAGGCGCACCGCGGCGGGATTGAATTCGACGATGCGCCCGCCCGCGCCCAGAATCACGCAGCCCTCGCGGATCGTGTCGAACACGCGCAGCCGCGCATAGTGGCCGATGTCGTCCAGATGCGTGCGCAGCGCGCACAGCCAGACCAGCACCGCCATCAGCGAAAACGTGGCCGGCGTGAGATCGCCCCCGAGCGGCCCCGTCCAGCGATACAGGTAGGCGATATGCGCCATCAGCGGCAGCATCAGTCCGACCACCAGCACATTGCGTCCGCGCCGGGACAGCGCCGCATTGGGAACATCGGCGGTGAGCAAAAAATACAAGCTCAGCGCCAGCAGCGCGTAAACCCAGCCCGCGGCGATCGTATAGCCGATGCCATGCCGGAACACCGCCCCGGGCGACACGCCGCGCGGCATCAGCTCGATCGACGTCCAGATCAGGTGATGGTGTTCGTTTGTAAATACCAGCAGCAGCGTCAGTACTGCCGCCAGCACGGGCACGCACAGCAACGACCACGGCACCACGTAGCGCGGCCGGCTGACGTGGACCATCGCCACCAGCCAGCCGATCGGCACGGCGACGATGCCCAGGTACTGGAACTTTGCCCAGAAAATGCGTCCGGCCAGCGTGGTCTCGCTGATTTCCAGCAGTCGGCCGCCGCTCCAGATCGCCACGCCCGCGGACAGCACCAGAAATGCGCGCACCGTGGGATCGTCCCGCCGTGGCCATGCGGCGACGGCCATGCCCACACTGCAAACGACGGCAATGGTCAGGCAAAGGACGAGAGGATACGATGGCATGGAAATTGACCGGAGCGAATGACAGCCCCGGGGCACTGCGGAGCGGCTCATTATAGGCTGGCGCCGTCGCGCCCAGAACGCGTGCACGCCGCCACGCGCGGTACAAGCGCCGATTCACTGCCGCTGTGTCGCCATCGTCCAACAACCATCTTTCCGGAAACCTACGTGCCTTTCATTTTGCTTGGCCTGGCGCTGATCGGCGCCTTCATCTACGGCCTGGTCCGGCTCTATCAGCGCGTGGCCGGCGCGTTTGGCGTGCTGGCCGGCACCGTTGCGGTGCTGGCGATTCTGGCGGTGCTGAGCGCGCTGTTCCTGGCGTGGCTGCGGCGTTATCGCGCAATCCATGGCCGACGCCTCCACGGCGAGCGCGAGGTGATGGTGTCGGGCGAATGGGGCAGCCTGCGGCTCGATGCCGAGCGCAAGAACGGCGTACTGCAGATGGATGGCCAGCGCGAAGTGTTGATCTTTGCCGACATCGCCGACGCTCAGCCGCAAGCGCGCCAGGGGCGCTGGCATGTGATGCTCTCCTTGCGGCACCATCGGCAGGCCGAATTCGCGATCCCGATGCCCGATCGCGCTACCGCCGCACGCTGGCAGAAAATCCTCCGGCTCGCGGCGGCGCAAAAGCTGTAGTGCGGGCAGCCGCGCACACGGCAAGGGCCACGCGAAAGGCACGCCCTGCGCTGCACGGCATCGCGCGCCATCCTGCGCCGCGTCTTCAGCGCTGGAACGGCGCGCCCATTGGCTTGAGCCGGATCCCGGGCGCCAGGCGCGTCCACGGCAAGTCGGCCGGATCGGCAGTCATCGGACCGGGCGCCTTGGCCACCAGCACCGCATGCGCAATGCCCTGGAAATCGGCACGGAAGTGCACCGAACTCTTGTTCACCAGGATTTTCATCGCCTCCGGCTCCACGCCGCCGACGCGATACAGGTTTCGGTCCAGCATCTGCGCCTTGCCGCCGCTGACCACCACCTGCACGCCGTCGATGCCGAGCAGCGCCACCGGCCCGACATCGGCCAGCATGCCGTGCATCATCGGGCCGCCAAAGCGGCACACGCCATCGGACAGTTTCAGCACTTCGAAGCGTGCCTGCAGCGGTTCGTCGCCCGCAACGCCGCTGACGCCGCCGAGCGCCACGTCGATCACCGCCCCCACCCCGGCGCGATGCGCGGCGGCGGCCACGGCCGGGTCCCAGATCAGTCCGATGGCCGCCTGCTGCGCGCCGTTGCGCAGCAGCGCGCGCAACATGCCCATCGTGTTGGAATCCCCGCCGGCGCCGGGATTGTCCTGCGTATCGGCGATGACCACGGGCTGCGTGGCGTCCTGCGCCATGCGCATGGCCTCGCGCACCGCTTCATCGGGCGACAGGAACGGCACTTCCCATGCCGCTTCCTCGGCCAGCATGCGGTCGTACAGCGCCTGCACCGCCGCGTTCACGGCATCCGCGTCCTGGCCATAGCCCCAGATCACCGGCCCGCATTCAGGAAAATCGGCCGCGGGAAATCCGGGCGCGAAAGACAGCGACGCCACGCCGTCGCGCTCGAGCGAGTCCAGCTGCGCGTACATGCCGCGCGCCGGTTCCAGCATGGTGCACATGCCGTTGATGGGAATCAGGAACGGCAGCCGGCGCGCCGCGCGATGCCACGGTGCGCCGGCGCCGAGCCGCGCCTGCAGCAGCGCCGCGGCACGTTCGCCGGTATCCGCCATGTCGACGTGCGGGTAGGTGCGATACGCCACCAGCGCGTCAGCCGCATCGAGCATGGCCTGCGTGACGTTGGCGTGCAGGTCGAGCGACGCCACCATCGGCACATGCTGACCGATCACCGCGCGCAGGCGCGCCAGCAGCGTGCCCTCGCCATCGTCGGCATGCTCGGCCACCATCGCGCCGTGCAGGTCGAGATAGATCGCGTCGAAGCCGCCTGCGCGCGCCGCTGCCACGATCTCTCCGGCGATCCGTTCGAACGCGTCTTCGGTGACATGCGCCGAGGGGCTCGCGCCGGCCCACACCACCGGGCGCAGCGTCCACCCGTAGCGCTGCGCGGCCCGGATGAATCCGCCTGCGGGAATGTTCACGTCGCGCAGCGCCAGCACATCGTCGCCGCGCGCCATCGCCGGAAATCCCTCGCCGCGCTCGAAGCTGGCGTAGGTGGCCTTGGACGGCGCGAAGGTGTTGGTCTCGTGCTGAAAGCCGGCGATCAGAATCGTTGCTGCCAATTGCTTCTCCTCATTCATGCTCAGTCATGCCTTGCCGCGCGCGTTGCCGACTGCCTGCGTGGCGTCGGCGCGCTGCTCGTCGCTTCAGGCGGTAGCCGCCGCGCCGTGCGGCGACGGCATGCGGTTGACGATCAGCGTGATCGCGCCGGCCACCAGCAGGCCAACCATCACGAACAAGCCTGCCTGCATGCTGCCGGTTGCGGTGCGCACCCAGCCGATGATGGTCGGGCTCAGGAATCCGCCGATCAGGCCGATTGTGTTGATCAGCGCGATGCCGCCCGCTGCGGCCTCGCCCTTCAGGTATTGCGACGGAATCGCCCAGAACACGGTGTAGGCGGTCCACATCATCGCGGTGGCAATGGTCATGCACAGCAGCGAGATGGCCAGATTGCCGCTCGACATCGTTGCCACGGCCAACGCAACCGCGCCTACCAGCGCCGGCACCGCACTATGCAGACGGCGCTCGCCGCGGCGGTCCGAACGACGGCCGATCACGACCATCGCAATCGCGGCGGCGATGTACGGGATCATCGAGTAATAGCCGATCTGCATGGTGTCCGTCACGCCGTCCGCCTTGAGGATCGACGGCAGCCAGAAGCTTACGGCGTAGATGCCGCAAATCATCGTGAAGTAGGCAAACGCCAGCAGATACACGCGCGGATCGCGCGCCACCTGTGCGAACGAATGGTGGCCGGACGCCGGCGCGTGCAGCTGTGCGGCGAGCAGGCGCTTTTCCTCTTCGCTCAGCCACCTGGCGTCGGCGGGGCGATCGGCCAGCACACGCAGCGCGAGCACACCCAGCAGCACACACGGCAGCCCTTCGACCAGGAACATCCATTGCCAGCCTTCCAGGCCATGCGCGCCGGACAGACCCGTCATCAGCCACGTCGACAACGGCGAGCCGAAGATCCCGCCGATCGGCCCGGCCAGCATTACCACCGCCATCACGCGCGCCATGCGCTGCTGGCCGTACCAGTACGTCAGGTAGAAGATCATGCCCGGCGCAAAGCCGGCCTCGAACACGCCAAGCAAAAAGCGCATCACGTAAAACGTGGTTTCGTCGCGCACAAACATCATGCCCGCCGACGTCAGTCCCCAGAGCACCAGAATGCGGCTGATGGTCTTGCGCGCACCAATGCGAGGCAGCAGCAGGTTGCTGGGAATCTCGAACAACACATAACCGAAGAAAAAGATGCCCGCGCCGAGTCCGTACACGGCATCGGAAAAACCGAGATCGCTTTGCATCTGCAGCTTGGCAAAGCCGATATTGACGCGATCGAGGTACGCGAATGTGTAGCAGATCAGCAGAAACGGCAGCAGGCGCCAGTTCAGCTTGCGGTACAGCGCCTCATAGGCGGCGTGCGCCGTGGTGGTGCGTGGGGGCAGTGCGGCGGACATGTCTATCTCTCCCGTGGTCGGCCTGGTGGATGCGATGGGCGTTGTGCGGTCGCTGTCTTGTTGTTTGGCAAGATCGTCGGGCAGATGAAAAAACAGAGCAAGAGCAACTTAAGTCGGCTATCGTTGCCCATTCGGCAACACCATCGGCAATGCATCATGCGAGAACTGAACCAGCGTCGTCTGCGCTATTTCCATGAAGTCCTCACACACGGATCGATACGCGGCGCGGCCGACAGCATCAACACGTCGCCCTCTGTCATCACGCGGCAGATCCGCCTGCTCGAAGACGAAGTAGGCGCGCCGTTGTTCGACCGGCACGCGCGCGGCGTGCAGCCCACCGAGGCCGCCTTGCATCTGCTCGAATACTGGCGCGGCTGCCGCGCGCAGCAGGAATTGTTCGAGGACCGTCTGCAGGCTTTGCGCGGGCTGCAGCACGGCCAGGTGCGCATCGCCACCAGCGAAGGGTATGTCGATGGATTGATGGACGACGTGCTGACCGATTTCTGCGCGCAGTATCCGCGGCTCGATGTCACTGTCGACACGCTGCCCGTGAACAACGTGCTGCAGGAAGTGGCAGAAAGCCGCGCGCATATCGGGCTGGCCTACAACCCGCCCTCGCACGCCGACATCACCTGGGTGGCCACGTCGCCGCAGCCGGTGGTGCTGCTGGTGCGCGCCGGGCATCCGCTGGCGCGGCGCGGCGGCAAGGTCAACGTGCGGGAGCTGGGCAATTACCCGCTGGCGCTGATGCCGCCCGCCTTCGGGCTCGGACAGGTGGTGCAGATGCTGGCCTATACCGAAAACGTGCAGATCCGGCCCACGCTGACCACCAATTCGCTGGCGGTGCTGCGGCACTTTGTGAAGCGCCACGACGGCATCACGCTGATGGGCGCATTTGCCGCGTACCGCGAACTGGAATCGGGGGAGCTGGTGACGCTGCCCATCGCGCATCCGCTGTTCGAAGCCGCCAAGGCGCGCGTGCTGGTAAAGGCCGGCCGGCCACTGGGCGTGGCCGCCAATACGCTGCTGGGCTGCATCCTGCGCGACATGCCGATGTTTGCCGCACCGGCGCCGCGCGCGCGTGCGCGTGCTCATCCGGCCAAGGCGACGACGCCACGCCAGCGTCCGCGAAAATCGCCGCAAGGCTGACGGTGCGGCTAGAATCGACGCTCATTCTTCCAGGAGCCCACCGATGACGATGACAGCAAGCAAGCGATACTGGAAACTGGCCGCCGTTGCAGGTGCGGCGGCGATGGTCACGATGATGGCCGGATGCGCATCGAAGGCGCCGGACAGCGCCGTGCCCGATCCCGGCCCGCAAGGCGGCCGCGGCACGCCGGAGGGCTGCCAGGCCGACAAGGTCGGCGACGACGCGCTGATCGGCAAGACCGAGGCCGAAGCGGCCGCGCTGCTGAAGGGCTGCGCGTGGCGCTTTGGCAATCGCGAGGGCCAGCATATGCCCGGCACGATGGACTACAACCCGCAGCGCCGCACCATCGACGTCATGCAGGGCAAAGTGACGGCGGTACGGCGCGGCTGAAGTTGCTTCGGGGCTAGCGCCGGCTGCGCTCGCCGCCGCGCGAATCCATGATGATCATGGTGCGGTCGAGTACGCCGGCGTCGTCGAAGTAGGCGCTGAAGTGCGCCGGGACATAGCCGGGCAGATACATCCGGTACGACCACGCCTCCCGCTTCATCAACGCGTAGTACTGGATCGGCTCGCGCGGACGGCCCCAGCGTTCCAGCACGTCCTGCTTGGTCCACGTGCCCGGGCGCGCCGTATAGACTTCGTTTTCCGTCAGCATCTGGCGAAAGCCGCTCAGACGGCCGCCGGCATCGAAGTCGGCGGCATAGATCTCATAGCCGTATGGCTGCTTGGAATAGATCCAGCGCTGCGTGCCGTCGGCCCGCTGGAACGTGTCGGTGGGCTCGCCAAACGCCTGGCGCACCGAATCCTGCGGGCTTCCCATCATCTTTTGCGCGGTTTCCACGGGCTGCAGCGTGGTGCAGGCGCTGAGCGCCAGGGCGGCTACGCCTATCCAGGCGCGGAGTCGGAATCGCATGGTGTGTCTCCGGGTATCGACGGAACGGCAGATGAAACTGGGCGCCAAGCTTACTCCACATATCGCCGTCGCCGCATCCCGCCTGTTACGTAAACACACCATGGCGCCCGGTTATTCCATCAACTGCGCGCGCCTTGCCATGCGGGACGCACGATCTCGCGATCGTCGATCGGCCAGTGCAATGCGGCAGCGACCACGCCCAATGCCATCGCGCCGATCCACACCCAATCATAGGAATGCGTGAGCTCGAATACCACGCCGCCGAGCCATACGCCCAGGAACGACCCGAGCTGATGGCCAAAGAAGACGAAGCCGAACAGCGTGGTGATGTACCGCACGCCGAACACCTGCGCAACGATGCCGCTGGTCAGCGGCACGGTGCCGAGCCAGAGAAATCCCATCACGGCTGCAAATGCGTACAGCGTGAACGGGCTGAGCGGCAACAGCACGAACAGTGCCATGACCGAGGTGCGCGCCAGATAGATGCCGGCCAGCAGGTACTTCTTGGTGTGCAGCCCGCCGAGCCAGCCAAACAGGTATGTGCCGGCGATATTGGCCAGCGCGATCACGGCCAGGGCGATCATCGCGCTAGCCGGCGCCATGCCTTTGTCGCGCAGGTAGGCGGGCAGATGGTTGGCGATAAACGCGAGCTGGAAGCCGCAGGCCAGGAATCCCAGGTTTAGCAGCCAGAAACCCGAGTGCCGAAACGCCTCGCGAATCGCGGCCAGCATCGGCGGCGAATCGGCATCGGCTTGCGATCCTGCCCCGGCGCCGGTGCGATCCTGGAACGGCAGCGTCAGCGGCAAGACGAGGATGGCCGCCACCGCGAACACGATCAGCGTGTGTTGCCAGCCGGTCAGCGACAGCAGCGCCTGTGCGGAAGGCACCATCAGGAACTGGCCAATGCCGCCGCAAGCGCCCGCGATACCGAGCGTGCGGCTGCGTTGCGCGGGCGGCACCATGCGGCTCAGTGCGCCGTAGACCACGCCGAAGGTTGTACCGGACTGGGCGATACCGATGCAGATGCCGGCCGTCAGTACGAACAGCGGTGTCGATGGCGCCATCGCCATGCCGCACAAGCCCGCGGCGTACAGCGCCATGCCGCCCAGCATCACGCGCCAGGATCCGAAGCGGTCGGCCAGCATGCCCGTGAACGGCTGCGCCACGCCCCACACCAGATTCTGCACAGCCATCGCCAGCGCGAACGATTCGCGCGTCCAGCCGCGGTCCGCGATCATCGGCAGCAGGAACAGGCCCTGAACGTGGCGCACGCCCAGCGCCAGCCCCATCACCAGTCCAGCCGCCAGCAGCAGAATGGCGCTGCCGCGCCACCACGGCGCGCTGTGCGGCAGACGCAATGCCTCGGCATCATGGCAAGACCTGTGTTGGCGCATCGCGGACTCCTTGAAGACATCGCACAAAAAATCGCTGGAAATGGCTCCATTCCACGCGATTCCGCGACGGCGCTCAAACGACATTTCGTGTCGCCAGCCATGCGTCGCAGGAATGCCAGCGCGGCGGCTTCCGTGCTGTAATAGGGCTCGCCCATCCACACGATCTGCCATGTCCGTTCCGCTCGTCAGGCTGTTCTCGCTCGATCTGCTCAAGGGTTTTGTCGCAGTGGGCCGCCGCATGAGCATCACGCAGGCAGCCGACGACCTGTGCCTGACGCAATCCGCCGTCAGCCGCCAGATCCGCGCGCTGGAAGACCAGTTGCAGGTGCGGCTGTTCGTGCGGCAGCACCGCGGCGTCGCCTTCACGCCGGAAGGCGAGCGACTGTTCCGCAGCGCCGATGGCGCAATGCAGCAATTGCAGGATGTGGCCGCCGAACTCCGCAGGCGCGATGGCCCGCAGCCCGTGACCGTCACCGCCAGCATTGGCGTGGCGGGCTTGTGGCTGTTGCCGCGCCTCGGCACGTTGCAGCGCCAGCATCCGCATCTCGATGTGCGGCTGTCGGCCAGCAACCAGCTCAGCGACCTGCGCGCCGACGGCATCGACCTGGCGATCCGCTACTGCGCGGCGGCCGCAGCGCCCGCCCATGCAGAGCATCTGTTCGACGAGACCATCGCGCCGGTGGCCAATCCCACGCTGGGCGCCACGCGCGTGCGTTCCGCCAAGGACCTTGCCGCGCTGCCGCTGCTGGAGTTCGACGACCCCAGGCCGTGGCTGCACTGGCGTAGCTGGCTTGGCGCGCACGGATACCGGCAGGCCAGCCGGCGCGGCATTCTGCGCTTCAACCAGTACGACCAGGTGATTCACGCCGCGCTGGCCGGGCAAGGCGTTGCCCTGGGGCGGCTGGAGTTGATCCAGCCGCTGATCGAGGGCGGACAGCTCCATGTCGTGACATCGGCGGGATCGGCCATGCCCAGCCCCAACGCCTTCTGGCTGATTCACGCCTCCGATCAGCCCCGCGAGGAAGTGCGGCATGTGGCGGCGTGGATCCGCGCCGAAGCCGCGCGCGTCACGTCAGCCGCAACACCAGCCGTTGCGACGGCGCGGGCGTGATCTGGCACAGCACGCTGCCCGTGCCGCGCAACGCGCTCAGGAAATAGGTGCCGTCCCGCGTCACGCGGTGGCTCTGGCCCGCAGCCAGCACGATGTCTGGCGACGCGATGGCGCGCCGCTCCTCGACCGTCATCCACAGGCGCCCCGCTCCGCAATGGACGCGCGCGCCGGCGTGCAACGTCACGGGTATGCAATCCGCATCGATCATCAAATTCCAGGTCATGCCGCGCTCCACTGCCCCACTGGCTTCTTCTTTGCAGTGTCGGCGCTGGCGCTGCGCGCAGGCATGAGCAATGATGCGGCGCGCCATGAGATTCACGCACGCATCGCGGCGCTGCCGGAAGTCCGCAGCCACTGTGGCGCCGTTCAAACGCGGGCGATGCGGCTTATGAAATGCGCGATGCAATCCGATAAGATGAGCGGCAGCGCTTCGCATCGATCGGCTGTGCGGTCGAATATCCGATCGAGTGATGCGGGCGGCGCGCCAATTTTCAGCACATCAGACATGGAACCGCTCTCGTTTGAATTCGTCACGGTCGAAGAGGCCAAGAAGGTGCTAGATGGCGAGCCGCCCGCCTCGCGCACGACCGACTGGAGCGAGGCGCGCCAGCCGATCGATCCCGCCACGCAGGCGCTTACGCCCGTGGCGTTGAAATGGCTGGCGCAATTGCCGCGCGAGGTGCGGCCGTTCGAACTGTTCCATACCTATCCGCGCATCGCCAACCAGTTGGCCGCGCTGGGCGATGCGGCGGCGGTATCGGCGTTTCTCGGCGAGCTGCTGATCGACAAGCGCGGCGACAGGCAGGGGTTCCCCGGTGGCATCGCGCAGGAACTGTCGCGCCTCCAGGAACACCTGCTGCGCTCGCTGCAGCCAAACATCGGCGACGGGCCCGACGCGATCGCCCCCTGATGCGCGGGCCCTGAACCGCCCACCGGGGCGCCCTTGTCTGAGCGATCCACCCGAGCCTTACAGCTGGTCTTCCACCGGCAGCACGCGCAGGATGCCGTTGCCGATGTGCTGCCACACGTTCATGCCGGGCTCCGCGTCGAACGTGGTTTCCTTGCCGTTGTCGCGCGTGGTCCAGGTCATCGATTCGCCGCCGTTCTCGTCCCTGCGCAATGCCACGCGATAGGCAATATCGAGCAGGCGCTTGTCCATGTCCTCCACCAGCCGCGTTGCCAGTTGCGGAGAATCCAGAATCACGCCCATTTCGGTATTGAGCTTGATCGAGCGCGGATCGAGGTTGAGCGAGCCGATGAAAAGCAGATGTCGGTCCACCACGTATGTCTTGGCGTGCAGACTGGCGCGGCTGGATGCAAACATGCGCGCCCGCGTGCGGCTGCGCGCCAGTTCCGCATTGGCGGTAGGTTTCAGCTCATAGAGTTCGATTCCGGCGCGCAGCAGGCTCTTGCGGCGCGGCGAGTAGCCGGCATGCACCGCCGCCACGTCGGTCGCGGCATACGAATTGGTCAGCACGCGCACCTTGACGCCGCGCTTGGCGATACCGATCAGCCATTTCTCGTTCTCATCGTCGGGCACGAAGTATGGGGACACGATCACCAGCTCACGCTCGGCCTTTTCCATCATTGCCCGCAACTGCGGAATGGCATGGGTGGACGGATCATCGGGGCTGTCCTCGATCTTGTCCGGCTTGTCCGCAATCACCCGTGCGCCGCCCATATAGCCGGGCAGATGACCGAGTTCGATACCGCGCGCGAGGCCGGAATCGAGCAGTTCCTGCACGAACGGGCTCGCGCGCGCGCTGTCGCCCTTGGCCTCGATTCCCTTGCGAAACGCCCGCAATTCCGCCGGCGCGTCCTTGCCCTCGGCGGCGAGCGTGACCACCGGATAGGCCAGGTCGCTGTTCCAGTACGCGTCGAACACCTGGCTGGCCTGCGGCACCACGGGGCCCGCCACGATCACGTCGAGGTCGCTGAAATCCATGTCCGGCTTGGCCGAAAAATAGGCGTCGCCGACATTGCGGCCGCCCACGATCGTCACCAGGTTATCGACCGTCATCTGCTTGTTGTGCATGCGGCGATTCACGCGGCCGAAGTCGACCAGCGCCTCGGCCCAGCGCAGCTTGCGGTTGGCAAACGGGTTGAAGATGCGCACTTCGATGTTGGGATGCGAATCGATGGCGACCCACGTCTTGTCCTGCTTGCCGGTATGGATGTCGTCGATCAGGATGCGCACGCGCACGCCGCGATCGGCGGCGTCGATCAATTCGCCCATCAGCGCGCTGCCCGTGGTGTCGACGTCGTAGATGTAGTACTGGATGTCGAGCGTCTTCTGCGCGGCGCGGGCCAGTGCGATGCGCGCGGTCAGCGCGTCGGGGCCATTGCCGAGCGGATAGAAGATCGACTGTCCCGGATTTTTCGCCAGCCGCGGCGCCAGCGCGCGCGCCAGCATCGTGTTGCCGGTATCGGCAATGACGTACGACGGCGTGCGATTGGTATTGGCGGGCAGACTGGCGCAGCCAGCAGGCAAGCCCAGCGTCAGCGTAACCATCACCATCAGCGCGAACGAGCGCACCCGCTGGCGCCAGCGCTGGATCGACAGGCGCTGCGGAAGATGGACCGACTGGCCAGGCCGGGCCGGAGCCGGCGGCACGCCCTGGCCCTGCACGGGACGGCTCAGCAATTGCGCCATGTTCCACTCCTCGACAAGACCGGCAACGCCTGCCGGCAAGCTAGCCCTGCGCCACTGGATCGGTTGCCGCTTTGCTGGCCGCCGCGCACTGGCGATAGTAGCCACGCACAATCTGCTGCGCGACCGGCAGCCGCGCGCTGACCGGCACGGGAAAGCGCACGATGGCGTCGTAGCGACCCACGTCGACCGGTTCGAACAGCACGCGCGGTTCGAACTGCGACAGATCCACGAAGCGCATGTCGCCGTAGCGCCGCAGCGCGCGTCCCGCTTCTTCCATAAAGCTTTCGCACGCCTGGCGCGCCACCTGCACAAGCTGCGCCTCCACCGCATCGGGATCGACGCCCACATCGAGTGGAATGCGCACCATGTCCAGCGTATAGGCGCCTGCCTGCGAGTGATTGCGCACCGCGGTGGTCAGCAACATGCTGTTGGGCACCTGTACCGTGAATCCCGTGTACTGGCGCGATGCGGCCACCTCGACCAGCGTGGTGGACATCACGTCCATATCGATGACCTCGCCGCCAAACGGGCCGATCTCGACCAGATCGCCCAGCTGGAACGGTCGCGTGATCATGCGCATGAACGCGCCGAGAAAACACATGACCAGTTCCTTGCCGACCAGCAACAAGGCCGCCGCAAACGCCGCCAGCGAAATCGCCACGCTCTTGAGTTCGGACACCCAGATGCCGAGCAACAGCAGGAACACCACGGCCGCGACCAGATTGCGCGACGCGACAGTCCAGGCGCGATAGCTGCCGCGGTTGTCCGCCTGCAGCCGTCCGGTAAAGAAGCGATTGATCAGCTTGACCACCAGCGTGCCGGCCGCGATGACCGCCAGGCTGGCGACGATGTTGACCAGAATGCTGTCGTTGGCGTTGAAGTGCATCGGCGTACGGCCTCCTGATTTGCATGTCGCACCTCCCGCCGCCCGTTCTGATTTGTTGCACCGCAACCGACTGGCGCCGCGAGCGTGGGACTGCCCCCGGCGATTCTATCCATTTGCCAGTGTCGAGCGGACGCGATTCGCACCATAGTGGGCGCAGTCCGGTTCGGCTGTCGGTTTTTATCCTGCAAATCCGCGTTGGCGCCCGGCTGATGCACAACCGAACGCCGGGCTGACGGCCGACGAGGACGCGGCCAACGCGACGCCGCTCTAGCGGGAAGCCGACGCCTCCGGCACCGCGGCCGTCTGCCAGCCCAGACCCAGCGATTTCTGCAGCGACACGTAGTCCTTGAGCAGGTCTGCGTCGCCCGCAATGCGGTTTTGCTGCGCCACTACGCGCGTGCGCTCGACATCCAGCCATTCGAGCATGCTGGCCGTGCCGGCGCGGTAGCGCTGCTGCTGCAATGTCGACGCGCGGTCCGCCGACGCTTCCACGCGGCGCAGCACCACCACGTGTTCGCGCTGATGGCCGTAGCGTGACAGGGCCACGTCGGCATCGCGCAGCGCCTTGAGAACCGTGCCACGGTAGTTGGCCTGAGCCTCGTCGCGGGCGCCCTCGGCGCTGTCGACGCCCGCCGCGACGCGGCCGAAGTCGAGGATATTCCACTGCAAGCGCGGCAGCGTCAGCCAGGTGCCGTTGTCCTTGCGCGCCAGATGGCCGGGATCCATCGCGCTGAAGCCAAGCGATCCCAGCAGCGACAGCTTGGGAAACCAGTCCGCCTTGCGCACGCCGATCTGCGCCGTGCTGGATGCCAGCCGCCGCTCTGCGGCGCGGATATCGGGACGCGATCTCAGCAACGCGGCGGGATCGCCCACCGCGACGGTTTCCGGCACGCTGGGCAGCGGCCTGGGCGCGGCCAGTTCGGCGTCGAGTTCACCGGGCGCGCGCCCCGTCAGCAGCGCCAACTGGTCGAACGATTCGGCGATGCCGGCCTGCACCGGCGAGATCTGCGCGCGCGTGTTGTCCAGTTGCGTGAGCAGCCGCTCCACCTCGAGCTGCGATGCCACGCCGCGCGCGCGGCGCTGCTGCGTGAGATCGAGCATTTCGGCTTCGAGCTTCTCGGAATCCTGCAGGTGCGCCAGGCTCGCCTGCTGCTCGCGCAGCGTGACATAGGCCTGCGCCACTTCGGCGGCCAGTTGCACATGCGCATCGGCAAGCTGCGCGGACGCGGCATCGGCCTCTGCCGACGCCGCTTCGATCGACCGGCGCGTGCCGCCAAACAGATCGATTTCCCAACTGGCGTCGAACCCGGCGATGTAAAGCGACAGCGGCCCGCGTCCGCCGCCCGACGATCCCTGGCCGGACAGCGCCGCAAGATCGGGCGACCGCGTGCGCAGCATGGCCGCATCGAGGCCCACCTTGGGCAGCAGGTTGGCCTTGTTGCTGTCCAGCCCGGCGCGCGCCTGGCGCACGCGTGCACGAGCCGCGTCGATGTCGGGGCTTTGCCGCAGCGCAGTGTCGATCAGGCGGTCGAGCTGGTCGTCGCCAAGCGCGCGCCACCACTCGGCCACGCGCGGCGCGGCAGGATCGGCAGCCACGGGCGCATGCGGAAACTTGCCGGCGTCGATCGTATTGGCAGCCACCTGCGGCGCGCTGCGATAGTCGGGGCCGACGGTGCAGCCCGCGGCGACAAGCGCCGCGGCAAGCGCCATCAGGCGCGGCAGTCGTGCGTGGAACAAGGCAAACATGATCAATGGCCGGTGGAAACGGGCGCGCCCGGGTGGGGCGGCTTGAGCAACAGCGCCAGCGGCACGCAGCACAGCAGCGCGATGCCAAGCGCAAAGAAGGTTTCGGAGAACGTCATGACGGCGGCCTGGCGCGCGATTTCGCCGCTGAGCTGCGCGATCGCCTGCAGTTGCGCATGGGCGTAGTCGCCGCCTTGCGCGACGAAGCCGGCGATGCTCGACGTCATGTGGTCCTGGCCGATCGAACTGTTGGCCGTGACCGATTCCCGGATGACCGCGTCGTGATACGCATTGCGCCGGTCGATCAGCGTGCCGAGCAGCGCCAGGCCGATCGATCCACCGAGATTGCGCGCCATGTTGTACAGCCCGGCGGCGTCGCCGGCCTCGTGCGTGGCCACCGCCGCCATCGACGCCTGATTGAGTGGCATCATCGCCAGGATCTGGCCAAACCCGCGCAGGATCTGCGACACCGTGAAGTCATGCCCGACGCTGTCGACGGTCAGGCCGATATCGAGCATGCAACTGGCAAAGAAGCAGACCAAACCCGTGATCACCAGCCAGCGGCTGTCGAATTTGCCGAGCATGCGCGGCAGCACCGGCATCAGCAGGAACGCCGGCAACCCGGACAGCAGCATGATGCCGCCGGCCTGCTCGGCGTTGTAGCCGGCGATCAGCGACAGGAACTGCGGCAGCAGGTACGACACGCCGTAAAGGCCCGCGCCTACCGTCGTCACGATCAGGATCACGCTCGCGTAGTTGCGGTTCAGCAGCAGCCGCAGACGCACGATCGGCTGTCTGGCCGTGAACTGGCTGACCAGCATCATCGTCAGTCCAAGCGCGGCCAGCGCCGACAGATAGACGATGGTTTGCGATTCGAACCACTGCTCGCGCTGCCCTTCTTCCAGCACCACGGTCAGCGAACTGAGGCCGATGGTCAGGCCGACGATGCCGAGCCAGTCCGCCTTGAGGAACGCCTGGAGATCGGCGCGCTCGGCCTTCAGGCCGAAATATAGCAGCGGCACCAGCACGGCCGTGATCGGCACATTGAGAAAGAAGCACCAGCGCCAGTTGATGTTCTCGGCCAGCCAGCCGCCGATCACGGGGCCCAGCAACGGCCCCAGCAGCACGATCAGGCCAAACATCGACATGCCGATCGGCATCTGGTGACGGGGCAGACGCGTGCGCACGATGGTCTGCGCCGTGGGAATCATCGCGCCGCCGGCAAATCCCTGGCCGATCCGGCCGATCACCATTTCCGGCAGGCTGTGCGACAGCCCGCACATCATCGAAAACGCCGTGAACAGCAGCGCGTTGCACATCAGGAAGCGGCGCAGCCCAAACACGCGCGTGAGCCACGCGGTAAGCGGAATGATCACGATCTCGGCCATCAGGTAGCCGGTGGAAATCCACGTACCTTCCGTGCCGGCTGCGCCAATTTGCCCCTGGATCTGCGGCAGCGCCGAGTTGGTGATCGAGATGTCGAGCGTGGCCAGAAGCGCGCCGAGCGACCCGGCCGCGACGGCGATCCAGTCCGCGGCGGACGCGTTGGGCTGTGCGGCCGGGGCTGCCGATGACATCGCTGGAGTCGCCGCGGGCGCCGCCGATGCCGGTGGCCCGGCGTTCGCGGCATCAGCCATGGCTGGCCCCGTGCGCGGCGGCCGATGCGGGCGCGCTGGCCGGATGGAGATCGCGCGTATCGACATCGACCACCACCGACAGCCCCGGCACCAGAACCGGCCGCGCATCGTTGGGCACATCGACGTGGATGCGCACCGGCACGCGCTGGACGATCTTGGTGAAGTTGCCGGTGGCGTTCTGCGCGGGCAGCAGCGCGAATTGCGATCCGGTGCCGGGCGACAGGCTATCGACCACGCCGTGCAGCGCTTGGCCGGACAGCGCATCGACGTGCAGCGTCACCGCCTGCCCTGCGCGCATGCGGCCGACCTGCGTTTCCTTGAAGTTGGCGGTCAGGTAGAGGTCCTGCACCGGCACCACGGTCAGCAGGCGCGTGCCCGGCTGCGCGAACTGGCCCACGCGGACGCCCTTGTCGGCCACGCGACCCGCGCTGGTGGCGCGCACCACGGTGTCGTCCAGATCGAGCCGGGCCTTGCGGGCGCTGGCCTGCGCCACCTCGAGCTGCGCCTTGGCCTGTTGCAGGCGCGTTTGCAGCGTGACCACCTGGCTCTGCTCCACGCGCAGCGCCGCCGCGTTGGCGGCCAGCGTGGTTGACGCGCGCGTCTGGGCGTTGCGCAGTTCGGCCGTGCGCTCCTCGGTCTCCGCCCCGGTGGCCACCAGCGGCGCGTAGCGTTCCACCTGCGAGGCGGCATAGCGCGCATTGGCGCGCGCGCCTTCCACTTCGGCGGCGGCCTGGGCGATCTTGGCCTGCTGCTGCTGAAGATCGGCGTCCGCGCGCGCCACGTCGGCCTCGCGCGAGGCCACCGTGGCGAGCGCTTCGTCCAGCGCGGCCTGGTATTGGCGGTTATCGAGACGCACCAGTTGCTGGCCGGGGACGACCTGCTGGTTGTCGCGCACATAGACTTCGGCCACATAGCCGCTGACCTTGGGCGCCACCGTCACGCTGTCGGCCTGGATATAGGCGTCGTCGGTGCTTTCGATAAAGCGGCCGTAAGTCCACCAGCGCACGCCAAAGGCGCAGGCGACGACAAGCGCCACGACGCCCAGTCCGATCAGGATCGAGCGGCGGCGCGACGCGCGTGACGAGGGAACGGATTGCGGTGCCGCGCCAGCGGGCGCGACGGCGGAATTGGGGGCGGACATGTTGGGGGCGCGGACTTTTGAGTCGGATGCCGCGCAATTATTCCACTTGGAAGAAATCTGTCAACTGATATATTTCTGCCTGTCCAGGACCTTGAGACCCGCAACATGGCGCGACACAGACCGGCATCCGAAGGGGGCTACCAGCGTGGCGAGGAAACCCGCGCCCGGATTATCGAAGCGGCCATGCGGCTGTTTGGCGCGCACGGCTTCGACGGGGCGTCGACGCGCGACATTGCGCGCGAGGCTGGCGTCAACGCGCCCGCGCTGCAGTACTACTTCGACAACAAGGAAGGTGTGTACCTGGCGTGCATCGACTATTTCGTCGAACGCGTCCAGGCCACGCTGCGCGATGTGCTGGAACATGCCGAGGCCGCGCTGGCGCGCCCCGATGCGTCCGATGCCGACCTGATCGAGGTTTACCTGAAACTGCAGGCGCGCTTCGCCATGTTTCTGTACGAGTCCCCGGAAACCGACCATTGGCGCCAGTTCATGGCGCGCGAGCGCGCCGGGCTGGGTCCATCGGCCGCATTCGAACGCATCGACAGCGGCGTCAACCGCCGCCTGTTCGCTGCGACGTCCGCCATCGTCGGCCGCCTGATCGGCCAGCCTGCCGGCGACGAAAACACCCGCATCCGCACCATCGCCATCGATAGCCAGATCGCCGCGTTCAAGGTGATGCGGCGTCACGTGTTGCGCGCGCTAAACTGGGAAAGCTATGGCGAACCGGAAACCGAGCGCGTGAAGGATGTGCTCCAGGAGCACGCCCGCATTCTGTTGTGGGGCTTGGTGGCGCAGCGCAACGCACAAAAGACACGCTGACCGAAGCTAGAGTATTTACTCTAATTCGTCGCAACCGTCACGTCCGCCATCATTTTTCTCATAAGAAACAAGCGCTTGAACAGGAGCCCGGCGGCTGGTCCATCACACTAGCTTCGGCAATTTGGCGTCAATACGATTGCGCGCCGCAAAAAGCCCTTGCTTATCTATCTAGTAGTAGATAATATTCAGCTCATGGACGACGCGATGCAGCAAACAGCAAGACGCAGCAAAGCCCGGTCCACGCAACACTAGGCAGTTATCAGTACCGGAAGCGGTCTTTTTTTTAGTCCCGGTTATCTATCTACCAGTAGGTAACGAAGCCGAAAAAGATCGCCATCGAAACAGACTACGGCCTCGCGATCCACCTGAACCGAGATCGCCCGGCCCTTGCAAGGAGAGCATCATGACCGCCAAGAACATCCTTACCGCCGCTGCCCTCGCCGCCGCTTTCGTTGCCGGCGCCGCCCAGGCAGCTCCCGCCGCGCAAAAGGCCGGTGAAGTCTACGGTTACACCTACCGCGTGAACGACCAGCGCAGCGCCTTCACCGACGGCGCCCGCCAGGGCAAGTTCGACACGTTCAGCGAAGGTGCACGTGTCGGCAAGGCCGATCCGTTCACGGACGGCGCCAAGGTCGGCAAGGCAGACCCGTACACCGACGGCGCACGCATCGTGGCCGGCCTGGATCGCACCGGTGTATCGGCCAGCCCGGCCCGCAAGGTTGATCCGTACTACGACGGCGCCCGCAGCGTGAACGCTCCGCGCAACCCGTACTACGACGGCGCACGCACCCGCGACATCTATACCGACGGTGCACGCGTCTGAGTCCCGCCCGATGCAGGCGGTAATCAAGAAATAGCCGGAGCGATGTGCTCCGGCGTTGCCTCTTTCCGGAGTCCATCATGAGCTTCAAGAACAGCGCCCTGATCCTGGGCGGATGGCTGGCCCTCACCGCCGCCAGCGGCGCAGCCGCCGCACTGGTCGCCACCGCCCTGCCGGTCTGACACCGGCACCCGCAACACCCCGGCATCGCCGGGCAAGCAAGTCCCAGACAGCACGGGCCAGCAATTGCGCTGGCCCGTTTGTTTTTGTCACATCCGAAGCAACAAGGCGCTGGACTGCGCCAGCCGATTGGTCGACGCGAAACTAGGCCTCACCCGCTCCCCCGTCTGCCTGCAACACGTCGAGGAACGCCGACAACGCGTAGGGCTTGCGCAGGGTTACCGCGCGCGGCAGGGCGGCGCGCTGGGCTGGCGTCAGCACCAGGTCGTGACCGCTGACGAACACCACGCGCAGGGTCGGCACGAGCCGACATGCTTCGATGGCCAGGTCCACGCCCGATGCGCCGCCCAGGCCGACATCGGTGACCAGGAGGTCGGTCTCGTTGGATTGCAGCGCGGCCATGGCTTCGATCTCGTTGCGCGCCTCGATCACCTCGATGCCAAAAGCGCGCATCAATTCGGCTGTGCTGGCGCGCAGCAGATCGTCGTCCTCGACGAAGACCACGCGCTGGCCTGCCACCAGCGCGGCAGCGTTGTCATCGGGCACGTCCACCGCCGAGTCCGACGCTTTGCGCGCATGGGGCGCCATCCCCGCCGAAGCCGCATGCGAGGGCCGCATCGCGCGGTCGTTCGGCGCCTCTTCAAGTGGCGCGGGCTCCAGCGTTGCACCGCCGCTGGCCAGCATTTGCCGGATCTTGCGCGCCAGCGCTTCCTGCGTATAGGGCTTGCTAAGCAGTTCGATGCCGGCGTCGAGCCGCCCCGCATGGACGATGGCGTTATCGGTATAGCCGGAGGTGAATAGTACGGCGATGCCGGGCAGCCGTTCGCGCACCTTGCGCGCCATCTCGGTACTGCGCAGTTTGCCGGGCATGACCACATCGCTGAACAACAGATCGACCGGCACGCCGCTTTCGACAATGGCCAGCGCGCCGGCGGCATCGCGCGCCTTCAACACGCGATAGCCAAGACTCGACAGCATTTCCACCACGGTGGCGCGCACGTCCTCGTCGTCCTCCACCACCAGCACCGTCTCCGTGCCGCCGCTGACCAGCGCGGGCTCGGTATCGGTTTCCAGGTCTTCCGACTCGGTCACGCGCGGCAGGTACAGACGCACCGTCGTGCCGAAGCCCACCTCGCTGTAGATTTTCACGTGGCCGCCCGACTGGCGCACGAAGCCATACACCATGCTCAGCCCCAGCCCCGTGCCCTGGCCTTCGGGCTTGGTCGTGAAAAACGGCTCGAATACGTGATCGATGATGTCGGGCGCGATGCCCGCGCCGGTGTCGGTGACGGCCACCATCACATACTGGCCGGGAATCACGTCCGCATTGCGGCGCGCGTAGACCTCGTCGAGTGTGGCGTTGCCGGCCTCGATGGTCAGCGTGCCGTGGCCGTGCATCGCGTCGCGCGCATTGATGGCCAGATTCAGCAGCGCATTTTCGACCTGGAACGGATCGACCAGCGTGTTCCACAGACCGCCGGCCACGACGGTTTCGATCTCCACGCCGTCGCCGAGCGCGCGGCGCAGCATGTCGTCGAGTCCGCGCACGAAGCGGCCCAGGTTGACCACCTTGGGCGCCAGCGGCTGGCGCCGCCCGAAGGCCAGCAACTGCGCCGACAGCTTGGCGCCGCGCGCCACGCCGGCCAGCGCGTTACGCACGCGCGACTCGGCGCGCTCATCGCCCGCCACATCGCGCGCCAGCAAGTGCAGATTGCCACCGATCACCTGCAGCAGGTTGTTGAAATCGTGCGCCACGCCGCCGGTCAACTTGCCGATGGCCTCCATCTTCTGCGCCAGACGCAGCGCCTCATCGGCATTGCGCAGCGCTTCGGCGGCTTCCCTGTCGCTGGTGACATCGCGTCCCACGCCGTGAATGCGGCCCGATGCCGGATCGATCGACAAGGTCCACGCCACCCAGCGCGGGCGGCCGTCCTGGCGCAGCATGCGGCATTCATGGCGCACCGATCCGCCGTCGCGCCGCAGCGCCAGCATCTGCTCGGTCATCGGCACCAGTTCCTCGGGATGCACGAACGCCATGCAGGTGCGTCCGAGCATGTCGGTCGCCGCATAACCGAGCGACCGCTGCCACGACGGGCTCACGCGCTCGATCGTGCCGTCGCTGCCGGTCACCATCAACAGATCTTCGCTGAGGTCCCACAGCCGATCGTGATCGGCAACGGACTCGGCCACGCGGCGTTCCAGCAAATCGTTCATTTCACGCAGTTCGCGCTGCGCCACGCTGCGCAGTTGCGACCGCCGCAGGTTGCTGCCCACCCGCGCCAGCAGCTCGCTGGCGTTGAACGGCTTGACGAGGTAGTCGTCGGCGCCGGAGGCGAGCCCGCTGACGCGCGCCTCGGGCCCCGCGCGCGCGGACAGCAGCAGCACCGGCGTCTGGCGCAAGGCCGCGTCGGCGCGGACTTCGCGCAGCAGCCCGAAGCCGTCCAGCCGCGGCATCATCACGTCCGAGACGATCAGGTCCGGTGCATGTCGGCGCGCCAGTTCCAGCGCCTCCTGGCCATCCGCGGCCACCTGCACCTGATGCCCGGCCGACCGCAGGATGCGCCGCATGTAGTCGCGCAGGTCGGCGTTATCGTCGACCACCAGTACGCGCCCGTGCCCGACGCTGGCTGCCGGATCGATACCGTCCGCGGACGGCTCGGATGATCTGTCCGCCGCATCGGCCGCAGTGTTGGGCGCATCGCCAGCGTGGTTCGGGTTCCACCGCACGGCCTGTTCGACGTAAGCGAGCGCCTGCCCGCTGGCCGGCGCTGCCGCCAGCACCGAGGCCGGATCGCTGGCCGCGCGCGTGGCGCTGGCGGGCAGCGTGATGCGAAACAGCGAGCCGTGCCCGGGCTCGCTTTGCACGACGATTTCGCCGCCGTGCAGGCGCACCAGTTCCTGCACCAGCGCCAAGCCAATGCCGGTGCCTTCGATCGACCTGCCCACCGCGCCGGCCACGCGATGAAAGCGCTCGAACAGGCGCGGAATTTCATCGGCGGCGATGCCGATGCCGGTGTCCTGCACCTCCAGCACGGCGCGGCCCGCGTCGTCGCTTCGCATGCGCACCGTGATCGTGCCGGCATGTGTGTACTTGAATGCGTTCGACAGCAGGTTCAGAACCACCGTCTCCCACATGTCGCGGTCCACATCGACCGCGCCCGGCAATAGCGGGCAGTCGACCACCAGTTGCATGCCGGCCGCTTCGATCGCCGAGCGGAACAGCGAGGCCAGTTCTGCCGAAAAGGCCGAAAGATCGGTCGGCTGCCGGTGCATGCGCACCCGGCCCGCCTCGATACGCGAAAAATCGAGCAGCGCATTGACCAGTTTCAGCAGCCGCAGGCCGTTGCGGTGCGTGGTTTCGATCAGCGCACGGTCCTCTTCCGCGATGTGGTCGCCACGGCGCAGCATGTCTTCGAGCGGCCCCAGCATCAACGTCAGCGGCGTACGAAATTCGTGGCTGATATTCGAGAAGAACGTGGTCTTGGCGCGGTCGATTTCGGCCAGCGCCTCGGCGCGCCTGCGCTCGGCCTCGTAGGCGTCGGCGTGATGGATCGCCTGTCCGATCTGTCCGGCCACGAGGTTCAGGAACGAGCGGTATTGGTCATCGAACAGCCGGCACGGATTCAGGCCGACGATCAGCACACCGGCATGCGCCACGTCCGATGACGACATGATCGGCAGGATGACGGCCTGGCGCGGCGCGAATTGCCATGCGCCGCCCGGCAGCGGTTCGGCAAAGCGTGCCGCCAGATCGTCGACGATCGTCAACGCGCCACCGTCCATGGCCTCGGCGATTGGCCAGGACGCGCCGGCGTCGGCGTCGGCATCGAGCATCGCGGGCACCGCAGGATGGTCGGGCGAGATGCCGCAGGTGCCGGCCAGCGTCAATTGCCGGGCCGTCGCCGACGGCTGGCGGTCGCGTTGCTCGCCGCGCTCGTCCAGATACAGCAGCGCAAACGGCAGGTCGTGCGGATTGGCCAGCAGTGACGCCATGGCCAGCCGGCACGCATCGCGCCAGGTGCGGGCATGGGTGGCCGAGGACGCCAGTTCGCGCAGCAGGTTCAGTTGCCGCTCCGCCAATACGCGCTCGGTATCGTCGCTATTCGCGCAGATGATGCCGCCGGTGCCGCCGTGGTCGTCCGGCACCGGGCTGTATGAAAACGTGTAGTAAGTTTCTTCCGGATAGCCGTTGCGCTCCATGATCAGGAGCTTCTGCTCGACGAAGGTGCCTTCCTCGCCGGCCATCGCGGTTTCCAGCAACGGTCCGATCTCCCCCCAGATCTCGCGCCACACCTGCGCAGTGGGCTGGCCCAGCGCCACCGGATGCCGGCCGCCGATGATCGCCTTGTAGGGATCGTTGTAGAAAAAGCGAAGGTCGTCGCCCCAGCCGATCCAGATGGGCTGGCGCGACGTGAGCATGATGCGCAGCGCCGTCTTGAGACTTTGCGGCCATTGCGCTGGCATGCCCAGCGGCGTGGTGGCCCAGTCGAATTCACGAATGCGCGCGGCCATCTCGCCGCGGCCGGCCAGGAAACCCGGAACGCTCTCGCCGGTATGACCCGACGGCATCTCGCCGTCCGCGTTTCTCATTGATGTCTCCCGGAATCGAGGTGCGCGAGCATCGCCCGCGCAGGGGGATTTTCCATGGCATCGGCCGCGGCAGGCAAGATCCAGACGGTCATGAGTTGTATCCCATCCCTCACACTTCACGCATTTACAGTCGATAATCGACCGTATAGTCTGGCTCCTGCGCCGCTCGTCGTCGCTGCCGCCCACCGCCGCTTATTGCAGATTACTACCGCTTACCGCAGCCGACTCCCGCCCATTCGATCCGGACGATGTTCGATACGCCGCTTCATTACCTGATTTCCACCGGGCTCACCGCCACCCTGACCGTATGTTGCGTGGGCCTGCACTACGAAGCGCTACGGCTGATCTCGGCCTTCCATCCCAAACGGCTCAGCGGCAAATTCAACATCGGGGGCGTCATTCTGCTGATCATCCTGACCCACTGCCTGGAAGCCGTGGTGTTCAGCGTCGGCTACTGGCTGGGCACGGATATCCTGGCAATCGGTCGCCTGACGGGCATGCGCGAACACGGCGCGCTGGCCTATCTCTATTTCTCTCTGGAAACCTTCACCACGCAAAGTATCGGCGATATCGTTCCGCAGGGCCCCTTGCGGCTGCTGGCTTCGGTGCAGCCGCTGGTGGGCCTGATCCTGATTGGCTGGTCCACATCGTTCACGTTCCTGATCATGCGCCGCGACTGGCGCGGCGACGAAATGGACGCACGCGACTGAAATCGCCTCCATGATGGTAGGCAGGCCGTGCCGACACCGAAATCGGCGTCTTTCCTACACGGTTGTGGGAACCGTGGAGGTTGGCGGGTGGCGGCGTCGATGAAAAGATAAGTTGCCGTCATCCAGACAGCCTGCTGTACCGTTAGATGTCGATTCCGCCCCGGCTGGGGCAAACAAGAAAACAGACCGGAGCATTAAAAGTGTCGACCCTCCCGGAATACGTCCTCGCGGCCCATCGGCCGGAGCGACTCCGCACCTCCCATCGCCCCCTGGCCCTGCTGCGCTGGCTGGCGCCGATCCTGTTGGCCGTGCTGGCGATGCTGAGCGCGCCGCGCGCGCACGCCCAAACCCCCGCGCCGCTGGCCGAATGGCAGTACTCGGTGGGCGTACCGCTCGAGAAGATGTTCGAAGGCGAGCCGCAAAAGTGGGAAGTGCGCGTGGGCGCGGCGGCCAGTGTGCGCCCGTACTACGAAGGCACCAGCAAGTACTACGTGCTGGCCGGCCCGGTGGTCGATATCCGCTACCGCGACTTGGCATTCCTGTCCACCGGCGAAGGGCTGGGCTGGAACGTCATCCATACCGATCATGTGCGCGCGGGCATCGCGCTGACCTATGACTTCGGCCGCCGCGAGAAACACGACCACGACCATCTGGGCGGACTCGGCAATATCGGCATGGCACTGGAATCGAAGGTGTTTGCCGAATACGTGGTCTCCAAGGAATTTCCGCTGGTGATCCGCGCCAACGTGCGACGCCAGTTTGGCGGGGCCAACGGCGTGATCGGCGATATCGGCGCTTATATGCCGTTGCCAGGCAGTAACGAGAAGTTCTTCTGGTTTGCCGGCCCCACCATGACATTTGCCGATTCGGCCTACATGAGTCGCTGGTACGGCGTGTCGGCCGACCAGGCGGCGCGCTCCGGGCTGCCCCAGCATCGCGCCAGCGGCGGGATCAAGTCATACGGCGGCGGGGTTTCGGCGATGTGGTTCTTCGGCAAGAACTGGTTCACCACGGCCGATATCGGCGTCTCGGCGCTGGTTGGCGACGCCCGCAGCAGCCCGGTCACATCGCGCTCCACAAGCCTGACCGGCGATATCTCGATCAACTATCAGTTCTGATGCCAGGCAGGGCGCCGCGACAGCCGGCGCCCGTGGCCGTTCCTGGAGCGACTCCCGGAGCGATCCCCATGCGCGGGCGCGACGGCCCGCCATCCGCGGACCTACGGCGCGGGACGCGACAGATAGCCGTCCACCACTTGCCGCAGCGCCGGCAGCTTGCCGGTGAAGAAATGGCCAGCCCCGGGCAGGACCACGATCGGCAATTCCTGCGGCCGCGCCCAATTGAACACGTTGGCCAGCGGCACCCGTTCGTCGTTTTCGCCGTGTACGACCAGGGTGTGCGCGGGCACCGTCGGCGTGTCATAGGACAGCGTCTCGGAGAGCGTGCCGGCCGGCATGCCGCTCAGGATCAGATGCGCGACCGAAACGCCCGACGCGCCCAGTTGTGCGGCGGCACGCGCCTGGATGAACGCGCCGAACGAAAACCCGGCAAGCGCGAGCGGCAGGTCGGGATGATCGCGCCGCAGCAGTGCGATCACGGCCAGCACGTCATCGGTCTCGCCGTTGCCGTCGTCATAGCTGCCCTCGCTGTTTCCTACGCCGCGATAGTTGGGCCGCAGCGTCAGAAAGCTGTGCGCCTGCAGCGCGCGCGCCAGCAACTGCGGAATCTTGTGTTCGGCGGTGCCGCCCTGGCTCGGATGTGGATGCGCAACCACCGCGACGCCGCGCGGCGCATCGGCGGGCGTATCGACAAGGATTTCGAGCTGACCGGCAGGGCCGGCAATGAACTGACGGGTGGATGCCGAAGGCGTGAACGATGAAGACATGAAAATGGCTACCGGCTGGGGATGACTGCGACTGTGCAGGCGCAGCATACCCGCAGCCGGGCCGTGGCGGCAACGACCGACGCCGCCCGCAGCGCGGACGGCGCCTCGCTATGCGGCCCGTGCGGGCCTAGTGAGGATGATCCGCCTTGATGACCGACGCGATCTCCTGACGTCGGACGCTCACCACATCGTCAAGCTCCAGGCCTTCCGCCACCACCAGCATTTCGGCCCCGCGGCTGATGGCAAAGATCACGCCATACCAGAGGTCCGGCCCCGCCACGGCGTTCAGGCGGACGCTGAATTCGGTTTCCTGATCCTGGCTGTAGACGCTCACCAGATCGCCGACCTCGGGCATGGCGGCCTCCTCCGCCAGCGGATATTCCCGAGCCGTCACTGTCAGTGGCGTCTGCGCAATGCCGCGCGCAAACCTCGCTTGCATCGTCGCCTCCTGCACGTTGGCATGGTTGATTGTCTTGTCAGGATAGGATCGCCGCCCGAAAACGCACAGTAAACCTGCGCCCGCAGGCACACCGCGCCACGCCTGCGTCGCTTTGCGGGTGTGCCGCCGCGCGGCCGGACACCTGACTGGCCCACCCCGCGGCGCATCCCGCGGCGCATCCGGCCATGCATCGGCCAACCCGGCCATGCACTGATGGCGTGCCCGGCCGCGCCGACAACGCCCGCATGGCCGACGCCCGCGCCTACGCCTGGATGGCGCGCTGCGCGGCGCAGCATTCGCGCGGCAGCGTGACGGTGAAGGTGGTGATGCCGTGCTCCGGCGACGATGTCGCCTCGACGGTGCCATCGTGCAGCGTGACCAGTTCGCGGGTGATGTAGAGTCCCAGCCCGAGCCCTTCGGACGCGCCGCTGCCGGCCGCTGCATTGCGGGCGCCGGAGCGGAACGCATCGAAGATATGCGGCAGCAGTCCCGCATCGATCACGCCGCCATTGGTCACCGACACCACCACGCGGTCGCGCGCAGTGCCGTCCACGCTGACATCGATCGGCGCGTCCGGGTCGCCATGATGCAGCGCGTTGCCGACCAGGTTCTGCACCACCTGGCCCACCAGCACCGGATCGATGGTGGCATGCATGTCGCCGACCGTCTGCAGCGTCACGCGCGACTTGCCGTGCAGCACCTCGCATTCGTCGACGATGGCCGCGCACACCGCGCGTAGGTCCGAATGTTGCGGCATCAGGCTTACGCGTCCGCCATGCAGTCGCGCCACGTGCAGCAACTGATCGACCATGCGCGCCATGCGCTGGCCGCTGCGCGAGATGCGATCGGTGGCGGGGCGCAAGCGTTCCTCGCCGCCAAAGCGCTCCAGGAACGAAGCGGACGCAATGATGGCCGACAGCGGCGTGCGCAGGTCATGGGCCAGCACCGCCATCAGCATCTCGTTGGTCTTGAGCAGTTGCTGCGCGATTTCGAGTTGTTCGGCCAGTTGCTGTTTCTGTTGCGCCAGCTGCACGAACACGTCCACCTTGGCGGCCAGCACGCGCGCATCGATCGGCTTGAACAGGAAATCGACGGCACCGGTGGCGTAGCCGCGAAACGCGCGCTGGCTGTCTTCGCCCGCGGCGGTCAGGAACAGGATGGGGATGTGGCGCGTGCGCTTGCTGCCGCGCATCAGTTCGGCCAGCTCGAAGCCATCCATGCCGGGCATGTGCACGTCCAGGATGGCCAGGCCGAAGTCGTGCTCCAGCAGCAATTCCAGCGCCTGCGCACCGGAACTGGCATGGACGATCTCGACTCCAGGCTTTGCCAGTACGGCGTCCAGCGCGGTCAGGTTGGCGGCGATGTCATCGACCGCGAGGATCTTGACGGAGGCGGGTGCTTGCATGGTAGAGGTCATTCAATAAGGCGGGCCAGGTGGTGGCCGATGTCGTCCAGCGTCATGACGCGATCGGCCGCGCCGCGTGCGATGGCTTCCTCGGGCATGGTGTGCACGGCCGCGCTGGCGGGCGTCTGCACCCAGGCCTGTCCACCGGCCGCGCGGATCGCCGCCAGGCCGCGCGCACCGTCGTCATTGGCGCCTGAGAGCAAAATCCCGAGCGCGCGCTCGCGCCATGCCACCGCCGCCGATTCGAACAGCACGTCGATCGAGGGCCTGGAAAAACGCACCGGCGGCTCCACGGACAGCGCCAGCCGCACGCCGTCGGGCGTGTCCGGGTCGCGTTCCACCAGCAGGTGGTAATCGGGCGGCGCCACGTAAAGGTGGCCGGGCAGCACGGGCAGCTTGTCCTCGGCTTCGCGTACGGGCAGCACGCAGCGCGCGGCAAAAAGCTCCGGCAACAGGCTTGGCGAGGTGGGCCGAAGATGCATGACGATCACCACCGCAGGGCGGAAGCGCCGCGGCAACATCGGCAGCAGTGCGTTGAGCGCCTCGACGCCGCCAGCCGATGCGCCGATCACCACGGCGCCGCAGGCGGGATGCAATGCCGGCGCGTCCGTCACAGCTTCCGGTAGAGCCGCTCGTGCGACACCACCGCCTCGAAATCCTGCGCATGCTGGCTGAAATGCAGGCTCTCCTTGCTGCCCAGCCCCAGAAAGCCGCGGCGCGCCAAGGCATCATGAAACAGGCCGATGGCGCGGTCCTGCAGCGGCCGGTCGAAGTAGATCAGCACGTTGCGGCACGAAATCAACTGCGCTTCCTGGAACACGCTGTCGGTGGCCAGGCTGTGATCGGCGAACACCGATTGCCGGATCAGTTGTCCGTTGAACTTCGCCTTGCCGTAGGCCGCGTGATAGTAATCGGACAGCGAGCGCCGTCCGCCCGCGGCCAGGTAGTTTTCTCCGAAGCCGCGCAGCCGGCCCGCGTCGTACACACCGGCACGCGCGATGGCCAGCGCCTCCGGATTGATGTCGGTGGCATAGAACACAGTGCGCGACGCCAGCCCTTCTTCTTCGAACAGGATCGCCAGCGACCACAGTTCCTCGCCGCTGCTGCAACCGGCCACCCATACGTTGATGGACGGATAGGTTTGCAGCACCGGCGCCACATGCTCGCGAATCGCACGGAAATAGGACGGATCGCGAAACATCTCGCTGACCTGGACGGTCAGGTACTGCAGCAATCGGCCAAACACGGCGGGGTCGCGCAGCATGCGGTCCTGCAACTGCGACAGCGTGCCAAGCTGCATGTCGCGCAGCGCCTGCTGCAGGCGCCGCCGTACCGATGCGCGCGAATAGCGGCGGAAATCGTGCTGGTACTTGCGAAAGACGGCTTCGAGCAGCAGCTCCATTTCGATCTCGAAATCGGCATCGGGCAGCAGGGCGCGCTCGTCGCCATCGAGCGCGAGATCCGATGTTGCGTCCTTCGGTTTCAATTTGCGTGAAGCCATACGCGACACAGCGAAAGCAGCTTGTCCACATCGATCGGCTTGGCGATGTAGTCGTTGGCGCCGGCCTGCAGGCAGGCCTCGCGGTCCGACGGCATGGCCTTGGCGGTCAGCGCGATGATCGGCAGCCGGCCATACTGCGGCATCTGCCGGATGTGCCGCGTCGCCGTGATGCCATCCATCTCCGGCATCATGATGTCCATCAGCACCAGATCCACGTCGTCGACCCGTTCCAGCAGGTCCAGCGCTTCGCGTCCGCTGCGCGCGATCTCCACGGTGGCGCCCAGCGGTTCGATCACCTTCGACAGCGCGAAGATATTGCGCGCATCGTCCTCCACCAGCAGCAGCTTGCGGCCGTCGAAGGCATCGTCGCGGCTGCGCGCGGCACGCAGCATGCGCTGGTGTTCCGGCGGCAACGACGATTCCACGCTATGCAGGAACAGCGTGACCTCGTCGAGCAGGCGATCGGGCGAGCGCGCGCCCTTGATGATGATCGACTTGGAATAGCGGCGCAGGCGCTGTTCGTCGTCGGCGGATAACTGCCGGCCGGTGTAGATGATCACCGGCGGCATGACGCCGCTGCCGCGCTCGGCCATATGCGCCAGCAGATCGTGACCGGTGCCGTCGGGCAGCACCATGTCCATCACGACGCAATCGAACGGCGATGCCGCGAGCGCGGCGCGCGCGCCCGCTACATCGTCTGCGGTGACGATTTCCGCATCGAGCGACTTGAGCAGCGCGCGGATGCTCTCTCGCAGCGAAGGATCGTCCTCGATCACCAACACGCGGCGGCGGCCGGCGTTCATGCGCGCTTCCAACCCGCGAATCACTTCGGCCAGCCTGTCGCGCTCGCTGGGCTTGAAGGTGTAGCCGATAGCGCCCAGGTGCAGCGCCGCCTCGGCGTGATCGCTGACAGAAATCAGGTGAGTGGGAATGTGGCGCGTGGCGGGATCGCGCTTGAGCCAGTCCAGCAGCGTCAGGCCCGACTGATCGGGCAACGCCACATCCAGCAGGATGCCGCATGGCTGGTATTCGCGCGCCATTTCCAGACCTTGCGCCGACGTGGTGGCGTGGATGCAGTCGAAATCGAGTTCGTGCGCGAGGTCATAGAGAATGCCGGCAAAATCGTTGTCGTCCTCGACCACCAGGATCAGGCGGTTGCCGCGCGTGCGCCGGTCGCGGTCATCGACAATCGGCGTCGGCCAGCCAGCCTGGAGGGTTTGCGTGCGCTCCGCCGCATCGCCCGACGCCGGCGCGGGAGCCGGCGGTATGGCGCGCGGCGGCGGCGCCACGATGGGCGCGGGCCGATGCGCTGGCGCATGGACCGGCGTCACCAGCCCGGCCTGCGTGGCGCCGTCGGCCACCAGCGTGAGCGGCACGGTCAGCGAGAATACGCTGCCCTGTCCCGGCTCGCTCGCCACCGAGATCCCGCCGCCGAGCAGACGCGCCAATTCGCGCGAGATCGACAAGCCGAGGCCCGTGCCGCCATAGCGCCGGCTGGTGGTTCCGTCGGCCTGCTGGAACGCTTCGAAGATGACCTGCTGCTTGTCCTTCGGGATGCCGATGCCGGTGTCGCGCACTTCAAAGCGCACCGCGTCATCGCCCTGCGCGCACAGTGCAAGCGTGACCGATCCGGTCTCGGTGAACTTGAATGCGTTGGACAGCAGGTTCTTGAGCACCTGCTGCAGGCGCTGGCTGTCGGTGACGATGGTGTCCGGCAGACCGGGCATGAATTCGACCCGCAACGGCACGCCCTTCTGTTCGCCGATCGGCGCAAACAGGCTTTCGAGTACCTGCGCGAACGACGCCAGTTCGACTGGCTCCGGTTCCACCACGAGATGGCCGGCCTCGATCTTGGACAGGTCGAGGATGTCGTTGATCAGGTTCAGCAGGTCGGTGTTGGCGGCGTGGATCGTCGCGGCATAGCGCACCTGCTCGTCGGTCAGCGTGCGTTCCTTGTTCTCCTGCAGCAGCTTGGCCAGGATCAGCGCGCTGTTCAGCGGCGTACGCAGCTCATGCGACATGTTCGCCAGGAATTCGCTCTTGAACTGATTGGAGCGTTCCAGCGCGCGCGCGTTGGCCGCCAGCTCGGCCTGGTAGGACAGCATTTCGCGCTTCTGCGTTTCCAGCCGTTGCGCATGTTCCTCGAGCTGGACGTTGGTCTGTTCCAGTTCGGCCTGCTGCGATTCCAGCCGCGCCTGCGAGTCCATCAGCGCGCGACCGCGCTCTTCGAGCTCTTCGTTCGAAACGCGCAATTCTTCCTGCTGGACCTGAAGCTCTTCACTCTGCCGCTGGGTTTCGGCCAGCAGGTTTTCCAGCCGGCTGCGGAAGGCGACGGCGCGCATCGTCATCCCTACCGACTCGCCGAGGCGTTCGAGCAGTTCCACCACGTCGGCGGTGTCGCGCCGTGTCGTGACGAAGCCAAGTTCGATCACGCCCACCACTTCGCCTTCGGCGGTGAGCGGCGCGGCCACGATTTCGTTTGGTGCTGTGCGGCCCAGCGCCGACGACACCTGGAGGTAGTTGGCCGGCAGGCCGCCCACCGCGATCACGCGATTGTCCGCCATCGCCTGGCCCGCCAGCGTGTCCCCGGGCGCCAGCGTGTGCGGCAGGGATTCGGCGTTGGCCAGCGCCCACGCCGCCACGCGACGCAGATGGTCGCCTTCCACCTGATAGACCACGCCGACGTGCGCATCGAGCACCTGCGCCAGCGCCCGCATCAGTGCGTCACCAACATTGCCGGCCGATTGCTGGGCGCGCATGGCCTGATGCACGCGCACCTGCGCCTGCTGCAGCCACACCACGCGCTGCATCGAAAGCTGGGCGACGATATAGCGATGGATAATCACCGCCAGGAACCACAGCACGGCCACACCGACGCTGCGGTTGATGATCGACAGCATCGGGCGCACCATGGCCGACGGCGACACTGCGTAGCCAACGCCGATCAGCACGGTGGCCGCCATCGCGACGATCAGCGGTAGACGTGGGTTGTTGCTGTATAGCGTCAGGCAGACCGGCACAAGGTAGAACAGCCACGCGGCGACGCCGAGCGGCGTCAGGGCGTCGACGCCAAATACGATCAGCAGCGCAACCGGCGCCAGGATCGAGCCAAAGATAAAACGTTGCAGGGTAGACGGTTGCATACCGGCGAGGATGGGATCGGAGGGGGGCGCACCGGCCGCCGAACGGCGGGCAAATGCGCTCTATCCTACCGGGTCTGTCCTGCCGTGGCTGTCAGTGTCGCGCCGACACGTGCTGCGGTGCGGCAGCACGTGTCAGGGCCGATCGTCAGATGCCGCGATGCTCCGGGTGGGCCATCGTCACCACATGTAGCGCGCGCCGAGCAGGCCCGCGATGCTCTTGTAGCCGTCGCCGCCGCGCTGGAGCGCGACGTCGCCCCACACACGCCAGCGCTTGCCTAGCTGCGCCTGCACGCCAGCCTTGACCTCGCCGCGGTTGCCGGGACCGCCCTGCGTGACCAGGTCGTTGTCGAATGCGATGGCGTTCTGGTCGGCGTTGCGCCACCAGTTCACTTCCGCATACGGCAGCCATGTCGGATTGGTATCCGGGTCCGGCGCGTGGTACAGCCGCACGCCCAGCCGCGTGGTCAGCCCGCCGCCGTTGCGGCCTTGCACCAGCGTGCCGTTGCGCTCCCGGTGGTCGTCCGCACGGTAGTTGGTGTAGATCAGCTGCAATTGCGGCTCGACGAGGACGTCGCCGTCATCGGTATAGCTGACCGGGATCGCCCAGCCGCCCTCGACCGAAGCCGTCAGCGTGCGGCTGCTGTAGCTTTCCTCGCCCGCGTCCGTGCCTTGCACCGTATTGCCGAAGTGGCCATATTGGGCCCATGCATCCACGTAGGGACCGTCGGCGCCGGCCGCGTTGCCACGCCATGTACCGTAAACCCCGGCGCTGCCGCCATTGACGGTGCCGCGGGCCGGGCCTGTATAGCCGCGCGATTCGGCGTGGGTGCGCGCCATGCCGTAGCCGGCCATCACACCGGCCTGCAAGCGGCGGTTATCAGAGGTGCGGTTCAGCAGATCGATGCCGGCCTGCATCACGGCCGAATCGGCGGACTGGTCGACGCTGCCGTTCGATGCTGTGCCAAGCGTGCGCCCGCCCGTCACGCGCGTCCACACGTTCGGCCGCCGCGCGGCCTTGCTGTCGGCAGTCACTGGATCGGCAAAGCCCGCACGATCGTGCATCGTCTGCAGGAACATCGTCTGCGCCGCGCCCTGGTTGGCCAGATATACGCCGGTTTCGGGGCGCGGCACGGCGCTTTCGGTCGAACGCAGATACCAGTCGCCGTCGCCCGGCGACTGCAATCCGCCCTGGTACAGCTTGTAGTCATAGGCGCCCGCCACCAGCCTGCCGTCGAGCGCGAACACGCCGTTCGACTGACCATCGACCTGCACGACGCGGATCCCATCGACGGTCTGGCCGCCGAAGCCACCGGCGTTGCGCACATGCAGCGTGGTCTGGCCTGCCGTATTGCCGTGCACGACGAGCCGATCGGTGGGCGACGCATCGCCGCCGAGCGTCGTGTTCAGTGTCAGCATGCCGTTGTTGCCCGTATAGTCGCCGTTCACGGTCAGCGTGCTGGACGGCGTGGCGCTGGCCATGCGGATCTCGCCGTCGTTGACCAGCGAGCCGCCGATCAGGAAATCGCCAGGCGCCATCGCCGTCGTTCCCGGCGCGGCAGTTCCCACCGCCAGTACGCCGTGATTGACCGCCGAGCCGCCGATCCCGCCATCGCCGCCGAAGGTTGCGCCCTGCGCCACCGTCACCAGCGAGGTGTTGGACAGCCGCGCGCCCTGGCCCAGCAGCAGCGCGCCGGCGTCGACGATCGTTTCGCCGCCATAGGTCTGGTCGGCCGACAGCATCAGGCTGGCGCCGCCCGTCTTGGTCAATCCACCCGTGCCGTCGATATGGCCCGCGAAAGCGGTATCCGCGCTATTGCTGACGGTCAGCGTGCCCGTGCCGAGGGCGATATTGCCCGCGCCCGACAGATTGTTGGCCACTTGGTTGAAGCCGTTGAGATCGAACGTGGCGCCGCTGGCCACATCGAGATGCTCGCTGGCCGCGATCACGTTGTCCGCGCCGGCGCGCAGGGTCCCCGCGCGAATCGACGTCGCGCCGGTGTAGGTGTTCTGCTTGGATAACTGCAACGTGCCGGCACCGTCCTTGGTCAGGCTCCGGCCATCCCAGCCGGTGGTGCGATTGGCATCCTGGTCGGCCAGCACCGCATCGATATCGAACTCGCCATCGGCTTGCGTCAGGGTGAAGGTGCCATGGGCCTGTTCTGGCGCGGTGCTGTGTGCGCCGTACCATGTCAGGCCCAGGCCCGCAACGAAGTCCTGTCCCGTGTAGGTGCCGCCCATCATCAGGAAATCGGCCGGGCTGGACGATCCGGCGACGTTCACGGTCTGGAACGCGCCGGCGATGCCGCCGGGCCCGGTGGTGTGGATCACGGTGACCGCCTGCGACGCCAGTTCCGATGCGCTGGCCGTCTCCGACGCGGAAAAGCCCACCAGATTGAATGTCGATCCGACCCCGAGTTGCGCCGAGCCCGCGGTGATGGCGGGCGCATCGGTGCGCGCCACGACGTTCAGCGTGCCGTCGACCGACAGGCGGTTGCCAACATCGAGCGTGGATTGCGCATCGACCGACGCGGTTGCGCCCGCTGCGACCGTGAAGTCGCCGGTGGTGCGAAACGCCCCTGCCTGCGCGAGCCGCAGCTCGCCGCCATTGACGGCCACCGCCCCCTGGCTGGAGCCGGCGCCGCTCAACGTCGCCACGCCCGCGCCGGTCTTGGTCAGCGTGCCCGCGCCCATCAGCGCGCTGGCAAGCGTACCGTTACCGGCGAAGTCGAGCTGCAGCGTGCCCGCATTGTCGATGGCGCCGGAGCCAAGCGCTGCGCTGCTGGTCGCGATCAGGCGGCCGTCGTCGATCACGGTGCCACCGCTATAGGTGTTGACGCCGCCGAGCGTCAGCGTGCCCGCGCCACTCTTGCGCAGACCACCTGTGCCGTCGATCGTGCCGTCGAATGCGGTGTCGCCAGTATTGACGAGATCCAGCGCGGCGCTGCCCAGGCTGATGCGTCCCGCACCGCTCAGGTTGTTGACGTGCTGGTCGAAACCGTTGAGATCGAACGTCGCGCCATCGGCCACGCTGACATGCGCGCTCGACGCCAGCGCATCTACAACGCCGGTGCGCAGCGTGCCCTCGTTGATCCTCGTATCGCCTGTATAGGTGTTTTGCTTCGACAGTTGCAGGGTGCCCGCGCCCTGCTTGGTCAGGCTTTTGCCATCCCAGCCGGTGGCGCGGTTGGCGTCCTGGTCGGCCAGCACGGCGTCGATATCGAACTCGCCATCGGCTTCGGTCAGCGTGAAGACGCCGTGCGCCGCCTGCGGCGACGTGCCGTGCGATGCGTACCACGTCAGGCCGAGTCCCACCGTGAAGTCCTGCTCGGTATAGGTGCCGCCCAGCGTCAGGAAATCGGCGGGGCTCGACGATCCGGCGATGGTGGCCGTCTGGAACCCGCCGGTCAGCCCGTTGGCATCGGTGGTGTGGATCACGGTCACCGCCTTCTCGGCCAGCTCCGACGCGCTGGCCGACGCCGCTGCGGAATAGCCGGTCAGATTGAACGACGCGCCGCCGCCAATGTGCGCGGTCTGCGCGGTGATGGCGGTGCCATCGGCGCGCGCCACCACGTTCAGCGTGCCGTCCACCGACAGCCGGTTGCCCACTTCGAGCGTGGACGGCTCGGCCAGCGACACCGTGCCGCCCGCGTACACCGTGAAGTCGCCCGTGGTGCGGAACGCGCCATCCTGCGCGAGCCGCAGCTCGCCCGCGTTGATCGCCACCGCGCCCTGCGTCGACCCTGCGGCGTTCAGCGTGGCCGTGCCTGCACCGGTCTTGGCCAGCGTGCCGCTGCCTCCCAGAACATTGGTGAGCGTGCTATCGGACGAAAAATCGAGTTGCAGCGTGGCGCCATTGTCGATCGCGCCGGAACCGAACGCGGCGCCGCTGGTGCCGATGAGCCGGCCGTCGTGGATGACGGTACCGCCGTCATAAACGTTGACGCCGCCAAGCGTCAGCGATCCCGCGTCGCGCTTGTGCAGCGTGCCCGCACCGCTGATCGCGCCGTTGAATACGGAGTCGTCGGTGTTCCGGAGGTCCAGCGTCGCCCCGCCCAGCGCAATGTTGCCCGCGCCGTTCAGATGCTGGATCTGTTGGTCGAAACCGTTCAGGTCGAGGGTCGCGCCATTCGCCACGCTGACGTGTCCGCTGGACGCCACGGCGTCGGCGACGTCGGTGCGCATCGTGCCTTCGCCGAGGATCGTATCGCCCGTGTAGGCGGCCGCCTCCGACAGCACCAATGTCCCTGCGCCCTTTTTGGTCAACGTGCGACCGTCCCAGCCACTGGAAAAGCTGCCAGTGCGGTCGGCCAGTTGCACGTCGAGATCGAACGTGTCGGAGGCATCGGCCAGCGTAAACAAGCCATTGCCGCTGGCCGTGTCGCCGCGCCACGCCAGATCGAAGCCGACATCGTAGCCGAGGTCGTCGCTGCTCTTGGCGCCGTCGATCGTCAGGTAATTGACGGGGCTGGTTTCGCTGAAGCTGACGTGGTCGAAATCGCCGGATATGCCGGCGCTGGTCTGCAGCACGCGGAACTTTTCGGCAGCCAGCGCGCTGGCGGACTCGGGGGCCTTGGCGGAAAGACCGCTGACCGACAGGCTGCCGCCAAGCGCGGCGCGATTTGCCGTGATCACGGGTTCCGCGGCGCCGAGCGTCACCGAGAGCGTGGAGCCAGCGGCCTGCGTGAAATTGCCTGCCACGTCGAGCGTCGCATCGGCCGCGATCGAGGTGGTCGCGTTGGTGCCGGTGGTATACGTGTCGGCGCGGAAGTCGCCGGCCTGCGCGAATGCGAGGGTGCCCGCTTCGACCTTCACCGCACCCTGCGACGATCCGGCAGCGGTCAGCGTCATGGTGCCCGCGCCAACCTGCGTCAGTGACCCGGACCCGCTGAGCACGCCGTCGAAGCGGGCGCTGTCGCGGCGATCGAACACCAGCGCACCGGCGTTGGCGATGTTGCCATCGATCATGCCACTCGTGCCGCCGCGGCCCACTGTCAGCTGGCCAGTGCCGCCGATGGTGGTGCCGCCGCCGCCGTCCTGCGACACGGTGCCGCCGAGCGTGAGCCGGCCATTCACGCCGAGCGTCGCGCCCGAATCCCCGCCCAGGGTGATATTGCCGCCCAGCGTCCAGTCACTGCCGGTATCGGCGGTCAATTCGGCCAGACCGTGGCCTGCCGAGGCGGTGATATTACCGTCCTCGCTGCCCGATTCGATCAGTCGCAGCGTGTTGCCGACGCCGTGGCTGACGATGGCCGCCGTGCCGTTATCGTTGAGCACCGACCCTGCGCCGAGCACCACGTCGTTATTGTTGCCGTCCAGCTGGATGGCCGCACCGCCGGCGCTGCTGATTTCGCCGCGATTGACCAGCGCGTCGCCATCGTTGAGCCGCACGCCCGCCCCAACCGCGGCCCGAATCGTTCCCGTGGCGGCGTTGTCGATATGAACGGTGCCGCTGCCATCGTGCCGGATACCGGCGAGGTAGCCGTCAATCGTTCCGGCGTTCTGGATCAGCGCATCGCCGCTCTGGCTGACCAGGACCGCGGTACCGTATGTCGGGTCGCCCTTGCCAGAAACGATCGACGCGCCGGCCCGATTGGTGACGACAACATTGCCGCTGGTTGCCAGCTGGATGCCGTCGGCCGTGTTGCCAACGTCGCCCGCGGCGCCGCCGTTCAGCGTGCCGTAGTTATCGATCGCGCCGCTCGCCGCGCCGCCATAGTAGATGGCGTGACTGACCGATGAACTGATATCGCCGCGATTGACGACGTTGCTGGCACCCGCGTCGCTGCCGCTCATGTTGACGCCGTACGTCACGCCGATGACGCTGGCACCTAGTTCGTTGGTAAACGTCGCGGGCACGTTGAATTGCAGCGCTGCGCCGCCAACGGTGCCGGCGACGGTTCCGGCATTGCTCAGCGTCACGGCGTCCGTACCATTGACGGTCACGGAGTTGCCGGGCGCCGTGATGACAGTTCCGGCATTGATCCGATAACTGGTATCCCCCGACACCGTCACGTTGGTCGAACTGGGTTCGATAATGGTCAGCGACTGCGCCGACGTGGCGAACAGCATCAGCACCGCACCATACAACGGCCGCAGCCTGGGCGGCGCGGAGGAGATGGCTCGCCGGGGCGATGGCGGAGTCGGCAGCGGGCGTTTGCTGTGTCTCATCGCGCACCCCGGTTATTATTCTTGCCTGGGAACGGGCCGTTATAGGAAAGCTCCCGGAAGCGCGCCAGGGCGCATTTTCTGGAAAATGTTGCGAAAACTACTTCGACACATACATCCGCGTCTGTATCAATGATTGCCATAACGCCCTGCGCAGTATTTTATTGATCGACCGGACGATTAAAGCCGGCACCGCGTCGATCATAAAAACAAGCGCAATGCAATTCATTAGCCGAATTCTTAATTTCCGCCAGAATGGGGTAATTTGTACGGAAATTGGCGCAGGATCATTCCAATGTAGAGGTGGTTGGGGCGACAAGCGCACGCATGTTCGAATGCAAAACCGCCGCGGATGGCGCAACCGAAAGGCGCGGGTGCCGCCGCCCTGCTCGTCATATCTTGTGACGACGTCACCAGATGTATCGCACCCCCATCAATCCGGTAATGCTTTCGTAACCGCCGTCGCCATATTGATAAGCAATGTTGCCCCACATGCGCCAACGTTGATTGATCTGCGCTTGCGCGCCGGCCTTCACTTCAACACGATTTCGCGGCCCATCCTGCGACACGACCGTGTCATTGAACGTCATGGCATTGAGGCTGGTGTTGTGCCACCAGTTCAGTTCGAGATACGGCAGCCACTGCGGCGAGGCGTCCGGGTTCGGTGCGTGGAAGAGGCGCGTGCCCAGGCGCGTAACCAGCCCGCCGCCGTTGCGGCTTTGCACCGTCGTGCCGTTTCTTTCGGTGTGATCGCCTGTTTGATAGTCGCTGTAGATCAGCTGCAATTGCGGCTCGATATTTACTACGCCGTCGGAAGTCCGCCCGATCGGCAACGCCCAGCCTGCTTCGACCGATCCGCTCCAGACGTGGCTGGAATAGCTTTCCTGCGCAAGAGCGATGCCGCGCACGGTGTTGTCGAAATAGCCGTACTGGGCCCATGTATCGACATAGGGACCATCGACGCCCACGGCGTTGCCGCGCCAGGTTCCGTAAATGCCCACGCTACCGCCATTGACCGTCCCGCGCGAGGTGCCAGGATAGCTTTGTGCCGTGGCGTGCGTGGTCGACGTGCCGTAGCCGGCCATCACGCCGGCCTGCCAGCGGTGGTTGCCGGACACGCGATCCAGCACGTCGATGCCGGCCTGCACGATGGCGGAGTCGGCCCACTGGCTCACGGTGCCGCCGGCCGCATTGCCATCGGCGTGTCCCCCCGACACCCGCGCCCAGACATTGGTCGGCGCCACGTTCTTGCCGTCGCCGCCGCGCGGATCGATAAAGCCGGTCCGGTCACGGTAGGTATGCACAAACATCGCTTGCGCCGCCGCCCAATTGGCCAGATAGGTGCCGGTTTCTGGGCGCGGCGCCGGGCTGCCCTGGGCGCGCAAATACCAGTCGCCATCGTCGGGCGTCTGCACGCCCCCCTTGAACAGCTGGTAGTCGTACGCGCCGGCCACCAGCCGGCCATCGAGCGCAAATACGCCATTCGATTGCCCGTCCACCTGCACGATGCGGATGCCGTTGACCGTTGGCGCGCCGGTGCCGCGTGCGTTGTTCACCTTGATCGTTGTCTGGCCCGCCGTGTTGCCGTGCACGACCAGCATGTCTGTCGGCGAAGCGTCGCCGCGCAGCGTTGTGAATAACGTCAGCTTGCCGTTGTTGCCGGTGTAGTCGCCGTTCACGATCAGCTTGCTGGCAGGCACCACGCTACCCATGCGAATTTCGCCGTTGTTCACCAACGAGCCGCCCACCACGAAGCTTCCGGCCGGGCCGCCCTCGAAACCGGGCGCGGCGTCGGCCACCGCCAACACGCCGTTATTGACGACCGATCCGCCCGCGCCGCCATAGCCACCGAACGTCGCGCCTTGCGCCACAGTCACCTGCCGTGTGTTCGTCAGCTGCGCACCATTATTCAGGATCAATGCTCCCGCGCTCACCGTGGTGTCGCCGCTGTAAGTTTGGTCGCGGGTAAAGACAAGCTGCCCGCTTCCCTGCTGCGTCACGCTGCCCGTGCCGGAGATGGTCTTGTCGAAGGTCAGGTCGTCGCTGCGGTTGAAAACGAGCGCACCGTCATTGACGATATCGCCGTCGACCATGCCGGAGGTGCCACCCACGCCTAACGTCAAGCTCCCAGTCGGGCTGATGGTGGTGCCGCCACCGGCGTATTGGGACACCATGCCAGTCAGCGTAAGGTTACCGTTGACCGCCAGCGTGGCTGCCGTCGTGCCGGCCAGCGCGACGTTGCTGCCAAGAACCCAGTTGCTGCCCGTGTCGGCAATCAGCCCCGCCAGTTCCTTGCCCTGGTCCGCGGTGATACTGCCCGCCTCGCTGTTAGTTTCCAACAGCGTCAGCGTATTGCCGGTGCCTGCGCTTCGGAGCACCACCCCGTCCTTGCCACTCAGCACCGATCCCGAGCCAAGATACACGCGGTTGTCATTGCCATTGAGCACGATGGCTGCGTTCTCGGTGCTGGTGATCTCGCCACGATTGACGAGCGAATCGCTCTGATTCAGTTGCACGCCCGGACCGGTTACCGCCCGGATGATCCCGGTGCCGCGATTTTGGATTTGCATGGAGCCACTGCCTTCGTTCAGGATGCCGCCGACATAGGCCGAAATCAGCCCGTCATTCTGGATCGTCACGGTGCCCGATGCGCGACTACGAATGCCCGCGCCCCAAAGATTAGGATCGCCCGCGCCGGCATAAATCGCGGCCCCCTGCCGGTTGAAGACGCTGACGTCTTCCCTGTTATACAAGCGAATACCTTCGGATGACGACCCAATGGCACCGGCTGCTCCGCCATTAAGGGTGCCGTAGTTTTCGATCGACCCGCGGGCGTTTTCGCCGAAGTAAATGGCGTGACTGACGGATGCGCTGATGTCGCCCCGATTCTCGACGCTGCTGAACCCGCGCGCTTCCATGTGTACGCCGTCTGTCACGCCGAGGACTTTCCCGGTGGCCTCATTTGTAAAAGCGCCCGGGACATTGAAGATAATGGCGTGCGTACCCTGAATCGTCTGCGTGGCAATCACTCCATCGTTGAAGACTTGCACCGGTCCGACGCCACCGATCACCTTGCCGTCGACCACCACGGCCGCGTCTTTTGTCACGCTGATCGTGGTCCCCTGTGGGACGATATACGAGTTATCCGAGTCAACTGTCACTGTGGTCGTGCTGGGGCCAATCGTAGTAAGCGACTGCGCCGGAGCGGCGAACAGGACGAGGATGGCAGCACAGAGCGGGCGGAGCGCCATGGTCGTTTCCGAGTGCCGAAGTGCGGGTTTTATATGCGTCATCGTGAGTCCGTATGCGGCCTATTATCACCAGGCGGATTTTTATGAAAATGCGGAGGCCACCGTCTCAAGATGGCGTGACGACAGTACGCTTAGCGATTTCGATTGGAATAATGCCAATTCAGAAACTAATATTTCAGCGAATGCGCAAACCATAATGGCTGGCTCATGTGCCTCGACATTTTTAGGACAGCATTGTCGATTGTCCAAACCGATATCGAAATGGCCACAACCTGAAAATCAGCATCGGCGCAGCGAGAAAATGGGGGTAAGTGGCCGGCTCAGGAAATCGGCATACGCCTGGCCCGCGGCGGAAGGGACCAGCCGGGGAAACAGTGCCAGAAATAGAGGGAAATCGTCGCACCGCCGTCGGCACGGCGGCACGGCGGCACGGCTGCTCAGGCATATACGGCAGGCAAGGCAGACTGAAAGGAAATTTAGATCCGCTATCCGAAGGTCTTATGGCCTATCACCCCCATTGATCAATACGATGTGACTTGTCGCAAGGCATCTGCGATAGTTCAGAGCGACTCCTGCCGGTGAGTCAGTTCGCCGGCCTCCTGCGTGCGATCGATGCCTCGGGCGCCACAAGCACCCGGATGCCGGCCGTACAGCAAGCGGCAGCCTGCCCCAGCCCCACAAACGTCCATGCGTGACACCGCGTGTCACGCTTTCAGCTTCAAGGAACTGTCATGAAAAAGCTCACGACCGCTTTCGGCGCGCCCGTCGTCGACAATAACAACATCCAGACCGCCGGCCCGCGCGGCCCCGCACTTCTGCAGGATGTCTGGTTTCTGGAGAAGCTTGCCCACTTCGACCGCGAAGTGATTCCCGAGCGCCGCATGCACGCCAAGGGGTCGGGCGCATACGGCACGTTCACGGTGACGCATGACATCACCAAGTACACGCGCGCCAACCTGTTTTCGCAGGTCGGCAAGCAGACCGAGATTTTCATGCGCTTCTCGTCGGTGGCCGGCGAGCGCGGCGCTGCCGATGCCGAGCGCGATATCCGCGGCTTTGCCATCAAGTTCTATACCGAGGAAGGCAACTGGGACATGGTCGGCAACAACACGCCGGTGTTCTTCCTGCGCGACCCGCTCAAGTTCCCTGACCTGAACCACGCAGTCAAACGCGATCCGCGCACCGGTTTGCGCAGCGCCGAAAACAACTGGGATTTCTGGACGGGCCTCCCCGAGGCGCTGCACCAGGTCACGATTGTGATGAGCGATCGGGGCATTCCCCGTACGTGGCGTCACATGCACGGCTTTGGCAGCCATACCTACAGCTTCATCAACGCCAACATGGACCGTTTCTGGGTGAAGTTCCATTTCGTCACCCAGCAGGGCATCCAGAACCTGACCGACGCCGAAGCGGCCCAGGTCACGGGCCAGGACCGCGAGGTGCATCAGCGCGACCTGTACGAATCGATCGAACGCGGCGAATTCCCGCGCTGGAAGTTCTGTGTGCAGATCATGCCGGAATCCGATGCCAGCAAGGTGCCGTACAACCCGTTCGATCTGACCAAGGTGTGGCCGCACAAGGACTATCCGCTGATCGAAGTGGGCATGCTGGAACTGAACCGCAATCCCGAGAATCATTTCGCCGAAGTCGAGCAATCGGCATTCGCGCCGTCGACGATCGTGCCTGGCATCGGTTTCTCGCCGGACAAGATGCTGCAAGGCCGACTGTTCTCGTACGGCGACGCCGAGCGCTATCGCCTGGGCGTGAATCATCACCTGATCCCGGTGAACTCGCCGAAGGCGGCAAAGTACGTCAACAGCTACCACCGCGACGGCCGCGGGCGCACCGACGGCAATCACGCCGGCACCATCGCCTACGAACCGAACACCAAGGGCGAATGGGCCGAGCAGCCCGATTTCCGCGAGCCGCCGCTGACGTTGGAAGGCACGGCCGATCACTGGAACCACCGCGCGGACGACGACTATTTCTCGCAGGTGGGCGCGCTGTTCCGCCTGATGTCGCCGGCGCAGCAGCAGGTGTTGTTCGATAACACGGCGCGCGCCATCAAGGGTGTGTCCAAACATATCCAGCAAACCCACATCAAGCACTGCACGGCGGCCGATCCGGCCTACGGCGCAGGCGTGGCCGCGGCGATCGAGCTGATCGAAGCCGCGAAGTAATCCGCGCGGCCCGCCCTGTCCTGCAGCAAGCGGCACAGGGCGGCCGACGCGTGCCGGCGCCGGCGGCGCCGGTCATCGAACTCACAGGAATCACGGCAGATGGACAACACGCAATCTCCCACCATGACTGCGGACGAAGAAGCCCGCATGATCGCCGCGCTTGGGCAGGTGTTCGATCTGGCCCGCAATGGCGATGCCGCGGCGCTGGCTGCGCTGATCGCGCGCGGCATGCCGCCCAACCTGCGCAACGAAAAAGGCGACACGCTGGCGATGCTGGCCGCCTATTACGGCCACGCCGACGCGCTGCGCACGCTGCTGCAAGCCGGCGCGTCGCCCGATATCCGCAACGCCATGGGACAAACGCCGATTGCCGGCGCCGCCTACAAGGGCTTCAAGGACATCGTCGAAATCCTGCTGGCGCACGGCGCCGACGTGGAAGGCGCTTCGCCCGATGGCCGCACCGCGCTGATGACGGCGGCGATGTTCCAGCGCACCGAGATCGTCGAGCTGTTGAAGGCGCACGGCGCCAATCCCGATGCGCGCGACAGCCGCGGTATGACGGCCGCCGATGCGGCGGCGTTCATGGCCGGACGCGGCGGCGCGCACTGAGTCTCGGCCGGGAGAACGGGCCTCAGCCGCGCCCGACGAACGGCATCTTGGTGGCCATCACGGTCATGAACTGGACGTTGGCGCCGAGCGGCAGATTGGCCATGTGCAACACAGAACTTGCAATGTGCGCCACATCGATCAGCGGTTCCGGGCGAATCTCGCCGTTGGCCTGCGGCACGCCCCGCGCCATGCGGTTGGCCATGTCGGTCCCCGCGTTGCCGATGTCGATCTGGCCGCAGGCAATGTCATAGGGCCGGCCGTCGAGCGACAGGCTTTTGGTCAAACCCGTGATCGCGTGCTTGGTGGCCGTGTAGGGCACCGTGTTGGGGCGCGGCGCGTGGGCCGAGATCGATCCGTTGTTGATGATGCGGCCGCCACGCGGATCCTGCGATTTCATCAGCGCGAAGGCGCCGCGCGCGCACAGAAACGCGCCGGTCAGGTTGGTGTCCAGCACGGCTTTCCATTGTTCGAAAGACAGTTCGTCGATACACAGCGCCGGCGCATTGACGCCCGCGTTATTGAACAGCACGTCGAGCCGTCCGAAGCGCTCGCGCACCGTGGCATACATGGCGTCTACCGAATCGGGCTGGCTGACATCGCACTGCACCGCCAGCGCGGACTGGCCCGCCGCATTGGCCGCGTCCGCCAACGCCACGAGCGTCTCGGCGGTGCGTCCGGCCAGCACCACCCGATAGCCGTCGGCCAACAACGCCTGCGCCACCGCCTTGCCGATGCCGCGCGCCGCGCCCGTGACCAGCGCCACTCTTGCCTGCTTTTCCATGCTCGATGTCTCCGTTTTCGATCGAATGGGCAAATGCCGGAATCTGGCAGAGATCGTACAACACGGCCACGTTCCCTGAGGGGACACCCTTGATTTTCTTGGCCGCCCCGTGCGCTGATCTAAAGATATAACAACAATGCATTTGGGCTGACGCGGCCGTTGTCGTACGATCCCGCCCTGATCGGGCGAGGCCAGGGAGGTGCTCGCCTTCTGCTCGCCATCCCAGTTCCGCCAACAAGAAACCATACCAATGTCAGTCGATCTCGCCCTGTCGCCCGGCGCCGCAGAGGCGGCCAGCCAGACGGCCGCACCACCGAAAGCCGTTATCCGCAGCGCCGCCGACGTCGCCAAACTCGTCAACGAGGGCGGCGCTTCGGTCAGCAATGCCCGCATCGTAGTGGCCATCGCGCTGGGCGGCATCTTTCTCGATGCCTATGACCTGGGTGCGCTGGCCTTCGGCCTGAAGGACGTCAGCCGCGAATTCAACCTGACGCCGGCCGGCACCGGCATGGTCGCCTCGGCCATCACGTTCGGCGCGATCGTCGGCGCTTTCCTGGGTGGCTATTTCACCGACCGGATCGGCCGCTATCGCGTGTTCATGGCGGACATGCTGTGCTTCGTGATCGCCGCCATCGCCTGCGCGCTGGCGCCGAACGAATACGTGCTGGCCGGCGCGCGCTTCGTGATGGGGCTCGGGGTCGGCATCGACCTGCCGGTGGCGATGGCCTTCCTGGCGGAATTCTCCAAGCTCAAGGGGCATGGCAACAAGGCCGCGCGGGTGGCGATGTGGTGCCCCACCTGGTATGCGGCCATCTGCGTGTCGTATCTGCTGGTGCTGGGCTGCTACGCGATCCTGCCGGCATCGCACAGCAATCTGCTGTGGCGCATCATCCTCGGCTTCGGCGCGGTGCCGGCGCTGATCATCATCGCCGTGCGCAGCCGCTACATGAGCGAATCGCCGGTGTGGGCCGCCAACCAGGGCGATCTCGACGGCGCCGCCAAGATCCTGCGCACGTCCTATGGCATCGACGCCGTGGTAGCGGCCGACGCCGTGGTCGAGCCGCCCAAGCGCCCGGCTTCGTGGCGCAACTACGGCCTGCTGCTCAAGGGCGTCTACGCGCGCCGCACCACGCTGGCCACGATCATGTCGATCGCCTCGTCGTTCGCCTATAACGCCGTGGCGTTCGGGCTGCCGGTGATCATCGCGAGCTTCCTGGCCCAGACCATGCTGACCACGATCCTGATGTCGCTGGCGCTGAACCTGCTGTTCGCCTTTGTGGGCGGCCTGATCGGCGTGCACCTGGTGCCGAAGACCGGCGCCTGGAAGCTGACCGTGACCGGCTACGCGTTCCAGCTGGCCGCACTGGTCGGCCTGGCGCTGGTGGGCAAGCCGGCCGGCGGCGTGCAGGTGGCGGTCGCCCTTGCGTTCCTGGCGCTGTTCCTGCTGGGCCAGGGCTTTGGTCCGGGCGCGCATACCATGACGTACGCCTCGCTGAGCTACCCGACATCGCTGCGCGGCGTTGGCGTGGGCTTCAACCAGACGCTGATGCGCGCCAGCTCCACCGCGTCGCTGTTCCTGTTCCCGGTACTGGCCGCCGCGCTGAGCACCAAGGTGTTCTGGGTGATCGCGCTGGCGCCGCTGGCCGGCTTGATCGCACTGCTGGCGATCCGCTGGGAACCGGCCAACTACGACGTGGACGCCGAGGACTTCCAGTCCTGACGTTGCGGGGCCACGGCAGGTGGGCCCCCGTCGTCGTTGTCAGCGGGCGGCGGCCTCCACCACTTCGGCGCGTTCCGCGACGATCCGCAAGCGATCGAAATTCATATTGGCGCCCGATGTGATGGCCGCCAGCGCCCGTGGCGCACCTTGCGGCAGGCGTTGCGCATATTGCTTCAGCCCGGCCACGGCCAGCGCGCCGGCCGGTTCCACCAGGCTGCGCGTGTCCTGGAAGATGTCCTTGATGGCCGCGCACAGCGCATCGGTGCTGACCGTCAGCACGTCGTCGAGCAGATGGCGGCATAGCCGGAAGGTTTCTTCGCCCACCCGCTTGACCGCCGTGCCATCGGAGAACAGCCCCACCGACGCCAGCGTCACGCGCTCGCCGGCCGCGATGGACTGCGCCATCGCGCAGGAATCGTCGGTCTGCACGCCGATCACCCGAACCTCCGGACGCACCGCCTTGATATAGGACGCCACGCCGGCGGCCAGGCTGCCGCCGCCGATCGGCACGAACACGGCATCGAGCGGGCCGCGGTGCTGCCGCAGGATTTCCATACCCACCGTGCCCTGCCCCGCGATCACGTCGGGATCGTCGAACGCCGGGATGAAGGTGAGCGCCTGCTCTTGCTGCAACGCCACTGCGTGGTCGTATGCGTCGGGATACGACTCCCCGGCCAGGACCACTTCCACCATCTGGCCGCCGTGGGCGCGCACGGCATCCACCTTCACCTGCGGCGCGGTTTGCGGCACCACGATGACGGCGCGCACGCCAAGCCGCGCGGCCGACAGCGCCACACCCTGCGCGTGGTTGCCGGCCGATGCGGTGATCACGCCGCGCGCCAGCGCATCGGCCGGCAGGTTGGCCATCTTGTTGTAGGCGCCGCGCACCTTGAACGAGAACACCGGCTGATGGTCCTCGCGCTTGAGCCATACCTGATGCCCGAGCCGCGCAGACAGCGCGCCGGCCAGTTCCAGCGCGGTCTCGCGCGCCACGTCATAGACGCGCGCGGTCAGGATCCGCCGCAGGTAGTCATCGGCATCGATCAGTGCGCCATCGGCATGCAAAACGGCCGCCGGCGAGGTGGTTCGGGCATGAAAGGCTTGGGGGGACGGCATTGGCGCTCCTGTCTGAGAGGGATTTTCCCAAGGAGGCCGGCCACAAAAAACCCGCCTCGTTGGGCGGGTTGATGTGTCTGTTTCGGACGCGCGCTAACCCACCATTCGAGGAATGGTGCGAATAATCGCGAAAATTTGCAGGCCGAAACGGGTCATGGCTTCGAGTGTCACGGATTTTCCCTTGACGTGTCAATCCTGACGCATTTTGGGCGAGCGCCGCCAACGCCGCCTGTTGTAGCCGCGCCGATCCCTCAATCCGTTGACCCAAGCGGCGTTCAGCCGGATGCAAGGTCGTATTAGAATCGCCGCTGTCGCTCATTTTGTGGCGTCAAAGCCAGAGGTCATGTTCCGGGCCCGGATTCGCCTCGGACTGGTTTTGCGAAAACAGCGGATTTTGCCAAAACGGGGTTTTGCCCGCGGCACGGTCCGGAGCGCACCGGCATTTCAGTTTCAGAGCAATTCATCCGATATCAGTCCTGCGCTAACGGGATTTCGGCCAGAACAAATACATGACCGCGCTTGCATACGATGTTGCCCTGGCACCCGACTCCGCCGACCGGCGGGCGCCGGGCGCCGCCTCTTCCGGGGGCGACGCCTGGGCGTTGCTCGAGGCTTCCGGCGCGCTGGCGATGCGGGTCGACGTCCAGGGACGCATCCTTGAGGCGACCGAAACCACCGCTGATCTGCTGGTCTATCCGCTCGACTACCTGCTCCATATCTCCGTGCTGGACCTGTTCGCGCTGGAATCGCGCGAGCGCGTGATGCAGATGCTGCAGGGTTGTGCGCAGGACCATCAGGCGCGCCGCGAGCGTGTGCGCATGGCCGGCGGCATCGGCGGCCCGGGCTGGATCGACCTGCGCGTGGCGCATCATCACGGCAGCGACGGCCCGGCCAGCCTGCTGCTGTTCGGCTACGACGTGACGGACTGGGTGGAATCCGAGCGCCAGCTGACCGAGCGTGCCTTCCTGGACCCGCTGACGGGCGTAGGCAACCGCGCCTATATCCGCAAGCGGATCGAGGAATGCACGTCCGGCCAGGCGTCAGGCCAGTCGTTCGCGCTGGCGCTGATGGATCTGGACGGATTCAAGAACATCAACGACTCGCTCGGCCACGAGCTTGGCGATGCGCTGCTCAAGGAAGTGGGCGCGCGCCTGCAAGACACCGTGCGCACCCGGCGCAGCGTGGCGCGGCTGGGCGGCGACGAATTCGTGCTGATGCTCGATGGCCTGGAATCCGAGGCCGAGGCCGTGCGGATCCTCGAGCGCGTGATCCACGTCTGTCGCCAGCCGTTCCTGCTGGCGGGCTGCCATGTGCGCATCACCACCAGCATCGGGCTGACGTTTTCCCACAGCACGTCGCAGAGCGAATCGCAATGGCTGCGGCGCGCCGACCTGGCCATGTACGAGGCCAAGGCGCTGGGCAAGAACCGCTATTGCGTCTATTCGCCGGAACTGGAACGGCGGCTCGATGAGCAGTTCCGCATCGAACAGAGCATGTTCGAGGCCGTGCAGAGCGGCGAATTCCTGCTGCATTACCAGCCGATCGTGTGGCCCGGATCGGGCCAGATCTGCGCGGTGGAAGCGCTGATGCGCTGGGATCATGGTGGCGAGGACATCCGCCCCGACGTCTTCATCCCGGTGGCGGAAAAGAACGGACTGATCAAGCATCTGGGCGCCTGGGCGCTGCGGTGCGCCTGCGCGCAACTGGCCGCGTGGGATGCGCTGGGCATTCATGTGGGCCACATGTCGGTCAATGTTTCGGCCGTGCAGTTCCTGCATCCCAATTTCTACGATAGCGTGCGCAATGCCATCCAGGACGCCGGCATCGGCGCCGACCGCCTGGTGCTGGAGATCACCGAAAGCGCGCTGATGACGGACCCGGAGGCCGCCGAGCAACTGCTGCTGTCGCTGCGCGCGCTGGGCATCCGCTTTGCCGTCGACGATTTCGGCACCGGCTATTCGAGCCTGTCGTATCTGCGCCGCTTCCCGCTGTCCGCGCTCAAGGTAGACCGCAGCTTCGTGGCTGACATGATCGATTCCCCGCACGCCCGTACTATCGTGTCCGCCGTGCTGTCGCTGGCGCGCGAACTGGGCCTGGTTGCCATCGCCGAAGGCGTGGAAACCGATGCGCAAGGCCAGTTGCTGGCCGCGCAAGGCTGCGATCTGGTGCAGGGCTGGCGCTACGCGCGCGCGCTGAGCCCGGCCGATTTCGAGAATGCCGTGCTCGACGGCAAGCTGGTGATGGGCCTGGACGAAGTCTTCACGCAGCGGGTGGCGCCGTGAAATCCAAGGCCGAATTCCTGGAGACCTTGTGGGCCCGCATGGCGCAGCAAGGTGACTTCCCCACGCTGCAGTACTGCGTCGACAACATCTTCAAGACCCTGAACGCGGACCTGACGGTCGGCGAGATGGCCACCAGCGTGCTGTCCGATTTCAGTCTGTCGCAGAAGGTGATCCGGCTGGCCAATTCGGCCATGTACCGATCGTTTGGCGGCGAGGTCACCACCGTGTCGCGGGCGATTCTGGTGCTTGGCGTGGAGGCCATCAGCCACCTGACGCTCGGCATCCAGCTGCTCGATTATTTCCACGGCGTGGCGCCCAAGCGCCCGCAGGCGGCCAAGGCGCTGCAGCGCGCGTTGGTGGCGGGCGAGATTACGCGCGCGCTGAGCCAGGCGCACGGCATCAACGAAGGCGAAGAAGCCGTCGTCTGCACGCTGATGCACCACATGAGCCGGCTACTGCTGGTGTTCTACTTTCCCGAGGAATGGGAGCGCGTGGAGGCCATGTGCGCCGCGCATCCGATGACCGAAAACGAGGCCGCGCAGGAAGTGCTCGGCATCTCGCTCGAAGACATCGCCGAGGCGGCCGCACAGAAATGGCGGTTGCCGGGGCTGATCGCCAACGCGATGAAGCCGCGCACGCTGACTACGGACACCGTGCTCGAAACCCACGCCGACTGGCTGGCCGCGATTGCCCATGTATCGTCCGAAGCGGCGGTGACGATGGTGCGCGAAGGCTCGCCGGAATCGGTCTCGGCCTTGCTGACGTCGCACGCGAAGATGTTGGGACTGAACCACGCCGATGTCAGCGTGGCCGTCAGTCAGGCGGAAGTGCTCAACACGTCGATCGTTGCCTCCGAAGCCGCGGCGCCGGCCGACGGCGCGTCGCCCGGACCGCAGCCCGTGAACGTGCTCGATCGCCTGCGCCAGGGGCTTGCCGAGGTGCGCCGCGAAGGCGCCGGCCTGTCGGTATCGCAACTGGCGCCGATGGTGCTCGAATCCAGCATGCGCGCGCTCGATTTCTCGCGCTGCTTCCTGATGATGCTGAATCCGAAGACGCGGCATTTCCATGCGCGGCTGGGCTTTGGCGACGGCATGCGCGAGGTGCTGCCCGCGCTGTCCTTCGAGGAAGGCTTCGTGCCCGATGTCTTCCACTTTGCGGGCCTGTCCGGGCGGCCGCTGCTGATCGAGGACACCTTCGATCCCGAAGTGGCGCACCGCATGCCGCGCTGGTATCGCGATGCGATTCCCGACGCGCGCTCGGTGGTGCTGGCGCCCGTGAAAATGCGCAACCGCTGCATCGCGCTGATCTACGGCGACTGGGGTGCGGTGCGCATGCCGGCGGTGATCGGCGAGGAAGAACTCGAAGCCATCGATGCGCTGGCGCGCGAAATTGCCGCCAGCGTCATGCGCGCGGCGCCCGAGCGCCCCGCGCCTGCAGGGCGCTGAGGTCGCGCTGACCGCACGCGGAAATTCCCGGAAGAAAACGCGCAACGCGCGTGAAGCGTCCGCAAGCGCGCTCAGGTTTCCGGAAACGACAGGCAGGCGCCGCGAGTCAGCTACAACGTGCGCCTGACCGCGCACCCGCCAGCGCTCATTGCCGCCCCTGCTTGCGCTCGGTCTTGTTCACATACATGGCAGCGTCAGCTTCGGCCAACAGGTCGTCCACGCTGCGGTGGAAGTGCGGATTGAAACCGATCACGCCTGCGCTGTAGCGCAGCGCCCAGCGGATTGCGTTGGTTCCACGCCTGCACCTGTCGCTGCAGGCGCGCCAGTGCATCCTGGCATCCAGCGCTGTCGGTGTTGGTCAGCAGCACCGCAAATTCGTCGCCGCCAAGCCGCCCCACCACATCCGATTCGCGGAACACCGAACGCAGTTCTCCGCCAAACGCGCGCAGGGCGCGATCGCCTTCGGCATGACCAAAGCGGTCGTTGATGGGCTTGAAGCCGTCCATGTCGAAAAACACCAGCGTGGCCGGCCGCGACAGCCGCCGGCACATCTCGATCGCATGCTGGCCCAGCATGGCGAAGCCGCGGCGGTTCGACAGCGCCGTCAGCTCGTCCATCGTCGCCATGTGCACTGCGGCCAGTTCCTGCTCGGCCATCTGCGCAAGGTCGTGCAGCAGCGCGCGATCCTCGGCGCTGAAATCGCGCGGCTTGCGATCGATCAGGCACAGCGTGCCGAGCTTCATGCCATCGGGGGCGGACAGCGGCCGCCCCGCATAGAAGCGGATGTGCGGATCGCCGGTCACCAACGGGTTGTCGTGAAAGCGCGGATCCAGCGTGGCATCGGGGATCAACAGAATGTCGTCCTCGCAAATCGCGTGGCCACAAAACGAGGTGTCGCGCGGGCTTTCCGGCACATCGAGACCATCGCACGATTTAAACCACTGCCGATTTGCGTCGATCAGGCTGACCAGCGCGATTGGCACGCCAAACAGGCGTTTGGCCAGCCGCGTCAGGCGGTCAAAGCGTTCCTCCGGCGGCGTATCGAGAATGTTCAGCGATGCCAGCGTGGCAAGGCGCGCGGACTCATTGATGGGAATTGGGGGCAGCAGCATGGGAAAGATGTCAGCCGGAATGGCGACCAATGTGCATCACAACACTAACGCCATTTGGGTGCAAGCGTGTACATCCCACTGTTTGCCCCACTTTTCCCGAGATTGAACGTCCGCCATTCATGCATGGTGCAGCACGTTGACGAGTTTGCCGAACGGGTCGCGCACGAAGAACCGGCGCACGCCCCACGGCTCGTCAACGGGCCCGTATTCCAGCGGCACGCCGGCCTCCGCCACGCGCGCCAGCGCTTCATCGAGATCGTCGACCTCGATGGAAAGATCAGGCACCGGCGTACCGGACCCGCCTTCCGCGGCGAAGCTGACCTGCACCGACATACGCGCGTTCGATCCATAGGTGACGATCCAGCCGTGATCCATCAGCAGGTCCAGCCCGAAGATATCGCGGTAGAAGCGCTGCGCGTCGGCGGGCGACGGCGTGGCGATATTGGCGACGATGCGACGGACGATCATGAGGCGATGTCGGTGGCGTTGACCTCCGGAAACTGCACCAGCGGCACGAACTTGCCCGACTTGCCGTCGAGCGCATCGATGGCGCCCGAGCCAATGTCATAGACCCAGCCGTGCAGGTTGATACGGCGCTCCGCCAGCGCCTGCGCGACACACGGATGGGTGCGCAGATGCGCAAGCTGCTCGATCACGTTTTCCCTCACCATGTCGTCGACGCGCTCCCGGTCCGAGGCGTGCGGGCGCGCCAGGCTGATCTTGCGCGCGCCGCTGGCGTGTTCCAGCCATTGCGCCACCGACGGCATGTGGTCCAGGCACTGGCAGGTCGCCACCGCCGTCATCGCGCCGCAGTTCGAATGGCCGCAGATCACGATGTCGCGCACCTTGAGGCCCGACACGGCGTATTCGACGCTGGCGGAAACCCCGCCCGGCTGCACCGCATAGGCCGGCACGATATTGCCCGCATTGCGGATCACGAACAGCTTGCCCGGCTCGCTCTGCGTCAAGAGCGCCGGCTCCACGCGGCTGTCCGAGCAAGCGATGAACAGCGTGCTGGGACTCTGCTGCGTGGCGAGTTCCTGGAACAGCGTGGCCAGCTTCGGAAATTCCTCCCGCTGGAACTTGAGAATGCCTTGAATCAGATCTTTCACGAATATTTCCCCCATCGTGGACGCCCGAAAGCATGGCGACAATTTTCTATTGGGTCAATATCGGGTTTATTATGCTGTCCATTGGATTTACCAATAGTTGGACCTCATGCTGCTGCGCCACGTTCGCTACTTCCTGGCCGTTGCCGACGCCGGCAATTTCACGCGGGCCGCGGAAACCCTGCACGTCTCCCAACCCACGCTGTCGCAGCAGATCCGGCAGCTGGAAGAATCGCTGGGTGCGCCGTTGTTCGACCGCAGCGGTCGCATGGTACGGCTGACGGACGCTGGCCAGGCGTACTACGTCCACGCCCGCCGCGCACTGCAGGACCTTGAAGCGGGCCAGCGCGCAATCCACGACGTGGGCGAGCTCACGCGCGGCAACCTGCGCCTGGCGATCACGCCCACCTTCACGCCCTATCTGGTGGCGCCGCTGATCGTCGCATTCAACGCGGAGTATCCAAACATCACGCTGAGCCTGCGCGAAATGCCGCAGGAGCGCGTGGAGCCGATGCTTGCGGACGACCAGATCGACATCGGCATCGCGTTCGACGACATCCTGTTGCCCGATCTCGACGCCACGCCGCTGATGGAAGAGCCGCTGGCATATATGGTGGGCGCCACGCATGCGCTGGCGCGCCGCCGCACGGCATTGGGCGCGACCGCGCTGGCCGGGGAATCGATGGCGATGCTGACGCGGGAATTCGCCACGCGCGCCTATATCGGACGCTACTTCGGCGCGCTCGGGATCGAGCCGCGCATCACGTTCGAAGCCAATTCGGTCAGTGCCGTGCTCGATGCGGTGCGCAGCGGGCGCCACGCCACGGTGCTGCCGGCGGCCATCGCCGCCGGTCACGCAGACCTGCGCATTCTCAAGCTGGAATTGCCGCTGCCGCCGCGGCACGCGGCGTTACTGCAGCGCAAGGGCGCGTACCGCACGGCGGCGGCGCGCGCTTTTGTCGAATTCGCGCTACGCGAAGTCAAACGTCGGGCGTCCCCAACGCGCGGTTGATCCGCAACGCGACCAGCGTGCCCACCACGCCGGACAGCAGATACAGGCTGACCGCGGCCAGCCCGAACAGCGACGACAGCCCCAACGCGACCAGCGGGGCAAACGCCGCGCCAAACAGCCAGCCGAAGTCCGTGGTCAGCGCCGCGCCGGTATAGCGGAACTTGCGCTCGAAGTTGGACGTGACCACTCCGGCCGCCTGCCCGTAGGACAAACCCAGCAGACCGAAGCCCACCAGGATGAAGACGTCCTGCAACTGCGCATTGCCGCCGAGCAGCCAAGGTGTGGCAAGGCTGAACAGGCCGATCAGCACCGCCATCGTCGCCAGCGTGGTGCGACGGCCGATGCGGTCGGCGATCCATCCCGACAGCAGCGTGCCGATGAACGCGATGAACGCGCCGACGATCTGGATCGCCAGCACATCGCTGATGTCCTGCGTCTTGTGCAGGATCACCCAGGACAGCGGAAACACCGTCACCAGATGGAACAGCGCATAGCTGGCCAGCGCCGCGAAGGCGCCGAGGAAAATATTGAAGCCCTGCGCGTTGACCATCTGCAAGGTGCTGATCGGCTCCAGCTCGTCCTCTTCCAGCAAGCGCGTGTATTCGTGCGTGACCACCAGGCGCAGCCGCGCGAACAACGCCACCACGTTGATGGCAAAGGCCACGTAGAACGGATAGCGCCAGCCCCAATCGATAAATTCGGCCGGCGTCAGGCTGGCATGCAGGAACAGGAACAGCGCGCCCGCGACGATAAAGCCGGTCGGCGCGCCAAGCTGGCCGACCATCGCATACCAGCCGCGCTTGTCTTCCGGCGCGTTCAGCGCCAGCAGAGACGGCAGGCCATCCCACGATCCGCCGAACGCAATGCCCTGCAGGAAGCGGAAAAACGACAGCAGATAGATCGCGGTGCTGCCGATCGACGCATACGCAGGGAGGAACGCGATGCCAACTGTGGCCGTGCCGAGCAGGAACAGCGATGCGGTGAGCTTGACGCCGCGCCCCCATCGGCGCTGGATCCGCATGAACAGCGCCGTGCCGAATGGCCGGCCAATGAAGGCGAACGAGAAGATCGTGAAGCTGTACAGCAGCCCGGCCAGGTCGCTGGCGAACGGGAAATACACGGTCGGGAAGACCAGCACCGACGCAATGCCGTAGACGAAGAAGTCGAAGTACTCCGACGCTCGCCCTATCACCACGCCCGTGGCAATTTCGGCAGGCGCCACATCATGATGTCCGGGCGCCGGAGGTGCCGTCGGCGACGCGCGATGCTGGTGGGTCAGACTGGCCATCGTGGAGTCTCCTCGAAGACGGGAGGGATGTCGTACATCACTTAAAGTCCCGCAGTAACAAGAATAGCGCCTAAACTGCCATTGGAAATCGAAAGATTGCTACGTCAGACAGTCCCAGACGTTAATCAAACGCCACTTCCAAGACCATGCGACGCTTCGAAGCTGCTGTGCCGACGTTTTGTGTGACGGGAAAATTGCTTTTGCGAAGTGCCGCAATCGCCATGTTGGTGGGCCTTGCGGGATGTAGCAACGCCGTGCTGTTGTCGCCTGCAGGCGACATGGCGGCTCGGCAGCGCGATTTGATCATCATCGCCACATGCCTGATGCTGCTCATCATCGTGCCGGTGATATGCCTGACACTGCTCTTCGCGTGGCGATATCGCGAAAGCGCCAACAACGCCCACTACAACCCCGAGTGGGACCACTCCACGGTGCTGGAACTGGCGATCTGGGCTGCGCCGCTGCTGATCATCATCGCGTTGGGCGCGGTGACCTGGGTCAGTACCCATCAGCTCGATCCCTACCGTCCCCTGACGCGCCTCGACGACCGCCGGCCCGTGGCCGCGGACACCAAGCCGCTGGTGGTGGAAGTGGTGGCGATGGACTGGAAATGGCTGTTTCTCTATCCCGAGCAGGGCATCGCCACGGTCAATGAACTGGCCGCGCCGGTAGATCGCCCGATCGCTTTCCGGATCACGTCCACTTCGGTCATGAACGCGTTCTTCGTGCCCTCGCTGGCTGGCATGGTCTACGCGATGCCCGGCATGGAGACCAAGCTGCACGCGGTGATCAACAAGCCCGGCGTCTACGACGGCATGTCATCCAACTACAGCGGCGCGGGCTTCTCGCACATGCGATTCAAGTTTCACGGCATGTCCGGCGGCGATTTCGACAGCTGGGTGCAGCAGGCAAAATCGGCCGGCGCGCCGTTATCCAAAGACGCGTATCTGAAACTGGCCCAGCCCAGCGAGAGCGAGCCGGTGCAGCGCTACGCCAGCGTGGCGCCGGGTCTCTACAACCTGATCCTGAACCGTTGCGTGGACGGCGGTGCCTGTGTGGCGGACACCATGGCGCAGAACCAGAATCGCATCCGCGCCAGGTTCGATCCGTCGGCGGAAATCTGTACCGCGAGCAATACATCGGATGTCGCACCGGTGTTCGCGCCAGATGCCGTCGCAGGCAACGGCGGGCGAGTGTTGCGCTAGCGCATCGCCGTGCCCCGTTTGCTTTCACGTTTTCGCCAATCTTCATCGGCCAGAATTGGTCAATACAGGCCCAGGTGACAACCATGCCCGAGCGTTCCGAACTCGCCAACTTGATCTTTGGCCGGCTGTCGTGGGAAGCCGTGCCGCTGCACGAGCCCATCCTGCTGGCCACCTTCGCCGCGGTGGCGATCGGCGGCATCGCGCTGGTGGCGCTGCTGACGTACTACCGCGTGTGGGGCTATCTGTGGCGCGAGTGGTTCACCAGCATCGACCACAAGAAGATCGGCATCATGTATGTGGTGCTCGGCATCGTGATGCTGCTGCGCGGCTTTGCCGACGCCATCATGATGCGCATCCAGCAGGCCGTGGCGTTCGGCGACAACCTCGGCTACCTGCCGCCGCATCACTACGACCAGATCTTCACCGCGCACGGCGTGATCATGATTTTCTTCGTGGCGATGCCGCTGGTGACGGGGCTCATGAACTTCGTGGTGCCGCTGCAGATCGGCGCGCGCGACGTCGCGTTTCCGTTCCTCAACAACTTCAGCTTCTGGATGACCACCGGCGGTGCGATCTTGGTGATGATGTCGCTGTTCGTCGGCGAATTCGCGCGCACGGGCTGGCTCGCGTATCCACCACTGTCGGGCATCCTGCATAGTCCGGACGTCGGCGTCGATTACTACATATGGGCATTACAGGTGGCCGGTGTCGGGACACTTTTATCGGGTATCAACCTGCTGGTCACGATCGTCAAGATGCGCGCGCCGGGCATGACGCTGATGCGCATGCCGATCTTCACGTGGACGTCGCTGTGCACCAATGTGCTGATCATCGCCGCGTTCCCGGTGCTGACCGCGGCGCTGGCGCTGCTGTCGCTCGATCGCTACGTCGGCACCAACTTCTTCACCGCGGACCAGGGCGGCAGCGCGATGCTGTACGTGAACCTGATCTGGATCTGGGGACACCCCGAGGTCTACATTCTGGTGCTGCCGGTGTTCGGCGTGTTTTCCGAGGTGACCGCCACGTTCAGCCGCAAGCGACTGTTCGGCTATGCGTCGATGGTGTACGCCACGGTGGTGATCACGGTGCTGTCGTACCTGGTGTGGCTGCACCACTTCTTCACGATGGGATCCGGCGCGAGCGTGAATTCGTTCTTCGGCATCACCACGATGATCATCTCGATACCCACCGGGGCGAAGATATTCAACTGGCTGTTCACGATGTACCACGGCAAGATCAAGTTCGAGGCGCCGATGCTGTGGACGGTGGGCTTCATGGTGACGTTCGTGATCGGCGGCATGACCGGCGTGCTGCTGGCGGTGCCGCCGGCGGACTTCTCGCTGCATAACAGCCTGTTCCTGATCGCCCACTTCCACAACGTGATCATCGGCGGCGTGCTGTTCGGCCTGATGGCCGGCATCTCGTACTGGTTCCCGAAGGCCTTCGGCTATCGCCTGGTGTCGTCGTGGGGCAAGGCGTCGTTCTGGTTCTGGCTCACCGGCTTCTACTTCGCCTTTATGCCGCTTTACTGGCTGGGCCTGCTGGGCGTCACGCGCCGCATGAACCATTTCGACGATCCTTCGCTGCAGATCTGGTTCCAGATCGCCGCCTTCGGCGCGTTCCTGATCGCGCTGGGCATTGCGTGCTTCATCATCCAGCTGGTAGTCAGCTTCATGCGCCGGGAGGAACTGCGCGACCTGACCGGCGATCCGTGGGACGCGCGCACGCTGGAATGGTCGACCTCATCGCCGCCGCCGCAATACAACTTCGCCTTCACGCCCGTGGTACACGACACCGATGCGTGGTGGCATATGAAGCAGAACGGCTACCATCGTCCGCAGCAGGGATTCATCCCGATCCACATGCCGAAGAACACGGCCGCGGGAATCGTGCTGGCCGGGCTGTGCACGGTGATGGGCTTTGGGCTGATCTGGCATATCTGGTGGCTGGTCGCCGCGGCGTTCGTGGCCACCCTCCTCGCGGCAATCATCCACACCTTCAACTACAAGCGCGACTACTACATTCCGGCCGACGTCGTGGTCCGGACCGAAACGGCGCGCACTCAAATGATGGCAGGCCATGGTTGATACGTCCCTACCCATGCAGGCAAGCGGCACGGTCGGCGCGGACGAGGTTCCGCCGGGCGGCTTCCAGTTCTATCTGACCGAGGAGCACCATCCGCAGAACGGCACGCTGCTGGGGTTCTGGCTCTACCTGATGAGCGACTGCCTGATATTTGCGTGCCTGTTCGCGGCCTATGGCGTGCTCGGGCGCGAGTACGCGGGCGGGCCCACCGGCGCCGAGCTGTTCGAGCTGCCGCTGGTGGCGCTCAACACGTCGTTCCTACTGCTGTCGTCGATCACGTACGGCTTTGCGATGCTGCAACTGCAGCAGAACCGGGTGGCCGGCACGCAGATCTGGCTGGCCATCACGGCCGTATTCGGCGCGGCGTTCCTGGCCGTGGAGCTGTACGAATTCGCGCACCTGATCCACGAGGGCGCGGGGCCCACGCGCAGCGCATTCCTGACGTCGTTCTTCGCGCTGGTCGGCACGCACGGCCTGCACGTGACGTTCGGGCTGGTCTGGCTGATCGTGCTGATGCTGCAGGTGGGACGCCACGGGCTGATCACCGCCAACAAGCGCCGCCTGATGTGCCTGTCGATGTTCTGGCACTTTCTGGACGTTGTCTGGATCGGCGTCTTTACCTTTGTCTATCTGATGGGAACGTTGCCATGAGCGCACAGGACCATGCAGTCGATGGCCACGGCCATGACCACGGACACGACCACCACGAGGAAGATATCGGGCCGCACGCCACGCTGGGCGGCTACCTGACGGGCTTCGTGCTGTCGGTGTTCCTGACGGCGGTGCCGTTCTGGCTGGTGCTGGGCAAGGTGATCGACAAGTCGTCGACCACCGCGATCGTGATCCTGCTGATCGGCGCGGTGCAGATCGTCGTGCACATGATCTACTTCCTGCACATGAACGCCAAATCGGAAGGCGGCTGGAACATGCTTTCGCTGATGTTCACGCTGACACTGGTGGTGATCACGCTGACGGGATCGCTCTGGGTGATGTTCCACCTGAACAGCAACATGATGCCGCAGATGCAGCACACGCAAGAAGCTGCGCAGTCGGGCGGCACGATCGTGCCGCCGCGCACGAAGTAGCGACCGGCAGCAGCCAGTCGCCCGCAGCGGGCCGTTCGGACTGTGACTTCCGACGGCCCTGCCGCTGCCCCTGGCTCAGGCCGCCAGGCGGAAGGTGGCGACGGCTTCCTTCAGGCGCTGGGCCTGTTCCTCGAGCGATCCCGCCGCGGCCGCGGCCTGTTCCACCAGCGCGGCATTCTGCTGCGTCACGGTGTCCATCTGCGTGACGGCCTGGTTCACCTGCTCGATGCCGGCGCTCTGTTCGGCCGACGCCGCGCTGATCTCGCCCATGATGTCGGTCACGCGCTTCACCGCGCTGACGATCTGTTCCATGGTCTGACCGGCCTGCGCCACCAGTTGCGAGCCGCGTTCGACGCGATCTGCCGAATCGCCGATCAGTGCCTTGATTTCCTTGGCCGCCGTGGCGCTGCGTTGCGCCAGGCTGCGCACTTCGCCCGCCACCACCGCAAAGCCGCGCCCCTGTTCGCCTGCGCGCGCGGCTTCCACCGCGGCGTTCAGCGCCAGGATATTGGTCTGGAAGGCGATGCCCTCGATCACCGAGATGATGTCGACCACCTTGCGCGACGACGTGTTGATCTCGTCCATCGTATGCACCACCTGGCCCACCACCTCGCCGCCCTGGATGGCCACTTCGGACGCATTCTCCGCCAGCGAGCTGGCCTGCTTTGCGCTGTCGGCATTCTGGCGCACGATGCTCGTCAGTTCCTCCATGCTCGACGCCGTTTCCTGCAGCGACGACGCCTGTTCCTCGGTGCGCTGCGACAAGTCGGTGTTACCCGCCGCAATCTGGCTGGTGCCCGTGGCGATCGCGTCGGTGCCGGTGCGCACTTCCTGGACGATGCCGAGGATGTTCTCGTTCATCTCGCGCAATGCGTCGAGCAATTGGCCGGTCTCGTCGCGGCTGTCCACCTCGATACGGCTGGTCAGGTCGCCGGCGGCCACGGTGCGCGCGAATCCCACCGCGCGATGCAGCGGGCGCGTGATGCCGATGGTGAGCCACCACGCAAACGCCACGCCGATGCCCAGCGCGATCACGCCCAGCGTGATCAGCCCGTTGCGCGCGCTGACATAGATGCCGTTGATCTGCTCGGCAGTGGCATCGATCGACGAGCGCTGGATATCGAGCAGCTTCTGGATTTCCGCCAGGTACGCGTCGCCGGCGGGCACGAATTCGGTTTCCAGCACCTTGTTGGCCTCGTCGGTCATGCCTTCGGCCTTGAGCTTGGTGATCTTGTCGCGCGAATCGTTATACGGATTGCGCACGGTCTGGATCTTCTTGAACGCCGCCTTTTCTTCGTCGGTGCTCAGGCGCGGCTCGATCTTGTCGCGCAATTCGGCGATCGCCTTGACCGAATACGCGGTTTCCGCCGCGAAGAACGCCCCAAGCGACGGATCGCTGCTGCGCGCCACGGCAGTGGTGCGGCGCACGCTGGCATACATCAGCCGATACCAGTCGCTGACCAACCGTTCCTTGGCCAGCGGCTCCTGCATCATCGCGTGCGTGCGGCCCGCAACTTCCTGCAAACGCGCCACGCCCAGCACGGTCATCAGCGTCGACAACAGCAACACCACGCCAAAGCCGATGCCTAGGCGCACACCAATACCAAGATTCTTCATTTCTTCTTACCTGATCGATTGGTTCGTGGCAGACCGCGATCGCACGGGGCGTCCGGCCGCTCCTCCGGCGTCAGCCATGCGCCCCATGTGCGCACGGACAGACATTGGAAGTCCTAACGGCCGCACAAAGAAGAAACTTGAGAAAAAGATCAGGGAAAACGCGAATTGCGGACGTAGCCGGCGCTGAAAGGTTTCTGTAAAGAAACGCTCCGGCGCGGCGCCCGGCCGCTACGGTTTTTGCACCGGCGCCGAAGTCGGGCTGAACCAGTAAGGCACCAGCGAAAGCGCCACCACCGTCACGGCCGTCAGGAAAATCGCCGAATAGATGCGGGCCACCGGCCAGTCGCGCAGATGGCCGAGATTGGCGATCAGGCCGAAACCCCACGACGTCAGCGCCGAGCCGAGAAACACGAAGGTGTTGAGCAGGCCGAGCCCGCGCCCGCGCTTGGCCGGCGTGATCAGCGCGCGGCCCTGCGCCATCACCAGGGGATGCAGCATGCCGATAGTCGACAGCAGCGCCATCATGCCCACACCCTCGGGCACGCTGCTGTCTGGCCAGATCGTCAGCACGATGCCGCCCACCATCGACAGGCCAGTCCATCCACCGATTGCGGATTTGAGCGTGCCGCGACGAACCAGCACGGGCAGCAGGAAGGCCGTCAGAAAACCGGCCAGGCTCAGCAGCGCCAGCGCCACGCCGCGCGTGCCGGCCTGCAATCCGAATACGTCGGCCAGATAGGGGCCGCTCCACGCATTGCGGAACGAGGTGCCAGCCGCCATCGCCACGCAAAGCGGAATCAGCGTCCACAGTGGCCACATCGCCAGAAGATTCACGCTTTCGGCCAGCATGGCGCCCATCGGCGCCTGCCGGGCCTGCGCATGGCCGCTGTCACGGACATGGCGCCACACGCCGTAGCACGCGGCGACCATGCATAACGCGGAAACCGCCAGCGCGGGCCGCCAGCCAAAATGCTGCGACAGCCAGCCTAGCGGCGCCGTGGCGCACAGCGCGCCCACCATGCCGACGGCATTGGAGCGGCTCACCACGCGCATGTATTGCTTCTCGGAAAGCTGTTCCGACGCGTAGTGCAGCAAGCCCATGAACACCGGCGCGCACGCCAGGCCGAGCCCCATCTGCGCGAGCATCGCCACCGCGCCGCTGGGCGCCAATACGAAGCCGATCGCAGAGACGGCGCCCACGCCGAGCAGCCATGCGGTGGGACGTCCCACGCCATGGCGGTCGAAGGCAATGCCGACCGGAATCTGCGCGATGGCGAATGACAGGAAGAAGCACGACGACAGCGCGCCAAACCCGGCCGGCGACAAGTTGAAATCGTGCTGAAGTTCTGGGGCGATGACAGCCAGGCAACTGCGATAGAACTGGCTCAAGACGAATGCGAACGTCAGCAGCGCGATGCCGCGCGAGGCGTTGTTCTGATTGGAAATGCTGGAAATCTGGGAACGCCGGTCTGCTGCCGGTTCTGCTGCCGGGGTATTCATCAATATGCGACGTGGAGGGGGCTCGCGGCCATTCTACGCGGCCGGGCGCGCGTCATTCACATCGCAGCAATAAAAGCGGTCGATCACCGCGCAGGCGTCTCCGTCAGCCTCGGACAGGCGCAAATTGTGGCGCGTACCGGCGCGTCAGGAATCATGACGCGCATGGTCGTGACTGCGGCTGAGCGCGGCTTTGCCCGGCTCAGCGCGCGGTGCGTCCGCCGTAGTACGTGCCGTCGCGGGGATTGGAAACCATGTAGTCGTGGTTGCGCGCCCAGCGTTGGGCGATGAGGAAGGCCTCGGGTTCACGCTGACTCCATGCACTAACCATCAGCGGCGAAGCATCTTCCTCGGTATTGAGGTAGACCGCCGCACGATGCAGTGGGGCCCGGTCAGGGGATCCGGGAATCGTCGTGGTTCGAATCGTCACGCGCATCAGGTCATTCCTTGAAGCCCAGATGTCCGAAATTATGCATAAGCGGACATGACATGGGAATGACCTGCGGGCCTGGCATTGCGTATGTGGACACTTCTTTTCCTATGCTGGTCAGACGGCCGCGCCACGCCGGGCTTTGCGGGCGGGTGCGGGAAATCCCCAACGTGGCGCGCACGCCACGAAACCCTGATTCGGGAGGCCAAGACGATGCCCCAGTCGTCCACACTCACGCCGGCAAAGGCACTTGCCGAGCGCAATCGCGCCCATTTTCCTAACGAAAGCGACGCGTATCGCCACGCCCGCAATGCGCTGCTGGCCGAAGAAATCGAGCTGCGGCGCCATATCGAGCGCGTGGCCGAATTGCGCCGCCAGTTGCCGCCCGGCGGCGAAGTGAAGAAAACATATCGTTTCATCGGCGAAAACGGCCCCGTCACGCTGGCGGAGATGTTTGGCGACAAGCATACGCTGATTGTCTACAACTACATGTTCGGCCCGCAACGCGAAAAGCCCTGCCCGATGTGCACATCGCTGATGGCCACGTGGGAAGGCAAGGTGCCGGACATCGAACAGCGGGTGGCGCTGGCCATGGTGGCGCGTTCGCCGATCGACCGCCTCAGCAGCGCCAAGGCCGCGCGCGGATGGAAGCAGTTGAAGGTGTATGCCGATACGGACGGCGATTTCACGCGCGACTACGTCAGCGCGGAAGATGCCGATATGCCCGGCTACACGGTGTTCACGCGCCGCGACGGCAAGATCCATCATTTCTACAGCATGGAAATGAGCGGCAGCATGGCGGACCCCGGCCAGGATCCGCGCGGCGCGCCGGATCCCGATCCGCTGTGGACGTTGCTCGACACCACGCCGGAAGGTCGCGGCGGCCAGTGGTATCCGAAGCTGGACTACGGCAACGGCTGAATCGAGGCTGCGGCGCCGCACGGCAGGGCGCCGCGCTCAGCCGGTGGAGATCGTCCCATGTGCGCGTGCGGCTACAATGCGCCGTTCATCGACGCCTTCACCGTGCCATGCCGACTGCAAACCGGGCTTTCCTGCTCGGCCCCTTGCTCAAGGGAGTTTCCCGTTCGTTCTACCTGACGCTGCGCGTGCTGCCCGTGGGCATGCGCGATCCGGTGGGGCTGGCCTATCTGCTGGCGCGCGCGGCGGACACCATCGCCGACACCGCGCTGATTCCGCCCGCGCAACGGCTGGACCTGCTGCTGGCGCTGCGTCGTTCGATCCATGGCGAGGACGATGGTCACGCGCTCGCGCAGCGCCTGGCCTCGCAGGTGGCCAGCCAGCAAACGGTTTCCGATGAAAGGGTGCTGCTGGAATCGATCGAGCCCGCGCTGCAACTGCTGACGCAGCTATCGGCCGCCGATCGCACGGCTGTGGTGGGCGTGGTCACGACGCTGACCGAAGGCATGGAGTTCGATCTGCAGACCTTTCCCGACGAACAGTCGGGCGACATGGCGGCGCTGGCGACGATGGCCGATCTCGATCGCTACACCTACCTGGTGGCCGGTTGCGTCGGCGAATTCTGGACCACCATGACCGACGCGCATGTGCCGGGCGCATTTAAGGCGCCGCTCGACACGATGCTGCGTCGTGGCGTGCGTTTCGGCAAGGCGCTGCAGCTGGTCAACGTGTTGCGCGATTGCGGCAAGGACCTGCGCATCGGCCGCTGCTATCTGCCGCTCGAAGTGCTGGACCGTCATGCACTGACGCCGCAGTTGCTGCGCGATCCGGCGAATTCGCTGCGCGCGCGGCCCATGTTGTGCGAACTCGTGCGCGTCGCGCTCGATCAATTCGACGACGCGCTGGCCTACACGCTGGCATTGCCGCGCACCGCGCTGCGGTTGCGGCTGGCCTGCCTGTGGCCGATTCTGATCGGTCTGGAAACGCTCGCGCTACTGGTGGAAAACGACGCCTGGCTCGATCCCGCGCGCGTGAGCAAGGTGGACCGCCGCCGCGTCTATCGCATCCTGTGGCGTAGCACCGCGCTGGCGATGAGCGACACGCAGTTGCAGAAATGGGCTGGTCAGTTGACCACGCGCATCGGGACAAGTTTGCGCTGACCCCGTCTTCTCCGGCATTTCCCGCCTTTCCCGAGGCTGGGTTTTCTCTTATGATGCCGCCCACCATACCGGCCGGAAAAGCGACAAGCCATGGGCCGGCGAACACCGTGCGATGGCGCGTTCAACGATCCGATCCGCGCCACGGACGAATGTCTCCCTATGTCTAGTCAATCGAATACAAAAGAAGGCGCGCAAGCGCCCGGGCTGCGTCGCACCCTGCGCGCACGCCATCTCACCATGATCGCCATCGGCGGATCGATCGGCACCGGCCTGTTCGTGGCCTCCGGCGCGACGATCGCACAAGCCGGGCCAGGCGGCGCGCTCGCGGCGTACGTCCTGATCGGCGCGATGGTCTACTTCCTGATGACCAGCCTTGGCGAACTGGCCGCATACATGCCGGTGTCAGGATCGTTTGCCACCTACGGCGCGCTGTATGTCGACGAAGGCTTCGGCTTCGCGCTGGGCTGGAACTACTGGTACAACTGGGCCGTGACCATCGCGGTGGAACTGGCCGCCGCGCAGCTCGTCATGCAGTACTGGTTCCCGGACACGCCAGGCGTGCTGTGGAGCGCCGCATTCCTTGCCATCATGTTTGCGCTCAACGCGATCTCGGTGCGCGGCTTCGGCGAAGCCGAATACTGGTGCGCGCTGATCAAGGTGATCACGGTCGTTGCGTTCATCATCATCGGCACGCTGATGATCTGCGGCATCATGCGCGGCGATTTTTCGCATGCAAACGGGCTGGCCAACCTCACCATGGGCGACGCGCCATTCGTTGGCGGGCTTCCGGCAATGATCGGCGTGGCGATGATCGCCGGCTTTTCGTTCCAGGGCACCGAACTGATCGGCGTGGCCGCCGGCGAATCGGCCGATCCGGCCAGGACCATTCCACGCGCGGTGCGCCAGGTGTTCTGGCGCATCCTGTTGTTCTACGTGCTGGCGATCCTGATCATCGGCATCCTGATTCCCTACAACGATCCGAGCCTGCTCAAGAGCGATGTGGAAACCGTCGGCGTCAGCCCGTTCACGCTGGTGTTCCGTCATGCAGGTCTCGCATTCGCCGCGGGCGTAATGAACGCGGTGATCCTGACGGCGGTGCTCTCGGCGGGCAATTCCGGCATGTATGCGTCCACGCGGATGCTCTACAACCTGGCCACCGAAGGCCGCGCACCGCGCATCTTCGCGCGGCTCACGCGCAACGGCGTGCCGCTGGTGGCGCTGCTGGCCACCACGGCGGTCGGCGCGCTGTGTTTCCTGACGTCGCTGTTCGAAAGCAAGTCGGTTTATCTGTGGCTGCTCAATCTGTCGGGCATGACCGGTTTCATCGCCTGGCTGGGCATCGCCATCAGCCACTATCGCTTCCGCCGCGGTTTCGTCGCGCAGGGCCTGGATCCAGACCGTCTGCCCTATCGCTCGCCGTTCTTCCCGTACGGGCCGATCTTCGCGTTTGCGCTGTGCATGATCGTCACGCTGGGACAGAACTACCAGGCGTTCACCGACGGCAACATCGATTGGGTGGCGGTGGCCGCCACGTACATCGGCATTCCGATTTTCCTGATGATCTGGCTCGGATATCGCATCGTGCGCAAGACGCATTTCGTGCGCTACGCCGACATGAAGTTTCCCCCGCTGCCCATCGCCGACGAGGACACACCATCGCGCGGCATGGTGCCGAGTGCCGGCGAGTAGTTTCGCCCCCCGCCGCCTGCACTGGAATAACGGCGCGTTCCCCGCGCGCCGTCGACAACACAACAACAATATCCACACAGCACAACAAGGAGTCACCTTGAAGACAGTCATCCGTACGAGCCTGCTGGCCATGGCCGCCAGCCTGACGATGATCCACGCGCACGCCGCGCCCACGCTGGTCGAATCGGTGCAAGGCTATACGCTGCAAAACGACAAGATCGTCGGCTTCAGCGGTCTGGTATTTGATCAGGGCAAGGTCGTGGCCACCGGCGACGCCGCCGCGCTGCGCGCCCGGTATCCCGATGCGCAACGCATCGACGGCCAGGGCAAGACGCTGCTGCCGGGGCTGATCGACGCCCACGGCCACGTGTTCCGACTGGGCTTCAAGACCACCGAGATCTCGCTGTCAGGCACCCGCACGCTGCAGGAAGCGCAGGGCATGATCCGCGCGTATGGCGAGCGCAATCCGCAGCGTCAGTGGCTACTCGGCTATGGCTGGAATCAGGTGAACTGGAAGCTGGGCCGCTTTCCGACTGCCGCCGAACTCGATGCAGCAGTGTCGGACCGACCCGCACGGCTGGTGCGCGTGGACGGCCACGCCGCATGGCTGAACACCAAGGCGTTGCAGGCGGCCGGCATCACGCGCGACACCAAGGATCCGGCAGGCGGACGCATCGAGCGCGACGCCGAAGGCAATCCCACCGGCGTGCTGGTCGACAAGGCGATGGCGCTGGTCAACGACGTGATTCCGCCCTACTCCGACGACGACCGCCGCGCCGCGCTCTCGGCTGCCGTCGCGCACATGAATGCACTAGGCCTGACGGCCGTCGGCGACGCCGGCATCACGGTCGCCGACGATCGCATCTATCGCGAGTTCGCTGACCAGGGCAAGCTGACCACGCGCATCTACGCGATGATCCGCGACACCGGCGACGACTTCAAGGCGTTGTCCGCCAAGGGTCCCGTGATTGGCTACGGCAACGACCGCTACTACGTGCGCGCCGTGAAACTGTACGGCGACGGCGCACTTGGCAGCCGCGGCGCCGCGCTGATGGCGCCGTATTCCGACGATCACGTGCACAGCGGCCTGCTGTTCATGAGCGACGCGGCGATGCAGGCGAGCGTCAAGACCGCGATCAAGGCCGGCTATCAGGTCAACATCCATGCGATCGGCGACAAGACCAATCATCAGGTGCTGGACGCCATGGAAGCGGCCTACAAGGAAGTGGGCGGCCGCGAGCTGCGCAATCGCGTCGAGCACGCGCAGGTGGTGTCGCTGCCGGATATTCCGCGCTTCAAGAAGCTGGACCTGATCGCATCGATGCAGCCGACGCACGCCACCAGCGACATGAACATGGCCGAGGACCGCATCGGTCACGAGCGCATCAAGGGCGCGTACGCCTGGCAGACCTTCCTCAAACAGGGCACGGTGATTGCGGGCGGGTCCGATTTCCCGGTCGAATCGGCCAATCCGTTCTATGGTCTGCACGCTGCCGTCACGCGCACCGACCATGAGGGCCGCCCGATCCACGGCTGGCACCCCGAGGAAGCGATGACGCTACCGCAGGCGTTCCGCGCCTTCACGCTGGACGCCGCCTACGCCGAGCATCAGGAAAAGACGCTGGGGTCGCTGGAGCCGGGCAAGTGGGCCGACTTCATCCTGGTCGATCGCGACCTGTTCAAGATCCCGGCCGCCGACATCTGGAAAACCCAGGTGCTGCAAACCTGGGTGGCCGGCGAGCGTGTCTTCACCAAGGCCGACCAGACGGCGCAGCGTTGATCCGTTAGTTCGCACGCACAAAATGAAAGGCCCCGGTTTTTTTCCGGGGCCATTTTTTTGGCGACACCTGCCAGCCATCAGCGCGTCATTGCGTGGCGGCGGTCGGTGCTTTCTTGTGCGACTTGCTGGCCTTCTTGTGCGTGCTCTTCGAATCGGTCAGCGCGGACGAGGTGCTCTGGTTTGCGCCCTGCGTATAAGGGTCGAACTTGTCGCCGGAACGCGCGGCGTCCGGTACATAGCCGTCCTTGTTGCTGACGCGCGCCGGATCGGGGACATAGCCGTCCTTGTTGGTGGCGCGCATGTTGTAGTCGTAGCGGTCGGCAGGATTGGCAGGCCCTGCTGCGTATGCCAGTCCAGGAAGTAAAACCGCAACGGCCAATGCCAAGGTGATCGACTTCATCGAAGCCTCCTGAGGAAGATTGAAAATCCCGCACACGTACCGCAGATCGAAAAGTGCGCGAGTCAACAATAAGCGTAGCCCTCAGTTTCGGAAACCGCCATATCTGATCGCGCGCCGGCGCGTGAAATCGTGCAAAGCTGCAAAGCGGTGCATCAGCGAGAAAACATCGGAGGCACCGGGCGCCGAATTCGTTGCGTCCAGGTCACACGCAACGTAGGCGTCACTCAAGGCCGCAGCAGATCGAAACCGGCCAGCGCCACGACGGCGCTCAACACGTCCGTGGACATCGCGCCGTTGCCGAGAATCAAAATGGCTGCGGCCGCCCATGTGGCGGCGCAGAAGCAGTAGAAACGCGTGTTCATGGTGGGGATTGAAGGGTTCCAGGGGGCATGGACGGCTGGAAATGCCGGCGGCGGCAGCGTCAGTATAAACCCTGACATTCAGCTGAATCGGACGGATTTTTCCGAGGCGAACGATGCGTCACGCGACACAGGTGCTCACAACCGTGCCAATCGCAGTTGATCGATGGCAAGTACCGGCTTCGCGGATGGCTTGGCAGCTCGCGCCTCCCATAAAGTGCGCCGTTTGTCACTACCATTCGCTGCCATGCACACGCTTTTGCGCGGGGATTCCGTCGAGCTGTCCGATTTGTCAGATTGTTCCGATCCGGAACGCCGAGCCGACGCATTGTTCCAGCAATGCCGCTACAGCGAAGCCGCCGATTTCTACCGGCAGATTGCCGCGCCGACGCGCCGCGTGCGGGAAAAGCTGGCGTTGTGCCTGTATTCGCCGGAGGAGGGCTATTCGCTGGCGGTGCTAGGTGCGTATGAGACAGAAACCACCCCCGTCGGACTCCTGATGCAGGCGCTTGCGCTCGGACACGGCCGGCATGTGGACGATCTGGGCACCTTGACTCTTTGGCTTGCCAAACAGGACGCATCGTTTTGCGAGTGCGCGTTCGCGATCGCGCCACAATGGCTCCGGTTTCCGTTCAGCGATCATCCGCGCGCGTCCGAGATGCATTCCGCGCTCCATGCCTTTGTCTGCCAGCACGCGCCGCAGTCGCAGATGGCATTGCAGATGGCAATGGCAAGCGCGATCCATAGCAATGCGTCGGATACCCTGCGGCCATATCTCGACCAGGCAGACCTTGAGCACTTTCCGATCCTGGCGACGCTGTACCGCGCTGCGCTGAAGGTCGATGACAAAGCACTGGCCACGGGAGCCGTTCGGGCATTGGCCGCGCGAAGTGCGCAACATCCGGATCTTTGGGCCACGATTGCCATCTGCGCGCTGGAGCTTGGCGATTGGTCTTTATTGGCGCTATGCGATTCCCCAGCCCTGCTGCCCTCTCGCGAAAGCCGCCTGATCGCACTGGCTCAGGCGGCGGACGCTGAGAACCACGACCAGATCCGCGCCTTGATCGCCGAGCTCGATGGCGACGCAATGTTTGGCTTCCTGCCAACCATACGCGAAGCGCACACCCTGGACATGACCGAATGCGAAACCGACACATGGTCGAGCGAGATCGATCTTTCGTCCCGCCTGGAAAGCTTGCTCGCGGCAATGGTGCCGGGCGAACTGCGGGGAAAGTTCATCGCACAAGCTTCGCTCTACTGCGCAGGCGATCCGCCCGTTTCGCTGTCGCGCGCGAAAATGGCTTACAAGGACTGGCCCGCATTCGAAACCGCCGCGCTGCTGCAACAGTGCGGCGGCCCGATTGCCCCAACTGCGCTGGCTGGCCATCTGGTGTCGCAGGCACGACAGTGCGCGGTCGAAGACATGCCCTGGCCCTGTTATTTCACCGTGAAGATTCCCTCCCGGCGCAGCGACCTTTCGAAGTTCGTACGTGCGCTCGATAGCGCCATAAAGAAGCTTCCGGATACACATCAGAACAAGTGCACGCAATTGCTCTATGACGAAATCCTGGAATCCGAACTGCCCGCAATCTTCGGCCACGGTCTCGGCAGCCATGTATGCGACTGGCTCGAGCGCCTGCACCATGACGCCACGCTGGACGGCTACGCCATGCCGCTGGCTTTCGCGTATCAAAACGTTGGCCGGCATGCCGATGCGCGAGCCATCGTCACGGCTTGTCCTCCAGATTTGCATGAGACGGAGGCCTTTCTCTTCATTCGCGCACGGATCGGGGTTCAACTCGATGACCGCGAACTGCTCACGCAAAGCAAGCAGGCCATCGATGCCATGCCATCGGACCATCCGGCCCGAAGCCTTCGCGTCGAAGCAGAGCATCGAGAAGTAAGTCAGCGATTGTTGGATCTTGCAGGTACGCAGTTGCACGTGCGCAGCCCCGAAGCGGACGCCGACACTGAAGCGCCGATTCCCGTCGTGTTGGACGACGCGCTCACCGCGGCCTTGGCGGCGATCACGCAAGCTCGGGCGACGCTCGATACTTCGGCTCTGATTACGCTGCAGATTGCATTGATCGTGGAGGCCGCCGCAATCCGCGACCTGCTGTCACCCGCCTCGGCCGACCAGCGCATATTCCAGCAATGGAATGCGCTGCACGCAGGATTTTCGTTGGCGCCGCATGGCGAACAGACGCTCCGCAGATTGGCAAAAAACCACGGTCATGCCCAGATCGTCATGGCGATGGACGAAAACGCCGTGCGGGCCGAGTCCGACCCGGATCTCGCGATGCGCGCCTTGCTCAGGACCGCCGCCATGCGCAGCACCAATGGCAGCAATCGGTTTGCATATCTGTCCGCGGTGTTGAAGAATCGCCTCGGATATCTGAACAGCCAGCTGCTGCAAAGCCAGGTGCTGACCGCCGCGCGGCATGGCGTTGATCTGGAAGACCTGATCGGACAGGCCAAGGAAGTCAGCTCGTGGTCCGCGTGGCGCGACTACATTGCCGGGCTGGGCTAGCCGCCCAGCAATTTCGGCACTGACGCCGCCAGCATCGCCAGGCCCGAGCCTGTCAGCAGCGTCAGCACGATGCGCCGGAAGGTTTGGTCGCTGATGCCGATGTAGACGCGCGTGCCGATCAGGGTGGGAATCAGCATGGCGGGCGCGACGATGGCGAACATGGGCAGCATGTCGCGAGTGATCATGCCGGTGCCGATATAGACGCCCATCGTCACCAGCAGCGCGCCGAGGTTGAAGTTCTGGATCACCACGCGCTGCTTGTCCTTGTCGAATCCGCGCAGCGTGCACCACAGCGTCGGCGCAATGCCGGTGAAGCCGCCGATACCGCCAAGGATGCCGCCGATGGCGCCGACTACAGCGTCGGCCACGCGGCCGCCGTGCCGGATCGGCGGAATGCGCGTTGAGAACAGCATCACCGGGCAAAAAATCACGAGAACGCAGCCCAGGCAAAGCTTGAACAGCGTGACGTCCAGCTTTGGCAGCAGGCTTACGCCGATGGGAATGCCGACCACGCCGCCGATCAGGAACGGCAGCACCGTGGCCAGATGGAATTTGCGCCGGACCGTGAACGCCGCGAGCAACTGGCCCGTCAGCGATCCGAAGACCGACATCGCGGCCGCCATGTGGGGCTCGACACCCCAGGCCCAGAACGACATCGCCACCATGCCGAATGCAAAGCCGGAAAGCCCCTGCACAAACCCGGCGACCATGGCGCCGAGCGCGACGATGAAAAAAACCGGATCCATCTTCGCGTGTCCAGTTGTCGTTATTGTTGTGATTTGCTGGTGTTGTTTGCGCCGTGCCCTGCCACGACATTGCGCGGCAGAGCACGGCGGGGCGCGACCGCAGCCAGCCGGTCACGCCATGCCGTGGTCTCGGTCGGTCAGCCGCCGATACCCAGCAGTTCTACTTCGAAGTTGAGCGTCGCGTTGGGAGGAATCGTGCCCGGCACGCCGCGCGCGCCATAGGCCGTGGCGGCCGGGCAGGTCAGTTTGGCCTTGCCGCCGACCTGCATTTTCTGCACGCCTTCGGTCCAGCACGGAATCACGCGATTCAACGGGAACGAAATCGGCTGGCCGCGCTTGTACGAGCTGTCGAACTCGGTGCCGTCGGTCAGCGTGCCGCGATAGTGCACCTTCACGGTGTCGGACGCTTTCGGCGACGCGCCGGTACCTTTGGTCACGGTGTCGATCACCACGCCCGAAGGCAGCGTTTCGGCAGCAGCGATACCCGAAGCCATCAGTGCAACAGCCGCGAGGAGCAAGGAAATTTTCTTCATGGAATTCCGTCGTGTCGGGTTCTCGGGAGCGGCGCGCCGCACGCGTAAAGCGGCTGTGCGCGCCAGCCGGCAAGTGTACACGCCATATGCCGGCCGGCGATGCGTCACGCCGCGCGCCGCCCGATCATCCCACCAGCCCCATCGCCGGATCGCTGACCGTGTCCTTGCCGGTTTCGATGCGTCCCGCGATGCGGCGGCGCCATGACGGCGCGAGATCGCAGGCCACCGCGAAGTCGTACCAGTTGCCGCTGTCGCCCAGGGTCCAGCTGAGCTCGCCGATCTGGCCCGGCGCGACGCTAAGCGTCCACGGTCCGTCGCTGCGGTACGCCTGCGCGGTCACCGCGAACCGGCAGGGCTTGTCGCTGCGGTTATACAGCTTGACCTGCAGTTGCGGCGGATCGCACGGCGCATAGCAGACCTGGATCTCCGCGCCACCCGCGGCCGACTGCTCGTTCAGATCGCCGATGAATTCACGGTGATAGCCGTTCGGGCCGAGCACCCACAGATCGTACTTGCCGCCGTCCGCCGCCACATTCCACACACCGTCCAGGCTCTTGCCAGCCTCCACCACATAGCGGCGGGGAATGGCGTCGAGATGCAGCTTGTCGTAGACGTGGAACACGGCGCCCGCCGTGCCGCTGTTGGCAAACATCAGTGTGACCGTGTTGCCGCCGGCGTCGGCGCGCGACGTGGTATGCAGTTCATATGGCAGCGCGCGCGACGGCCGCGCGCCGGTCTGCTGTGACGGCGCGGCCGGCGTGGCGGGCACCGGAATGGCCGCCAGCGCTTTCTGCGTGACGGCCAGCGTGTCGACCGCCACCTTGGTCGATCGTCCGGCCATCGTCGGCAACTGGTCGTTGTTGGGATTGACGAAGTTGAACGCCGACGTCAGGTCGCCGCACACCGCGCGACGGTACGCGCCGATCTGCGGCTCCTTCACGCCGAAACGTTTTTCCAGGAAAAGCAGCGTCGAGGTGTGATCGAAGGTCTGCGAATTGACCCAGCCGCCGCGGCTCCATGGCGAGATCACCCACAACGGCACGCGCGGACCGGGTCCGAACGGCTTGCCGTCCATCGCCGGCTGCTTTGCGCTGGCCGGCGTGTAGTTGAAATACTCGAAGGCCATATCGGCATCGGACAGCGTACTGGCACCGGCCAGCGATCCGTCGGCATTGCGCGACGGCGCGGAAGGCGGCGGCAAGTGGTCGAAGAAGCCGTCGTTCTCGTCATAGTTGATCAACAGGACCGTCTTGCTGAAGACTTCCGGATTGGCGGTCAGCGCATCGAGCACCTGCTGCACATACCAGCCGCCCTGCGCGGGACTGGAAGGCCCCGGGTGTTCGCTGTACGTCGACGGCGCGATGATCCACGACACGGCGGGCAGCGTGCCGTTCTGCGCGTCGTCGCGGAACGATTGCAGGAAGCCGTCGGGCATCGTGTTGGCAAAGCCGCGCGCCAGCGGGCTCAGCGGGTCGTCGATGGCCGGATCGTAGACTGGCGAAATGCCGGGCAGCGCCACCGGACGGCGCGCCACGGGCATCGCTTCCATCGCGGCGCGCCAATGACGGAAACTCATCATCTCGTTGCAGCCGTAGTTGTCGGCCAGGCTCTGGTAGACCTTCCAGCTCACGCCCGCTTCGACCAGCCGATCGGCATAGGTCTGCCACGTCCAGCCGTCGGTCGAGGGTCCGACATCGTTGCCGTCGTTGAACTCGTTGATGAGGGCCGCCACGTTGGCGCCGCTGGGGCCGTTGGTGCCGGTCCAGTAGAACAGGCGATTCGGAATCGTGCCGGTGTGCATCGAGCAGTGATACGCGTCGCACAACGTGAAGGCGTCGGCCAGCGCGCGCTGGAACGGCACTTCCGCGGTGTCGTAATAGCCCATCGACAGCCGGTTCTTGGCCACCGGCCAGCGGTTCATGCGGCCGTGATCCCACGCGTTCTGTGCATCGGGCCAGGTGTGCGGCGTACCGCCCGCGCGCTGCGCGTTGCCGAGCATCGCATCGAGCCGATAGGGCGTGATGGTGTTGCCGCTGGCATCGGTCTGGTAGAAGACGTTCTTGCCGTTGGCCAGTGGGATGCCAAAGCGGTCGCCGTAGCCGCGCACGCCTTGGAATGTGCCGAAGTAGCTGTCGAACGCGCGGTTTTCCAGCATCAGCAGCACCACGTGCTTGACGTCCTGGATGGTGCCGGTGGCGTTATTGGCTTCGATGGCCAGCGCGCGGCGAATGCTGGGCGGGAACGAAGCAAGCGTGGCGGCGGCCGCTGCCGTGCCGAGCGAGTTGCGCAGGAACTTGCGCTTGGATGGATTGAATGTCATGCCTGATCTGCGGATTGGATGGGAGTCGTGCGGTGCGGCAATCGTTGGATTGCGCGGCGATGGATGGATAGCGCGGCGCGCATCAGGGCGCCGGCGCGCAGCGCGCCGTGGCGCAGGCCGCGGGCTTGCCGTCGCCGTTGCCGCCATTGCCGTTGCCGTCGGCTGGCGGCGGGGCGTTGTTGTCATCGCCGCCGCAAGCGCTCAGCAGCAGGGCCAGACACAGCAGGCCGGCGCGTAGCGCAGGTCTGCCGATCCGCAAGAAATCGGGTGTGTTGGTTTTCATGGTTCCTGGTCCGGGACGGCGGCCGAGTGCGACGACTACAAGATGCCCTGCGCGCTCGGCCGCGTTCTGGGTTCTCCAATGCTGCCTGGATGGACACCTGTGGCGCCGGGGGGTGGATCCGGCAAGACGCGCAGTCTTCAGCGTTGATGTGTCAACTATGTGACGCAAAATGCCCGTTTGAAGTTGAGAGGAACGATGGAAAACGCAACACGCGGATGATATTCGCGCGTGGTGGTTATAGGGATGGGAGGCGAGACGAGGCGGGAACGCCGTGCGCGGCCCGCTGCCGGGCGCGCGCGGCGGTTACATCCGGAAACTATTTCTTGAAGAACGCCAGCAGATCGGCGTTGATGACATCGGCATTGACCGCGCACATCCCATGCGAAAAACCGGGATAGGTCTTCAGCACCGCGTTCTTGACGATCTTGGCCGACAGGCGGCCGGCATTGTCGATTGGCACGATCTGGTCATCCTCGCCGTGCAGGATCAGCGTGGGAACGTCGATCTTCTTCAGGTCCTCGGTGTAATCGACCTCGGAAAATTCCTTGATGCACTCGTACTGGCCCTTGAGGCCGCCGCTCATGCCCTGCAACCAGAAGGCATCGATGGTGCCTTGCACCGGCTTTGCGCCCGGCCGGTTGTAGCCGTGGAACGGCATGGCCAGATCGCGATAGAACTGCGAGCGGTTTTCCGCCACGCCCTTGCGGATGCCGTCGAACACGTCGATCGGCAGGCCGCCAGGATTGGTGGCGGTCTTCAACATTTGCGGCGGTACTGCGCCGATCAGCACGGCCTGCGACACGCGCTTGGTGCCATGGCGGCCGATGTAGTGCGCCACTTCGCCGCCGCCCGTGGAATGGCCGACCAGCGCGGCGTCGCGCACGTCGAGCTTGTCCAGCACGGCGGCCAGGTCATCGGCATAGGTATCCATGTTGTTGCCGTCGGACGGCTGGCCCGAGCGGCCATGGCCGCGGCGATCATGCGCGATCACACGGAAGCCCTGCAGCAGGAAGAACTGCAGCTGCGCATCCCACGCGTCGCTGGAAAGCGGCCAGCCATGGGAGAACACGATCGGGCGGCCCTTGCCCCAATCCTTGTAGAAAATCTCGGTGCCATCCTTGGCTGTCACAAAGGGCATGATGGGTACTCCTTGACTTGACGGTTGATGGGGAAACTTCGGGCGGAAGTTTCATGAAAGATGATGACCTGCCCAAAAGCAAGACGCCTTCGGCGCGCTTCACAAGATTTCACGTTCGCACTGTGGCGTGTGTTTGCGACGGATCTCAGCCCGCTTTTGTGCGAAATCAAGGCGTGCACTACGTAGATGCGGCAGCCAAAACCGCTAACGCACGGACCCTCAAGCATGTCCAGTCAATGAAATAACCCTGCAACTGCAGGCAATGACGCGTTATCTGCGCGATTCATGCCAGAATGCCCGCTGGCCAAACACGCACACGGAGCTTTCGGGATGTATCGCGGCGAACGGTTCAATGGATACAGTCATCTGGCCGGAGCGGTGCTTGCCGCTGCCGGCATGGCGGTGCTGGTCACCTCGTCGGCGCTCTATCACGACGCCTGGAAGGTGGTCAGCTCCGTGGTCTACGGCACCACGCTGGTGCTGCTCTACACGATTTCCACCATCTATCACAGCGTGCGCGGGCCGGCCAAGGACATCTTCCGGCGGCTCGACTATTGCGCGATCTACCTGCTGATTGCCGGCAGCTATACGCCATTCGCACTGGTCACATTGCGCGGACCGTGGGGATGGACGCTATTCGGCATCAACTGGGGGCTGGCGGCCATCGGCATCGTCCAGGAACTGTGGGTGGGTCATCGCACGCGGGTGCTGTCGTTGTCGATCTACGTGATCATGGGCTGGCTGGTGCTGTTCGCGTTCGGCCCGTTGACAGCCGCGCTGCCGGCGGCGGGGCTGTACTGGCTGGTAGCCGGCGGCGCGATCTACACCGCCGGCATCGGCTTCTTCCTGTTCGACGAAAAGGTGCGGCACTTCCACGGCATCTGGCACCTGTTCGTGCTGGCCGGCAGCATCTGCCAGTTCATCAGCATCCTGTTCTACGTCGACTGAAGTCTACGTCGATTGAAGCGCGCGGCCCCGCGCCGCGCGCCGTCACACCGCGTGTGCTACGCCTCGGCCACGGCCGACGCCGCGGCGGCTGCTTCGGCCACCACGCCGGCGCGCAGCATCGCATCGATCTCCGCTTCCGCATAGCCGCATTCCGCCAGCAACGCGCGCGTATGTTCGCCGAGCCGCGGCGACGGGCGATGATATTGCGCCGGCGTTTCCGATAGCTGGATCGGCAGGCCAAGCGTGCGGATCGGCCCCGCCTCCGGATGCTGCTGGCGTACCACCATGCCGCGCGCCAGCGTCTGCGGATGATTCAGCGCCTCGCCAATCGAGTGCACCGGACCTGCCGGCACGCCCGCGGCATCGAACGCCGCGAGCCAGTGCGCCGACGACTGCGTTTGCAGGATCGCGGCCATCGCCGGCAGGAGCGTATCGCGATGACGCATGCGATCGGCATTCAGGCGATAGCGTGGATCGTCGATCCATTCGGGATGGCCCAGCACCTGCGCGATGCGCGCCCAGTTCTTCTCGTTGGCGCCGCCCACAATGATGTGCCCGTCCTGGGTCGGAAATGCCTGGTACGGGGTTGCCAGCACATGCGCCGATCCGCTTGGCCCCGGCGATTCGCCGGTGGCGAAATGAATCGCCGCATGCCAGTACAGCTGCTGCAGCCCGGCCTCTATCAGCGACGTTTCCACCACCTGTCCGCGACCGGTCTTTTGCCGATGCTGGTAGGCAGCCAGAATGCCGAACGCCGCCAGCAGCCCCGCGTTGATATCGGCAATCGAATTACCGGTACGCAAGGGCGGGCCACCCTCTTCGCCCGTGATGCTCATCAGCCCGGTAAAGCCCTGCGCAATCAGATCGAAGCCGCCCTTGTCGGCAAAGGGGCCGGTGCGGCCGTAGCCGGAAATCGCGCAGTAGATCAGGCCCGGATTCTCCTGCGACAGCGTGTCGTAGCCGAGCCCGAGCTTTTCCAGCGTGCCCTTGCGGAAGTTTTCGATCACTACGTCGGCGTTGCGCACCATGCGCAGGAACACCTCGCGGCCCTCCGGCTGCTTCAGGTCCAATGCAATGCCGCGCTTGTTGCGGTTCAGCATCAGGAACGGCGCCGAGACGCCCTGGATGGTGGGCTCGCGATAACCGCGTGCATCGTCGCCGCCGTCGATCTTCTCGATCTTGATCACATCGGCGCCCAGATCGGCCAGCATCATGCCGCAGGTCGGCCCGGCCATGATCTGGGCGAGCTCCAGCACGCGCAAACCCGACAATGCGCCGTGCTGCACGGAAGTGGCGGAAGTAGCGGAAGTGGCTGCGGACATCGGTATTCCTTTCAGGGCGCGCATCAGCGGCCGTTGAACCGGGGCGTTTCCTTGGCCAGGAACGCGCGATATCCGGTGCGAAAATCCTCGGTGTCGAAACAGTCGAACGCCTCGTCGATATCGGCCGGCGACAATGGCTGGCCAGCCGCCAGTTGCCTCGCAAATTTCTTGTGCCAGCGCGCCACCAGCGGTGCGCCCGCCGCAATGCGCATGGCGGTGGCGCGCGCCTCGTCAGCCACGCGGTCGTCCGGCACCACGCGCGACACCAGTCCCATCGCCAGCGCTTCTTCGGCATCGACGATGCGTCCCTCGAACAGCAGCTCAAGCGTGCGCGAGGTGCCGATCAGGCCGATCAGCGGCGCCATCTCGGCATGCGCCATCACGAGCCCGAGGTTCTTGATCGGCGCGCCGAAACGGCTGCCTTTTCCGCAGATGCGCAGGTCGGCCATCGCCGCCACTTCCAGGCCGCCGCCGACGCAGATGCCATGGATCTGCGCCACCACGGGATGCGGGCAATCGAGCATGGCCTGCGCCGTGGCATGCATCACCGCACCATAGGCCACGGCCTGCGCCTTGTTCGAGCGCGCCGTGGCAAACTCGCCGATGTCGTTGCCTGGAGAAAACGCCTTCTCGCCAGCGCCGCGCACGATCACGCAGCGCACCGTGTCGTCGGCGGACAGCGCGCGAAACGCGTCGCCCAGCTGGCGCCACATGTCGAGCGTGAAGGCATTGAGTTTGGCGGGACGATTGAGGACGATGGTGGCAATCCCATCGTCTCGCGTTACCAGCAGCGTCGGCTCCTGCGGATTCTCTTCGCTCATTCGGCAGCTCCTTCATGGGCGGAAACCATCTTGCGGCGGCGGGTTTTCTCGAACAGTGCGCCGAGCACCGGCCACACCAGGATCACCACGGCCAGCGCCATGATCGTGCCCACCAGCGGGTTGGACCAGAACACATTCATCTCGCCTTGCGACATCAGCATGGTCTGGCGGAACGCGTCTTCGGCGCGGTCGCCGAGCACCAGCGCCAGCACCAGCGGCGCGAGCGGATAGTCGAGCTTCTTGAGCACGTAGCCGATCACGCCGAAGATCAGCATCAGCCAGACGTCGAACATCGCGTTGTGCACGGTGAACGCGCCGATGGCGCAGACCACCAGGATCAGCGGCGCGATGATCGCGAACGGGATGCGCAGGATCGCGGCAAACAGCGGCACCGTCGACAGCACCACGATCAGCCCGGCAAGGTTGCCCAGGTACATGCTGGCGATCAGGCCCCACACAAAGGTCTTTTGCTCGGCAAACAGCAGCGGGCCCGGCTGCAGGCCCCAGATCATCAGGCCGCCGAGCAGCACCGCCGCCGTGGCCGACCCGGGGATGCCAAGCGCCAGCATCGGCAGCAACGCGCTCGTGCCGGCCGCATGCGCCGCGCATTCAGGCGCGATCACGCCTTCCACATTGCCTTTGCCGAAGGTCTCGCGCTTGCGCGAGAACCGCTTGGCCACGCCGTAACCCATAAACGACGCCGCCGTGGCGCCGCCCGGCGTCACGCCCAGCCAGCAACCGATCAGCGACGAGCGGATCAGCGTCATCCAGTAGCGCGGCAGCTCGGCCCAGGTCTTGAGCACCACCTTGAGGTCGATGTTGGCGCGCTTGCCGCGAAACGCCACGCCTTCCTCCATCGTCATCAGGATCTCGCTGATGCCGAACAGGCCGATCACCACGACGAGGAAATCGAAACCGCGCAACAGCTCGGTGGATCCGAAGGTCATGCGCAGCGTGCCCGATACCGTATCCATGCCCACCGCCGCGAGCGCAAAGCCGATGCACATCGCGATCACGATCTTAGCCTTGGCTTCCTTGCCCATGCCGATGAAGCTGCAGAAGGTCAGGAAATACACGGCGAAGAATTCCGGCGGCCCGAAACGCAGCGCAAACTTCGCCACCATCGGCGCCAGGAACGTGATCAGCAGCACGCCGGCCAGCGCGCCCAGGAACGATCCGGTAAAGGCCGACGTCAGCGCGCGTCCCGCCTCGCCCTGCTGCGCCATGGGATAGCCGTCGAAGGTGGTGGCCACCGACCACGCCTCGCCAGGAATGTTGAACAGGATCGACGTGATGGCGCCGCCGAACAGCGCGCCCCAGTAGATGCAGGACAACATGATGATGGCCGATGTGGGCTCCATCGAAAACGTCAGTGGCAGCAGGATCGCCACGCCATTCGGCCCGCCCAGGCCCGGCAGCACGCCCACCACGATGCCGAGCAGAATGCCCACCAGCATCAGGCCGACGTTGTGCCACGACATCGCCACGGCAAAGCCGCCCATCAGTGCATTGAGTTCTTCCATGCCCGTCCCCTCAGAATCCAAAGGCCGCTTCGAGCGGCCCCTTGGGCAGCGGCACGCGGAACTGCATCTCGAAGATCCAGAACAGCACCACGTTGATCGCCACGCCAGTCAGCACGGCGCGCCACCACGCGAACTTGCCGACGACGCGCATGAATCCGGCAATGAACACGGTGGACGCCACATAGATGCCGATGAACGCGATCAGCGCCACGTAGACGGTCAGCGGCACGAGAATCACCGCCACCTGCCGCAACTGCGGCCATGTGACGAACACCGTATCGTTGCGCGAGCGCAGCGCCTGCCACAGTACCGCCAGGCAGGAAATGAAGATCAGCGCGCCGATGCGCAGCGGAAAATAGCCGGCCTGCGGGCCGTCCGGCGCCCAGCCGGCGCCGATCTGATAGTTGGTCACCATCACCACCACCGCGCCGATCGCAATCAGCACGGCCACGGCGATTTCCGCCGTGCGCACCGTCAGCGCCGCCGGCGCGGCGGCGTCATGTGTTTGTTCGCTCATGGATTGTCCCCTTGGCGTTCTGCGTCGCCATGGCATCGGAAGATTGGACTGCCGGGAAAGGACTCGGGCGCGTCGCACGCCACCTTGCGCGGCCGCACGCGCCTGCCCGTGTCCTGCCCTGCGCATTCGCGCATTCGACGCTGCCGCGCGCGGCCATGCGGCCGTGCGGCGACAGCGATCCCCATCACTTGGCGGCCAGGAAACCGGCTTCCTTGATGATGTCCTTGTGGCGCGTCTCGTCGGTCGTCAGGAATTCCGTCAGCTTCTGGCCGGTCAGGAAATCGTTCTTGAGCGCGTTCTTCTCGAGGTATTCCTTCCACTCGGGCGTGGCGACCACCTTCTGCATCAGGTCCACATAGAACTTCTGCTGATCCGGCGTGACGCCACCCGGCAGCATGAACACGCGCAGCATCTGGTACTGCACGTCCAGGCCCTGTTCCTTGCAGGTGGGGATGTCACCCCAGCTTTGCGTGGCGGTGATCTTGGTCTTGTATTGCATGCGTTCCGGCGCGAACACGCACAGCGCGCGATGTTCGCCGGCGCGCCACTGGCCGATCGATTCCGACGGGTTATTGACGTTGGAATCGATGTGGTTGCCCGACAACTGCGTGGCCGCCTCGCCGCCGCCCTTGTACGGAATGTAGATGAAGCGCACGCCCGCCTTGCGCTCGACCTGCGCAACGATGATCTGGTCTTCGCGCTTGGAACTGGTGCCGCCCATCTTGAGCTTGCCCGGACTCTTCTTTGCCTCGGCGATATAGTCGGCCGGCGTCTTGTATGGCGCGCTGGCGTTTGTCCAGAGCACGAATTCATCCATCGCGACCATTGCCACCGGCGTCAGGTCGCGCCAGTTGAACGGCAACTGGCTGATCATCGGCACCGTGTACAACGCCGACGACGTGACCAGCAGCTTGTGCGCGTCGCCCTTCGACGCCTTGGTGTCCATCAGCCCTTCCGCACCGCTGGCGCCGGCTTTGTTCACCACGATCATCGGCTGGTTCATCAGCTTGTGCTTGGCGATGATGCCCTGTATCGAGCGCGCCATCTGGTCCGACGCGCCGCCCGCGCTGAACGGCACGATCACCTCGACCGGCTTGGTCGGTTCCCATGCAAACGCCGGCGCGGCGGCCAGCGCGACACCAAACAGCGAGGCGCACGCAAGCGCGCGCACGGCATAACGGTACGTCATGGTCTGTCTCCTTTGGGTGGCGGAGCGCCTCTTGCGGGCGCCCTCGACTACGGCTTCGGGTTCTGCTTCGGGTTCGGGTTCTGCTTCTGCTTTCTGTTTTCTGCTTTCTGTTATCTGTTCTTTCGCGCCGCGCTTTCCAGCCAGGTAAAACACGGCGTACGCGGCGCCGATGGCATGCGATCGGTTGCGATCGCATGCCATCGGGCGGCGCCTTGCGGTGTTACGCCACGCGCAGCGCCGGCTGCGACGCCGCGGCGTTGCGCAGGCTTTCCATCGCGGCCAGCACGCCGCCGCTGCGATGCGGCACGCCGGCCAGCGCCAGTCCCATCTCCACGCCCGACAGCGTGCCCATCAGCGTCAGGTCGTTGAAATCGCCGAGATGGCCGATCCGGAACACCTTGCCGGACAGCTTCGACAAGCCCTGTCCCAGCGACATGTTGAAGTTTTCGAGCACGACCTTGCGCAGCGCGTCGGCGCTATGGCCGTCGGGCATCACCACGGCCGTAAGCGCGGGGCTGTATTCCGCGGGGTTCTGGCACAGGATCTCCAGACCCCATGCGTTCACGCAGGCGCGCGTGGCTTCGGCATGGCGCCGATGCCGCGCGAAGACGTTCGGCAAGCCTTCCTCGAACAGCATGTCGCAAGCTTCGGACAGGCCGTAGAGCAGGTTGGTGGCCGGCGTGTACGGCCAGAAGCCGTTCTTGTTGGATTCCAGGATTTCCTCCCAGCCCCAGAAGGCCTTCGGCAGCTTCGCCGTGGCTGACGCCGCGATGGCCTTCTGGCTCACCGCATTGAACGAGATGCCCGGCGGCAGCATCAGGCCCTTCTGCGACCCCGAAACGGTCACGTCGACGCCCCATTCGTCATGCCGATAGTCGACCGATCCCAGCGAGGAAATGGTGTCCACGAGCAGCAGCGCCGGATGAGCGGCCGCATCGATGGCGCGGCGCACGGCCGCGATATCGGACGTCACGCCGGTCGACGTTTCGTTGTGGACCACGCAGACCGCCTTGATCTGGTGTGCGCGGTCCGCGGCCAGGCGCGCGCCGATCGCCGCGGCGTCCACGCCATGACGCCAGTCGCCGACGATGAATTCGGGATCGAGCCCAAGCTTGTCCGCCATCTTCTTCCACAGCGACGCGAAGTGGCCGGTTTCGAACATCAGTACCTTGTCGCCGGGCGACAGCGTGTTGACCAGCGCCGCCTCCCACGCGCCCGTGCCCGACGCCGGGTAGATCACCACGGGCTGGGCGGTCTGGAACACCTTGCGGATATCGGCAAGCACCTTCTTGCCCAGTTGCTGGAACTCGGGGCCGCGATGGTCGATGGTCGGATAGTCCATCGCGCGCAGCACACGGTCGGGGACGTTGGTGGGCCCGGGAATCTGCAGGAAATGCCGGCCGCTGGGATGGGAATTCAGTCGGATCATGTCGCCTCGTATCCTCAAGTTTGAATTTTGTATTCAAAAAACAGGGCTGCACCGCGGGGCCGGGATGCAGGATAATGTTGGCCGGCACAAACGCCCGTCGCTCCGCAATAAACCCTTATAAATCAACGGTTGCACGTTTATTTTTTCGGCTATATCGCGGTTTTTGCGTTGGCCGATGGCACCGGATTGCGGTTCGTGCTTGCCCAACATTAGTTTTTGAATACAATACTGTCAAGCCACAAGATCCCTGATGAGCACAAATCCGACCTCCTCCCCGCAAGCCGTCGACCGCCAGATCCTGCATGTGGCGGTTGCCCAGCGCCTGCGCACGATGATCATGGAAGGTGATCTGGCGCCGGGCACGCGGCTCAATGAACGCGTGCTGTGCGATCTGCTGCAGGTGTCGCGCACCCCGCTGCGCGAGGCGTTCAAGGTGCTGGCCGGCGACGGGCTGGTGACGCTGCTGCCCAATCGCGGCGCCGAAGTGGTGGTGCTGTCGCAGGAATCGATCAACCACCTGTTCGAGATGATGGGCGCGCTCGAGGCGATGTCCGGCGACCTGGCATGCCAGCGCATCACCGAAGCCGAACTCAACGAGATCCGCGCGCTGCATTACGAGATGCTGGCGTGCCATGCGCGGCGCGACCTGCCCAACTACTACGCGCTGAACCGGCGCATCCACGATGCAATCAACGCCGCCGCGCGCAATCCGATCCTGGAGGAGACCTATCGCCGAATCAACCTGCGCATCCAGGCGCTGCGCTTTCGCTCGAACTTCGACCACGACAAGTGGGATCTGGCCGTGCGCGAACACGGCGAGATGCTCGACGCACTGGCGAGGCGCGACGGCGCGGCGCTGCGCGAGATCCTGCGCGCGCATTTGCAGCACAAGCACGACGCACTGATTGCCGAACTAGAACGCGTACAGAACGCCGCCGCCTGACGGTCCACGCGGGCCGCGCCGCTGGCGCGTGCATCGCGCAGGCGTGGGCGGGGGTGCAAGTACGCGCAAACGGAGACACCCGCTTATGGCCCTGCCTGTCACCCCCACGCCGCCCGGCGTGCAACCGCTGCGCTTCATGCCCGGCGCCGCCTCCGCGCCCGCGCTGCAATCGCCGCTATATCGGCGCCTGCACGCCGAACTGCGCGGCGAGGTGCTGTTCGATAACGCCAGCCGCGGCCGCTACGCCACCGACGCATCGATCTACCAGATCATGCCGATCGGCGTGGTGGTACCGCGCGACGAGGCCGATGCGCGCCTGGCGCTCGATATCGCGCGCGATTTCAAGGCGCCGCTCTTGCCACGCGGCGGGGGCACCAGCCAGTGCGGCCAAACCGTCGGCGAAGCGCTGGTCATCGACAACAGCAAGTATCTGAACCAGATCGTCGATTTCGACGCGCAGGCGCGCACGGTCACCGTGCAGCCCGGCATCGTGCTCGATCATCTGAACGCCTGGCTCAAGCCGCATGGACTGTGGTTTCCGGTGGATGTCTCCACGGCGGCGCAATGCACGATCGGCGGCATGACCGGCAACAATTCGTGCGGGTCGCGCTCGATCCAGTACGGCAACATGGTGCACAACGTGCTTGGCGTGCAGGCGATCCTCGCCAACGGCGACGACGTCCGCTTCGATGCCACGTGGCCGGCCGACGCCGCATCGCACCGCACCATCGCCGACGGCGTGCGCCGCATCGCCGAGCGCGAACGCGACGCCATCGCGCAGATGTATCCCCGCGTGCTGCGCCGTGTCGGCGGCTACAACCTAGACATCTTCGCGCCGCGCAGCGAACGTCCCTACACCAGCGACGGCAGTGTCAATCTTGCCCACCTGTTGGTCGGTTCCGAAGGCACGCTCGCGTATTTCCGCCAGATCACGCTGCAGTTGGCGCCGCTGCCCACGCACAAGACGCTGGGCGTGGTGAATTTTCCGACGTTCTACCAATCGATGGACATGACGCGCCATATCGTCGCGCTCAAACCCGCGGCGGTGGAACTGGTCGACCGCACCATGATCGACCTGGCGCGCAACAATCCCGCATTCCGGCCCGTCATCGACAAGGCACTGGTGGGCGAGCCCGAGGCAATCCTGCTGGTGGAATTTGCCGGCGAGGACCGCGACGCCACGCTGCGCGGGCTGCAGCAACTGGTCGAACTGATGAGCGACCTCGGGCTGCCCGGATCGGTCGTGGAGATGCCCGACGCGGGACCGCAGAAGGCGCTGTGGGAAGTGCGCAAGGCCGGCCTGAACATCATGATGAGCATGAAGGGCGACGGCAAGCCGGTGTCGTTCATCGAGGACTGCGCGGTGCCGCTGGAACACCTGGCCGAGTACACGTCGCGGCTGACCGAAGTGTTCCACAAGCATGGCACGCGCGGCACCTGGTACGCGCACGCCAGCGTCGGCACGCTGCACGTCCGGCCGATTCTCGACATGCGTCGCGACGGCGCGGCCAAGATGCGCGCCATCGCCGAAGAAGCCGCGGCGATGGTGCGCGAATACAAAGGCGCGTACTCGGGCGAGCACGGCGATGGGCTCTGTCGCGGCGAATGGGTGGCGTGGCAGTTCGGGCCATCGCTGGCGCGCGCGTTCGAAGAGGTCAAGGCGCTGTTCGATCCGGACAATCGCTGCAATCCCGGCAAGATCGTGCGCACGCCGAAGATGGACGACGCGGCGCTGTTCCGCTTTGCGCCGCAGTACACCGTCAAGCCAATGCAGCCGGCGCTGGACTGGTCGGCATGGAATGTCACGCGCGACCCGGTGACCGAGGCGCAAAGCGCACCCGGCACCGGCTTCGATCCCGCGCGCGGGCTGGCCGCCGCGGTCGAGATGTGCAACAACAACGGCCACTGCCGCAAATTCGATGCGGGAACGATGTGTCCGAGCTATCGCGTCACGCGCGACGAGCAACACCTGACGCGCGGCCGCGCCAATACGCTGCGGCTGGCGTTGTCTGGCCAGATCGGCAACGAGGGACTGCTCGATCCGGCCGTCACGGAAACCATGGACCTGTGCGTGTCGTGCAAGGGTTGCAAGCGCGATTGCCCAACGGGCATCGACATGGCGAAGATGAAGATCGAAGTGCGCGCCGCCAATGCGCGCGCTGGCCGCTTGCGGGCGCGCGACCGGCTGGTGGCGTTCCTGCCGCGCTACGCGGGCATCGCCAGCAGGCTGCCGTGGCTGTTCAACCTGCGCGATCGCATTCCGGGGCTGCCGCAGCTGGGCGAGCGCCTGCTGGGATTGTCGGCCCGGCGCTCGCTGCCGCGCTGGCGAGCCGCGTTCGTGCGCGAAGATTACGTGGCGCCACCGGCGGGCGGCAAGGAAGTGGTGTTGTTCGTCGACACCTTCAACAATCATATGGAACCCGATAACGCGCGCGCCGCACAGCGCGTGCTGCAAAGCGCGGGCTACACGGTGCATCTATCCGCAGTGCCGGGCGAGCGCCCGCTGTGCTGTGGCCGCACGTTCCTGGCCGCAGGCCTGGTCGACGAGGCCCGCGCCGAAGCCCGACGCGCGATCGACACGCTGCTGCCCTTCGTGGCGCGCGGCGTTGCCGTGGTGGGGCTCGAGCCGTCTTGCCTGCTGACGATGCGCGACGAATTCCTGCAATACGGCCTGGGCGATGCGGCGCGTCAGTTGGCGGACAACGCTTTCCTGTTCGAGGAATTCCTGGTGCGCGAGCACGCCGCGGGACGCTTCGCGCCCACGCTCAAGCCCGTGGGCCACACCGAGGCGCTGCTACATGGTCATTGCCACCAGAAGGCGTTCGACGCGGTGCGGCCCGTGGAACAGGTATTGAGCTGGATTCCCGGCCTGAAGACGGCGCTGATCGAATCGTCATGCTGCGGCATGGCCGGCAGTTTCGGCTATGAGGCCGAGCATCACGAGGTATCGATGAAGATGGCGGAGTTGTCGCTGCTGCCCGCGGTGCGCCGCGCCGATGCGCAGACGCTGGTAGTGGCCGATGGCACCAGTTGCCGCCATCAGATTCACGATGGCGCCGGCAGGGATGCGGTGCACGTGGCGCGGGTGTTGGAGATGGCGCTCTGACGCGGCGCCAAGGCGTCAAGAAAACGCGGGGCACGCCAATTCTGACGCGCGCCCCGCGCGGTACTTACAGGTAGACCAGCGAGATCGTGGTCGAGCCGTCGAGCGAGACGCTGTCGGTCAGGTCTGGCAGCGCATCCTTGGACGCCAGTGCCGTGAAGACGTCCAACCGCTGTGTCACGGTTTTGACACGAATGGGCGAAGCGCCCGGTGTTTCGGCCCAGGTGTAAAGGACGTTGCCGACCAGGTAATTGTCGTTTGCCACCTGTACCCAACTGGCACCGCCATTGTCCGAACGGGACAGCGACACGCTCTCGCCAAGATTGCTCACGAAGGAATCACTGCCAAACGTTCGGAACGCGTAGGCGCCCACGGCCTTCCCATCGACCTTGCCAAGCCCGAAGCCGAGGCGGTCGTCGATGCCGATGGCAGGTTTCAGCACGTTGCTGGGAACTGTGCCGGCACGGTTGTCGACCAGCGTCACGGCCACATAGGTCTCTGCGTCGCAGTCGACGGTCATTGTGACTTCCTTCTGCGCAAGCTCAGTGGGCGCCGACTGCGCCAGCGACGTTCCCGAGATGGTCTGAAAGTCGATCAGACCGTCATTGGACAGCGACAGGTTGCAGGCCGCAGGACGGATCGTGCCCTTCACTGCCATGTCCGTCGATTCGGCCGCATTTGCGGAGGTTGCCATGACGACCAAGAGGGGGGCGAACAACAGATGTTGGATAGAGAGCTTCATGATGTTATGCCTAGTAGTTTGCGGGTTTCGGACTGCGCTGTGTCTCGCGGTCTGACCGAAGTTTGGTCAATCAAACCCGGGTCATAAATGGTAGAAGCTTCAATTTCGGGGACCACGGCCGTGTAGCCATAGCGGCACATAACGAGCGCGCCGGACGCTTCGGGCCTACGCTCATGCCCTGCAGTCTCGGCTATGAAACCGAGCAGCACGAGGAATCGGAGATGGCGCTCTGACGTGGCGCCGGGGCGTCAAAGAACGCGGGGCGCGCCAAATCTGGAACGCCCCGCGTGGTACTTACAGGTAGACCAGCGAGATCGTAGTCGAGCCGTCGAGCGAGACGGTGTCCGTCAAGTCTGGCAGCGCATCCTTGGAAGCCAGTGCCGTGAAAACGGCAATCGACTGCGTCACCGTTTTGACACGAATAGGCGCACCGCCCGATGTTTCGGCCCAGGAGTAAAGCGTGCCGCCGTATATGTAATTGCCGTCTTGCAGCCCCAACCATGTGGCGCCGCCATTGTCCGAACGGGTCAGTCTTGCACTCTTGCCGAGATTGCTCACGAAGGAATCATCGCCAAACATTTGGAACGCGTAGGAGCCCACGGCCTTTCCATCGACCTTGCCAAGTCCGAATGCGTTGCCCGCGTAGATTCCCGTGGCGGGCGTCAGCACGTTATTGGCGATGGTGTCGGCGCGGTTGTCGAACATCTTCATGGCCACATAGGTCTCGGCCTCGCAATTGATGGCCACCGTGACTTCCTTCTGCGCAAGCGCGGTGGGCGCCGACTGCTGCAGCGACGAGGCCGGGATGGTCTTGAAGTCGATCACACCGCCATTGGACAGCGACAGATCACAGGCCGCAGGGCGGATCGTGCCCTTCACTGCCATGTCCGTCGATTCGGCCGCATTTGCCGAAGTTGCCGCGATCACCAGGAGGGGAACGAGCAACAAATGCTGGATAGAGAGCTTCATGATGTTATGCCTAGTACGTTGGGGATCCGGACAGCGCTGTGTCTTGCGGCGCGACCGCAGTGTGGTCAATCCGGCCCGGGTCATAAATGGCCGAAGCTTCAATTTGGGGGCCGCGGCGGTTTGGCCACAACAGCACGCGGCGTCGACGTCAGAAAACCGCGCGGATGCAGGCCGATACACCGGATCACCTGCGCACCGGCACCATGCTGAAGCGCGACACGCCCCCGGTATCCGCCATCTCCGCGACTAGCGTGTTGGCGCCAGGAAACTACCGCTCAAATGGTGATAGAGATCGCCGAGCATCGGAGGCTCCTCTCAGGACGCGAGCCAATCGTTGAGCGACCGCAGGGTGTCCTCGCTCAATTCGCCCGCGGCGGCGGCAAGTCGCAGGCGGCCCAGCAGGTAGTCCAGCCGTGCCTGCACCACGTCCAGTTCCGCGGCGAACACACGCTGCTGTGCGTCGAGCACGTCGGGCTCGGTCCGGGTGCCAACGTCCCGGCCGAGGATCGTCGCGGCCAGAGCGCTGCGCGCCGACGTCAACGACTGCTCAAGCGCAGAGATACGCGACACGCCGGTCTTTACCGACAGAAACCCATCCTGCACGTTCAGGCGCACATCGCGTCTGGCCGCGGCAAGCTCCTGCTCGGCCTGGCTCTTCTTCGCAACGGACTCCCGCTCGCGGGAGTCGAGTCCGCCCCCGGCGTACAGCGGAATGTTTACCTGCAAGCCCACCGTCGCAGAACGCGTGTTGGCCGCCACCCAAGGTGCCAGATTGCCGGTTTGCCCTTGCGAGCTGTAACCCGCCACGAGCGAGACGGTCGGGCGGCTGGCGAGCCGGTACTTGTCGATCTCGGCGCCGGCAATATCGAGTTCCGACTGCCGCGTCTTGACGAGGAAGCTCTGCTCCTCCCCCTTGGCCTGCCACGCCGCAAGATTGTCTGGCTCCGGCGGCCGCGGCGCAAACCGCGCCGCGAGGCCGCTCAGCTGATCGGGCGATGTGCCAACGATCTCCTGAAAGCGCGAGCGACGCTGCTCCAGTACGGATTGCGCCGTCACTTCGCGGCTCTCCACGCCGTCCAGTCTCGCCTGGGCCTCTTGAAGATCGGTGATCTTTCCTTGCCCGATATCGAAGCGAGCCTTGGCGCGATCGCGCTGCTGCCGCAAGGCCGCCTTCTCCGCCTGTACCACGCGCAGCGTCTCCTCGCCCAGCACCACGCCGAAGTACGCTTCTGCCACACGCAAGGCCAGGTCCTGACGGGACTGGCCAAACTGCGTTTGAGCCAGGCTGGTTTGCTCGCGCAATTGCTTCTTCGCGGCCACCGCGCCCCGGTCGTAGATCGGCTGCACCAGCACGACGCCGGCCTGGCGCACGGTGCCCGAGGTATTGGGCGGGATCAGGGACGCGCCGTCGTCGGTCGCCGAGGAATGCACCACGGCGCGTCCAGCGCCGCCTTGCAGCCTGAGGCTGGGAAGCAGCAGGGCCCTGCCCTGCACGGCCTTCTCCTGCCCGGCCGCCAGCGCATCGTTGGCGGCAAGCGTCGTCGGATCATGCGCCAATGCCTGCTCGTAGGCGCCCACCAGATCCATTGCGCTCGACTCCGCGGCGCTCAGGCAAAGCATGCAGGCCAGCGCCACTTGCGCGGCGCGCGGGGCGATTTTTAAACTCTTCATCACAATCATTCTCAACGTCAGATTTGCGATCAGACGGTCGCGGGGCGCTTGGCCCGGTACCACGTCGCATACAGGGCCGGCAGGAACACGAGCGTCAGCACCGTGGCCACGGCGAGGCCGCCCATGATTGCCCACGCCATGGGGCCCCAGAACACCGAATGGGTGAGTGGCACCATCGCCAGGATGGCCGCCAGTGCCGTCAGCACGATTGGACGCAACCGCCGCACTGCCGCTTCGACAATGGCCGTCCACAGCGGCACGCCGGCGCGTACGTCGCCGTCGATCTGCACGACCAGGATCACCGAGTTACGGATGATCATGCCGGCCAGCGCGATGACACCCAGCATTGCAACGAAGCCGAACGGAATCCGGAAGGCGGCGAGAATCACGCTCACGCCGATCTGGCCGAGCGGCGCGGTCATCAGGACAATCGCCATCTTTTTCATGTCCTGCAGTTGGATCATCAGCAGCACGAGGACCGCGATGATGGTCCACGGCATCACCGCAAACACAGAGCGCTGCGCCTTCGCGCTCGCTTCCGCAGCCCCGCCGATCTCGATGCCATAACCGAGCGGCAGATCCTTTTCCAGGGCCTCGATCCGCGGCAGCAGCGCACGGGTGACGTCGGGCGCCTGCGCCCCAGCGATGTCGGCACGGACCGTCATCGTCGGCACGCGATTGCGTCGCCACAATTCCCCTTCCTCGCTGGCAAGGGTCAAACGGGCTACCTGCGAAACCGGCACGAACTTTCCATCGCGTACATAGATCTTGGCGTCCTTCAGGTTGTTCAGGTCCGTGCGCTCCGCCGCGACGAGGCGGGACACCACGTCGATATCCTGGTCTTGCTCGCGAAACTGCGTGATCGGCGTGCCGGAGATCGATGCCTCGAGCGCCTGCTTGATCTGGCCTGAGCTAATGCCCAACGCGCGCGCCTTGTCTTGATCGACTTCGACCTGGACGCGCTTGATGCGCTCGCTCCAGTCCTGGTTTACCTGGCGCACATGCGGCTCTTCGCGCATGATGGCTGCCACCTTGTCGCCGATAGCGCGGACCTTGTCGTTGTCCTGCCCATAGACCCGGAATTGCACCGGATAGCCAACTGGCGGACCGTTCTCCAGGCGGTTGACCCGGCCCCTTACGTTAGGGAAATGCTCTGCGAACAGCTTCTCGAGTTTTTCCTTCGCACGCTCACGCGCCTCGCCGCCCTTGGTCATCACCATCATTTCGCCAAGGTTCAGGTTCGGGGTCTGTGCATCGAGCGGCAGATAGAAGCGCGGCGCGCCGTTGCCCACGAAGCTCGTCACCGCGACGATGTCCGGATCCCCCTTGAGCATCGCCTCGAGCTTCTGCACCTCGCGCTGGCTGGCATCGAACGTCGAAGCCTCCGGCATCCACAGGTCCACGATCAGTTCCGCACGGTCGGACGCCGGAAAGAACTGCTGGGGCACTGCCTTGAACAGCACCAGCGCGCCCACGAACGCGGCAAGCGTGATGCCGAGCACCCATACCCGTTGCCTCAGGCAGAAATCGATGAAACGACGGAACTTGGCATAGAAGCCGCGCTGGTAGACCGCCTCCTCGTCATGCGCGGCGTGTGCATGCTCCTTCAACAGCTTGAAGCCGATGTACGGCGTGAACAGCACGGCCACGACCCACGACAGCAGCAGCGAGATGCCCACCACCTGGAACAGCGAGTACACATACTCGCCGGTGCCGGACTTCGCAAAACCAACCGGAAGAAATCCCGCCGCCGTGATCAGCGTGCCGGTGAGCATCGGGAATGCCGTGGCCGTGTAGGCGTAGGTGGCGGCGCGGAACTTGTCCCAGCCCTGCTCGAGCTTCAGCGCCATCATTTCGACGGCGATGATGGCGTCGTCCACCAGCAGCCCAAGGGCGATGATCAGTGCACCGAGCGAGATGCGCTGCAGGTCGATCCCCATCACGTACATCGCCAGGAACGTCATGGCCAGGACGAGCGGGATGCTCAATGCGACGACCAGTCCAGTGCGCAGCCCCAGCGACAGAAAACTCACCACCAGCACGATGACCACGGCCTCGGCGAGGCTCTTCTTGAATTCGAAAACGGAATGCTCGACGATGCGTGGCTGGTCGCTGACGGCGTGAATCTGAACACCGACCGGCAGGGTTGACTCGATGCGCTTGACCGCTTCATCGAGCCTCGTGCCAAGCCGGATCACGTCACCGCCCTTGCGCATGCTCACCGCCAGGCCGATGGCCTCATTGCCGTTGAAGCGCATCCGAGAGGTGGCCGGCTCTACAAAGCCGCGACGGACATCGGCGATATCGCCCAGCCGGAAGGTGCGCTGGCCGGCACGGATGCCGATGGCGCGAATACCTTCGACGGAGTCGAATTCGCCGCTCACGTCCAGCCGTACTCGCTCGGCACTGGTTTGCACCGTTCCGGCCGCTGTCACCGCATTGGTTTGCGCAAGGGTCTGCGCGATCAGCGCCGGATCGATGCCCAACGAAGCAAGCTTGGCGGTGGAGACTTCCACATAGATTTTCTGTTCCTGCTTGCCGACAAGATCGACCTTATTGACATCGTCGACGCGAAGGAACTCGTTACGCGCGGCATCGGCGATCCGTCTCAGGTCGTCATAGTTGAATCCATCACCGGTAATGGCGTACAGGTTGCCGAACGTGTCCCCGAACTCGTCATTGAAAAACGGTCCCTGCGTGCCCTGCGGCAGCGTATGGCGAATGTCGCCGATCTTCTTGCGGACCTGATACCAGACATCCGGCACGGCCGATCGCGGCACTTCCTCGCGCAGGTTGACCTTGATCTGCGCTTCGCCCGGCTTCACGTAGGTGGACGTATAGTCGATCTCCGCCACTTCCTGCAGCTTGCGCTCGAGCTTGTCGGCAACCTGGTCGGCCATCTGCTGCGCGGAGCTTCCCGGCCAGTACGCCTGCACCACCATGGTCTTGATCGTGAATTCCGGGTCTTCCTTCTGGCCCAGCCTGCCGTATGCCAGCAGACCCGCCACGGACAACAGCAACAGCAGGAACGCGATCATCTGGGGGTGTTTGAGCGCCCATTCGGACAGATTGACGCCTTTCACTTCGAACCTCCCGCCTGAGCGACGGTCACTGCCTCCGCTACCTTCACCTGCTGGCCGGGCTGCAGCATATGCACGCCGGCGCTCACCACCGTCTCGCCGGCCGTCAGACCCGACACCACCATGACGCTGTCGTTCTGCGCTGCGCCAAGCTTCACTTCGCGCGCGCTTACCCGTGATGTCTTGGGGTCCACCACCCACACCTGCCGGCTACGCTCGTGATCGACGACGGCAGTCAGCGGCACGCGAAGCGCGGCACTGCCGTCTGTGTCGGGAACCATGACGGAAGCGGTCATGCCAAGACGAAGGAGACTGGGATCCGCATCTGCATCCGCGTCCAGGATCGAAATGCGCGCGGAGTACGTACGCGTGACGCTGTCAGCGTCCGGCGCCAATTCGCGCAGCTTGCCGTTCCACGATTTTTCGGGATGTGCCCACACCGTGATCGTGAGCCTCTGGGCCTTGCGCAGTTCGTCGACGCGCGACTCGGGAACGCTGATCGACACCTCGCGCTCGCCGTCGGCCGCGACGGTGACGATCGACTGCCCGGCCGCCACGACCTGACCGGCTTCCGCGTTGATGGCGCTGACCACGCCGTCGCGGTCGGCCACCAGCGTCGTGAACCCGCGCATGTTGGCGTTCAGTTGCTGGCGCGCCTGCGCCGAGCGAAGCTGGGCTTCGGCCTGGCTCAGCACCAGGCGCTGCTGGTCCAGTTCGGCCTGCGAAGCAAAGTTCTGCGCCAGCAATTGTTCGGTCCGTTTCACATCGACCCGAGCCTGGGCCACCCGGCTTCGCGCAGCATCCGCGTCCGCGCCAGCGGCCGCCACCTGCAACGCTTCCTGGGTCGGATCGAGCTGCAACAACGGCTGCCCGCGCTTGACATGGCTGCCCACTTCCACCATCCGTGCAACGATCTTGCCCGCCGTCCGGAAGCCCAACTGGCTTTCGTAACGCGCGCGAATCTCTCCCGAATAGTTGGCGCCGATCGTGCCGTTGCTACGCCCTACGACCACGGTCCGCACCGGCCTCACGTCCGACGGTTCGGACGCAGGTTTCTCTGTACACGCCGCCAGCAGGCTCGCCGCCGCGATGATGGTGAGCACTGCCGCTCGCTGATTCCTGTTCAATTTCTACGCTCCAGTAGGTCCGTCACTCGCCTGCGCGTCATCAGCGGTTCGCGCCATCGAGCCAATGCAACGGACTCGTTCCGGGCGTGAGTGACAGCAGGCCTGCTTGGGGTATTCGAGCTTTCCCAAGCGCTCGAAATATACATCATAATGCCGCAATAGTCAGGATGACATGTTATATATTTAGATGGTGTGACTGAGGCGACATCGACAGTCGCGCGTGTGAGGCGAAGAAGGCGCGCGGCCGTGCCGATCCGCCCGCCCATGAGGAGAGAACCGATCAATGACCGCGATAGAGAAGGGATTTGCCGCTGCAGGCGAGCTGTGGGAGGTGGCCGACCATCGTCAGCGCGTGGCAGCCAAGCGGCGGCAGCGCATGCGCTCGCTGTTACTGGGCAGTACGTTGCGGTTGCTGATGGAGCATCGCAACCCGTCACCGTCGATCGACGACATCATCTGCCTGGCGCAGGTGTCGCGCGGAACGTTCTACAAGTACTTTCCGTCGTCCGAAGCGATCATGCGTGAACTGATAGGCAGGATGGCCGAGCAGTGGATTCGAGCGATAGACCCCATTGTGCGCAGCCATGACGATCCTGCCGAGCACATCGCCCGCGGCATACGCCTGGCCTCGATGCTGGCGGTACACCAGCCGGGTGTGGCCGGAATCCTGGGGCGCTTCGGATGGTCGGGTTGGCAGGCGCCGAGCATGCTGGAATTCGTGCGCCGGGATCTCGAGGATGGGGTGCGCCGCAATCGCTTCACGCGCATGCCGATCGCGCTGGCGTTCAATATCGTTACCGGCGCCGCAATGAGCGCGATGCACCGCATGCTGGAGAGCGAGTGCAGCGATGATTTTTCCGAACTGGCCGCGGCCGTGGCATTGCGCGCACTGGGCGTGGAGAGCGCTACGGCTGACGCCATATCCAGCTCGCCGCTCAATGCCAACCTCGAACTATTTGGGGACATGCTCGGCGCCGCGATCAACGACGCGCCTTAGACGCGGCGCGGGATCGCTAGCTGACGGCTTCGGCCAGGGCGGCGAGCTTCTGCTGCGCCGTCTTGAGGAGGGATTCCGGTGGCGCGACAAGCTTCGGCAGAGGCGCCGCGATCAACTTTGCAGCGCTCGCTGCCGGTACACCGAGCGATTTCAACACTGCGCGAACGATGCGTTCGGGGTAATCCTTGGCCGTTCTGCCTTTCGCCATGCGCTGCACGGCGATGAGCGCCGCGCCCGTCGCCAAGTCCAGCCCTATGTCAGCGGCGTCCGCGTCGAACGCGCCACGCTTCACGCCATCCTTGATATCGGCTGGCAGTTGTTCGTATATCGCGCTTTTCTTTCCGACGAGACTGAAACCCGTGGCGGCGAGAAAGCGCGCGACGACGGGATAGGCACGCACCAGGTGCAGATATAGCCGGCCGGCTGTAGCGACACGCAACGCCGGATCGTCGACATCCGCCACGACGCCCTCGATCATTTCCACCATGTCGTGGCTGAGTGCGTCGCTGACGGCCGCCAACAGATCATCGTTGGTGCGGAAGTAGTTGTAGAAAGAGCCCTGCGAGACACCGGCCGCCGCGATAACTTCCGGGATCGCACTGGACCCAATGCCCCGCTGCGCGAAAACGATCATCGCGCTTTCGATAAGACGCCTGCGCATGCGCGCGCGCCGTTCAGCCGCAACACGTGGACGATGGTCTTGGATTTCAGGATCGGAGGGCATCTTCAGTAAGAGAAGCTTATGCGACGGGCGATTATGGCACAGCGCGGGCCGCGCATTGTGTGCGCCACCAATCTTGAAGAATACATACTGTCATGATGACAATTTAGTCATTATGTAGCAGAATGCCGGACTTCATCTGCTCCTCGGTGGACTCCCGGCCGTGCATCACCCCCATTTGCTTTCGCTGCCTCCTGGCCAGCATCCGGATCTGCTGATCGCGTGCGAGCATTGCGACGCACTTCATGTCCGCGCGGCACTGCAGGCCGGTGAACGGGCCATTTGTCTGCGCTGCGGGGCACAGCTGTATCGCGACAGTACGCGGGCCCACCGCCGCCTGCTGCCGCTCGTCGTGACGGCGGTGATCCTGATGCTGATCTCCAACATGTTCCCGATCGTCGCCATGGACCTCAAGGGCACGCGCATGGAGACCACCCTATGGGGTGCGATACAGGTGCTCTACGCCGATGACATGACAGCGGTGGCCCTGCTCGTATTCGCCACAACTTTGCTGCTGCCCCTGGGCGAGCTGTTGATGATGGGCTTCCTGCTTGTGCCGATGGCCCAGCGCCGCATGCCGCGCACGTTCCACCACATCGCACGCGCCATTCTGCTTATCCGGCCGTGGGGCATGATCGAGGTGTTCATGATCGGCGTGCTCGTCACACTGGTAAAACTATCGACCGTCGCGCAGGTGCTGCCGGGCGTCGCGCTCTGGTCATTCGGTGCGCTGGTGGCAGTGCTTGCCGCGATCCTGTCGTTTCCACCGCGCGACCTCTGGCGCCACCTCGATGCGGACATCACGCATGACGTGCCGGCGGCTCCCCGCAACCGCGTCATGAGCGCACCGCGGTCGCACTACCCGACCGCGACCGCGCAGGGACTGCTGGCTTGCCATGCTTGCGAGCTGCCCAGCCCGATGGTGCTGGAAGGGACGCCCTGCCCACGCTGCGGCGCAACCCTGCACCATCGCAAGCCGGCCAGCATGGCGCGCGCCGGGGCCTTCCTGCTCTCTGCCTATCTGCTCTATATCCCGGCCAATCTGCTGCCGATCATGGTGACGCAGTCGATCTTCGGCACCCAGCACGACACCATCCTGTCGGGCGTGATCTACCTGTGGCTGTCGGGCTCACACATGCTGTCCTTAATTGTGCTGATTGCCAGCGTGATCGTGCCGCTGCTCAAGATGATGATCCTGACGCTGCTGTTGCTCACGGTGCGCCTCCGCTCGACCTGGCGCCTACGTGAGCAGACCCGGCTCTACGCGGTGGTCGAACTCATCGGCCGATGGTCCATGCTCGATGTCTTCGTTGTCGCACTGCTCGCCTCTTTGGTACGCGCCGGGTCGCTGGCCACCATCACACCAGGGGCCGGAGCGCTGGCCTTTGCCGCGGTCGTCGTGCTCACCATGCTCGCATCGCTCAGCTTCGATCCCCGACTGCTATGGGACAACCTGAACGCGTCGCCTCAGCCAATCGATCTCTCGCAAGCCGAACATGCCCGAACACATTAACCCCGACGCGCCGCAATCGATACCCGAGCCGGTCCGCAGGCCGCCGGCGCGCTGGCTGCCTTCGCTGGTCTGGTTGATTCCCATCGTGGCCGCAGTGGTCGGACTTTCGCTGCTCATCAGCACGCTTGCGTCGCGCGGGCCCGAGATCACGGTCACATTTCGCACCGCTGAAGGGCTGACGCCCGGCAAAACACCAGTGCGCTACAAGGATGTCGAGATCGGCGTAGTCAAGACAGCGCGGCTTGCAGCAGACCGTTCTCATGTGATTGCGACGATTGCGCTTACAAAGGATGCAAAATCCTTCGCCGTGTCCGATACACGTTTCTGGGTGGTACGGCCACGCTTTGCCATCAGCGGCGTCTCGGGGCTGGAGACGCTGCTATCCGGCGCATATATCGGCGTGGACGCGGGCAAATCCACCGTGGTCACGCATAGTTTCACCGGGCTGGAAGTTCCACCCGTGATCACCACCGATGCTTCGGGCAGGCAGTTTGTGTTGCGCGCACAAGATCTCGGCTCGCTCGACATCGGCTCACCGGTCTACTATCGTCGCGTCCCCGTCGGCCATGTCGTGGCCTATCAGCTCGACCCGAACGGCCGCGACATCACGTTGCGGGTCTTCATCAACAAGCCCTATGACGAACTCGTCTGCGGCGATACGCGCTTCTGGCACGCCAGCGGCGTCGACCTCAAGCTCGATGCCAATGGGCTGAAGCTCTCCACGCAGTCGCTGGTCACGGTGATGCTCGGCGGCGTGGCGTTCCAGGCGCCGGAGCACTCGACTGCGCACACCGCGGCCGCAGAGAACACCGAATTCCTGCTGGCGGCGGACCAGTCCGAAGCCATGAAGGAACCGGATGAGCTTGCGCCTGCCTTGGCAGTCCTCAATTTCGATCAGTCGGTGCGTGGTCTGTCTCCAGGTGCGCCCGTCGATTTCCGCGGTGTGACCGTCGGGCAGGTGCGCTCGATCGGTATCGAATACCAGCGTGACAAGAAGGCTTTCCGCATGCCCGTGGTGGTCGAACTCTATCCGTCCCGCATGGGCCTGCGCGAAAAAGACGTGGCCGACGATACGCGCAAGCTCGCCATCGTGCACAGCCTGGTACAGCGCGGCATGCGCGCGCAATTGCGCACCGGAAACCTGCTGACCGGCCAGTTATACGTGGCACTCGATTTCTTTCCGAAAGCGCCGCTGCCCGATGAGCTCGACCTGAACGCATCGCCGCCGCAACTTCCCACCACGCCTGGCACCTTCGACGAACTGCAAGCCAAGCTGGGTGACATCGTGACCCGGATCGGCAAAGTCCCGTTCGAACAGATCGGACAGGACGCGCGAACGGCGATGGTGTCGATGAACAAGATGCTGGCCAACGCTGACAAGCTCGTGGCGCAGGTCAATGGCGACGTGGCGCCAGCGGTGCTGGCGGCGCTACAGGATGCGCGCCGTACGCTCGCCACCGCGAATGGTGCGCTGGCGCCCGATGCATCACTGCAGCAGGACACGCGGCGGATGATGCAGGAACTCACCCGAACTGCCGCGTCGCTGCGCATGCTCACCGACTATCTGGAGCGGCATCCCGAAGCGCTCCTGCAAGGGAAAAAGGAAGATAAATGATGATGCGTCAGAGCATGCTCGTTCCGCTGATCCTCGCGGCGACAGTCATGATCAACGGCTGCGCGTCGCCGGAGCCGCGCTATTACACATTGGCGGCCGGTTCATCCGACACGGCAACCACCGTACCAGCGGGAATTAGCCGGACTCTCGCGCCACGATGGATCGAGGTCATGCCAGTGCGTGTACCCGAGCGCATGAATCGCGCTCAGTTGATGGTGCGCGACGGCTCTGGCGGCGGCGTCAAGTTGCTCGACACGTCTCGCTGGACGTCTCCATTGCCGGACGAGCTTCGCGATGCCCTGTCGCAGCATTTGCAATCGAGTCTTGATGCGGTCGATATCTACCAGCACGGCCTGCCGGCCACCACGCCGGCCGTACGGGTGACAGCCGAGGTGGTAATGCTTGACGCCGACGTGGGAAAGCAAGCCGCGGCCACCATCGCCTGGACCGTCAGGCGGCTACCGGACGGCAAGATCCTGAGTGGCCGCACCGAAGCCGAGGTGTCTGCGCCGGGGCAAGTGGATGGCGTGGTGGATGCATATCGACAAATCCTTGCCGTAACAGCGGCCGACATAGCATCCAGCATGCTGGCCCTTGAGCGTTAGACAAGAAGCGCGGGGCTCGTTGATGTCCAGGGCGGGTCTGACCACAGAGCCTCAGGACCCTCCGAACCAGTTGTAACCCTGATCTACCCAATAGCCGCCCGGAAAGGTATTGGTCACGAACATTTCCATGATGTGCTTGGGATTCTTGTAGCCAAGCTTGGTCGGCATCCGCAGCTTCATCGGGAAGCCGTACTTCGGCGGAAGACGCTCGCCATCGTAAGTGAAGGTCAACAAGGTCTGCGGATGAAGTGCCGTCGCCATGTCGATGCTTTCGTAGTAGTCGTCGGCACATCGAAATCCCACATACCGGGCCGTGGTATCGGCGCCAATGCGTTTCAGGAACCCGGCAAACGGCGTGCCGCCCCAGCGCCCGATCGCGCTCCAGCCTTCCACGCAGATATGGCGCGTGATCTGCTCGGCATGGGGCAACGCGTACAGCTCGTCCAGCGTCCAGCTTTTCTTTTCCTGCACCAGCCCGCCGACCTTGAGCCGGAAGTCGTCGCCGTTCACCACGGTGACCTCGTCGATACCGTAGAACGCATTGAACGGGAATGGCCGCGTGATGTCCGCCTCGGTGTAGGTCGGGGCCAGCCGGTTCGGGTCGAATAGCCACGCCTGCACGCGATCGTTCATGCGCGACACGCGCGATAAAAACGTTTCCACCGAAGCTTCGTCGGTGAGGCTGCAACCGGTCAGCATGGCCAGGCCGCCAAGGGTCAGGATGCGCTTGCCAAACAGGCGCCGCGAAGGCGCGTCGAGTTCGCGCCGCACGTCGATGGCCAGCGACTGACGGTCAACGACGATGGATCGGGAAGATTTGGGATTCACGACTCATGCTCCATTTGGGTCAACGTCCGCGGATCATCGTCAGCAGGCTGCGCGGCACCAACGCCACCATGACCACATGCACCACGACAAAGACGGCGAGCAGCGTCATCGCGCAGAAATGAACCACGCGCGCGAAGTCGTAGCCACCCATCATCTCGCGCAGCAGCGGAAACTGCACGGGCTTCCAGATCGCGATACCGGACAACACAAGCACCAGCAGCACCACTATCACCCCTAGATAGGCCAGCTTCTGCACCGCGTTGTAATGACTGAGATCGGCGTGAGACAAGCGGCCGCGCAGTGCTGCAAGCAGGTCATCGAACACGGCACGCGGTCGCAGGGGAAAGAACTTGCGCGCAAAGCGGCCCGTGGCCAGATTCATCGCCAGATAAAAGATCCCGTTGAAGAACAGCAGCCACATGGCCGCGAAGTGCCACTGCAGCGCCCCGCCCAGCCATCCCCCAAGCGTGATATCGCCGGGAAAGCGAAATGGTGGAAACACGGGCGAGGCGTTGTAGATGCGCCAGCCGGACAGCATCATCACCAGGGCCGCCAGCGCATTGAGCCAGTGCGAGACGCGCACCCAGCCCGGCTGGATCTTGCGTGGGGCGACGCCAGCGTTGATTGCGTCATGCGAGAGTGCCATTTCGCCCTCCTCAATTTCCGAGGGCCGGGCACCGCGGCGTTTTACCGCAACGATGCCTGGCCGAGATTGCCCAGCGTTACTTGCTCATTCCGCCCGACATGGCATCGCCTTCCTTGCCCATCTTGTCGTGGGACTTCGGCTTGGCCATCTTGTCCTTGGACATGCTGTCCTTCGCCATGTTGTCCTTCGCCATGCCGTCCTTTGCCATGCTGTCCTTTGCCATGCCGTCCTTTGCCATGCCGTCCTTCGACATCGCATCCTTCGACATACCGTCCTTGGACATCGAGTCCTTCGACATGCTGTCCTTCGCCATCGAATCCTTCGCCATCGAGCCGCCGGTCTGGGCGAATGCTGCCGTGCCACCCATCAGGAACATTACGGACACCGCGGCAATTACAGTCTTGATCATTTTCGACTCCTCGTTACCTTGTTGAACCGGGACCGTCCCGGTCGACGAAACATTGCGCCGCGCCGCTTAAGGGCCGGCACCAGATTCACACGGAATGTGTGCGTCTGAGAGGAAATTCGACGTGGATGCGCATCCGGTTACAGCGCCCGAATATTTTTTCCGTCACGCGCCGGCTGCGAAGCGCCTTGCAACACACACGACGGCCATCGCGGCGTAGAATTCGCGCAAATCAACGTAGCCGGTGTAACCAACGCGACCGATGGAACGAACTGTAGAACAGGACGTGCTGAAACAGCGGGAGTACCGCCTGCTCGGCCTGTTTACAGGCGGCTTGGCGGGGAACCAGGAGGCCTATGGGCAATTCCTGACCGAGTTGTCCGCGATGCTGCGCGGCTATTTCCGTCACCGGCTCCCGCAGCAGGCCGGCGATGTCGAGGACCTGACCCAGGAAGTGCTGCTGGCCGTCCACAATGCGCGCCACACCTACCTGCCGGGCCAGCCCCTGACGGCCTGGGTGCACGCGATTGCCCGGTACAAGCTTGCCGATCATTTCCGCGCGCACGGGCGGCACGATGCGCTGAACGATCCGCTCGACGCCGCAATGGATGTGGCAGCAGCGCCCGACCTGGAGCCGGCGCAGGCCAAGCGTGACCTGAACCTGCTGCTAAACCAGTTGCCCGATCGACAGCGCCTGCCGATCGTGTACGTGAAGCTGGAAGGACTATCGGTCAGCGAGGCCGCGCAGATGACCGGCATGTCGGAGTCGGCGGTAAAGGTGGGGGTGCATCGCGGGCTGAAAGCGCTCGCTGCAAAAATTCGAGGAACACGATGAAGACCGACGACCTGATTTCCATGCTTGCCACTGGCGTCGCGCCAGTCGACCGGCACGTGGTCGGCCGCCGCTTTGGTATGGCCATCGCGATCGGTGCGGCAGCGGCGATCCTGCTGCTGGCGGCCACACTGCATTTACGCGCCGACCTGGCCGAAGTCGCCACCACTCCGCTGTTCTGGGCCAAGGTGGCCCTGCCGCTGTCGTTGCTGCTGGGCGCCTTGTCGATGGTGACGCGGCTGGCGCGGCCCGGCATGCCCACCGGACCAGGCTGGCCGGGGATATCGGCACCGTTCGTTGCCGTGTGGATTGGCGCGGCCTATGTGCTGGCGGAAACACCGGCCGGCGAGCGCGTTGCAGCGGTGCTGGGACAAACCTGGCGCGTCTGCCCGTTCGCGATTGCCATGCTGTCGGCCCCCGTATTCATCGCGGTCTTCTGGGCATTGCGCGGGCTCGCGCCGACCCGGCTGCGGCTGACCGGCGCCGTGGGCGGCCTGCTGTCCGGCGCCGTCGCCACGCTGGTCTACTGCCTGCACTGCCCGGAAATGGGCGTGGCGTTCTGGGGGGTGTGGTACGTCCTCGGCATGCTGGTGCCCACCGCCATTGGGGCGCTGTGGGGGCCGCGTCTGCTTCGGTGGTAATCGGCAGGCCGGTTGTGCACGATTAAGTCTGGCGTGCCAACCGGTCCCTGCGGCAATTACTGCGGTATCAGCTCCACTTTCTCGCGGCTTTCCTTTTCCACGGCCTTGCGCGAATACACCAGCGGAAAATACTCGCCGCGCGCCCACAACGGCGCCAGATCGCGATAATGCGCACTGGCGGGGTTGCCGGACTGTCCCGGCGTGTTGACCACGCGCGACCCATCCCAGTTACCCACATCCAGCACCATGCGGAACGACGCCCCGGCCGTCAGCTGGAAATCGCTATTGCGATAGCTGGTATTCATCGGCGTAAATGACGATCCGCCAATCGGCCCCGCGTTGACGTCATATTGCTGGCGCGCGTTGGCGTCCAGAATCGCATGCAGCGGATGCTCGAACACCGCCGTATGCAGCTTGCCCCATTGCCAGCCTTTCGGATCGTTGCCGAGTTTCTTTTCCAGTTCCACCATGGCGGACTTCAGCGTGCCCATCATGATGTCGTTGCGCTTGTCGACCGTCATCCATGAATCGGGCCGCTCCAGCACGGCGATCACGCGGCTGGCGTCGCCCGCGCCAACCAGGCGCGCCCCTTCCGGCGACAACGCGGCGCGCACGACGGCCGTACGCAGATATTTGCTGAACCACACCTCGAACAGCGCCGCCGGCGCGCTGTCGGCGCGTTCGTTGCCATCCCAGTTACGCAACAGGTCCAGCCCGCGCTGCACCTGCGCATCGCTGCTGTTCAGCGGCTTGAGCAGCGCCACCACGCGCTGTGCCGGCAGCGACACCGTGTCGTTCTGCCACGCCATCGAATCTTCGAGCGTGCTGCGCGCGTTGGCCGCCACCAGCGCCTTGAGGCGTCGCGCGCGCGAACTGTCGCTCCATTCATAGCCCACGCCGATTTTCGCGGCCGGGTGATTGGGCGGGATATTGTTTTCGTTGGCGGTGACCACATAGCCCGGCGCCGGATTGAAGGCCCACGGCAGTTCGTCCATATTGCGATAACCGGCCCATTCATATCGGCCATCGCCGGGCACCGGGGTCAGGCCGTCCCAGTTCGGGCGATTGACCGTCAAGCCGCCTGGAATCCAGCCGATATTGCCAAAGCGGTCCGCATAGACCTGGTTTTCGCCCGGTGCGCCCCAGCGATTCATCGCGGCACGGAACTGATCCCAGTTTTGCGCGCGCATATAGTCCATCGAGCCGAAATACGGCGCCATGCCGTAATCGAGCCACGCCGCGCGCAGCGCATAGCTGCGATTGGTCTTGGCGTCGGCATACAACACCGGCCCGTGGCGCGTGAAATCGATGGTGACCTTGCGCGGCGTCGATTCGCCGCGCACGGCAATCTGCTCGGTAATGGTCTCCATCGGCTCCCAGCGGCCCTTGTATTTATATTCGTGCGGCTGCGCGGGATTGGTCTCGTAGATATACAGATCTTCCTGATCCATATAGAAGCGCGTCAGGCCGAATGCGATCGTGCCGTTGTGGCCAATCGAGATGCCCGGCAGAAACGGCTCGCCCGCGCCGATCACCGACAAACCCGGCGCGTTCAGATGGCTGATATAGCGCAGGCTCGGCGCGCCGTGAGCACGGTGCGGATCGTTGGCCAGGATGGGACGTCCCGTGGCGGTGCGGCTGCCGGCGATGACCCAGTTGTTCGATCCCAGGCTGCGCGCCGTATCGCTGGCCGCATCGACGGTCGCATACAAACGGTCGACGGGAATGTTCTCCGCCTTGCCGGTGTTGCCGGGAGACCACCATTCCTTCGGAAAACGCGGCGCGGCGGTAGCCAGATCGTAGGCCTTGCGCAATTCGGCGGCGGGCACGGCGCAGGGATCGAGCCCTTCGGACAATTTCGGCTCGACCGGCGGGTCGAGTTCGCGGCGCACCCAGTCGGCGCGCACGGCATTGGGCTTGACGTAGCAGAAGATCTGCGCGCGATCGATTTCGCCGGTCATATTCAGTGTCAGGCCGTGATGGCGGATCCGCACGATATCCTCGGCGCGCCAGCGCGACGGCTTGTAGTTCAGCATCCTGAACTCGGGCGGCAGCAGCTCCGGGCGTGCCTCCACCTGTGCCACGTAGGCATTCACCCCCGCGACGAAGGCCTCCGCCACGCGCTTGGCGTCCGATCCGTAGGCCAGCCATTCGCGATACATGTCGCCGCGGAACAGCACGGCGCGGGCCATGCGGTCGCCTTCGACATAGGCCGGCCCGAAGTCCTTCGCCATCTCGCCGAGTCCGCGCTTGCGCCACAGGTCGATCTGCCACAGACGGTCGCGCGCGGCCATGAAACCCTGCACGTAGAACGCGTCATAAAGCGTATTGGCGTAGATGTGCGGCACGCCCCAGCGGTCCACCAGCACAGTGGCCGGCTTTTCCAGCCCGGGCACTGCGTACTTCTCGGCGCCTGCCGCCTGCGCGGACGTGGCGAGCGCCGCGGCCAGGCAGCCCGCGACAAGCGCGGCGCGCGGCCAACGCGAGGAATGGGAACGGGGCGCGCGAACAGCCTGGGGGGTGCGGAACATCGGATCTCCTCGTCTGAATCTGACTTGCGAGGATAACGGAATGTTACGCACGAGGCGATCCTGCGCCGCCGCATAAACGGGCGTTGGCAGCGCTGGTGGCCGCTCGCCGGGAACGCGCGCGATAGCTCGATACGGCGTCGCATGCCGCTGCTCATGCGGCCCACGCGCCGGGGCGCGTCAGTAGACGTCGCGGCGGTAGTGTCCCGATTCGATCATCGCCTGCAGCCGCGTTTCGCCCAGCACGCGCGACAGTGCCGCGTGCACGCCGCCGGCCATCCCTTGCAGGCTGCCGCAGACATAGATCGCCGCGCCCTGCGCCACCCAGTCGGCAATGACCGCGCCTTGGGCCTCGACCGCGTCCTGCACATAGTGCGGCGCGCCGCCATCGCGCGACCACGCGCGGTCCATGCGCTGCAGCACGCCTTGCGCGCGCCACGCCTGTAGTTCCGCGCCATGGAAATCGTCATGGGCGGCCGATCGCTCGCCAAACAGCAGCCAGTTGCGATGCTGACCGGCCGCGGCGCGCGCTTTTAGCAACGCGCGCAAACCCGCCAGGCCGGTGCCGTTGCCGATCAGAATCAGCGGACGATCGTCGGGCGGCGCGTGGAAGCTGCGATTGGTGCGCACGCGCAGCGCAATATCCGCACCTTCCGGCGCGTGCGCCGTGAGCCAGCCCGATGCCAGCCCCAACGAGCCGTCGTCGCGGCGTGTCTGGCGTACCAGCAACTCCAGCCGCCCGTCGGCGGGCAACGACGCAATCGAATATTCGCGATGCGGCAGCGCAGGCAATGCATCGATCAGTTGCTGAGGCGGCAGCCCCGCCATCGTCTGGAGGTGCGCATCGGGCAGCGGCAGCCGCGTGGCCAGCGCCTGCGCCAGCGGCATGACGCGGCTGTCGCAACGGACCGTCACCGCGCCGTCGAGCCCCAGCGCATCGAGCAGGCGCGCCACCACATCGGGCGGCAGGCAGGGGCCGACCTCGGCAATATCGCCCGCCTGCCACGACAAATCCGCCGCATCAGCGGGCGTCAGCGCCAGATGAAAGGCCGGATCGCCCTGGCTGCCGGGATTGAGCAGGCGTCGCTCGGCCAATTTCCAGCGGCCATAGCGCGGACGCTCCCAATCGGCGATCTCGGCGCCGCCGCTCAATGCCGCCAGATGATTCTGCCAGTGACGCAGCGCGCCGGGATCGCCATTGTCGACTTCGACCATGTCGAACAACGGCTGCGCATGATGGCGCTGCAACCAGCCCGACAACGCGTGGCCGAACGCGCAGAAGCCCGCATAGCTGCTGTCGCCAAGCGCCAGGACACCGTAGCGCAGCCGTTGCAACGCCTGCGGCGGCGCGCCCGCCAGCAGGCGGCGCGCGTAGCCGGACGCCATGTCGGGCGCGTCGCCTTCGCCGGTGGTGCTGACCACGAACAAGGCCTGGTCGCAGCCGGCCAGCCGCGCGCCGTCGAGTTCCGCGAACGACAGCAATTGCACCGGCATTCCCGCACCCTGCAAGGCCCGCGCGGTCTGCAGCGCCAGTTGCTCGGCAAATCCGGTCTGGCTGGCGTAGGCCACCAGCGTCGGTCGCGTGGCATCGTCCGGCGACGCCAGCACGGTGCGCGCGGCGCGACGGCGGCGGTGTGCGCCGACGATGGCCACGCAAAAGCCGAGATACGCGAGTGCCACGCATGCGGCCATCGCGTGCCGGTCCGGCGCGATTATCGCCAGCGCCGCGCCGGCCATCGCAACGATCCACCACAGCCAGCGCGTCATGACAGCATTGCGGCCCATGCCGGTGTGGTCAGTTCTTCAAAGCCGTGCGGCGTGCGCACCAGGAATCGTGCCGCCAAGGCGTGTCGCCGCGCAAATGCGATGCCCGCCTGCGGGCCGAGCACGGTCAACGCGGTGGACAAGGCATCGGCCATCATGCAATCGCGATGAATGACCGTGACCGACGCCAGCGCATGCGCGGCCGGATAGCCGGTACGCGGATCGATCGTATGGGCATAGCGCTGGCCATCGTGTTCGACATAGCGGCGATAGTCGCCCGACGTCGCCACCGACAGGCCCAGCAGCGCAATCAGCGTGCGCGTGACGGCGCCATCGGGCGCTGGCGCTTCGAGTTCGACCCACCACGGCATGCCGTCCGGCTTGAGCCCCTGACCGCGCAGTTCGCCGCCGATTTCCACCAGATGATGCGCGACGCCCTGCGCTTCAAGAAAGCGCGATACGGCGTCGACCGCGAAGCCTTTGGCAATCGCGCAGAGATCGAGCGACAGGCCGCCGGGCTGGCGCGCCCGGCGCTGCACCGGATCGATTTCCAGGCGCTGCCAGCCGCAATGCTGCCGCACGCGCGCCACGTCGTCGGGGGACGGCGCCGTGGCGCGACGGCCGGCCGGCCCGAAGCCCCAGAGATCGACCAACGGTCCGGCGGACGGATCGTAGGCGCCGCCGCTGTCGCGCGCCACCTGCAGCGCGGCCTGCACGACCGCGAAACAGTCGTCGGGCAGCGCGATCCAGCTACCGGCTTCGGCGCGATTGAATCGCGTGATATCGGAAGTCTCGGACCAGTTGCTCATCTGCGCGATCACGTCCGCAAGCACCGCGCGAATGCCTGCGTCGATGTCCTGCGCGCGCTGGCCCGCGGCAAGCACCGCGCTGACCGACCACGTCGTCCCCATCGTGTCGCCGGCCCATTGGCATAGCGCGCCGTGCGCGACGGGGGACGGCGGCGGCGCACTAAGCGCAACGGGAATCAGCACGCGCTGCATCGAATCGCCTGCCTGCGCTTACTGCGGCAACACTTCGACAGTCACCGCATAGGTGGCCCGGCGCGTGCGGGCCTGCGGGATCGACGTCTTCTCGTCCTTGAGCTCCGCTTCCATCCAGTACATGCCCGGATTCGGCCATTTGACGCTGAACTTGCCGTCGGCGTCGGTGGTGGCGCTCATCTCGCCCAGCCGGTCGCGATAACGGATGCCGCCCGGCACCACCGAGACGGCCTGGTTGGCCAGCGGCTTGCCGTCGAGCAGCAGGCGGAAGTTCGACGCCTCCCCGGCGATCAGATCGTTCGGATGGGTGATCGGCGCCAGTTCCAGGCCGCGGCCGGTGCTTTCCAGCACCTGCCGGGTGGGGCGGCCGTTGGTCACGTAAGACTCGATACGGCCGGCGATCTCGGTCACCTGCAGGTCCTGCGCGCTGGCCGGCACGTTCTGCGCGAAGTCGCTGGCCGCGCCGCGCCAGCGCTTGGTCTGGCCGTTGTCCTTCCAGCTGGCAAACACGCCGCTGTTGACCACGGCTACGCGATAGGTGCCCGGCTGCGTAAGGTGAAGATCGAAGGTGCTGCGGTATTTGCCGGTGGACGCGTTCTCGGGGCGCACGGTGGTCTTGCCGTCCGGGCCGGTGACCACGAGGTTATCGAGCCGCATCGGCACGTGCTCGAAGTAGAACAGGTCATTGGACACCGCGGCGTCGACGGTCACCCACGCGTCTTTTTCGGACAGCACGGTGGCGGACGGCAGCAGCCATTGGCGATGCGCATGGGCCGCAAGCGGGGCCAGCGCGGCCAGGGCCAGGATGGCGAGACGTGCGGAAATGCGGACGGGCTTGGTCATCGTCGGGACTCCAGTGATCAAAGTGCGGTCGGGAAAGTGTCAGGGCTTGAGGTCGACAGTGACGGCGCCCAGTTCGTGTTCGCCCTTGGCGCGCGCGGTCTGCGCCGATTTCGGCGGCCACGCAAACGGAACGCGCACCAGTTCGCGTCCGCCCACTTCGCGCGCGGCTTCCACCACCAACTGGTAGTCGCCGGCGGGCAGCTTGCCCAGCGGCGCCTTGCTGTCGGCAAAGGTCAGCGCATGTTCGCCCGGCGCGCGCGTGGCGCCGGAGACGCCGTCCGCAGGCATCTGCATGTCGCGCCCGGCCTTGCGCCACCACTGGCGCATGTCCTTGAGCCACTTCGTGCCTTCGCCTTCCTTGTTCTTGGCGTCGTACCAGACGGCCAGCGTGGAGACCGGACTCTGATCGGCGCGCTCGATCCACATCGACACATAGGGACGGTGATATTCGGCCACGTTCAGGCGGGGAATCTCCACCTTGACGTTCAGGTCGGCGGCCATGGCAGGGGCCAGCGGCGCGGCGGCAAGGCCGGTCATGGTGACGGTCAGAAGTCGGCGCATCTTGGAGCTACCTTTCTCGATGGATGTAAGGGAAATGCGTTCAATGGATGAACAGGATGGCCAGCAGCAGCGGCGCCACCAGTCCCGCGCCGACCAGCGGCCACGTTGCCACGCGGCCGGCGGCGTGCAGCTTCAACAGGAACAGGCCCGTGATGCAGAAAATCAGGCAGGCGGCGGCAAAGACGTCGATGAACAGGCTCCACGCGCGGCCCGTATTGCGGCCCTTATGCAGGTCGTTGAGATAGGAAATCCAGCCGCGCGAGGTGGACTCGTACTGGACTTCGCCCGTATCGAACGCCACGCTGACCCACGCATCGCCGCCGGGCCGCGGCAGGCCGACGTAGATTTCGTCGGCCGACCATTCGGCCTCGCGCCCCGCCGCTTCCACGCCGACCGTTTGCGCCAGCCAGTCGCTCAGCGCGGCGGGCACCGGTCCCTTCTGGTTGCGCGTGGCCGCGTCGGCCGGCGCGGCGCGTTTCAGCGCGTCGATCACAGCGCGTGGCGCGGTATCGTGACGCGCAACCACCTTCGGCCTGGCCTCGATCTGCCCGGCGTGATTGAGCGTGAATCCGGTAACGGCAAACAGCAGCATGCCGATCAGGCAGATTGCGGAACTGATCCAGTGCCACTGGTGCAGATGCTTGAGCCAGAAGGCGCGGCGCTGCTGGCCGGAAGCTGGCGCGGTGTCGGTCATTCGGGTGGGTCAACGTGCGGGCCGTGCCGATGGACACTGCTGCGCGAAAAAAGGAAAGCGTTTGGGGCGGTCTGGTCTGGCCTCGCGCGGCCTCGCACATGGCGACCGCATCACAATCCCGCCAAACCCAAGCGATGATAATCGTTCTCATTTGCCATATCAACCTCGGCGTAATGGTCGCAGTGCGTTTGGTCCGATGTTTCGATTACGGATCGTTACGCAACCCCTTCGTGTGACGCCTGTTGCGCTTACGCCGTAGCCTGAGCGCCGCATGCGCCACTATCGATAATTTGGAAGCCGCGCTCCATCAAGTTTCGTATTGCGGCCGCCGTTAGGGCCGCTCACAGAGGACGACTGTTAAAGCGTCCCACGAGTCAATCACCGAAACGGAGGAGTTGGATGTTGCAAAACCTGAGTCTGCGAAAGAAGCTCATGCTGCCATTGGTGCTGAGCTGGGTCTGCCTGCTGGCAATCACGTTGTGGAACGCATGGCAGATGCGCGACATGCGTCTGCAGGATCGCGAGTTGACCCTGGAGCAGGTGACCGACACGGCCAACTCAGTGGTTGCCGAATACGAGGCGATGGCGCGCGCAGGCAAGCTCAGCAGCGAGGAGGCGCAAAAGCAGGCGCTCGATCGCATTCGCGCGATGCGCTTTGGCGCCGACGGTTATTTCACGGTAATGCGCTCGGACACCGTGGTGCTGATGCATCCGATCAAGTCGGAAATGAACGGCAAGAACATGAGCGAGACCAAGGACCCCAACGGCGTCTATCTGTTCCGCGACATCGCGCAGATCGGCAAGACGACCGGCAAGGGCTTTGTGGAATACCTCTGGCCGAAGCCGGGCGCCGAGGCGCCGCAACCGAAGCTGAGCTACGTGCTGAACTTCCGCCCGTGGGACTGGAACTTCATCGCCGGGCTGTACATGGACGACATCCAGGCCGAGTTTCGCGCCGCGCTGTGGAAATCGCTGGGTTGGCTGCTGGCGGTCGGCGCGCTGATGAGCGTGGTGATGATCCGCGTATCGGCCAGCCTGCACAAGCAGCTTGGCGGCGAACCGGCGCTGACATCGGAGATTGCCGCGCGGATTGCCGACGGCGATCTGGCCATGCGGGTAGACACCGCGCCCGACGATAGCGAAAGCGTGCTGTACAACATGCAGCAAATGCAGACGCGGCTGGTGGGGGCCATCGGCCAGATCCGCAGTTCGGCCGATTCGATCGCCGGCGCCGCGCGTCAGATTGCGGCAGGTAACGTCGATCTGTCGCGCCGCAGCGAAGAACAGGCCGCGTCGCTGGAACAGACCGCCGCCAGCATGGAGGAGCTGACGAGCACCGTGCGGCAAAGCGCCGACAATGCACGTCAGGCTGCGCGGCTTGCGGAAGGCGCTTCGGACATCGCGGTGCGCGGCGGCGAAATCGTCAGCAAGGTTGTGGGCACGATGGGCGAGATCAAGGCGGCGTCGGGCAAGGTCGTCGACATCATCGGCGTGATCGAAGGCATCGCGTTCCAGACCAACATCCTGGCGCTGAATGCGGCGGTGGAGGCGGCGCGTGCTGGCGAACAGGGGCGCGGCTTTGCCGTGGTGGCCGGCGAGGTTCGCAGCCTTGCGCAACGCAGCGCTACGGCAGCCAAGGAGATCAAGGGATTGATCGATAACTCGGCGCAACGCGTGGAAGACGGCGCAACGCTGGTGGAAGGCGCGGGCAAGGCGATGGAGGAAATCGTCGAGGCCGTGAAGCGCGTGACCGACCTGATGGGCGAGATGCGCGCGGCCACCGAAGAGCAGACCGGCGGCATCGAGCAGGTCAACCAGGCGGTCTCGCAGATGGATCAGATGGCACAGCAGAACGCCGCACTGGTGGAAGAAGCCACGGCCGCCGCGGCGTCGCTGGAAGACCAGGCCAATACGCTGCATCGCACCGTGGGGCAATTCAGGCTGGCCGGCGCGCTATAGAAGCCGTAAAACGCTATAGCCGCTCCAGCCGCTGTGGACGATCCGTCGGCGGCGCCGACGCAGGCGGTTGGCGGGTGCGGGTGCTGCATGCACGCGGCACTCGCCGACAGGCGCGCTACATCCGCGTTCTGGGCCCTTGCGTCGCGCGATCGGTGCCGAGGTGGCCGAAGTGGTCGAAATGGTCGAAATGGTCGAAATGGTCGAAATGGTCGAAATGGTCGATGTGGTCGATGTGGTCGATGTGGCCAACCGGCGCGCAAGCAGGTCCCGCCGCGGGGGCGGGGGGCATGCAGCCGCCACCGGATACACGCATCGACGACCCGAGCCCCATCGGCTGGATGCGATCCACCGGATTTGGCGCATACAGATGCAAATTCAGCCCACCCGTCGAACCCATCGGACACCGGCTGATAAATCGCCCCGACGTCGGCTCGTAGTAGCGGTAGCGGTTGTAGTGCAGGCCGCTTTCGTGGTCGAAATACTGACCCTGGAAACGTAACGGATTCTGAATGCCAGCCTTGTGCGCGGCCGATGTGGTGGTTTGCTGCGCCGCGCCCCACGCCAGATAGTGCGCGCTCCAGGCGGTCAGTCCATCGGGACCGGAGATCTCCTGCGGCGTGCCTAGATGGTCGCAGTGATACCACGCGATGGCGTCGAACGGCTGCGGCTCGATCTCGGTGTGCCAGAGCGGATCGCTCGCGAAATCATAGTCGGACCCATATCCCGGTTCCGCATGCAGGCGGATAGCCGAGGCCACCACGGCCTGGGCCAACGGCACGAATGTCGCTGGCTCGTACAGATAGTGCGTGGTGCGCGCTTCGCCGCAGACAAAGCGATAGGCGCTGTCGACATCGCGCGCGCTTTCTCGACTTTCCCACGCCAGAGCGTCGCCATCCCAGCCGTACAGCGTCATGGCGCAGCCATGCTCGCGATCCAGCCTGGCACGCTCCGCACGCCGCCAGCCCTCGCCCGCGCGCGGATCGTCGAAGTAATGGGACTGGCTGTGCTTCCAGGTGCGGCGGCCCAGCGCATCGTAGCCAAAGCGCACCACCACCTTGGCATTGGCGTAGCTCACCAGTCGATTGAAGCCGTCCCACGCGAAATATTCGTGTTGGCCGTTGATCGTGCGCTGGACGAGATTGCCCCGCGCATCCCATTGGTATAGCGCGCCGTCGTAGCTGGCAACGAGGTTGTCCGTCAGCGCCGGCCGCCCTTGCAAGCGGCTGCCGAACCCGGGTTGCCCGGTCGCCGCGTCAAAGCCAAACGTGCGCAGCGTCGGATCGTCGAGCAGATTGCCGGCGGGATCGAAAACGAAGGTCTGCCGGCCAAGCGCACTGTTAGCAGCCAGCAGCCGCGCCACGGGATCGTACTGATAGGACAAGTCGCCACGTCGCGTATCGCGAATCGCGGTCACCTGCCCGACGGCGTCGAAGCGGTACGTTCGCCGGATCAGGAATGCTTCGGGATGTTCTCGCTGCGCAACCGTCTGCGTGCGCAGGCGTCCTACCGCATCGTATTGCAGGCGCTGGGTCAGCCCGTTGCCCTGTATGCGGTGCACTTCGCGGTACAGGTCGTCGCGTTCGAATCGCGCCAGTTCCTGATCATCAAGGTGCATGGCCACGATGTGCCCTGCCTCGTCGGTCGACATGCCGATGCGATGGCCATCGGGGCGGACCGTCGCCACGCGCTGGTTCAGCGCATCGTACTCATGGCGCCAGACCGCCACGCGCGCCTGCGTCAGGTGGCGATAGTGATGGTGCTCGCGCACGATGTTTCCGCACGCATCGTGAAACCACTGCACGCGACTGGTCGCGTTTTCAGCCAGGATCAGCCGGCCGTTGCCGTCGTAGGCATAGGCTTCCGAGGCAGCGATGGCGGTATCGTCCCCGCGCCTGGCATGTCGTGCGATGAGCCGTCCCATCGCATCGAATTCCAGTTCCATCATCCAGTCGCCGTCGGCGACCTCCGCAAGCACACCCGTATCCCCCGCATGGAAATAGCGCCGCGTGCGGCCGTCGAAGCCGGTCTCGCTCACGAGCCGCCCAACCGCGTCGTAGCCGAACACGTGGCTTGCGTTGTTCTCGTTGGTCAGCGTGACCAGCCGGCCGAGCCGGTCCCATCGATAGCTGATCGTCTGGTTGGCGGCGTCGGTGCGTTTGTCGAGCAGCCCCGCTTCGTTGTAGCGCCACGTCGTGCGGCGATTGAGCGCATCGGTGTGGGAAAGCAGCCGGCCTTCGGCATCATGTTCGAAATGCTCGGGCTGCTGGTCCGGATGATCGATGCGCTGCAACCGGCCGGCGCTGTATGCGTAGCGCGTGACGTTGCCTGCCGCGTCCGTGAACGCCGTCAGTTGCCCGCGATCGTCGTATTGCCAGGCGCTGGTTTTTCCCGCGCTATCGGTGCGCCGCGTGAGCTGCCCGGCGGCGTTGTAGGCCAGCGTGGATTCGACGCCGTTGGCATCGGTGATGCGCACGGGCAGATTGGCCTTGTTGTAGGTGTACTCGGTGGCGTGGCCGAGGGGATCGATCGCCTCGGTGACGTTGCCTTTGAGGTCATAGTCGTAGGTCCACAGCCCGCCCTCGGCGTCACACATCTTGACGAGCTGGTCCTTGTCGTCCCATGCGTAGTGCACGGCGCTGTGATCGGCGCGAACATGTTCCAGCAGATTGCCGCGCGCATCGTAGGTGTAGCGTTCAATCGCCCCGCACGGCCGCACGTGCTGCACCATGTTCCGGGCGGCGTCGCGGAAGAACCACTCCGAAAGACCGTCGGCATGTCGGATGCGGTACGTATAGCCCAGGATGTCGTAGTAGTGCCAGGTCTGGTGGCCCAGCGCATCGGTGACACAGGTCAGCCGGATGTGATCGTCCCATGCCAGGCGCGTATCGAAACTGCCGTCATCGGACCACGCATGGACGGCCTTCGCATCGGGACCATCGCCGTCCCACAGCAGGCACACGCCGCGTGCGGTGCGGTCCGTGTAGCGCGTGACCAAATGATTGCGATAGCGGTAGGTGCGGGACGCGCCGTGCTCGTCCTCGGCGCGTACCAGATTGCCCGCCTGGTCGTAGTCGTACCGCGCCAATTGGCGGTCAGGCTTTCCTTCGGAGATTTCCCACACACTCTCGATCCGCCCGGCCTGACCGATGCGCGTGACGATGTGGGCCTGCAACACATCGCCCTGGTAGGCCATCACCGCCGAAGGCGCTTGCGCATGCAGGCCGCCATCGCCCTCGCGGTGGCCGTAGACCAGCGCCACGCGCGCGCCGCCGCGCAGATCGATGCTGGTCAACCTGAAGCGGTTGCCATGGCGCTGGTATCGGTCGCGTCTGCCGTGGCGGCGCACCAATATCAGGCAATCGCGCGCGGTGCGCTCCAGTGTCACTTGCTCGATGGGGTCGTGGTGGTGTCCCCCGATGGCCGGCAACGGATACGCATGGGTTCGGCCATCCGCGGCATGATGCCGCAGCACTTCCACACCCTGTTCGCGCAGCACATCGAAGCGCGTGGTGTAGTCAGTGATCCAGCGCGCACCATGTGTGCCGTCATCGTAGGCGGCAAGGCTGGAGCGGTAGGTGCGCGTCCACGCCATTGCCGACAAACCCGGCAATTGGAAGTCGGTATGCGAAAACGATTGATCGCCAGTGGCAAGGCTGATGCCGGCGTGCGTGGCGGCTGGCGCCGGGCCGTTCCTGGCGGGGTTGGGGCTGCCGCGCGCCGGCACGTTTCGGCTGATGCTTTCCAGCTGTTGCTGCGGCAATACGCGCTGCACCTTCCGACGGAGCCCGGCGCGCACGTTGACGGCGACGATACTGTCCGCGCCGCTTCTGCGCCAGCCGGCCAGCGCCTCGCGCATCAGCCCCACAAGCCATGCGATGGAGAATCGCACGGCCGGATCCGACTGCAGCGCCAGCCCCCCGCGCAGGCGCGGAGCAAAGGCGCGCAGCGCAGCCGGCGCCAGCATGGCTTCGTCGCGCGTGCCCGGCGACACGGCGGGCCGCTCGACGCCATTCGCGCCCGGCCCCTGCAACCTGCAGGCATCGAACGCGGCCTGCAGGAAATTGCCAATGGGTTGGCGAGGATCGCGCACAATCGTCCGGCCCGCCGTGCGCAAAAACGGCCGATCGGCATCGGCTTGCCCAGCCCAATGGGATGGGCCGGCGATGATCTGCTCCATGGCGCGCGCCAATAGCAGCATTTGCTGGGCGCCGAAATTTCCGCATTCAGCAAGCATGCGCGGCAGCAGTTCCTGCATCTGTGCAAGATAGTTCTCGATATCGCCGGCGATGCTGGCGTTCAAGCTCGGCTGCAACGTAGCCAGCACAGACGCCCCAAACTGCACCGCGCCCGTGCTGCGTGTTTGTTGCACGACCTCCTGTCGCGCCAGCGCCAGCATCGGCCGCAGGCTCATGCGGACCGCAGCGGTTTCCGCATCGGGCATTACGCCCAGCAGATTGATGCCGATTCCAGCCCAGTCGAGAACGCCCGGATGTGTGCGCCGCTCCATCAGCGCGGCGATGTCGCCCAGTGCGTCACCGAGCGCGATGATATTGCCCATGACCGGCATGGCGCCGGCCACATCCTTGATACGGGCGAGACTGACATATCCGCGCGTCGCGCGCTGCAGCCAGGTGTCGAATTCGACCGCAGTGGCGCACACATCGGCGACGTGAATACAGTGCAACGGCGCAACGGCGACGTGATCCGGACGAGCGGTGGGGGCGAAAGAGGAATCAAGCATGATGAAGCATGTCTGGGGGCGTGGGTATGACGAGATGGGCTGCAAGAAGCCGTTGGCAGCCTGTCTCGTGACGGATCACTGGGTTGCGTCGGCATCCGGTGCGGGCCACGGCGGCGGCGTGAACTGGCTCGATGCGGCGAGCGGATCGGCGCTGTCCTTGCCGAACGTCACGCGCGCGGGGCCCGGGGCCATGCTGTCGACTGGGGCCGCGCCCTGCCCGTCGACCTTGCCCTGCGTCACCTTGCCATGCGAGTCCTCGACCGCGACGTCGCAGCTCTTCAACGTGGCATGGCTGGCGTAGAGACCGGCCACATCGACATCGCTCTTGCCGAATTCGGGCGGCTCCGGGAATTGCGAGGACGCCTTCTGCCCTGAAGCGATATCGACCTTGGCCGCGTGGATCGCGTAGGCCGACCCCGTTTTGTGCGTAATGCCGCTGCCGTTCCACGTGGTGCCGCTGCCGCCGCCCACGATGACCAGCTCTTCCTTGGCCGACAGCGTGATGCGGTTGGCGGTAGCGGTGACATCCAGCTTGGCCAGCAGGTTGATGCTGTCGCGCAATGCGCGCAGGTCGATGTCGCCGCCGGCCGCCACGAGGCGCCACCCCATGTTCTGCACGAAAATGCGCACGCCGCGGGAAATGCTGGCGATCAGCCGTTTGCCCGAAGACAGGCTGATATGCCCGGTGCTTGAAACAGCCACGTGCTGCCCCGAGGCGATATGCAACGACTGCGCGGCGGTGGCCTCGATACCGGCCGGGCTGGCCAGCACCAGATGCGGCGCGGCCAGTTCCGGAAAGGTGCCGGCCTCGGGATTGGCGCTGCCGCTGCCCTGGATATCGTCGTTCTGCGCCTTCAGCGCCTTGGCCACTTCCGCCTGGTCGCCGGCGTCCTGCGCTTCCACTTCCTGCGCCATTTCGGCCAGCGTTTCCTGCTGCGCCTGTGCCCCGGCCAGCCGCTGCACCGTTTCGGCCATGTCCTTGTGGTGCGCCTGCGCGTTAGGACGTCGCTCGGTGGTCAGCAGCATGCCGTTGCCGGCCCGTACCACGCCATGCGCATCGGTGCGCAGCTCGAACCCCTCGCCGCGCTTGTCCTTGCGCCCCACGCCGCGCATGATGCGCGCGATAAAGCCCAGGCTCAGCCCGGATGCCTGGTGGTCGCTCTGCAGCTGGGTCTGGATTTGCCCTTCGGTGTCGTCCTGCACGAACGTGTTGGCGCGTTCGCCGTGATCTTCCTTGCTGACGAACCCGGACAGCACGTGATGCGCCGGCATTGGCCACTGCGGCATGTTGTGCTCGTTTGGCACACGGCTCGTGACGATCGGGCAATCGGGATCGCCGTTCAGGAAATCCACCACCACTTCCTGGCCGATGCGCGGCACATGCTGCGCGCCGAATCGATCGCCCTGCCAGGCCGACGCCACGCGCACCCAGCAGGAACTACCGGCGTCGTGGCGGCCAAGCCGATCCCAGTGGAACTGCAGCCGCACGCGGCCATATTGGTCGGTCCAGGTTTCCTGATCCTCGGGGCCCACCACCGTGGCCGTCTGCGGTCCGCCAGTGCGCGGCTTCGGCTGCGTGCGCTCTGGGCGGAACAGTTCGTTGGATGGCTGCGCGATGAACTCGACTTCGCAGCTCGATTCCGGGTCGCTGGCTTCTTCGTCGAGGGTCAGCTTGGCGCCCAGGACCAGATATTCGCGATTGGCCTTGCGCTGCATGAAGTCTTCGAGCACGAACGTGCAGCCGGGCACCACCGCGCGCAGATTGCCCTTGCCGCTCAGCCGCGTGCCATGCTGGCGGATCGCCTCCATGCGCATGCGGGCGACCAGCTCGCCCTCCTTCCACGGATCGCCTTCGGTGCCCGGCGTGCTGTGGTCGCCGGGCCATTCGCGCACTTCGGCGCCAGCGTGGGCGGTGTCGAGCGGGTCGGACGCCGCCACGGTCAGGTCGGCGCGCGGCCGCGTGAAATCGAAATCGTTGCTGGTCCAAGCGCCCGCGACCAACTGGTCGTGGATTTCCACCGTTTCCAGACCTTCCTCGCCGATATCCTCGGGCGCGCGCTGCCAGTAGAGGGTGGCGTAGCCGGGGCTGCCCTGGAACGGCGCAAACGCGCCGTTGCCATCGGTCAGCACCAGCCGGTGCTTGCCACCGCTGTGTTCGATGTGCCAGGCGATGCCCCATTCCTGCGTCAGGCGCTGGAAGAAATCGAACGTGCTTTCGCCGTACATGACCTGGAGCTCGCGCATCGGATACCGCGCGACATCAAGGCGTTTTTCCACCGGAAAATTAAAATCCGCCAGCAGCTCGTCCAGCGTCTGGACCACGGTCTGATTCTGGAAGATGCGGAAGTCACGGTTCAGCGTGGCCAGCCACAGCCACGGCCGCAGCGTGATGCGGTAAGCGAGGTTCCGCTCGGCCGGCGCCGGGCCGCTCACGCGCGTGACGATGCCGCTGATTTCGCGTGTGCCGGCCCCCATGGCCTCGGGCAGCGTGATCGTGACGGTCAGCTCGCGCCCGCGCAGCGCTTGGGTGTCGAGATTGGCGGCCGGCCCGAAGGCATCGTTGCGCTCGTCGGGCGTGCGCAGTTCCAGTTCGTATTCGAACAGCTCGCATATCTTCTCGTGGCCGCTCAGTTTGGCGAATTCCAGCGCGGGCTCGCCCATGATGTCGGGCAGCCCGGTACCGGTCACGGTGACCGACCGGGTGACGGATGCAGAATCTTGATGTGCCATCAGCGTTTCCTTTTGGGATTTTGGCGGCCGCAGGATCACCGGATACGAGGCCTGCGTTGCGATTGAGGCGATAGGTATCCATTACCGTCCCAAAACGCGGATGGGTATATCAGAGCAATACGAAAGTACGGGTGCCAGAATCAGATTCGTCGCATAGACAAATCATAAGTTGCGCGCAGCGCATGGCAGAGGAAGTGCGGGAAGCGGAGCGCGCTCCGCCCCAAAAGACAAACCGGGCCATCGGCCCGGTTGAAAGACTGCGTTATCGTGCGAGTGACTTACTTCTTCGACACATTGTTCAATGCGTTGAATTGCTGAGTCAGATAACTGCTTGTCTGATTCATTTGGCTGACGATCAGATCGAGCTGCGTGAACTGCTTGCGATAACGCTCGATGGTCGCCTCCACGCGATCGTTGGCCGCGTCGAAGCGCTTTTCCAGATCCTTCATGGTCTTTTCGAGACCGGCGCTCGCCGCGCCGAGCGGCCCCTTGTCGGCGGTCACGCGGTCCACCACGTCGGACAGGCGGCGGGCAAACCCGCCGGTCTTGCCGTCGCCTGCAAACAGCTGCGTCACGTCGCGCAGGTTGTCCTTCAGTGCCGCGTCGAGCTTCTTCGTGTCGATCGCCATCGTGCCGTCCTTCTGCATGGACACGCCGATCGCCGCAAGCATCTTGGGCGCGTTCGCGGGCATGCCCCCTCGGGCGTATTGAGCACCGATCGCAGCGAGGTCTGGATGCCGCGCAGCACGCCGTCGCCATTGAGCGCGCCCTTGGTGCCGGCCTTGGTGTCGAACTGCGTGAGCGTCTTGGCCGACGACTGGATGTTGTTGTACGCGGTGACCAGCGCCTGGATCGACGCCTTCATGGCGTCGGTGTCCTGCGTCAGTGACACCGATGTCGATCCGGTCTTCTTGAGCGTCATGGTCACGCCCTGCGCCGCGTCGACCACGGTATTGGATGCGCTGACGATGGCGATGCCGTTGACCGTCAGCGCGGCGTTGGTCGCGCGCAGCGTCTCGGTCATGCCGTTGGCGCCCGGGGTCTCCGGGTTGTAGCCGGCCAGCGCCTGCAGTTCGGGCGACGACCCGGACACGCGCATGCTCATCGCCTCGCCGGTTTTGTCGGAGGTCAGGATCAGGCGATAGGGCTTGGCGCTGCCGTCGTTGATGATGCTGGCCTTGACGCCGATGTTGGCCTTGTTGATGGCGTCGCGGATGTCCTGCAGCGATCCCTTGCCCGCCTCGATCTTGACGGTCTGCGGGTTCGGCGCCTTGTCGGTGGCGGTGTTGGCCGTGAACTTCGGATTCACGTAGGCGCCCGAGGTCTCGTCGAAACCGGTGGTCGTGCCGAACTCGAAGGTCAGCGTGCCCGAACCGATCTGCGCGTCCTGCTTGGCGTAGCCGATGCCGGCCAGCGCCTGGGCTTGCGCCAGCTTGGTAACGTTGACATTCAGATCGCCCGGCACGGCGCTGGCGGCAGTGGTGACGCCCAGGATGTCGGCGTTGCCAACGCTGGACTTGACGGCGCCAAAGGTGGCAGGCGTCATCAGCGTCTTGGCCGCCGCCTGGAAGCTCGACAGCAGACTCTTGACGGTGCCGTAGGCGGTCAGCTTGGTCTGATAGGCCGAGTGCTGCGCCTGCATCGCGGTCAGCGGGGCGCGTTCGGATGCGGCCAGCTTGTCGAGCAGGTCGGACAGTTGCAGGTTCGAGCCAATGCCCAGAGACGAGACGGATGCCATGTTTATTGTTCCCTTCTTTTTCAATGGGTGGCATCCGCGCGCATATGGCTGAATGCCCCTGACATCCCTGGTTTACGTCGCCCCAAAGTGGATCTTTAGCCTTTTTGATACCTGAGCGATACAAAGACGATACAAAAAAAGGCTAAAGATTCTCGATGTGAGTTATCACTCACAATTTAGACTGCGAAATGCGGGGGAATCCCGGGGTGCCGGGTTGCCGCGAACGGCGGGCCGCCTACCACGGGCGGCGCACGGAATCCTGGAAGCGCGTCAGGATGAACGCCTTCATCGCGGGCGAATGCAGCGCCGCGACGGCGGCGCGCACCCAATCGGCATGGCATTCGTTGGCGCGCACGGCCAGCGCGTTGGCCCACGGCACGCGCGCGTCCTCGATGCCCAGCGCATCGCGCGCGGGCCCCAGGCCGGCGGCATCGGCCACAGCAAAGGGCATCGCCACCAGCGCGTGGTGCGGCAGCGCCGCAGCCAGCCGGCTGGCCGGAACCGGCTCCACGCGCAGTTTGCGCGGATTGTCGACAATGTCGCGCACGCGCGGTTGTAAACCGGCATTGGCGTCGATGCGGATCAGCCCGAAGTTCTGCAACAGCAACAGCGCGCGGCCTTGTCCGGCGCGATCCGCCGGCACAGCGACCGTGGCCTCAAGCGGCACCTGTCGCAAGGCCCCGATGCGACGCGCATACAGGCCCATCGGATAGGTGACCGTGTAGGCAGCCGCGCACAGCGACGTGTCGCCGGCCAGCGCTTGCGTGTCCTCGGCGATCGATGCGTCGACGCGCTGTGCCGCCAGCGCCCGGCGTGCCGCAGCCGCGTTCGGAAATGCCACCGCCTGCAGCCGCACGGACGCTGCGGTGTTCTGCACCGCTGCCGCGTCGACAAGTTCACGATCGCTGTGCGCCACCACGGCGATGCGCACCACACGGGGCGCGTCGGCGCGCGCCATCGACATGCCGAGCGCCTGCGCCAGCAACAGCCACGCACAGACACATGCGATCGACCACCCTTCCGACCACCAATCCGACCACCCGCCGCGCCGTAACCCGTATCGCCATGGCTGCGCCACTGCAAGCCGCCATCCGCATCGCATATCGCCAGTCCAACTGTTGCGCTCAGCCATCACGCAGCACCGTACGAAAGCCGATGTGCGATGTCGGCAAGTCGCGCTCGGCGGGCTCGCGCGCGGACGCGCGATAGCGCACGCAGAAGTCGGGCGCGCACAGGAACGATCCGCCCTTGATCACGGCCATGCGGCTTTCGCGCGCGCGTCGCGACTGCGCGGCGACGAATGCGGTATCGCCATTGGCATGCGACTGGCGCGGCCCGCTGTACGGATCGGCGGTCCATTCCCAGGCGTTGGCGATCATGTCGTAAAGGCCGAACGCGTTGGCGGCAAAGCAACCGACCGGCGCCAGGCCGTCGAATCCGTCTTTCGCGCTGTTCAACACGGGAAACACGCCCTGCCAATAGTTGGCCGACGGCATGCCATCGCCGCCGACGGGTGCCGTTTCCAGCGCCGCGTCGCCTCGTCCGGCCTTGGCCGCGTACTCCCATTCGTCCTCGGTCGGCAGATCGTGGCCGAGCCATTGCGCATAGGCGCGCGCGTCGGCCTGGGTCACCAGCGTGACCGGCTGGTTGCGCTTGCCGTCCAGGTTCGATGCCGGTCCTGTCGGATGACGCCAGTCTGCGCCGCGCACCATCGACCACCATGCATACGGGCGCTGCTGCAGCTCTTCTCCGGTCGGCTTGTGGAACACCACCGCTTCGCCCGCGCGCTCGGCGTCAGTGACATAGCCGGTGGCCTGCACGAAGGCTTCGAACTGCGCGTTGGTCACTTCGGTGCGATCGATCCAGAAACTGCCCACGCGCACCTTGCCGGCGGGCCGCTCGTCGGGATATCCCATCGTCGTGCCCGGCACGAATTCGCCGCCGGCGATGCGCGCCATGCCCGCAGTGCGCTGCTGTCGCCAGTGCTCGGGTGCGCCGCGATACGCCGCGCATTGCTGCGGCGTGCCGAGCGGCGCGGCCGCGTGCAGCGGCACCGCGCGCACCGCCCACGTCAGCAACAGCGCCACGGCGAACGCGATGGCGCCGATGCGCCAGCCCAGCGTGAATCGATTCCGCGCCACGGCCTGCCTCAGTAGATCATGCCGGGCACCTTCGGCAATACCACGCCGACCGCCTTCGCATAGTCGTTCCACCGCGCTTTCAAATCGGCCAGCACGTCGGGGCGCTGCGTCGCCAGGTCGTTGGTTTCGCCGCGATCGGCACGAATGTCATATAGCGTCCATTCGCCATTGGCCGGGCCGAACGGCGGCTCGATCCAGGTCGCTTTCCAGTTGTCCGCATAGACATAGGTGCGGCCATACAGCTCTTCCGAAAAAGTGGTGCGCGCCGGCCCCGCGGCCTTGCCCTGCAGCGTCGGCAACAACGACAGCCCGGTGATCGGATAGACATTGCGGCCGTCGTACACCACCTTGCCCGCATTGCGGTTCACGCCCTTGCTATCGTAGAGCGGCGCGGCCGGCGTGCTGGGCGCGGCAATGCCCGCGATATCGAGAAACGTCGGCGCCAGGTCCACCACATGGGTGAAGGCGTTTAGCTGCGCACCAGCCTTGTCCGGCGCGGCGCCCGGTAGCTTGACGATGGTCGGCACGGAATGGCCGCCCTCGGCCGGGAACGATTTCCACAAGCGGAACGGCGTGGCGCTCACTTCGGCCCAGCGCTGGCCGTAATCGAGATTGCCCGATCCCGTATAGGCCGTGGTGCCGAGCGTGGGATACACCGCGGCCGCGGCGTTCTTGGCGTCGTAGTTCTGATCGTAGTTGCCGCTGAATTCGTAATAGCTGGCTTCCGGTCCGTTATCGGACTGGAACACGATCAGCGTGTTGTCGTATTCGCCAATGTCCTTCAGATGCTGCACCAGACGGCCGACGTTGGCGTCGAGGTTCTCCACCATCGCCGCGTAGATCTCCATGTAGCGCGCTTGTGCGCGCTTTTCGTCCGCGCTGAGGCTGTCCCATTTCTTGTTCGCGTTCATCACGCGCGTATCGACGCCGCCCTGCGCCACGCTGTGGGTCGACGTGACGTAGTTGGCCGATGCGGTGCCCCAGTTTGCCGATTTCGGCGTGACCGTCAGCGTCTCGTCACGGCCGGGATTCGGCGTGAAATCGGCGGGGATCAGTCCCAGCGCCTTCTGCCGCGCCAGCCGCGCCGCGCGGATCGGCTCGTAGCCCGCGTCATACACGCCCTTGTAGCGATCGATATACGCGGCGGGCGCCTGCAGCGGCGAATGCGGCGCCTGATACGTCAGGTACGCGAAGAATGGCTTGCCATCGGCATTCCTGCCGGTGCTGGAATCGATGTACTTGATGATCGTCGACGTATAGAAATCGGAGGAGAAGAAGTTGGTGGTGTTGGGCGTCACGTAGTGATCGTCTTCCACGTAGGCAGTGCTGCCGTTGCGACCGAAGTGGTCGCCGCCGCCGCCCAGCAGCGCGTAGCTTTTCTCGAATCCCCACGACACCGGCGTCTGGCCCGGCGACGCCGTGCCCACGTTTGCGCCCTGGTTCGACGCATTCGGCAGGCCGCTGCCCAGATGCCACTTGCCGGCCATGTACGTGTGATAGCCACCGTCCTTGAGCAACTGCGCGATCGATAGCGCGCGATCGTTGAGATAGCCCTCGTAGCCCGGTTTCGGCGCGCCGTTTTCGTCGATGTAGTTCACGTCGGTGGTGGCCATCGTGCCCTCGCCAACCAAGTGGTGGTCAGTGCCCGAGATGATCATCGATCGCGTAACCGCGCACACCGCTGCGGCGTGATGATTGGCCAGGATGCGTCCCTGCCGCACCAGAGCGTCAAGGTTAGGCGTACGGATCTCGCTGCCGAATGCGCCCAGATCGGAATAGCCGAGGTCATCGGCCATGATGAAGACGATGTTGGGCTTTCTGGCCGCCACGGTTGTTGGCGCGGGATTGTCGGACGCGTTTGTCGTGCTACCGCCGTCGCTGCCGCACGCCGCCGTCATCGCCACGGCTGTTGCGCACAAGCCTGCCAGCGCACGACGCGCGGGGGTATGGCGGGACGCTGCTGTTGTTGTTGTCATACGCCTCATTCCTGTACCGGAGATTGGGAAGACGATCATGCTAGGAACGTGCGGGCGCGCGCCGAACGAATGATTTCGCCTAACGATATTCGTGCACCGCACCACAAGTCGCGCTTGACGCGCGCAAACACGGCGCTATATAACGAACGCGTGGGTAGAAGCGGTCGATTGAACAGCAGCGGCGCAATGCCGCGAGGTTCATCTGGAGATTGCTCACTGACGGAGTTCCTGTCAGTGGCGTCACGACCAGACCGGTCCCACCTCCCTGACACGACTCCATCTCTTTCACCAGAGTCATCGTTAGGGGATCTCAATGATCATCGACACCAGTTGTTACCCGACCAACCTGGTCGATCTGGCCTGGCGGCACGACGGCGACCCATTTACCGGCGAACGCCTGATCCAGATGATGGATGGCCCGTTCACCATCAATGGCAAACCGCGCCGTATCGACCGCGCCTTCATCCAGCCGCCGCAAGGCAACACGATCTACACCTACACCGACGGTGTGCAATCGGGCTCCGAAGCCATCGACGCGTACATGGCCTACACGCGCGAGATGGTGCAGAAGTATCCGGACCGCTTTATCGGCTGCTTCGTCTACAACCCGCGCTGCGGCGTGGAAAACGGCGTCAACGCCATCGAACACTATGTGAAGCGCCTGGGTTTCAAGATGGTGCAGTTCCAGGCCAACATGCACGCATATCGTCCCGACCGCGCGCTCGACTGGCTGCGTCCGGCGCTGCAGAAATGCGCCGAACTTGGCGTGCTGGTCAAGCTCCATACCGGCGATGGCCCCTACAGCATTCCCACCGAATGGGTGCCGATGATGAAGGAATTCCCGACCGTGAATTTCATCATGGCGCACTTTGGCGTGCAGACCGGGGGCGTGTATTGCTTCGAGCCATTCCAGCTGGCGATGGACATGCCCAATGTGTATTGCGAATCGGGCTGGTGCCTGCAGTCGCGCATCGTCGAGTTCGCCAAGGTGCTGCCCAAGCACAAGATCCTGTTCGGGTCCGATACCCCGCCCAACGAGCCCGGCATGTGGCTGCGGCTGCTGGAAGTGCTGTGCTTCGAACCGCCGCAAGGCCTCAATCTCGATGAAGACACGCTCGAGGATTACCTCGGCAACAACGTCGCCCGCATGATCGGCCTGGAGCCGACGCCGGTGCCGCGCACGCTCGAAGAAGCGCGTGCGCGCCTGGCAGCCTGAGCGCGGGCAGTTCAACGAGATTCCGACGGAGCACACGAACATGATCATCGACACCCATCTGCACCCCACCAACCTCGTCGACGAAGCCTGGCGACATACCGGCGAGCCGTTCAACGGCGAGCGCATGCTCAAGATGATGGACGGCCCCTACATGATCAACGGCAAGCCGCGCCGCATCGACATGGGCTTCATCCAGCCGCCGCCCGGAAACACCGGCTACCGCGACGGCAACCGCCGCGGCCGCGAGGGCATTCGCGACTACATGGCCTACGTGGCCAGCCTGTGCCAGAAGTACCCGGATCGCTTTATCGGCAACTTCACGTTCAATCCGCGCTGGGGCCCGGAGGAAGGCGCGCTGGAGCTGGAATTCCATGTGAAGGAATACGGCTTCAAGATGCTCAAGCTGCATGCCAACATGCACGGCTATCGCCCTGACCGAGCGCTCGACTGGCTGCGCCCCGCGATGAAGGTCTGCGCCAAGTACAACATCGTGGTGCTGATCCACACCGGCGACGGCCCGTACACGATTCCGACGATGTTCTATCCGATCATCCGCGAATTCCCGATGGTCAATTTCATCATCGGGCATTTCGGCATCCAGACCGGCGGCAACTATTCGTTCGAGGCGTTCTGGATGGCGATGGATACGCCGAACGTGTATTGCGAATCGGGCTGGTGCTTCCAGTCGCGCATCGTCGAGTTCGCACGTCAGCTGCCGCGCGACAAGATCGTGTTCGGCACCGATACGCCGCCGAACGAGCCCGGCATGTGGCTGCGCGAACTGGAGATGCTGTGCGGGCCGGCCCCGCAGGGCATGGACCTGGATGAGGACGGCCTGGAGGACTACATGGGCAACAACATTGCCCGCCTCGTCGGCATCGAGCCGACGGCGCCGCCCAAAACCCAGGAGGAAGCGCAGGCCCGCCTGAAGGACACGTACGCCAGCACGCGCTGACGCGCGCCCGGCACACGTCCTTTCGCACGTGCCGTAGCCCTGCGGCGCGCACCCGCGTGCGCGCCCAACATGCTTCGCCGTCTGGTCACGCGCGGGCGCCGGCTTCTCTGTCGGCGCCCGCGCGCGGCAACGGTATCCCGTTGGCGTTATCCAAGCGGAGCCATGCCATGACTGCCCCATCTGCAAGCCTGCCGGCGTTAGACCCGCCGATCTTTGACGATACATCGCAGGACTTTCATACCTTTCTCGCCGCGTACCGCGCGGCTTTTCCCGACGACGTGCTGACCGTGCGCGACACCGTCACCGCCAACCAGGACCCCACCGCACTGGTCTGGACGCTGGCCGAGCGCAATCGCCACCCGGTGGTGGTGTTCGACGATGTGGCCGGACTGGGCGCGCCGCTGGTCACCAACCTGTTTGCCTCGCGCGAGCGCGTGGGCCGTATGCTCGGCGGCGTGTCGCCGGCCGGCATCCATGCCGAATACCAGGCCCGCAGCCGCCGGCTGATGGCGCCGCGCGTGCTGCAATCGGGCGCGGTGACCGGCATCGTGCAGGAGCACGTCGACCTCGGCACACTGCCCACGATCCGGCACTTCGCCACCGATCGCGGCCCGTATATCACCAACGCAATCCTGATCGCGGAAGATCGCGAACTCGGCTTCGGCAATGCCAGCTATCACCGCTCGATGCTGCATTCGCCCAACGAGATCGCCACCAGCCTGCATTCGCGCGGGCATCTGTGGCGCATGTTCCAGCGCGCCGTGGAGCAAGGCAGGCCGCTGCCCGTGGCGATGGTGATCGGCGCGCATCCGCTGTTCATGCTCGCTGGCGCGGCGCGCCTGCCGTATGGCGTGGACGAGCGCCACGTCGCCAGCGGGCTGTTCGGCGCGCCGCTCGAAGTCGTGCGCACGCCGCGCTACGGCATCGAGGTGCCCGCACATGCGGAGATCGTGCTGGAAGGCGTGCTCGATCCCACCGCCCGCGTGGACGAAGGGCCGTTTGGCGAATTCACCGGCTATTCGTCCGACCGCTCGACCAACAACCTGTTGCGCGTGGAAACCGTGATGCGGCGCAGCGACGCCTGGCTGGTCGACGTGGTCGGCGGCAATTCGGCCGAGCATCTGAACCTGGGCCGCATTCCGCGCGAATCGGAGATGGTGGAAAAACTGATGGAGCGCTTTCCATCGGTCACCGCCGTGCACTATCCCAGTTCCGGCACGCATTTCCACGCCTACGTGGCGCTGCGCCAATCGCGCCCGGGCGAGGCGCGCCAGGTGATGCTGGGGCTGCTGGGCTGGGACCCGTACCTGAAAACCGTGGTGGCCGTCGATCACGACGTCGACATCACGCGCGACGAGCAGGTGCTGTGGGCCATCGCCACGCATCTGCAGCCCCATCTCGATGTGGTGGTGGTCGACGGGCTGCCCGGCAGCGCGCTCGATCCGTCCGCCTCGGGCGTGGGCACCACGTCGCGGATGGGCCTGGATGCCACACGCGGGCCGAACTTCGATGGCATTCGCGCACGCATCGACGACGACGCCATGGCGCGCGCGGCAGCGCTGCTGGCGCGCATCGATACGGGAAAACACTGAAGCCGATGTAACGGAATCCGCGCCGGATGCGATTGATCGGATGACCCGATCGATTAATCCACGCGCCCCATTTACCCAATGTCCGGTGGCTGGCATGCTGCCCTGACAACGAAACGCAGGTGGCGGAAAACGTGGCGACAGACCACGGGGGGCGGCAACTGCAGCCTCCTTTCGGCCAACCGTGCGGGCAGTTCCGGCCTGGAAGACGAAGGAGACAGCATGATCCCCACCCCCACTTCGCATGGGATCGACCCGGTGCATCCGGTCGATGAAGTCTTGCCCCCGCTTCGCCTGGCCGCGCTCGGCCTGCAACACGTGCTCGTGATGTACGCGGGCGCGATCGCCGTGCCGCTGATCATCGGCGGCGCGCTGCACCTGCCCAAGGACCAGATCGCCTTTCTGATCGCCGCGGATCTGTTCTGCTGCGGACTGGTGACGATGATCCAGAGCATCGGCATCTGGAAAATCGGCATCCGCCTGCCGGTGATGATGGGCGTGACGTTCACCGCCATCGCCCCGATCATCGCCACCGGATCGAATCCATCGCTGGGATTGCCGGCCGTATTCGGCGCGGTGATGGTGGCCGGCGTCTTCACGTTGGTGGCGGCGCCCTATGTCAGCCGCCTGATCCGCTTGTTTCCGCCTGTGGTAACCGGAACCGTGGTGCTGGTGATCGGCATCTCGCTGATGCGGGTCGGCGTGAACTGGGCGGCGGGCGGCAATCCCACCATCGCCACGCCGACCGGCCCGGCGCCCAATCCGGCCTACGGCCTGCCCGTGAACCTGGGCATCGCCACGCTGGTGCTGGCGACGGTGCTGTGCATGATCGCGTTCTTCAAGGGCTTTCTGTGCAATATCGCCGTGCTGATCGGCATCGCGACCGGCTTCGTGGTGGCGGTGGCGCTGGGCAAGGTTACCTTCGCGGGCGTGCATGCGGCCGACTGGGTGGCGTTCATCACGCCGTTCCACTTTGGCCTGCCTACCTTCGACCTGATGACGTCGATCACGCTATGCGTGGTGATGGTCGTGATCATGATCGAGGGCGTGGGCCAGTTTCTCGCGCTCGGTGAAATCGTCGACAGGCCGGTCACGCCGGACGACCTGGCGCGCGGCCTGCGTGCCGATGGAGTCGGCGCGCTGGTCGGGGCGGTGTTCAATACCTTTACCTACACCTCGTATGCGCAGAATGTTGGGCTGGTGCAGGTGACCGGTGTGCGCAGCCGCTGGGTGTGCGCGACGGCGGGCGGCATCCTGGTCGTGTTGGGCTGCCTGCCGAAGCTGGCGTTCTTTGCGGCGTCGATCCCGCAATACGTGCTCGGCGGCGCCGCGCTGGTGATGTTCGGCATGGTGGCGGCCACCGGCGTGCGCATCCTGGGCCACGTCGATTTCGTCGAGAACAAGAAGAACGCCTACATCGTCGCCGTCAGCGTGGCGCTTGGGATGATTCCGCTGGTCGCCGACAGGTTTTTCGCGCAGTTGCCGGAACTGGCGGCCAAGTTCTGCCAGAACGGCATCCTGCTCGGCACGCTGTGCGCGGTGCTGCTGAACCTGCTGTTCAACGTGCGCGGCACGCAGGAGGCGCCGCGCATGCTGGCCAAGAAAGCCGCGTAGACGCGCCGGCGTCGCCGCTGCGTGACGCCTGCATGCCGGGGACGATGCCCCGGGCTTGCAGCGTCGCGCGGCGCCTACTTCGCCAGATCGCTGCGATGGCGCATCAGCAGGTCGCGGAACGATTGCGCAGGCGGCGATAGCGACCGGTCCGCATGTGTGAGCAATGAAATCTCGCGGTGAATCACCGGATCCTGCGGCATCACCGTGATCAGCCCCAGCGCCGACGTCAGCCGCGTGACCGCCGTGCTCATCACCGCGATCCCCAGTCCGGCGTCGACCATGCCGACCATCGTCAGCGGCAGGAACACCTCGTGCACGCGCGCCAGCGTGATGCCGCGTGCGGCCAGCGCGGCGTCCAGGCAATCGCGGATCGGATTGCCGCGGTGCGGACCGATCACGGGCAGGCGGGCCACGTCTTCCCAGGTGAGATCGCGCCGGCGCGCCAGCGGATGGCTGGGCGGCATGACGATCACGAATGCATCCGACGACAGCCGATGCGCGGCCAGGTCGGGCTGACCCTCGGGAATCGTGCCGATACCGAAATCGACCTCGCCAGCGCTGACCATGCGCGGCACTTCATCCTCGGCCACATCGTGCAGGTCCACCTTGACGCCCGGATGGCCGACGCAGAACTCACGGATGAAACGCGGCAGCATCAGCGCGGCCTGGATCGAAGATGCGGCAATCGACACGCGCCCGCGCCCCAGCGTGCGCAATTCCGCGGAGCTGTCCAGCACGCTGTCGATATCGGCCACCGCCTTCTTGACCATCGGCAGCAGTTCCGCGCCGGCCTGCGTGATTTGCATCAGCCGCGTATGGCGATCGAACAGCTTGAGTCCGAGATTGCTTTCGAGTTCGTGAATCAGGGCGCTGACGGAAGACTGCGAAAGGCTCAATTTCTCCGCTGCGCGCGTGAAGTGACGCTCTTCGGCCACGGCGATAAACGCGCGTAATTGCCGCAGCGAAACGTTCATGTTGCTGATGGTGGGCATGTCTCTCGCCTGCTCTGTTGTGGGGGTCATGGCAGTCGATTCAGAGGGTAACACGATCAATAAATCCGGTTATGGGTATTTACCGATGATGGTGTGGCAACCATCATGCTTTCACGGTCAGCGGCAAACGCATGGCGCGCACGGGCCGCAAGCATCCACACAGGAGCGACGATGAGAGCGTTTGAATATCTCGAACCCGCCACGCTTGCAGAGGCATCCGCGCTGCTGCACCGTTGCGGCGGTCGGGCCAGCGTGCTGGCGGGCGGCACCGACCTGCTCGTGCAGATCAAGGAATCGCACCGGCAGCCCGCGCACGTCATCAACATCAAGAAAATCCCGGGCATGAACGTGCTGGCGTTCGATCCCACCGACGGCCTGCGCATCGGTGCGCTGGTGACCACGCGCGAGGTGGAAACGTCGTACGCGGTACGCCGCCATTACGCGGGACTGGCGCGCGCAGTCACCGACTTCGCGTCGATACAGGTGCGCAACCGCGCCACGGTGGTGGGCAACGTGTGCCGCGCGTCGCCGTCGGCCGATTCGCTTGCGCCGCTGATCGCCGATCGCGCGTCGGTGCATCTGTACGGCTTGCAGGGGTCGCGCGCCATGCGTGTGGAAGACTTCGTCACCGGCGCCGGCAAGACCGCGCTGGAGCCCGACGAACTCGTGTCGCGTATCACCATCCCAGCGCCGGCGCCCCATACGGGCAAGGCCTATATCAAGCACGGACGCCGCGTGCAGATGGAGCTGGCAACGGTGGGTGTTGCCGTATCGATCACGGTCGAACGCGGCCACTGCACCGATGTCGGCATCGTACTGGCCGCCGTAGGGCCGACGCCGATCCGCGCCACCCACGCCGAAGCGCTGCTGCGCGACCGGCCGATCAGCGAGGCGCTAGTCCTCCAGGCGGCCCACGCCGCGATGGAAGACGCGCGTCCGATCAGCGACGTGCGCGCCAGCGCCGCCTATCGCCGCGAAATGGTGAGCGTGCTGACACGCCGCGCCATTGCCCAAGCCCTGGAGACACTGTGATGCGCAAACTGATCGAAGTGGAAATCAATGGCGAGCCGCGCGAACTGGCGGTGGAGCCGCACAGCACGCTGCTCGACGCGCTGCGCAACGACGCGGGCCTGACCGGCACCAAGAAAGGGTGCGATGTGGGCGAATGCGGCTCCTGCACGATCCTCGTCGATGGCACGCCGATGAACAGTTGCCTGATGCTCGCGCCCGAGGCGCATGGATGCAAGCTGACCACGATCGAGGGCATCCAGCCCGGTCCCGATACCGTGCATCCGATTCAGGATCAGTTCATGCGCTGCGGCGCCGCGCAGTGCGGCTTCTGCACGCCGGGCTTTGTGGTGGCGATCAAGGCGCTGCTCGATGCCAATCCAAACCCCACTCGCGACGAGATCCGCTTTGCGCTGGCCGGCAACATCTGCCGCTGCACCGGCTACACCAAGATCATCGAGGCGGTGGAAAAGGCCGCCGAGGCCATCCAACGTCCCTGCCCATCGCATGGCGCAACGGAGAACGCACAATGACCCACGCCGTGATCGGACACAGCGTCAAGCGCACCGACCTGCTGGACAAGGTCACCGGCAACGCCAAGTACGTCGCCGACATGCCGATGGCGGGCCTGCTGCACGCCAGGCTCAAGCGCTGCAATGTCGCGCATGCCCGCATTCGTCGCATCGACACCGCGGCTGCGCTGGCGCTGCCGGGCGTGAAGGCGATCCTCACGCATGAAAACGTGCCGCGCGTGCTGCACGCGGGATCGCCCCATCCGCGCTCGGCCTCCGTCACCTGCGACCAGTACTTCCTCGACGACAAGGTGCGTTATTGGGGCGAAGGCGTGGCTGCGGTGGCTGCCGTCAGCGAGGAAATCGCCGCGCGCGCCATCGAGCTGATCGAAGTCGAATACGAGCCGCTGCCCGCGATGCTCACCGTGGAGGACGCCGCCGCGCCCGGCGCCGTGCCGATCCACGACCGCGAGCCGGGTGGCAATCTTGTGCTCCCCCCCGTGGTGGTGGAACGCGGCGACATTGACCGCGGTTTTGCAGAAGCCGACTTCATTCTCGAAGGCATCTACGAAGGCGGTCGCCCCACGCCGGCCTACATGGAACCGAACGTGCTGACCTGCAAATGGGACGGCAACGGCAACCTGACGGTCTGGATCTCGACGCAGACGGCGTTCATGGTGCGCGGCATCATGGCCGAAGTGCTCGGGCTGCCGCTGCACAAGGTGCGCGTGCTGGTGGACCACATGGGCGGCGGCTTCGGCGCCAAGCAGGACCTGTTTCAAGGTGAATTCCTGTGCGCGCTGCTGGCACGCGAAACCCATCGCCCGGTGCGCATGGAATACACGCGCGAGGAAACTTTCCTCGGCGGACGCACGCGCCACCCCGCACGCATCTGGCTGCGCCAGGGATTCCGCAACGACGGCACCATCACCGCGCGCGAAGCGAAGGTGGTGTTCAATTCCGGCGCCTACGGATCGCACGGGCCCGGTGTCACCAATGTCGGCACCGCGGCGATGGTATCGCTCTATCGCTGCGAAAACGTGCGGCTGGAAGGTCGCTGCGTCTACACCAATAGCCCGATCGCGGGCGCGTTTCGCGGCTACGGCGTGGTGCAGACCTACTACGCGCTCGATATCCAGATGGACGAGGCGGCCCATCATCTGGGCCTCGATCCGGCCGAGCTGAAGCTGCGCAACGCGGTGCGCGAAGGCGATATCGCGCCGTCGAATCATCCGCTGATCGGGCGCGGCCTCGAGGCGTGCATTGCCAAGGGCATGGAAGTGGTGGACTGGCACGCGCGCCGCGCCCAGACGCGCGCCCAGCATGGCGTGATCCGCCGCGGCTGGGGCATCGGCTGCGAAATGCACGGCAGCAGCGCCTATCCGGGCATCAAGGAGCAGGGCAACGCCATCGTCAAGATGAATGAAGACGGCACCGTGGTGCTGCTGACCGGCGCGGCGGGCCTGGGCACCGGCGCACATACCGCGCTGGCGCAGATCGTCGCCGAGGAACTGGCGATCCCGTTCGAATCGGTCAGCGTTGTGCATGGCGATACCGATGTGGTGCCGTGGGATATCGGCGCCTTTGCCAGCCACACCACCTACATGGTGGGACGCGCCGCGCAGATGGCCGCCGCGCAAATCAAGCAGCAGTTGCTGGCACGCGCCGCGCGCCAGATGGAGGCCGAGCCCGACCAGCTGGAAGTTGCCAACGGCGTGATCGCCGTGCGCGACCGCATCGGGCCCACCATGACCGTGCGCGAGGCCGTGATGCCGCGCAAGGGACTGCCCGCCGCGCAACTGGTGGGCACGGCAACCTATCACCCGACCAAGTCGTATTCGTTCGCCGCGCATTTCGTGGAGGTCGAGGTCGATACCGAGACGGGCTTCATCACGGTCAAGCAGGTGGTGCCGGTACACGATATCGGCAAGGTGATCCACCCGGTGGCCGCGGCCGGGCAGATCGAAGGCGGCATCCAGCAGGGCATCGGCCACACGCTTTACGAGGACTACCAGATCGACATGAAGACCGGGCGATCGCTGAACGCCAACTTCGTCGACTACAAGATGCCGCTGGCGATGGACATGCCCGAGATCCACACCGTACTGCTGGAAGCTGCGCCGGACCCGGGCGGTCCGTTCGGCGCGAAGGGCGTCGGCGAAGATCCGATCGTGGCGATCGGGCCGGCCATCGCGAACGCCGTATTCGACGCCATCGGCGTGCGTTTCCGCCACTATCCGATCAAGCCGGAACAGGTGCTGCAGGCGCTGGCCGAAAAACGCGCCGCGGAGACCCGCGCATGAACGCCCCGCGCAGGCTCGTGGTGGCCGTCACCGGCGCCAGCGGCGCGGCATACGGCGTGCGCCTGCTGCAGGCCATGCAGGCGGCGCCGGAGTGGCAAACCCATCTGATCTGTTCGCCTTCCGGATGGCTCACCGTGCATCACGAGCTGGGCATGCAGCGTCCGCAACTGGAAGCATTGGCCGACGTGGTGCACAACGTGCGCGACATCGGCGCCGCCGTTGCGAGCGGGTCGTTCCGCTGCGACGGCATGGTGATCGCGCCGTGTTCGATGCGCACGCTGGCCGCCGTCGCCACCGGCGTGGCCGACAACCTGATCACGCGCACCGCCGACGTGATGCTCAAGGAGCGCCGGCGGCTGGTGCTGCTGGCGCGCGAGACACCGCTGCATCTGGTGCATCTGCGCAACATGACCACGGTGACCGAGATGGGCGCCATCGTCATGCCGCCGATGCCCGCGTTCTACACCCATCCGCAAAGCGTCGACGAGATCGTCAATCACACGGTCGGGCGCGTGCTCGATCTGTTCGACGTGCCGCACACCGGCCTGGTCTCGCGCTGGGCCGGGATGCGCACAACGCTTGCCGCAGTCAATACCGATGTCATCACCCGGGAGACACCATGACCGAAGTCCAACGCAACCTGCCACCCGTACCCGTCACCATCCTGACCGGCTTTTTGGGTGCAGGAAAGACCACGCTGCTGAACCACATCCTCACGCAGAAGCACGGCCACCGCATCGCCGTGATCGAGAACGAGTTTGGCGAAGTCGATGTCGATTCGGACCTGGTGATGACCTCGGACGAGGAGATCTACCAGATGACCAACGGCTGCATCTGCTGTGTGGTGGATGTGCGGACCGATCTGGTGCGCATCCTGCAGAAGCTGCTGGAACGGCCTGAACGTTTCGACCATATCCTCGTGGAGACCAGCGGGCTGGCCGATCCCACGCCGGTAGCCGCCACATTCTTCATGGACAACGACGTGGCCAAACAGGTGACGCTCGACGGCATCCTGACGCTGGTCGACGCCGTGCATATCGAAGCCCATCTGGACGATCCGCAGTTGTCCGGCTTCGACAACCAGGCGGTCGATCAGATCGTGGCGGCCGATCGCATCATCCTGAACAAGTCAGATCTGGTGTCCGAGGCGCGGCTCGACGCGCTGACGCATCGCCTGCACCACCTGAACGAAGGCGCACAGATCCTGCGCTCGAACTACGCGCAAGTGGACCTGTCGCGCATCCTGGGCATTGGCGGCTTCACGCCGGGCGCGACGCAACTGCCCGATGACGCGGCCGATGCGCATCATCATGGTCATCATGACCACGACGCGCACCACCACGCCGATCACATCTGCGACGAAACCTGCAATCACGAACACGGCGGCGACGATCATGCGCATCGGCACGATCCGTCCGTGACATCGGTCTCGCTGGTGTTCGACACGCCGTTCGATCGCGAGCGGCTGGAGCACGCGCTGCGCGCGCTGCTGGCCGCGCAAGGCGACGATGTATTCCGCATGAAAGGCATCGTTGCCGTGCAGGACGACACATGCCGTCACGTGCTGCAGGCCGTGCATCGCCTGATGGATTTCCATCGCGCTGACCCATGGGGCAACGAGCCGCGCGAAAGCAAATTCGTCTTCATCGGCCGCAACCTGGACCGCGCGCGCCTGCAAACGCTGCTGCGCATCTGTCAACCCGCGCAGATCGCCGCCTGACGTAAAGCTCTGGGACCCCGCCAACGATACTGGCGGGTGATTGACGGCGCAGCCGCCTCACGTCGGCTGCGTCTTTTTTGTTGATCGGCGTTGGCCGCGCCCGGCGGCACATAGGCGGAACTCCCCACAGCCCTCTGGCAAGACTCATGCGCTTTTTGGATCGCGCGCCGTCGCATTCCGGTTTGAGACAGGGCCGCCCCGTTTTTAGACTTTCGTGTATTCCAACGAAAGGAGTGCACATGTCCCCCCTGTCGAATCCGACGCGCGGCCTACGGCGCGCAATACTGGCGGCCGTTGTCGCCGCAAGTTCCGTCTCCGCTCATGCCGGAAGCTGGCCAGAGAAACCGATCACGATGGTCGTGCCGTTTCCCGCCGGAGGCGGCACCGATCTCGTGGCGCGCTCGATCCAGCCGCTTCTGCAGCGCGAACTCGGACAACCGGTGGTGATCGACAACCGCAGCGGCGCAGGCGGCACGCTCGGCTCCAGCTTCGTGGCGCGGGCCGTTGCCGACGGCTACACGGCTGGCGTGGTCACCACGAGCACCCACGCGGTAAGCGTCGCGCTCTATCCCCGGCTGGCCTACAACCCGACAGCGGACTTTGCATACGCCGGCTTCATCGGCACTTCGCCTTACGTGCTGGCGGTCAACAACGCGTTGCGAGTGCCCGATGCGCGTACGCTCGTCGCTCGCTTGAAGTCCGACCGGGCTCCGCACACCTTTGGGTCGGTTGGCGTCGGGACCGTGTCGCACCTGATGGGCGAACAGTTTCAGAAATTCATCGGCGAGCCGATGATCCACGTGCCATACCGCGGCGCGGCGCCTGCATACACTGATCTGATTGGCGGCCAGGTGCAGATCATGTTCGACAATCCGGCGGGACTCACGCCATATATCAAAGCCGGCAAGATCGCCGCCATCGCTGTGACCGCAGCGACGCCATTGCTGCCCGACGTACCGACGTTCGCAAGCCAGGGCGTGCCAGGCTTTGAACAGCAGTTGTGGTACGGCATCGCATTTCCAAAGGGAACCCCCGCGGCGATTGTCGACCGCTTCAATGCGGCCTTGAACAAGGTGCTGGCCGACAAGGCCGTGGCCGACGATCTCGCCGGCAAGGGGGTGACCGTTCGCCCCGGTACGCCGGCGGCGCTGCGGGCCGCCGTCCAGCAGGACATCCCGTACTGGGGCAGGATCGCCAAGTCGGTTGGAGCCACCGGTGAGTAACGTCGAACTGATTCGCGTCTTTGTACGCGATGGGAAAGGCGGCAACCCGGTGCCGCTGGTCGCAGACGCACGCGGCATGGATGCGGCGGCCATGCAGCGCGTCGCCGCCACGCATGGCCACGAATCAGCCTTCGTATTGCCGAGCGATGCTGGCTGCGACTGGCGCCTGCGTTTCTTCGTGCCGCATCACGAAATGGAAATGTGCGGACATGCCACGGTGGGCACGCTCTGGGCGCTGCGCCAGTGGGGGCGCTGGACCACGTCGACGGCGCGCATCGAGACGTTGAGCGGCATCGTGCTGGCAAACTGGGATGAAGCATCGCAACGCGTGTGGATCTCGCAGCCGGCGGTACGCACCGCCAAGCTGGACGCCGCAGCATCGGTCCGCGTGGCGATGCAGCTCGGCTTGCCCGCCGGCAGCCATACGGTCGTCAATGCCGCGACCAGCCGCGTGAAGACGCTCATCGCCCTGCCATCCGTGGCGATGCTCGACGCCCTGCAACCGGATTTCTCGACCATGGCGCCGCTGTGCGCGTCGATCGGCTCCACCGGCCTGTATCCGTACGCATTCGGCACACCCCGGGTCGACGGCACGCCCGTAGTTCATGCACGGCAGTTTCCAAAGTCGTCAGGCTATCCCGAGGATGCCGCGACCGGCATCGCCGCGGCGGCGCTTTGGGGATACCTGAACCAGACTAACCAACTGCACGGTCGCGGCCGGACCGCAGCATCGATGGCGGTGTGGCAGGGCGATGCCATGGGCTGCCCATCGGAGATCCTCGTTGCGCCGCGCCATGCCGATTCCGGCGCGCCCGACGGATGCTGGCTCAGTGGCGGGGTGGCATGGGGCGAACCATGACGGCCGCTTCTCCCGAGGCTCTGCTTGGCGCAGCAGGATTCACGCTGCCCGAGGTGTCTCGTCCGCGCGGCAGCTATGCGCCGTATTGCATCGTGGATACGGACGCATCGCGCTGGGTGTCGATCGCCGGGCAAGTCTGCAGGCGGCAAGGCGTTGCCATGGCAGGCCAGTGCCGCGGCCAGGCCGATGTCGAGCCGGCTCGCGGCGCCGCCGAAGTGTCGATGCTGAACGCGCTGGCAGCGCTGCGGATGGCTTGCGATGACGATCTGTCAAACGTGATCCAGATTGTCCGTGTGCGCGGATTCATCCGCGCGGCACCGGATTTTGGCCATCATCCGGCAGTGCTCGATGCGGCGTCGGCAATTCTCCGCATCGCATTCCCGGAGCAACCATTGCCCGCGCGCAGCGCATTGGGCGTGGCGAGCCTCCCCGACGGCGCGTGGATCGAGATCGAGATCGACGCCGTGGTCATGGCTTAGCGAGGAAATGGATCGAGTATCACGGGCCGCATCGCCCTGCAGCGCCCTATTTGCAACGGGGCAACGGCGGGCGACCGCACAGTCAGCGCGTTTCGCGCAGCAGGCGGTGCAGATGACCGCTCGACGCGAAACCGAGATCCATGCTGACGCTGGCTGCTGATTTTCCCTGGGCGATCAGCCCGCGGGCATGCGTGGCCAGGACGCGGCGCCTGACAGTCACTGGCGTCACGCCGAACTCGATCTGGCAAGCGCGCTGCAAATGCCGGATCGACACGCCAAGCTCGCTTGCAACCGCATCGATCGAAGGCAGCGGCAGGTCGCGCTCAAGCGCCTGATGGAAGCGCCGCACCATGCGCATCGCCACCGATGAAGGTGCTTCAGGCATCGCCAGCGGCCGGCTTGCCGCGAGTTGTTCGACGATTGCGCGCACCAGCCACGCCGCACTCGTCATCGCAATGCCCGGGGACAGCAACCCCTCCAGCATCGCAATGGTCGCTGCGTCCAGATGCATGGCGCCAAAACGTCGGCCGGCGGGCAGGCGGTCGGGCGGCAGGTAAAGCTCTCCATGCTGCTGGCGCCCTTGCTCCGATGCGGTCAGGTGCGAGGTCGTCGCTGGCAGCAGCACAGCGGTACCGCGCACCAGCGACACCGCATGCGGCGCGTCCGGCTCGCCGCCAACGTCGTTCCAAACCGTCTTGAGCCGGCCCATGCGCGGCCAAAGCAGCATGCCGCAGTCATGGATGTGCCACGCGCGATGAAAGGCGGGCTGCCGACTGTCATGCAGCGCAAAACCATGCTTAGTGGTCAGATGCAGCTTGGGAGACAGATGAGGTTGGTGGGTCATCGCGAGTACATCGGCAACCGTGGGGGGTGTCCCGGCGATCATACGCTGCCCGGTGGTGCGGTGGTAGCGCGCCCTCACCCACCCCCGCGCAACGTAGCCGAAGGCGGTTCGCCGTATTCCCTTCTGTATTCGCGCGCGAACAGGCTCAGGTGTGTGAAGCCGTGGCGCAGGGCGATGGTGGTGACCACGCCGGGGCCGGGCATCGCGCGCTGGAGGTCGGCGCGGGCGCCCTGCAGGCGCAGTACGCGCAGGTACTCCATTGGCGTGGTGTCCTTGCTTTTGCGAAAGCCCAGCTGCAACGTGCGCTCGCAGACGCCACAGTGCGCTGCAAGTTCCTGCAGCGTGATCGGCTGGTCCAGGTTGGCGCGCAGGTAGCGGATGGCGCGCCGCACATAGGCGGGCAGCGTCGGCAGGTAGCCGCGCGGCAGCAGTCCGCCGTCCTCGCCGAAATGATCGACCAGCAGCGTGGTCAGGCAGAGTTGTTCGATGGCGGCGTCGGCCGCCGGCAGAGCGGGGCGGCCGGTACGCATGGCGGCTTCGGTGCGCAGCCACGTCAGCATCGCGCGCCAGCGGCCGGCACGCTGCGCGTCGCTGAGCGGCTGCAGCGCAAAGACCAGCGGCCCCGGCGGATCGAAGTTGAAGCAGGTACGGAACGCATCCTCCAGCGCATGACGGCGCACCACCACGCTGAAGCGTTCGCAATCGGCGTCCAGCAACAGTCGCACCGCCAGCGACGGCGAAAACACCCAGGTGCTGCCCGGCTCCATGTCCTCGGCCACGCCGTCGATTTCCACGCGGCACCGGCCGGCGATCACGGTCTGGATCACGTACTCGTCCTTGCCCGGCTGCGGCACCACCTCCATCGCGCGGTCGTAGCGTGTGGTGGCCAGCGTCAGATGACCGATCTGGCAGGTCTGCAACTGCACTTGCGGATGGGCGTCGTCGCTATGCAGGCGCGTCGGACCGAACACGCGCGCGGACAGCGCCTGCACGTGATCGAGCGCACGGGCATGGCTGGCGGTGTTCAATCTTGGTGCAGCATGATGACCCATGGTGCAGATCGAGGGGCGGACTGGCGATAATGGCTTCATCCTAGGGATCAATGCAGATTCCGTGCAAGCTGCGGAAAACCCCTGCCATTTCGCTTCCATGCGCGCGCATTCGCAATGTTGCTACGAGACCGGTTGCGGCGTCGCTAAGTTGGGTGCACACCCACACCACAAGGCAGGAGCGCCCCCATGACCACCCCCGTCCATCCCGTCGACCAGATCCTGCCAGCGCGGGCGATGGTCTCGCTAGGTTTTCAGCACATGCTGGTAAGTTATCTGGGCGCGATTGCCGTGCCGATGATCGTGGCCGGCGCGCTGAAGATGACGCCTGCACAGACCACGCTGCTGATCAGCACCGCGTTGTTTACATCGGGCATCGCCACGCTGCTGCAGACGGTCGGCTTCTGGAAGTTCGGGGTGCGCCTGCCGCTGATGCAGGGCGTGGCGTTCGGATCGGTGGGACCCGTGATTGCGATCGGCTCCGACCCGTCGCTCGGATTCACCGGCGTATGCGGTGCGGTGATCGGCGCCGGCGTGGTGACGATGTTCCTGGCGCCGGTCATCGGACGGCTCAAGCGATTCTTCCCGCCCGTGGTCAGCGGCTGCATCATCACTTCGGTCGGGCTGTCGCTGTTTCCGGTTGCGTATCAATGGACCGGCGGCGGCCACAATGCGAAGGACTTCGGCTCGCCGCTGTTCTTTGTAGTGGCGTTCGGCACCATCGCGCTGATCCTGTTCATCAACAGCCACGGCGGCCGGCTGGTGCGCAGCCTGGCCGTGCTGATCGGCCTGATGATCGGCGGCGCGGCGGCATGGCTGCTCGGCATGGGCAGCTTCGACGAGGTGGCGCGCGCGCCGTGGTTCACGATGGTCATGCCGTTCGCGTTCGGCATGCCCACCTTCAACGCGGGCGCCATCGTCACCATGGTGATCGTGATGGTGGTGCAGATGGTGGAATCGATGGGATTGTTCGTGGCCATCGGCGATATCGTCAAGCGGCCCGTCAGCGAACGCGAGGCCACCTGTGGCCTGCGCGCCAACGGCCTGGCCAGTGCCATCGGCGGCATGTTCGCGGCGTTTCCGTTCATCGCGTTCATGGAGAACGTCGGGCTGGTGATCGTCACCGGCGTGCGCAGCCGCTGGGTGGTGGCGGTCTGCGGCGTGATGCTGTGCGCCGTGGCGCTGGTGCCGAAGATCGGCGCGCTGTTCTCGTCGATCCCCGCCGCCGCGCTGGGCGGCGCCACCATCGTGATGTTCGGCGTGGTGGTCGCGGCAGGCATCCGCACACTGGGGCAGGTCGATTACGAACGCAAGCCCGCAAACCTGAGCGTGGTAGCCATCACGCTGGCGTGCGCGCTGATGCCGGTAATCATGCCCAACCTGCTGGCAAAGCTGCCAGCCGCGCTGCAGCCGTTCGTGCACAGCAGCGTGATCATTTCCTGCGTGGTGTCGGTATTTCTGAATCTGCTGCTCAATGGCGTGCCCACACGCGACGACGATCACGAGCTGGCCGTCGCCGGCGAACATGTACCTGAGGTCTGAAACCATGACGACGCCTACCCACTCCATCGCTTCCGGCGATCTGTTGATCCGCAACGCTGCGGCCGTGATGACCGGCCGCACCGGCGCCGCGGCGCGCGCGGGCGCGATCGACCTGCGCGTGCGCGACGGCCGCGTGGCGGAAATGGCCGCCGGCCTCGCTCCGCAACCGGGCGAGACCGTAATCGATGCGACAGGCTGCGTGGTGTACCCGGGCTGGGTGAACACGCACCACCACCTGTTTCAGAACCTGCTCAAGGCCGTGCCGGCGGGCATGAACGCCGATCTGCAGCAATGGCTGGCCAGCGTGCCATATCCGCGCCTGGACCGCTTCACGCCCGAAATTTTCCGCACCGCGGTGCGGCTCGGCATGGCCGAGCTGCTGTTGTCGGGCACCACCACCTGTGCCGATCATCACTACCTCTACCACCACGGACATGGTGCCGAAACTGGCGACGTACTGTTCGACGTGGCCGAGGAATTCGGCATGCGACTGGTGCTGTGCCGGGGCGGCGCGGTGCAGTCGAAGTCCGATCATCCCGGCATGCGTGCCACCGCGCTGGTGCCGGAAACGTTCGATGAAATGCTCGGCGATATCGAGCGGCTGAAGGCGCGTTATCACGATGCCGGCGCGGACGCGCTGCGTCGCGTGGTGGTCGCGCCCACCACGCCAACCTTCTCGATGCCGCCCGCGCTGCTGCGCGAAGTGGCCGGCTTTGCGCGCGGCATGCAGTTGCGGCTGCATACGCATCTGTCGGAAACCGACAACTACGTGCGCTTCTGCGCGGAGAAATATCGCTGCACGCCGGTACAGTTCGTCGCCGATCACGACTGGCTCGGGCCCGATGTGTGGTTTGCGCATCTGGTGACCGTGACGCCCGACGAGATCCGCATGCTCGGTCAGACCGGCACGGGCATGGCGCATTGCCCAGTCAGCAACGCGCGTTTGGGCAGCGGTATCGCGCCGGTGCGCGCCATGGCCAATGCGGGTGTGCCGGTGTCGATCGGCGTCGATGGCGTGGCGTCGAACGAATCGGGCAGCATGGTCCACGAGGCCAACTTCGCGTGGCTAATCCATCGCGCGCTGGGCGGCGCGGATCAGACGCGCGTCGAAGAGGTGATTCACTGGGGCACGGCCGGCGGTGCGCAGGTGCTGGGGCTGCCTGGCGTCGGCACGCTGGCGCCGGGCCAGTCCGCGGATCTGGCGATCTACGACGTCAGCGGTCTGCGCTTTGCGGGTTTCCACGACATCGCCACGGCGCCGGTGGCCGCAGGAGAGCCCACGCCGGTGCGCGACGTCTTCGTGCGGGGCCGCCATGTGGTGCGCGACGGCGCCGTCGTCGGCCTCGATATCGAGCGCTTGCGACGCGACGCCCAGACGGCGCTGGAAACGCTGCGGCCTTAGTCAATCGATGCGGCAACAATGCGAGCGGCGGCACCGCGCATGCCGCTCGCGTAAAAATCGTTGTGCAAGTTCCAGCGGCAACATTGCGGCGCGCGGGTTCTTAAGGTGCGCTTAAGGAACGACAAGATTCCCGGACCCGCCGTGTCGCCAAGATGCATCAACCGGTAACAGCCGCGCGGCGATCCACATCGCCGCGGTGGCGGGCGTCAGCGGGTGTGAGCCGTGCATGCGCATCGATTGCCCCGCCAATGCCTTGCAAATCGCGCGATCTTCGCACGCGGGCCGGCCCCGCCTGCCGCCGCGCAAGGCGATACAACAGCTTACAAAGGCTCGTCACCACGGGTCAACGAACACGCAGGGGCGCCGTTACTATCGGCACACAGGCAGCAAGGTACAAGACGCCCCCATGAACAAGATTCTTCTCGCCGCGACCATCGGTATCGCCGCGCTGGCCGCGTCCAGCGCCGCGCAGGCACACGTCAATTTCGACATCGGCATCGGCGTGCCAGCCTATGTAGCCGCGCCCCCGCCGCCGGTGTACTACGCCCCACGGCCCGTCGTGGTGGCACCGCCCGCGCCGGTAGTGGTCGCGCCCGGTTACTACGACGACTGGCGCGCACGCGAATGGCAGGAACGGCAATGGCGCCGCGAGCAACGCTGGCGCGAACACGAATGGCGCCGGCACGAGTGGCACCGCTGGCATGACGACGACTGAGCGCGCGTCCGGCGACCACCCGCCCATGCGCGCGCGAAAGCCGCGCTGCGCGTGAGCGATCCGCAAGTAGTCGGAGACGCCGGCGTCCCGGCGCGCACCCTCGCACTAAGCGACGCGCGCCGCTTCCGCCTGCATACCGATTGACGCGGATTGCGTCCGCCGCGCGTCAGGGCCGCTGCGAAAACGTGCGCTCGAAGACCGATTCGGCGATGCGGTTCTTCAGGATCTCGATCGAACCGCCCGCGATCATCCATCCGCGGCAGCGGCGCTGGCAGTATTCGACCAGTTCTTCCTGGCTGTACCCCATGCCACCCATCACTTGCAACGCCTCGTTGGCGATGTCGAAGCCGGCCTGATTGCAGAACGCCTTGGCGATTGCGGTTTCCTCAGCCGACGGCAGTCCGCTGTCGGCATTGCTGGCCGCCCGATACAACAGCAGTTGGCCCGCATCGAGCTTCATCTTCATGTCGGCAAACTTCCACTGCAAGCCCTGGAATTCGCATAGCAGCCTGCCAAACTGCTTGCGCTGCAGCGCCCATTGGCGCGCCACTTCATAGGCGTAGCGGCCCAGCGCCAGCGACCGCGCCGTGTTGCCCATGCGCTCGACATTGAAGCCGGCAATCTGTTTCTTGAAACCGCCTTCGCCCAGCAGCACATCTTCGGCCGCCACATGGACGTCCTCGAAGTAGATCTGCGCCCACTCTTCGCCGGACATGAAGCGCGACTTCTGTCCGATCCGCACGCCGGGCGCCTTGGTGTCGATCAGCACGGAGCCGATGCCGCCCACGCCGGGGCCAAAGCGCACGTAGGCCAGGATCACATCGGCATGCGGGCCGTGCGTGGTAAAGATCTTGGTGCCGTTGATGCGATAGCCGTCGCCATCGGGCGTTGCGGCGGTCTTTAGTTCGGTCACGGCGGAACCGGCTTCGGGCTCCGTCATGCCGACCGAGATCAGCGTCTCGCCGCGCAGCAGCGGCGCCAGCCATTTGGCTTTCTGCGCCGCCGAGCCGTACTCGGCCAACACCCGGATGGCGCCGAAGTTGCCGGCCTGAATTACGTCCGCGCTGCGCGGGCAATGCGCGGCCACGGCCTGGATGGCAATGATTGCGTCCATCAGCGTGCCGCCCTGCCCGCCATCGGACTCGGCGATCGTGATGCCCAGCAGTCCTTGTTCGGCCATCATCCGCGCCACGTCCCACGGATAGGCGTCGGTGTGGGCCCGCTCGCGAGCGCCGGGCCGCAGCGCCTTCTGCGCGAAGCGGCTGACGGCGTCCTGGAATTCCTGCTGTTCTGGGGTGAGCTTGAAATGCATGTCGTTGTCTCCGGATGGCGGTTCGGCAACGCGCGTGCGCGCCGTGGTGATCCGCCTGGTGTTCAGATTTGAGGTTCCGCCAGGCGCAGCACGCAGTCGACACCGACCACGCCATCGGCGCGCACAAACAGCGGATTGATTTCGGCTTCGTCCACCGTGACGCCCTGCATCGCGCACAGGTGCGAGAAGCGCACGATTGCATCGGCCAGCGCGTCGACATCGCCACGCGGCAGGTTGCGGAATCCGCGCACCAGACGCGTCGAGCGCACCTCGTCGATCATCTGCCGTGCTTCGGCGCGGCTGACCGGCGCGGGGCGCAGGCTCACGTCGCGATGCAGTTCGGCTGTGACGCCGCCCGCGCCCAGCACCACGATCGGGCCAACCAGCGGATCATTGCGATAGCCGAGCATCAGCTCCAGCAGCCGGTCTTCCATGCGCTGCACCAGGATGCCGTCGATTTGCGCATCGGGTGCGGCCTGGCGCGCGTTGGCCAGCAGCCGCGCGGCGGCGGTGGCCAGTTCCGCGTTATCGCGCACGCCCACCTGTACGCCGCCGATCTCGGTCTTGTGCAGGATGTCGCGTGAGCAGATCTTGGCCACGACCGGATACGGCACCGGATGGGCCAACGATTCGCCGCGGACCAGCGCGGCGGCGGCAATCGGCACGCCCAGCGCCTGGAATACGGCGGCAGCTTCCAGTTCGGTCAGATTGCCCCGGATTGGCAGATTTGGTGGCCACGGCGTCGACGGCACCGATGAGCTCCCCGCATCGTCGGCTGCAGCGGCGGCGGCACGGAACAGGCAGGCCAGTGCGTCCGCGCAGCTTTCCGGCGTGCGAAACGCCGGCACGCCAGCGGCCTGCAACACCTGCAGCGATTGCGCGGCATCGGGCGCCAGAAACGCCAGCAGCGGTTTGCCGCGCGTGACGCTGGCCTCGACGATCGGCTTGACCGCCAATTGCGGATGGAATTGCGCCGATGATCCCACCACGCACAGCACGGCATCGCACCAATCGCTTTGCACCATCTGCTCGACGAGGTCGCGATACTGCGCGCTGGTCGCGGCCAGCGTCAGGTCGATGATCGGCGTCTGGCGAATCTTCACGCCACGCGCGGCCATATGCGCGACAAATGCATCGGGCGGCGGCACGGCTTCCACGTTTGCCAGGCCCAGCCGATCGACCACGGTAGCCGCGCCGCCGCCGGTGGTAGTCACCACGGCCACGCGCGGCGTACGCGTCAGGGCGGGCACCGCGCGTGCATGGCGGATGGCCAGCGGCGCGGCTTCGAACAGCGTTTCCAGCATCTCCACGCGCATCGCGCCATGCTTGCGCAGAAACGCGTCGACGGCGGCGTCATTGCCGGCCAGCGCGCCGGTGTGCGATTGCGCCAGCGCCTCGCCCTGCGCGGAGCGGCCCAGCTTGTAGACCAGCACGGGCTTGCCGGCCGCGCGGGCGCGCCGCAATGCGGGGCCCAGCACCGCCGCATCGCGGATCGTCTCCAGGAACAACAGGATCGCTGCGGTGGCGGCGTCGTCCACCAGCATGTCGACCAGCTCGCCCACGCCGATATCGCTCTCGTTGCCGACGGACACCAGCTTGGCAAACCCCATGCCGCGCGCTGCGCCGCGCGACAGCAGCGCCCCCAGCATCGATCCGCTTTGCGAAATCACGCTGACCGAACCGGCCTGCAGCGCGTCCATTTCCAGCACGGCGTTGACCGACAGGATGGCGCCGCTGTGCACGTCGACCACGCCGATGCTGTTGGGCCCCAGCAAGCGCACGCCAAGTGCACGTGCACGCGCCGCGAGCGCCTGCTGCGCAGCCATGCCCGCTTCCCCAAGTTCCGCAAAGCCATCGGAAAACACCGTCACCACGCGCGCGCCGCGCTCCGCGCTTTGCTCCAGCGCGTCGATCACCTGCGCGCCGGGCACCATCACAAACGCATGGTCGATCGATTCGGGCAACGCCGCCAGGCTGGGGTACGCGGCCAGGCCCATCACTTCGCTGCGGCCCGCATTCACGGGCAGGATGCGGCCCGCAAAACCGTGCTTGCGCATGAAGCGCAGTGGCCGGGCGGTGTTCTTTCGTTCATCGGCCGAGGCGCCCACCAGCGCCACCACATCCGGTGTAAACAACGCACGGGCCAGCACGCTTCCCGTTGCGCCGCGAGCGCCGAGCCCATCGTTGGCGCGCGCCGCGTCCCGCTTCTTTTCCATTTCCGCATGGCCGGGGCCACGCGCGATGTTGTTATCGATTCCGATCATGAATCCATCCTTCCTGAAAATGGGAGCAATGCCGCTGCGCCGCTCAACCCGCACGCAATGCGTGCAAGCCCAGATCGCGCACCGGGCGCTCGTCGAGCCGCCACAACGCATCGAGCAGGCCGGCAGCCTTGACCGTGCCCAGCGCGGGCGCGGCCAGTTCCATGAACTTGTCGGCCAGCATGGCGTCGTCGAGCGGCGCTTCGGGATCGCCCAGCCGATACGGCGCGAAGTGCGCATGGCGCTTGCCGTCAGCCATTTCGATCTCGACGCGCGCCGCGCGCTGGCGCGGAAACGCTGCGCTCAGCTCCGCGTCGGCGGCAAGCGTGATGCGCTGCATCAGCGCGCGGATCGATGGATCGGCCAGGCGCTGCGGCTCGAAGGCGTCGAGCCGCACCGCGCCGCGCAGGATGCCGTGCGCCACCACGTAAGGCAGGCTGAAGCGCGCTTCGAACGGCGTGGCCGGCGTGAAATTGCCGGTGACGTCCAGCGCCACCTGGTACGTATGCACACGGACGGCAGCGATCTTCGCGGTGTCTAGCGCGTGATCGCGCACGATGCGCATGGCGGCGTCGATTGCGGCGAAGGTATGCCCGCAGCAGCCGTGGTTCTTCTGCGTGATGCTCGTCACGTTGTACGTGCTACCCAACCCTTCGGTGGCGATATCCCAGTTCGGGCTGCCGCAGAGCGCCGCGCCGAATCCCGCGTCGCCTTCGAGGATGTCGCGCACGCCGGTGACGCCATGCGCGGCGCCCTGCGCGGCCAGCACGCCCGTCTGCGCCGCGTGGCCCGCGTGCAGCGCCTTGGTCATCGCATCGGAGCGAAACGCCTGCTGCAGGCCGGACGCAAACGTGGTGGCCGTGGCCATCGCGTGGCCAGCCACCTCGGCATTGCCGGGCGCCATCAGCAACGCGCCGGCCGCTGCCGCGCCAATGCATCCCACGGTGCCGGTGGTGTGGAAGTAGCGGTAATGCGCCGGCTGGATTGCCGCACCGATGCGCGTCGAGACTTCGTAGCCGGCCACCGCGGCGCGCAGCAGATCCGCGCCGCTGGCGTTGCGATGTTCAGCCAGCGCCAGCGCGGCGGCAATCGTCGGGCAGCCGGGGTGGTAGACCGCATCGCGAAAGATGTCGTCGAACTCGGCGGCATGCGACACGCTGCCATTGACCCATGCTGCCAGCGCAGGAAACGCAGTGGTGGCGCGGCCGATCACGCTGCTGTGCCCGACGCCGAATTCCTCCTGATGCGCCGCCGCAAGCTGCTGACCCGGCGCCATCGGCACACCGGCCAGCAGCGCGGCGAACCAGTCGATCACCACGCGCCGTGCGTGATGCTGTACGTCGTCGGGCAGAGGCGCGTGAGCCTGTTGTCCGACATAGGCGGCAAATTGGTCGATCAGCATGCCGTTTGTCTCCTTCTGGAATGGCTTCCATGGTACGAACGGCGCGTGCGCCAGCTTTGACATTTGGTGAAAGCTCCCAAGCCGCGCAGCGCATCCGCACCGCTGCGCGCTGGTGCATACTCTGCGCACGCAGTTATCGGCCCAGCCTTTCCTTTTGGAGCACGCTCACCGCATGGATATGGACATTCCTTCGCTTGCCATCCTGATTGCCGCCGTCGAGGAAAAGAGCCTGTCACGCGCGGCCGAACGCGAAAACCTCGTGACGTCGGCTGCCAGCAAGCGCATTGCCGAGCTGGAGCGCCGCGCCGGTACCGCGCTGCTGCGTCGCCACGGACGCGGCGTGGAACCGACGCCGGCCGGCGCCATGCTCTATCAGCGCGCCAAGGCCATCGTGCGCAGCGTGCAATTGGCGCAGGACGCGTTGGCGGCGTATTCGCTGGACGGCATCGCCAAGATCCGGCTCGCGTCGAATCGTTCGACGATCCTGCAGTTTCTGCCCGCCGATATCAGCGGTTTCCTCAAGCACGACCCCGATACGCGCATCGACCTGATCGAAGCATTCAGCTTTGACATTCCGCGCATGGTTTCCAACGGCGATGCCGATATCGGCATCTATCACGCGCGCAGTCCAAGCCCCGGCGTGCATTCGCTGCCGTATCGCACCGATCGGGTGGGACTGGTGGTGCCCCGCGGACATCCGCTCGAGGCCAGGGGCGCGCTGCATCTGGAAGAAGCGCTCGACTATGACTTTCTCGGCTACTTTCCGCGCCACACGTTCGACGCTTTCCTGGCGCTGGTCTCGGGCACGATCTCGCGGCCGCTGACGGTCAAGACACAGGTGTCGAATTTCGAGGCGCGTTGCCGCATGGTGCGCGAGGGGCTGGGGCTGGCCGTGGTGCCGGAAGGCATCGCGCGCAATTACCTGCAGATGATGGGGCTGTCGTTGCTGACGCTGAAGGACGACTGGGCCGAGCGCACCTTCCATGTATGCGTGCGCGACCGCGACAGCCTGCCGTCGGGCGTTGCCCGGCTGCTCGACCACCTGAGCCGCTGCGCCACCATGGAACAGCACTTCCTGAAGCCGCGCTAGCGCGGCCGGACGCGCCCCCGTCGCGCCATCGCCACCCATCGCGCGGCGTTCGAGCGTCCGTGTCCGCATCACCGCTCGATCCGCACCGCCGCCGATGATGGCTGCGTTTCTATTTCGTCAAAGCTGGGCGCTGGTGTCTTTCTAAGATGCATGACAGGGATTGCCGCCGCGCTGCGGCGCGCAACGCCCATGACAAGAACCAGACCGGAGACAGCGATGAAAGACTTCCTGCGGCGTGCGGCCGTCGGGGTTCTGCTGGTGTGCGCCGCAAACGCGCATGCGCAACAGCCCTACCCATCCAAACCGATCCGCGTGGTGGTGGCCTTTACCGCGGGCGGCACCACCGACATCCTGGCGCGCGAGGTGGCGCAGCAGATGGGCAAGGCACTCGGCCAGAGCGTGGTGGTCGAAAACCGTCCCGGCGCGGGCGGCAATATCGGCACCGATTTTGTCGGCCGCAGCGACGCCGACGGCTACACGCTGCTAGCCACGTCGGTGGGGCCCGTGGCGATCAATCCCACGCTCTACACGCGGCTCAAGGTCAACCCGCAGACCGACCTGCAGCCGGTCGCGCCGATTGCCGACGTGCCGAACGTGCTGGTGGTCAATCCGAACTTGCCGGCCACCACCGTGCAGGAACTGGTGGCTTATGCGCGCGCGCATCCCAATCAACTCAACTTCAGCTCCACAGGCGTCGGCACCGCCGCGCATCTGTCCGGCGTGCTGTTCAACGAGCGCACCGGCGTAAAGACCACGCATGTGCCGTACAAGGGCGCCGATGCGCTCAACGACCTGCTGGCCGGGCGCGTGCAGTTCATGTTTGCCACCGTGCCTTCGGTGATTTCGCATATTCGCGGCGGACAATTGCGGGCACTGGCGGTGACATCGCGCAAGCGGTCCGTGGCCCTGCCCGACGTACCGACGATGGCCGAGGCCGGGGTGCCAAAACTGGTCACGGGCGCGTGGTTCGGCCTGTTTGCGCCGAAGGGCACACCGCCGGAAATCGTCGCGAAGCTGAACCAGACCGTGACCCAGGCGCTGGCGCAACCCGACATGCGCAACAAGCTGGCGCAACAAGGCGCCGAAGCGATGAGCCTGGCGCCGGACGCCTTCGGCAAGTTCGTGGTGGCCGAATATCAGGCGTGGAAGCCGGTAGTGATCAGTTCCGGCGCGCGCATCGACTGACGACAACGCGATCGCCGCGCCGTGCGGCTATCGCACATTGCATCGAAAACCGGGGGCTGACCCCGACTTCCGCGGCAGACTTCCTCACCGATAATCCGCAAGGCCGCCTGAATCGGCCACAGAGCCCCGGGGTCATCCACGGGGCGCAGAAGAATATCAGTGAAGGAGATGTAGTGAGTATCAAGCGTCAAGCCACGCGCGTTGCGCGTGTGATGGCCATTGCCATTGCCACCGTGTTTTCGGGCCATGCGGCCCTGGCCGCCGATGCGTGGCCCAGCAAGCCGATCAAGGTCATCGTGCCGTACACGCCGGGCGGGTCGACCGACACCGTGTCGCGCGTGGTGTTCGAGCGCGTATCGCAGAGCCTGGGCCAGCCCATCATCATCGAGAACAAACCCGGCGCCAACAGCACGCTGGGCGTCGGCGTGGCCGCGCGCGCGGCGCCGGACGGGTACACCTTCGTGTCGGTGCTGGCCGCGTACAGCGCGAACATGTCGCTGTATTCGAAGCTCAGCTACAAGCCGTCCGACCTCACGCCCGTGGCCGAGATGGCAGAGCTGCCGCTGTTCCTGTTCGCCAGCAAGAAGGTGCCGGTGAAGACCGTCGCCGAGCTGGTCGACTACGGCAAAAAGCATCCCGATACGCTGACGTTCGGGTCCAGCGGCGTCGGCAGTTCCGCGCACCTGACCGGCGAACGGCTGGCGATGGAAGCGAAGGTCAAGATGACGCACGTGCCCTACAACGGCAGCGCGCCGATCCTGCCCGCGCTGGTGTCGGGCGAAGTGTCGGTGGCGTTCGACCCGCTGCTGGTGCCCATGCCGCACGTGAAATCGGGCAAGATCAACGTGCTGGCCGTGGCATCGGCCAAGCGCTGGCCCGGCGAGCCGAATATCCCAACCATGGAGGAAGCCGGTTTTCCGGGCTTCGTAATGAGTTCGTGGACCGGCCTGCTGGCGCCTGCCGGCACGCCGCAGCCGATCGTCGATCGCATGGCGAAGGAAATTGCGGCGGCCACGCGCAACGCCGAAGTGGCGCGCAAGCTGACCGAACTCGGCTTCATCCCCGTGGGCGGTACGCCCGACGAGTTTCGCAAGCTGATCGAGCGCGATACCACGCGCTACGCACAGATCGTCAAGGCCGCCAGGATCACGCTCGACTGAGCTTGTCGCCGCGCCCCGGCTGCCGCTTTGCGCTACCGGGCGCAAGCGGCGCGCAGTTCCGGGGCAGTGACGAAGGCGGCAACGGCGGCGCACCCTCCCAATGCATGCGCGCCGCGCGCTGCTGCTATTTCCCCGCTTGTCGCCGCTGCCATTGCGCGTAGAGATCCTCGGCGCCGTCAAGGCGCACCGGCACATACGCAATCTTCATCGACTGCTGTGCGAACGGTTTGGCCAGGTCGGCGTAGATGGCCGCCGTCGACAAGCCGAACGGCTCGCCGTCGTCGTTCGAATAGGCATAGGCCACTTCCGCCACGCCGGCCAGGCGCATCGCCGCCATGCACATCGGACATGGATGCCCGCTGGCATAGACCGCGCACCCGGCCAGGCTGGGCGTGCCAAGTTTCTGACTTGCGGCGCGGATGGCGTTGAGCTCCGCGTGCGAAGTAGGGTCGTTGGTGGTCAGGATCTGGTTAACACCCGTGGCCAGCACCTGTCCGTCCCGGACGATCACCGCGCCAAACGGACGCCCGCCTTGCTCCATATTGGCCTGCGCCAGCCGGATGGCTTCGCGCAGATAGTGCTGTGCGTCGGTCATATCGCTTCTCCATGACTGTAGGGCTGCCGATGATAACCGGGCAGCGCACTTCTCACGTGCGCACGGCGCCCCAGGCCCGTCCGTATCTTCATGTTTCGGCGCGGCCGCCAGATACATGGCGATGCATAACGCGCCGCGCGCGACACCTCCGCAATACATCGGCCCCCCACACTGCGCTGCAAGTCACGCAGGCAGCGAATGCGCCTGCGTCGTGGCCCAACCCAACCGGAGATCCATTGTGTCGCACGCAACCTTCCGCAGTTTCCAGTCATCGGCCTTGAGCCGCCACACCCTTGTACTGGCCGCCGCGCTGGCCACGCTAGCCCTGGCCGGCCACGCCCCGTCCGTGCGCGCCGCGCAGTCCACGCCGGCGCCGGTCGCCGCCGCCAAGCCGGCAAAACCCGCCAATGCCGACGAAAGCATCCGCCCGTTCCACGTGCACGTGCCGCAGGCCCAGCTCGACGATTTGCGCAAGCGCATCGCGGCCACACGCTGGCCCGACAAGGAAACCGTCGGCGACGCCTCGCAAGGCATCCAGCTGGCGCAAACGCAGGAACTGGTGAAGTACTGGGGCACCCAGTACGACTGGCGCAAGGCCGAGGCGCAGCTCAACGCGTTGCCGCAGTTCGTTACCACGATCGATGGCGTGGACATCCATTTCATCCACGTGCGCTCGCGCCATCCCAACGCGCTACCGCTGATCCTGACCCACGGCTGGCCTGGATCGATCTTCGAGTTCACCAAGACCATCGGCCCGCTGACTGATCCCACCGCCTACGGTGGCCGCGCCGAAGATGCGTTCGACGTCGTCATTCCGTCGATCCCCGGCTATGGGTTTTCCAGCCGGCCCAAGGATCTGGGCTGGAACCCCGACCGCACCGCGCGCGCGTGGGACGTGCTGATGAAGCGGCTTGGCTATACGCATTACGTATCGCAGGGGGGCGACCATGGCTCGGTGATCTCGGACGCGCTGGCACGTCAGGCACCGAGCGGCCTGCGCGCGATCCATCTGAACATGCCCGCCACGGTGCCGGGCGACGTGATGAAGTCGATCCTGGCCGGCGATGCGCCGCCCGCGTCGCTGACACCCCCGGAAAAGAAGGCGTACCAGTCGCTCTCCAGCTTCTTCGGACGCAATGCGGCGTACGGCGCGATGATGGTGACGCGCCCGCAAACGGTGGGATACGCGCTGGCCGATTCGCCCTCGGGACTGGCCGCGTGGACCTACGAAAAGATCGCGGAATGGAGCGATAGCGGCGGCGTGCCCGAGCGCGTGCTCTCGCGCGACGAGATCCTCAACGACATCACGCTGTACTGGCTGACCAATACTGGCGCGTCGTCATCGCGCTTCTACTGGGAGAACAACAACAATAATTTCAGCGCCGACGCGCAGAAAACGCGCGACATCAAGGTGCCGGTGGCCATCAGCGTATTTCCGCACGAGATTTATCAGGCGCCGGAAAGCTGGAGCAAGGCGGCCTATCCGTCCTTGAACTACTACCACCAGGTGGCGCGCGGCGGGCATTTTGCCGCGTGGGAACAGCCGCAGCTTTTTGCCGAAGAGCTTCGCGCGGCGTTCAAGTCGGCGCGCTGAGTGTCGCCCCTGCCGTGCCCGATGCCGCGCGCATCGGGCGCGCCCTTTCGAAAGCTGCCGCGCGCTGTGCGTCAGGCCTTTTCCGGCATGACGCCGACATAGCGGCCGCGCGGCCGGATCACCTGACCGACGCCAAGCTGTTCCAGGCTATGCGCCAGCAGCCCGATGCTGCGCGCGGTGGCGAACATGCCGAATGCGGCATCGTCGGGCAGGCCGCAGTGCGTAACCAGCGCGGCCAACGCTACGTCGATGTTGGGCTGCAGCCCGGTCAGGCGCGTGGCCTTGTCGATAAAGCGCGCAATCACCGCTGGCGGATCAAACAGTGCCAGCAGCGCTGCGGCGCGCGGATCGCCTTCAGGATAGAGATGGTGACCGAAACCGGCGAGCGGCAGCCCCGTCGACAAATGATGGGCGATCACTTCGTCTTCGCCCTGGCGCTCCAGTTCGCTGAACAGGGCCTTGACCCGCCCGGACGCATCGCCATGCAGCGGCCCCGACAGCGTGGTCAGTCCCGATAGCAGGCACGCGGGCAGCGACGCGCCGGTGGACGCCGCGATGCGCGCGGCAAACGCCGAGCTGGTCAGCTCGTGATCCACCAGCAAGACCATTGCGGTGCGCAGCAGATCCGCCACCGCCGCGGGCTGGTTCCAGCCTTGCGCAAGACGCCGGTGCAGTGCATCGCGCCCCGGCTGTGCGCCGAACGCATTGGCCATTTTCCCGATCAGCCCCTGCCCTTCCACGTGGAGCACGCGCGTCATGCGGCCGTGCGTGGAATGCCCCGTGGCGGCCAGTTCGGCCAGCGTGCGGAATGCGGCCACGCGCCCCGGCCGCGCCACGCGCGCGGTCGACGAGAAATCCACGGGCTGTTCGGCATTCCATAGCAGGTGCGCCGCTTCTTCCAGCGTGGCCGACCGGGCCAGCGCCACCGCATCCTGCCCTCGGTAGTAGAGGCGTTCGCGCACGAAAGTGGAAAGCGCGGTCGGGATGCTGGGCTCTGCGCCGAACAGCGTGTTAGTGGCCAGCGTTTCGTGCTTGCGCCCGGCCTGCTTGCGCCGCGCAAGGCTGGCGACGTCTTCGGCGCGATACAGGCTGCGCCGCGTATCGGCCGGGTCGGACGTGACCTCGATCTTGCCGCGGCTCACATAGGCGTAGACCGTCTGCGGCCGCACGCCAAGGCGCGCGCACGCCTCGTCCATCGATATCCAGGAACCCATGGTGGTGACTCGTAGAAACTGATTTATGTTGATTTTATATATCAATATTGCATTGACAATCAACTATTGCCTACCATGGCTTCACTCTCCAGCCTGACATCGATCGCACATGAAGCCGCAGATCCTGCAACTGAATCCCATCCTGATCCCTGCCGCCAACGAAGAACTGGCCGCGCTGTATGACGTGCACAAGTACTTTGAAATCGACGACCAGGCCGCGTGGCTGCAACGACATGGCGCATCGATCGAAGCCGTGATCACCGGGGGCCATACCGGCATTTCCCGCGCGATGCTGGAGGCGCTGCCGGCGTTGAAGGTGGTGGCCGTCAATGGCGTGGGCACCGATGCGGTGGACCTTGCATATTGCCGCGAGCGCGGCCTGCCGGTGACGGCCACGCTGGGCGCGCTGACCGAGGATGTTGCCGATCTGGCGATCGGGCTGTTGATTGCCGCGTGCCGCAATATCTGCGCGGGCGATCGCTTTGTACGCGACGGCCAATGGGAGCTGTATCCGCAGCCCAGCGCCATTCCGCTGGCGCGCCGCTTCAGCGGCATGCGCGTGGGCATCGTCGGCATGGGACGCGTCGGCCGCGCCGTCGCCACGCGCGCCGCGGCCTTTGGCTGCCCGATCCGCTATACGGACCTGCGTGCGATGGACGACGTGCCGCATGAATTCGTGGCCGATCTGGTACAGCTGGCGCGCGACAGCGACGCGCTGGTGTTGTGCGCCGCCGCGGACAAGGCCGAGGGCATCGTCAATGCTGCGGTGCTCGATGCGCTGGGTCCGCGCGGCTTCCTCGTCAACGTGGCGCGCGGGCGCCTCGTCAATGAGGCCGATCTGGTGCGCGCGATCGAGGCCGGCGGCATTGCCGGCGCGGGACTGGACGTATTTGTCGACGAGCCGCGCGTGCCGCTGGCATTGCGTCAATCCGACCGCACCACATTGCAGGCGCATCGCGCCAGTGCCACATGGGAAACGCGCGAGGCGATGGCCCGCATGGTGCTGGACAGCGTCGCGCAGGCGCTTGCCGGCACGCGCCCGAGCATGAGCCTGACCACCTGAGCGCCACGGCGTATCGATCGCCCAGCCCTAATCGCTTTGCGCACCGGCGCCCGGTTGCCGCACCGCGTAGTGCGCGCGGTCGGGCCTCAATCAACGGCACCTAGTTTCGAGAGACCGATGGATTTTGTCTTGCCGCTACCCGCGCCGTGTTCGCTTCCCGTCATGGGCAGTGCCGCGCGGTTTCCCATCGCCCGCGTGTTCTGTATCGGACGCAATTACCGTTGGCGCGATGACGAGCCCGCGCCGCAGGAAATGCCCGCATGGTTCATGAAGCCGGCCACGGCGGTGGATGACGCGGGCGAAGCGCTGCCGTATCCGCCGGGCACCGAGGACTTTTGCCATGAGGTGGAACTGGTGGCGGCGATCGGCCGCGCCGGGCGCGACATCGATCCCGCGCGCGCCCTGGAATATGTGTGGGGCTATGCGGTCGGCCTCGACATGACACGCCGTGACCTGCAGCAGCAGGCCAAGCGAGTCGGCGGCCCGTGGGAGCCCGCCAAGGCATTCGACCACGCCGCGCCGTGCAGCGCGGTGGTGCCCGCCGAAATGTGCGGGCATCCGCAGTCCGGGACGATACGGCTGACGGTCAATCACGCGGAACGCCAGCGCGCGGATGTATCCGGACTGCTTTGGCCGGTGCCCGAGCTGGTGGCGATGCTGTCGCGCTCGGTCGCGCTGATGCCGGGCGACCTGATCTTCACCGGCACACCGGCGGGCGTCGGCCCGTTGCAACGCGGCGACCTGGTTCACGCCAGCGTGGCCGGCATCGGCGAAATCGCGCTGACGGTGACGGGATAGATCGCAACCCACATACGCGCGGCGCGATGCCGCACATGATGCATCGTCAAAAAAAGGAGACAACCTTGAACGCAACCCGAAAGATCGCAGTGGTCACCGGCGCCGGCAGCGGCGTGGGCCGCATGACCGCTCTGGCATTGCTGGACGATGGCTGGACCGTAGTGTTGGCGGGTCGTCGTGCCGACCCATTGCAGACGCTTGCCGCGCAAGCTGCCGAACGTGGCCAGACCGCACTGGCCGTACCGACCGACGTGACCGATCCGGCCAGCGTGCAGGCGCTGTTCGATACCGTCGAGCGCGAGTTCGGCCGGGTCGACATGCTGTTCAACAACGCCGGCGTCAACGCACCAGCGGTACCGATGGACGAACTGCCGCTGGACAAGTGGTTCAACGTCATCAACACCAATGTGAGCGGCGTGTACCTGTGCGCGCGCGCCGCATTCGGATTGATGCGCCGCCAGTCGCCGCAGGGCGGGCGCATCATCAACAACGGATCGATTTCAGCGCATACGCCGCGTCCGTTCACCGCGCCCTACACCGCCAGCAAACATGCGGTCACCGGCCTGACCAAGGCCCTGGCGCTGGACGGCCGCGCGTTCAACATCGTCGCCAGCCAGATCGACATCGGCAACGCACTGACCGAATTGTCCGAACGGATGACGCGCGGTGTGCTGCAGGCCAATGGCACGACCGCGCCGGAGCCGATGATGGACGCGCGCCACGTTGCCAATGCCGTGCGGCATATGGCGTCGCTACCGCTCGACGCCAACGTGCTGAACATGACCGTGATGGCCAGCGCCATGCCTTTTGTCGGACGCGGCTGATTCCAGCTTCTTTTACGCAAACAGAGTCGGCAGCAGCCGTCCATCGCTTTTCCAGGAGACCACCATGCAATCGATCCCCCGTAAATTCGCCGCGCTGCTGAGCGTACTGGCGATGCCCGCCGCGCTGCTGGCAAACCCGGGCGCCGCGTTGGCGCAGCAGCCGTATCCAAGCCGCCCCGTCACGATCATCGTGCCCGCACCGGCTGGCGGCGGCATCGACTTGATCGCGCGCGTGGTCGGCGAAAAGCTGTCGGTCAAGCTTGGCCAGCCATTTATCGTCGAGAACCGTCCCGGCGCGTCCAACAACCTTGGCACCGCGGTGCTGGCCAACGCCAAGCCCGATGGTTACACCATCGGCATCGTCGGGGGCAGCCACAACATCAACAAGTTCCTGTTCAAGAACCTGGGCTGGGATCCGGAGAAGAGTTTCGAGCCGATCGTCTACACGCACGAGATTCCGCTGGTCTTCGCCGCGTATCCCAAGGTGCCAGCCAAGACCGTGCCGGAACTGGTGACATGGATGAAGGCGAATCCGGCCGAGGCCAAGGTGGCAACGTCTGGTCGCGGCAGTGCGCAGGAAATGGCGGCGGAGATGTTCCGCATGGTGAGCGGGGCGCCGGTGCTGCTGGTGCCGTACAAGGGCTCTTCGGCTGCGCATCCGGACCTGATCGCGGGCCGCACGGTGCTCTATATCGACACGATCAGCGCGATTCAGGAACAGGTGAAATCGGGCAACGTGCGCGCGCTGGCGGTATCGACGCGCAAGCGCTCCAAGGCGCTGCCGAACGTGCCCACCGCAGAGGAACAAGGTCTCAAGGGCTACGACGCCAATACCAACGGCGGCTTCCTCGCGCCGGCCGGCACGCCCAAGGAAATCGTCGCCAAGCTCAACACCGAGATCAACGCCGCGCTGAAGTTGCCCGAGGTACGCGCCAAACTCGAGGCTGCCGGCATCGAGGTGCAGGGCGGCACGCCGCAGGAATACGCGGCGCTGATCAAGTCCGACCTGGCCAAGTGGGGCAAGGTGGTGAAAGAGGCCAACATCCAGCCGGAATGATGGCGGTGGCGGCGTGCACCGCTCTCAAGTTGAGCGAGAGCGATGAGGTGCATGCCGCCACACACATATCTCCCCACACATCGCCCCCACTCACTCCACCGTCACCGACTTCGCCAGATTGCGGGGCTTGTCGATATCGGTGCCGCGCGCCAGCGCGGTGTGATACGCGAGCAGTTGCATCGGGATGGTGTGCACGATCGGGGACAACATGCCGTAGTGTTCGGTCAGGCGCACGATCTCGAGGCCGTCGGAGGGCTGCAGCGCGCAGTCGATATCGGCAAAGACGTAGAGCTTGCCGCTGCGCGCGTTCACTTCGTGCATATTCGACTTCAGTTTCTCCAGCAGGCGGTCGTTGGGCGCCACCGCCACCACCGGCATCTGGTCGCTGATCAGCGCCAGCGGTCCGTGCTTGAGTTCTCCGGCAGCGTAGCCCTCGGCGTGGATGTAGGAAATCTCCTTCATCTTCAGCGCGCCTTCCAGTGCAATCGGATAGTGCATGCCGCGTCCCAGGAACAGGATGTTCTCCTTGCGCGTGAGTTGATCGGCCCAGCCGATGAAATGCGGCTCCAGCGCCAGCACGCGGCTCAATGCATCGGGCAGATGACGCAACGCGCGCAGGTGGCGCTGCTCGTCGGTATCGCTCAGGCGTCCACGGATCTGCGCCAGGGTCAGGGCCAGCAGGAATAGCGCCACCAATTGCGTGACGAAGGCCTTGGTCGACGCGACGCCGATCTCCACGCCCGCGCGCGTGATGAAATGCATCGCGCATTCGCGCACTAGCGCGCTGGTGGCGACGTTGCAGATCGCCAGCGTACGTTGCATGCCGCGCTCGCGGGCCGCATGGACGGCGCCGAGTACGTCGGCGGTTTCTCCGCTTTGGGATACGGCCACCACCAGCGTATTGGGATGGCTGAACGCCTCGCGATAGCGGTATTCGCTGGCGATCTCTACGCGCACCGGCAGGTTTGCCAGCGCCTCGATCCAGTAGCTGGCCGTCAGTGCGGCGTGGTAGCTGCCGCCGCACGCCAACAACAGCACCGAATCGACCTGGGCCATTTGCCGATACGCGCCATCGCCGAACAGCTCCGGCATGATCGACGTGATGTCCTGCAAGGTGTCGGCCACCGCGCGCGGCTGCTCGAAGATCTCCTTCTGCATGTAGTGCTGGTACAGGCCCAAATCGGCCGCAGCGCTGTGCGCCGCCACGGTGTGCACGGCGCGATCCGCGCGCTGGCCGTGGCCGTCGACGATCCAGTGGCGATGCATCTGCACGTCGACCACGTCGCCATCTTCCAGATAGACGATCTGGTTGGTGACGCCGGCGACGGCGATGGCGTCCGACGCAAGGAAATTCTCGCCGTCACCCACGCCCACCACCAGCGGCAAGCCATTGCGCGCGCCTACCAGCCGGTGCGGTTCGTCGCGACAGAGCACGGCAATCGCAAAACTGCCGCGCAGTCGCGCCACGGCTTCGCGCACGGCCTCGAACAGATCACCGTTGTAGAGGTGATCGATCAAATGCCCGATCACTTCGGTGTCGGTCTGGCTGACGAATACATAGCCGTGCTGCTGCAGTTCCGCGCGCAGCGTCTCGTGGTTTTCGATGATGCCGTTGTGCGACACCGCAATACGTGGCGCACGCTCGTCGGGCGAGACATGCGGATGCGCGTTGGCCGTGACCGCCATGCCGTGCGTTGCCCAGCGCGTGTGCGCAATGCCGGTGGCGCCGTCGATCCCGTGCGTCTCGATATCGCGTTGCAGCGCAGCCACGCGCTCCACGCTGCGCGCGCGCACCAGCTTGCCGTGCTGCAGCATGGCCACGCCACACGAGTCATAGCCGCGATATTCGAGCCGCTTCAGCCCATCCACCAGATCCCGCACCACGTTGCGTTGCGCCACCGCGCCAACTATTCCGCACATGACCTCTCCAATTGATTTACGTTAGCGATCGCATTCGATCCATGGCGGCGATGGTAGGGTTGCGGCAATGAAATTTTCTTTCAATAATTTAGCGTTTATGAATCAATTCATCGATAGATCCCGTCGATGAAATTTTCTTTCACGAAAATCGTATGCCCTTTGCGCCCCCTGTCCCGCTCGATGACCTCGATTGCCGAATCCTGCGCGCGCTGCAAACCGATGCATCGCTTTCGAATGCGACGCTGGCCGAGCGCGTGTTTGCATCGGCGCCAACCACCATGCGTCGTGTGCGCCGATTACGCGAAACGGGCGTCATCGCGCGGGAAATCGCAGTACTCGATTCCGAGAAGCTGGGCGGCGCGCTGATCGCCATCATCGAGGTCACGCTCGATCGACAGACCGCGGAAGACTGCGCGGCGTTCGAAGCGCAAGTCTGCGCGGAACCGGGCGTCACGCAGTGCTATCGCGTGTCGCCGGGGCCCGATTTCGTGGTGATCGTCGAATTGGCCGATATGGGCGCGTACGACGCCTTTGCGCGCCGGCTGTTCACGGGCGCCGGCAATGTGCGCAACGTGCGCACCTTTTTCTCGACGCATCGCGCCAAGTTCGAAGCCAATGCGCCAATCGGCGCAGGCGCATGACGTTGCGCGAGGCAGGCAACATTTTGCTTTCGCAGCCCCGCTGCTTTGGCAATAGACTGAATGGCATCGCGCAGCAAGGCGCAGCTGTCTTTTGTCAGCCAATCCCCAGTCCAGCGAGCATAGAGCCATGTCGATTCCGCACCTGACCTCCGGCCAGACCACGAGCGTAAAGCCGCTCGGCGTCGATCTGAAAAACACGCCCACCACCGCGCTGTTCAAGGTGCCGCATCTGGAAGTGGCGCGTCTCGTGCTGCTGGCTGGCAAGCAGATGCCGCCGCATGCGGTGGCGGGCCCAATGACGATGCAGTGTCTGGAAGGGGAAATCGAGATCGCCTTCGATGGCGGGTCGCGTCGGCTGCGCCAGGGCGACCTGATCTATCTGGCCGGCAACGTCCGGCATGACGTAAAGGCCGTCAGCGACGCCTCGGTGCTGATGACCATAGTGCTGCTCGATAACGGCGCTTAGACGCGCGCTGCGAGCGGAAGCGGCGGCGCCGCAGCGCCGCCAGCCTGTCACTGCACGCCAGCCGCCTTGCGCTGCGCCAGCAACTTCTGAATCTCCGCCTCGGTTTCCTTGTAGCGTCCTTCGCCATAGTGCTGATAGACGATGCGGCCCTCGGCGTCGATCAGGTACGTGGCCGGCCAATACTGGTTCCGATACGCCGACCATGTGCCGTACGCGTTGTCCTGCGCCACCGGATAGCGGATATCGAAGCGCTTGAGCGCGGCCTGCACATTGGCGGTCGATTTCTCGAACGGAAACTCCGGCGTGTGCACGCCCACCACCACCAGTCCCTGATCCTTGTATTTGTCGTACCACTGCTTGACGTATGGCAGGGTATTGACGCAGTTGCCGCACGCATAGGTCCAGAAATCGACCAGCACCACCTTGCCGCGCAGGCCCTGCATCGTCAGCGGCTCGCTGTTGAGCCACTGCGTGATGTTGACGAATTCCGGCGCCACGCCCTGATCGCCCATCCTGGGACTTTCAGCGATGGCACCGGTGCCGAAGGTGTAGATCGCCGCGATGCCGGCGGCGGCCAGTACGGCGCGAATGAGGTTGCGCATGATCGGGAGCGTGACGACGTTGTGTTGAATCGAGCGATTGGGGCAATCGGGGCTTGCTGGCGATGCGGTGGCAGCCGCTCAGACCAGCACGGTCTCGATCTGGATATTGCCGTGCAGCGCTTTCGAATACGGGCAAGTGCGGTGCGCGGTATCCACCAGCTCCTGCGCCACGTCGCGCTCGATGCCGGGGATGTGCACGCGCAGGCGCGCCTGCAGCAGGTATTCGATGCCCGCCGTGCCCAGGTCGATCTCGGCATCCACCGACAGGTCAGCAGGCAACTGGATCTTGCGCTTGCCCGCAGCCAGGCCGATGGCGCCGATGAAGCACGCCGACCAGCCGGCGGCCAGCAACTGCTCGGGATTGGTGCCCTGGCCCTTGCTGCCGGGCGACGACAGCGCGATGTCGAGCCTGCCGTCGTCGCTATGCGCCTTGCCGTCGCGGCCTCCGGACGTGACGTGGACCTTGCCGGTGTACAGCACTTTTTCGATGCGGGTCATGATGAATTCCTTGTTGCGAGTGGTTTGGGTAAAAGGGCTCAAGAACATGCTGCGGGATCAGGCGTAGGCGCCGTCCAGATAGGGGTCGACCTTGCGGGCCGGATCGGCAGAAACGCCGGTGCGGTCCATGCCTGCCAAGGTGCGCGCACCGTCGTAATACGGATCGACCTTGCGCGCGCCGTCGTAGTACGGATCGACAGCGCGGGCCGGCGGGGCCGATACGCCTGTGCGATCAAGTCCGGCCACCACGTGGGCGCCGTCGTAATAAGGGCTGCGCTGGTCCTGCACGCCGCGTGCGCCGTCGGTGTACGGGTCGTGGGCATCGGACACCGAGCGTGCGCCGTCGCTGAAAACGTCGCGCGCGCCTTGCACGGCACGTGCGCCGTCAAGGTACGGGTCGCGGGCGCCGGTCACAGCGGCTTGCGCGCCAGCGGCGGCGGCAACCAGGGCGACGGCGAGAACCAGGCGTTGGGTGAAGGTCTTGGACATGATTGGCTTCCTTTATCTGAACGTTGAGTGTTTGCGATGTGCAATCGGTACTTCACGGTTGTGCAGAAGCGGCGTCTCCGGCTTTTCGTCGTTGCGTTGCGCTGCCACGGAACGTATTTAAGTCGCCCCACGTATCGCGCCCGTAGCGGATTTCGGGCGGTTATGTCAGGCCACGTATCGCAGCGGCGGGCTGATACAAAGACGTACAAAAAGGCCCAAGCAATGCGCGGCCGACGCAGCGCGCACCGTCGGAAAGGCTGGCCGGATGCCAGGCGGCGATGGGGGACATGGCGCGGGATGCGCCCAGGCAATACGCCGAAAACGACGCGGCCGCGCCTTTGAGGGCGCGGCCGCGATGAAGACAAACGCGCTCAAGGTGCGCGGGTGGTTAGCTGGCTAGCCGATGCGGATTTCCGCCGCCAGGCCGCCGCCTTCGCGATTGCGCAGCTTCAGCGATCCGCCGATCGCCACCGACAACTGGTGCGCAATGGCCAAGCCCAGCCCCGTGCCGCCGGTTTCGCGGCTACGCGACCCTTCCAGCCGCACAAACGGCTGCAGCACCGCATCAAGCTTGTCGTCGGGAATGCCGGGACCGCGATCCATCACGTCGATCAGCACCGCGTCGCGCTCGCGCCGCACGCTGACCTCGGCCGCGCCGCCAAACTTGATCGCGTTGTCGACCAGATTGGTCAGGATGCGCCGCAGCGCGTGCGGCCGCGTCACGATCGCGCCGCCCACGTTCTGTTCGATCGTCACATTCTTGCCGGTGTCCTGATAGTCGTAGACCAGGCTTTCCACAAACGATCCCAGATCGATACGCGACGCTTTTTCGCCCTCGCCGCTGGTGGACCGCGCATACGCCAGCCCTTCCTGCACCAGCGTCTGGATTTCCGCCAGATCGTTCACCATCTTGCGCTTTTCCTCGGAATCCTCGGCCATCTCGGCGCGCAGCTTCATGCGCGTGATCGGCGTCTGCAGGTCGTGGGAAATCGCCGCAAGAATCTGCACGCGCTCTGCCACGAAGTGCGCGATACGCTCGCTCATCGCGTTGAACGCCCGCGCGGCGCGCGCCACTTCGGTGGGGCCGCTTTCGTCCAGCGGGGCCGCCTTCGCGTTGGGATTGAGGGCATCGGCGGCGTCGGCCAGCGCCACCAGCGGACGGATCGATTGCCGCACGGCGAACCAGCAGCACACGATCAGCAGCAGCAGTTGCAGTACCAGCACATAGGGCAGCCACTGCGCCACCGGCGTCATGCGCGGATGCACGTCGATGGTCAGCGGGCTGCCGTCGCTGAGCGTCAGGTGCGCCTGCACCTGCTTGCCGTCGCCCGGAATCGACTCGACCGTGACCGCAAAACGCCCGCCCGTGGCCTCCATGATGCGATCGGCAATGTCCTTGCCGCGCTGCGTCATCTCGGGCACGCCGCGCAAACCCGGGCCGAGGATGTATTGATAGTTGCCGCGATTCACGCGCGGCAACCACTGCGGACGCTCCGCGGCAGGCAGCCGGTCCAGGATGGCGACCGAAGTGGCCACGTCGGTCTCCAGCGTGCCGAGCATCACCTGACGCGCCGAAACATAGCGCTCGCCAAACAGCACGGCAAACGACATCAGGTGGGCAACGATCAGTCCCGTCAGCAGGATCAGGAAGAGGCGCGATCTCAGCGTACGCGGCCCGCGCCAAAGGCGTGCATTCACTGACGCGCCTCCTTGATTTCCACCGGCATCGAGAACACGTAGCCCTCGCTGCGCACGGTCTTGATATACGCCGGCTCGCGCGCATCGTCGTTCAGGCGCTGGCGCAGCCGGCTGACCAGCAGATCGACCGAGCGCTCGAACATGTCGGCTTCGCGGCCCTGAGTGAGGTTGAGCAGTTGGTCGCGATTGAGCACGCGTTGCGGATGATCGACGAACATGCGCAACAGCCGGTATTCGGCGCCGCTCAGCGCCACGATGGTGCCTTCGCTGTCGATCAGGTGGCGCGCGGTAGTGTCGAGCTGCCAGGTGCCAAACGCGAGGATCTGCCCCGCCTCGGTGATCTGCAGGTTGGGCGGCAGCATGCGCGTGCGGCGCAGCACGGCCTTGATGCGCGCCAACAGCTCACGCGCGGCAAATGGCTTGGTCAGGTAATCGTCGGCCCCCATTTCCAGGCCGATGATGCGGTCGGTCTCGTCGTCGCGCGCGGTCAGCATCAGGATTGGCGTGGCCTTGTGCTTGCCCGCGCGCAGCTCGCGGCACAGCACCAGACCGTCGTCGCCGGGCAGCATCACGTCCAGCACGATCAGGTCGACAGCATTGGCTTCCAGGAACTGGCGCATCTGGCGGCCATCGGGCGCCATGGTCACGCGCAGGCCGTTTTTGGTCAGGTAGGTCGAGACCAGTTCGCGGATTTCCCGGTCGTCGTCCACGATCAGGACATGGTCCACATGCGATTCCATCTATGTCACCCCTGGAAGAATATTTTTTGAGAATGTGAGCAATGCGTCTGTTGGCGAGATTGTATGGGCGTCGGTCGGCTTTCGTGTATCGCAATGTATCTGGACGCCTGAGCCCCACAAAGCGGTACAACTTTCCGCATTGACGACACATTCAAGGTAGATGCCAGGCGCCAAATCGGGACATGCCAAAACGCCGGACCAACCGTTGGTCCGACTCTGCCGAAAGGACCCCGATCATGACACTGCTGATCCTTGCCTACCTGGGTGGCGCGCTCACCATCCTCAGCCCCTGCATCCTGCCCGTGTTGCCGTTTGTGCTGGCGCGCACCGGCCAGCCGTTTGTGCGCGGCCGGCTGCCCATGCTGGCCGGCATGGCGCTGACGTTTGCCGGCGTGGCAACGCTGGCGTCGGTGGGCGGCGCGTGGGCGGTTGCGGCCAACCAGTACGGGCGCTATGCCGCGCTGGCGCTGCTGGCCGCATTCGGGCTGGCGCTGCTGGTGCCGCGGCTGGCCCATGCGATGACGCGCCCGGTGGTGGCACTCGGCAACCGGCTGGCCGGCAACGGCGCGTCGGCCGATGCATCGCCGTGGGCGTCGCTGTTGCTGGGCGTGGCCACCGGCATGCTGTGGGCGCCATGCGCCGGCCCGATCCTGGGCATCGTGTTGACGACGGCGGCACTGCAAGGCGCGAGCGTGCAAAGCTCGCTGTTGCTGACGGCCTATGCGGCCGGCGCGGCCACATCACTGGCGGCGGCGCTGGGCGTTGGCGGGCGCCTGTTTGCGGCGATGAAGCGGTCGATGGGCGCCGGCGAATGGCTACGGCGCGGGCTTGGCGTAGGCGTGCTGGGCGGCGTGGCCGCGATTGCCGCGGGCGCCGACACCGGCCTGCTGGCGCAATTGTCGATCGGCGGCACGGCACGGCTGGAACAGGCGCTGGTCGACCGTTTCCACCCCAGGCCGGGCGCAGTGCAAAGCGCCAGCCTGACCACCAGCGAGGAGGCCGGCCCGATCGACAATACGCCGCAGCAGGCGGCGCTGGCCGCCGCAACCGCGCGGCCGGCCGCGATGCTGCTGGCCGCCAACGACACCACCGCGGGCTTTGCCAGCCGCCTGCCGGTGGAGGGCCGCCTGCCGTCGCTGGACGGTGCGGTGCAGTGGTTCAATTCGCCGCCGATTTCGCGCGATCAACTGCAGGGCAAGGTCACGCTGGTCTATTTCTGGACGTATTCGTGCATCAACTGCATCCGCACACTGCCGTATCTGCGCGCATGGGCGGACAAGTACAAGGATCAGGGCCTGACTGTGCTGGGCGTGCACACGCCCGAATTCGCGTTCGAGAAAAACCCCGACAACGTGCGTCGCGCCATCGGCGACTTCAAGATCGGGTTCCCGGTGGCCGTGGACAGCGATTACCGGATTTGGAACGCCTTCCACAACAACTACTGGCCGGCCGCCTATTTCGTCGATGCGCGCGGCAATATCCGCCACCACCAGTTTGGCGAAGGCGACTACGCCAACTCCGAGCGCGTGATCCAGCAATTGTTGGCCGAAGCCGGCAAGCCTTCGGCCTCGCGCGACGTGGTAACCCCGGACGCGCCCGGTGCGCAAGCCGCGCCGGACCTGCGGCACGTGGGATCAGGCGAGACCTACGTCGGCTATCGGCAGGCCGAGAATTTTGCGTCGCCGGGCGGGCTGCGCCAGGACAAATCGCGCGACTACACGGTGGGCGCGCTGCGTCTGAACCAGTGGGGGCTGACGGGCCAATGGACCGCGGGCGCGGAACAGGCAACGCTGGACCGCGCCCGCGGTGGCATCGCCTATCGCTTCCTGGCGCGCGACCTGCATCTGGTGCTCGGGCCAGCCGCCGATGGCCGCGCCGTGCGCTTTGTGGTGACGATCGACGGCAAGCCGCCCGGCGCCAGCCACGGCGCGGACATCGACGCAAACGGCAATGGCGCGATCACCGCCACGCGGCTCTATCAGTTGGTCAGGCAGGCGGGCGACGTGGGCGAACACACGTTCGAGATCCGCTTCCTGGATCCGGGCGCACAGGCCTACGCGTTCACGTTTGGCTGATCGTCACGCGTCGGCGCCAAATGCGGGCGCGGCAAGCTGGCGCGCGTGATCGCGCAAATCCGCGGGCCAGGCGGCCGACAAGGCGAGAAACTGGTCGCGGTTGCCGTTGTACAGCGCGCGCGACGCTTCCTCGTAACCGGGTTGATTGCCCAGCATCGTCGACATGAAGCGGTCGGCGGCGGCCTTGGCGCGACCGGCAGCCAGATCGACACCGTGCCCCTTGCGCGCGGCGTCCACCAGCTTGCGCAGCGTCACCGATGCGCCGCCCGGCTGGTCGCCCAGCCAGTCCCAGTGGCGCGGCAGCAGCGTGACTTCGCGCGCCACGACGCCGAGCTTGGGGCGTCCACGCTTGCCCTGCGCGTCGTCGGCGGCCGCCGGGGTGGCCGCGCCTGGGGACAGCCGCGCGGCGATGTCCGCGTCGCTGCCGCGCAGGTCGAAATCGACCTGACGGCCGCTCTGGTCGTCAAAGGCCAGAATCGATTGGTTGGGGTCTGCGCGCAGCGCGGCGGCCACCGCCAGCGCCACCTGCGCGGGCGTGCCAGCGGCCAGGCGACGCTCGCCAGCAAAGGCGGTACAGCTTTCCACGTCTTCCATTTGGGTCTCCGTTGGGATCGTGTTGGGATCGAGATTCGATCGAAGACGCGATATTACCCGGGTAATATTTGGCCGTCAATTATATCCGGGTAATAATTTGCCGAGGATCAAAGTTGGCCGGACCGATATCGCACATTGGGGAGCTTGCGCGCGGATTCCCGCAGGTGGGAACCCATCAGGATTTGCCGCGTGGACGCCTCAGAGGTTGGCTCTTTGCTGAGGCCGACGACGCAGGGTCGGATACGCATCAGGCTTGATCTCGGTTTTTGACCGGCCGATGCGCGCATGGCACGATCGCGGGTCTCGACGCCTCGAACCCACCAACAGGAGATTGAATGACCGGAATGCGGTTTTTGCTGATTGCGGCAGTGGCCACGCCATTGCTGGCCGCCTGCGCCAGCGGCGCCAACCCCGAGTATCTGGAATCGCGCGACGCCACGCGCATCCACTCCGATGCCAGCGTGGGAGATCTTGTCCTGTGCCTGAAGCGCAAGCTCGGCGACGACGCTGAAATCGAGGCCTATCCGGAACCGGGCCGCGTCGATGTGCGCGTCGGCTACGGTCACCAGGCCAGCGCCGGCTATTCCTACCTGATAGCGCTGCGCGCGGCGGCACCAGGCACCGACGTGGACATTCGTAGCGCCGACCAATGGCGGCCGATGCTGAGCAAAAGCCGCGTCACCGGGTATGTGCAAGACTGCAAGCCCGGTACGGCCATCAAGTAAGCATTCCGACGCCAGCGGCAGGCGTCTACCAGGACAATGCATAGCGAGGGCTGACACCCCTCGCTTTTTTATTTCCCCGACCGCCGCCTGACCACAACGCTCGTCGCTTGTCGCATGCAGCGCCGTATCGCTAATCACATCGTTCGCGAAGCGCAATCAATACGCGCCACCCATCGGTCGTGCACACTCCCGCACGGTCAAGCGCCAGGTTGCAATTCGCCAGCGTCCCCGTTTGCTTTCGAAGTCGTCGGCCAAGCGATATCCCTTCGCGCCATGGGAATTATTTTTTGCCGATGCCTATCGCATCAAAGTCGAATCGCCTGCTTCTTGCTTCATTTGTTTTATTCATTTCATATAAACTCTAATGGATATTGTCTTTTCCTATCCTGATGCCTATTGCATAAAGGTCGATTCGGTCGACAACCCTGATTTCACGTGGCTGATCATCGGCACAGAGACCGGCGCCCGCAATCACTATGGAACGGGCCATATCTGCATCAACGGCAATGTGCTTGACGGTCACCAGCTTGCTGCCTTCCTCAGGCGCACCGTGCCGGGCCAAATCATGAGCCGCGTGCAGCAGGTGATTTTGGCGATCAGCAATTCCGGCGCGCCATATGTCGCCCAGCACGAGGGCTCTCCGCCCGCCTACCACGTGCAACCCGCGGCCCCGCTGCCTTCATACAGCGCTGCGTGCGAAAGAAGACCCTTCCCACCGTCGTACCAATCGCTACACCCAAGCCCGTCCTTCGAGAATTCGATCAACCGCAGCATCGCGCAGGACCTGGCAAAAGGCCTGGGGCGGCCGTTCTTTGTCCTGGGCTTCCAGGGCCAGCTCGACGTGAGCAATGCGTGGAACATCTATGCCTCGATCCACTACAACCGGCCGCCACGCGTGAATGCCCTGCCATGGCGACGATTCCGCACGATTCCCGCCCATCAGGAACCCTTTGCGATCAGGATCGGTGGCCCGTTCCTGCACAGCTACCTCTTTCACGGCGATCTGTGGTGCGGCACTCGATATAACCGCGGACAAGGCGCGCCTGTGTCGATGGACTCCCTGCGCGTGACGTTCAGGGACAGTAATTATTGGGCCCGCGGCGACCACGGCCGGGTGATCTGAAAATCGTCGTATTCCCACACAGGCCAATCGCCGCCGGTGTGGCCGCTGTGGGAATTTACTGGCGATAATGCTTTATCAGATTCTGACTATTCCGTAGAACATTTACTAATAGCAATTCAGCACCCACAGCGATCAAAACGCATGGCAACCCTTTAGCGCAAACTGTGTTGTGGCCATACCAAGTTTCTGACAAACCGTACGATTCAGATTGGCATGGTCTAACCCAACGTAATTGGACATACCATGCAAATCATTTTTTCTCATTCCGATTCCTATTGCGTAAAAGTGCGCTCAACGGACTCTTCGGACAAGTACTGGTTGATCATCGGTTCATCGATGGGCGCTTCCCACTCGAACGGGATAGGACGAATCGGCATCAATGGCACATTCCTGACCGGTTTCCAACTGGCCGATCTGCTAAAACAGACGGTGCCAGCAGACATCTGGAGGAAAACCGAGCAAGTCGTCCTTGCCGTCAGCAATTCGGCCTCGCTGTTCCGGCAACCCACGCCAATCGTGCCGCCGCCTTCCTATACGTCGCATATAGCAGGGCCGGTGCCGTCATACGTTTCGGCGTTGGCCGCTCGAGCGCCCGACGCGCCGCCACCGGCCTACGCCGATACACTCGGCTTTACCGAAGCACGCAATCCGAACGCTGCAGCTGGACAAGACCGGAGCATCGCCCACGAACTTTCGGTAGCGCTCGGGCGCAATCGCTTCGTGCGGGGTTTTCGCGGCGAAATCCGCACGCGCGACGCGTGGGCCATCTACGCATCAGTTCATTACAACGAGCCGTCGAGGGCGCACTCTATCCTGTCCAAGTTCTTGCCGATCAAACCGCACCACGGCGGTAGAGTCAACGTCAAGGCCGTGGGCGCCACCGGCGTCGGCGGACTGATGACAGTCGTCTATCGGGGCGGCCACGGGCTGGGCGTGGATGTGGCGGGACGGGACGGGACGAAGATCAAATTGGGCGTTCCCGACCAGCTGCGCCGAATGTTCATTAGCGCTCGCGGGCGATAGTTGCCACCGAAACAGACGGCAACCAGACATGCAACAGCGCAGGCCCCATCGTGGCGACCTGCGCTGCGGCACACACAAATTTCGGCGATGTCTGAATCTGATAGCGCCGATTCGCTTTACCCCTGTTTGTCGCCCGGATTGGCCGCAAGCAGATCGGCCATATCGTCGGCGTGCTCTTCCTCTACCGCGAGGATGCTTTCCATCAAGCGGCGCGATGTCGGGTCCTTTTCTCCGATGTATTGGATGATTTCGCGATAGGTGTCGATCGCGATGCGCTCGGCCACGAGATCTTCCTTGATCATGTCGGTCAGCGTGGCGCCTTCCACATATTCGGCATGACTGCGCGAGGCCAGGCCCTCGGGCGAAAAATTGGGCTCACCGCCCAGTTGCACGATGCGCTCGGCGATCTGGTCCGCATGGCCTTGTTCCTCGTTCGAGTGCGCCAGAAACTCCTCCGCTACGCTTTTCGAATTGGGGCCCTTGGCCATGAAGTAATGGCGCCGATACCGCAGCACGCAAACGATCTCCGTAGCCAGCGCGTCGTTGAGCAGCTTGATTACGGTGTCACGCTCGGCGCTGTATCCGGCGGTCACCGCGCCGTCGTCGATGTGCTGGCGGGCGCGCTCGCGCAGCGTCTTGATATCCGTTAGGAACGGTTGCTTCTCAGCCATGGGGACTCCTTCGTCATCGTTCGAATAATCCCGCCCCGGATAACCCCGTGCGTGGATGGCCGTGGTCAAGCGACTCAATGGCACATTGCCGCGCGCGAGATGGGGGAGCGGACTTTACCGCTGCAGGCAAAATCGATGCCACTCCGCCAACGCTGGTAAAACCGTCGCCCGCTTGCCAATGGGATGTGTTTTTTACAATCGCGCGGGTGGCCTGTTTGCAATATCGACGACTCGCGGCCTTGGCGCGAAATCCGACGAAGGTATGAGAGGCGCAACCCTATGCGTGACTTGCCTGGCCCTCTGGAGGCGGGTAGGGTTCGTATCGGCCATTTATGTCTTATCAGGCCCATTCAAATCACCGATTCAGGGGGAATCCGTCTTATGACACCGCATTCGGAGCATCGCATCCGCCGCGCCGCCGCCGCTGTTCTGGGACCGATGGCCGTCGCCTTCGCCATTGGCGTCGCCGCGCTGCCGCTGGCTGCCACCGCGGCGCAGGCCGCGCCGCCAGCACAGCAGAAGACACAGGCGCCGGGCTTCTATCGCATGATGGTCGGCCAGTTCGAGGTGACCGCGCTGTATGACGGCTATATCGATATCGATCCCAAGGTGCTCAAATACACCAGCGCACGCGAGGTGCAGAGCCTGCTGGCGCGCATGTTCGTCGCCTCCACGCCCGGCATGCAGACGGCGGTCAATGCTTACCTGGTGAACACCGGCTCGCACCTGGTGCTGGTGGATACGGGTGCCGCCGCGTGCTTCGGGCCCACACTGGGCGGGATCCTGGACAACCTGCGCGCTTCCGGCTACACGCCCGAGCAGGTGGATACCGTGCTGCTGACGCACCTCCACGGCGACCACGCCTGCGGCCTCAGCGCCGACGGCAAGCCGGTATTCCCCAACGCCACGGTCTACGCCGACAAGGCCGACGCCGACTACTGGCTCAGCGAGGCCAGCGAGGCCGCCGCGCCCGAATCGGCAAAGGGTTTATTTGCGATGGCGCGCAACGCGATGGCGCCGTACCAGGCCGCCAATCGCTTCCAGACCTTCAACGCCGCGGCAGGCCAAGCGCCGATTCCTGGCGTGCAGACCATGGCCACGCGCGGCCACACGCCGGGCCATACGAGCTATCTGTTCACATCGGGCAACGACCGGCTGCTGTTGTGGGGCGATATCGTGCATAGCCACGCCACGCAGTTCCGTCGTCCCAACATTTCGATCGAATTCGACACCGATAGCCATCAGGCCGCGCTGACGCGCCAGCGCGTGCTGGCCGAGGCGGCCAAGGGCAAGCTGTGGGTGGGCGGTGCGCATCTGCCGTTCCCTGGGCTGGGGCACGTGCGGCGCGACTCTGTCGGCTACGCCTGGGTGCCGGTCGAGTTCGGGCCGATCCGCAACGATCGTTGATGGCCCACACACGGCGGCGTGCACACCAGCGCGCCGCCGTGCGAACATGGCAGCCTTGATCGTCCCGGCCTGTCATTCCGATGATTATTCGCCCGCCGCTTCACTGGTTCCGCATGCTGTTCGTGCTGCGTGGGTCGGTCCTGCCCAGGATTGCCCCGCAACTGGTGGCCATCACGCTGTTCGCGGCGGTCATCACGGCCGCGCACGGGCGCATCGGCGACTGGAAGGTGTCGCTGAACTTCGTACCGTTTTCGCTGATCGGCCTGACGCTGGCGATCTTCCTGGGCTTTCGCAACAGCACTAGCTACGCGCGCTACTGGGAGGCGCGCACGTTATGGGGCAGCGTGCTGAACGAATCGCGCTCGCTCACGCGCCAGGCGCTGACGCTGGTGGCGGACAAGAGCCACGCGCGGCAGCTGGCCTACCGGCTCTGCATTTTCATCCACGCGCTGCGCCATCAACTGCGCGGCACCGACGCCTGGGCCGACCTTGCGCCGTTCATGGATGAGGAGGACGCCGCGCGCCTGAAAGCGGTGCGGTATCGGCCGGCCATTGCGCTGCTGCTGGCGGGCGAATGGGTTGGCGACCGTTTGCGCGCCGGCCAACTGGCCGCGCCGCTCGCGCATTCGATGGAAACCTCGCTCAATCAGCTCAGCACCGCGCTGGGCGGATGCGAACGCATTGCCGGCACGCCGATTCCGTTCACGTATTCGGTCATCATCCATCGCTGCATCTATCTGTACTGCGCGCTGCTGCCGTTTGGCCTGCTGGACACCATTGGCCTGATGACGCCGGTGATCGTCTGCTTTATCGCCTACACGTTTTTTGCGCTCGAAGCGCTCAGCGCGGAAATCGAGGAGCCGTTCGGCGAGGAAGCCAACGATCTGGCGCTCACGGCGATGACGTACATGATCGAATCGACGGTACTGGAGATGATTGGCGAGCCGCCGCGCAGCGCCGCGCCCGAGCCGCGCGATTACATCCAGATCTGAGCGGCGGGGGGGCGCGTGGTTAGAATCCCTTTCGCACGGTCAGGGCCGGCGCGTGCCCCGCGGCCCCCGCGCACCGCCTACGCCTTCGGACGCCTGACCGCGCGCACCTTGCCGCTGTCGCCCCCGCCGCAATAGAAGCGCTCGGCACCATCGGCTTCCAGCCCCGATACGCCCACGCCCGGCGGCATCTCGATCGATTCCAGCAGCTTGCCCGATTGCGGATCGATGCGCCTCAGCTCGCTCTGATCGCCTTCCCACGTGCCATGCCACAGTTGCCCATCGACCCACGTCACCCCGGTCACAAACCGGTCGGAATTGAGCGTGCGCAGCACGTGGCCCGTTTCGGGGTCGATTTGGTGGATCTTGCGTGCGCGATATTCCCCAACCCAGAGCGACCCTTCGGCCCACGCCATCCCGGAGTCATTGCCATGTCCCGGGGCCGGAATCGTCCCCACCACGCGACCGGTTTGCGGATCGATTTTCTGGATGTGGCTCTCGGAAATCTGAAACAGGTAACGGCCGTCGAACGCGGTACCCGCATGCGCCGGCACCGCGATCTCGCCCTGCGTCTTGCCGCTGGCCGGATCGAGCGCCAGCAGTTTGTCGCCAACGGCAAACCACACCTGCCGCCCGTCGTAGGTCAGCCCATGCACATGGGTGACGCCCTCGAATGGGCCGTATTCCCGAACGATATCTGCGGTGGATCGCTTCATGATGGTTTCCTCTCGAACACGTTGATGATGAAACCATGCTACGCGCCGGGCGGCAGTACCGGGAGTAACAACGGCGTCGCGAATCCGGTTGGCGGCGGCGTCATCCAGCGGCGCACGCGGCCATTTCCGATCGATTGCACATGGCCTGTACCGGCCAGCGCATCGAGCGAGCGCTGCACCGTGCGCTGGCTGGCGCCTAGCGCCAGAGCCAGCGCCGAACTCGACCACGATTGTCCATCCGCAAGACAAGCCAGCACGGCAGCATGCGCCGCATCGACGGGATGCGCGAGCACCACGGCGTCGCCCGTGCTGCGTACCACCAGGCCAAAGCCGCGCGCGGTAGCCTGCACGCTGGCGATCTGCCGCAGCGCGGCCCGCAGGCGGCCGATCTCGACGCGCAGCCGTGCGCGATGTGTTTCGTCGGCACGCCGAATGCGAAACACTCGCGCAATCAGGTCGTCACGGGCCATATCGCCGGGCCATGCCTCGGCCAGCGCGCGGGCGATGCCGAACAGCACGGGACGCCGCGTCAACGGCACGATTTCCGCGCCCATGCGGACCGCCATGCGGCACGCATCGACAATCAACGCCTGAGACGCCAGCAGCGCTTCCACATCGCTCAGCAACATCGGCCGCACACTGCCGCGCGATATCAGGCGTGCCACCGGCAAGCGCAAGCGCTGCATCGCGTGTTCGACTTCGGTGGACAAGGCGGCGATGCCGGCGTGCCGGGCGGCCTGTTCCGCGCGCTGCAGCGCCGCGAGCGCGGCGGCCGAGCGCAGCCGACGGATGGCGATGCCCGCCACCACCAGTTCGTGCGATGCGCGCAACGGCGGCGGCAACGGCGACGGATCGAGATCTGCAATGACATGTTCGGCGGCGTCAAGCTGGCCCACCAGCAAATGGTGGCGTGCGGCCAGATAGCGCGCATGCGCGGCGTTAACGACATCGGCGTGGTTTTCCAGCACGCGTCGTGCGGCGTCCAGCGATTTCTGCGGCCAGTTCAGATCGCGCGAAGCCAGCGCGATCTCCGCTTCGGCCACGACGCAGCGCGCCCGGGCCAGTGCTTCCTTGGGACCGAACGCCCGACCGGCGGCGCGCAGCAATCCGCGCGCCAGGGCGAAGTCGCCCAACTGAGCCATGGCGATGCCGCGCAAGGCCAGCGCGGGCGCATCGTCGCGCAGCGCAATGCGATTCAGCGCGCCAAGCGGGTCGCCCGCCGCCAGCGCACGCGCCGCCGCCGTGATCAATGAATCCATTGGAATCCCGCCACATGTCGCTCCGCTGATCGATGCCGGCGCCTAATCTAGCATAGGGTTCGCGCGCTCTAGCGACGCGTACGCAACGGCAGGAACCGGGAAAATCCATGGCGACGCCTGTTCAGTCCAAGGCGGGAGAAGTACCTCAGCATCGCATCGTCGGAGGTAGTACGGGCCGCGTGATACCAGAGCGCGCGCCGCTCTTGTTCATCGAGCGACAGATCGATATCGGCGCCCGGACCGCCCTCGTGAACCTGGACCGCCACGCCGAATCCGTTGAGATGCAGTACGGATACCGCCGCCCCCGAGCGCCCCACGCACATACGGAAATTCTGCAGCTCGTTGCCATTGCCATCCCCCGGCAACGCGGCAATCGCAATCATGTCTTTCGGGGATTCTGTCGTCACATCCGTTTCAAACCCGCGCACCAGTATGGGCGAAAGACGCGCCGACAGCAGGCTCGATATGCTGGCCATACCGGTGGTGGTGGCCGAATTCCCCGCCGCGATCACGATCTGATTGACGGTGGTCCTGAAATCCGGGCAATGCCGCTGCAGCTCCGCCACCAGCTTGCCAGGATCCATCATGCGGCCATCGATGTGCACCGCCCGAAAATCCCGGCAGCGATATGCACTGATGATCAGCCATCGTTTTCCCGGCATTTCCGATGGGATCGAAATGCAATAGGAATCCAGATTCGCAAATACTATTCTGTTCACGGTAATCAGCCTTTCACAAACGCGCGGAAATTTGCCGCCCGTTCATTCATCCAAACAGGCGCTGGATTGTCCTTGGTTGCGCTGTATTCCGCACTGATCAGAGTAAGACTGAATCAATTTTTCCCCCGTCGAACGATCAAAAATTCCGCCCGACGGCGGTGTTGGGGACGCCGGTGCTATCGTTCGGTTGTTCCCGACTGCGCCCGCCCATCGTTGATGCCAGAACGCACCATGCATGCTTCGACCACGCCGCTCTGGCTGCGTATCGCGCCCGCGATGTTTCTGTTGCTATGGTCGAGCGGCTTCGTATTCCTGAAACTCGGTCTTCAGTACGCCGATCCGCTGACCTTCCTGGCGTTACGCTACGCATGTGTGGTGGCGCTGCTGATCGGCCCGTGCCTGTGGATACGGCCCGCGTTGCCGCCCGGCATCGCGCCATGGCTGCACCTGGCGATGGTCGGCTTGCTGATTCAGGCTGGCTATTTCGCTTTCACCTATCTCAGCCTGAAGTTCGGAATGTCCGCCGGCGCGGTGGCGCTGGTGACGTCGCAGCAGCCCATCCTGATAGGACTGCTTGCGCCGGCGCTGGCGGGCGAGCGCGTCGACGCCACCCGCTGGGCCGGCTTGGCGCTCGGCGTTGCGGGGGCGACGATGGTGATCATGGCGAAATCGTCGATCGATCTCAGTTCACCGCTGGCGCTGGTGTTTGCGGTGCTAGCGTTGCTGGCCATGACTACGGGCACGTTGTGGGAGAAACGTTTTGGCGTGTCGGTGCACCCGGTGCTGGCCAACACCGTGCAATACGCTGTCGGCCTGATGGTGACCGCGCCGCTGGCCTTTCTGCTGGAGCCGATGCACGTGCAATGGACCGCCGGCCTGTTTGGATCGCTGGCGTATCTGGTGATCGGCAATTCGCTGGTGGCCATCACGCTGCTGCTGGCGATGATTCGGCATGGCGAGGCGTCGCGCGTGTCCGCGCTGTTCTTCCTGGTGCCGCCTGTTACAGCGGTGATCGCATTTGTGGTGCTTGGCGAAGCGATACCTGCGATGGCCTGGCCGGGCATGGCCATCGCCGCGGCTGGCCTGTATCTGGTGATGCGCCGACGACCGGGTGCCATCGACTGAAGCCACCGGCGGGTCGCGAGGCACGCGCGCGGCGGTTCTCGCCGCGTGGCTGCCGGAAGTCCGTCCAAGCATCCCTCACGTTCCGCCGAGACCGATTCAACGGCGGCGCCGCCCTCTTTCGTAGGCCGGCGGCCGGTCAACGTCGGGTGGGCGTCAGGCGCCGTCCATCTCGCTCCGTCGTACGTCGCGCTCAATAGCCGTAGTACGGCTGCGGCTGGGCGTACTGCACTGGCGCGCCGCGGCCGCACGGCACGTAGGCGCCCTGGTAGTTGCTATAGCAGTAGCCCGGCGGCACCTGCGGGGCGGCATAGCTGACCGGCTGCGGCGGCGCATAGACCGGCGCCGGTGCCGCTACCACTGGCTGGCTGCTGGCCACTATCGCACCGAGCGCCAGGCCGGCCACGGCGGCAATCGCAATCGCGGCGCCCGCAGACCCGCCTCCGCCGCCACGGTGGTAGCGGTCGTGGGCCGAGGCGGTCCCGGCCGCCAGCATGGCGGCACTGATGACAGCAATACCGGTGTAACGAATCGACTTGCGCATTTCAGGCTCCTTGTCGGGCCAGCACTGGCCCTGCTTTACGGAAACTATGATGGTCGACGAACGATTACAGTGGGTTACGCCATCGTGAGCAGATGTAAATGCAAGTCGATAAAACCGGCCTGCATGGCCGTTTTCTTAAATCAAGCGTTACAAGTGCAATCCGGAGGCCGCGCGCCAGCGCCAGTTGACAGCGTCTGACAGCTTGCAAATACTGCCCCTCGCAACGCTTGGGCGCGAACGTGAGTCTTCCCGAGGCGGTGCAGCCACCGCGATCTCCGACCAGGCGCGACGCGGTTTGGCAATGTCAAGACAACTTCAAACAAGGGACCACCATGATCACCCGCCGCATCCCGCTTCGCCCCCGCCTGATCCTGCTGGCCGGCGCCGTCTGCACACTTGCCGCATGCGCCAGCAACGTCGCCAACGCGCCCGTGCCGGCCGAGCCTGCGGCCCCGGCGGGATCCACCGCACCCGTCGCCGCGGGCAAGACCGAAGTGTTGTGGCTTGGCCAGGCCGCCATACGGATCACCACGCCAGGCGGCAAGGTCATCGTGGTAGACCCCTGGCTGACCGCCAATCCCAAGACGCCTGCCGGGTTCAAGCAGTTGTCGGCGCTGGGCAAGGTGGACCTGATTCTGGTGACGCACGCACATGGCGATCACCTTGGTGATGCGCCAGATCTGGCCAAGCTGAACAACGCGCCGATCTGGAACGGCGGCGGCATGGGCCAGCAGTTGGTGAGCCTGGGCATGGTGCCGGCCAACCTTTCGCAACGCTTCGGCAAGAGCGGGACGATCCAGCCATTCGGCGCCAACGGTCCGAAAATCACCGCCGTGCACGCCGAACATTCGTCCGAACTGGTGTGGAAAAATCCCGCCACGGGGAAAGATGAGACCCACTATGGCGGCGAGCCCGTGGGCTACATCATCGAAATGGAAAACGGCTTCAAGATCTGGCACATGGGCGACACCGGCCTGTATGGCGACATGCTGCTGGTGGCCGACCGCTACAAGCCCGATCTGGTGTTGATTCCGATCGGCGGCCATTTCACCATGGGCCCGCAGGACGCCGCCATCGCCTTGCGCGATTTCATCAAGCCCCGGTACGCGATCCCGATCCACTACGGAACCTCACCGATGCTGCGCGGCACACCCGACGAGTTGAAAGCGGCTTTAGGCACGTCAACGAACACCGCCGTGATCGTGCCGCAGCCGGGCCAGAAAGTGGACTTTTGAGGGAATTGCGGCGAAGGCCGCTATGCGCGGCGGGCCTGACGATGACCGGCTGCGTCATGTCGTCGTCGGATCTCAGCTCATCGTGCGCGAGCTGTGGCGCGACGCGTTTCGTAGATGAACCGGGCGATTACTTACGCAATGCCGCCGTCATTCCGGCTAGAGCCAGCGACTCCCTGCCCACAAAGATCCGCTCCGGCATCCGCAGATTGCGCAGCTCCAGCGCTTCCAGCGGGCCGCGCCCCACGGCCGCGCGCATCTGATAGCGGATCGGATATCGCATGTCAGCCGGTGCGGCAAGCTGGGCTGCGCGCGGCAGCAGGCTTTCTGAATGCTCCGGTCGATCGGCCGCGTCTGCCGACTCACTGCCGTTTTTGCCTTGGCCTGAAACAAAGGTGTCGGGAACAGCCTGGAACGTGAGTTGGGCCGTCGCACTGTCAACAGGCGTCACCCGCGCATGCTCCAGCATGCGGACCCAGGCCCAGACACCTTCGGTCTCAAAGCTTTTGTTCGTGCTGGCGGTCTCGGTTTAACACACTCAGCTACCCTCCCTACACCCATCCATCCTGGTCATCATATTGTTGTTCGTGTCATCACCGCTCTCTATGAGCACTAGCTGATGGCCAGTTGTTAATCATTAAGTCTCTGCAACCTCTTGCGAATCGATGCCGCGTTCTTAAATGGATAGATTATTCTCAGGCCGTTTTTTGAGCGGCCATCTAGGCCAGCAGGAAAGTTCTTCATGATTGTTTCGTTCTTTACGAACCGTCCTTCAGCCCCCACTCGTTCGTATCGGTACGAGAAGACTTTGTAATAATCACCAACGTAGTCTGAAGCCTGCGAGTTCACCGACCATTTGACAAGAACTACCATACTGTGACCCTGCCAGTAGAAGAAGGTCGAAATTTCAGGGCTCGATCCATCTATTTCATATTTATCGATTATTGCAGTTTCGCCGTCGCGACAGTGCCACTCCACTGACACATCAAACAGCGGGGTACTGAGAGGGTCGTCACTAATAGCGTGAAACTGCTTAGGAAATGATACGGTGCACCCCAAGCGGATCGCATCCGCGGAGAATTCCTCTTGTGATTGGTGGGCAGCATGAGATGCTCCGATCATGTTAAGGGCGCACCAAAGCACCATCACTATCATCGCTATTCTCTTCACGACCCGCTCTCCATTGTCGGCGTCGAACTCCAATCATGTTTGCGAGGGTTATTTCCCGCATTCAGCTCAAAACGCCGTTTCACCTCCGCCTTTCGCCGCTCCAAATCTTTTAATGGTGGATTAATCATCTTCGTCACAACGTTTGACGTTATTCAGGTCTGCTTGCGCATTCATTGATTGCACACACAAAAACCACGCTGATGAATCTGCCGCGACATACGGACCATTTTGGACTTTGCTGGGTTTGCAACCACATCAATACCACTGGCCTGTTTATATTCTTTGTGCATTGAAACCAAATTCAGAACAGCATCCGCGCCCGCGATAATCCAATTTACGACGTTTTCATTTAGCCGGGAATTGCCGAGACATCGCGCAACGACGAAAGTTAAACAACGTCTGAAATCAGTCGAATCCTATGGAAACACTGACTAAAAGTAATGCCCAAAGCCGGGACGACGACGACACCACTCAAGTTTTACCGCATGCTTGTCGAGCACTGAGCGAACATGAAAAAAACGGTTCGACCAGATCGGCGTCACGCTGTGCGAACGTGAGCTGATGATTAGAGGACACGAAGCCCTTGAAGCACGTGCCAATAAATGCCTGCGATGCATCCACCTGCGCGCGGCAATAAAAAACCCGCCTATGCAGGCGGGTTTTCAACGGAACCAGACGTCCGACGGCTTACACGCCGCCAGCGCCGGATTTTACGGACGATTCACCGAAACGTCGAAGTATGGCTTGCTGACGTGCAGGCCGAGGTTCACGCCAACGCCGGTATTGCCCAGCGCCAGTTGCACCGCTTCGTCGGCACTGCTGCTCTTGGCGCGATAGCGCAAGCCGGTTGCCGGCACGTTCAGCTTCCAGGCATCCACACGACCGTCTTCGATACGCTTGCGGGTGTAGATGTTGTTGACTGGATCCGTGCTGAGGATCTCCGTCGACGCGCGCGAGAAATTGACGCTTCCATCCGAGAAGGCGACGTAGTCCCAATACGCGTTCTTGCTACCGACTGCCGGCAGCGTGCGCACGACTTGTTTGCTGGCAACCATGAGGGAACCCTGATCGCTGACCACGGCGGACACTACCCCGTCCGTGCTCTTGAATGCGATGGCGACCGTGCTGCCGTTCGCGCCGCTGGCCAGGAAGGATCCGTCCGCCTGCTTGACGAAGGAGGGCAGCGATGATGCGTCCCACGGCGTGCAGACGTTATCGTCGTTGCAGGACGAGGCTGCCGTCATCTTGCCGTTGGCGTCCAGCGTGAAGGTGGAGCGCGATGTGGGGGCCGAGCCGCTGCCCAACGCTACGGCTACGGCGTTCCAGTCGCCGGCCAGATCGGACAACGGCAATTGCTGCACAGGCACCATGAACATCGGGAAGCCGGTCGGCACGTCGTTCGGCGTCTGCATCAGCACGCTCACGCCGAGCTTCGACACCAGCACGCTGATGGGCACGTCCTTCAATGCGAAGCGGCAGTTTTCGTCGGTCGGCGTGAGAAGCACGGTCGATGCGACAGCGGTTGCCGAAACCGTGTTGGCCGCAAACTTCTGCGTCAGCGTCAGCGCGTCGGCGTCGACGGTTACCGACGTGGCCGTTGCCGTGCCAGGCCCTGCCAGGAAATACTCGCCGGTGCGCAGGCCCGCGCAGGTGGCCGATGCTTTCTGCAGCAGCGTTCCCAGCGCGGCGCTGCCGGCATTGCTGACGATGGCCGTGGCTAGGTCGTCCACAGTGGCCTTCGACGATTTCAGGCGGGCGCCCAGCGTATCGAGCAGTTGATCGAGCGCGTTGCCGGGCTTGCCGTTGTTGGCGGCCACCAGTGCGCCCTTGAGCGGGTCGAAGCCGTTCAGGTCGACGACGCCGGTCAGCGCCAGACGCACCGTTTCGCTGGAGGTAGACAGGTTTGCCGACGTCAGACGGCCTTGCGCGGCGGCGTCGAACTGGTTGAAGAACGCGGTGGTGCTGCCCTGTGCCAGCGCAGCCGTGATCAGTTCGGTGAAGGGCGAGATGTTGGCGACGGCGGTGGTGCCGCTACCGGCTTCCACCACGGAATGCAGCACCGTATTGTCAGGCGTGGTCACGCTCAGCACGCAGGGGCGAACGGCGTTCGCGATATTGATCGTGAATGTGCCATCGGCGGCGGTCGTCGCGCTGCCGCTGCCCGATGCGCACTTGGCCTGCACGGTGGCATTTTCCAGCGCCGCGCCAACCGCCGCGGTGCCGCTGATCGACGTGGTGGTAACCGTGGGCGTTGCCGACGGCGCGCCATCTCCGCCACCGCAGGCGGAAAGCACTGCAGCGGTCAAACCCGTCAAAAGAAGTCTCGATTTCATCCCTGTTATCTCGTTATGTTGATTTTTTGGATCGGAACAGCCGACCCTGGCTGTCTTTATCGATCGATGCGCATTTCGCACGGCCCGCGCGGACCGTGCCAGGCGACGTGAAGTGTGTCGCAACCCTTTTAAGCCGAATAACCCCCCGACGAGGGAATTGACATATCTGCGGTTTCACTTATTTCTGTCGATTGCGGCCCGTATCGCGACTGACTGGGTCAAACATCGGCAGGGAATCGTTCGCCTGTATGCGACGAGGCGATCCGCGACTAGCAGCGCAATTTTTACTATGCTCGTTGGCATGCAAAGCACGGAGACGACGCTTGCGACCGACGACGCGTGCCCCCGCCTTGCATTCCAGATCGACGTGCGCCTGCGCGCCCCCGCAGGCCCGACCGATCGCAATGGCCGTTGCCATGACGCTGCTGGCAATGCCGACAGCGGCGCTGGCCGAATGCGACAACATCGCGCCGGCTTCTGGCACGTCAGTCAATTGCACGGGCAGCATCACGGCGCCTGCACGGGCCGATGTGGGTGCCACCAATGTGTCGATCAATATCGCGCCCGGTGCGTCAGGCAGTTTTGTCAATGCTGTCAATCCGGTCGCGATGCGGGTCGATAGTGGCAGCAGCGTCAGCAACGGCGGCAGTTTGTCGCTGAGCGGCGGCGCGGCCTCCGGTAGCAATCGCGGCGCCGTGCTGCTGGGCCGCGGCAACGGCAATACGCTGACCAACGCGACACAGGGCGTGATCGCCACCACGGGCGCGTTCAACGACGCCATGGCCGCCAACGGCAGCAACAACACGCTGGTCAACCAGGGCGTGATCCGCACGGCCGGTCCAAACGCCTACGGCATGACCGCGGCATGGGGCCAGACCAACACCGGACAGACCGGCAACGGCCTGATCAATAGCGGATCGATCAGCACCACGGGCAGCAATGCACGCGCGATGTCGATCCTGGGCGGCAGCGGCACGGCCACCAACCAGGGCAGCCTGCTGACCACCGGCACATCGAGTTTCGGCGTCTATCTGCAGGGCAACGGCGACCGGATGACCAACAGCGGCAGCATCGAGACGCGCGGGGCTGGCGCCGATGCGGTGTTCTCGAATACGGCCGGCAGCAGTTTCACGGCGACCGTGGAAAACCAGGCGGGCGGCCAGATCGTGAGCCGTCAAGCAGCAGCGATCCGCACGCTCAACGGCGCCACCACCGTCATCAACGCGGGGCTGCTGCAGAGCGACGCCGGCACCGCGGTGTCGATGGGCGCGGGCGCCAACACGCTGATCCTGCAGACCGGTTCGACGATTCGCGGCGCGGCGGACGGCGGCGGCAATGCCGCCACGCAACTGGTGCTCCAAGGCAGCGGCACCGCAGACAACGCCTTCAACCGCTTTGCGCTGATGCAGATGCAGGGTTCGGCGTGGACGTGGTCAGGCAGCGGCGTGTTCAACACGATCGACATTCAGAGTGGCACTCTGACCCTCGCCGGCGCGATCGGCGGCGCCGCGCAGGTGCGCACCGGCGCCACGCTGGCCGGCACCGGCACGCTGACCGGCAGCGTGACCAATCAGGGCACGCTACATCCGGGCGACGGCAGCGGCGGCGGGCAGTTGACCATCGTCGGGGACTACACCGGCGCCAACGGCGTGCTGCAGACGGAATCGGTGCTCGGCAGCGATGGAGCGCCCGCGGCGCGCCTGGTGGTGTCGGGTGGCGCCATCGGCGGCAATACCCTGATTTCGCTGGTCAATCTGAGTGGCGCGGGCGGGCTGACCACCGCGGACGGCATCCCGCTGGTGCTGGCCACTAACGGGACCACGTCCACCGCGACTGCATTCGCATTGCGCGGCGGATCGATCAGCGCGGGCCCCTATATCTACTACCTGTTCCATGGCGGCGCCTCTGCCGGGTCGGAAAACAGTTGGTATCTGCGATCGTCGCTGGTGCCTACGTCCGGCGCGGAAATCGCGCCAACTGCGGCGCCCGGCACGCCCGAATTGCCGGCGCCGGGCACGCCGGCGCTGCCGTCGCTGGACCTGGCCGATGGCGGGCCGGTGGTGCTCTATCGCCCCGAGGTGCCGCCGTACGCGGCCACGCCGGCGGTGGTGCGGCAGATCGGCTTCGACCAGATCGGCACCTTCCATGAGCGCCAGGGCCAGCAGGCGTTGCTCGAAGAACGCGGGCGCTTGCCCGCCAGTTGGGCGCGCCTCTGGGGCGGCCGGATGCAACAGGGGCAACAAGGCAGTGTCGACGCAGCGTTCGACGGCACCGTGGCAGGCGTGCAGATCGGGCAGGACGTCTATGCCGACGCGACGGCAAGCGGCCATCGCAATCACTACGGATTGATGCTGGGATTCGCGCGCGCATCGGGCGACGTCAACGGTTTCGCGCAGGGCTTCCGCGGGGCAACCGTCGGCACGCTGTCGGTCGATGCATACAGCCTGGGTGGCTATTGGACGCATGTCGGCCCGACCGGCTGGTACACCGACGCTGTGCTGCAGGGCAGCACGTTGATCGCCAACCCGCGCTCGGCGCGCGGCGTGGGCTCAAGCACGCATGGCACCGCCGCCTCCACGTCGATCGAAGCCGGCCTGCCGCTCCGGCTCGGCAACGGCTACGCCATCGAGCCGCAGGCGCAACTGATCTGGCAGCACATCTCGCTGAACGATATCGACGACGGCATCTCGCCGGTCAGCTTCCAGACCGCCAGCGGCTGGCTGGCGCGCGTAGGTGTGCGGGCGGAACGGCAATTCCAGCGCAACGGCGTGACGTGGATGCCGTGGCTGCGCGCCAACCTGCTGCGCAGTTTCGGCGGCACGGACCAGATCGTCTTCGCATCGACCGACGCCGTGGATGCGTCGCTGGCCAGCACGGCCGCACAGTTCGGCGCTGGCGTGGCAGCCCGGCTCGATCGCAGCAGCAGCCTGTACCTGACCGTGGCCTACACCACCAATCTTGATGGTGTGCACCGCAACAATCTCGGCGGCAACCTCGGCCTGCGCTGGCTCTGGTGACAGGCGCCCGCCGCGCGGCGGGCGCACATAGCGAAAACGCCACTATTGCCTATACTGTTCTCTGTCTTTGCAGATAAATCCATGACCGGGCAGCGGCCCGGTACTAGGAGGTTTCCCCATGGTTACGATGAACCGCCGACAGTTCCTGAAGTTCACGGGAGCGTCGCTGGCGGGTTCAAGCCTTGCGCTGGTCGGGTTCGCGCCCGACGCCGCGCTGGCGGAAGTGCGTGCCTACAAGCTGGCGCGCACCACCGAGACCCGCAATACCTGCCCCTACTGTTCGGTGGCATGTGGCCTGCTGATGTACAGCCTGGGCGACAAGGCAAAGAACGCCAAGGCCAGCATCATCCATATCGAGGGCGACCCCGATCACCCGGTCAATCGCGGCACGTTGTGCCCCAAGGGCGCGGGGCTGATCGATTTCATCCACAGCCCGAGCCGTCTGCAATATCCCGAGTACCGCGCGCCCGGATCGGACAAATGGCAGCGCATCAGCTGGGACGACGCGATCAACCGCATCGCCAAGCTGATGAAGCAGGACCGCGATGCCAACTTCGTCGAGAAGAACGATCAGGGCCAGACGGTCAACCGCTGGCTGACCACGGGCATGCTGGCGGCCTCTGCCAGCAGCAACGAGGTGGGTTACATCACGCACAAGACTGTCCGCAGTCTTGGCATGTTGGGGTTCGATAATCAGGCGCGTGTCTGACATGGCCCGACGGTGGCAGGTCTTGCCCCGACGTTTGGCCGTGGAGCGATGACGAACCATTGGGTCGACATCAAGAACGCGGATGTAATACTGATCATGGGCGGCAACGCCGCCGAAGCGCACCCGTGCGGCTTCAAATGGGTAACCGAAGCCAAGGCGCACAACAAGGCGCGGCTGATCGTGGTGGACCCGCGCTTCACGCGCTCGGCGTCCGTGGCCGACTATTACGTGCAGATCCGCACGGGGACCGACATCGTGTTCCTGGGCGGCGTGATCCGCTGGCTGCTCGAAAACGACCGGATCCAGCATGAATACGTGAAGAACTACACGGACTTCACGTTTATCGTGCGCGAGGATTTCCAGTTCGCGAACGGCCTGTTTTCCGGCTACGACGCGGAAAAGCGCAGCTACGCCAAGGAAAGCTGGGATTACGAACGCGGCGACGACGGCTACGTAAAGACCGATCCGACGCTCGCGCATCCGCGCTGCGTGTTCAATCTGATGAAGGCGCATTACGCGCGCTACACGCCCGAAATGGTGGAGCGCGTGTGCGGCACGCCGAAGGACAAATTCCTGAAGGTGTGCGAGATGCTCGGCAGCACGGCCGCGCCCGACCGCGCCATGACGATCATGTATGCGCTGGGCTGGACGCAACATTCGGTTGGCTCGCAGATGATCCGCACCGGCGCCATGGTGCAACTGCTGCTGGGCAATATCGGCATTGCGGGCGGCGGCATGAACGCGCTGCGCGGGCATTCGAACATCCAGGGGCTGACCGACATCGGCCTGATGTCGAACCTGCTGCCCGGCTACCTGACGCTGCCCGCCGAATCGGAGCAGGACTACAACAAGTACATCGAGGCGCGCGCCTTCAAACCGCTACGGCCAAACCAACTGAGCTACTGGCAAAACGTGCCGAAGTTCCACGTCAGCCTGATGAAGGCATGGTGGGGTCCGGCGGCCACTGCCGAAAACAACTGGGCGTTCGATTACCTGCCCAAGCTGGACAAGCCGTACGACCTGCTGCAGGTCTTCCAGCTGATGAACGAAGGCCGCATGAACGGGTACATCGCGCAGGGCTTCAACCCGCTGGCGGCAGCGCCCAACAAGGCCAAGCTGCAGAAGGGGCTGTCCAACCTGAAGTTCCTGGTGATCATGGACCCGCTGGCCACCGAGACTTCCGAGTTCTGGCGCAACGCGGGCGAAACGCACGACGTCGATCCGAAATCGATCAAGACCGAGGTGTTCCGTCTTCCCACCACCTGTTTTGCCGAGGAAAACGGCTCGCTGGTGAATTCCTCGCGCTGGCTGCAGTGGCACTGGCAGGGCGCCGATCCGCCCGGCGAGGCGCGCTCGGACATCGAGATCATGTCCGCGCTGTTCCTGAAGATCCGCGAGATGTACCAGAAGGACGGCGGCAAATTCCCGGATCCCATCGTCAACCTGTGGTGGCCGTACGCGGTGCCGCACTCGCCCACGCCCGACGAGCTGGCCAAGGAATTGTCCGGCCGCGCGCTGACCGATCTTGCCGATCCGAAGGATCCCACCAAGATCGTGCGCAAGGCCGGCGAGCAGTTGAACAGCTTTGGTGAACTGCAGGCCGACGGCAGCACGATGAGCGGTTGCTGGATTTACTGCGGGTCGTGGACGCAGGCCGGCAACCAGATGGCCAAGCGCGACAACTCGGACCCGACCAACATCGGCCAGACCCTGAACTGGGCCTGGGCGTGGCCGGCAAACCGGCGCGTGCTGTACAACCGCGCATCGTGCGATGTGAATGGCAAGCCGTTCAATCCAAACCGCAAGTTGATCGGCTGGAACGGATCGAGCTGGACCGGCTTCGACACACCCGACTTCAAGCTCGACGAGGATCCGGCCAGGGGCATGGGCCCGTTCATCATGCAGCCTGAAGGCGTGGCGCGCTTCTTTGCGCGCCAGAACCTGGTGGAAGGCCCGTTCCCCGAGCACTACGAGCCCTTCGAGAATCCGCTCGGCTACAACCTTCTCAACGACAAGGCGCCCAACGCGGTCAGCAATCCGGCCGCGCGCGTGTTCAAGCCGGACTGGGAGCAATTTGGCAAGCCCGATGCGTATCCGGTCATCGCCACCACCTACCGGCTGACCGAGCATTTCCACTACTGGACCAAGCACGCGCGCATCAACGCGATCCTGCAGCCGGAACAGTTCGTGGAAATTGGCGAGGACCTGGCCAAGCAGGTGGGCGTGGCGGCCGGCGACCGCGTCAAGGTGACGTCTACGCGCGGCTACATCAAGGCCGTGGCGCTGGTCACCAAGCGGATCAAGCCCTTCCACATCGACGGCAAGGTGGTGCACATGGTTGGCATTCCGCTGCATTGGGGCTTTACGGGGCTGACCAAGCCGGGCTACCTGGCCAACACGCTCACGCCATTCGTGGGCGACGGCAACACGCAGACGCCCGAATTCAAGTCGTTCATGGTGAAGGTCGAAAAGGCATAGGGGACACACGATGGCACTACAGTCTCTCGATATCGTGCGCCGCTCGGCCACCACCACGCCGTCGCCCAGCGTGCGCGCGCCGGTTACCGGCAGCGTGGCCAAGCTGATCGACACCACCAAGTGCATCGGCTGCAAGGCATGCCAGGCCGCGTGCATGGAATGGAACGACCTGCGCGGCGAGGTGGGCACCAATGTCGGCGTCTATGACAATCCCGCCGATCTGGACGAACACACGTGGACGCTGATGCGTTTCACCGAGTACGAGAATCCGAACGGCAATCTCGAATGGCTGATCCGCAAGGACGGCTGCATGCACTGCGAAGATCCGGGCTGCCTGAAGGCGTGTCCGGCGCCGGGCGCAATCGTGCAATACGCCAACGGCATCGTCGATTTCCACGAGGAAAACTGCATCGGCTGCGGCTACTGCGTTGCCGGTTGTCCGTTCAATATCCCGCGCATTTCGAAACAGGACCACAAGGCCTACAAGTGCACGCTGTGCTCGGATCGCGTGGCCGTGGGCCAGGAGCCCGCCTGCGTGAAGACGTGCCCGACCGGCGCGATCGTGTTCGGCACCAAGACCGACATGATCGCGCACGCGGAGGAACGCATCGAGGACCTGAAGACGCGCGGCTTCGACAAGGCCGGTCTGTACGATCCGGCCGGCGTCGGCGGCACGCACGTGATGTACGTGCTGCATCATGCCGACCAGCCCAGCCTCTATCACAACCTGCCCAACGATCCGCATATCAGTCCGCTGGTGAGCCTGTGGAAGGGCATCTCCAAGCCGCTGGCAGTGGCGGGCATGGCGCTGGCGGCGCTGGCCGGATTCTTCCACTACATCCGCGTGGGACCGAACGAGACCGGCCCCGAGGACGAAGCCGCGGCGGAAGACGAAATCGTGCGCTGGGGCCGCGACAACCCCAGGCCGCGCGGCACCCCCGATGAAATCGTGCCGCCAGAGGAGGTCCGCGATGAGAATCGATAAGCGCCGCGAGGCAACCATCCGCCGCTACAGCGCCGGCGAACGGACCAACCACTGGATCGTCGCGCTGACATTCGTCCTGATGGCGCTGTCGGGCCTCGCGCTGTTTCATCCGTCGATGTACTGGATGAGCGCCCTGCTGGGCGGCGGTACATGGACGCGGATCCTGCACCCGTTCATCGGCGTGGTGATGTTCGTGGCGTTCATGATTCTTGCGCTGCGATTCTGGCATCACAACCTGATCACGTGGAACGACCGCGAATGGCTGCGGCACGGCAGGGACGTGCTGACCAACCACGAGGAAAACCTGCCCGATGTGGGCCGCTACAACGCCGGACAGAAGCTGCTGTTCTTCGTGATGGTGTTCTGCCTGGTGCTGCTGCTGTTGAGCGGCATCGTGATGTGGCGCGCGTATTTCTCGGCGTTGTTCCCGATCTGGGCGATCCGCCTGGCCGCGGTGGTGCATGCGGTTTGCGCCTTCGCGCTGATTTGCGGCATCATTGTGCACATCTATGCAGCGGTCTGGGTCAAGGGGTCGGTACAGGCGATGACGCGCGGCACGGTGACACCGGGCTGGGCGTGGAAGCATCATCGTGCGTGGTTCCGGGAAACCTTTCGGCCAGGCGACAAATAGGCGAGCAAGCTGACAGCGGCGCTCGCCAGAGGACGATACGATGGTGCAGCGCATTCTCGAGCCGTCAGAAATCGAGTCGATCGACCACGTTGCAATTGCGCGCGTGCGTCTGCCGGATCGCAACGAAGTCTTTGGCGCGCGGGCGCAACGCCTGCGCCAGCTTGCGCCATCGAATCCGATTGAACCCTACCTGCTGTTGATGGCCGCAGTGGCGGACGCACAGCACGAGGTTGCGCAGCGCATCGAGGTGCCCGCGCCGTCCGCCGACGACATCGCGCGCGCCGGCGAGCACTGCATGCCACTCGTGAATGCCCAGCACACCGACACGCTGTACTCCGCCGGACCCCTGTTCGAGCGGCTGGCCGTCACGGCAGGTGCACTCGCCGCGCCGCTGGCCGCTCTGCACGCGATGTCCGCCGATGCCCGCATCGCCCAGTTGCAGGCGCTGCTGGGTTTTGGCGACGCGCCGATCGACGCCACGGTCGCGCCGCTGCTGATGGCAGCGCTGCAAGTCGACCGCACCGTGCTGGCCAGCGCGCTGCGCGAGCGCGATATCCCGGTGCTCGATGTGCCAACCGTCTGCCCGGTCTGCGGCGTGCCGCCAGTGGCCAGCATCGTGCGCATCGGCGGACGCTATCAGGGTCTGCGCTATCTGCATTGCGGCCTCTGCGCCACCGAATGGCACATGGTGCGCGTCAAATGCAGCCATTGCGAATCGACCGAAGGCATCAGCTACTACAACGTGGAAGGTCACGGGGACGCGCTGAAGGCCGAAACCTGCGACCAGTGCCATCGCTACCGCAAGATCGGCTATATGGAAAAGGACCAGATGGTCGAACCCGTGGCCGACGACCTGGCGACGCTGGCGCTGGACGTGATGATGGGTGAAGCGGGCTATGGGCGCGCCAACGGCAATCCGCTGCTGTGGCTGGGCGACCAGAGCGATGAGGGCGACGGCGATGGCGAAGACTCCCGGGCCGGCGACGATGGCGGGACCGCGCGCGATGAACGATAGCGTGTCAATGCCGGCGCGGCCGGCCGACATTCCCTCCGTCGATCGGCTGCTCAACCATGCGACGATGCAGCCGCTGCTCGATCGCTATGGCCGCGCGCCGACCACCGCCGCGCTGCGGCAGATGCTCGAGGCCCTGCGCGCCGAGGCTGTCGCGGGAACGCTGCCACGCCACGCGCTCGGCGACGCCGCGCTGCGCGATGCGCTGGCCGCCCGACTGCTCCGCGCGCACCAGCCGCGCCTGCGCGCCGTGTTCAATCTGACCGGCACCGTGCTGCACACCAATCTGGGCCGCGCGCTGCTGCCGGATGCCGCGGTGCAGGCCGTGATGCGCGCGATGACCGCGCCGGCCAATCTCGAGTTCGATCTCGCTTCCGGTGGCCGCGGCGACCGCGACGATCTGATCGACGATCTGCTGCGCGAGCTGACGGGTGCCGAAGCCGCCACGGTGGTCAACAACAACGCGGCGGCCGTGCTGCTGATGCTGAACACGCTCGCGCCGCGACGCGAGGTCATCGTTTCGCGCGGCGAACTGGTCGAGATCGGCGGTGCCTTCCGCGTCCCGGACATCATGCAGCGTGCAGGCGTCAGGCTGGTCGAAGTCGGCACCACCAATCGCACGCATCCACACGACTACGCCAACGCCATCGGCGCGCGCACCGCGTTGCTGATGAAGGTGCATTGCAGCAACTACGAGATCACAGGCTTCACGCGCAGCGTCGACGTGGCGGAGGTGGTGCATCTTGCGCGCCCGCATGGCATTCCGGTGGTGGTCGATCTGGGCAGCGGCACGCTGTGCGATATGACGCGCTGGGGACTGCCGCGCGAGACCACGGTGCGCGAAACCATCGAGGCCGGCGCCGACCTGGTGACCTTCAGCGGCGACAAGCTGCTCGGCGGCCCGCAGGCGGGGCTGATCGTCGGGCGCGCGGATCTGATCGCGAAGATCAAGAAAAATCCCCTCAAGCGCGCGCTGCGCGTGGGCAAGCTGACCCTTGCCGCGCTGGAGCCCGTGCTGCGGCTGTATCGCGACCCCGACACGCTGGCGCAGGCGCTGCCGACACTGCGGCTGCTGACACGCCCCGCCGCTGAGATCGCCGACATGGCTCAGCGCCTGCTGCCGCCAATCGCCGCGGCGCTGGGGGATGCCTGGCAGGTGCAGGTGGTGCCGATGGTCAGCCAGATCGGCAGCGGTGCCATGCCAGGCGGGCAACTGCCAAGCTGCGGGTTGGCGATCGGTGTGCGCAACGCGGGCAAGCGTGGCGTCGGCCGCCGCCTGCAGCAGCTGGAAGCGGCGTTGCGCGCGCTGCCGCGCCCCGTGATCGGCCGGATCAACGAGCAGGCGTTGTGGCTCGACCTGCGCTGCCTGGAAGCACCGGACGAAGCGGATTTCGTCGCGCAGTGGCCGCAACTGCCGGAGGCGGCGCGTCCATGATCGTCGGCACCGCGGGGCATATCGACCACGGCAAGACCACGCTGGTCCGCGCGCTCACGGGCGTCGACACCGATCGGCTCAAGGAAGAAAAAGCGCGCGGCATCTCGATCGAACTCGGTTACGCCTATACGCCGCTGCCCAATGGCGATGTGCTCGGCTATATCGATGTGCCCGGACACGAGCGGCTGATCCATACCATGGCCGCCGGTGCCAGCGGCATCGACCTGGCATTGCTGGTGATTGCCGCCGACGATGGCGTGATGCCGCAGACGCGCGAGCATCTGGCCATCGTCGAACGGCTGGGCGTGCCGCGCGCCGTGGTGGCGCTGACCAAGACAGATCGCGTGGACGCGGCGCGATGCGACACAGTGCGCCGCGAAATTGCCGCGTGGCTGGCGGCCACCCCGTATGCGGACGCGCCATTGTTCGCGCTCGATGCCACCGATGCGCAGCACCCGGGCATCACGCAGCTGCGAGACTTCCTGCACGCCGCCGCCCAGGACCTGCCGGTCCATCGCGCCAGCGGCCTGTTCCGGCTGGCGGTCGATCGCGTATTCACGCTCGCCGGCCACGGCACGGTGGTCACCGGCACCGTTTTCAACGGCCGCGTCAACGTGGGCGATTCGATGCGGGTGGCGCCCGCCGGGCTGCCCGTGCGCGTGCGCAGCATTCACGCCCAGCAACGGCCCGCATCGATCGGCGTTGCCGGGCAACGCTGCGCGCTCAATCTCGCCAACGTCGAAAAGGACGACGTGCGGCGCGGCGACTGGATCGTCGATGCCGCGCTGATGGCGCCGGTCACGCGGCTCGACGTCGAGCTGACGCTGGCGCCGGGCTGGCATGCCGATGGCGCGGCGCGCAGCCACGCCGGCCGGAACAAGGACCGTGCCGATGCACAGGCACCGGGCGAGTTCCGCGTGGGCCATTGGACGCCGCTGCACGTGCATCTCGGCGCGGCGCATCGCACCGCCAACGTGGTGCTGCTGGACGCCGAATCGCTGGCGCCGGGCGGTTCGGCGCTGGCGCAGCTGGTCTTGTCCGCGCCGGTTGTCGCGCTGGCCGGCGACCGCTTCATCGTGCGCAATGCGCAGGCCACGCAAACCGTGGGCGGCGGCGTGGTGCTCGACAACGTTGCGCCCGAGCGCCACCGCCGCACGCCGCAGCGGCTGGCGTGGCTGCGCGGCATCCAGCGCATGATCGGTGGCGACGGCCTGTCGCCGCTGCTGGCGCACGCCCCGCATGGCATCACGCAAACGCGGCTGGTGCAGCTTACGGGCCTGACGCCCGGCGAATGGCAGTTGCCTGACGATGTGCTGCGCATCGGCGACAGCCTGATCCTGTCGCGCCATCTCGATGCGCTGCGCGCCAGGGCAATCGACACGCTGGCTGCGTTTCATACGCGCATGCCGGACGAGCCGGGACTCGGCGCCGGGTCGCTGCGGCGCGTGGCTTTTGTTGGTGCGCCGATTCCCGATGCGCTGTGGTCGGCGCTGCTCGACACGCTGTTGCAGCAGCACGCGATCGAACGCCATGGCGGCTGGCTACGCCTACCCGGCCACGAGATCGCCTTCACCGACGCCGAGCGCGCGCTTGCGGGCACGCTGCTGCCGCGCGTCGCCGCCGGCGGCTTCGACCCGCCATGGGTGCGCCAGCACGCGGTGGCGCTCAACGCGCCGGAAGCGCACGTGCGTGCCGTGCTGCAAAAGCTGGCGCGGCAGGGTGCGGTGCATCAGGTGGTGCACGACCTGTTCTATGCGGCCGATGCGATCGAGACGCTGGCCACGCGGTTCGGCAATTTGGCGGCGATGCATCGCCATGTGCAGGCGGCCGTGTTCCGCGATGCCGTGGACCTCGGTCGCAAACGCGCGATCCAGATTCTGGAATTCTTCGATCGCGCGGGATACACTCGCCGCGTGGCCAACGCTCGCATGCTGCGCCCGGACAGCGAATGGCGGCCACACGCGTCAGGCGCCGGACCATCCAAGCCGGCCAGCGCCGAAACGGGCGAAAGCCCCGACGCTCCCAATGCGCCCGGCACGGCCGGCGGCGCACGGGGATCGGCACAGCGCGCAGTTGCGACGGACCGGGCGCCGTCATCCAAGGAAGGCATCCGTATCCGGTGATGCGGCCGGGCTTCAAACCCGGTTGGGGGCGCCAGACGTTCCCTGGTAGGTTCGACTCCTGCTGCTTTCCGCCATCTCTTTGGCCGGCATTTGCGCCAATACCCCTCCAAACGAGCCTTTCCTGTTGCGCGCCACGTGACCTACCATGCATGAGCAGCGGTTGGGCATGTTTCGAGTCTCGAACTACTCATCCAAGGATCTTTCATGGACAGACGCGCGTTTCTGCGGCTCGGCGCCGCGGTCCCGGTTTCGATTGGCGCGGGCGGCATCGCCCCGGCATTTTCCACAACCCCCTCGGCTGAGGCCATTTCCGCGACCGACGGCTGGCGCACCTACGAGCTGACCACAGAGGTGATGCTGCCGGCGTCATCCGCGCCCGCCACGGTCTGGCTGCCACTCACGGCGCCTCATCTTGGCGACTATCAGCGCACGCTTTCCACCGACTGGCAGGCCCCGGGCGCAAACGCCCGCGCCGTGCGCGCGTCCGCCTTCGACGTGAACATGGTGGTGGTCGAATGGCCCACGCCCACCTATGGCGCGCCTTTGACCGCGCGGCTGACCAGCACGGTGGCGCTGCGCGACCGCGATGTCGATCTCGGCGCAGCCACGCCAGCCCGTGCGCCGCGCGAAAACGCCGCCGCGCTGCGCCGCTATCTGCAGCCGACGCGCTGGATGCCCACCGACGGCATCGTGCGCGACACCGCGCGGGCGATCACTGCGGGCATGACCGACGACATGACGCGCGCGCAGGCCATCTACCAATGGGTGGTCGATCACACTTGCCGCGACGCCCGCGTACGCGGCTGCGGCACCGGCGACGTGGTGACGATGCTGAAGACCGGCGGCATCATGAACGGCAAGTGCGCCGACATCAATGCGCTGTTCGTGGCGCTGACGCGCGCGGTCGGCATCCCGGCCCGCGACGCCTACGGCGTGCGCGTCGACGATTCCTCGCTGGGCTTCCGCGCGCTGGGCAAATCGGGCGATATCTCGCGCGCGCAGCACTGCCGCGCCGAGTTCTACGCGGCCGGCCTGGGCTGGATTCCGGCCGATCCCGCCGACGTGCGCAAGGTGGCGCTGGAAGAAGCGCCAGGCGGGCTGCCCATGACGGACGCCAAGGTGCGCGCCGCACGCGCCATGTTGTTCGGCGCGTGGGAAGGCAACTGGGTCGCCTACAACCACGGGCACGATGTGCGTCTGCCCGGCAGCGGCATGGCGCCCCTGCCGTTCCTGATGTATCCCAACGGCAAGGTGGCGGGCGGCACGCTGGACAGCCTGGATCCGGCGGCGTTCGGCTATCGCATCACTTCGCGCAGGGTGGCTTGATGAGGGAACTGATCGTGCAGGCTGGCAACTGGAATACCGACGGAACCGGCGCGTCCGGCGCTGGGGGCGCCCAGCTGGACCCTCACGAATCCGGAAGCCGCGGCGGCGAGGCGCGGCTGACGTCGCTGGCCCATGGCGGCGGCTGCGGCTGCAAGATCGCGCCCGACGTGCTGCGCGATATCCTGCGCAACACCCGCCATTTCCCCACGCCGCCCGAATTGCTGGTGGGCATCGAGACCAGCGACGACGCCGCAGTCTATCGGCTCAGCGACACGCAGGCGCTGGTGGCCACCACGGATTTCTTCATGCCCGTGGTGGACGATCCCTTCGATTTCGGCCGTATCGCGGCCACCAACGCCATCTCGGATATCTACGCCATGGGCGGCACGCCGATCATGGCGCTGGCGCTGGTCGGCATGCCGATAGACATGCTGTCGCCGCACACCATCGGCAGGATTCTCGAAGGCGGCGAATCGATTTGCGCGCAGGCCGGCATCCCCGTGGCCGGCGGTCATTCGATCGATTCGGTCGAGCCCATCTACGGCCTGGTGGTGATGGGGCTGGTCCATCCAGACCACATCAAGCGCAATCGCAACGCCCAAGCAGGGGACGTGCTGATCCTCGGCAAGCCGCTCGGCGTAGGCGTCTATTCGTCGGCCATCAAGAAGGATCTGCTGGATGACTACGGCTACCGGCAGATGATCGACAGCACCACGCGACTCAACACGCCAGGCAAGCGCTTCGCGGAGATGGATGGCGTGCACGCGATGACCGACGTAACCGGCTTCGGCCTGCTTGGGCATCTGCTGGAACTGTGCCGCGGCAGCGAGCTGGGCGCGACGGTCGATATTGCGCGCGTGCCGCTGCTGCCAGGCGTGTCGGCGCTGGCGGAAAACGGCGCGGTCACCGGCGCATCACGGCGCAACTGGGCCGCCTATGGGCACGACGTCGCGCTCGACGCCGGCGTCACGCCAGTCCATCAGGCGCTGCTGACCGATCCGCAAACCAGCGGCGGGCTGCTGGTGGCCTGCGCGCCCGATGCGGTGGACGCGGTGCTGGGCGTGTTCCGTGCCGAGGGCTTCGGGCACGCCGCGGTGGTGGGGCAGATGCATGAAGGCCCGACGACCGTGCGAGTGCGCGCGGAGGATCGGCGGCCTTATGGGACGGCGCTGTCGGAACCCTAGGCGGGCGCCCTACGCGGCGTCGTGAAAGATGATGCCGAGCGTGTGGCGCTGGCCGCTGCGCAGGCGGCTCACGCCGTGCCGCAGGTTGACGCGATACACGCCCCGCCCGCCCTGCACCGGCCGCTGGCTGACCGCAAACGCCACCGCGTCGCCTTTGCGCAGCGGCACCACTTCCGCCCGCGACTGCATACGCGGACGCTGCTCGGTCATCACGAATTCCCCGCCAGTGAAATCCTTGCCTGGATCGGATAACAGGACCGCCACCTGCAACGGAAACACATGCGCGCCGTACAGATCCTGATGCAGGCAGTTGAAATCGCCGGTCTCGTAGCGCAGCAGCAGCGGCGTCGGGCGACGCTGTCCGGCGCGATGGCAGCGCGCGAGGTAATCCGCATGGCGCTGCGGATAATCGCTTTCGATCCCCATCGCGGCATGCCAGCGATTGGCGACCGGCGCCAGATGCGGGTATAGCGCGTCGCGCAGTTGGCCGACCACATCGGGCAAGGGGTAGGCGAAATACTTGTACTCGCCTCGACCAAAGCCATGGCGGTGCATGTCGATGCGGGCGCGGAACAGGTGGTCCTGCGCGTAGAGCGCGATCAGCGCGTCGCAGGTCGCCGCATCAACCAGGCCCGGGAGGGCAGCGCAGCCGTAGGCATCGAGCTCTGCCTCGATCGCTGGCCAGTCGAGTCGATCGACACATGCGGCGACGTCGTCCCGCACCAGTGCCGATGGCCCGACGGGGTTCGTGTTCGTGTTCGTCCTCGTACTCAAAGCCGCTCCTATCGACTCATTGAAAAAATCTCTTGAAATGAGATTAATTCCCATTTACACTGGCTTCACTGTCTGACGCACGGCAACGCCGAAACCGGACAGGAACCGATTACCAGGTGCTGTTGGCATGGAAAGTCAGTCTTCACCAACATCATCGCAGACCGTCTTTTGTGGGGACCGCTCCGAGACACGGAGCGTTTGGTAGTAGCCAGTCGCAGGAAGATCGGGAAAACATCCAGACCCCGTTTTCCCGATCGCGTCATCCAGCGACAAGCCAGGCCACCTTTTTATTCCGCGCACTGTGAAGAACAGTGCGCCGCCCGGGCCGGCGCGGTTCGACCGGTCCGGGCGCTTCCGCCTGATTCCGCCATGTGCCGGCGGACGCGCGATCCGGCCCAGAGCGCCGATACCGCGCGCGTCGCGCCGGATCCACCGATTGGAGTATTAACCGCGTGCCCGTAGCGGACGCGAGCTTGCGCATGACTACTTCCACCGTGAATTCCAAAGCCGTCCCACTGAAGCGCGCGGGCCTGAAGGCCACCTCCCCGCGCATGCACGTGCTGGAAGTGTTCCGCAGCAGCCATCGCCGCCACCTGAGCGCGGAAGACGTGTATCGCGTGCTGCTCGATCTCGATGTCGAGGCAGGCCTGTCGACGGTGTATCGCGTGCTGAATCAGCTGGTGCAGGCCAACATCCTGTTGCGCCACAGCTTCGAGTCGGACCACGCGGTTTTCGAACTGAACGAGGGCGGCCACCATGACCATCTGATCTGCGTTGGCTGCGGCGTGGTCGAGGAATTCCGCGACGAAAGCATCGAGCAACGCCAGCGGCAGGTGGCGGCGCAGAACGATTTCGAACTGCGCGAGCACATGCTGGTGCTGTACGGGCTCTGCCGCGCCTGCCAGCAGGCCGATGCCGAGACCGCAGCCGGCGTGGTTCACGACTAACGCGCACGTTTCTTACATAAACGCGTGTCCGCGTTACAAAGGCGCGAAATCGGTAATACGCCGTTTGGGTAGAGTGAAGTCATCGCATCTCGCCCACGGTGACTACCATGACCAAGCGCCCACTCCGTCTTTCCCTGTTTCTTGCCGGCGTCGCCACGCTGGCGGCTTCCACCGCAGCCATGGCGCGCGTCGATGTCGATGTGAATCTCGGCGTGCCTGTCGCGCCGGTAGTGGTGGCCCCAGCGCCGGTCTACGTGGCGCCCCGCCCCGTCTATGTTGCGCCGCCGCCCCCGCCGCCCGTGGTGTACCGCGCCGCGTCGCCGGTATATGTGGCGCCGCCCGCCGTAATCGTCGGCTGGCACGGCGATCGTTACTGGGACGGCCGCCGCTGGTACGACCGCCGCGAATATCATGCGTGGCATCACCATGACGACTACTATCGCCGCTGATGTCGCCCCAGCTTGGACCTACCGATCCCGCTGCCCGCCCGGCGTCATGACCGGGCCACTGCCGCCGCCGCGGCCGGGGCGGCGGGACGCAGCACCAGCCAGACCGCCACGCCGATCAGCAGCATCCCTGCGGCGTGCGCCCACGACAGCGTTTCTCCCAGGAACATCCATCCCCACACGATGCCGAACGGCGGAATCAGAAAGGTGACCGTCAGCGACTTGACCGGCCCCAGATCCGCGATCAGACGGAAATACAGCACATAGGCGATAGCGGTACAGAACATGCCGACGCCGACCATCGCGCCCCATACGCCGAAGTCGGCTGCAGGCAGCGTGTTGTCACGCAGCAGCGCCGCGACGCTGAACGGCAGCAGGAACAGCGTGGCACCCACCAGGCTGCCGCCCGCCACGAGGCGATTGTCCAGTCCGCCGCGCGCCGTGATCCAGCGTCGCGTCAAAAATCCGGCCAGCCCGTAACACGAGGTGGCGACCAGGCAGGCCAGCGCGCCAAGCATCACCTCGTGCGAAAACACCACCGGGCCCGTGCGTGTCAGCACGAAAACGCCGGCGAGGCCTATCAGCACGCCCGCAGCCTTGGCCCGCGTGAGTTTCTCTGCAAAGAACAGCGATCCGATGACCACGCCCATCAACGGCGTCATGGCGTTGAAGATGGCGGAATATCCGGCGGGCAGCCACAGCGCCGCCACCGAGTACATCACAAAGGGAATGCCGGAATTGATGATGCCCAGCACAATGACCGGGCGCCATTTGCCTTGCATGTTCCACTTCAGCCCCATCATCGGCAGGCACGCGGCCAGCGTCAGCGCGCCAATCAGCACACGGAAGAAGGCTGTGGGCAACGGCCCCAGCACGGGCGCAGCAATCCGGATAAACAGGAAGCTGGCGCCCCAGATGGCGGAAAGCGACAGCAGGCGAAGCAGGTCGGCAGGTCTCATGGGGGTGGGAAGTTAGCGATGACGGCAGAGTGCGTAGAACCGTTGCCCAGAGGCGACAAAAGCGCCACATTTCGAGCAAATCGTGCGGGGCAAACACATGAGCCTTGCGTCATTACAGCGCTAAAAGCGGCGCATGGCTGGCTGGATTCGGACACATGCCTAGGCGCAGCACGATCTATCCGATATGACGCGAAAACAACGAATATTTGCCCCAAAATGGCGCAAAAGCCATGTCAATTGCACGGGCGCGGCAAGATCGCTTTCGACTCGCTTTCACCCGCACCCTACTGATGGAGGGGGCTTTACCACAGGGCGTGACATCCCGTATTCAGTTCTATTAAAATCTGGTCTGCGCCAGAGTTAATTGACCCCTCCGACGCATTCCCGACAAGCCGCCAGGCAACCCTGGCGGCTTCTTTTTTTCTATCGTCGGAAAAACACGTATCGTAGCGATTGTGCGGCGCTGTGGGGTGAGGCGTTTCGCGCACGTTGCATTCCCGCGTCAACCTTCCGCCCCGGTATTGCGTTCCCAGCCTCATGAAACGACAGTTCCTCGGCTTGCTAGCCCGCGTCTACGTGATGCAATTCGCCATGGAGGTGCCCGCCACCGTGGCCATGCTTGCAGAAATGCTCATCGAATACGGATTCCAGGTGGACATCGGCACCGTGCGGCCGCTGCTGCGCGCCTTGCAGATGGAGGGCTATCTGGAAAGCGTGCTGCGCGATGGCATCGGACGGGTGTACCAGTTGACCGAACAGGGCCGCGAGGAACTGGCGACCAGCCGCTCGCGCATCGATGAACTTTATCGCCGCCTCCACCATTCCGGCGCGACAGCGTCCAGCGCCGCGCCACACACCGCCATCCATAACAGCTGACAAATATTTGAGCGCCCCCGCTCGCGGGAACCCGGCTGCACGCGTGTGCGTCAGCCGGGTTTTCTTTTTGTGGCCGGCCAGTCCCGTCAGGCGTGGCGTACCCGTTTCTGCGTGCGGCTAAGAGAGCCATCAAGCCGCATCGGCAAACCCCTTGCCGCCGATCAGGATCCGCCGCAACGCATCAAGGCCGACCGGCTGACAGAACAAATAGCCCTGCACCGCATCGCACCCCTCGCCACGCAGGAAATCGAACTGCGCCTTCGACTCCACGCCTTCGGCAACGACCTGCAGGTGCAGTTGATGACCGAGCGCGATGATGGCGGCGGCCACCGCGCGGTCGTGCCCCGGCACGGCCAGATCGTCGACAAACGATTTGTCGATCTTGAGCTTGCTGATCGGCAGGCGCGTGAGATAGCCCAGTCCCGAATAGCCGGTGCCGAAGTCGTCGATGGACACGCCCACGCCTAGCTGGCGCACGCGCCGGAACGTTTCCACGGTCTGTTCGCCGCCATCGACGAGGATGCCCTCCGTGACTTCGATGGTCAGGCTTGAAGCGGGCAGTTCCGCCGCCTTCAGGCAACGCGCCACGGTCTCCGGGAAACTGGCATCGCGCAGCTGCAACGGAGAAATATTGACCGCCACGTCGATATCGCGGCCAAGCTCGCGGCGCAGCGCCTGGATGTCGCTGCACGCGCGCGCCAGCGTCCACGCACCCAGCGCGCCGATCAGCCCCGACTGCTCGGCAATCGGAATGAATTCCGACGGCTGCATCGGGCCGCGCTCGGGCGTCTCCCACGCGATCAGCGCCTCCACGCCGATCACTTGCAGCGTGGCCACATCGACGATGGGCTGGTAGCGCAGCCGGAATTCCTGTTCGGCCAGCGCGCGGCGCAGCAGCGACTCGATCGTGAAGCGCGCCAGCGACGCCTCGGCCATTTCGCTGGCAAAGCGGCGCAGTTGCGCGCGCCCGCCCTGCTTGGCCGCATACATCGCCGAATCGGCCGATTTCATCAGATCGGTCAACGTATCGCCGTCATCTGGAAAGATCGCCATGCCCAGCGACGGCGTCACGCGCAGCGACTGCCCCGCTACTTGCAGATCCTCCGATACGCGCGCGAGGATCTTGGCGGCCGCCAGTTCGGCTTCGCTATCGTGCCGCAGGCCGCCCAGCACCACCGCGAACTCGTCGCCGCCCATGCGGGCCACCACGTCGCGCGGTCGTACCGCGCCGCGGATCCGGTCGGCGATCGTGCGCAGCACGTCGTCACCTACCGGGTGCCCAAGCGATTCATTGATGTGCTTGAAGTGATCGAGGTCGAGCAGCAGCAGCGCCGCGCGCGCGCCCTGGCGACGCGCCTCGGCCAGCACCGCGCCGGTGCGCGCGTGCAGCTCCGTGCGGTTCGGCAGGCCGGTCAGGGCGTCGTGCTGCGCAAGATGGCGGATGTATTCGTCGACGCGCCGGCGCTCGGTCAGGTCGTGCGCGATGGCCAGGAAGCCGTTTTCCGCGCCGCCGTCGGTCATTGCGGTCAGGGTCAGATGCACCGGCAGGCGCGATCCGCCGCGCCGCAGATAGGTCCACTCGCGATCCTCGGGCACGCCGAGCTTCGGTTTGGCGGTCAGCGCGGGCAAGCCGGCGGCCACGGTATCGCCGAGTTCGTACGACAGCTCGCGCGCGTGGGCGGCCACCTCGTCCTCGTCGTGCAGGTTTGGATACGGCATGCGGCCGACCAACTCGGCCTCGGCGTACCACAGCATGCGCTGGCCAGCGCGATTGATACCGGTGATCATGCCGGCGGCGTCGAAGGTGATCACGCAGAACGGCGCCTGATCGAGCAGGCGCGCGTAGCGCATGCTGGCGGCGGCCGCGGATTGTTCGGCGCGTTCCAGGCTGGCGCGCAAGCCCGCCGCCTGTGCGCCGCCCGCATCGCGGGCCAGCCCGGCCTGTCGCCGCGCATCGCGCCGGCCACACGCAAGCCGGTATGCCAGCCATGCCATCAGCAACGTCGCCAGCCCGCCCAGCACCAGCGCCCGCATGCCATAGCGGCCGGCATGCGCGGTTTCGAACGCGGGCCGCGTAGCCGCGTGCAGCGTCCACGTCTGGCCGCCAAAATCGATACGGCGCTGCGCTTCGATGATCGGCTTGTGCCCGTCGGCGCGCCGTTCCGCCTCGGTGCTCTCGCCCGACAGCAATGCGCCGTCAGAGGCCTGCGCGCCGTCGTAGAGCGTCAGCACCAGTTGCGCCGCCGTGTCGCCCGACACCGCGCGCATCAGGTCGCCCAGCCGCAGCGACACGTAGACCACACCAGCCAGCACGCGGCGGCGCTCGTCGATTGTTGCCACCGGTGCGTCGGCCGGGAATACCGGCACGTAAAGCAGCGCGCCGCGCTGGTGTGTCTGGGCTTCCGCCTCGCGCACCAGCGCCAGGCCGTGCGTCAGCACCGGCAGGCCGCTGTCGCGCGCCGATTCCAGCGCCGCGCGGCGCTCCGGATCGCTGAGCAGATCGAATCCTTCGGCGCGCGTGTTGCGTCCGCTCGATGGTTCGACATAGAGGATCGGCGCATAGACCGGACGCGCGCCGGGCGGATAGACCTCGTAATCGGCCACGCCGTCCGCGTGCGCCGCCGCCGTCACCGCCGCCAGACGCGGCGCCGGCACGAGCGGCGCGTAACCGATCGACTGCGTGCCCGCGGGCAGGTCGTCAAGCTGGGCGGAATAGAGATAGTTGCGCCATTGCGCGCGCGTGGTGCCGGGGTTGGCGGCCATCAGCGCCGCCACGCCGCGCAGCAGCCGCGCGTTTTCCTTGAGCCGGTCGGCCAGCGCGTCGGTGGTGCGGTCCAGCAGCGCCGCAACGCTCTTTTCGGCCACCTGGCGCTCCAGCCGGTCCGCCTGACGCCACGCGCCCGCTGTCAGCAACGCGCCGCCCACGGCAACCAGCAGCGACAGCAAGGCGGGGGACAACGAAGGCAATTTCATGAACGAGGGCTGGATGAGCGCGCCCCGATGACGGAGACCTCGCCGTGGGACGCATGTGACGGGCGCACTATAACCCGTCGTTTTACAGCCCGACAGTGCCGGCACGCACACATGACGGCGACGCCGACGGCAGCGTTGCGCCACCGCTGCTTCGACACGGATTTTGTCGTCGCATCGGTGTTGTCCGGGATGTGTCAAACGCGCGACCCGTGATAGCGTAGCCATGCTGCGCGGGAGTGCCGACCGATACGACGTGCGCTTGCGCCCGCCCTATCCGCCTCGCTTTCATGTCCCGGTTACTGCCATCGCTCAAGGCGCGCATTGCGCTGATCACCACGGTGCTTGCCGCCGTACTCGGCGGCGGCATCGTCATCGGGTCGCTCTATTACGCCCACAACGACCTGCAGGACGCGCTGCAGAACCAGCAGGATTCCATCGTGAAGCTGTCGGCCGATCAACTCGACACGGCCATGGAAGACCGCATCGTGATGCTGCAGCATCTGGCGCCGCAATTGCGCGAGCTGCTGGCGTCGCCGGCCGCCACGCGCGACGAAGCCCAACGCGAGGCACTGCGCCCGCGCCTGCTCGAAACCGTGAGACGCGCGGTGCCGGTGCCGGCCGCGTTCGACGCCGTGATGGTCACTGACCGCCACGGCACGGTTCTGACGATGGGCGGCACGCCGGTGGACGTGGGCGACCGCACCTATTTCCGCGAAGTGGCCCGCACGGGCAACGTGGTGGTGGCCGCACCGATCCGCGCGCGCATCGACGGCTCGATGGGCGCCGTGGTGGCGGTGCCCGTGATGTCCGCGTCGGGCGAATTCATCGGGCTGGTAGGCGGCTGGCTGAACCTGGCCAATTCCAACTTCCTGGTGGAAATGAGCCGCAGCCGGCTCGGTATCACGGGCTTCTACTGCCTGGTTTCGGCCGGCGCCACGCCCGTGTACGTGCAGCATCCCGATCCCGCACAGGCTCACCAGCCCGCGCGCGCCACGGGCGACACCTGCGGCGTGGACGACAGCGCGGCAACGCTGGAATTTCTCACGCCCAAACGGCCCGTGATCGCCCGCCGCCTGATGGCCACTACCGGCTGGGAACTGGTGGCGGTGTTGCCCGCGCGCGAAGCCTACGCGCCGCTGCGGCAGATGCAGCAGCGTTTCGTGATGATGTCCGGCATCGCGCTGGCCGTAGTGGCGCTGCTGATCTGGCTGGCGGTGCGCCGTCTGCTGTGGCCGCTGTCGCGATTGCATCAGGTGGTGCGCGCCAGCGCCAGCGACGAGGACGCGTTCGAGAACCTGCCGAAACGGCCGCAGCGCGACGAAATCGGCGACGTCACGCGCGCCTTCATCCGCCTGATGCGCGACGTGCGCCAGCGCGGCCAGCAACTGGCCCGCAGCGAGCGCCGTCTGCGCGCGGTGACCGATACGCTGCCGTCGCTGCTGGCCTTTGTCGACAACGACGAGCGCTACGTCTTCAACAACGTCGCCTACGAGCGCGCATTCGGGCTGCCGCTCGAGCAGATCCGCGGCATGTCGATGCGCGAACTGCTGGGCGAGGAGCGATACCAGCGTGCGCGGCCGCATCTGCAGCAGGCGTTGGCGGGCAGTGTGGTCACCTTCGAAGGCGAATTCCTATTTCCGCATCATCACTGGATGGAAACCAGCTATCGACCCGAATGGAGCGAGGACGGCAAACAGGTCGTGGGCGTGCACATCCACGTGCAGGACATCACCCAGCGCAAGCTGGAGACGTTGCGGCTGTCACGCATGTCGCGCACCGATCACCTCACGCAGCTGGAAAACCGCAGCGCCTTCGAAGCGCATCTGCAAGGCGCGATGGCCGACAGCCGCAATCAGAATCATCTGATGGCGCTGCTGTTTCTGGACATGGATCGCTTCAAAGCCGTCAACGATAGTCACGGCCACGCCACCGGCGACTTGCTGCTACAGGCGTTTGCATTGCGGCTACGCCGCTGCGTGCGGGAGGCGGACCATGTGGCACGCCTGGGCGGCGACGAATTCGCGGTGATCCTGGCTGATATCGGCTCGCCCGCCACCGCGCAGCGCGTTGCGGAAGCCATTCTGGAATCGGTCAGCCGGCGTTTCTATTTCGATGGCGTGCTGGCCGATGTCAACGTCAGTATCGGCGTGGCGCTGTATCGCGGCGCACCGATGACCGAGGAGGCGCTGATGCGGATGGCCGATACGCTGCTGTATCGCGCCAAGGCGCTCGGGCGCGGTCGTTACGAGATGGGCCCGGCCGAGCTGGCGCACGTCGACGCGTGACCGAGGTGCGGACCATCGAATAGGCCGTGGGAGGACTTTCGGCGCTGAAAGCGGGGCCGAAATCACGCGCGCGACCGCGTTCACTTACGCGAACGTGCCGCGCCGCGTGGCGATGCGAGCGGTCAGTGACGCGTGGACTGGTCGGACGCGTCCGACGCCTGCGGGGCCGCCTCGTCGAACGGCACATGCCTGCCGTCGGCCGATTGATAGCCGAGCTTCGCGTTCTCGCCCATCATCCTCTCGTAGGCCAGCATCGCTTCCGCGACGGCCTTCGATTCGCCCTTGAACACCACAACGTCATTGCCACAGTTGGGGCACTGGCCGCCAAACACGGCATCGATGCCGCGCAGGCCCGGCGCTGGAATCGCATCGAAATTGGTGAAAGCCGTCTTGCACGATCCGCAGACCAGTTGTGCCGGACGCAGCGCGTCGACCCGTGCCTGCGCCTGTTGCGCACGCTCTTCCGGCGTGCCCCGTCGTTTTGCCTCACCCATGATTCTGTCCTTTCGTGCCGCTTGATTCGGCCAACTTGCTGCGTTTTGCGCGGTACTGCGTGGATCCGGCCATTTTGCTGCCTGTGCAGCCGCTCTGGGGTCCAACGCGCGCCAGGCAGAGGCGGCCATTGTAGAACAGTCTGACCGCCGCGCTCGTCATGACCGCGCCGCGCCGTTGCCCGGCATGTTCGCCATGTGCCTGCTATTGTGGATAACGGTTGCCTTGGGTCTTGTCCCACGGGATCGGACCCGCCCACCCCCAAAGGAGGACACCGATGATTCGACCCAACGTGCAGGAAAACTTCTCCCGATACGCCGACTGCATCGCCGCCTGCAACGCTGCGGCGGCGGCCTGCCTGAAGTGCGCTGCCGCGTGCCTGGAAGAACCTGACACAAAGAAGATGGCGCGCTGCATCGCGCTGGACATGGATTGCGCAGGCATCGCCAATCTTGCCGCGTCGTACATGCTGCGCAATAGCGAATTCGCGCCGCTGGTTTGCGAGGACTGCGCCGAAGTGTGCAAATGGTGCAAGGAAGAATGCGAGCGCTACGATCACTGGCACTGCCAGGAATGCGCAAAGGCCTGCGCGGCCTGCATGGAAATGTGCCTGAAAATGACTGCCTGATCGCAACGGGCCGGGCACTCCGGCCTTCCCCACGCGCCCGGCGCCGCCGGAGCGCGGCTGAACCGGGCAACCGCCGCCGGCCGTGCACATGCACATGTCGGCGGCAGGGACATTGCCCCGCATGCGACGCCTATGGCACCGGACGGCTATGCTTAGGGTCTGCCCTGATTTCGCAGTGATTCCGCAGTGATCCCTTTGTCGAAGGAGTCCGTCCATGTCCGAGAAGTCGTCCGCCACCCGCATCGAGAAAGACAGCCTGGGAGACGTTGCCGTCCCGGCCGAGCATCTCTGGGGGGCACAGACCGAAAGGTCGCGTCAGAATTTTCGTATCGGCAGCGAGAAAATGCCGCCGTCGCTGATCGAAGCGTTCGCGGTGCTCAAGCTGTGCGCGGCGCGCGCCAACCGCGAACTCGGCGTGCTCAAGCCCGATGTGGCCGATGCCATCGAAAAGGCCGCGGAAGAAGTTATCGCGGGTAAATGGCCGGGCGAGTTTCCGTTGTCGGTCTGGCAAACCGGATCGGGCACGCAGACCAACATGAATCTCAACGAGGTGATCTCGAACCGCGCTATCCAGATGCTGGGCGGCGAGGTGGGTAGCAAAAAGCCCGTGCACCCCAACGATCACGTCAACGCCAGCCAGTCGTCCAACGACAGCTTCCCCACGGCGATGCACATCGCGGCCACGCGCGCAATCCAGCAGACGCTGTTGCCATCGCTGGAAAAGCTGCAGCAGACGTTTGCCAGGAAGGTCGACGCCTTCGCGGATATCGTCAAGGTTGGGCGCACCCATTTGCAGGACGCCGTGCCGCTGACGCTGGGCCAGGAATTTTCCGGCTACATGACGCAGGTGGCGGACGCGCAGTCGCGTCTGCAGCAGGCGATGCTGCGCGCCATGGCGGTGCCCCAGGGCGGCACGGCGGTGGGCACCGGCCTGAACGCGCCGCCCGGATTCGCCGCAGCCTTTGCCCGCGCGCTGGCCGCCTACACCGGGCTGCCGTTCGAACCTGCACCCAACCGCTATGCGCTACAGGCGGCGCACGACGCGCTGGCGGACCTGTCCGGCGCATTGAACACCACCGCGTCGTCGTTCCTGAAGATCGCCCGCGATTTCATGCTGCTGGGCTCCGGCCCGCGCGCTGGTTTTGCCGAACTGCAATTGCCCGCCAACGAGCCCGGTTCGTCGATCATGCCCGGCAAGGTCAATCCAACCCAGGCCGAAGCGCTGGCGATGGTCTGCTGCCGCGTGATCGGCAACCACACCACGGTGACGCTGGCCAACAGTCTTGGCACGTTGGAACTGAACGCCTACAAGCCGGTGATCATCTATAGCGTGCTGCAGTCGGTGACGCTGCTGGCCGACGCCGCTTCGAGTTTTGCCGAACACATGGTGGAAGGCGTGGAACCCGATCGCGCGCGCATTCAGGAACTGCTGGAACGTTCGCTGATGTCGGTGACCGCGCTCAACCCGCATATCGGCTACGACAAGGCCGCCGAGATCGCCAAGCTCGCCGTGAAGAAAAACCTGTCGCTGCGCGAGGCCGCGATCGACTCGGGCCACCTCACCAACGAACAGTTCGACCAGTGGATCGACTTCAAGGCGCTGACGAAGGAAATCTGACGGGCCGCTGACGGCGGGCGCCCGCGCGCAGGATCACGCGGGCGCTGCGCCGAGCCGTCGCCGCAGGGGAAGTGACCAGCGGCGCGCTATGACGAGAGCTTCATCATCACCAGGCCGCTGACGATCAGCACGGCCGCAGCGATACGCATCAGGCTGGCGGGCTCGCCCAGGATGAACAGGCCGACGAGAAACGCGCCGACCGCGCCGATGCCGGTCCAGATCGTATAAGCGGTGCCAAGCGGCAGCGTCTTCATCGACAGCGACAACAGCGCGAAGCTGGCGATCATCGCCACCAGCGTGACCGCGCTGTACTGCCATTTCGTGAAGCCATCCGACAGCTTCATCGCATACGCCCATACGATTTCGAGCAGACCTGCAACCACCAGGAATATCCAAGCCATGACGGCTCTCCCTTTAACAAGAGCCGGGCCGTCCCGGACATGAAAAAAACCCAACGTGGGCGAGGTCGTCCTCGGCGCGAATTATAGGTGGTATGCCCAGTCATCGCGAAACGCGCGGCGCGGGTCTTCCTTGGTGCGCGCGCGGGCCGCGTCGCCATCGAATATCCGCGTAGCGCGCCGCGCGGCCGTAGAGTACGACCACGGCGGTGTCGTTGGCCATCGCGCAAGCAACGCGTCGGGCTAGGTCTCGACGGTGCGGATCGGCACGTCGAACACGGCAGCCGAGCCCTTGATCGCTCATTTGCGCCGTTTGATCCACTTTTTGAGGGCCCGACGGCGAATGCGGTAAACTGCGTCGTTCCGCCGCGCCGGGTACGGCCGCAAAGTTGCCTTCTCAGGCACTTAGGTCATCGCCACTGTCGAAGTGGGCGCCGGCGGATACGCACCCGGGCCTTGCGCCCACCTTTGGCTTGCCTGCCCGTGTGGCAGCATTCGCCGCCCAGCTTCGACCCTCGATCCAGGCGCTGCGCCGCTTGCCGCGCGCATCCCGGATAACGCCCTGCGTGTCTCGCCCCGAGAACTTCCGCGCAGGACTGGAACCCCTCAGGTACTTGCAGCCTGAACCGACCCTTCCCGGCGCCGTCGCGCGTCGGGCGGATCCGTATTCCGGAGGACAATTTGTGAAGAAACCAGCCAGCCTTTGGCTGATTGCGGCCGCGCTATTGCCGTGCGCCGCCCACGCCGACGCCGGCGTGACCCTGTATGGCATCGTCAGCACGGCGGTGCGCTATACGTCGAACATCGATGCGCGCCATCACGACCAGCTTGCGCTGGTGCCCGGCGGCATGGTGGGCAGCCGCTTCGGCCTGAAAGGCGACGAAGATCTGGGCGGCGGCAACCACGCCATCTTCCAGCTTGAAAACGGCTTCGGCAGCGACGACGGCCGCACGTCGTACAACGCGTTGTTCGGCCGTCAGGCGTGGGTGGGCCTGTCCGGCAACTGGGGCAGCCTGACCTTCGGCCGCCAGTACAACGCGCTGAACAATATCGGCTGGGCGTTCGATCCGCTCGATCAGGGCTGGGGCAACTTCTGGTCCGATCCGCTCTATATCGGCGGCGACATCTTTTTCCAGGACTACCGCATCGACAACAGCGTGGTCTATCAACGTACGGTGGGGCCGTTTTCCGTACAGCTCGACTACGGCGCCGGCGAACAGCGCGGCAACATGAGTCACGGCACCACGCTGGGCGGCGGCGTGAAGTATCAGCAGGGCGCGCTGGCGCTGGGCGTGGCGTACGACCAGCGCCGCAGCGACGACGGCGCCAGCACGGTGCGCAACTATTCGGTGGGCGGCTCGTACGTGATCGGCAAGGCAACCGCTTACCTGGGCCACATGGGCCGGCGCGAATCCGCTGGCGACGCGCGCTACAACATCTCGTTCGTGGGTCTCGGCTATCCGCTCACGCCGGCGCTGCATCTGTCCGGCGCGTACTACCGGTATCGGCAGTCGGGCGACGTGACCACGCAGTTCCAGGACACGCCCGTGCACCTGGGCGGCGGCAACGCCGACAGCGTCGCATTCGTGGCCGACTACGCGTTTTCAAAGCGCACCAGCCTGTATCTGGAAGCGGACGTGGTGCATGCGCGAGGCGGCACGGTCGGACGCGAAACCGAATACTGGGCGGGCGCGCCGGTGACAGACGTCAGCCGCAGCACGCGCGTTGGCGTGATGGTCGGCATGCGCCATCACTTCTGACGCGCCAGCGCGCGCCGCTCAGGCGCCCTGCGCTTCCTTCGCGATATCGCGGATCGCCTGCTCGAACGCCTCGACCGGCTGGCCGCCGGTTACCAGGTAGCGGTTGTTGAAAATCACCGACGGCACCGACTGGATCCCCATGCTCTGGTACTCGCGCTCTTCGTCGCGCACTTCGTCGGCAAAGGCGTCGCTGTCCAGCACGTTGCGCGCTTCGGCCACATCGAGTCCCACCGATTGCGCGGCTTCCAGCAGCACATCGTGATTGCTCGGGTCCTTGCCCTGGCCGTGATAGGCCGTCAGCAGCGCCTGCTTCAACGGCAGCTGCCGGCCCTGCGTGCCGGCCCACTGCAACAGGCGATGCGCGTCGAACGTGTGGTAGACAAAGTCGCGCGGACCGAAGGTGAATCCCACGCTGGCGCCACGCTCGCGGATCATGGCCTGCGTCTCTGCAATCTGCGCAGGCGTGCGGCCATACTTCTTGCCCAGGTAATCGACGATGGCCTCGCCCTCGGGGCCCATCTGCGGATTGAGCTCGAACGGATGCATCACCACTTCGGCCTCCACCACGTCGCGCGTGCGCTCCAGCGCCTGCATCAGCGACGACAAACCGATGGCGCACCATGGGCAGGCGATATCCGAAACGAAATCGATCTTGAGTGACTGGGGCATGACTTTTTCCTGTTGTGCCGGGTTCGTAGGCAGACGCGACAGGGTAGCCGGAAATATCGATGCTTGCAGAGCCCGCGCGCATCCCACGCAAGCGGAATTCGCATGTGGTACGCGCCACGCCTCGGCTACGGCAGCCGCAGACGCCGCCCTATACTGGTTTGGGCGCGACAATCCGCTCGCGCCGGGAGACAGCCATGGCACGCCAATATATCGATTGCCGCGAATTTCCGAGCGATACACATTGCACGGTGGCGCTGAGCGCCGATAGCGAAAAAGAGCTGCTCGAAGCGGCCGTGCAGCACGCGGTTCAGGTGCATGCCCATCAGGACACGCCGGAGCTGCGCGCCCAACTCAAGGCATGTTTCAAGGAAGGCACGCCGCCGGCCTGAATCCGCGGCGCGCAAAAAAAAGCAGGCCCGCGCGGGGGTGCGCGGCCTGCCGACAAATCCGGGTCCCAGCCAGGGCCGGATACAGATGCCTGCCGTCGTGCTCCGGCCCCTTGTCAGGGCCGGGCGCCCGCCCCAGCCGGCGCCGACTGCATCGGCATCATGTTCAGGTTGGCGTTGTGCATGACCCAGAGCGATCCCGCCACGACGATGGCGATCAGGAACACCGTGCACAGAAAGATCCCGGTGTTGCCGCGCTGGCCCTTGCGCGGGCCGAGGTGCAGAAAGAACACCAGCTGCACCAGCAATTGCGCGATGCACAGCGCGACGATCAGCGCCAGGCCCGCACGCGCGGGAAGTACCTTGCCCATCACGGCGCCGAACGAGACAAAGGTCAGCAGCAGCGACAGCGCATAGCCAACCAGATGGCTGCGCAGCGTGCCGTGCGCATGGTCATGGGAAGTATGGTGGGTGGTGCTCACAGGAACTCCCTCAGATAGACGATCGTAAAGACGCAGATCCAGACCAGATCGAGGAAATGCCAGAACAGGCTCAGGCACGCGAGGCGGCGGCGCACGATGGCGTCCAGCCCGAACACCTGGATCTGGTTGACCATCACGACGATCCACAGCAATCCGGCGCTCACATGCAGCCCGTGCGTGCCCACCAGCATGAAGAACGCCGACAGATACGCGCTGCGGTTAGGCCCGGCGCCTTCATGGAGCAGCGCGCGGAATTCGTAGATCTCCATGCCGACAAAGGCCGCGCCCAGCGCGAAGGTCAGCACGATCCAGCGAATCACTTCGTAGCGATTGTCCTTGCCCGCCTGCAGCTTGAGCATCGCCACGCCGAACGTGAGGCTGCTGGTCAGCAGCAGCATGGTTTCGCCAAGCACGAAGCGCAGGTCGAACAGCTCCGCGCCACCGGGGCCGGCCGCCGTGTTCTGCACCAGCACGCCAAAGGTGGCGAACAGCACCGCGAAGATCAGGCAATCGCTCATCAGATACAGCCAGAAGCCCAGCGTGGTCTGGCTGGCAGCGACGTGCGCATGATCGGCGTGATGGGTGTGATCGGCGGGATGCGCGCCGTGCGCGCCGTGGTCGTCGTGCCGCGGCGCGGTGGACGGTTCCGTCCGCAGTTTCAAAGTCGTCGTCATGATCAGTGGGCGCTCTTCAGTTGCTGCATGCGCGCATGCTCCATGCGCTCCACGACGGCGGCGGGCACGTAGTAATCCACGTCGCGGTCATAGCTGCGCGCGATGAACGTGATGATCATCGCGGCAAGCCCCAGGCCCGCCAGCCACCAGATGTGCCAGACGAATCCGAAGCAGAACGCCAGGCCGAACACGGACACCAGGAAACCCGCCGAGGTATTGCGCGGCATATGGATGTCCTCGTAGCGGGCGGGCACCGCGTAGGCGCGGCCCGACTGCTTGTCGTCCCAATGCTGTTCGAGCGACGTGATATGCGGCACCTGCGCGAAGTTGTAGAACGGCGCCGGCGATGCCGTGGACCATTCGAGACTGCGGCCGTCCCACGGATCGCCAGTCAGGTCGCGATGCTGGTTGCGGTCGCGCACGCTGACAAACAACTGCCAGAGAATGGCCAGGATGCCAAAGCCGATGATCACCGCGCCGACCAGCGCCACGATCAGGTATGGCTGCCATTCCGGATTGTTGTAATGGTTCATGCGGCGCGTCATGCCCTGCAGGCCCAGCGCATACAGCGGCATAAAGGCGAGATAGAAGCCGATCAGCCAGCACCAGAACGCTACCTTTCCCCAGAACTCGTTCAGCGTAAAACCGAACACCTTCGGGAACCAGAACGTCATCGCCGCCAGGCAACCGAACACCACACCGCCGATGATCACGTTGTGGAAGTGGGCGATCAGGAACAGGCTGTTGTGCAGCACGAAATCGGCTCCGGGCACTGCCAACAGCACGCCGGTCATGCCGCCCACGGCAAAGGTGACCATGAAGCCGATGGTCCACAGCGTGGACGAATGAAAGCGGATGCGTCCGCGATACATCGTGAACAGCCAGTTGAACAACTTCACGCCGGTGGGGATCGAGATAATCGACGTCATGATGCCGAAGAACGCATTGACGCTGGCGCCGGACCCCATCGTGAAAAAGTGGTGCAGCCACACGAAGAACGACAGCACGCCGATCGACGACGTCGCGTACACCATCGACGTGTAGCCGAACAGTGGCTTGCGCGAGAACGTGGCGATGATCTCCGAGAACGCGCCGAAGCACGGCAGGATCAGCACGTAGACCTCCGGATGGCCCCAGATCCAGATCAGGTTCACGTACATCATGGCGTTGCCGCCAAGTTCGCTGGTGAAGAAATGCATGTCCAGATAGCGATCCGCGGTCAGCAGCGCCAGCGTGGCGGTCAGCACCGGAAAGATCGCCACGATCAGGATATTGGTGATCAGCGCCGTCCACGTGAACACCGGCATCTTCATCAGATTCAGCCCCGGCGCGCGCATGCGCAGGATCGTGACGATGAAGTTGATGCCGGTCAGCGTGGTGCCCAGCCCCGATATCTGCAGCGCCCAGATGTAGTAGTCGACGCCCACGGTGGGGCTGTATCCCAGGCCGCTCAGCGGCGGATAGGCGACCCAGCCCGTGGCGGCGAAGTCGCCGACAAACATCGACAGCATGACCAGCACCGCGCCCATTGCCGACATCCAGAAACTGAGCGAGTTGACGAACGGGAACGCCACGTCGCGCGCACCGATCTGCAGCGGCACGATCACGTTCATCAAACCCAGGATGAACGGCGTGGCGACGAAGAAGATCATGATCACGCCATGCGCGGTGAAGATCTGATCGTAGTGATGCGGAGGCAGATAGCCGGCTGCGTCGCCCACGGCGATGGCCTGCTGCGCGCGCATCATGATCGCGTCGGCAAAACCGCGCAGCAGCATGATCAGCGCCATGACGATATACATCACGCCTACGCGCTTGTGGTCGACCGAGCAAATCCACTCTTTCCAGAGATAGGTCCACTTGCCGTAGTACGTGATCGCGCCGAGCAGCGCGGCGCCGCCCAGCATCACCATCGCCAGCGTGCCCATGATGATGGGCTCGTGCAGCGGGATGGCGTCGAGTGAAAGTCTTCCGAACATGATGATTAGCGTTCCAGTGGCTGCGATGCCGGCAGCGGCGGTATGTTGGCGCCCGCGATGGCGCCGAGGGTCACGGGGCTGTCGGCACGGCAGATCTCGCCGTTGCTGGCCATGTATTGATCGACCACGCCCTGGAACAGCCGTGGCGACACCTTGCCGTAGAGCGTGACGGGGTCCTTGCTGCTGGGCTGTTCCAGGCGGCGGTATGCCGCGTCGTCGAGCGTGTTGCCCGATGCGCGGGCGCGCGCGATCCACGCATCGAATTCCGCGCGCGAGGTGGCAATGGTCCGGAAATGCATGTCGGAAAAGCCGGCCCCGCTGTACGCGGCGGAGCGGCCGTCGAACACGCCCGGCTGGTCGGCAATCAGATGCAGCCGCGTCTGCATGCCGCTCATTGCGTAGACCATGCTGCCCAGCCGCGGGATGAACATCGCGTTCATGGTCGATTCGGCGGTAATGCGGAAGTTGATCGGCGTACCCACCGGAATCGGCAATTCGTTCAGCGACGCCACGCCGTATTGCGGATAGATAAACAGCCACTTCCAGTCCAGCGCCACTACATCGACTTCCAGCGGCGCCACCGTCGATTCGATTGGCCGGAACGGATCGAGCTTGTGCGTGGTGTCCCAGATGATGATGCCGAGCAGCGCCACGATCACGCACGCGATGCCCCACACCACCACTTCGATGCGCGTGGAATGCGACCAGCGCGGCGCGTATTCGGCACGCGTGTTGGTCTCGCGATAGCGCCACGCAAACACCAGCGTCAGGATGATCACCGGGATCACCACCAGCAGCATCAGCGCGGTGGCCAGCACGATCAGGTTGCGCGTCTGCACGCCGATCGATCCGCTGGGGTTCAGCAGATCCCACGAGCAGCCAGTCAGGATCAGCGGCGCGGCGGCGTACAGCCACGCGCGCGCGGACCGCAGGGAGAGGGGAAATCGCCGGCGCGCACGTCTTTGGCCGGCAGGTTGCTCACGCATATCGAACACCTTGTCTGAGGACCCAGGCATCTACCGGCAGGCACCGGTGTTTGTATGGATTTGCCTGGTTTGCGCGGCATGCTAAGGTAAGACAACATCCATACAACATGAGTGGAACCGTGCGTACAAGCAGTCTCGCAGGCGGCTTGAGACCCGTCTGGATCGGCGAATTCGCCAAGGCGGGCGGGCCGCGCTACATGCAGATCGCCGACTTTCTGGAACGTGCGATGGCCGATGGCGGGCTGGCGCCAGGCGATCGGCTGCCGCCGCAGCGCGAACTGGCGGCGCTGCTCGGCGTCGACCTGACCACCGTCACGCGCGCGCTGGCCGAGGCGCGGCGGCGCGGGCTGGTGGAGCCGCGCGGATCGCTCGGCACGTTCATCGCCGCGCCGTCGTTCGACCTGGCCCCGGCGGTGGACCTGAGCATGAACGTGCCGCCTCCGCCGGACGGCATCGATTTCGGCGACATGCTGCGTCGCGGCCTGACGCAGGTGACGCTGCGCGCCGACGCCAGCCTGCTGATGACCTATCAGCTCGGCGGCGGCACCCAGGCAGACCGGGCGGCTGGCGCAAGCTGGCTGGCGCCGATGCTGGGCGATGTGGCGCACGACCGCGTGGTGGCCAGTCCCGGCGCGCAGTCGGCACTGGCGGCGCTGATGCTGTGCCGCACCGCGCCCGGCGCTTCCATCGCCGCAGAACCGCTGATCTATCCCGGCGTGCGCGCCGCCGCCGCAGAGCTGGGACGTCATGTGGTGACTGTCGAAGTCGACGGCGACGGCATGCGTCCCGACGCGCTCGACGCGGCATGCAGCGAGCGCGGCGTGCAGATGATTTACCTGAATCCCACGCTGCAGAATCCAACCACGCACACCATGCCCGAAGCGCGTCGGCGCGATATCGCGCACGTCGCCGCGCGCCACGGCGTGCCGATTGTCGAGGACGATCCGTACTGGCTGCTGACCCCTGACGCGCCGCCACCGCTGGCCGCGCTCGCCCCGGCGCAGACGTTCTACATCGCCACATTGTCCAAATGCCTGAGTCCGGGGCTGCGCACCGCCTATGTGGTGGCGCCGGACGCCGAGATGCAGGCGTCGATGCTGGGCGCGCTGCGCGCGATTACGCTGATGGCCGCGCCGGTGGCGACGGCGCTGGCCACGCAATGGATTCGCGATGGATCGGCGGCAGGGCTGCTGGCTGGCATACGCGCCGAGGCGGCCGCACGGCAGCAGATCGCGCGGCAATGGCTGAGCGGCGCGGGTACGCTGGCGCCCTCCGGCATTCACGTATGGCATGCGCTGCCGAGCTATTGGTCGTCGGCGGGATTCGGCCGCGCGGCGCGCGACGAATCGCTGCGCGTCACCGCATCGGACGTGTTCTACGAAGGCGCGGCGCCGCCCAACGCGATCCGCATTTCGCTGGGCGGCGCGGCCGACCGCGCGCAGTTGTCGATGGCACTGAAGAAGCTGTCCGCGCTGCTGGCCCGCAAGCCGCCAAGCGCGTCGATGCCCGTGATTTGAGTGCGCCGCGGCGGGGCGAAACGCGCGCGGGTCTAGCGCACAACCGCCAGCAGCCCCGCGATGCCAAAACCCAGCGCCGCCAGCGCGTCGCCGGCAATCAGTCCGCCGCCCACCAGCGACGTCGTGCTCATGTCGTCGGGCAGCGCGTGCTGGTCAGCGCGCATGTCAGCGCCGCGATCGCGCCCATCGGCCAGCGCCCGGGACCGCCACTCGACCACGCCGGCCACCACGCCGCCCGCCGCCATCCACCCCGACGCCGCCAGATTGACGAAGCCGCCAAACGACGACGCGTATGGCGACGGCAGCAGTACCGCATCGAGCAGGAAATCGCACGTCTTGCCGACGCGGCCCTGCGCGGCAAACCGTCGATAACGCGCCGATGCGCGGATCGCCTTGCGCAGGATTTCGGTCACCAGTCCGATGGCCAGCCCGATCCACACGGCCAGCCGCTGGTGCGGGCGATCCTCGGTCATGCTGCGCAATGCGCCGACGATCTTGTACGTCATCGCGGATGTCCAGCGCGCCGGTTGCTGGTCGGCGGGCAGCACGGTCTGGTCCAGTCGCAACACCGGATAGGCGTCCATGAACAGCCGTGCGAGCGCCACGGCCAGCACCGCGCCGGCCACGATGCCCATCGCCTGATAGCCGAACTGCACCATCCGGTCCGTGCCCAGACGCCAGCCCGTCGAGCGATCCTGCTGCATGTCGCAGGCCTGGGCAGTGGACACCAGCAGCACCGTCGCAGCGATCAATCCGATCTGCGGCGCGCGCAGTCCCGCGGCGGCCATCAGGATCACGCTCAGCACAAACGCGGAGGAAATCGGATTCTGGTCGACCATGCCGACCGAGATGCCGTTGACCAGCGCGAAGATCAGCACCAGCGCCACGGCCATCGACTGGTAGCCGACCGGTTGGCCGAACCATGCCACGCCGGCCGCCACCACCGCGACGCCCCACACCACCACCCACGCGACGATCCAGCGCTGCGGCATCCCAGCCGGGCGCGCGGCCGTGCTCAGCCGCGCTCGCCAGGCGCGCGCCAGTAGTAGCGACACGTCGATGGCGGCCGCCCCCATGATCATGCCGAGCGCAAACAGGAAGGTGATCTTGCGATACGGATCGCCGGGCGACAGCCAGCCAATCGAGACAAACCACGGCGTCAGCGCCCAGCCCACCAAACCGCCAACCAGCGCCGCGATACTGATGCGCGCGCCGACGATCATGCCCGCGCCGAACGTCGACGCCGACAAGTCGATGGCGCCCAGCCAGGCCACGCGCGTCGCGCCCACGCCGGCCAGTACACCCAGTCCGACACCGCCAGCCAGCCGCGCAATCGCCCGGCGCAGCAGCACCGGATCGGTCAGCGCGCGCAGGATATTGGCCACCGCCAGCCCGGACGGAAACGTCAGCTGCATGCGATCGACCAGCAGCGGCGTGTACAGCATGCCCACGCCAACCCCGTACATGCCGATGCAGAGCATGTAGCCGACCAGTTGCCAGACCGGCGGCTCCGGCATGCCCATCCAACCCATCGCCTGGATCACCACCACCATGCCGCCCATGCCGGCCACCGACGCGGCGGCGGTCTGGATGTAGTTGGCGCCGTGTCGACCCGCCGCGCCGTAGCCCGCGGTGACCGCCGAGCCAAGAATGCCGGCCAGAACTTGCCCGCCGACAAAGAACCCGAGCGAGAAATTCATGTACGCGGCCGCCACGCAACCGAGCGGACCGAGCACCAGCATGCCCGCCGCGCCAAGCAGCAAGTGGTACTGCCATGTATCGGGCGCGGGCAGCCAGCGGGGCGATTGACGGATCAGAGTCGGCATGAAATGGGCCTGAGGGGATCGAACATGGAAGCCGCGAATTCTGCGGCCGACGACATGCCGCAACGCTGCAAGCGTACCCATTTCTGCGTCATTCACCCATCCCAAATTGCGCGCCATCGCACCGCCGTTCCAAATGGGTGCCGATTGCGCGGCGGTGGCGCATCCGTTTGGGAATAAAGCCGGCTATCCCGCGCGGCGCCTTGCCTCACGCGCCGGCAGCTGGGCGCGACCGGCCGCGATCCGGTCGTCGGCACTCCGCGCGCGGTCCGCTCGACGAAGCACGCCGCAATCGCAGAGCGTCATCGAGCGTACCCGTTTCTGCGTGCGCCGCACGCGCTGTCGATTCAGCCCGGGACGGCGCGTCACGCCCCTGACGCCGGCTTTGATAATCGCCCGGAACATGCAACGCCGTTGCCCGGCGCATGGCGCGGCGGGCATAGAATGTGGCGTCGGCCCGCCGGCAAACCCTCCCAACCTGCCTCGCCTCAGTACTGTCACATCATGAAGCCCGCCTTGCTCGTCATGGTTCAGCTCGAACCGGATCACATCGTCCTTATCTCCCACCACTTCGACGTCTTCTATGCGCCCGGACCCGAAGGCCGCGCCATCGAGATCGCCGTGAATGGCAAGAAATTCCGCGCCGTGCTGACCAACGGCACCACCGGCATCACCGCCGCGGAAATCGATGCGATGCCGCAGCTGGAGCTGGTGTGCGCGCTGGGCGCGGGCTACGAGAACATCGACATCGCCGCCTGCAAGGCGCGCGGCATCGCCGTGGGCAATGGCGCCGGCACCAATGACAGCTGTGTGGCGGACCACGCCATGGCGCTGTTGCTGGCGACGGTACGCCGCGTGCCGACGCTCGATCGCGCCACGCGCGACGGCGTCTGGCGCAATACGATCCCGCTGCCGCCCAACGTGTCCGGCAAACGCCTGGGCATCGTCGGGCTGGGCACGATTGGTCGGCGCATCGCGCAGCGCGGGCAAGGCTTCGATCTGGAGATCGGCTATCACAACCGCAAGCCGCGCGCGGACGTGCAGTTTCGCTACTTCCCCGATTTGATGGCGCTGGCCGAATGGGCCGACTACCTCGTCGTGGCCACGCCGGGCGGCGCGCAGACGCGCCATATGGTCGATACCGCCGTGCTGCGCGCGCTGGGGCCGCACGGCTATCTGGTGAATATCGCGCGCGGCAGCGTGGTCAACACGGCCGCGCTGGCCGATGCGCTGCGCGCGGGCGCGTTGGGCGGCGCGGGCCTCGATGTCTACGAAAGCGAACCGGCGCCACCCGTCGAACTGTTCGATTGTCCTAACGTCGTGCTCACGCCGCATGTGGCCGGCTGGTCGCCGGAGGCAGTGCTGGCGTCGGTGAACCAGTTCATCGAGAACGCGCGCCGGCACTTTACCGGCGCCCCACTGGTGGCGCCGGTGCTCTAGGCATGTCCGGCTGTCCCGCCAGGCTGTTCGCTGGGGATCGACTAATGATCGCTAAAGCGCCGCGGGAATCCGCCCGAATCCGCGCCTAGGCATCCGCCTGGGCCACGGCCGGAAAGACCACCCGCACGCGCAGCCCGGGCGCCGCGTCTTCCAGCGCCACGCGCGCGCCGTGGGACTGCGCCACTTCGGCGACGATGGCCAGCCCGAGTCCGCTGCCGCCGGTGGGCGCATCGGGCGCGCGATAAAACCGGTCGAACACGCGCGCACGCTCGGCGGCCGGGATGCCCGGGCCGTTGTCGGCCACCACCAGTTCCACGCCGTCAGCGGTGTGCGCTACTTGCACGTCGATCCGGCCGCCGCGCGGAATATAGGCCAGCGCGTTGTCGATCAGATTTGTCAGCAGGATGCGCAGCGCATCGGCGTCACCACGCACCGTGACGGGTTCCGGGCCGGTGTCCTCCAGTCCCAGGTCGATGTCGCGATCGAGCGCCGCCTGCGACATCTGGGCCACCACATCGCCCGCCAGCGCGCGCAGGTCCACCGGTTCGTGCGGCGGCGGCGCGGCGCCGGGCTCCTGGCGCGCCAGCGTCAGCAACTGCGCCACCAGATGCGTAATGCGCTCGAGTCCCTGCCGCAATTGCGCCACGGCCTGCTGGCGCGTCGCTGCGCTATCCGCGCGTTCCACCAGTTGGGCCTGCAGTTGCAGCGCCGTCAACGGCGTGCGCAACGCGTGTGCGGCGTCGGCCACGAAAGCGCGTTGCGTGTCGATGGCGTGCGACAGTCGCGCCAGCAATTGATTGAGCGCATCGGACAGCGGCGCGATCTCGTCGGGCATGTCGCGCACGGCCAGCGGCGCCAGCGTGTTGGCGTCGCGCAGCCGCACTTCGGTGGCGATCTCGCGCAATGGCCGCAAGCCGCGACCCACCGCCAGCCACACCAGCCAGCCCAGCAGCGGCAGCAACAGCAGCAGCGGCGCCACGGTGCGCAGCGCCATGTGCGCGGCCAGCGTGCGGCGCGCGCTCATCGGCTGGGCGATCTGCACGACGGCCGGCCCCAGCTGCACGCTGTAGATGCGCCATTCGCCCGATTCAGTGCGCGCATCGGAAAAGCCCAGCTCCGCGCGCGGCGGCAACACCGGATGCGAGTGCGACAGGTATAGGCTGCGCCCCGAGCCATCCCAGATATGGATCACCACGTCTTCATCGGCATGCAGCAGATCCGCACCGGCGCCGCTGCCGGCGTCGAACTGCGGCGCCACGGGCGCGGAAAACTGGCTGGGCAGCGCGGCGGCCACCTGCTTCATCTGGTAGTCGAACAGCGCGTTGGCTTCCTGTCGCGCCTGGCCATAGATCAGCGCGGTGGCCACCGCGATGCCGGCCGCCAGGCCCGCCGCCAGCCACCAGAGCAACGTACGTTGGATCGATCGCATCAGTCGGCGGCCCCTTGCGTGCCCTCGGCGGCGGCGTCGCGCTGCGGAATCAGATAGCCGACGCCGCGGATGTTACGGATCAGCGCCGCGCCGAACTTGCGGCGCAGCGCGTGGATATAGACCTCCACCGTGTTGCTGCCCACCTCGTCGTCCCAGCCATAGAGCCGCTCCTGCAACTGCGCCACCGACCACACCTTGCCGGGACGGGCCATCAGCGCCGACAGCAGCGCGTATTCGCGCGCCGACAGCCGTACCGGCGCGCCGCCCTGCGTGGCCTCGCGCGTGGCCGGGTTGAGCACGATATCGCCGTAGCGCAGCACGGGCTCCGCGCGGCCCTCGGCGCGGCGGACCATCGCATGCATGCGCGCCACCAGTTCCTGCAGATCGAACGGCTTGATCACGTAGTCGTCCGCGCCGGCGTTAAGGCCGGCCACGCGGTCCGACACGGCGTCGCGCGCGGTGACGATCAGCACCGGCGTGCGCACGTTGCGCGCACGCAGCGTCTTGAGGACGTCGAGCCCGGAGCGACGCGGCAAACCCAGATCCAACAGCACCAGGTCATAGCCGCCGTCGGCGCGCGGACCGTGCTGATCGGACGCGGCTTCGAGCCCTGCGTCGCCATCAGTCACCCAGTCCACGGTAAAGCCTTCCTGGCGCAGCGCCAGCTTCACGCTTTCGCCAATCATGGCGTCGTCTTCGACCAGCAATACACGCATGATGTCGTCGTTCAGGGATGGACGTGGCGCATGTCGCCTTCGAGCCGGTCGGCCAGCGCGCGCGCCAGGCCCGGCAGCGCGGGAAATTCGGCCGTGATCACGTGGACGGGAATATCGGCCAGATACGCGCCCATGCGGCCCTTGTCGGCAAAGCGCCGGGAAAACGGCGACGCGCGGAATGCATCGACGAAGCGCGGCACGATGCCGCCGCCGATATACACGCCGCCGCGCGCGCCCAGCACCAGTGCGACATCCGCGGCGACCGATCCCAGCAGGCCGCAGAACACGTCGAACGCGCGGCGGCACAGCGCATCGCCGTGCTTCACCGCGCCTTCGGTCACCTGCGCCGGCGCGAGCGGTACGGCCAGGGGCGTACCCATTTCTGCGGACAGCGCAGCATGGATGTGCGACAGCCCCGCGCCCGACAGCAGGCGCTCCGCGGACACGCGTCCAAGCTCTGCATGCGCGGCGCGCCAGGCGATCCATTCGTCGTCGGTGGCCGGCATGATCTCGATATGGCCGCCCTCGCCCGCCAGCGCCACCGCGCCGCCGCCGGGCGCCGGCACCAGGCCCGAGACGCCCAGCCCGGTGCCCGGGCCGATCAGCGCGCGCGGCGCGGTGGGTACGGCCGTGCCCG